>NZ_CP139691.1:437500-2017500 GCF_034371605.1 Limimaricola variabilis | reverse complement strand
TACCCTAAACCGACACAGGTGGACTGGTAGAGAATACCAAGGCGCTTGAGAGAACGATGTTGAAGGAACTCGGCAAAATACCTCCGTAAGTTCGCGAGAAGGAGGCCCGGTTTTTACGCAAGTAGAGGCCGGGGGCACAAACCAGGGGGTGGCGACTGTTTACTAAAAACACAGGGCTCTGCGAAGTCGCAAGACGACGTATAGGGTCTGACGCCTGCCCGGTGCCGGAAGGTTAAAAGGAGAGGTGCAAGCCTTGAATTGAAGCCCCGGTAAACGGCGGCCGTAACTATAACGGTCCTAAGGTAGCGAAATTCCTTGTCGGGTAAGTTCCGACCTGCACGAATGGCGTAACGACTTCCCCGCTGTCTCCAACATCGACTCAGCGAAATTGAATTGCCGGTCAAGATGCCGGCTTCCCGCGGTTAGACGGAAAGACCCCATGCACCTTTACTACAGCTTCACACTGGCATCAGGATTGCGATGTGCAGGATAGGTGGTAGGCTTTGAAGCGGGAACGCCAGTTCCCGTGGAGCCTCCCTTGAGATACCACCCTTCGCACTCTTGATGTCTAACCGCGGTCCGTCATCCGGATCCGGGACCCTGTGTGGCGGGTAGTTTGACTGGGGCGGTCGCCTCCCAAACAGTAACGGAGGCGCGCGAAGGTTGGCTCAGAACGGTCGGAAATCGTTCGTCGAGTGCAATGGCATAAGCCAGCCTGACTGCAAGACTGACACGTCGAGCAGAGTCGAAAGACGGCCATAGTGATCCGGTGGTCCCGAGTGGAAGGGCCATCGCTCAACGGATAAAAGGTACGCTGGGGATAACAGGCTGATACTGCCCAAGAGTCCATATCGACGGCAGTGTTTGGCACCTCGATGTCGGCTCATCTCATCCTGGGGCTGGAGCAGGTCCCAAGGGTATGGCTGTTCGCCATTTAAAGAGGTACGTGAGCTGGGTTTAGAACGTCGTGAGACAGTTCGGTCCCTATCTTCCGTGGGTGTAGGATACTTGAGAGGAGTTGCCCCTAGTACGAGAGGACCGGGGTGAACGATCCACTGGTGGACCAGTTGTCGTGCCAACGGCAGTGCTGGGTAGCTATGATCGGACAGGATAACCGCTGAAGGCATCTAAGCGGGAAGCCCCCCTCAAAACAAGGTATCCCTGAGGACCGTGGTAGACCACCACGTCGATAGGTCGGAGATGTAAGCGCAGCAATGCGTTCAGTTGACCGATACTAATGGTCCGATAGGCTTGATCCGATCCAGAAACAGCAAGGCTGGATCCGAAAGCATACACAATCAAGGAAATGTACGACGACCTGGAACACCGCTCCCCCCAATCGGGGCAGGGCGGCTGATATGGTGACCTCCCCCCAAGCGACGCGACAGGCCACACCGGCCTCGAGCAGCGCCCCGCGCGGCAGGCCACCGAAGATGTTCTTTTCTCGGTCTGGTGGCCATAGCACGAGCAAAACACCCGATCCCATTCCGAACTCGGCCGTTAAGTGCCGTTGCGCTGATGGTACTGCGTCTCAAGACGTGGGAGAGTAAGTCACCGCCAGACCTAGTAAAGAACATCCCACATTCTCTCTGACACGATGCCAGAACCGATCCGGCCTCAAGCAGCGCTCCGCGCAGCAGGCCAAACATCCTGTCGCGGGATGGAGCAGCCCGGTAGCTCGTCAGGCTCATAACCTGAAGGTCGCAGGTTCAAATCCTGCTCCCGCAACCAAATCAAACGCCCCGCAGCTCAAGCCGCGGGGCGTTTCGCTTTGGGGGAAGGCCGAAAGGCAGGGCGCAGGATGGGGCCTTGGACAGGGTGATCCCACTCAGAAAATGCTGCTGCTGGAACGTCGTTTCGCCGGTTTCTGAGCTTCGAACCGGGCCCAAGGGTCCAAGGTTGTGTCGGTCGCTGCCGGAGCGCGACCGACATCGCGCGCCGCTCAGGCGAGCCAGCGCTTGCGGCGGCGGTAGTGCTTGATCGCGTGGTAATCGACCTTGCCGCCACTGCCGAGATAGAATTCCTGGACGTCCGGGTTCGCCTTCAGCGTTGCCGCCTCGCCGGACATGACGATCTGGCCGTTCTCGATCAGGTAGGCGCGGTTGACGATCTCCAGCGTGGCCGCCGCGTTCTGCTCGACCAGCAGCACGGTCAGCCCGTGCTTCCGGTTGATCTCGCGGATGATCGAGAAGATCTCGGCCACAAGCACCGGAGCTAGGCCGAGGCTCGGCTCGTCCAGCATGATCAACTTGGGCTCGGTCACCAGCGCCCGGCCGATCGCCAGCATCTGCTGTTCGCCGCCCGACAGGTAGCCGGCCTTGGAGCGAGCACGCTCCTTGAGCCGGGGAAAGTAGCGGTAGACCTCGTCGCGCAGCTCCTCGAACGACCGTTCGGCTCGCCCGCCGCGATAGGCCGCGACGAGATTCTCGTCCGGCGTCAGATGGCCGAAGACCCGGCGTCCTTCGAGAACGTGGACCAGACCGTGATCGACCCGGGCCGGCGCGCCGAGGCTGCGCAGATCGGTGTCGCCGAAGCGGATCTCGCCCCGGGTGATGTCGCCCCGCTCCGGGCCGAGCAGGCCGCTGATCGCCTTCAGCGTGGTGCTCTTGCCGGCGCCGTTGGAGCCGAGGAGGGCGACCATTTCGCCCTCCTTGATCTCCATCGACACGCCCTTGATGGCGAGAAACACCTTGTCGTAGACGACCTCGACATTCGAAAGGGCGAGTCCGCTCATGCTCAGTTGCCCCCTGCGTAGGTTGCGGCGCTGGTCTCGATCTCCTCGTGGACGATGTCCTCATAGGCGGTGGTCCAGTCGCTCACCGGCTTCCACTCCGATCCGGTCCACTCGGAAACGCGGCCATAGCCGCCGCCCTGGTGATCGGTGGCGGTGATGGTGATCGGCGGCATAAGCCCTTCGGCGTCGAAGCCCTCGATCATCTCGAAGCCGGCCTTCAGCTTGGGCCCGGTCAGCGGTGCGCCCTCGCGCTCCAGCGCCAGCCGCGCGGCTTCGACCGCCACGGTCATCGTCGCGACGCCGATGTTGTAGTAGCTCGAGCCGACATTGCTGCTGTCGCCGGCGCCGAGGCCCGGCTCGATCACCTTCTCGACGATGCGCTCGAGGATCGGGTTGTCAGTGCCGGTGGCGGTCGCCTCGAACCGCTTCAGACCGACCATCGCGTCGGCGCCGACATTGTTGGCGTCGGTCTCGGCCATCCAGACCACGGAGCGGATGGCGGCGGGGTCGATGCCGTTGCGGATCGCCTGCTGGACCGACACCGACTGGCCGCCGCCGGCGCCCCAGATGAACACCACGTCGGGACGGTAGCGGCGCACCTCGGACCAGGTGGCCGACTGCTCGTTGCCGGGGCTGGCATAGGGGAAGGCGCGGATCTCGAAGCCCTCGACCTCGGCGATCTTCTCGAGCACCGGCATCGGCTCGCGACCGAACGGGCTGTCGATATGCACCACCGCGATCTTCTTGCCCTCGAGGCCGTCGCTCGACTTGATCTGATCGGCGAGGATCGCCGCCTGAGACCAGTAGGTCGCCATCGTCGGGAACACGTAGGGGAAGGTCTCGCCCGCCGCCGCGTCGCCGCGTCCGTGCAGCGGGGTGATCAGCACCACCTCGTCCTTCATCACCTGGTCGACCAGGCCGCGCGACACCGGGGTCGAGAGGAAGTCGAACAGGATCGCGCCCTCCTCGCGCGCCCGGTTGTAGGCCTCGATGCCGCGCTGCGGCTCGTTGCCGGTATCGCGCACGATGGCCTCGATCATGTGGCCGTCGACGCCGCCTTCCTCGTTGACCAGCGTCAGGTAGTCCTGCTGGCCCTGGTTATACTCGCCGGTCACGAAGGTGTAGACGGCGGTAAAGTCCTGCAGGAGACCGAACTTGATCGGCTCCTTGTCCTGTGCCGCGGCACCTCCGGCGGCACCTGCCAAGCCAAGTGCCAGCGCCGCCGGCTGCCCGATCCGCTTCAGTATCGTCATAGGGTTCCTCCTCCCTCAACGGCCCTTTCGGGCCTTCAGCTTCCGGAATGGCGGAACGGCCAAACCAGGAAATATTTCCGAATGTTGTCGTAGATCTTGGCGAGGCCGAGCGGCTCGAACAGCAGGAAGCCGATGATCATGCCGCCGTAGAAGATCAGCGGCAGATGCGCCGTCAGGTTCTGCGAGATCGAGAACCAGCCCGCCGCGCCGAGACCGGCGATCAGGTTGGTCAGCACGATCGGCACCAGGAGCACGAAGCCGGCGCCGAGATAGCCGCCGATGACGCTGCCAAGGCCGCCGACCAGCACCATCGCGACGAGCTGGATCGAGACGTTGAAGCCGAACTGCTCCGGCGTCACCGCGCCGTAGTAGCAGAACGCCAGGATCGCGCCGGACACGCCGCCCGCGAAGGAGGCGGTCATGAAGGCCGTCAGCTTGGTGCGGAACGGATCGACGCCGATCACCGCCGCGGCGAAGTCCTTGTCACGGATCGCCGCCAGCGCCCGGCCGAAGCTGGTGCGCTTCACGTTCAGGAAGAACAGCGTCATCAGCACGGTCCAGAGCAGCGCGACGTAGTAGCGCGCGTCGAGGCTGTCGATCGGGATCCACAGGAACGAGACCTCCGGCGTGCGCAGCGTCGCCTGCGCGCCGCCCGAGATCGCCGGCACGTTCGAGATCACCCAGTCCACGAGGTACTGCATGGCGAGCGTCGCCATCACCAGATAGAGGCCCTTCACCCGCAGCGCCGCGGCGCCGAAGGCGGTGCCGATCACCGCGGCCGTGAGACCGCCGCCGAGCAGCGCGAACTCGAAGGGCACGCCGCCGCGGGCGAGGTGGATCGAGCTGTAGGCACCGATCGCCATCACCGCGGCAAAGCCGAAATGCAGCTGCCCGCCAAGCCCCATCAGCAGCGACAGCGAGAGTGCCGCCGCGGTCCAGATCAGCCAGGGCAGGGCGTAGCTGCCGAGGTAGAGGTCCGAGATCAGCAGCGGCGCCAGCAGCGCCAGCAGAGCCAGCACCCCGACCTGCCACCGATCGGCCGCGATCGGCCAGAGTTGACGGGCGGCCGGGTAGCTCGTGTGGCGCACGCCGGAAAGACGGTAGAACATGGCTCAGATCCTCTCGATGTCTTCGCGGCCGAAGATCCCGTGCGGCCGCACGAGGATGGTCAGCAGGATGATGACGGAGGTGACGACGTCGCGCGTGCTGCCCCCCGCATAGGCGTCGAGATAGCCGGGGATGACGCTGCCGAGGATGCCCACGGCAAGGCCGCCCACCAGCACCCCCTTGATCGAGTCGATGCCGCCGAGGATCACCACGGCGATCGCCGGGAACAGCAGCGTCGACAGGGTCCAGTCGACCCCCTGCACCGATCCCCACAGCACCCCGGCGCCGACCGCCGCGATGCCGGCGATGCCCCAGGACAGCCCGATCGCCCGTTCGACCGACAGACCAACCGCCCAGCTGGCGACGTGGTCGTCCGAGACCGCGCGCAGCTTGGTGCCGAGCCGGGTGCGGAAGAACAGCATCGAGGCGCCGATCAGCAGCAGCGCGACCAGCCCGCCGATCAGGTAGGCGCGGTTCATGAACACGTCGGCGACGATCACCGGCGCGAGGCCGATGCCGAGGTCGATCGATTTCGGCGAGGCGCCGAACACGCCGGGGATCAGCCCGCGCAGCAGGATCTCCATCCCGAGCGTCAGCATCACCACCATGATCACCGGCTGGCCGACCATGCGCCGCAGCAGCAGCCGCTCGACCAAGAGGCCGAAGCCGAACATCAGCGCCGCGCCGGCCAGGATCGCAATCCAGATCGGCAGGCCGAGCGAGCCGAGAAACCAGACCAGGAAGGCGGCCATCATCACCAGCGCGCCCTGCGCCAGGTTCGGCACCCCGGCCGACTTGTAGATCAGCACGAAGCCGAGGGCGGCCAACGCATACATCAGCCCGACCAGCGCACCGTTGACCAGAAGTTCAATGAAATAGGCCATGTCAGTGCTGCCCTCCGTCCAGGTCGCCGATCTTCAGAACCCGGGTCAGCACCCCGGTCTCGCCGCTTTCGTAGGTGATGCGCGCCTCGTATTCGATCTCGTCGTGACCGGCATAGACCGCGTCGATGATCTGCCCGTAGCGCGCGTCGATCACCCCGCGCTTGAGCTTGCGGGTCCGGGTCACCTCGCCGTCATCGGGGTCGAATTCCTTGTGCAGGTTCACGAAGCGGCGGATCGACAGCTCGGCCGGTACCGCATCGTTGAGCCGGGCGATCTCGCGGCGCACCAGTTCGAGCACCTCGGGCCGCTGCGACAGCTCGGCATAGGAGGTGTAGGACAGGCCGCGCTCCTGCGCCCATTGCCCGACCGCCGCGAAGTCGATGCAGACGATCGCCGAGAGGAAGGCGCGGTCCTTGCCGATGACGCAGACATCGCGGATCGCCGAGGCGAACTTCAGCCGGTTCTCCAGATAGGTCGGGATGAACCTCGTGCCGTCGGCCTTGTGCATCACCTCCGACAACCGGCCCAACACCATCAGCTGCCCGTCATCGCTCCACTGCCCGGCGTCGCCGGTGCAGAGCCAGCCGTCGCGCAGGCTTTCGGCGGTGGCCTTCTCGTTCTCGAAGTAGCCGTCGAAGATGTTGCCACCCTTCAGCAGGATTTCACCGGTCTCGTCGATCCGCACCTCGACCCCGGGGAAGGGGCGGCCGACGGTGGTCAGGCTGATGTCGTCGCTCGACTGCGCGACGGCGAGGGCGCAGTTCTCGGTCTGGCCGTAGAACTGACGCAGGTTGAGGCCGAGCGCGCGGAAATAGAGGAACACCTCCTCGCCGATGGCCTCACCGGCGGTGTAGGGCCGCGCGACACGGCGCAGGCCGAGCTGGTCACGCAGCGGGCCGTAGATCACCACGTCGCCGACGCCGCGCCAGAACCGCTGCAGTGCCGATGGCTTGCGGCCCGCCAGCCGGGCGCGTTCGAGTTCGAGCGCGAAGGGCATGAAGTGGTCATAGAGCCGCCGCTTCAGCCCCGAGGTTTCGGCGATGCCGACCTGGACCCGCGTCAGCATCGCCGACCAGGCGCGCGGCGAGGCGAAGTAGAGCGTCGGAGCGATCTCGCGCAGGTCGTGCAGCGCGGTCTCCTGGTTCTCGGGCACGTTGACGGTGAACCGCAACTCGATCGCGGCGGCGATCGAAAAGCTGAAATCGCCCACCCAAGCCATCGGCAGGTAGGCCATGTGCTCCTCGCCCTCGCGGAAATAGCCGGCAGCGGCGGCGTTGCGCACGCCCGAGAGCACGTGTCCGTGGCGCAGCGGGATGCCCTTGGGCGCGCCGGTGGTGCCCGAGGAATGCAGCAGGACAGCGGTGTCGAACACCGTGGCGCGGCCGATCAGATCGTCGCGCAGCCCGGCCTCGGCGGCGAGCCGGGCCTGGCCGTTCTCGGCGAGATCGGCCAGCGCGGCGGCGCCTGCAGGCGCCTTGGCACCGAGCCCGCGCGGATCGTCGTAGAAGATCTTCGTCAGGTCGGGATGCCGGTCGCGCAGGCTTTCGAGCTTGTCGACCTGCTCCTGATCCTCGACCACCGCGGCGCGGATGCCCTCGCGTATCATCTGGTCCAGCAACTCTTCGGGCCGGGCATCGGAATAGGCAGGCGCCGGGATCGCGCGCAGCGCGGTCAGCGCCAGCGTCGCGACATAGAGCCGGGCACGGTTGTCGCCGGTCACCAGCACGATGTCGCCCGGCCCGATGCCTGCCGCCTCGAAGCCGGCGGCGAGCGCCAGAACGGCGTCGAGATATCCGGCCCAGGTGGTCTGCTGCCAGATGCCGTGGTCGCGTTCGCGCATCGCGATCCCGTCGGGATGCGTCCGGGCGTTGCGCGCCAGAAGCGCGATCAGCGTGTCGCCCGGCTCCCAGTCGGGGTGCAGGATGCGCGGGTCGCGGGACGGCTGCGGATCATGCTGCATGGGCTTGCCCCCCGATATAGGCGGCGACGACCTCGGGGTCCGAC
This sequence comes from Limimaricola variabilis, assembly GCF_034371605.1. Lineage (NCBI taxonomy): Bacteria > Pseudomonadati > Pseudomonadota > Alphaproteobacteria > Rhodobacterales > Paracoccaceae > Limimaricola > Limimaricola variabilis. The sequence goes on along the minus strand of NZ_CP139691.1, from coordinate 2,009,518 downwards.
ATCGCGGTACGGGCCGGACCCTCGGCGATCTTGTTGCCGTCGTTGAGCACCAGGACGCGGTCGCAGATCGAGGTCACCACGTCGAGGTGATGCTCGATGATCAACACGCTGAGGTTCAGCTCCTCCTGCGCGTCGAGGATGAAGCGGACCATGTATTCCTTCTCTTCCTGGTTCATCCCGGCCATCGGCTCGTCCAGAACGAGCATGCGCGGCTCGGCGCAAAGCGCGCGGGCCAGCTCGACCCGCTTCTGAAGCCCCAGGGGGATCACCTCGACATGCTCGTCACGCACGCTTTCGAGCTGCAGCAGGTCGATGATCTGTTCGACCTTCCGGCGGTGCGCGACTTCTTCCTTCGCGGCCCAGAACGGGTAGAACAGCGCCGCCAGCGGGTTCGGATTCATGAAGATGTGCCGACCCATCAGGATGTTCTCGAGCACGCTCATGCCCTTGAACAGGGCCACGTTCTGGAAGGTCCGGGCGATGCCGTTGGCGGCGATGCGATGCGGTCGCATGCCGTTGATCTGCTTGCCCTCGAACAGGATCCGGCCCTGCTGCGGGGCGTAGAACCCGGTGATGCAGTTCACCAGCGTCGTCTTGCCCGAGCCGTTGGGGCCGACGAGACCGAAGATCTCGCCCTGCTGGATCTCGGCCGAGATGCCCTTGAGCGCATGGATGCCGCCGAAGAAGCGGTTGATGTTCTCGCACTGCAGCACCGGTTCGCTCACGCCATCCTCCCGGGGCGTCGGTGCGCCTGCCTCAAATGGTCCATTCGATGTCCTCCCTAGGCGGGGGCGCCGGCTCTCCCCAGCTGGCGTGCCCCGTCATTGCATGTCGTGCGGCCGGCGTTCAGACCGCGATGTCGCGCTGGTCGTCGATCACCTTGCCGTCGTTCGGCAGGCTGCCCGGCGGGTGGAAGACCACCTCGCCGCGCAGCCGGCATTCCGCCCGCAGCGCCTCGCCGAGGCGTTGCGCCAGCCCGTCGCCCTGCTGGGCGCTTTCCACCTCGAGGGTGAGCGAGTCGCGCCCCTCGGTCTCGCGCACCACGAGGCGGGCGCGGCCGATCTCGGGATAGGGTTTCACGGTCCGCGCCACCTGCGCCGGGTGGACGAACATGCCGCGCACCTTGGTGGTCTGGTCGGCGCGCCCCATCCAGCCGCGCAGCCGCGGCGCGGTCCGGCCGCAGGGACTCTGGCCTGGCATGATCGCGGACAAATCGCCGGTCGCAAGCCGGATCAGCGGATAGGCGGGGTTGAAGGTGGTGACGACAACCTCGCCGACCTCGCCCTCGGCCACCGGATCGCCGGTGCCGGGGCGGACAATCTCGACGATCGCCTGCTCCGACGTCACCAGCCCGTCGCCCGGCGTGGTCTCGTAAGCGATCAGCCCGAGCTCGGCGGTGCCGTAGCACTGGCGCACCTCGATGCCGCGGGCCGCGTACCAGTCGCGCAGGGCCGGGAACAGCGGGCCGCCGGTGACCAGCGCCTTCTTCACCGCGCCCGTGTCCACGCCCTTGGCATCGGCCTTCTCGAGGATGGTGCGCAGGAAGTCGGGGGTGCCGATATAGGCGGTGATGCCGAGCCGCTCGATCGCCTCGACCTGCTGATCGGTGTTGCCGATCCCGGCGGGAAACACCGTCGCGCCGACCCCGGCGCAGGCGTGGTCGAACATGATCCCGGCCGGCGTCATGTGGTAGGCAAAGCAGTTCGCCACCACGTCCTCCGCCCCGATGCCGGCCGCGTGTAGCGCCCGCTCGAAATGCCAGTGCGGCGCGTCGGTCTCTGGCTCCGCGATCGGGCCGGGCGACAGGTAGACCCGACGGAAGCCACTGGCCGGTCGCGTCGCCAGCCCGCCGAATGGCGGGGTCCGCTCTTGCCGCTCGGGCAGCTCGGACTTGCGCAGCACCGGCAGGCGGGCCAGCGCGGCGCGGTCGGTGACGACGGCGTCGCAATCAAACTGGGCCAGCGCCTCGCGCCAATAGGGTGCCGTGGCCTTCGCATGGCCAAGAACCTCGCGTAGCGCGGCGAACTGCGCCGCCTCCCGCTCCTGCTGATCGCGCGCTTCGAGTGCGTCGTAGAACTTCGCCATCCTGCCTGCGGACCTCCCATATCCTCGCCGGCAAGCTGTCGGGCGATTGTTACGAGAATGTTGCCGGTTGCGGGATTTGTAACGAGCGGCCAGTCTGCGCCCGCTACCGGCAGGGGAGGCCGGGCGGCACCAAAGGGGGGGGACCACCGCGTGCAGACCGATATTCTCGGGACGCTGATGACCGGGTTGAACCGCATCGATCAGGCGATCACCCTGTTCGACAGCGATCTGACGCTGATCTTCGCCAATGACCGGTTTCTCGAACTGATGCAGATGCCGGAGCGGTTCGGCCAGCCCGGGGCCCGGTTCGAGGATCTGGTGCGCTGGAACGCGGAGCGTGGCGAATACGGCGCTGGCGATCTCGACACGCTGGTGGCCGAGCGCGTCGCGGCCGCCCGCCGCTTCGAGGCGCACAGCCTCGAGCGGGTCCGGCCCAACGGCGTTGTCCTGCAGGTGTCGGGCTGGCCGCTGCCCGGCGGTGGTTTCGCGACGCTCTACACCGACATCACGGCCCAGCGCCGCCGCGAGCTCGATCTCGAGCGACGGATCCTGCGCCGCACCGAGCAGCTGCGCCGCTCGGACGAACGGGTGCGGGTGATCGCCAACGAAGTGCCGGCGGGGATCGCCTATCTCGATCGCGACGCGGTGTTCCGCTTTGCCAACCGACGCTTCGCGCAGGCCTACGGCCTCGACCCGGCGCAGGTGATCGGCCGCCGCGATGCCGAGGTGCTGACACCCGACACCATGGCCCGCGTCGGCACCTATTTCGACCGCGGCGCGAAGGGTGAGGCGCTGGCCTTCGACATCCCGATCACCTTTCCGGACGGCCGGACGCTGGAGACCCGCACCCTGCTGCGTCCGGATCGGGCGCATGACGGTACGGTGCTCGGCTTCTATCTTCTCACCGTCAACGTCACCCGCGAGAAGGCCGCAGCGGCGGCGCTGATGCAGGCGCAGAAGATGGAGATGCTGGGGCAGCTCTCGTCGGGGATCGCGCATGACTTCAACAACCTGTTGACCATCATTCTGGGCAATCTCGCCCCGATGCGCGATCGGATCGGCGACGAGGCACTCGCCGCCGAGATGCTCGACCCGGCGATCCGCGCCGGCCGCCGCGGCGCCGAGCTGATGCGGCGATTGCTGTCGGTGGCCCGGCGCCAACCGCTGTCGCCGGTCGCGGTGACGATCCCGGAGACGCTGCAGGGCGTTTCCGAGCTGGTGCGGCCGAGCCTCGGCGACGGGATCGTGCTCGACGTGGCCCCCGGCGCCACAGCCGCCGCCCATGCCGACCCGGCGCTGCTCGAGACCAGCCTGATCAACCTGGTGATCAACGCCGCCGATGCCTGCGCCGGGGGCGGCACGATCCGGCTGTCGAGCATTGCCACCGCCACAGGCGAGATCGAGATCCGGGTCGAGGATGACGGCACCGGCATGGACGCCGAAACCCAGGCGCGACTTTTCGAGCCATTCTACTCGACGAAGGCCGGGCGGGGCGGCACCGGGCTTGGCCTGACCATGGTGCAGAATTTCGTCGCAGATTCGGGCGGCCGCATTGCGGTCGACAGCGCGCCGGGACGCGGCACGTGCTTTGTCCTGACGCTGCCAGCCGCGCCCGAAGGGGCCGAGGCACGCCAGACTCAGCCCTCGGCGACCGCGGCAAGGCTCGACGGGCGGCTGGTGCTGCTGGTCGATGACGATGCGGATGTACGCGCCACGCTCAGCCGCAATCTCGTGGCGATCGGGGCGCAGGTCCTCGAAGCCGAGGGCGCCGCCGAGGCGCTGGAGCTGATCGCCGCGGTGCCGGGGATCGGCGCGCTGGTCTCGGACGTCTCGATGCCGGGGATGGACGGGATCGAGCTCGCCCGCCGGGTTCGTGGCCGCGATGCAGGGCTGCCGGTGGTGTTGATCACCGGCTACGGCCGCAACCGGATCGAAAGCCGGCTGCGCGACAGCGTGCGGCTGCTGCGCAAACCGGTCGATGCCGAGACCATCGCGGCAGCGATCCAAGGCGGAGGCTTGGCATGAGCGAGACCATCTTCATCCTCGAAGACGATCGCGACCTCGCAGCGCTGTTCCAGCGAGAAATCGAACGCGCCGGCATGACCGCGCGGTCGTTTCGGTCGATCCGGGCGGTACGCACCGCGCTCGAGACCGCGGCCCCCGACCTCTGCGTGCTCGACCTCGGCCTGCCGGACGGCGATGGGCTCGAATTCCTGCGCGACGATCTCGCCGCGCGCGGCATTCCCACCGTGGTGGTGAGTGGGCGCAGCAGTCTCGACGACCGGATCGAGGGGCTGTCGCAGGGGGCCGACGACTACCTCGCCAAGCCCGCCGACCCGATCGAACTGGTTGCACGGATCCGCAGCGTGCTGCGCCGGATGGCACGCGCGGCACCCCCAGTCGCGCCCGCGACCGAGGTGCCGTGCCGGGCGCGTTTCGGCGATTGGGGCTTCGACGCCACCAAGCTCGAACTCACCGATCCGGAAGGTGCGGCGATCACCCTGTCGCGCGCCGATGCCGACCTGCTGGAGCTGTTTCTACGCACTCGGGGGAGGGTGGTTAGCCGCGATTGGCTCGTCGAGCAGCTGTTCGCCGACGCCGGGGGGCAGTTTGACCGCAGCGTCGACGTCCGGGTTTCGCGCCTGCGCAAGAAGCTGGGCGACGACCCCCGCAATCCCAAGCTGATCCGCACGGTCTACGGGGCCGGTTACGTCTTCGCGGCGCCGGTCGACTGGCATTGAGGGCGGCGAGGCATCGCGATGATCGACTAGAGGCCCAGCCTAGGGCTTCCCGTCACATCCGCCTCGCACCCGAGGCCTGCCCCGAGGGATCGCCATCCTTGCGTCGCCGCTTCTCGCGGCGGCAGCGTTCGGAGCAGTAGCGGACCTCGTCCCAACAGGCGGACCACTTCTTACGCCAGGCGAATGGCCGCCCGCAGGCGACGCAGGTCTTCTGGGGGAGGTCGGCCTTTCGACGCATGTCTCTGACTGCTGTTCCGCAGTTGTCCGGGTGGCAGGAATGTTGCGCCGCCGCCCTGCGGGTGGGGGCGGCGCAATGCGCGTTCAGACGGCGACGCAGTCGGCGTAGTACCGGGTCACGCCATCCTCACCCTTCTCTTGCACCAGACCATGGATGTCGGTCTCGAAACCCGGGCATTCGCGCGCGAATTCGCGGTTGAACTTGAGGTACTCGACGATCTTGCGATTGAACACCTCGCCGGGAATGAGCAGCGGGATGCCCGGCGGGTAGGGGGTCACCAGGCTGGTGGTGATCCGGCCCTCGAGATCGTCGATCGGCACGCGCTGGGTGGTGCGCTGCGCGATATGGGCGAAGGCGTCGCTGGGCCGCATGGCCGGGGTGTGGTCGCTCAGATAGATATCGGTGGTCAGCACGGCGACGTCGTACTTGGCATAGAGGCTGTGCACGTGCTCGCACAGATCCCGCAGGCCCATCGACTCGTAGCGCGGATGCTTGGCGCAGAACTCGGGCATGATGCGCCACATCGGCTGGTTCCGGGCGTGGTCGTCCTTGAACTGCTGCAGCGCGGTCAGGAGGGTGTTCCAGCGGCCCTTGGTGATGCCGATGGTGAACATGATGAAGAAGCTGTAGAGGCCGGTCTTCTCGACCACGACGCCGTGCTCGGCGAGGTACTTGGTAACGATCGAGGCCGGAATGCCGGCCTCCTCGAAGCGGCCGTCGAGATTGAGGCCGGGGGTGATGATCGTCGCCTTGATCGGGTCGAGCATGTTGAAGCCCGGCGCCATGTCCCCGAAGCCGTGCCAGCTGTCTTCGCCCGACGACTGCATGCCGTCATGGTCGGTCTTCTTCAGCACCCAGGACACGGGCTCCCCGATGCCTTCCTCGGCAAGCTCCTCGGGGCCCCAGACCTCGAACCACCAGTCCTCCTCGCCGAACTCCTCGTCGACCTTGCGCATGGCCCGACGGAAATCGAGCGCCTCGGCGATGCTCTCTTCGACCAGGGCGGTGCCGCCCGGCGGCTCCATCATCGCCGCGGCCACGTCGCAGCTGGCGATGATCGAGTATTGCGGGCTGGTCGAGCTGTGCATCAGGTAGGATTCGTTGAACAGGTGCCGGTCGAGCCGGGTGTCCTGCGAATCCTGCACCAGCACGTGGCTGGCCTGTGAGATGCCGGCCAGTAGCTTGTGGATCGACTGGGTGGCGTAGGTCACCGAATGCATCGGCCGGGCACGCTTGCGCCCCATCGAGTGGAAGTCGCCATAGAAGGGGTGGAAGGCGGCGTGCGGCAGCCAGGCCTCGTCGAAATGCAGGTTGTCCACATAGCCGTCGAGGCGCGACTTGATGGTCTCGGTGTTGTAGAGCACGCCGTCATAGGTCGATTGGGTCAAGGTCATGATGCGCGGCTTGACGGTCTCTGCGTCCACCCCTTCGAGCAGCGGGTTGGCGCGGATCTTGGCCTTGATCGCGTCGACCGTGAACTCGGACTGATGGATCGGGCCGATGATGCCGTAATGGTTGCGCGTCGGCTTGAGGAAGACCGGGATCGCGCCGGTCATGATGATGCTGTGCAGGATCGACTTGTGGCAGTTGCGGTCGACCACGACCACGTCGCCCGGCGCCACCGTGTGATGCCAGACCATCTTGTTGGAGGTGGAGGTGCCGTTGGTCACGAAGAAGCAGTGATCGGCGTTGAAGATCCGCGCCGCGTTGCGCTCCGAGGCGCCGATCGCGCCGTTGTGGTCCAATAGCTGGCCCAGCTCCTCGACCGAGTTGCACACGTCGGCGCGCAGCATGTTCTCGCCATAGAACTGGTGGTACATCTGGCCGATCGGGCTCTTGAGGAAGGCCACGCCGCCCGAATGGCCGGGGCAGTGCCACGAGTAGGAGCCGTCCTCGGCATAATCGAGCAGCGCTTTGAAGAAGGGCGGCTGGATGCCCTCGAGATAGCTGCGCGCCTCGCGGATGATGTGCCGGGCCACGAATTCGGGCGTGTCCTCGAACATGTGGATGAAGCCGTGCAGCTCGCGCAGGATGTCGTTGGGCAGGTGACGGCTGGTCTTGGTCTCGCCATAGACATAGATCGGCACGTCGGCGTTCTTCCAGCGCACCTCTTCGATGAAGCTGCGCAGGTTCAGCACCGCCGGGTCGAGATCGGGGCCGGGGCTGAACTCCTCGTCATCGATCGACAGGATGAAGGCGCTGGCCCGCGACTGCTGCTGCGCGAACTGCGACAGGTCGCCATAGCTGGTCACGCCCAGCACCTCGAAGCCCTCGCTCTCGATGGCCTGGGCCAGCGCGCGGATGCCCAGCCCCGACGAATTCTCGGACCGGAAGTCTTCGTCGATGATGACGATGGGAAAGCGGAATTTCATGAGGGCTGCCTGTTCGGTTATCGGGGCATCTGGCGGGGCCGCGCTTCGGCGCATCCGGGTTTGCGGCGTCGCCGTCGTCTGAATTCGTCCTGTCGGCGCGGCACGCGCGGCCTCGCTGCCATTCGCACCGGTTCGAGCGTTCCGCAATCCGCTTCGACGCGTCAAGGGAGCCTCCGGAGCCTGATCCTAGTGCCTCGGCGCCGATCCGCCACCGAATTCCTGCCGTTTCCATCGCCGGCGACGAGCCGAGCCGAGCCCGCCCCCGCCGTGCATGAGCGGCATCCCGCCCATCGCGGCCAGTCGAGGCCGTTTCGAAGCCGCGCATCAATGTTGCGCCGCCCGAGCGGTCTGGAGGGTCCGGGATGTGGCTCCTTGCGTCGCCGAGACATGGGGCGAATGCCGGACCAAGCGGCAATGCCAAGCGTGATCGTCCCTGAGTGGTATTGCCGAAATTAGATCAGTTGCTCCGAAAATTTGTTCTTTCTTGGAACGGGGCGGTTCCGCAGTATCCCGGTGACAGGCGATGTCGGGAGGGATGTCGCGCGTCGCAACAGGGAGACGAGAACAGTGCCGAACACCAAGATCACCAAGCGCCAGTTCCTGCGGTATTCCGGGGGCGCGGCGATGGCCGCCGGAGTTCCCGCCATGGTCGGGGTCGGCGCCGCCAACGCCGCCGGGCTCAAGACGGTCGAGATGCAGTTGGGCTGGCTCGCCTCCAATGGCCTTCTGGGCGAGGTGGTGGCCCAAGCCAAGGGCTTCTACGAGGCCGAGGGGCTCGAGCTGAAGATCACGCCCGGCGGTCCGAACGTGGATGGCGTCGGCTCCGTCGCGGCGGGCCGTGCCGAGGTGGGGCAGATCTCGTCGAGCCCGTCGGTCATGCTGGCCCGCGCCGCCGGCATCCCGATCAAGGCCTTCGCCGCCGGCTACCAGAAGCACCCTTTCACCTATTTCTCGCTGCCCGGTGATCCGATCCGCACGCCGCAGGACATGATCGGCAAGACCATCGCCACGCAGCCCACCGCGCATATCCTGCTCAAGGCGCTTCTGGCGGCCAACGACATCCCCGAGGATCAGGTCGAGATCGTCAACATGGGTTCGGACATGAACCAGCTGATGACCGGACAGGCCTCGGCCGTGACCGGCTGGCTGACCAACGTCGCGGCGGTCGACGTGCTGGGTGAGGATCGGGTCGACCTGATGCTGTGGGACACCGGCATCCAACTCTACGCCACCGTCTACTACGCCACCGACGAGACCATCGCCGAGGAGGCCGAGTCGCTGGCGGGCTTCACACGGGCCACGGCGCGCGGCTGGCACTATGTGCGCGAGAACCCGGAGGAGGCGGTCGACCTGTTGGTCGCGGCCTATCCGAACATGGACCGCGCGGCCGAGCTGCGGGCGGTCGAGAAGGTGCTCGAATTCGTCTTCACCGACGCCACCGCCGAGAGCGGCTGGGGCACGATGAACCGCGAGAACTGGGAGACGCAGATCGCCGCCTATGCCGATCTGGGCCAGTTCGACGGTGACGCGCCGACGGTCGACGAGGTGATGACGCTCGAGATCCTCGAGATGACAGCGGATGCGCGCCGCGAGGTCTCGTAATGGTCGCGGTGGAACAGCATACGGCAGCGGGAAATCCCGCTGCCACACCCGATCCGGGCGCGATACGGGTCGACCATCTCGACGTCACTTTCGCCGAGGGCACGGTCGTCGCGCTCAAGGATGTCTCGGTCGAGATCCCGCAAGGCGCATTCGTGACCATCCTCGGCCCGTCGGGCTGCGGCAAGTCGACCCTGATGCGGGCCATCGCCGACCTGGTGCCGGCAGCGCGCGGCGTCATCGACGTGCAGGGCCAGTCCCCCCGCGACGCACGCGCCGACCGCAACTTCTCCTACGTGTTCCAGGACGCGACGCTGCTGCCGTGGCGCACCGCGCTGGAGAACGTGCAACTCCCGCTCGAGGTGGGCGGCGGCGGCGACGCCCATGCCGACCCGCGCGACCTGCTGGAGCTGGTGGGCCTCAAGGGACGCGAGAACGCGTTGCCGCATGAGCTTTCGGGGGGCATGCGCCAGCGCGTCGCCATTGCCCGGGCGCTGGTGACCAAGCCGAAGATCCTGCTGATGGACGAACCCTTCGGCGCGCTCGACGAGATCACCCGCGACAAGCTCAACGAGGAGGTGCTCAGGATCTGGCGCGAGACCGGGACCACGATCCTCTTCGTCACCCATTCGATCCCCGAGGCGGCCTTCCTCGGTCAATACGTGCTGATGCTCGCCGCCCATCCGGGCCGGGTGAAGGAATTCATGAAGGTCGAGCTGCCCCCCGAGCGGCGGCTGGCGGATCGCGACACGCTGGAATTCGTCCAGATCACCGCGCATCTGCGCAAGCTCCTGGAGGAATGCTGACATGGCCGAGGCAAGCCAAATCCCGATGCCGGTGCCCGCGCCGCGGATGAGCCGGGCGCTCGACGCGGCGATCGATCGCGGGCCGGCACTCGCGGCCGTCGCCGGTCTGCTGCTCCTGTGGCAGGGGGTGGTGTGGTTCTTCGAAGTGCCCGAATACATGGCCCCGAGCCCGGTCGCCGTCCTCGGCGCGTTCCAGGACAATGCTGGCACGCTGTGGCTCAATTTCTGGCCGACCTTCCTCGAGGCGGCGCTGGGCTTCGTCGCGGGCAACCTCGTGGCGATCCTGCTCGCGGTCTGGTTCGTGCACAACTCCACCGCCGAACGCGCCTTCTTTCCGATCGCGGTGTTCATCAACACCATCCCGATCATCGCGCTGGCCCCGGTCCTCGTGCTGATCTTCGGCAACGGTTTCGCCCCCAAGATCATCATCGCGGGCCTGATCTGCTTCTTCCCGACGTTGGTGAACATGGTGCGCGGTCTCAAGGCGGTGTCGCCGGCCACGCTCGATCTGATGCGCGTGCTGTCGGCCTCGAACTGGGAGATCTTCTGGAAGGTCCGCCTGCAGAGCTCGCTGCCCTTCCTCTTCGCGGCGCTCAAGATCGCTTCCACCACCTGCGTCATCGGCGCCATCGTGGCGGAGTGGATCGGCTCCAACTACGGCTTGGGCGCGCTGATCATCGAGGCGACCTTCAATTTCCGCTCGCCGCTGCTTTACGCCACCGTCTTCACCGCAGCGCTCCTGGCCGTCATGATGTTCGCGCTGGTGAGCTTTGCCGAAGCCAAGCTGATCCGCTGGAAATCCTCGGACATCCATTGATCGTCGCGCGACAAGATATTTAGGAGAATCAAGATGTTGAACAAAACCCTCAGGGAGAGTCTGCGCGACGTTCCCGTGGTCGACCGCTCCGACGTCGTGGTGGTTGGCGGCGGGCCCGCCGGGATCTCGGCCGCCGTCTCCGCCGCCCGCAACGGCGCCTCGGTCACGCTGCTGGAGCGCTACCCCTATCTCGGCGGCCTCGCCGCCGGTGGCATGGTTCTGCTCTTGGACGACATGCACAACGATACCGAGATCACGGTGAAGGGTATCTGCATGGAGATGATCGAGCGGATGCGTTCGATCGGCCTGTGCCACACGCCGCCCGAGGAGGACCGGATGCCCGGTCGCCGCGAGACGCAGGAGAACTGGAAGAAATACTCGCGCTGGGGGATGTTCGACTTCCACACCCAGTCTATGCCGCACCCCGTCTGCTTCGCCGCCGCTTTTGATCCCGACGGCTACAAGAAGGTCTCCTACGACCTGATGGAGGAGGCCAAGGTCAAGCTGCGGCTGCATAGCTGGTTCTCCGAGGCGATTGTCGAGGACGGCGTTGCCAAGGGCGTGATCTGCGAGACCAAGGAAGGCCGCCAGGCGATCATGGGCGACGTGATCATCGATGCCTCGGGCGATCTCGACGTTGCGGCAAGCGCCGGCGCCAAGTTCCAGGAGGCGAGCTTCATCGTCACCACCGTCTCCCGCTGGGGCAATGTCGATACCGACAAGGCCGAGGCCTGGCAATATGCCAACCCCGAGGAATTCCAGCGCCTCGACCACGAGGCCAAGCGGATCATCGGCGGCTGCTGGAACTACTGGTGGCTGAAGACGCCGCTGCCAGGCGTGATCTGGCTCAACTGCCCGCACATGCCGCAATACAGCGGCCTCTCGGTCGAGGGGCTCACCGGGGCCGAGTTCGAGGGCCGCAAGCGGATGGAGAAGCTCATGACCTTCGCCCGCGAGAACCTACCGGGCTTCGAGAAGGCACATGTGGTCGATTTCGCGCCACAGACCGGTGTGCGCACCACGCGGCTCCTCGAAGGTGAATACGTCGTCACCAAGGACGACGTGATGAAGCGTCGCCACTTCGCCGACACCGTCTGCCGCGGCCGCGACTACTACACCCCCTACGGCGCGCTTGTGCCCAAGGAGGTCGACAACCTGCTGGTGGCGGGTCGCCACTATTCCTGCACCCCGCAGGCTCAGAAGAAGAGCCGCGAGATCCCGCCCTGCATGGCGCAAGGCGAGGCCGTGGGCGTCGCCGCGACCGTCGCGCTCAATGCCGGCGTCACCGTGCGCGAGGCCGACGTCTCCGCGATCCAGAAGCAGATGCGCGCGCAGGGTGCCGATCCCGGCGACGTGCCCTCGTCCAACGCCCTCGTCATGGAGGCCGCAGAATAATGTCCCAACCCCTCCCCCTCGATGGCATCAAGGTGATCGATTTCACCCAGGTGATGCTCGGACCCTCCTGCACCCAGGTGCTCGCCGATTACGGCGCCGAGGTGATCAAGGTCGAAAAGGAGAAGATCGGCGACCTGTCGCGCTGGTCGTTGGGCGCCGACCCGGACGGGCTCAACAACCCGATCTTCTGCTCGCTGAACCGCAACAAGAAGAGCCTGGCGCTCAACCTCAAGTCGGAGGAGGCCCGCGAACAGGTGCTCACGCTGATCGACACTGCCGATGTCGTGGTCAACAATTTCCGCCCCGGCGTGATGGAACGGATGGGCATGGGCTACGCCGACCTCAAGAAGCGCAACCCCGGCATCATCTATGCCGTGGGTACCGGCTTCGGTCTCGAAGGCCCCAACAAGCACAAGGGCGGGCAGGACATCCTCGCCCAGGCGATGAGCGGCGTGATGGAGCGCCGCTCGGACCCCGAGCTGCCGCGTGCGATCTTCTCGACCGCGCTGTGCGACTACACCGCCGGGATGCACCTCGTCCAAGGCGTGCTGCTGGCGATCCTGCAGCGCCAGAAGACCGGCGAGGGTCAGCAGGTGGCGGTGAGCCTCTATTCCTCGATGCTGGCGATGCAGATGCAGGAGGCGGCGGCCCACATGATGCGCGGCCGTGATCTGAACTGGGGTGCGTTCCCGCTCACCGGCGTGTTCGAGACCACGACCGAGCCCTTCGTCATGGTCGGCGCGTTCAAGGAAAACCCGCTGCGCGACATCTGTACCGCGCTCGGCATCGAGGATCTCTCGAAAGAGGACCGCTTCCGCGACTTCGACGCACAGGCCGCGCATCGCTCGGAGCTTCAGGCGATCTTCAAAAGCGAGTTTGCCAAGAACAGCCGCGAGCACTGGCTGAAGCGGCTCGAAGAGGTCGACATCCTCTGCGCCCCGGTGCGCACCTTGGCCGAGGCGCTCGATGACGAGCAGACGATCGTGAACAACATGGTGATCGAGGCGGGCGAAACGAAGGCCGGCAAGATCCGCCTCGTCGGCAGCCCGATCGACATGTCGGCCGCGCCGCTCAGCGTCCGTCAGGGCCCGCCGCAGCTTGGCGAGCACAATGACGAGATCCTCGAAGGTCTCGCGCCGAAGAAGGCGCAGGTGGCATGACGGTCCATTACGAAGTTCGCGACCGCATCGCCCGTGTCACCATCGACCGGCCCGAGGTGATGAACGCAGTCGACCAGAAGACCGAAGCGGCGCTGGAACGGATCTGGTGCGACATCGAGGAACGCGACGACATCTCCGTCGCGGTCCTCACCGGGGCCGGGGAGAAGGCCTTCTCTGTCGGTGCCGACATGAAGGACTCGTCGCTCTCAGGCCTTGAATACTGGGCCGCGCCGCGCCCCAACGGCTTTGGCGGCATCTCGTTTCGCCGCTCGCTCGACGTGCCGCTGATCGCGCGGGTCAATGGCTACGCGCTGGGCGGTGGTTTCGAGATGGTGCTGGGGGCGGACATCGTCGTGGCCGCCGAGACAGCGAAGTTCGGCCTGCCCGAGGCGCGGGTGGGGCGGATGCCGCTCGATGGCGGGATGGTGATGCTGCAGCGCAAGATCCCGCACAACCTCGCCATGGGGGTGATGCTGGGCGGGCGCCGCATCGACGCCGCCACCATGGAGCGCTTCGGCCTCGTCAACGAGGTGGCGGGCGCGGGCGAACTCGACGCCGTCACCAATCGCTGGATCGACGACATTGCCGCCTCGGCGCCGCTGTCGCTGCGCGCGATCAAGCAGGTGGTGAACCGCACCGGCCACCTGTCGCCCGCCGAGGCGCAGGCGATGAAGCTGCCTGCGGTTGTGAAGGCGCTCAAAAGCGCGGATGCTGACGAAGGCGTTCGCGCCTTTCTCGAAAAGCGGGCCCCGCTCTGGCAGGGCGCCTGACCCCGGTCGGAGCGACGACATGCATGCTGCCTTCCTGCGCTATTTCTCGGTCGTGGCCCGTGCCGGATCGATCCGCGCGGCGTCCGAGCAGCTGCATGTCGCCTCCTCCGCGATCAGCCGACAGATCCAGAAGGTCGAGGATGAGCTCGGCACGCCATTGTTCGAGCGGCTGCCCGGCGGGCTGCGGCTGACCCAGGCGGGGAAGATCCTGCTCGCCCACGCGAACCGGACACTCAACGATTTCGAAGTGCTGAAAGGAGAGCTTGGGGCGCTGCGCGGCGAAAAGACCGGCACCGTTTCGATCGCCTCTCTCGACAGCCTGCTGGTGAGCTTCCTGCCGGAGCAGATCGGGCAGTTTCATCGTGCCCACCCCAAGGTCGATTTCCGGGTCCGCAGCGGCGCGCATGGCGCCGTGGCGACCATGGTCGCCGAGGGCGAAGCCGATCTCGGCATCACCTTCAGCCTCGCGCGCCCCGAAGACACCGAATTCGTCGCACCCATCCCGATGCCTTTGATGGCGATGGTCGCGGCGGATCATCCGCTGGCCAAGCGCGGCTCGGTGACGCTGGCCGAATGCGCCAGCTACAACCTGCTCCTGCAGCTCGATACCGCACCGATCCGCTCGTTGATCGAGATGGAGCTCTCGGTGCTGAACCGCACCGGCCGGGTGCTCGCTGCCTCCAACAACCTGATGATGCTCAAGCCATTGATCCTCGAGGGCAACGGCGTCGCCTTCTACACGCCGCTCGGCATGGTGCGCGAGCTGTCCGAGGGAAGCATCGTCGCCGTGGCGCTCGAGGGCACGCGGCTGGGCGGGCTGGAGCTGGGGCTGCTGGTGCCGCGCCGGCGGAAGCTGACGCAGGCCGCCGAGGCGCTGATCGAGCAGCTTTCCGACGGGCTGGCCGAGCTGCGCGATACCCCCTGGATGCGCAAGTTGACGGGCCTGGAAACCGCCTGAAGGCCAAGCCGGGGAAACATTCCCGGCACACCCACCAACCCGCCGCGATCGACTGGTCGCGGCGGTTTCTTTTTCACGCTGGTCGATGCGAAAAGGCGCGCGCCGCGGGGGAGCGGACGCGCGCCTGGGGCCACCGGGAGGAGGGGGTGACGCCGTTCCGGTCAGGCCTTGATGTAGCTGGTCTTGACCGTGGTGTAGAACTCGCGCGCGTATTGCCCCTGCTCGCGCGGGCCATAGCTCGATCCTTTACGCCCACCGAAGGGGGTGTGGTAATCGACGCCTGCCGTCGGCAGGTTGACCATCACCATGCCGGCCTCGGCGTTGCGGCGGAAATGCGCGGCGTGGCCGAGGCTGGTGGTGCAGATCCCGGCGGAGAGGCCGAAATCGGTGTCGTTGGCCACGCGCAGCGCCTCGTTGTAATCGGCCACCTTGATCACCGTGGCGACGGGGCCGAAGATTTCCTCGCGGTTGATGCGCATCTCGTTGGTGGTGTTCGTGAACAGAGCGGGTGTCATGAAGTGCCCGGGGGTCGGCCCTTCGATCACCTCGCCGCCGCAGACCAGCGTGGCGCCTTCCTCCTGGCCGATCTTCACGTAACGCTTGTTCTGTTCGAGTTGGTTTTCGTCGACCACCGGACCGATATGGACCGCGCCGTCCATCGGGTCGCCGACCTTGAGCGCGCGCAGCTTCTCGGTCAGCGCTTCGACGAAGCGGTCATGGATGGCTTCGGTCACGATCAGCCGCGACGAGGCGGTGCAACGCTGCCCGGTCGAGAAAAAGGCGCCGTTGAGCGCGCAGTCCACCGCCGTGTCGAGATCGGCATCATCGAGCACCACGAGGGGGTTCTTGCCACCCATCTCGAGCTGCACCTTCTTCATTTGCGCCACGCATTTCTCCGCGACCATGCGCCCGGTCTCGACCGAGCCGGTAAAGCTCACCGCGTCGATCTCCGGGTTCTCGAGGATCTCGGCGCCGACCTCGGAGCCACGACCCATGACGAGGTTGAACACGCCCTCGGGTACGCCGGCCTCGTGCAGGATCTCGGCTAGCGCCCAGGCACAGCCCGGCGTGAGGTCGGCAGGTTTCAGAACCACGCAGTTGCCATAGGCCAGCGCCGGGGCGATCTTCCAGGCCGGGATTGCGATGGGGAAGTTCCACGGGGTGATCAGGCCGATCACGCCCAGCGCCTCGCGCTGCACCATGACCTCGACGCCGGGGCGCACGCTGTCGATCGCATCGCCGGTCTGGCGCAGCGTCTCGCCCGCGAAGAAGCCGAAGACCTGGGAGGCGCGCATCACCTCGCCCTTGGCCTCGGCGAAAGTCTTGCCCTCCTCGCGGGCCAGCAGTTCGCCCAACTCGTCCACGCGCGCGGCGATGGTGTCGGAAACCTTCTTCAGCAGGTCGTGGCGCTGCTGCGGGCCCGACTTGCTCCATGCCGGAAAGGCGGCGCGGGCGGCCGCGATGGCGCGCTTGGCGTCGTCGCGCGAGGCGCGGGCATAGCGGCCCACGATTTCGTCGGTGTTGGCCGGGTTGCGGTTCTCGTTGATCTCCGCGCCCTCGACCCATTCGCCCGCGATCAGGTTGCGGTGCTGCTTGGTCACGTCGTTCATCTTCATCCGGTCTGTCCTGTCTGGTCTGGAGGTGGCCGGCGCTCAGGCCGGCTCGGAGGCGAGCACGAAGGGGGCGGGCAGGGTCCGTCCCTGGTCCTCGGTGAGGGGAGCGAGCGGCGGCAGTACGCGGGCATAGCCCGGCATGTCGTGCAGCCGCGCCACCAGCGCCTTGACGCTGGGGATCAGGGGCGTGGCCGCGATGGCCCGGCGGCGCCGGCCGACTTCCTCGGCGAGAGCGGCGTCATGGGGATCGGCCCAAAGCCGCTGCGCCAGCGGCGCGGTGAGATTGACGGTGGCCGAGATGCAGCCCGCGAAACCGTGCTTGGGCGCCTGCGCCAGCGCGGCCTCATCGCTCGGAAATACGTCGAAGCCGTCGATGCGGGCGAGATCGGCGGCGTAGTCGAGATCGCCCGAGCTGTCCTTGGCGCCCCCGATCCGGTCTGGAAAGCGCGCCTTGAGCCAGGCGGCGAAGCCGATCTCGAACCGCAGGCCGGTCATCTGCGGGAAATTGTAGAGATAGATCGGGATCGGCCGATCCGCGGTGGCCTCGACCAGCCCTTCGAAGAAGGAATACAGCCCGGCCTCGTCCACGCCCTTGTAGTAATAGGGCGGCAGCACCAGTGCCCCGGCATAGCCCAGCTCCGCCGCGTGGCGGGTCAGGGCCACGGTGGTGGCGAGGTCGGGACAGCCCGTGCCAACCATCATCCGGCCGGGCGCGATCCCCTGCGCCATGACGCTCATCAACTCCATCCGCGCCGAGGCGGGCAGCGAGCTGGCCTCTCCGGTGGTGCCGAGAAGGTTGAGCCCGTCGCATCCATTTTCAATTAGCCAGCGCGCGTGGCGCAGCGTCGCCGCATGGTCGGGACTGCCCCCTTCGTTCAGGGCCGTTGCGATCGCGGCGATGACGCCGCGAAGGGGGGGAGTGGTCGTCTGCATGTCAGGCAATCCGGCGTTCGGGTTCGGGATAGGCGGCGACGAGGGGGTGGTCGGCCTCGGTCGACACCGACTTGTCCCAGCCGCCGGGATCGCCGAGACCCGTGACCTCGGGGCCGAAGAACTCGCGGTTGATCGCCGCGAAACGGCGCGCCTCGTCGGGCAGCTCCTGGTCGTAATGGATCGCGTCGACCGGGCAGATCGACAGGCAAAGGCCGCAATTGATGCATTCCTCGGGATGGATGTAGAACATCCGGCCGCCCTCGTAGATGCAGTCGGCCGGGCAGGCGAGGGTGCAGGCGCCGTCCTTTATGTCGATGCAGGGATCCGCGATCACATAGGCCATGGCTGGTCGCTCCTTGTCGTCATGCCGGGACTATCGAAGGCGCGGGTGATCCAATAAAGAACAGAATTCCGGGGAGGTCGTTGCCGAAACGGCAATAGATGGCCACTTGGCTTAGCTTGGGCGGGGCCCAACCGCCAAATGCCCAAGCGAGCGCCGAGGCGCGACGACTATTAGCTCGACATCCCGGCTTCGGACGCGGACCCTCATCGACCGATCGTGGCCTTGATGCGCGACGGTGCGCCTCCCGGTCCCGAGATGATGGGGCCCTACTGAATCGTCCATCCCTATGACAGCGATCCCGCCCACGAGGGGCAGCACGCGCCGGATCGCAGCATCTGACAACTCGTCTCTCTCCGCCGGGAGAGGTGAAGCGCGCTCAGTCGTCGCCGAGGCCCAGATTGCGGACCACCCGCATTCCCGCCGCGGCGTCGGCGAGGGCATCGATCGCGAACATGGCGGCCATGAAGGCGGCCATGCAGATGGCATAGTTCACGCCAGTCTGGATCAGCCGCTTGCGACGCGTGTCGGTCCGCGCGAAGAGCGGGATCTCCGGGCGCAGCAGGAAGACGGAGGCGAGATAGGCGAGGAGCAATGCCGAGAGCGCCCAGTGCAACAGCCGAAACCCCAAGAGCTCGGTCTCGATGGCGATCAATCGCGCCAAACCGACCAGCAGCCCCCAGCGTAGCACGGTGAAGATCTCGGTCGCGATCGCCTCCAGCCGGGTGCCGAAGGCACGGCGGAATCGATCTTCTGAAAGATGATCCAGCAGGGACCGGATCGAGGCCATGATCGCATCCTCCTCGGAGGGGGCAGGTCGGGCCCGACCATTGAACACCTTCCGTGCGGAGGCGCAAAGCCCGGAGCGACGACGGAATCTGGCCTCCGCCTCCGCCTTTCGCACGGCAGGGTTGTTTTTTATGCGTCAGGTCCCTGTTCGGGAGACCAGGCCGCCCTAATTCCCGCGCGAGGAGGATTGGGCATGGAAGCGGCTATGGTGGAGGATGCGGACGGCCTCGAGATGGTGGACGCCGCGGGCGTGGCGCACAGGCTGCGGCGCTGGGTGCCACTTGGTGGGCGGCTGGCGCAGTCCTGGAGCGAGGCGGGCCGGATCGTGGGCCGCCGGGAAGGGCAGCGCATGCTCTACCCGCTTTGCCAGTTCGATACCGAGGGGCTGCCCTTGCCGCAGATGCACGGGGTGATCGCGGCGCTGCGGCCATGGCTGTCCGAGACGGAGATCGTCGCTTGGCTCGGCACGCCCTGTCCGGATCTGTCGGGGAGTCGGCCGGCGGAGTGCCTGTCGGCGATGCCGGATGCGGTGCTGCACGCGGCGCGGCGCGCCGCCGACCCGGCGCGGGTCGTCACGGCGGCGGAGTAGCTCAGCCCAGCGGCGGGGCGGTGAACAGCGTGATCCTGAGCCCGCCATGCGGGATCGGCGGCCCCCAGGCCTTCAGTGGCAGGCCGGTGGCCCGTGCCAGTCCCGGCTCGCTGGTGACGAGCCCGACCCGCCAGCCCCGAAACTCGCGGCGCAGCGTTTCGCCCAGCGCCCCGTGCAACGCGTAGAGCAACTTCTTGTTGCCGATCCGACCGCCATAGGGCGGGTTGACCATGACAAGACCAGGCGGTCCTTCGGGGGGGCGGGCGTCGCTCACCGCCGCGTGGCGGAAGGTGACGCTCTCGGCGAGCCCCGCGCGCTCGGCATTGGCGGTGGCCCCAGCCACCGCGCCCGCGTCGCGGTCCGACCCGGCGAACCGCAGTTCGGTCGATACCGGGGCGGGCAGGGCGTCGCGCAGTGCGGCATAGCGCTGGGCATCGAAGCTCGCCAGCCGTTCGAAGGCAAAGCTCCGCGCCGCCCCGGCTGGCTGACCGCTGGCGATCGCCGCCGCCTCAAGCACGAAGGTGCCCGAGCCGCACATCGGATCGTAGACCGGCTGGTCGCCGCGATAGCCGCAGGCGCGCAGCATGAGCGCCGCCAGCGTTTCGCGCATCGGCGCCTTGCCGACGAACTGCTTGGTGCCGCGCCGGTGCAGCGGCGCGCCGGAGCTGTCGATCGAGAAGGCGACCGCATTGTCCTCGATCCGCACCCGCAGGGTGAGCGGCGCCTCGGCCGTCTCTTCCTCGTCTTCGCTCCCAGGCCCCACGATGCGGGCGCCGAAATCTGCGAGTGCCGCCTCGATACGCTGCTTGGCGGCCCCGGCATGGTAGATCTTGGAGCGACGGCAGACCGCGTCGACCCGCACCGCCTCGCCGGGATGCAGAATCTCCTGCCAGGGAAACTTGCGCGACCGCTTGTCGAGCTGGGCGAGGTGAAAGGCCATGAAGCCGCCGATCCCGACGGTCACCCGGCCCGCGCCCCGCAGCACGAGATTGGCGCGCCAGACCTCGTCCCAGCCGCCGCGCGTGGTCACCCCGCCCGGCACCGTGACCGGATCGACGAAGCCCTTCTCGCGCGCTTCGTCGGCCAGCAGCTGTTCCAGACCCGGCGGGGCTTGCAGGAATATCTCGAGGGGTGCATCGCTCATGCGGCCTCCCTTAGCGGCTCGCAGGCGGGCGCGCGACGGGAATCTCGCGCAGTTGCCGGGTTTCGGGAGAGCCGCGCAAACATGCAGGCAAGGTCGCATTGCGCTCGTTTATTGTGCGGTTAACGAATTGCCCCCTGATCGCGCAGCGTCACGAGGCGTCGCCGTTTATTTGGTCGATCCCATCGGCTTTCTCGCCTCAACCCTCGCGGATTGGCGGAAGGAGCCTACGAGATGAATGGAGCGGATACGGCCTGGATCATCACGGCCACGGCGCTGGTACTGTTCATGACCCTGCCGGGTCTGGCGCTGTTCTATGGCGGGCTGGTGCGCTCCCGCAACGTGTTGAGCGTGTTCATGCATTGCTACGCCATCGCCTGTCTGATGAGCGTGCTGTGGTTCCTGCTGGGCTACTCGATCGCCTTCGGCCCGGGCGAGGGCGGCCTCTGGGGCGGGCTGGGCAAGGCGCTGCTCGCGGGCGTCGATGCCGACAGCCTCGCCGGCACGCTGCCCGAGATCCTGTTCTTCGCCTTCCAGATGACCTTTGCGATCATCACCCCGGCACTGATCGTCGGCGCTTATGTCGAGCGCGCGGGCTTCGGCTTCGTGCTGCTGTTCTCGGCGCTGTGGATGCTGATCGTCTACGCGCCGGTGGTGCACTGGATCTGGGGCGGCGGCATGCTGGCCGATGGCGGCATCTTCGGCGAAACCGGCGTTCGCGACTTCGCGGGCGGCATCGTGGTGCACGAGACCGCCGGCATCGCGGCGCTGCTGCTGGCGATGTTTCTCGGTCCGCGCCGCAACACCACCACCCCGCCGCACAACCCCGGCTACGTGATGATCGGCGCGGCGATGCTCTGGGTCGGCTGGTTCGGCTTCAACGGCGGCAGCCAGCTCGCCGCCGATGGCGGCGCGGCGATGGCGATCACCGTCACCCACCTCTCGGCCGCGACCGCCTCCCTCACCTGGGCGCTGTGGGAGCGGATCAAGTTCGGCAAGGCCTCCCTCGTGGGCCTCGTCACCGGCACCATCGCGGGCCTCGCCTCGATCACCCCGGCCTCGGGCTTCGTCGGCCCCGTCGAGGCGCTGATCATCGGCGCGGTGGCGGGCGTGCTGTGTCAGGAGGCGGTGCACCTGTTCCGGGTGAAGCTGAAGATCGACGACTCGCTCGACGTCTTCGCGGTGCATGGCGTGGGCGGCATCTTCGGCACGATCATGATCGCGGTCTTCGGCGCGGGCACGTGGGCGGCGCAGCTCGGCGGTCTCGCCGTGGTCGGGATCTGGACCGTGGTGGCGACGGTGGTGCTGATCAAGCTGGTGGGCCTCGTGACGCCGCTCAGGGTCAGCCGCGACATCGAGACCGAGGGGCTCGACCTCGCGGTGCATGGCGAGCGGGCCTACGACGCCGCCTCTTGAGGGCGGCCCGCGACAGGCTAGATTTCGCGGCGCGGCATCCTCGGGGTGTCGCGCCGTTTTCAATTCAGGGGGCATCCATGAAGACCGCCAAGGACTATCTCGACGAGGCCAACGCGCAGGTCACGCGCATCCCGGCCGAGGAGGCGATTAAGAAGCACGGCACCGACGCGCTCTTCGTCGACGTGCGCGATTCAGGCGCCATCGCCAAGACCGGCACCATCAAGGGCGCGCTGCATGCGCCGCGCGGCTTCATCGAGTTCATGGCCGACGAGAACAGCCAGTACCACGATCCGAAGTTCCGCAAGGATGCCGACATCCACCTCGTCTGCGGCGCGGGCGGGCAGGCGGCACTGGCGGGCAAGACCCTCAAGGAGATGGGGTTCCAGAAGGTCACCAACATCGGCGGCATCGGCGACTGGAAGGAAGCCGGTGGCCCGATGGAGGAGTGATCCGACACGGATCGCAGGGCAGGGGCCGCGCCGATGGCGCGGCCCCTTCGTGTTTCAGATGTTCATCGTGCCGACCGAGCCGCCATCGACGCGGTAGGCCGAGCCCACGGTGAAGCTGGCACGGTCCGAGCACAGCAGCGCGATCACCGGGGCCACCTCCTCGACCCGGCCGCGGCGGCCCAGCGTCAGGAAGGGGCGCTCCTCCTTGAGGAAGCTCTCGATCGCCTCGTCCCGGCTCACGCCCAGTTCCTCGGCGCGCTTGTCCATCATGCCGTCGGTCATCGGCGTCTCGATGAAGGCGGGCGAGACGGTGTTGAACAGCACGCCCTTGGGCGCATAGGGCATCGAGACGCATTTGGTGAAGTTCAGCAGCGCCGCCTTGGCGGCGTTGTAGACGGCCTCGTCGGCATAGGGCTGCACCGCATTCTCGGAGGTCACGAAGACCACCCGGCCCCAAGCCTTGTCGACCATGTGCGGCACCAGCGCGCGGCTGAGGCGCACGGCGGACATGAAATCGATCTCCCATGCCTCCATCCAGTCGTCGTCGGTCATCTCCAGCGGATCGCCCTTGGCGCCGGTGACGCCCGCGGCGTGGACGAGGATGTCGCAGCCGCCCTCCTGCGCCATGCGATCGGCGAGCTTCGCGATGTCACCGGTATCGGTCAGGTCCGCGGCCATGTGGCCGCCGAGCCCGTCGATCTCGGCCGCGGCGCTGTCCAGTTCCTCGGCGTCGATATCGCTCAGGAACGGTATTGCGCCCTCGTCGATCAGCAGCCGTGCCACCTCCTTGCCCATGCCGCCGGAGCCGCCCGTGATCAGCGCCCGCTTGCCCTTGATACCCAGTTCCATGTTCCATTCCTTATTGGAGATGGCCTTTCAGCCTGTCGGCGGGTCAAGAGCAGGGCCACAGGAGATGTTCCCCGATATCGGTGGGACGGAACGGAACCGCCCCCTGTGCTGACCCGTTCGCGTCAGAGGGCCAGAGAGGACGATCATGAGCACGCACACGCCGCCCGCGCGGGGCAACACGTCATCGCAATCGCGCTGGGGCGCACATCGTGACGGCGAGCGGTGGCGCTTCGGCCTCTGGGCGCCATCCGCCAAGACCGTCGCGTTGTGGCTCGACGGCGCCGAGACCGCGATGGAGCGGGATGACGACGGCTTCTGGAGCGTCACCGCTCCGGCGGAGACGGGTCAGGACTATGCCTTCGTGATCGATGGCGAGCGTCGCCCCGACCCGGCCGCCCGGCAGCAGGCAGGCGACGTGCACGGGCCCTCGCGGCTCGTCGATCCGGGCGCGCGCGAATGGTCCGGCGGCTGGAAGGGCCGGGCTTGGGAAGACGCGGTGATCTACGAGATGCATGTCGGCCTCTTCACGCCGGAGGGCACGTTCAAGGCCGCTGCGGCCAAGATGAAGGACCTCGCCGCGCTCGGCATTACCGCGATCGAGCTCATGCCGGTGGGCCAATGGCAGGGCGCGCGCGGTTGGGGCTATGACGGCGTTCTGCCCTATGCGCCGCACCCCTCCTATGGCACGCCCGAGGAAATGCAGGAAATGGTCGAGGCGGCCCAGGCCGCCGGGCTTATGGTGATCCTCGACGTGGTCTACAACCATTTCGGCCCCGACGGTGCCTATCTGCACGCCTATGCGCCCGAGTTCTTCGAGGAGGAGCGGCACACGCCCTGGGGCGCGGCCATCGATTTCACCGAGCCGGCGGTGCGCGAGTTCTTCATCGAGAACGCGCTCTACTGGCTGCGCGATTACCGGCTCGACGGGCTCAGGCTCGATGCGGTGCACCAGATCATAGATCCCTCGCCGCACCATGTGCTGGTGGAACTGGGGGAGCGGGTGCGCGACGCGGGGCTGGACCGGCCTGTCCACCTGATCACCGAGGACGAGCGCAACGAGCCGGAGCTGCGCGATACCGGCTGCTATGTCGCGAGCTGGAACGACGATTATCACCATTCGGTGCATGTCGCCTTGACCGGCGAGAGCGAAGGCTATTACGCCCCCTTCGCGCATGACCCGATCGGCGACCTCGTGCTGGCGCTGACCCGTGGCCATGTCGAGGAGGGCCAGCCGCGCCATGGCAAGGAAACCCGGCGCGGCCGCCCCGCTGGGCACCTGCCCTGGACCGCCTTCGTCAACTCCAACCAGACCCATGACCAAGTCGGCAACCGGGCGCTGGGCGAGCGGCTGATCTCGCTGTCGGACCCGCGCGGGGTCGAGGTGGCGCATGCGCTGCTGCTGACCGCGCCCTTCGTCCCGATGCTGTTCATGGGGGAAGAGGTGGGCGAAACCGCGCCCTTCCTGTTTTTCTGCGATCACGACGGCGAACTGGCGCGGCTCACCCGAGAGGGGCGGGCCCGCGAGTTCAAGGATTTCCTGAGCTTCGGCGAGGAAGTGCCCGATCCGAACGCAAAGCAGACCTTCGAGGCCTCTCGCCCGTTCGAGGGGGACGCCGACCAGATGGAACATTGGCGCGATCTCACGCGACGCTTGCTGTCGCTGCGTGCGGAGCGCATCGTGCCCTTGATGAAGTCGGGCCGCGCCGGTCCCGCACGCGTCACCCGCACCGGGCCGCGCGCGATCTCGGCATGCTGGCCCTTCGCTAAGGGGGAACTCGTGGCCCGGATCAATCTCGGATCGCCACCCGACACCACGCCCACCTCCGAACCGGAGGATTTCACCCTGGGCGACGTTGCCGTCGACCCTTTTGCCTTCGCCCTGACCGTGAGCCCGCATAAATGACCACGACCCAGCTTCCCCGCGCCACCTACCGTCTGCAGCTGCGCGAGGGCGTCGATTTCGACACGGTGCGACGGCTCGTGCCCTATCTTGCCGGGCTGGGGATCAGCCACCTTTACCTGTCGCCGATCTTCACTGCCGCCTCGGGTTCGACCCATGGCTATGACGTGACCAACCCAGCCGAGATCGACCCTTGCCTCGGCGGGCGGGAGGGCTTTGACGCGCTGGCGCAGGCGGCAAAGGCGGCGGGTCTCGGCATCATCCTCGACATCGTGCCCAACCACACGGCCTTCCATCTCGAGAACCCTTGGCTGCGCGACGTGCTGCGTCACGGCCAGGACAGCCGTTATGCCAGCCATTTCGACATCGACTGGAGCAAGGGGCGGCTGGTACTGCCCTTCCTCGGCCAGCCCTTCGAGGAGATGCTCGAGGCCGGGGCCTTCCGGCTCGAGGCGGGCGAGGAGGGACCGCAGCTCGCCACCGAATACTTCGCCGTGCCGATGGCCAAGGGCACCCTGCCGCCCGAGGATCAGCGCCGCGACCCCGAGGCGATCCGCGAGGCGCATACCGCGCAGCCCTGGCGGCTGACGCATTGGGAATACGAGCGTGACGGTGTCACCCATCGGCGGTTCTTCAACGTGACCGGTTTGATCGGCATGCGGGTCGAGGACGAAACGGTGTTCGACGACATGCATGCGCTGCTCTTCGACCTGCTCGACAGGGATCAGGTGCAGGGCATCCGGCTCGATCACATCGACGGGCTGGCCGACCCGGCCGCCTATCTGCACCGGCTGCGCGAGCGGGTCGGCGACACGCCGGTCTGGATCGAGAAGATTCTCACCGGCGACGAGACGGTGCCATCGGATTGGCCGATCGAGGGGACCACCGGCTACGAGGCGGCGCGCGCCATCGCCCGCATCCTCGCTGACGCCGAAGGCCTGTCGCGGCTCGACGAGAGCTGGCGCCGCGAGACCGGGCGCGAAGGCAGCTTCCACGACGCGCTGCTCAAGGCCAAGCACGAGGTGATCCGCCAGGAACTGGCGGCCGAGCTGCACCAGCTGATCGACATGGCGCGGATCGCCGTCGGTCCCGAGGACGCGCTCGAGATCGGCGACGAGGCGCTGCGCGAGGCGATCATCGCGCTGCTCGTAGCCTTCCCGCGTTACCGGACCTACTTCGCCGAAGGAAAGGCGCCCACCGAGGAAGAGCGGGCGCTGATGGAAAAGGTGGCCGAAGAGGCCGGGGAGGGGCTGCGTTCGGACGCCACGGTCAAGCGCATCGCGGGCTTCATCACCGACCCCGAGACCCCCGAGGAACGGGCGCTGCAGGTCCGTTTCCAGCAGGTCACAGGCGCGCTGTTGGCCAAGGCGCACGAGGATACGGCGGGCTTCCGCTGGAACCGCTTCATCGCCGCCAACGAGGTCGGTGCGGACCCCGACGCGCCGACCGTCTCGCCCGAGGAGCTGTCTGGCTGGATGCAGCGCCGCGCCGCGTCGGAGATGACGCTCACTTCGACCCATGACACCAAGCGCTCCGAGGATGCGCGGATGCGGCTGGTCGCGATCAGCCACCTGCCCGAGGCCTTCCTCGCACTGTGGGACAACAGCGAGAGCGTCGAGGGCGCGCGCGACATCGACCCGAACCTGCGCTGGTACATCCTGCAGACCCTGCTGGCGATGTGGGAGGAAGGACGCGACGACATCGCCGAGCGGCTCGGCCAGCATGTCGAGAAGGCAATGCGCGAGGCCAAGGAGGTCACCACCTGGACGCATCCCGACGCCGATGCCGAGGCGGCGGCGCAGCGTTTCGCCAAGGCGCTGGCGCGAGCCTGGGAGGGCGAGCTGCCCGCGGGCGCGGGCCAGCTGATGGCACGCGGCGAGGTGCTGTCGCTGGCGCAGACGGCGATGAAGCTGGTCATGCCCGGCATCCCCGACATCTATCAGGGGACCGAGGTCGGGGCCTTCCAGCTCACCGATCCCGACAACCGCATGGCCGTGGATTTCCGCGCCATTGCGACGCTGGCCACCAAGGGCGCACCGGAGTGCTTCCAAGGCGATCTGGCGCTGGACGAGATCCCCGGGCCCGCCGCGACTGATGGACCCGCGCCGGAGCCGATGCCTGAACAGGACAGCTTCGCGGGCCGCAAGGCGCGGCTGATCTGCGCGGGTCTGGCGCTGCGTCGCGCGCGACCCGGCTTCTTCGAGACCGCCGATGTGCGGGTCGAGGCGCCGACCGCGCAATCCCTGCTGTTGGTGCGCGAGGGTGGCGAGGGTCGGCTCGAGTTGCGCATCGACCGGCAGGGCCATGCCCCGGAGGCGCCGCGCGGCGGCGAGCCGGTCTGGCCGCGCCACGAGGCGGACGGGGACGCCGCGATCCGGCTGGATTGGTTCGCAGCCGAAAGCTGACCGAGGAACCGCTTGGGTTCGGTCGGCGTTGCCGCAGGAGCCTCCCCACGGTCGGGGGCGTGTTCGCGCGCCTCCTCCCCCCTATTTTTCCGGCGCCACCGCGCCGGTCATCCGCGCCGCCCGTCGGGCGCCGCCATGGAGTTCAGACATCCCGATGGCCAAGGACACCCATCCGAACCTGCCCGCTTTCGATTTGGCCGCGTCGCGGTCGGACGAGCTGGGCGCCAATTATGACGGCTACGGCACCAATTTCGCGCTCTGGTCCGACAACGCGACCCGCGTGCAGCTCTGCCTCTTCGATGACGAGGGCAAGGAGCAGATCGCCTGTCTCGACCTGCCCCGCATGGAAGGCGGGGTCTGGCATGGCTACCTGCCCGATATCGGGCCGGGTCAGGTCTATGGCTACCGCGTGCACGGCCCTTGGGCGCCCGAGCAGGGGCACCGCTTCAACCCCAACAAGCTGCTGCTCGACCCCTATGCCTGCGAATTGATCGGCGAGATCAAGTGGGATCCGGCGCTGTTCGGCTACACCCAGCCGGGCGACGACCTGCAGGGACCGGACCCGCGCGACAGCGCGCCCTTCATGCCCAAGGGCGTGGTGGTCGATACCGATTTCGATTGGGAGGCCGACAGCGCGCTGCGTCGCCGCTGGCAGAACGGGCTGATCTACGAAACCCATGTGAAGGGCGCGACGATGCGCCACCCGGACGTCCCCGAGGAGGATCGCGGCACCTTCGCGGGTCTCGCCTCGGACGCCTTCATCGATCACCTGACCCGGATCGGCGCCAGCGCGGTCGAGTTGCTGCCGATCCACGCCTTCGCCAATGACGGGCATCTGGTAGACAAGGGACTGTCGAACTACTGGGGCTACAACACGCTCTCCTTCTTCGCGCCGCACAAACCGTATCTGAAATCGGGCTTCTACCGAGAGGTGAAGCAGGCGGTGAAGAAGTTCCACGCCGCCGGTCTCGAGGTGATCCTCGACGTGGTCTACAACCACACCTGCGAAGGCAACGAGATGGGGCCGACGCTGTCGTTCCGCGGCATCGACAACGCCTCCTACTACCTCCTGTCGCCCGAGAACCCGCGCCACAGCTTCGACACCACCGGCACCGGCAACACGCTCAACGTGGCGCATCCGATGGTGCTGCGCATGGTGCTCGACAGCCTGCGCTACTGGGTGCAGGTGATGCATGTGGACGGCTTCCGCTTCGATCTCGCCTCGACGCTGGGACGCGAAGCGCAGGGCTTCGAGCGCGAGGGGTCGTTCTTCGCCGCGATCCGCCAGGACCCGGTGCTCTCTAAGGTCAAGCTGATCGCCGAGCCTTGGGATATCGGCGATGGCGGCTATCAGGTCGGCGGTTTCCCGTGGCCGTTCCGCGAATGGAACGACAAGGCGCGCGACGACATCCGCGCCTTCTGGCGCCGCGACAAGGGGCTGGTGCCGGCGATGGCCGAACGGCTCACCGGCTCGCCGGTGCAGTTCAACCATTCGCACCGGCCGGCGACGTCCTCGATCAACTTCATCGCCGCGCATGACGGCTTCACCCTGTGGGACACGGTGTCCTACAACGAGAAGCACAACGAGGCGAATGGCGAGGATGGCAAGGACGGCCACTCCAACAACCTCTCCGACAACATGGGTGTCGAGGGCGCGACCGATGACGAGACCGTCAATGAAAGCCGCGTCCGCCGGGTCAAGGCGATGCTCGCCACGCTGCTGATGAGCCAGGGCGTGCCGATGATCCTCGCCGGTGACGATTTCGGCCAGACCCAGGACGGTAACAACAACGCCTATTGCCAGGATAACGAAATCACCTGGCTCGACTGGGAGAACAAGCGCGAAGAGATCACCCGCGCGGTGGCCGACCTTATGGCCTTCCGCAAGGGCGAAGGCGGCTTGGCGCGGCTGCGCTTTGCCCGCGCGCCCGAGGACGCCCCCGATGGCGGCCCGACCGTCACTTGGCGCCACCCTGAGGGGCGACGCATGGAGCCGGGCGACTGGGAGAACCCCGATCTCGATTGCTTCGGGATGCGGCTGGTGCCGCATGCCGAGGGGCGCGAGGTGATGGTGGTGCTGAACTCGGGCGACAATTGCGAGTTCAAGCTGCCCAAGGGCGGCTGGCGCCGGGCCATCGACACGACGCTGGATCCGGTCAGCTGCGATCTGCCCGAGCAGGGCGTTGTCGGCGTCGGCTGGCAGTCGGTTGCCGTCTGGGTGCCGGACCCGGAGGCCGCGGCAGCCGATGAGGCGGAAGCCGAAGACGAGGCCTGAGCTCCAAGCGTGGCGGGCACGGGTTCGCCACGCAGATTTGAGGGTCAGAAGTCTTAGGTCTTAGGATGGCACGTTCGGGAAACTGAGACATACCTTTAGCGCCTACCGGGAAAACCCCGGTAGGCGTTTGACTTTGGAGTCCTGGGTTCGGTGGCCTTTGGAGGGGTACCGGGGCATTCCCCCGCATCAACGTCCATTGCAAAACATGCCCGGCGCTTCTTGGCGGATTGACCAGCCATTTGCTCAATCCGGCAAGCAGCCAAACTTGTTCACGTGCCCTTTCGCGACCGCTCCGTTGCGATGACGACCGTGGCGAGGGCCGCCGACCCGGCGATCAGCACGACAAACAAGGCCAAGTAGCCAGCCAGTGCCACCACGCCGGAGGCCAGGAGCGATGCGCCGGTCGCTGCCAGCGTGCCATAAACATAGGACTTGCTCGAAATGGCGCTGATTTCCTCGGCAGAGAAGAAGCGCAGTTGAGCGTAATACGCCACCATGAACAGGATGTTCGACACGACATGCGCGGCGAAGGTCAACCCGTAGGCAAGTGACGCGGAGGCCGTGGCCCAGATCGCGAAATAGAGGCCGCAATAGGCCAGCAGGCAGCCCGGGAGCAGCAATGGCATCCGGGCGAGACAGTCGAGCGACAGGGGTCGTGCCACGATCGGACCCGCGATCTGGCCAAAGGCACGCACCACCAGAAAGACCAGCACCGGCGAGAACGCCATGCCTATGTCGCTGCCGTCGAAATCCTTGGCGTCGATGATTGCCGGGCCGAGGCTCATCAGTGGCCCGCCAAAGGCCGCGAGGATCGGACCGATCCAGAAGGCGCGCCGCTGCAACGGGGCGAGATCGCCGAGCGCTGGCTCGGGCGCGTCTCGTTCGGGGCGATGGGCGAAGCGTGCGGGGCCGCGCCGGATCAGCAGACAGAACGCCACATAGGCCACGGCAAAGGTGAGGGCGTCGATCAGCAGCAGCTGCTCCGGATCGACAGCCGACAACAGCACCGTGCCGCCTACCAAGCCGAGCAGCGTTTGCGCCGAGAAGGCGATGGTATCGACCGAGGCGAGCGCCTCCAATTCGTCCTCGTGGAAGTTCTTGCGGTCGTAGAGCGACTGGTAGCCCGCCAGGAAACCCGTCGCGGCTGATACGGCCATCTCGCTGAACAGCAGCAGGAACAGGTTGCCCTGATCGTAGCCAATCCAAGTCACGAGCAGGGCTGCCGTCGCAACCAGGGTCGAGCCGCGCAGGGCCGAACCGATGTTGAAGAGGTGGCGGTAGAACCGCGCTGCCTGCGCCGCGAGAAGCCCGGGCAGCAGCCCGAGAACGTAGATCAAGGCATAGATCGGTGCCCCGGCATCGGCCTCCGACACGGTCTTGTATATGACGAGGCCCGTGAAGACGCTGCCGACGAGGCTCAGCGTCTGCGCGGCGGTCAGGGTGAGGTAACTTGGGTGGCGTGCCAGCAGCGCGAAAGGCCCGGAAATGGCGTTTGTCGACATGTCATCCATTCCTGACGCTGCATCCGGGGGCCAGCTAGACGCTTTCGAAATGAATGGATGTCATGCGAGAAAATGCGCCGCAACTCTCGATCGACGTACCTGCTTCGGGCATCAATCCCATGTTGATGGGCCGAAGTGTCGATTTCGGCTGAGAGACTAATGTGATCCCGGCCTGTGTGTTCTAGCTCCCGGAACGTGCCAATCTCCGGGAGCGGGGTCTTTCTTGGTTTATGGGAGCAGGCGGGCGGTCAGCCCATCGCCTCCTCCGACGTCGAGGGATGCACGCCCAACGCCCGGCGCATGCTGTCCCGGTCGGGGCGATGCAGCAGCATCTGCGCGGCCCAGGCGATCGCCTCATGCGCGCCCTCGGCCACCAGCGAGACCGAGGTGACGGCCTGCTCCGATCCGCCAAGCCCGTAGTAATCCTGCGGCGCATCGGCGCGAAGCGCCGCCGAGAGCGGCGCGAGCGCGTTCCCTTCGAAGATGGCCTCCTTCGCTGGCTGTCCGACCTCTGCCACGGGCGGCAGGATGAAGGCGGTGATGGCGACATGGCGCAGCTCGACGGGCGGGCGATGCGCGCCGAAAAGCTGTCGCGCCAAGGTCTCGCCATCGCTCGACGCCACTGGTGTCAGCGGCAGCCGGTCGGCACAGTCGCCCACCGCATGCAGCCCCGGCAGCGATGTCTCGAAGCTCTCATCGACCTTCACCACGCCTTTTTCGGTCAGCGCCACGCGCTCCTTCAGATCGCCGAGCGCCTCCAGATTGGGGGCGCGGCCGGTGGCGGCGACGACCTTTTCGACCTTCAGCGAGGTCTCGGCGTCGAGCACCAGTTCCAGCCCATGCTCGCCCTTGCGCACCGCCTCGGGGGTGCAGCCGGTGATGATCCGGATGCCCTGCGCCACCATGTTAGCCTGGCCCACATTCGCGGCGGGCTCCGAGAACTCGGTCAGCACCCGGTCGGTATCGGTGACGAGCGTCACCCGCACGCCCAGCGCGGCGTGGATCGCCGCCATCTCGCAGCCGATATAGCCCCCGCCGATGATCGCCATGTCGCGCGGCAGCGCGGTCCAGTTCAGCACCGCATCGCTGTCACAGGCAAGCTCCGCCCCCTCCATGTCGGGTTTGACCGGCCGACCCCCCGTGGCCAAGACGACGCGCGGCGCATGCAGCCTCTGGCCCGAGATCGTGACCTCGCCCGGCGCGGTCAGTTCGGCCGTGTCCTCGATCAGCGTGACACCCGCCTCACGGAGCTTGTCGCGATAGCTTTGCCGGATGCTTTCCAGCTTATCGCCCCGAGCGGCGCAGAACCGCGCGAGATCCACCTGCGGCACCGGGCCGAGGAGCCCCGCCCGCGTCAGCCCCGCGCTCCGGTGCAGCGCATCGGCCATGGTCCAGAGCATCTTCTTGGGCACGCAGCCGCGATTGACGCAGGTGCCGCCCAGCTCGGCCCGCTCGATCAGCGCCACCTTCGCGCCGAGGTCTGCCGCGTGGCGGGCAAAGGACAGCCCGGCCGAGCCGCCGCCGATGACGATCGCGTCGTATTCCGTATCCACCATGCGCCATGCTCCTTGTGCCGGTCAGGTGGGCAACCGGGGGCCGGGGCGACGGGTTCCGCCCGGGCCGGCGGACAGCCGCGCGCGCGCCGTCCCTGCCGGAACCGCGCCCAGCCGCCGCCGTTGTTCGCAGGAACGCCCAAGCGACAGGGGAGACAGCCATGAGCGAACCCGAACACGTGCCTGCCCAGAGCCAGGACACCATGCCCGGCAACGAACACGAGATGCATCCCGCCCCCGACTACACCCCCCGCCATCCCGGTGTCGGCAAGCTGAAGGGCAAGGTGGCGCTGGTCACCGGCGGCGACAGCGGCATCGGCCGCGCCGTCTCGGTGCTCTTCGCCCGCGAAGGGGCGAAGGTCGCGATCGCCTATCTCGAAGAGGATCGCGATGCCGAGGACACGAAGAAGCTGGTCGAGGCGGAGGGCTCCGAGGCGCTGCTGATCCGCGGCGATCTCGGCCAGAAGGCGCATTGCGAGAGCGCCGTGGCCAAGACCGTCGAGCGTTTCGGTCAGCTCGACATCCTGATCGTCAACGCCGCGCAGCAATGGCTCGACGACGGGCTGGAGGACATCTCGGAAGAGCGGCTGCGCCGCACGGTCGACAGCAACGTGATGCACCCGATGTTCATCACCCAGGCCGCGCTGCCGCATCTCAAGGAAGGCGACGCGATCGTCTACACGACCTCGGTGAACGCCTTCAAAGGCAATGCCGGGCTCGTCACCTACTCGACCACGCGCGGCGCGACGCTGGCGCTGTCGCGTTCCATGGCCAGCGCGCTGGCCGAGAAGGGCATCCGCGTCAACGCCGTGGCGCCGGGGCCGATCTGGACGCCGTTCATCCCCGGCTCCATGCCGCCCGAGATGGTCGAGGATTTCGGTGCCGACACGCCGCTTGGCCGACCCGGCCAGCCTTGGGAGGTGGCCACCGCCTACCTGTTCCTGGCCTCGTCCGACGGCAATTACTTCACCGGTCAGACACTGCATCCGAACGGCGGCAAGATCGTCGGCGCGTGATGCGATTGAGAGGGCGCTTCGGCGCCCTCTTTCACGTCAGGTCGAAACGCTTGCGGATGCGGTCGACCGGAGTGCCGTCCGAGAGCGGCACGGCGCGAAGCCGGTCCCAGTCCTCGAAGCCTATGGCGGTGTAATAGGCGAGCCCGGCGGAATTGTCGGCCCGGATCGTGGCGTCGATCGCGACGATGCCAGCCGCCCGTGCCGCCGCGCGCGTGGCGGCGAACATCCTGCCGCCGATGCCCCGGCCCTCCATCCCGGGCGCCACGAAGCTCGCGATCACCGCCCAGCCATCGGGGAGCGGATCGTCCGGGTCGCCTGCGCGTACGAGACTCTGGAATCCCCTGACGCGGCCCTCGACCTCGGCGACGACGCAGCTCACCAGCATCGGCGGCGCGAGGTAGTGATGCAGCATCCGCTCCGCGTCGAAGGGGCGGCGATGCGCGGTGCTGCCGCCGGCGGCGATCAGCGGGTTGAGAACGGCGCACATCGCCTCGGCGTCGCCGGGCGCGGCCAAGCGGATCAGGGGCGTGCTCAGAACTCCACCTCGACACCCGGCAGGTCCAGCGCCCGCATCAGGTCGCGCAGTTCCTGCCGCGCCGCAACGTTGGAGATGTTGAGCTGGCTGACCCCGACATCGCGAAGATCCAGAAGCGTCAGACCGCGCGGAAACAGCTCGCGAAAGATCACCCGCTCGTTGAAGCCGGGCGCCGAGCGAAAGCCGATCCGCTCCGACAGGCGCTTGATCGCGCTCTCCATGCGCTGCTTGTTGACCATCTGCTGCGCGCCGAGCCGGTTCCTGAGCACCACCCAATCGATCGGATCGAGCCCGGCCTGCGCCCTGAGCTGTCGGGCGCTCCAGACCATTTCCGAATAGACCGACGGGCCGAGGATCGTTTCGCCGTCATTGTCGATCTTGGCCAGCAGGTCGAAGTCGACGAAGCTGTCATTGAGCGGCGTGACCAGCGTGTCGGCCAGCGAATGCGCGACCTGGCTGAGCCGGGTGTGGCTGCCGGGGCAGTCGATCAGGATGAAATCGCTGTCATCCTCGAGCTGCGCCACCGCCGCCGACAGCCGGTGATCTGAGAGGTTCTCGCCAGGCTGCAGCGTCGCGGCGTCGATCTCCGGCAGCTCGACATGGGCGGGGGAGGGCAGGTCGAGCCCGGCGCGCTGGCAGTAGCGGCGGCGGTTCTCGATGTAGCGGCCCAGCGATTTCTGGCGCAGGTCGAGATCGAGCGTGCCGATCTTGTGGCCCATCCGCGCCAGCGCCGTGGCGACATGCATGGCGACGGTTGATTTGCCCGCGCCGCCCTTCTCGTTGCCCACGACGATGATATGCGCCATGTGTCCCGTCCCCTCCGGCCACGAGGGGCCGTATCCGCACTGCTTTCGGGGTAGGGGATGGCGGAGAGCCGCGCAAGTGTCGGGGCGGATCTGCGGGCCTGCCCATTGACTTGTGCGGCTTTCGGGTCCATCTGCCAGTCCAAGACCGAAGCGCTTGGCCCGCGTGAGCAGCCGCGCCGCCCCCGCAGGATCTGCGCTGGCGCCCGCACCGCTTCGGATCTCAGGTTCCCATTTCACGCAAGGGGCCGCGTCCTGTCGGCGCGTGGGCATTCGGCCCCGCGTGAGTACAAGGGCGCAACCCGACCGTCGACCCGCATGCCGCGGGTCTGCGCCCATGCCGCGGTGCGTTTCGCGCTGCTTACAAGGATGCACATGGATTTCGACATGCTGGGGCTCGCGCCTCGTCTCGTTTCCGCCCTCGCCGAGCAGGGCATCACCGACCCGACCCCGATCCAGACCCAGGCGATCCCGCACGCCATGAACGGCCGCGACGTGATGGGTCTCGCCCAGACCGGCACCGGCAAGACCGCGGCCTTCGGCCTGCCGATGATCGACCGGCTGATCAAGTCGGGCGGCAAGCCCGCGCCGAAATCGGCCCGCGCCCTGGTGCTGGCGCCGACCCGCGAGCTGGCCAAGCAGATCGCCGACAACCTCGAGGCCTATACCCGTGGCAGCCACCTCAAGACCGTGTTGGTCGTGGGCGGCGCCGGGATCAATGGCCAGATCAAGCGCATGGAAGGCGGCACCAGCCTGCTGGTCGCCACGCCGGGCCGTCTGATCGACCTTCTCGACCGCCGCGCCGTGAACCTGAGCCAGACCGAGTTCCTGGTGCTCGACGAGGCCGACCAGATGCTCGACATGGGCTTCATCCACGCGCTGCGCCGGATCGCGCCGCTGCTGCCGAAAGAGCGGCAGACCATGCTGTTCTCGGCCACCATGCCCAAGCAGATGGAAGAGCTGGCGCAGGCCTATCTGACCGATGCCGTGCGCGTGCAGGTCAACCCGCCGGGCAAGGCCGCCGACAAGATCGACCAGTCGATCCATTTCGTCGCCAAAGCTGCCAAGACCGAGGTTCTGGTCGAGCTGCTGGACCAGCATCGTGACGAGCTCGCGCTGGTCTTCGGCCGCACCAAGCACGGCATGGAGAAGCTGTCGAAGCAGCTCGCCGCCGCCGGCTTCGCTGCCGCCGCGATCCATGGCAACAAGAGCCAGGGCCAGCGCGAGCGGGCGATCCGCGACTTCCGCGAGGGCCGGGTCCGGGTGCTGGTCGCCACCGACGTCGCCGCGCGCGGCATCGACATCCCGGGCGTGCGCCACGTCTATAACTACGAGCTGCCGAACGTGGCCGAGAACTACGTCCACCGGATCGGCCGCACCGCACGCGCCGGGGCCGATGGTCGCGCCGTGGCGCTCTGCGCGCCCGACGAGATGGGCGAGCTCAAGGATATCGAAAAGGCGATGAAGGCCGCGATCCCGGTGGCATCCGGCACTCGCTGGGACCCGGTCGAGCCCGAGAAGAAGCCGCGCCGCGGTGGCGGGGGCGGCGGACGCCGCTTCGGCGGTGGTGCGCCCAAGCCGGAAGGCGTGGGGGCCAAGCCGGGCCGCCCAAACCGGCGGCGCAGGCCCGCGCGCAAGGCCGCCTGAAACGACGAACGCCGCCCCTCGGGGCGGCGTTCGCGTATCTGGAATAGGCGGTCGCCGTTCAGAGATCGAGATCGACATATTCCCGGGGCTGCGTCGCGCCGAGCAGCCGGGCCCGCAGCGCCACGCATTGATCGGCGGTGACGATGTCGAAGCCGCCCGAAGCCGCCCGCGCCCGATGCTTGCTGGCCAGCGCGCCGCCCGGGCGCGCCGCCTGTGCCGCGCCGAAGGCGGCGGCGATGCCCGACCAGGGATCGGTGCGGGTCAGCTCGTCCCATTGAGCCACCAGCGCCCGGCCACGGCCCTCGGCCAGCGCCTTGGACACCAGCTGCGCGTTGGGGGCCAGCGCCCAGACTTCGCGCATGGGCGCGTCGCGGCGGGCGCTCGCGTCATGAAAAGTGCTGTAGGCGGTAGCGTCGGGATCGCGCATCGCGCGCGGCCGGGCGGCGGCCTTGTGCATGCCGTAGGCCGTGCGGCCCATCGTGGCTTTTTCGTGGCGGCCGCGAGGCTCCACGGGCGGTACCTTGCCCAGAATACGCATCATCTCGTGATGATCGATCAGGTGGGCTTTGTCGCCGAAGGCCTGGGCGCCGGAATGTTGCATCGAAAAGCCTCCGAAATGACACATTTGCCATGGTGTAGCAGGGCTTAACGCTGTGCGACACAATTGGATGCTTATTGTTGCCCGGAAAACGCCATATTCGGGGGGCGTTTCGCCATTGTTCTGCCAAAAGGCCTATTGCGAGGGCGAATGAGGCAAATTGCGCGCCCGAACCTCGCCGCATTTGCGCCACAAACGCAAAACGCCGCCCCGAAGGGCGGCGTCGCACGATTCGCGCAGGGCGCGAGAATCAGAAGCCGAGACCGGCGTACTTGTTCTTGAACTTCGACACGCGGCCGCCGGCGTCCATCAGACGCGAGGTGCCACCGGTCCAGGCGGGGTGCACCGACGGATCGATGTCGAGCGCGAGCTGGTCGCCCTCTTTGCCCCAGGTCGACTTCATCTGGACGACGGTGCCGTCGGTCATCTTGACGTCGATGATGTGGTAGTCGGGATGGATATCCGCTTTCATCTCGGCGCTCCTCAGGCCTGGGCCGCGGCCGTGTCGGCCTTGGGCTTGTAGTTGCTGACTTCGGCGATACGGGCCGATTTGCCGCGACGCGAACGCAGGTAGTAGAGCTTCGCGCGGCGCACGCGGCCACGACGCACCACCTCGATCGAGTCGATGTTGGTCGAGTAGAGCGGGAAGACGCGCTCGACGCCCTCGCCGAACGAAATCTTGCGCACGGTGAACGAGCCAGCGATGCCCGAGCCGTTCTTGCGGCTGATGCAGACGCCTTCGTACATCTGCACGCGGGTGCGGGTGCCCTCGGTCACCTTGTAGCCGACGCGCACGGTGTCACCGGCCTTGAAGTCGGGAATGGTCTTTCCCAGCGAAGCGATCTGCTCCGCTTCGAGCTGTGCGATCAGGTCCATGCCTGTCACTCCTTGATTGCTCGCGGTTATCCCGCGACGTTGCTCGCAACCTCAGAGCTCTCGGTCTTCATCCGGGTCCGTGCCGCGCTGTGCGCAATACGCCCGCCAGAGATCAGGTCGCCGTTCTTTCGTCAGCCTCTCGGCCATCTCCCGGCGCCAGTCGGTGATCTTCGCGTGATGCCCCGAGAGAAGAACCTCGGGTATCGCGCGACCCTTCCAGAGCGCGGGCTTGGTATATTGCGGGTGTTCGAGGAGACCATGGGAGAAGGATTCCTCCTCCGTGGACGCCTGATTCCCCAGCACGCGCGGTATAAGGCGCACGGTGGCATCGATCAAGGCCTGCGCGGCGATCTCTCCGCCGGTCAGGACGAAATCCCCAAGCGAGACCTCAAGGATGCCATGCTCCTCGATCACCCGCTCGTCCACCCCCTCGAAGCGGCCGCACAGCAGGATCACCCCGTCGGCCTGGCTCAGTTCGCGCGCCAGCGCCTGATCGAAGCGGCGGCCGCGCGGGGAGAGATAGATGACCGGGGTGACGCCCTTGGCCCGCGATTTCGCGTCCTCGATCGCCCGGCCGACGATGTCGGGGCGCAGCACCATGCCGGCGCCGCCGCCGGCGGGGGTATCGTCGACGTTGCGGTGCTTGCCCTCGCCATAGGGGCGCAGGTCGATCGGCTGCAGCTGCCACAGCCCGTCCTTCAGCGCCTTGCCGGTCAGGCTTTCGCCCAGCACCCCGGGGAAGGCCTGCGGGAACAGGGTGATGACCTGCGCGGTCCAGGCCCCGGCGAGGTCAGGATGATCGGTCATCAACTCGCGCGGACGGGCCGAGGGGCGGGCGCTGAGCCGGCCGGCGGCGCGGGAGGGGGGAGGGGTGTCGCTCATGGCGACGGGTCCTAGCGCAAAGCGGGCCGCCGGGAAAGAACCGGCGGCCCGAATCGCGTCGTCATGCGCGCGGGATCAGGTCGCGAGACCGATCACCCCGAACAGCACCAGCAGGAACAGCACCAGCGCGATGATGGCGAGCCATTTGGCGCCGGTGAGCGCGGCGCCGGAGATACGCCCCATGCCGAGCAGGCCGGCGACGGCGGCGATGGCGAGAAGGATGAGAATCCATTCGATCATGGTCGAGCCTTTCCGTTGTCGGGCGGAAAAACTCCGCCGCTTCAACGGCTCAACACGACGACCCGGGCGCGGTTCCGCCCCGCTCAGCCGGGAAAGAGCCCCTCTGGCGGGTCGGCCACGATGCGCCCCGCGCCGAGGTCGACGGTCGGCACGGCGGCTAGCGTGAAGGGCAGCAGAACCGTCGCTCCGCCATCGGGCGGCAGCAGCTCCAGCAGGTCGCCGGCGCCGTGATTGAGCACGGCGCGCACCGTGCCCAGCAGCGCGCCGCCGGTGTCGTGCACCGGCAGGCCGATCAGGTCGGCATGGTAGTACTCGTCATCCGGCAGGGCCGGCAGCCGGTCGCGCGGGGCGAACAGGTCGGCGCCCTTGAGCGCGTCGGCCTCCTCCTTGGTGGTGATGCCGTCGAGCCGCGCGGTATAGGCGCCGGTGGCCTGACCGGTGATCACCACCTGCCGGAATTCGCGGCCTTCCTTCGTGAGCAGCGGCACGTAATCGGCGATGGCCTCGGGGTCGGCGCAAAAGCTCTTGAGCCGCACCTCGCCGCGCACCCCGAAAGCGCCCGCAAGTCGCCCGACGCAGATCAGATCGCCCATATCCTGTCCTCCAAGCCTTTGCCCCGTTGGAACACCGCCGCGCGCCCGAGCGCAAGGCTCAGCGCGTCTCGACGGGCAGGTGACCGCGCCGCGTTTCCCAGCCCTCGGCCTCAAGCTCGGGCACCCGGTCGAGCGTCTGGGCATAGCCGACGCAAAGATAGCCGACCAGCGACCAGGCTGGGGACACCTCGAGGTCGCGCGACAGCCGCGCGGGGTCGAGGATCGACACCCAGCCGGTGCCTAGCCCCTCGGCGCGCGCGGTGAGCCAGAACTGGGTGATCGCCGCGACCACCGAGTAGCGGCGCATCTCAGGCATGGTCGCGGCGCCGAGATTGTGGCCCTTGTCGGTGGCGTCGTCGCAATACACGGCAAGCTGCACCGGCGCGTCGCGCATCCCCGACAGCTTGAGCCGGGCGTAGAGCGTGGCGCGGTCGCGGCTTTGGTCCTCAAGCGCGGCGGCGTTGGCCTCTTCGAAATTGGCGAGCGCCGCGGCGCGGGCCTGTGCGCTTTCGACCCGGATCACCCGCCACGGTTCCGACAGCCCCACGGAAGGCGCAGTCAGAAACGAATCGAGGCAGCGCGTCAGCGCTGCCTCGTCCACCGGATCGGTGCGGAACCGGCGCACATCGCGCCGCCGGTCCATCAGCCGGGCCAGCTCGGCCCGGAACTCCGGCGAAAACGCGCCGGTGCGTTCCGGGCCGGGGGCCATCACTCGGCGCTCTCGTCGGCCGGGGCGGCTTCGCGCGCGGCCTTTTTCTCGGCGCGCTCCTTGGCGGCCTTGCCCGGCTCGCCTTTCTTGGGGTTGGAGCGGGTCTTCTTCTCGGTGACGCCAGCGGCCTCGAGCATGCGCGCGACGCGGTCGGTCGGCTGGGCGCCCTTGGCGATCCACTCCTGAATGCGCTCGATGTCCATCTTCACGCGGTCTTCGCTGTCCTTCGGGAGCAGCGGGTTGTAGGTGCCGAGCTTCTCGAGGAAGCGGCCGTCACGCGGCATGCGCGAGTCGGTGGCGACGATCGAGTAGTGGGGGCGCTTCTTGGAACCGCCGCGGGCGAGCCGGATCTTCATGGCCATTGGGAGAACTCCTTTGAATGGCAGTCGAGACGGAAGGTCTCAGGATTGATGTTTCTCGTGGTGCTTGATGACTTCCTGGATGATGAAGGCCAGGAATTTCTTGGCGAATTCGGGGTCGAGATCGGCCTCCTTCGCAAGATCGGTGAGCCGGGCGATCTGCGCTTCTTCGCGGATCGGGTCGGCGGGGGGCAGGTCGTGCTCGGCCTTGAGCCGGCCGACCGCCTGGGTGTGCTTGAACCGCTCGCCCAGCGTGTAGACGAGGATCGCGTCGAGCCGGTCGATGCTTTCGCGGTGCTCCTTGAGAAGCTGCGCGGCGCGGCTGGCGGCATCGGTCATGAGCGGGCCCCCTTGGTGAGATCGTGGCGCCAGATCTCGACGGCGGTGCCGTCGGGGTCGGCGCGGAATTCGCGATGCGTGTTCTCGGCACCGAGGCGGCGCGCGACCGACTGGCTGGCGGTGTTGGCCGGGTCGATCATCGAAGCCAGCTCGCGCATGCCGAGCCGGTCGCGAGCGAAGTCGAGCACCGCCTGCCCGGCCTCGGTGGCGTAGCCCTTGCCCTCGGCCTCCTCGTAGAGGTGATAGGCCAGCTCGGGCATCGGCCAGGGCTCCGGGCCCCAGAGGCCGACCAGGCCCACCGGCGCGCCGGTCTCGCGCTCGACCGCGGCCCACATGCCGTAGCCGAGGATCTGCCAGTGGCCCAGATGCAGGGCGATCACCCGCCACGCCTTGTGCCGGGGCGCGGGGCCGCCGACGAAGCTCGACCGCTCGGAGGCGAGGAATTCGCGCTCGGCCGGCAGATGCGCGAGCGAGGGCGGCACCAGGTGCAGCCGGTCGGTGGCGAGCGACGGGATCATTTCTTCTTGCCGAAGCCGGACAGGCCCGAGGGCAGGCCCATGCCGCCGCCCATGCCGGGCAGCTTGCCCATGCCCGGCGGCAGCTGCTTGCCGAGCATCTTGGCGGCCTTTTCCATCGCGGCGGGGTCGTTCATGTCGGGCATCTCGCCGCCCTTGCCGAACATGCCCTTCATGGCCTGTTTCAGCATGCCGCCCTTGCCCATCTTCTTCATGACATCGGCCATCTGCTTCTGCTGCTTGAGCAGCTTGTTCAGCTCCGACACCTCCAGCCCGGCACCCTTGGCGATGCGCTTCTTGCGGCTGGCCTGAAGGATGTCGGGATTGGCCCGCTCCTTCTTGGTCATCGAGTTGATCAGCGCGATCTGACGCTTGAGCATGGTGTCGTCGAAGCCGGCCGACTGCGCCTGCTTGGCCATCTTGCCCATGCCGGGCAGCATGCCCATCAGGCTCTCCATGCCGCCCATCTTAAGCATCTGCTCGAGCTGCATCTTCAGGTCGTTCATGTTGAAACGGCCCTTCTGGAACCGCTTCATCATCCGCTCGGCCTGCTCGGCCTCGATGGTCTGCTGGGCCTTCTCCACGAGGGCGACGATGTCGCCCATGCCAAGGATCCGGCCCGCGATGCGCTCGGCCTCGAAGGTCTCGATCGCGTCCATCTTCTCGCCGAGACCGACGAAGCGGATCGGCTTGCCGGTGACCTTGCGCATCGACAGCGCGGCACCGCCGCGACCGTCGCCGTCCATCCGGGTCAGAACGACGCCCGAGACGCCGATCTTGTCGTCGAACTCGGTCGCAACGTTGACCGCGTCCTGGCCGGTGAGGCCGTCGACCACGAGCAGGGTCTCGCGCGGGGAGACGGCGTCGCGCACCGCCGCCGCCTGGGCGATCAGCTCCTGATCGATATGCAGCCGACCGGCCGTGTCGAGCATGTAAACGTCGTAGCCGCCCAAGCTGGCCTGTGTCTTGGCGCGCTTGGCAATGGCCACCGGGTCCTCGCCCTTGACGATCGGCAGCGTGTCGACGCCGATCTGGCGGCCGAGGATCTCGAGCTGCTCCATCGCGGCGGGGCGGTTCACGTCGAGCGATGCCATCAGCACCCGCTTGCCCTCGCGCTCGGTGAGACGCTTGGCGAGCTTGGCGGTGGTGGTGGT
The DNA here is from genome assembly GCF_034371605.1 of Limimaricola variabilis. Taxonomy (NCBI): domain Bacteria; kingdom Pseudomonadati; phylum Pseudomonadota; class Alphaproteobacteria; order Rhodobacterales; family Paracoccaceae; genus Limimaricola; species Limimaricola variabilis. The sequence continues at coordinate 1,966,557 of NZ_CP139691.1, read as the reverse complement.
CTTGCCCGAGCCCTGCAGACCGACCATCAGGATCGGCGCGGGCGGGTTGTCGATCTTGAGCTTGCCGGGATCGCTGTCGCCCGTGAGCACCGAGACCAGCTCGTCATGCACGATCTTGACGACCTGCTGGCCCGGGGTGATCGACTTCGTGACGGCCTGGCCGGCGGCCTTCTCCTGCACCGCGGCGACGAAATCGCGCGCGACCGGGAGAGAGACGTCGGCCTCCAGCAGCGCCACGCGCACCTCGCGCAGCGCGGTCTTCACGTCCTCGTCGGACAGCGCGCCTTGCTTGGTGAGCCTGTCGAAGACGCCGGAGAGGCGGTCTGAGAGCGATTCGAACATGGCGGTCCTTTCCGACCGTTGCGTCTGGACCGGACCACAATGCGGAACGGCGCCCGTGGGCGCAACGCGCTGACGGACGGCGATCCCCGCAACGGGCCGGGGACCGGAAAGCCAAAGCTTCCGGGTTTGGGGAGCGCAACTAAGCCGGATCGGCCGCGCGGTCAAGAGCCTGGCACGGCTTGGAGCCGGGGGCGATGCGGCCTAGAAGGAGAGGCCCCGCTCGCAGGAGATCCGAATGGACAATTGGGACGAGATCCGCACCGCATACCACGTCGCCCGCCTCGGCACGGTCTCCGGCGCGGCCGAGGTGCTGGGCGTGCACCACGCCACGGTGATCCGGCATGTCGACGCGCTCGAGACGCGGCTCGGGGTGAAGCTGTTCCAGCGCCATCCGCGTGGCTACACCGCCACCGAGGCGGGGCGCGACCTGCTGCAGGTCGCGCAGACCACCGACGATCAGTTCGCCCAGCTGGTCAGCCGGCTGCGGGGGCAGGGCGACGGGGTCGAGGGCGAGTTGGCGGTGACCACGCTCGACACGCTGGCCGACCTGGTGATGCCGCTGCTGATCGACTTCCAAGCGGATTACCCGGCGGTGATGGTGCGGCTGCTGACCGGCACACGGCTGTTCCGCCTCGAATATGGCGAGGCGCATATCGCGATCCGCGCCGGCGCGGCACCGGATCAGCCCGACAACGTGGTGCAGCCCCTGATGCGGCTGCAGGTGGCGCTGGTAGCAGCGCGCAGTTATATCGCCCGGCACGGGCTGCCCGAAGAGGTGTCGGACCTCCCTAATCATCGCTTCGTCTGCGCTGACGATCTCGACAGTCGGGCGCCGTTCTACCGCTGGCTGCGCCAGACCGTGCCGACCGACCGGATCACCTTCCGCGCCCATGGCGAGCGCAACCAGCGTGACGCGGTACTGGCGGGAGCAGGGCTGGGCTTCGTGCCGCTGCACGAGGCGCAGGCGCGCGACGACCTGACCGTGGTGCACGGGCCGCTTCCCGAATGGGAGGTGCCGATCTGGGTGGTCACCCATGTCGACCTGCACCGCACACCCAAGGTTCAGGCCTTCCTGAAAGCGCTGAAGACACAGGCGAAAGACTGGAGCTGAGCCTGAGGAACGATTTCGTGAGCGCAGCGTTGGCCCGGCAGATTCATCCCAAAGGGGCAAACATGCGCAACATCATCTACATCATCGGTCTCGTCGTCGTGGTCATCGCGGTCCTGTCGCTGATCGGCCTGGTCTGAACTCAGCCCTCCGCCGTCGGACCTTCGGGTACGGCTGCGGAGGTGCCCAGTTCCCGTTCGAGAAAACGCTCGAAGGCATCGAGATCGATGCCCTCCATCTGCCCGAAGCCCTGCATCCAGACCGAGGCTTCGCGCAGCCCGTCGGGCTCCAGCTGGCACCACGTGACCCGGCCCCGCCGGTCGCGTGAGATCAGCCCTGCCTCGGCCAGCACCCCCAGATGCTTGGAAATCGCCGCCAGCGACATATCGAAGGGCGCGGCGACGTCGGTGACCGCCATGTCATCCTCGAGCAGCAGCGCGAGGATCGCGCGCCGGGTCGGGTCGGCAAGGGCGGAAAACACCAGATCTAGCGAGGCGGCCATGCCGCGACCTGACCTTGCGCCGGGCGAAACGTCAACCGCGCGGTTGAATATGCCGAAGGGCGTCCCAAAGGTTGCAGGCGTCCTGCAGAACCGCCGTCTATCTCGAAATTTCCTGTTATAACAATGGTCAAGCCGATCTGGTGCGGCGGAATCCCCGCGCTTGACCAATCCGCCCCCGCAATATAGCACCCTGCTCGACCGATGAGGGGGCCGCAGTGTCCGACAGCCACGACGACGACCACGCTGCGCGAATGCGTGCGCTCGAGGAGCGTCTGGCCCGGCACCGCGATCAGGCGGAGCCGCCCCGTCATCAGGAGAGCCATTACAGCCAGGCGCAGGTCGCATGGCGGATGGTGATCGAGCTTGTGGCCGGTCTGGGGATCGGCTTCGGGGTCGGGTACGGCTTGGATACCCTGTTCGGGACCATGCCGATATTCCTGATCCCCTTCATATTCTTCGGCCTCGCGGCAGGTGTGAAAACCATGTTGCGCACGGCCAAGGAGCTGCAGGTTAAACAGCAGGCCGAACAGGCTGGCGACGACGAGGGCTGAGAGAATGGCGACAGAAACGGTGGCTTTGGTCGAGGGTGAAGAGCCGGGCGGCCTGGTGTTCCATCCTTTCGACCAGTTCGAGGTCAAGCCGCTGTTCGGCGAGATCGGCGATCCGGTCTCGTGGTACACCATCACCAACGTCACCTTCTGGATGGCGCTCTCGGTGCTCTGCGTGATCGGGCTTCTGGTGCTCGGCACCCGCGGCCGCGCCGTCATCCCCTCGCGGATGCAGTCGGCGGCCGAGCTGGTCTACGGCTTCGTCTACAAGATGGTCGAGGACGTCACCGGCAAGGAAGGCCTCAAGTACTTCCCCTGGATCATGACGCTGTTCCTGTTCATCCTGTTCTCGAACTATCTCGGCCTGCTGCCGATGGCCTTCACCACCACCTCGCACATCGCGGTGACGGCGGTGCTGGCGCTCGGCGTGTTCCTCGGCGTGACGATCCTCGGCTTCGTCAAGAACGGCATGGCCTTCCTCGGCCTGTTCTGGATGAAGGATGCGCCGCTCTTCCTGCGCCCGATCATCGCGATCATCGAGGTGATCTCGTACTTCGTGCGCCCCGTCAGCCACTCCATCCGTCTCGCCGGCAACCTCGTCGCCGGTCACGCGATGATCAAGGTGTTCGCGGGCTTTGCCGCCATCGCCGCCCTTTCGCCGCTCTCGATCGTCGCGATCACCGCGATCTACGGGCTCGAAGTGCTGGTGGCCGGCATCCAGGCCTACGTGTTCACCATCCTCACCTGCATCTACCTCAAGGACGCGCTGCACCCGTCGCACTGACGGCAGCACGCCCCGGGGTCGGTTCACCCTTCACCAAACACGCAATTCCAAATCAGGAGATACCCCAATGGAAGGCGATATCGCTCTCTTCGGTCAGTTCATCGGCGCCGGCCTCGCGGCCATCGGCTCGGGCCTCGCGGCCATCGGCGTGGGCTCGGTCGCGGCGAACTACCTGGGCGGCGCGCTGCGCAACCCGTCGGCCGCTGCCTCGCAGACCGCCACGCTGTTCATCGGCCTGGCCTTCGCGGAAGCCCTCGGGATCTTCTCGTTCCTGGTCGCGCTGCTGCTGATGTTCGCGGTCTGATCCGGACCTCGATCTCCTGACCGGCGGCGCGGGGCGCGAAACCCCGCGCCGCCATTTCCTTAGGGCTCGACGGAGGACGCCGTGGCGACCGAACCCATTCCCGCCGAAGACGCATTGGCGGTGCACGGAGCCGAAGCCGCTGGGCCGGGCATGCCCCAGCTCGACGTCTCCAGCTTCCCGAACCAGATCTTCTGGCTCATTGTCACGCTCGGCGTGATCTATTTCGTCCTGTCCCGCTTCGCCCTGCCGCGCATCGGCGCGGTGTTGGCCGAGCGCGCAGGCACGATCACCAACGACATCGCCGCCGCCGAAGAGCTGCGGCACCGCGCCCGCGAGGCCGAGACCGCCTATGACAAGGCGCTCGCCGACGCGCGCGCCGAAGCCAACCGGATCGTCGCCGAGACCAAGGCCCAGATTCAGGCCGATCTCGACGCCGAGATGGAGAAGGCCGACGCTCAGATCTCCGCGAAGACCGCCGAGAGCCAGAAGGCGATCGACGAGATTCGCGAAAGCTCGGCGCGCAACGTGAGCGAAGTGGCTCGCGACGTCGCGCGCGAGATCGTCGCCGCGTTCGGTGCCGAGGCCGATGCGGCCAAGGTCGACGCCGCGGTCGACGCCAAGCTGGGAGAGCGCGCATGAAACTGCTTCTTGCAACGCTGGCCCTGAGCCTGGCCGCCGCTCCGGCGATGGCCGCGACGGGACCGTTCTTCTCGCTCGGCAACACCGACTTCATCGTGCTGCTGGCGTTCCTGCTGTTCGTCGGCGTGCTGCTCTACTTCCGCGTCCCGCGCGAAGTGGGCAAGATGCTCGACAAGCGGGCCGACGGCATCCGTGCCGAGCTCGACGAGGCACGTGGCCTACGCGAAGAAGCGCAGTCGCTGCTGGCCTCCTATGAGCGCAAGCAGAAGGACGTGCAGGTCCAAGCCGAGCGCATCGTCTCGAATGCGCGTGACGAGGCCAACCGTTCGGCCGAGCAGGCCAAGCTGGACATCGAGAAATCGATCCAGCGTCGTCTGACCGCCGCCGAGGAGCAGATCCAGTCGGCTCAGGACAAGGCCGTCAAGGACGTCCGCGACCAGGCCGTCGCCGTGGCCATCGCCGCGGCCCGCCAGGTCATCGCCGAGCAGATGACGCCGCAGCGCGGTGATAACCTGATCGACGAGTCGATCAAGACCGTGGGTGCCAAGCTGCACTGAGGCCATGCCTCGACGCGAAATCGAAAGGCCCGGGGCGCGCGATGCGACCCGGGCCTTTCGCTTTTTCGTGCCTCAGCCGCCGCTGATCAGCGCAGCGAACTGACCGGCCCGTCGAGCGCCTCGCTCGGCAGTGCGCCGTTCAGCAGTGCCAGCATGTCGATCGAAGGGGTGGTCCCCGTCTCCTCCGCCGCCGCGATCTCGGGCGCGGCAGGGGTCGGGTTGACCGAAGTGCCGGCGTCGGCGGTGGCGTCATGCGACCGGCCACCGCAGCCTCCGGGCCCGGCGAGGGCGGCGGAGGCCGCCAGCATTGCGGCCATCGTCGTCAGGAGCAGTCGTGTCATCGCGCATCCTCCTGTGGTGCGATGCGTGATGCTAGCACGAAATGCCGGGCCAGTCGCGCCTCAGCGCCCGGTCTCGCGACTCAGGCGGCGCTTCGCCACCTCCTCGTTGCGATCGGCCTGTCGCTGGTCCGACAGAGCGCCCTGCACGTAGTCGAGATGCGACGCCACCGCCGCGCGGGCGGCTTCGGGATCGCGGGCCTGCAGCGCGTCGTTGATGGCCCGGTGCTGCTCGAGCACCGAGGCTCGGGTGGTGCGCTGGCGGAACATGACCTGCCGATTGTAGAAGACGCCCTCGCGCAGCAGGTCGTAGATCGAGCGCATCATGTGCAGCATCACGACGTTATGGCTGGCCTCGACGATGGCGAGGTGAAACTCGGCGTCGAGCGCGGCCTCTCCCTCGGCATCGGCGGTAGGCTTGGCCTGGGCCGCCTCCATCCGGGCGAAGACGGCATCGATCACCGCGAGATCGCTGTCGGAGCCGAGCCGGGCTGCGCGTTCGGCGGCGAGCCCTTCGATGTCGCGGCGAAAGGCCACCATGTCCGACACCGCCTCTTCATGGGTGGCGAAGAGCCGGACCAGCGCCGGCGAAAAGGCCGAACCGATGACGTTGGAGATATAGACGCCGGCCCCGGCGCGGGTCTCGACCAGCTTGCGGGTCTGCAGCTCGGCCAGCGCCTCGCGCAGGCTGGGCCGGGACACGCCGAGCCGCTCGGCGAGCTCGCGTTCGGGCGGCAGGCGGTCACCGGGGCGGAGGATGCCGCGCAGCACCAGCTCCTCGATCTGGCGTACGACGCCATGAGAAAGCTTTTCCGGCTGGATCGGTTTGAACGGCATGGTTGGCCTCCCGTGATTGGTCATTTTATATGACCACACGCGAAGGCGCTCAACTCCTAACGAAAGAGGGGCCGCCCATCGGGCGGCCCCTCCAAACCATCGATCAGCCTTATCAGCTGTTCGGGGTGATGATGATCTCGACCCGGCGGTTCTTGGCGCGGCCCTCGGGGGTGAGGTTCGAGGCGATCGGCTGGTCCTCGCCACGGCCGATGGCGCGCACGCGGGCGGGCGACACGCCGGCCGAGGTGAGCACGTTGGCCACCGAACGGGCGCGGGCTTCGGAGAGCGACTGGTTGTAGGACGCGGCGCCGGTGTTGTCGGCATGGCCGACCACGTTGACGGTGGTGTTGGGGTAGTTGTTGAGCGAGCCGGCGATGGCGCGCAGGTCATTGGTCATCGACCCGGTCAGCTGGGCGCTGTCGGTGGCGAAGAGGATGTCCTGCGGCAGGGTCACGACCAGCTGCTCGCCGGTGTTGACGATGCCAACATTCGAGCCGAGCTGGTTGCGCAGCTCAGCTTCCTGGCGATCGAGGAGCACGCCGGTGCCGGCACCCGCGGCGCCGCCCAGGGCCGCGCCCACGGCCGCGCGGCGGAGCCGTTCGTCCTTGTCGTCGGCGGTCAGCGCGCCGACGGCGGCGCCGAGGCCCGCACCAACGATCGCGCCGCGGCGGGTGTTGGCATTCGGATCGGGGTTGTTCGGGGTCACCGGCTGGCAGGCGGCCACGGCCAGGGCCGAAACGGTGACGAGCGCGAGGGGAAGCTTGGTGATCATTTGTCTTTCCAATTTCTTGCGAGGCGCAAGGCGCGACATGTGCACGCCTGTCCCGGTGGAATAGAGGCCGCTTACGGCTGCTATGCAATAACGACGCTTTGATAGGCAGGTTCCGCCTTGTTCGGGAACCGATCGGGCTGTGGCCGATCTGCCTCAGGCCTCGGCCCGCGCCGCCTCCCAAGCCAGCATCGCCCGCTTGACCGGAAGCCCCCAGTGATAGCCGCCGAGCTCGCCGGATTTCCGCAGCGCCCGATGGCAGGGGATCAGCCAGCTCACCGGGTTGCGGCCGACCGCGCTTGCCGCTGCCCGGACCGCGCGCGGCGCGCCGATGCGGGCGGCGATGTCGCTGTATGTGGTGACATGGCCGGTGGGCACCTCGAGCAGCGCCTGCCAGACCTTGATCGCGAAGGGCGCGCCGATCAGCGCGACCCGCGCCTCGCCGCGCCCCAAGAAGGCAGCCTCGACCCACGGTGCCAGCGCCGCCGCGTCCGGGTGGAATTCGGCGGCGGGCCAGCGGGCCCGCAGATCATTGAAGGTCGCCTCGATCCCGGTTTCGGCAGCAAAGCCCAAACCGCACAGCCCGCGATCGGTGCCCATTGCCACCGCCGGGCCGAAGGGGCTGTCGAAGACGCCGTGCCGGATTACCAGCCCCGCGCCCCTCGCGCCGTAATCGCCGGGGCTCATCGCCTCCCATCGCAGGAACAGGTCGTGCAGGCGCCCCGTGCCCGACAGTCCCACCGCCTGCGCCGTCTCGAGCGTCGAGCAGCGTTCGCGCAGCAGCGCCTTGGCATGGCCGAGCGCGAGATATTGTTGGTAGCGCTTGGGGGATACCCCGACCCAGGCCGAGAAGACGCGCTGGAAATGCGCGGGCGACATCTCCATCCGCGCCGCGAGGTCGTCCAGCGCGAGCGGCGCCGTTGCGGCGTCGATCTCGTCGAGGGCGCGGCGCATGACGCCGTAGTGATAGGCTTGGCTCTGTTCCATGCACCGAGAATAGGCGGCGCGGCGGCGCCGCGCGACCCGGAAGCTGCGCATAGCGGCGCGGGGCCAGGCGCGGGCCGCCGGTCTTGTCGGCGCGAGCGCGGGCGGGCATAGAAGCGCGATGACCCGCCAGCTCGACTATCACGAGATCGACGAGATCTTCACCCGACTGCACGCGGCCGAGCCCGAGCCGAAGGGCGAACTCGACCATATCAACGCCTACACGCTGCTGGTCGCCGTGGCGCTCTCGGCGCAGGCCACGGATGCCGGCGTCAACAGGGCGACGAAGAAGCTGTTCGAGATCGTCGACACGCCGCAGAAGATGCTGGCGCTTGGCGAAGAGGGGCTGATCGAGCACATCAAGACGATCGGCCTTTTTCGCAACAAGGCGAAGAACGTGATCCGCATGAGCGAGATCCTGGTCGAGCGCTTCGGCGGGGAGGTGCCTTCCTCGCGCGCCGCGCTCGTCTCGTTGCCGGGTGTCGGGCGCAAGACGGCGAATGTCGTGCTCAACATGTGGTGGAAGCACCCCGCGCAGGCGGTGGACACCCACATCTTCCGGGTCTGCAACCGCACCGGCATCGCGCCGGGCAAGGATGTGGACGCCGTCGAGCGCGGCATCGAGGACCACATTCCCGCGCGCTGGCAGGGCCACGCGCATCACTGGCTGATCCTGCACGGGCGCTACATCTGCGTGGCGCGCAAGCCCAAATGCCCGGCCTGTCCGATCCGCGATCTGTGCCTCTACGAGGAAAAAACCCTATGAGCACCCCCACCATTCTCGGAATCGGCAACGCCATCGTCGACGTGTTCGCGCAGGCCGATGACAGTTTCCTCGACCTGATGGGCATCGAGAAGGGCATCATGCAGCTGGTCGAGCGCGAGCGCGGTGAGACGCTCTACGGCGCAATGGAAGACCGCCGTCAGGCGCCCGGCGGTTCGGTCGCCAACACGATCGCGGGTCTGGGCATCCTCGGGCTCGACACGGCCTTCATCGGGCGGGTGCGCGACGACGCATTGGGCCGGTTCTATGCCGAGAGCATGGAAGCGGGCGGCACGCGTTTTGCCAACCCACCGGTGGAAGGGGGCGAGCTGCCGACCTCGCGCTCGATGATCTTCGTGAGCCCCGATGGCGAGCGGTCGATGAACACCTATCTCGGCATCTCGGCCGAGCTTGGTCCCGACGACGTCGCCGACGAGGTGGCGGGGCAGGCGGGGATCCTGTTCCTCGAGGGCTATCTCTACGACAAGCCCAAGGGCAAGCAGGCCTTCGAGCGCGCCGCCGGACTGACCCAGAAGGGCGGCGGCATGGCCGGGATCGCGCTGTCGGACCCGTTCTGCGCCGACCGTCACCGTGCCGATTTCCAGCGTCTGGTGCGCGATCTCGACTTCGTCATCGGCAACGAGCACGAATGGGAAAGCCTCTATGAATGCCGCCTCGACGAGGCGCTGACGCGGGCCGCAGCCGATGGCAAGCTCGTGATCTGCACCCGTTCGGGTGCGGACGTGGTGCTGATCCGGGGCGAGGAGCGGGTGGTCGTGCCGGTGCGCAAGGTGACGCCGGTCGATGCCACCGGGGCGGGCGATCTCTTCGCCGCCGGCTTCCTCTACGGCCTCGCCACCGGGCGGGATCTCGAGACGGCGGGCCGCATGGGCTGCGTTGCCGCCGCCGAGGTGATCTCGCATTTCGGGGCGCGGCCCGAGGCCGATCTCAAGGAGCTCTTCGCGCAGGCAGGCCTGCTCTAAGCCCCGGGCTTGCTCTAGTCCTTGGCGTCCTCGGCCGGCTCGATCTGGCCACGGCGCTGCATCCACTGCGCCACCAGCAGGCACAGCACGGCCCAGCCGGCACCGGCGGTCCAGCCGGCGATCACGTCGGTGGGCCAGTGCACGCCCAGATAGACCCGGCTCGCGCCGACCAGCCCGGTCAGCAGGATCGCGCAGGTCATGATGTAGACCTTGATCACCCGGCGCGGCTCCAGCCGGGACAGCATCACCGCGAGGGTGAGATAGGTCACCGCCGAGAGCATGGTGTGGCCCGAGGGAAAGCTCGCCGTGTAGACGTAGGAGCCATGCGGCACGAGGTCGGGGCGGGCGCGCTCGAACAGCATCTTGGCGGTGCGGCTGAGCGCCGTGCCGCTGCCGATCGCGATCAGCAGGAACCACATGGTTCGGGTGTGGCGCGACAGCGCGAGGTAGCCCGCCACGCCCAGCGTCAGCAGCGTGAGCCAGGCGACGCCGCCCAGCGCGGTCATGTCGCGCGCCATCTCCTCCACCCAAGGCGAGCCGATGGGATCGCTCAGATCTCCGGGCGTGCGCAGCGCCAGGAGGATGGTCTCGTCGAAGGCGGCGGTGTCGCCCTCGACCACCTCACCGGCGAGCAGGAAGAAGCCCAGCGCCGCGAGGGAGACGAGGAACAGCAGCACCATCCACAACTCGGGACGGCGGCGCAGGCGGGCGGGAATGTCGGCTCCGGTGGGATCGGTCATATCGGGGCTCCAACGGGGCAGGGGCGGCAGGGTTCCGGCGCTCAGGCGCCGAGCTTGGCATGCACGGCGTCGAGATCGATCTCGCGCAGGGGCGCGCGCCGGGAAGGATCGTCGATATCATAGCCGAAGAGTTCGAAATCCCGGCCATAGACCTCGCGGACGAGATGCAGCGAGAGGTCGTCGAAATACGCCTCGATCGGATGGGCGCGCTTGGGTCCGTGGCCCTCGCTTTCGTTGAAGCGGGGCATCGCGGCGAGATCGACCGGGTGGCGCAGCGGCGCGCGTTCCAGCACCTGTGCCATGCCTGCGTCGAAATCCTCGACATGCAGGATCATGTCATAGCGCCCGCCGCCCTTGATCAGGGTCGAGACATGGCCCGACATCGCCGACCAGTGGATGTCCGGGTCCATCGGCTTGCCGAAGCGGATGGTGTCGCGGACGAAGAGCAGGAAGCGGCGGAAGCTGCGGATCTGGTCGAACTCGAAGCCGGTCTCCGGGTCGCCGACCTCGACCCCGTATTTCTGAATCAGCATCGGCACGAGGTTGCCGCGATAGCGGCGGCCGTTGCGCTGGATGCCGCAGATCTTGTCGAAGAACGAGGACAGGATGCGCCCGTAGGGGTTGCGCACGCAGGTGAAGACGAGGCTTCGATGCACGGTGACGTTGGCCTCGATCGGGCCGCGACTATGCTCGAGCCCCCATTTGTGCAGCCCGTCCTGCGCGTCGTGGATGTCGCCGTCGAAGAACCGGCCGTGATCCGAGCGGTACATGATCTGGCCGATGGTCGAGCAGGCGCATTTGGGCACCACGCGGTAGACCATGCTCTCGCTCTCGGTCATCCAGGTGCCTGGAAACCCCATGCCGTCCTCCCGCTTCCTGCCGCGCGCGGGCCACAAGCACTGGCGAAATGGCCCCGGCCCTGTTTATGCGGCCGCTTCGCGGGCTATCAAGGCGCAAACCACATGACGCGCCGACCGCCGCGCGCGCGTGGCGCATCGGGAACGGACATGACGCGGATCGCCTTCATCCTCTTGTGCCACAAGGACGTCGACGCGGTCGTCGCGCAGGCGCGCGGCCTCGCCGCATCGGGCGACGCGGTGGCGGTGCACCTCGATGCGCGGGCACCGGCCGACGATTGGGCGCGGCTGCGCGCCGGGCTCGACGGCCAGCTTGGCGTGGCACTGGTCGAGCGGCGGCAGCGTTGCGGCTGGGGCGGCTGGAGCCTCGTCGCCGCCACGATCGCGGCGCTGCGCCTTGCGTTGGAGCGTTTTCCGGACGCCACGCATTTCTACCTGCTGTCCGGAGACTGCATGGCGATCAAGTCGGCGGAGCATGCCCACGCGCTGCTGGCGGCTGAGGATGCCGACTGGATCGAAAGCGTCGATTTCTTCGAAAGCGGCTGGATCAAGACCGGGATCGTCGAGGAACGGCTGACCCGCTGGCACCTGTTCAACGAGCGCGACCGCAAGAAGCTGTTCTATGCCAGCCTCGACCTGCAACGCCGCCTGCATATCCGCCGCCGACTGCCGGACGACATCTGCCCGATGATCGGCTCGCAATGGTGGTGCCTGCGGCGCGGCACCGTGGAGGCTGTGCTGGCCTTTCTTGCGGCGCGCGCGGATGTGCGGCGGCTGTTCCGCTGGAGCTGGATCCCGGACGAGACGCTGTTCCAGACGTTGGTGCGCCATCTCGTGCCGGGGGAGGAGATCCGCTCGCGCAGCCTGACCTTCCTGACATTCACCGATTACGGGATGCCGGCGACGTTCCACGACGATCATTACGGCCTGCTGCTGGGCCAGAACGCGCTGTTCGCGCGCAAGATCAGCCCGAATGCCACCCGTCTCAGGGCACGGCTCGCGGATCTGTGGACCTCGGGGCGGCGCGATTTTCCGCAGGGCGGCGACGGGCGGCAGCTGCACCGCTTCCTCACCGGGCGGGGCCGGATCGGCCAGCGGTTCGGTCGCCGCGCTTGGGAGGACGGGGGCACGATCGGCGCTGGGCGCGAATTGATGCTGGTGGTCGCGCACAAGCGCGAGCTCGCCAAGCGGTTGGTCGGCTCGATCAAGCATCACACTTCGATGGCCGCGCTCGACTACCTGTTCGACGAAAAGGATTGCCCGCTGCCCAATCTCGGCGGGCTCGAACGCGGGTTGGAGAAGAGGGGCCGCCACCGGCGGGCGCTGCTGCGCGTGCTTTACGAAGTACTGGGGGCCGAGCGGATGGTGATCTGCGTCGATCCGGGGCGTTTGGAGCTGATCCGCGACCTGTCCGGTGACCGGGCCACGGTACGGATTCTGGAGATCGAGGCCGCGCTCGACGACCAGCAATTGCGCCGACACGCGATGCGCACCGGCCTGGCCGGCGAGAGCGAGTCGGGGCTCGATCTGCTGATGCCGACGCTGCGCCAGCATCTCGAGGCCGAGATCCGCAATCTGCGGGAGGCCGGTTTCGCCGGGCATTACCGGCTTGTCGCGGGGGCGCCGACGGAGGACAACTCCAGAGCGCTGCAGGCGTTTCTCGACGTGCCGGCCGAGCTGGCGGGGGATATCGCCCGGACGCCGCATCTGTTCGATGACTGAGGAGGAAGCGATGCGCTTCGACTACGACGACGGAAACATCTTCGCGAAGATCCTGCGCGGCGAGATCCCCAACAAGACCTTTCTCGAAACCGAGCACACGCTCGCCTTCGAGGATATCGCGCCGCAGGCGCCCGTGCATGTGCTGGTGATCCCCAAGGGGGCCTATGTCAGCTACGACCATTTCGCGCGCGACGCTTCCGACGCGGAGATCATCGATTTCAACCGCTCCGTGGCGGCCGTCTGCGAGAAGGCCGGCGTCGAGGAGGGCTTCCGCGCCATCACCAATGCCCGCGCCCATGGGGTACAGGAGGTGCCGCATTTCCATGTGCACATCCTCGGCGGACGCCCCTTGGGTCGGATGCTGGAACGCGGCTGAGGCCGGGCGGGGCACCGCTCTGCCGCAGCATCAAGGGGTGGCAGGTCAGCCCCGCGTCGCGGCCGTGCGGATCGCGTCGGCGATACGGCGCGCCTCGGGGCTGTCGCCCTTCGCGGGCCAGCCCTCGCGCTGGGCGGTGCGGTCGCCGTCGGTGGCTTCGGTCTGGTCGTGGAACAGCACCATCCGGGTCGGGTAGGGCAGGTCGACGCCCGCCGCGTTCAGCGCGTTGTAGGCATCGCGGATCACCCGGCCCCAGACATGCACCACGTCCGAGCGCTTCGAATCCGTCCACCAGCGCAGCCGAACCGTATTGCCATCCGCATCCATGCCCCACGGGATCGCCTCGGGCGCCGGGTCGGAGAGCACGCCTTCGCACCCCTGCGCGGCCTCGACCATGATGCGGCAGGCCTCGTCGAAATCGTCGGAGCAGCCGATCAGCACGTCGTATTGCGACCGACGCTTGTCGAAGGCGGTGTTGACCACCACGGCGTCGGTGTAGATGTCGGCATTCGGGATCACCACGCGGCGGCCATCATAGGTCTTGATCAGGGTGGCGCGGGTCTCGATCCGCTCGACCGTGCCCTCATGCCCGCCCGAGACGATCTGGTCGCCGACCTCGAAGGGCTGGCGCACCAGGATCAGGATGCCCGCCAGCATGTTCTGGAGGATGTCCTTGAAGGCGAAGCCGATCGCCACCGAGCCGATGCCGAGACCGGCGAAGAGATCGCCCGGCGAGATCGACGGGGCGACGATGGTGACGGCGAGCATGACGCCCAGGATCATCACCAGCCAGCGCAGCAGGCTCGCGCCCACATCGCCCAGATTGTCGCGCCCACGCGCCCGGCCCGAACGGCGCACCAGCGCCGCCACGCCCCGCGCGAGGAACCAGAAGAGGACCAGCAGTACCAGCGCCACCGCGATGTTCGGCAGCAGCCTGAAGAAACCGTCCGCCCATGCGTCGAGCTTCTCGAAGATGTTGCCGGTGTCGGCATCGACGGCCGCGAGGCTGTCGACATCCTCGCGCGGTGCGGTCTGGGTCTCTTCTTCCATGCGGCCTCCGTGATCAGCGGAGGGCCAACCTCAGGCGGCGGAGGAGGGTTCCCGCGCCTTGGAGGTCAGCTGCAGGAACACGTCTTCCAGATCCGCCTCCTCGGTGCGCACGTCGGCGATCCGCATGCCGCCCGCACGGATCGCATCGAGCACGGTGCCCGCACCCATCACCCGCGCGTCGTAGCCGAAGGCCAAGGTCCCGCCGGGCCGCTCGCTGACGCTGACGCCCTCGGGCAGGGCCGGGATCTGCGCCGGGCCGTCCGGCGTCACGACCAGAGTCTTGGCGCCGACCCGACCCACCAGATTGGCCGTGGTGTCGCGGGTGATCACCCGGCCCTGGTCGATGATCGCGATCTCGTCGCACATCTCCTGCGCCTCTTCGAGGTAATGGGTCGTCAGGATGATCGTCGTGCCCTGCTCGTTGAGGCGTCGCACGTTGCGCCACAGCATGTTGCGCAGCTCGATGTCGACCCCCGCCGTCGGCTCGTCGAGCACCAGCACGCGCGGGGAATGCACCAGCGCCTTCGCGAGCAGCAGCCGTCGACGCATGCCGCCCGAGAGCGAGCGGGCATAGGCGTCGGCCTTGTCGGCGAGGCCGACGAGATCCAGCAGCTCCATGGTCCGGCGCTGCGACTTGGGCACGCCCCAGAGCCCGGCCTGCACGTCGAGCGCGCCGCGCGGCGTGAAGAACGGGTCAAGCACCAGCTCCTGCGGCATCACCCCGATCGCGGCGCGCGACTGGCGCGGGTTCACGTCCTGATCGAAGCCCCAGATCTTCACGTTCCCGGCGCTCTTGAGCACCAGCCCGGCCATGATGTTGATCATGGTCGACTTGCCCGCGCCATTGGGGCCGAGCAGGCCGAAGATCGAGCCCGCCGGCACGGTCAGGTCGACGCCGTCGAGCGCGACCTTGGCCGGGGACTTGGCGCTGGGCGCATAGGTCTTCTTCAGGCCGGTGATCTCGATGGCGGCGTCGGTCATGGCTCGGGTCCTTTCGCGTCTTGTCCCTGCGGGCGGGGCGGCTAGAATGTAGCGCGTTCGAGGCTGGGTCCATGCCCGGCCGCTCCCGTTTGCAAGGCAAGGCCCCTCATGACACTTCCCGCGCCCGAGACCAAGATCGTCGACACCTGGCGCATCGCCTGCGACGGCGGCAGCGCGGGTCTCGGCCACCCCCGCGTCTGGCTGATGATCCCGCACGACACCGGCTGGGTCGACTGCTCCTACTGCGATGCCCGCTACATCCATCGCGAGTACGCCGAGAAGGGCGCCGAGGGGCTCGATGAGATCACCCGCGGGCAGGACCGCTCGGGGCAGGAGAACGAGACCCGCTGAGGCGGGCCACTCCCGGACAGTACCGACGAAATTTCTCCGAAACCCGGCAAGGTTTCGGCTAGACAGACACGCGACATCGCAAGAGGGGACGCGGGCATGACGCAATTCGGCAAAGGGTGCCACCTGCACCTGATCGACGGCTCGGCCTTCATTTTCCGCGCCTACCACGCGCTGCCGCCGCTGACGCGCAAGTCCGACGGGCTGCCGGTCGGCGCGGTCTCGGGCTTCGTCAACATGCTGCAGCGCTATATCGACGGCAACACCGGCCCCGACGCCGCCACCCATATCGCGGTGATCTTCGACAAGGGCTCGCACACCTTCCGCAACGATCTCTACGATCTCTACAAGGCCAACCGCGAGGCAATGCCCGAGGATCTGCGCCCGCAGATCCCGCTGACCCGGCGCGCCACCGAGGCGTTCAACATCGCCTGCAAGGAAAAGGAAGGCTTCGAGGCCGACGACATCATCGCCGCGCTGTCATGCCAGGCGCGCGACGCGGGCGGGCGGGTCACGATCATCTCCTCGGACAAGGACTTGATGCAGCTGGTCGGCGACGGGGTGGAGATGCTCGATCCGATGAAGAACCGCCGCATCGACCGCGACGGCGTGTTCGAGAAGTTCGGCGTCTGGCCCGACCGTGTGGTCGACGTGCAGGCGCTCGCGGGCGATTCGGTCGACAACGTGCCGGGCGCGCCGGGCATCGGCATCAAGACCGCCGCGCTCTTGATCAACGAGTTCGGCGATCTCGAGACGCTTCTCGAGCGCGCGGGTGAAATCAAGCAGCCCAAGCGCCGCCAGACCCTGATCGAGCACGAGAAGCAGATCCGCCTGTCCAAGCAGCTCGTCGCGCTCGATTGCGACTGCCCGCTCGATTTCACGCTCGACGATCTGGAGATCCGCGAGCCGGACCCCGAGGTGCTGCTGGGCTTCCTCGCCGAGATGGAGTTCCGCACAATCACCCGCCGCGTGGCCGAAAAGCTCGGGACCGAGGCGCCCGCCGTGCCCGAGACGGCCCCCGCCGCCGCCGAGGAGGCCGCGCCCGAGCCCGAGGCGCCGTTCGATCACGCCGCCTATCACAAGGTGACGACGCGTGACGAACTGCAGCTCTGGATCGATGCGATCTACGAGCTGGGCCATGTCGCCGTCGACACCGAAACGACGAGCCTCGACGAGATGCGTGCCGAGCTCGTCGGCATCTCGCTGGCGCTGACGCCGGGCCATGCCTGCTACATTCCGCTGTGCCACAGTGAGGGCGGCGACGATCTGTTCGGGGGTGCCCAGCTCTGCGCGGGGCAGATGCCGATGGAGGAGGCGCTGGCGATGCTGAAGCCGGTGCTGGAGGATTCCTCGATCCTCAAGATCGGCCAGAACATGAAGTACGACCTGAAGATCTTCGCCGGTCTCGGGATCGACGTGGCCCCCTTCGACGACACGATGCTGCTGAGCTACGCGATGCATGCGGGGCTGCACAATCACGGCATGGACACCCTGTCCGAGCGTTACCTCGGCCACCTGCCGATCCCGATCAAGCAGGTGATCGGCACCGGCAAATCCGCCGTGACCTTCGACCGCGTCGGCATCGAAGAGGCGGTGAAATACGCCGCCGAGGACGCCGACATCACGCTGCGCCTGTGGAAGCGCTTCAAGCCTGAGCTGCACAAGACCCGCGTCACCACCGTCTACGAGACGCTGGAGCGCCCGCTGGTACCGGTTCTGGCGCGGATGGAGCGGGCGGGCGTGCAGGTCGACCGCGAGGTGCTGTCGCGCATGTCCAATGCCTTCGCGCAGAAGATGGCGGGGCTGGAGGCGGAGATCCACGCCAAGGCCGGGCGGCCCTTCAACGTGGGTTCCCCCAAGCAGCTGGGCGAGATCCTGTTCGACGATCTCGGTCTGCCCGGCGGCAAGAAGGGCAAGACCGGCGCCTATGCCACCGGCGCCGACATCCTCGAAGATCTCGCCACCGAGCACGAGCTGCCGCGCCTCGTGCTCGACTGGCGGCAGATCTCGAAGCTGAAATCGACCTATACCGACAGCCTGCAGGAACACATCCATCCCGAGACCGGGCGGGTGCACACCTCCTATTCGATCGCAGGCGCCAACACCGGCCGTCTCGCCTCGACCGACCCGAACCTGCAGAACATCCCGATCCGTACCGAGGAGGGCCGCCGCATTCGCGAGGCCTTCGTCGCGCCGAAGGGCCGCACGCTCGTCTCGCTCGACTACTCCCAGATCGAACTGCGCATCCTCGCCCACATGGCCGATATCGAGGCGCTCAAGCAGGCGTTCCGGGAGGGGCAGGACATCCACGCCGCCACCGCGTCCGAGATGTTCAACGTGCCGCTCGACGAGATGACGCCCGAGATTCGCCGCCAGGCCAAGGCGATCAATTTCGGGGTGATCTACGGCATCTCGGGTTTCGGCCTCGCCCGCAACCTGCGGATCCCACGCGATCAGGCACAGGGCTTCATCGACCGTTACTTCGAGCGCTTCCCCGGTATCCGCGCCTACATGGACGAGACCACGGCCTTCGCGAAGGCCAATGGCCACGTGCAGACGCTGTTCGGGCGGCGGATCAACACGCCCGAGATCAACGCCAAGGGTCCCGGCGCGGGCTTTGCCAAGCGCGCCGCGATCAACGCGCCGATCCAGGGCACCGCGGCCGACATCATCCGCCGCGCGATGATCCGCATGGACGAGGCCATCGCCTCCGTGCCCTCGGCGCGGATGCTGCTGCAGGTCCACGACGAATTGCTGTTCGAGGTGGACGAGGCCGAGGCCGAGACGCTGATTCCCATCGCCCGCGAGGTGATGGAGGGGGCGGCCCATCCGGCGGTGCATCTCGACGTGCATCTCGCCGCCGAGGCCGGGCAGGGGCCGAACTGGGCGCTCGCGCACTGACGGAACCGCGTCTGCTTCGCATCGTTGCGGTCTCGAAGCGGGCGGCGGCATCGTGGCCGCCCGTCCAGAGATTGGGACGAGACATGAGCGAGCAAAGCAACGAACAGCGCGTGAAGCAGTTCTGGGACCGGCTGGCCGATCTGCGCGCCGGCATGGTCGGCATCAAGGGCACCGACCGGCTGGTGCCGATGAGCCATCACGTCGACGCCGAGGCCGGGTGCCTGTGGTTCATCGCCGCGCATGGCGAGGAGCTGACCAATGCCGTCGAGGCGGGACCGCGCGATGCGCTGTTCTCGGTCTCCTCGGACAAGCACGGGCTCTATGCCCACGCCCATGGCACGCTGGAGCTGAGCCATGACAAGGCCAAGCTCGACGAGGTCTGGAACGGGGTCGCGGCAAGCTGGTTCGACGACGGGCGCGACGATCCGGATGTGCGGCTTTTGTGCCTGCGGCTGCGCGAGGCAGAGATCTGGACGACCACCACCAGCTCGGCGGCCTTCCTGTTCCAGATCGCCAAGGCCAAGGCGGTGCGCGAAGCCAAGCCGGATGTCGGCGACAACTACACGCTGCGGTTCTGAACCGGCGCGCATGACATGAAAGGCGCGGGCCCTTTCGGACCCGCGCCCTCGCACGGCACGGTTGCGACCGGCGCCTCACCGGCCGGCCGTACCCTGCACGGCCGGCTGGAGTTCCGGCCGATCAGTTGACCGACTTCTCCTCGATCAGATTGGCATTCTGCGGCTTCTGGCTCGAAATCTCGATGCGGCGCGGCTTCAGCGCCTCCGGGACCTCGCGCACCAGGTCGATGTGCAGCATGCCGTCGAGGTGGCTGGCGCCCGTCACCTTCACATGGTCGGCGAGGTGGAAGCGGCGCTCGAAGGCGCGCGTCGCGATGCCGCGATGCAGGAAGGTGCGGCCTTCCTGATCATCCTCCGACTTGCGGGCGGTGACGATCAACGCGTTCTCGCGGACCTCGACGGCGAGGTCGTCGGCACCGAAGCCGGCGACGGCGATCGAGATGCGCCAGGCACTCTCGTCGGTCTTTTCGATGTTGTAGGGCGGATAGTTATTCGTGGCGGTCTCACCGGCGAGCACGCGGTCCATCAGGTCGGCGACCTGATCGAAGCCCACGGTGGCACGGTAGAGCGGGGCAAGATCGAACGTACGCATGTTGGTCATCCTCTGTCTCAAGCGATAACGTCGTGGTGGCCTTCCCGGGTGGGACAGGCCGTGTTTTGCGGAGCCCGGATCGGCGCTCCGTGACAGGGATGTGGGGGAGAGTTTTCGGGGTTTCAAGTCCCGCTTGGCGGGATTTTGCGGGCGAAATCAGGGGCGCACGAAGCGCGCGCCGGTCTCGGTGCGCTGTCCCGCGCCGACCACCCGGACCTGGTTGGAGGACAGCCCGCCGAAGGCGCCGACCCGCTGCGCCATGCGCGCCCGCAGGTCGGGCAGGGGGCGGTCGAGCGCCACGCCGATGGCGACGTTGCGGCCATCCATCTCGGCCTTGGCCGAGATCACCGACACGATCCGGGCCACGCCGTTCTCGAAGCTGAAGACCGGCGATCCGGAAGAGCCGTAATCGACGTCGCAGCCCATCACCAGCAAGCCGTTCTCCTCGCCGAGCACGTCGCAGGTCTCCTGCAGAGAAGGCGCCTCGGCGCGGTCATGCGCGTAGGAGACGACGCCCACCTGCGCGCCCGCTGCGATGCCGCGCACCGTCTCGAAGGGGGCGATGCGGGCGGAGCGGATCGGCTGGGCCAGTTCCAGCAATGCCACGTCCTCGGGGCTGGCCGCGCCTGAGCCCGCGCCGGTGAAGGCGTAGCCCTCGGGCTGCAGCGCCCGGCGCACGCCGCGATAGGCCAGCGCCCGACCGTTGCGCATCCCGGCCTTGAACTCGATCTCGGTGGGGTCGATGCGGGCGCCGCTGTCGCGGTCATAGAGGCAATGCGCCGCGGTGAGCACGAGGTCCGGCGCGATCAGCGCTCCGGTACAGAAACCGCGCCCGCCGAGGTCGAGCCGGCCCACGCCCTCCCAGCCGCGGGCGTCGTCGCCGGTCACCATCTCCACGAGATCGTGCCGGTCGGCGCGCACCGGCAGCGACAGCGCCACCAGTACCAGCAAGGCGATCGCGATGGCTTGGCGCATCACTCCTCCCGTCATGGTCGCTCAGAAAGCGTGCGACCCATGCGCGAGACTAGGACAGCGCGCGACCGCTTCAAAGCCCCATCAAGCGAATTGTTCCGAAATCGCGGACGGTTGTGGACCCCCCGTCGCCCAATCGAGAAGCTGCACCGAATGCACCACCGGGATGTCGGTGCCACGGCCGATCTGCATCATGCAGCCGATATTGCCGGCGGCGATCAGCTGCGGTTTCAGCACCTCGAGCGTCTCGACCTTGCGGTTGCGCAGTTCGGCCGAAATCTCGGGCTGCATCAGGTTGTAGGTGCCCGCCGAGCCGCAGCACAGATGGCTGTCCGCCGGCTCCAGCACCTCGAAGCCGACCTGCTTCAGCAGCGCCTTCGGTCCGGCCTTGAGCTTCTGGCCGTGCTGCAGCGAGCAGGCGGCATGATAGGCAACGCGCACCGGTTCGGCCTTGACCAGCTGAGGCAGGCCCAGCTCGGCCACGACCTCGGTCACGTCGCGGCACAGCCCGCCGATCCTCGTGGCTTCGGCCTCCAGCTCGTGGCCCGCGAACATGTGGCCGTAATCCTTCATCGTGGTGCCGCAGCCGGAGGTGTTGATCACCACCGCGTCGAGCCCCTCGATCGAGGCCATGGAGCGGATCAGCTTGGCCGCGGTGCCGCGCGCCTCGTCGTGCTTGCCCATATGCTCGGTCAGCGCGCCGCAGCAGCCGACGCCCTCGGGGATCACCACCTCGCAGCCGAGCCGGGTGAGAAGCCGGATCGTCGAGTCGTTGATATCCGTGTCCAGAGCGCGCTGGGCGCAGCCGATCGACAGGCCGACGCGCATTCGCCGCTCGCCCTTGGCCGGAAACACCTGCGGGTCGTCGTTGCGCGACACCGGCGGAAGCTTGGCGGGCGCCATCTCGAGCATCGCGCGCAGCCGCTTGTCCGGCATCAGCCCCTTGAAGGGCTTGCCGATCCGGGCCGCGAGCAGCGCCAGCCGGAACCGGCCCGGATAGGGCAGGATCCGCGACAGCACCCAACGCAGGAACCGGTCCATCGGCGGGCGTTCGTAGTTCTTCTCGATATAGCCGCGTGCCTGGTCGATCAGGTGACCGTAATGCACGCCCGAGGGACAGGTCGTCATGCAGGCGAGGCAACCGAGGCAGCGGTCGAGATGGGTGACCGTCTTGTCGTCGGGGATGCGCTCGTTCTCGAGCATGTCCTTGATCAGGTAGATCCGGCCGCGCGGTGAATCCAGCTCGTCACCCAGCACCTGGTAGGTCGGGCAGGTCGCGGTGCAGAAGCCGCAATGCACGCAGGAGCGCAGGATCGCATTGGCCTCGGCGGTCTTGGGATCGCGCAGCTGCGCAGGCGTGAAATTGGTCTGCATGGGGTCTCCGTCAGGCGGCGAGGATGCCGCGCGGGTCGAATGTCTCGCGCAGGCCGCGGGTCAGCGCCTGCAGCGCCAGCGGCTCGGGCTGGAGCGTGTGAAGCTTTGCATGGGTCTCGGGCGTGGCGCGCAGGAGCGTCGCATGGCCGTCATAGCGGCCGAGCTTCGCGCGCAGATCGTCGCCTTCCGCAGTCAGCAGCCAGATCAGCCCGCCGCCCCAGTCGTAGAAGGCGCGCTTGGCTCCGGCTCTGGCGACGAGGTCGGCGGCCTGGCTTGGCCGCACCGAAACGCGCCAGACATCGCCTTGCTCTCCGTGGAAGGGGGCGACGTCGCGGATGCCGCGCCATTCGGCCCGCACCGCCTCGCGGTCGGTCTCGATCTTCCAGCCGCCATGCGCTGCCAGCCGCTCGGCCAGCGCCTTGCAGCGATAGGCGACGGATGGCGCGAAGCCCTCGATCCTGAGCACGGTGCGCGGCCCGCCCTCGGCATGCGGGTCATGCGCCGCGCCGGACACCTCGAAGGGCGTGCCGAGCGCCGCCGACATGGCGCGCACCGCTGCGGCGTCGTCGAGCCCGCGGGCCACGAGGTTGGCGCAGTTCTCGGTGCCGGGCAGCACCTTGAGGGCAACCTCGGTGATCACGCCAAGCGCGCCACGGCTGCCGGCGACCAGCCGGGCGAGGTCGTAGCCGGTGACGTTCTTCATCACCCGGCCGCCATTCTTGACGATGGTCCCTTCGCCATCGACGAAGCGCAGCCCGAGCAGGTGATCGCGCGCGGCCCCCACCTGCATCCGGCGTGGCCCCGAGACGTTGGCCGCGACGACGCCGCCGATGGTCGGCGTGCCGGTCGTGCCCAGGAGGCCGCGATGGTCCATCGGCTCGAAGGCGAGGCGCTGGTTCGCCTCGGCCAGCGCCGCCTCGATCTCTTCGACCGGGGTGCCGGCCCGCGCCACCAGCGTCAGCGCCGCCGGGTCGTGCAGGGTGATGCCGGTCAGGCCCGAGGTGGTCAGCGCCTCGCCCGCGGGCAGGGGGCCGCGCGTGCCGCCGCCACGTACCGAGATCGGTCCGTGCGCCGCGCGCACCGCCTCGGCCAGCTCGGCCTCGGATGCCGGCCGGATCATGCCCGCCGCCCTTCGCTGACGTCGAGCGGAAAGACCTTGGCCGGGTTGAGGAGCCATTTCGGGTCGAACACGTCCTTCACCTTCATCTGCGCCTCGAGATCCTCGCGGGCGAACTGCACGCTCATCAGGTCGCGCTTCTCGACGCCGACCCCGTGCTCGCCGGTGAGGCAGCCGCCCACCTCGACGCAGAGCCGCAGGATGTCGGCGCCCATCTCCTCGCATTTCTCCAGGTCGCCCTCCTTGTTCGCATCGAACAGGATCAGCGGATGCATGTTGCCGTCGCCAGCGTGGAACACGTTCGCGACGCCGAGGCCATACTGGTCGCTGAGCTCGCCGATGCGCTTAAGTACCTCAGGCAGGGCCGAGACCGGAATCGTGCCGTCGAGGCACATGTAGTCATTGATTTGCCCCATCGCGCCGAAAGCCGATTTGCGCCCCAGCCAGATCCGCGCCGCCTCGTCGGAGTCCTGCGCCGCGCGGATTTCCACGGGGTCGTGGTCGCGGGCGATCTTCAGGATGGTGTCGAGCTGGTAACTGATCTCGTCGGCCGAGCCCTCGACCTCGACGATCAGCAGCGCCTCGCAATCGGGGTAACCCGCCTTGGCAAAGGCCTCGCAGGCGCGGATGCAGGGGCGGTCCATGTATTCGATGGCGACAGGCAGCACGCCGGCCTTGATGATGTCGGCCACGCAGGCACCCGCCGCCTCGGCGCTGTCATAGCCCATCATCACCGGCAGCGCGCCTTCGGGCTTGGGCAGGATCCGCAATGTGGCCTCGGTTACGACGCCGAGCTGGCCCTCTGATCCGCAGATCACGCCCAGCAGGTCGAGCCCGCCCGCATCCATATGCGCGCCGCCGATCTCGATCACGGTGCCGTCCATCTGGACCATGGTCACGCCGAGCAGGTTGTTGGTCGTCACCCCGTATTTCAGGCAATGCGCGCCGCCCGAATTCATCGCGATGTTGCCGGCGATCGCGCAGGCGAGCTGGCTCGACGGGTCGGGGGCATAGAAGAAGCCCAACTCCTCGACCGCGCCCGTCACGCTCAGATTGGTGCGCCCGGTCTGGACCCGGATGATCCGGTCATCTGTGTCGATCTCCAGCACCCGGTTCATCCGCGAGACGCCGAGGATCACCGAATCGGCGGTGGGCAACGCGCCACCGGCGAGCGAGGTGCCCGAGCCGCGCGGCACCACCGGCACGTTTTCCTCGTGGCACACCCTGAGCGCCGCCGAGACTTCCTCGGTGGTGGCGGGCAGCACGACGCAGAGCGGCGGGCAGCGATAGGCGGTCAGCGCATCGCACTCATAGGCGCGGGTCTCGGCCGGGTCGTGGATCACGCCACGCGCCCCCAGGACCTCGGTCAGGCGCTGCACGACCTGTGCCTTCTTCGCCATGATTTTGGCGTCGGGGGATGGCATCTGCATGGAACATCTCCTGTGCCGCAAGGGAGGCTTCGCGGATTGGTAAAGAAATATAACCAAACCTCCCCCATGGCAAGCGCTTCACGCCCCGGCTAGGTTGCGCAGCATGAACCCGCTCGACAGCCTGCCGCATCTGACGCCTCTCGACCTTCTGGGCCTCGCCCTCCTGTGGCTGGGCTATTAGGCGATCGGCTGGCGGATCGAACACCCGGGCCGACGGCCCTCGGTGACGGTGCTGATGGCCGAGCATCGGCGCGAATGGATGCGGGCCTTCGTGCAGCGCGGCAACCGGATCTTTGATGCGACGATCATGAGCAGCCTGCGGCAGGGCACATCGTTTTTCGCCTCGACCTGCCTTCTGGCCGTGGGCGGGGTTCTTGCATTGATCGGCAACACCGAACCGCTGCAGGGCGTGGCCGAGGGGTTCGGGCAGGGGCGCCAGCCCGCTGTGCTGTGGCAGATCAAGCTGCTGCCGGTGGCGCTGCTGCTGACCCACGCCTTTCTCAAATTCGTCTGGGCGCACCGGATCTTCGGCTATTGCTCGGTGCTGATGGCCTCGGTGCCCAACGAGGCGAGCGACCCGCGCGCGCTGCCGCGCGCGATGCAGGCGGCGGAGCTGAACATCCGCGCCGCCTGGAACTTCAATCGCGGCCTCAGGGCGATGTATTTTGCGCTGGGCGCCGTGGCCTGGCTCTTGGGGGGCTGGGCGCTGGTGCTGGCGATGACGGCGGTGCTGTGGCTGCTGTGGAGCCGGGAATTCGCCTCCGTCCCGCGCGCGGTGCTTCTGGAGCAGGGCTGAGCGGGCTTCGAACGTGCCATCCTGTCGGCGAGACGGCAGCGGCGCCAACCGATCCGCCGTCACTCACGACATCTGGTCAGCCCCGCCTAGCGCCGCGCCTCGCGCAGCCACGCGCCGATCATGAGCGCCGCCGCCAGGAGCAGCATCGCCCAGGCCGGAACCAGCGGGATCACGGTGAGGTCGAGGGTACGGTAGGCACCACGCGGGGTGATCCCGATCCAGCCGCGCCCGGCGGCCGGGCGGCCCGGCCGGACCTCGCGCAGGGCGGGCAGACCCTCTTCGATCGCCTTGATGCCGCCGCGTGCGGGGGCGACGATCTCCTCCAGCGCCGCGCCATCGGCGATGGTCTCCTCGAATTCGCGCGGGGCGGCGGGGCCGAGGGCGATCACCGCTGACTGGTCCCCCTCCGAAAGCCGGTAGAGTCCCATCATCGGCGCGGCCCAGATCGCCTCGAACCGGCCCGGCTCGGTTTCATCGAGCAGCACTTCGGTCTCGCCGCCATCGGGGCCGGTCACGCTGACCGGGCCGATCTCCTCGGCCAGCGACCGGCGCACGATCCGCATGGTCAGCCCCGAGGGCTCGGCCCAGAGCGCTTCTTCTTCAAGCTCCGGCTCCTTCATCATCCAATGCGCCAGCCGGCGCAGCAGATCGAGCTGCGGCCCGCCGCCATCATAGCCCCGGCCCCAGAGCCAGACCTGGTCGGAAGCCAGCAACGCCACGCGCCCGTCGCCGACGCGGTCGAGCGCCAGAAGCGGCCCGCCGGGCCCGGTGAGCGCCACCGTGGCGCTCTGGGTCGGGTCGATCTGCACCTGTCTGAACCAGCGGCCCCAATGCGGCTCAAGCGGCGCGTCCTCGGCATCGAGCCAGGGATCTGCGAGCCCGGCGGTGACCGGGTGGCGCGCACCAAGCTCGGTCAGCTCGGGGCGGAAGGCCCGTTCGACCACCCGGGCGCTGGGCGCGCCCGGCAGCACGAAGCCCAGCGGGCTGCGGAAGATGCTGTCGACGCCCGCATATTCCGGCCCGGCCGTGACCAACACCGCGCCGCCCTCCTCGACGTAGCGGGCGACATTGGCGAAATACTCCGAGGGCAGGATGCCCCGCCGGCGGTAGCGGTCGAAGACGATCAGGTCGAACTCGTCGATCTTCTCGATGAACAGTTCGCGGGTCGGAAAGGCGATCAGCGACAGCTCCTCGACCGGCACGCCGTCCTGCTTTTCGGGCGGGCGCAGAATGGTGAAATGCACGAGATCGACCGAGGGGTCGGATTTCAGCAGGTTGCGCCATGTCCGTTCGCCCGCATAGGGCTCGCCCGAGACCAGCAGCACCCGCAGGCGATCCCGCACGCCGTTGATCTGCACGACGCTCTGGTTGTTGCGCGCGGTCAGTTCGCCCTCGACCTCGGGCGTGGCGAATTGCAGCACGTTCATGCCGCCATGCGGCAGCGCCACCGGCAGGCGGATGTCGCGACCGAGCGGCACCTCGAAGCGCATCGGCTCGCCGCCATCGACGGCGATGGTCAACGGCACGGTGCCGCCGGAGGCCGGAGCGGCGCCGCTGTCCTCGACCCGCAGCGTCAGCTCGACCTCCTCGCCCAGAATGGCGAAGGCGGGGGCGTTGCGCACCACCAGCCGACGGTCCCAGTCGCTTTCCCGACCGGTCAGCAGCACATGCGCAGGCGCCGGCAGATCTGGGGCACGCGCCGCGTCGTGCAGCCTTCCGTCGGTCAGCATCACGATTCCCGCGACCCGGCCCGCCGGTTCCTCGGCCAGCGCCTCGGACAGCGCGCCCATGAGTTGCGTGCCGCCATCCTCCGGCGCGTCGCCCAGCCGCACCACGCGCAGTTCGGTGTTCTCGCGCGCCGCGACCTTGCGGCGCAGATCCTCGAGCGCCGCCTCGGCCTGCGCCGGGCGGTCCGACAGGCCCTGGCTCGCGCTTTCGTCGACGACGGCCACCACGATGTCAGACAGCGGCTGGCGTTCCTCGCGCCGGAGCGCCGGGTTCGACAGGCCGAGGATCAGCGCCAGCCCCGCCAGCACCCGGAGCCACCAGCCCGGCAGGCCGCGCCACAGCGCCAGAGCCGCCGCAATAACAGTAAGCGTTGCCAGCGCCGCCAGCGCAGGCCAGGGCAGGAGCGGGTCGAAGATCACCGTGCCGTTCACTGGCCGAGCCTTTCGAGCAGCGCCGGCACGTGCACCTGATCGGATTTGTAGTTGCCGGTCAGCACATGCATCACCAGGTTCACCCCGAAGCGGAACGCCATCTCGCGCTGGCGCTCGCCCGCCATGCCGCGCCCGACCGGGTAGAGCGGCATGCCGATCTCGTCCATCGCCCAGGCCGAGGCCCAGTCATTGCCGCCGATCACCACCGGCGTGACGTTGTCGTTGAGATTGCGGAACGGCATGCCCGGCGTCGGTTCCTCGTCGGGGGCGGCTTCGACCCAGACGGCGCGGCCCTGATGGCGGCCGGGGAAATCCTGCAGCAGGTAGAAGGTGCGGGTGAGCACGTGATCCTCCGGCACCGGCGAGAGCGGCGGAATGTCGAGCGGCCGGGCGATCGCCTGCAGTCGCTGCCCTTCGGGCGTGGTCGTGCCGAGCCCGGCGATGCCTGCATCGCGGGTGTCGAACACGATCATGCCGCCACCGCGCAGATAGGCATTGAGCTTGTCATAGGCCGCGCCGGAGGGGATCGGGGTCTCGGCGGTGACCGGCCAGTAGAGAAGGGGGAAGAAGGCCAGTTCGTCGGTCTCGGGGTCGACGGCCATCGGCGCGGCGGGTTCGACCGAGGTGCGCTGCCACAGCGTCCGGCCCAGCCCCTCGAGCCCGGCGCGGGCGATCTCGTCGACCTGCGGGTCACCCGAGAGCACATGGCCAAGTACCACCGAGCCGGTGGCCGCCTGGGCGAAGGCCTCGACGCCGGGATCCATCCGCGCCTCGGCCGGCGCGCCTGCCTGCGCCTGCGCCTCAGAGACGGGCGGCAGCAGCAACGCCAGCAGCAGCAGGGCGACGTCGGGGCGCAGCCGCCCGCCGACCGCGAGCGAGGCCAGCGTGTCGAGCGCCATGAGCGCCACGGCCAGCGCCAGCAGCGCGCCGCCGAGCGGACGTTCCGCCGGACGATCGAGCCCCTCGACCGCAATCCGGGCCGGCCAGCGGGCCGGGGCGAGGGTGGTGTCGGCCTGCGTGACGTTGAGCGCGAAGCGCCCGGCCTCGCCTTCGTAGAGGCCTGGCGGCAGCTCGGGGCCGAGCTCTCCGCGGGCCAGGTCTTCGCCGGCCACGGCGGCGCGGGTGTCAGTGGCAGTCAGCCGGCCCTGCGCGTCCAGAAGCTCGGCCGGCTGCCAGCTGGTGCCGGCGAGATCGGCGGCCGCGTCGGCCTCGGTACGGGCCGAAATGGCGAGACGTTCGAGCATCGACACGAACAGCCCCGAGAGCGGCAGCGACGACCACTCGGCATTGGCGGTGACGTGGAACAGCACGACCTGCCCGTCGCCCTGCTCCTTGCGGGTGACCAGCGGCGTGCCATCCGAAAGCTGCGCGATGACACGCGCGGCGAGCTCGGGGCCGGGCTGGGCCACGACCTGCGCCCGCACGGTGACGTCCCCGGGCACGGCCAGACCGTGGAACGGGCTGTCGGTGTCGAAGGGGGCGATGGTCTTGGGCTCGCCCCAGCTCATCGTGCCACCGACCGAACGGCCGCCGGCACGCAGCCGCACCGGCATCAGCGGATCGTCCCCGGCGCGCCCGGCGTCCGACGCGGCAAGACGGGGGCCCGCGAACCGCAGCAGCAGCCCGCCCGCCTCGACCCAATCTTGCAGGGCCTCAGCCTCGGCGGGCGGCAGGCTGCCGGCATCGGCCAGCACGATCACGTCCGGATTGGCGGGGATCAGCGTCGCGAGATCGCCCGAGACGAGGTCCGCCTGCGGCACGAGCGCCACGCGCAGGTAGTGCAGCGGCGAGAGCAGCGCGCCGGCCTCGCGTGCCGCGCGGCTCTCCACCAGCCCGACCTCGCGGCGCCGCAGCGCGTCGTCGGTGAGGGCGACGGCGGCGGCGGAGCGCGCGGTCTCGATCTCGAAGCGGGTCACACGGTTGCGCAGCTCGGGCGGCAGCGACAGGGCAGCGCGCGCGACCGCCTCGCCCGGGGCGAAATCGAGGGTCGCGGTGGCCAGCCGCCGCTCGACCCCGGCGGGGTCGAGGCCATGCGCCGCCACATCGGCCTGCGCCGCGCCGCCGGTCGGGGTCCGGACCGCCTCGAGCGCGATCTCGGCGCCGTCGAGCACCGGTGGGCGCAGCGCGAGGATCCGGCGCGGGGTCTGGATCACCCGCACCTCGCCATGGGATTCGAGCGCCGCCAGCAGGTCCTCGCGCCCTTCGCGGGCGAGGCCGTCCGACAGCCAGACGGTCTCGAACCGGCCTTCCAGCCCGTCGCTCCACGCCGAGAGGGCCTGCGGATCGGGCTCCCACGGTTTCGGGGCGAGGCCGGGCAGGGTGCCAAGCACCGCCTCGGCCGGATCGAAGCGGATTTCGTTGGGCAGGTCGGTCAGCATCGCGACGGCGGCGGGACGACCGGCGCGGCGCGCTTCAGAGAGCAGCGCCTCGATCCGCTCGATCCGCACCGGCCAGTCACGGGCGTCGGCCCATGTGCCGTCCGCCACGACCAGGAGCGGCCCGCTGCCCGGCGCCGGGCGCTCGGCGGGGTTCAGCACCGGCCCGGCGAAGCCGATGATCGCGGCGGCGACGGCGAGGATGCGCAGCAGCAGCAGCCACCAGGGCGTGCGGTCGGACTGGTTCTCGCGGTCGTCGAGCCCCAGCAGCAGCGCCACGCCGGGGAAGCGGCGGCGCAGCGGCGCCGGCGGCACCGCGCGCAGGATCAGCCACAGCACCGGCAGCAGCACCAGCCCGGCCAGCAGCCAGGGCGAGAGAAAACCGACAGGGCCGAGGCTCCACATCAGCGCCGCTCCAGCGCCGCGTAGAGCCACAGCAGCGCGGCGGCGGCGCTCGTATCGGTGCGATGGGTGGAGAACTGCCAACCGGTGAGCCGCGCGAGGCCTGCCAGCCGGTCGCGGCGCTGGGCCAGCCGCTCGAGATAGCGGTCGCGCAGATCGCCTGCCTTCAGCGTCTCGTGGCGCAGCGCGCCGGTCATGCTTTCGAAGATCGTGCGGCCATCATAGGGAAACGCCTCCTCGGCCGGGTCGAGCACCTGCAGCAGCGCGCCCTGCACGCCGCGATCGGCCGCTTCGGTCAGCATCGCCTCGACCGGCTCGACCGGGCCGAGAAAATCCGAGACCAGGACCGCGCGGGAGCGCGGCGCGAGGTCGCGCGCCCGCGGGACGCCGTGATCGCCCTCCGCATCCTGCGACAGCAGCGCGGCGAGCCGGGTCAGCTGGCCCGCGCCGCGGCGCGGCGGCAGTCGGGCATCGGCGAGGCCGACCCGCTCGCCGCCCCGGGTCAGCAGCACCGCCAGCGCCAGCGCCACCAGCCGCGCCCGGTCGCCCTTGGGCGCCAGCTTGGCGGTCGAGGCAAAGCGCATCGCCGCGCCGTCATCGACCCACAGCGCGACGCTCTGGGCGATCTGCCATTCCTTCTCCTGCACGAAGGTCTGGTCGGCACGGCCGGAGCGACGCCAGTCGATGGCGCGCGCGGTGTCGTGCGGCTGCGCCGCCCGATATTGCCAGAAATTGCTGCCGGCGCCGGCGCGCCTGCGGCCATGCTCGCCCATCAGCACCGTGCGGGCGAGCTGTTCGGCCTCCGCGAGCAGCGGCGGCAGCGGAGCGGCGAGGTGTTCGGCCCGGCTCCGGAGACCGAGCGTCGTGCTGTCCGGGGCCGCCGCGGCGGTCACGCCGCCGCCTCGACCCGCGTCACCTGCGCCGCCGCGCGCTCGATCAGCCCGGGCAGGGTCTCGCCCCGCGCGCGGGCCGCGAAGCCGAGCGCCATGCGATGCTCCAGCACCGGCACGGCGAGCCGGGCCACGTCCTGCGGCCCCGGCGCCAACCGCCCGTCGAGCAGCGCTTCGGCGCGTACCGCGAGCATCAGCGCCTGCGCGGCGCGCGGCCCGGGGCCCCAGCTCACCGACTCGCGGATCTCGGACAAGGCCTCGGCCCCGTCGGGACGGCAGGCGCGGACGAGGTCGAGGATCAGCTCCATGACGTTCTCGCCCACCGGCATCCGGCGCAGCAGGCGCTGGGCATCGATCAGCTCGCTGGCGGAGAACACCGCCTGCGCCTCGGCCTCCTCGATGCCGGTGGTGGCCAGCAGGATCGCCCGCTCGGTATCGCGGTCGGGGTAGGGCACGTCGATCTGGAACAGGAACCGGTCCAGCTGCGCCTCGGGCAGCGGGTAGGTGCCCTCCTGCTCCAGCGGGTTCTGGGTCGCCAGCACGTGGAAGGGCGGTCCGAGCCGGCGGTGCTGCCCGGCGATGGTCACCTCGCGCTCCTGCATCGCCTGCAGCAGCGCCGACTGGGTGCGCGGGCTGGCGCGGTTGATCTCGTCGGCCATCAGCAGCTGGCAGAACACCGGCCCCTCGATGAAACGGAAGGCGCGCGAGCCGTCGGCGCCAGTCTCGAGCACCTCGGAGCCGAGGATGTCGGCGGGCATCAGGTCGGGGGTGAACTGGATGCGGTTGCCGTCGAGCCCCATCACCGTCGATAGCGCCTCGACCAGCCGGGTCTTGCCCAGACCGGGCAGGCCCACGAGCAGCGCATGGCCACCGCAGAGCAGCGCCGACAGCGTCAGCTCAACCACCCGCTCCTGGCCGACGAAGCGCCGCGCCACGCTGTCGCGGGCCAGGGCCAGCCGGTCGCCCAGCGCCTCGATCCCGGCAAGGAGATCGGTGTCGTTCATCTGCTCGGGCATGACAGCCTTCCCGTCCTGATCTACTATCGCGGTCTCAGCAGATACCGTGACGGGTAGGGATGGCAAACACAAAGAACGGTGAGGGATCGGCCGCACCATCGGCGGAAAGCCTCGCATCCGCGGCCGGAAAGGCAGGCGCACGGGGACCGGCGCCGGTGCATCTGTGGAACCCGCCCTATTGCGGCGAGATCGACATCCGCATCGCCCGCGACGGCACCTGGTTCCACGAGGGCACGCCGATCGGGCGCGAGCGGATGGTCAAGCTCTTCGCCTCGATCCTCAAGCGCGAGCAGGACCGCCATTTCCTCGTTACCCCGGTCGAGAAGGTCGGCATCGTCGTCGAGGACGCGCCCTTCGTCGCGGTCGACGTCGCGCGCGACGGCTATGACCTGCGCTTCACCACCAATCTGGGCGAGTCGGCGCTGGCCGGGCCGGAGCATCCGATCCGGGTGGTGCGCGACGCCGCCACCGGAGAGCCCGCCCCCTATGTCGAGATCCGCTCGGGCCTCGAGGCGCTGATCGACCGCAAGAGCTTCTACCGACTGGTCGAGCTGGGCGAGACGGCGCCGCATGAGGGCGAGGACTGGTTCGGGGTGCGCTCGGGCGGGGTGTTCTTCCCGATCATCCCCTCGGTCGAGCTGCCCTGACGCGCACGTGGAAGCCCCGGGGGGACTTCCACGGCACGCGTCAAAGGGCAGAACTCGTAAAGACGACGCCACGGGGCTGCACCGGACGTCGACCTATCCTGCAACAGGATTGCGACAATTAGGATACAATCCCTCCCTCCGGGGCCGGATCGCCGGCCCCGGAGGGGGGGCATGCACAGCTGCTGGGCGCAGGTGCCCCTGCGTCAGGCAGCCGGTTGACCGATCCGTCAGACCGATGCGCAGAGATATTTCATCTCAAGATAGTCCTCGATCCCGTGCCGCGAGCCCTCGCGGCCCAGCCCCGACTGCTTCACGCCGCCGAAAGGCGCCACCTCGGTCGAGATGATTCCGGTGTTAATGCCGACGATGCCGTATTCCAGCGCCTCGGCCACCTTGGTCACACGGGAGAGGTCCTTGGCGTAGAAATACGAGGCGAGGCCGAAGATCGTGTCGTTCGCCATCTCGATCACCTCGTCCTCGTCCTCGAAGGCGAAGATCGGTGCGAAGGGGCCGAAGGTCTCCTCATGGGCCACCTTCATGCCCTGTTTCGCGCCGGTGACCACCGTGGGCTGGAAGAACTGACCGCCGAGGTCGTGTGCCTCGCCGCCGGTGAGCAGGG
This sequence comes from Limimaricola variabilis, assembly GCF_034371605.1. NCBI lineage: Bacteria > Pseudomonadati > Pseudomonadota > Alphaproteobacteria > Rhodobacterales > Paracoccaceae > Limimaricola > Limimaricola variabilis. The sequence continues at coordinate 1,933,157 of NZ_CP139691.1, read as the reverse complement.
TGGCGCCGTTGTCGAGCGCGTCCTTGAGGTGCTCGCGCACCTTGTCGATCGCCTTCGGCTCGATCAGCGGCCCGAGATCGGTGCCCTCGGCGAGCCCGTCGCCGACGCGCAGCTTCTCGACGGCGGCCTTCAGCTTCTCGGCAAAGGCGTCATGCACGCCCTTCTGCACGTAGATCCGGTTGGCGCAGACGCAGGTCTGGCCGTTGTTGCGGAACTTGCACTGGATCGCGCCCTCGACTGCCGCATCCAGATCGGCGTCGTCGAAGACGATGAAGGGTGCGTTGCCGCCCAGCTCCATCGAGCATTTCATCACCTGATCGGCGGCCTGCCGCAGCAGGATGCGGCCCACCTCGGTCGAACCGGTGAAGGTCAGCTTGCGCACCTTGGGGTTCTCGCAGAACTCCTTGCCGATCTCCGAGGCGCTGTCGGAGGTGACGACCGAAAACACGCCCTCGGGCACGCCTGCCTCTTCGGCCAGCACCGCCATGGCCAGCGCCGAGAGCGGCGTCTGCGAGGCGGGGCGGATCACGAAGGAGCAGCCGGCCGCCAGCGCCGGGGCGACCTTGCGGGCGATCATCGCGTTGGGGAAGTTCCAGGGCGTGATCCCGGCGGCGACGCCGATCGGCTGACGGATCACGGTGATCCGCTTGTCGGGCATGTGGCCGGGGATAGTTTCGCCATAGACGCGCTTGGCCTCCTCGCCGAACCATTCGACGAAGCTGGCGCCATAGGCCACCTCGGCCCGGGCCTCGGTCAGCGGCTTGCCCTGTTCGGCGGTCATCAGGATCGCCAGATCCTCCTGATGCTCCATCATCAGGTCGTACCAGCGGCGCAGGATCTTGGCGCGCTCCTTGCCGGTTTTCGCGGCCCAGGGCTTCTGCGCGACATAGGCGGTGTCGATGGCGCGGGCGACCTCGGCCCGGCTCAGATCGGGTACCGAGGCCAGCACGTCGCCGCGGGCGGGGTTGGTGACATCGAAGGTCGCGCCGTCCTCGGCCGCGACCCACTTGCCCCCGAGAAAGGCGCGGTCGCGCAGCAGGTCCGGGCGCTTGAGCAGTGACTTGATGTCGGTGCGGTCGTCGAGCATGACTTGTCCTCCAGAGGTTCGGGCGCATCCTTCACCGCGAGGGTAGGGCAGGTCCAGCCCCGGAACAGGGAGGACGAGGATGACCAGCCGCGCCGAGATCGACGAGGCCTATGCCAATGCCAGCCATATCCCCGGCGGCATGGAATATCCGGCGCGCTGGGCCGCCGCCGCCGCCGCCTTCCGCGAAGACCATTCGCCCCAGGAAATCGCCTATGGCGATGGTGCGCGCCAGCGGCTCGACCTGTTTCGCCCCGAGGGCGCGACGCGCGGCACGGTGGTGTTCGTGCATGGCGGTTTCTGGCGCGCCTTCGACAAGAGCGCATGGTCGCATCTGGCAGCGGGCGCGTTGGCGCATGGCTGGGCCGTGGCGATGCCCTCTTACACCTTGGCACCCGAGGCCCGCATCTCGGCGATGACCCGCGAAATCGAAACGGCGATCGGCGCGGTGGCCGGGGCGGTGCCGGGCAAGCTGCGCCTCGCGGGGCATTCGGCGGGCGGGCATCTAGTGGCGCGCATGGCCTGCGCCGATCTCGCGCCCGGCTGGCGCGACCGGGTGGAGCGGATCGTGCCGATCTCGCCCTTGGCCGACCTGCGGCCGCTGATCGTGGCCACGATGAATGACGATCTGCGGCTCGACATGGCCGAGGCCGAGGCGGAGAGCCCGGCGCTGCGCGACCAGGTCGCTTTGCCGATGACGGTCTGGGTCGGCGCGGCCGAGCGGCCCGCCTTCATCGAACAGGCCCGGTTGCTCGCCGCACGGCGCAACTGCCCGTTGGTCGAGGCGCCGGGGCGCCACCATTTCGACGTTATCGAGGAGCTGGCCGAGCCCGATAGCCCGCTGATGACCGCGCTCCTGAGCTGAACTCGAGCGCGCTCGTCGCGCGTATCTCGTTTTGTGCCGAGGCCCGTGATTGCCGGGAATGGTCGGCGGGATCAGCCGAACCGTTCCTGCCAGCACGGCTGCGACCCGTTCGGGGCGGCATGGTACACCGCGCGGGCGATGGCGCGGGCGAGGCAGACCGCCGCCGCATGGCCGAGCCACAGCGCATCGGTCACGGGCTCGGCCAGCGGCCGCGCCCCGGTCGCGGCAGCGAAGACCAGATCGCCATCGAGCGGCGTATGGGCGGGCAGCAGGGCCCGGGCGATGCCGTCCTGCGCGGCCACCGCCATCCGCAGGCAGCCCGCCTTGTCGAGCGTGGCATCGGTGGCGACGACGGCGATGGTCGTGGCCTCGCCCGGTCGGGCGAGCTTGGTCGGCGGCGGACCGGGCGGCGGCATGGCGGGTCCCAGCCCGCCGAACTCCGCCCCGACCTCCCACGGTGCCGCCCAGAAATGGGGGCCTCCGCCGATGCAGGCCGATCCGACCGCGTTCACCGCCACCAGCGCCCCGACCGTGTGGCCGCTCTCCAACATGACCGATGCGGTGCCAAGGCCGCCACGCAGATCCGCAGTCGTCGCGCCGAAACCTGCGCCATGGCTGCCCTCGGCCAACTCTGATCCTGCCGCTTCGAGCGCGGCGCGGCCCAGCGCGGCATAGGGGTTCGCACTCCAGCCCTTGTCGCCGCCATTGCCGAGGTCGAACAGGATCGCGGCCGGCACGATCGGCACGCGCTGTCCCGCCGCCTCGAAGCCGCGCCCCATCTCGCGCAGCCCCTCGGCCACGCCCGAGGCCGCGTCGAGCCCGAAGGCCGAGCCGCCGGAGAGGACCAGCGCGTCGACGCCCTGGACCAGCTTGTCGGGAGCGAGCAGCTCGGTTTCGCGGGAGCCGGGTGCGCCGCCGGTCACCGCGACCGAGGCCGCGAAGGGCCTTCCGGCGGTCACGACGGTGACACCCGAGCGCAGCTTGGCGTCGTGGGCCTGCCCCACCAGAAGCCCGGCGACATCGGTAAGGGCATTGCGCGGGCCGGTCCTCATCGCGCCATGCTCAAGCAGAATTGACCGCCGCTGGCCCCGCCATGGGACGGGGCAGGGGAGTGGCGTCGGCCGTAAAACCCTGATTCCGCTGCCATCACCCTTCCCATCGATCGAATGCCACGCCTACCGGCGCAAATGCCCTTCGGGGAACCGCGAACATTGCGGTTCCGGACCGTGATGATAGGTTGCCGGGAAACCTTGCGTCAAAGGCTGCCATTCATGAAGTCCAATACTCCCGCGCTCACGCGCCGTCGACTGCTGACCGGCGCGGCCGCATTGACCGTCCTGCCCGCCTGCGCGGCGCAGGTGCCTACCACCGTCGCCACCTCGTCCGAGCAGGAGATCGGCGGCGTGCCGCTGAGCCAGATCGTCGATGGCTATGGCCTGATCGAGGATGCCGGGTACCGCCTGCCGCCGGTGCCGCCGAAATACCTCCAGGGGCTGAACCGCCGTGCCTACGTGCCCTATCGCGGCTACGAGTCCGCCGGCACGATCGAGGCCGACCTGCACGCCAAGCTGCTCTACTGGATCGAGCCGGGCGGCATGGCATGGCGCTTTCCGATCGGCGTCGGCCGTCAGGGCCTGTCGATGTCCTACGACACGGTCATCAAGCGCAAGCAGGAATGGCCGAGCTGGACGCCGACCCAGAACATGCTGCGGCGCGAGCCGGAGATCTATGGCGAGTATGCCGGCGGCGTTCCGGGCGGTCTCGCCAACCCGCTGGGCGCACGTGCGCTCTATCTCTACCAGGGCAACCGCGACACCTATTACCGGATCCACGGCACCAACGACCTTGCCTCGATCGGCAATTCGGGTTCGGCCGGCTGCATCCGGATGTTCAACCACGACGTCATCTTCCTCTATCCCAAGGTGCCGCTCGGCACCAAGGTGGTGATCCGCAACCGCGCGGATTCGATCGCGATCGAGGGCGAGGCCGTGGCCAACCGGGGCAGCGAGCTGCCGCCGACCTACGTGCCGCCGGAGGAAATCTACACCGCCGCCGCGCAGAGCGGCCCGCCGCAATTCGGCGCCGCCTCGAACGTCGAGAGCTTCGGCTACTGAGATGGGCTGGGGCCTCGTGCTGCCGGCGCTGGGCCTCGCCCTCGCCGGCTGGGCGGTGCCCCGGCTTCTGGCGCGGCTGTTTCCCGAAGGGGTGCGGCCACTGCTTTGGCTGGCGCTGACGTCGGCGCTGGCGATGCAGGCGCTGTCGATGGCGCTGTTTCTCGGCCTCTACCTTCTGCAGGGCGTGCCGTTCTCCGAGCTGGTTCGGCCGGGGCACGGATCGCTCCTGCTGCACCTCGCGCGGCTCGGTGCGGCCTCTGCTCTGATCTGGGGGCCGCTCTTGGTGCTGTCGGTGGCCGGACTGCCTCGGCGCTGGCGACGGGCAAGCTGGTAGCCGCCGGGGCGCCAATGGGCTAACCCATCGGGACACGGGCAAGGAGCGACGCGATGCGCTGGATCGGCTGGATCTTCTGGGGAACGCTGGCGGCGCTGCTTGTGGCGTTGCTGCACTACAACCTGCCACGCCGCGAGATCGTCCGGATCACCGGGGTCGAGATCAAGCTGGAGCGGATCGATCCCGATTCGGTGTTCTGGGCCGCCTCCGAAGGGGGCGCCGCGACCGGCCCCGTCGAGCGCGACGTGCGTTTCATCGACACGGTGCGCGCCGATGGCGGCGTGATGGTCTTCCGCAACGAGGACACCGGCGGCGGCTGGCCGCCCTATTTCAAGTTCGACAGCGCCAACCTGCAGGCCGAGGCACGCAACCTCGTGTCCACCGCCGCCGACCCGCAATGGGTGGCGATGCGCTACTATGGCTGGCGCATCCCGCTTTTGTCGGTCTATCCCAACGCGCTGTCGGTGCGACCCGTCGACGGGCCGGACGTCCGGCTGATCCCCTGGTTCAACATCGTCGTGCTGACGCTGCTCGTCGCGGTGATCTGGGCGGTCGGCGTGCGCCTGCGGCGCTGGTCGCGGGTGCATGTCTCGCCCTGGCTCGACCGGGGCGACCGGCGCGTGGCCGAGTGGAGCGACGCGATCCGGCGACGGCGCGGCCGCTAGGGCTGAACCACGTCGCGCTGGCGCGCGCGCCGGAACCGCTGCGGCGTCTGGCCATGCGCCTCGCGGAACAGCTTGTGGAAATGCGACAGGTTCGGCACGCCGCATTCGGCGGCAATCTCGGCCAGGCTGTCGGCACTGCCGGTCAGGCGCCGCGCGGCATAGTCCATCCGCTGCGCGTTGATCCAGTCCGAAGGCGACATGTCGAGGAAGCGCCGCATCGACCGGCTGACATGCGGATGCGCCTTGCCGGCTGCGCGCGCGAATCCCGCCGCGCCCTCCTGAAACACCGCCGGGTCGCGCGCCGCGGCGCAGGCGCGTGCCAGCCAGACCGGCGCCTGGGCGGGCAATGGCGCCTCTTCTTCGGTCAGCCCGCAGATGATCGGCAGCAGGAACGCCTCGGCGCCCAGCGCGTCGCGCCGCCCACGCTCCAGCCTGAGCGCCGCCCGGTTCAGCTCGGCCATCTGCCGGCTGTCGCGTGTCAGCCGCACCGGCGCCGCAGCGCCGGACCAGAACAGCCGCCCGGCGAGGTCGGGGTGCCGCCGCGCGAGATCGGTCACCAGATCCGGATGCAGCGTCACCGAGACCACCAGCGCATGCTCGCCCCGGCCCTGAAGCCCGTGCAGATGCCCCGGCCCCGCGCAGATCACGCTTCCCTCGGCCAGATCCTCGCGCCCGTCGGGCAGGTGATGGCGCACGCGGCCGTTCTGCACCCAGGCCAGCTCGAAGAAATCGTGCCCGTGCAGGGCGGGCCGCGCCGGCGAGAGTGCGGCGCGGGTCAGCGCGGCGCATTCGCCGTGGGCGAGGATATCGGTGTGGCGAAGGATGACAGGCGCGTCCGGCATGACGCCACGTTAGCAAGGTTTTCCGCGGATGCGAGAGCCGGCGCGTGACCTGTGCCGCTTTTCGCGCTAGGGCGTGCGCGACAGCAGGAGGAGCCCCGCCGATGACCGTTTTCGACCGCCAGATCAAGATCGCGCCGTCGATCCTTTCCGCCGATTTCGCAGCCTTCGGCGCCGAGGTGCGCGCGATCGAGGCGCAGGGTGCCGATTGGGTCCATGTCGACGTGATGGACGGGCATTTCGTCCCCAACCTGACCTTCGGCCCGCAGCTGGTGAAGGCCATTCGTCCGCATGTGAAGACGGTGATGGACGTGCATCTGATGATCGCGCCGGTCGATCCCTATATCGACGCCTTCGCCGATGCGGGCGCCGACATTCTGACCGCGCATGTCGAGGCCGGGCCGCATATCCACCGCACGCTGCAGGCCATCCGCGGCGCGGGGATGAAGGCGGGCGTCGCGCTCAACCCCGGCACCCCGGCCGAGGCGGTGGCGCCGCTGCTCGACGATGTCGACCTGGTGCTGGCAATGTCGGTGAACCCGGGCTTTGGCGGGCAGAAGTTCATCCATGCCACGATCGACAAGATCGCCGCCCTGCGCGAGATGATCGGCGACCGCGAGATCCATCTCGAGGTCGATGGCGGCGTCGACGTCGCGACCGCGCCGCTCGTCGCCAAGGCGGGCGCCGACGCGCTGGTCGCGGGCTCGGCGGTGTTCCGCGGCGGCTCGGTCGACGAGGCGCAAATCTATGGCGAGAACATCGCCGCGATCCGGGCCGCGGCAAGGGGCTGACCTCGGGCCGCACACTGGCTGCGGCGGTTCGCCATGCGTATTTGGGGAATGGTGAAGGACCGCGGCGCGCATCCCGGTGGCCGGGCGCGCCATGCCGCTTCACCATTCCGATAAATACGCGAATCCCCCCGTCGACTGCCGCGCTGCCGCCGGGGGTGGGGTGCCGTCAGTCGCCCGCGCTCATCCGCTTGATCGCCGCGACGCCGCTTTCGCCCAGCGGCACCACCGCGAAGGGGCCGCCCAGCGAGCGCTGCGCCGGATCGGAGGGGTCGGGCGTCTTGGGCGTCGGCAGAAGCCGATCGGCCCAGTCCTCGGCGTTGTCGCGTGGGCGGTAGCCGAGAAAGGCGACCTTGTGGTTCGACACTGGCGCGCGGGTATTGGCCGAAACCCCCCAAGCCACGGTGAAGCCGGTGACGGGCGTGGTGACGGCCGCCTCGACCAGCCGTACCAGATCGCCATGGCTCAGCCAGGTGTGAAGCGCGCGGGCGTTCTGCGGCTCGGGCGTGCAGGACATAATACGCAGGCACACCGCCTCGAGGCCGCGCTTCTTCCACATCATCCGCCCCATATCCTCGGCGAAGCATTTCGACAGGCCATAGAAGGTGTCGGGGTCGTGTGGCGCGTCGGTGTCGAGACCGGCCATCGTCTCGGACATGCCGGCCGCGTGCACCGATGAGGCGTAGACCACCCGCCGGGCACCGACCCGGTGCGCTGCCTCCCAGACCGTATAGGCGCCGATGAAGTTCGGGCCGAGCAGCTCCTCGAAAGGGGCCTCGTCGGGGATGGCGCCGAAATGCACGACCATCTCGGCGCCCTGCATCAGCGCCTCGAACGCCGCGAGATCGGTAAGATCGGCTTGCACGAAGCGTTCGTTCGGCAGCAGATCGGCGGGCGCTTCGCGGATGTCGGTGGATACGAGCTCCTCAGCCAGCGCCGCGAGCGGTGCGCGCAGCAAGGATCCCAAGGCGCCGCGCGCGCCGGTCAGGACGATCTTCTTCATGTGGTCTCCCTTCAGATGACGGCCGCCTCGGTCAGCGCCCGGCCCTCGGCCAGGCGGGCGGTCGAGAGCGGCGACAGGTCGATGCTGCGCCACTCGCCGTGGATGATGCGCTCGGCGATGCCGCGCCCGACCGCAGGCGCCTGTTGCAGCCCATGGCCGGAGAATCCGGCGGCGAAATGCAGGTTGGCCACCGCCGGGTGGGGCCCGAGCAGGGCGTTCTGGTCGAGCCGGTTGAAGTCGTAATGCCCGACCCAGGCATTGCGCAACCGGATCCGCTCGAAGGCCGGAACCCGCGCGGCCAGCGCCGGCCAGACCCGGTCCTCCCAGATCGCGTGGTCCATGCCGAAATCCTCGGGGGCACAGGGCGCGTCGGCCTCGGGCGGGCAGCCCGCCATGTAGAGCGCCCCGTCCGAACGCATGTGCACGCCCGAAGGATCGATCGTCAGCGGCAGCTTGCGGGGCAGGGCGTCCTCGGCCTCGAACACGAAGGTGTAGCGCTTGCGCGGTTCGATGGGCAGGTCGATCCCGGCCATCGCCGCAATGCGCGCCGTGCGCGGCCCCGCCGCGGCGACCACCTGGCCGCAGGCGACCCGGCTGCCATCCGACAGGCGCAGCCCGGTGACCCGGTCCCCGTCGCGGTCGAGCCCCACGACCTCGGCCCGCACGGTCTCGACGCCCATGGCCCGGCCTTGGCGGCGGAAGGTGTCGAACATCGTGCCGCCGTCGAAATATCCCTCTTCGCCGGGGTTGTGGCTGCCGAGGATGACGTCGTCGAGCTGCATGAACGGAAAGGCCGCATGCAGCTGCGCGGGTGAGAGCAGCCGCGTGCCCGCGCCGAGGCCTGCCTGCAAGGTTTGGGCCGCGCGCAGCCGTTCGGCCGTTTCCGCATCGCCGGCGAGGTAGAGATAGCCGAAGAAATCCGTATGCAGCACCGGCGCTTCGGCACCGGCGAAGTCGCGGAACCGGCGGATGAAGTCGAGGCCGAAGCGGCTGATCTCGACGTTGACGGCGGTGCCGAACTGCATCCGGATGCAGGAATTGGTATGGCTGGTCGCGGCGGATTCGAAGCTCGGATCGCGCTCGATCACCAGGATGCGGCCGTCGAAATCCGGGTCGCGCGCCAGCCACCAGGCCACGGCGCTGCCGATCATCGCCCCGCCGATGATCGCCACGTCGCAGGAGGAATTCTCGGTTGCCATGCGCGGAGGCTAGAACGGGAAACCGCGCCGCGAAAGAGGTGGCGCGCATGAAAAAAGCGCTCCCGAAGGAGCGCTGTAAGTTGTCCGGGCGAGGCGGCCCGGTAAGGGATAAGGGGTCAGACGGCGCGCAGGACGGCGCCCCGGTCCGTGCGGTGCATCAGCACGGCCAGATCGAGGGCCATGCCAGTCAATTGCCTGCGCATCGCGCCGGGCCGGCTGCGGGCGCGGCGCGGCAGGCTGACGAGAAGCGTTTCGCGGCGGGGCGGCAGGGCGGGATGGTAGCGAAAGGTCACGGTCACCATCGCCTCGATACCATTCGAGAAGCGGTGCCGCCGGACCCGCGAGAACCGGCTGTGGATGAGTTCGACATTGCGGGCGCGGCTGGCGCGGTGGCGGGTGACGAGCGTGGCGGCAGAGCCCGAAAACGCGTTTGCCTGATGATACATGCCGCTTTCCTCCGATCCATGTCCCGCGCCGGATGATTAAATCCGAGAGATTGATTAATCATCGGCACAAGGCCCGTGTCATGGCCGATTGTGGCGGGAATGGGGCGGGTGGCCCCGGCGATTCTGGAACCCGACGTTGTTTGGAATTCGACCCTACGTAAAAGAAAACTGTTGCAACACAACACGTTGAAAAACCTATTCAAAAGAATAGCGCCGCGGAGAGACTCCGCGGCGCTGATACCTTGCCGGAGGGGCGGATCAGCCCTTCACGGCGCCATCCGACAGGCCGGAGACGAGGTAGCGCTGGGCGATCAGGAAGACGACCGTGATCGGCAGGCCCGACAGGATCGCGGCGGCGGCGAAGTCGCCCCAGAGATACTTGAACTCGTTGAGATAGAGCCGCGAGCCCACCGCGAGGGTCATCTTGTCTTCGGAGCGGATCAGCACGCTGGCGATCGGGTAGTCGTTGATCACCCCGATGAAGCTCAGCACGAAGACCACCGCCATGATCGGCACCGCCAGCGGCAGGAAGATGTAGCGGAAGGTCTGCCACGGCGTCGCGCCGTCGATCTCGGCGGCCTTGTCGAGCGCGGTGTCGACGCTGTCGAAATAGCCCTTGATGGTCCAGATATGCAGGGTGATCTGGCTTAGATAGACGAGGATCAGCGCGGCGTGACTGTTGATGCCAAGGGTCGGGGATACCTCTCCCAGCGCGTCGAAGATCGCGAAGATCGCCACCAGCGCCAGCGTGGTCGGGAACATCTGGATCAGGAACAGCCCGTCGAGCATGCCTTGCTTGCCGCGGATACGGATGCGCGAGAAGGCGTAGGCCGAGATGGTCGAGAGCGCGAGCACGCCGGCGCTGGCGATCAGCCCGATCTTGATCGAGTTCCACATCCACAGGAGCACCGGGTAGGGCGGCGAGACCACCGTGCCGTCGGCGCGGGTGTAGTCGAGCCCGAAGGCGAGGTACCAGTGCTCCAGCGTCGGGTTCTCGGGCCAGAGCGCGCCGGTGGCGAAATTGCCTTCCCGAAAGCTGATCGAGACGATCATGAAGAACGGGAACAGGATCAGCACCAGAAAGCCCAGCATGAAACCATGGGCCGCGATCTTCTTGATCCTCAGGTCGCGCGGGCGTTCGACGATCATCGGCCGGACCTCTTCTGAGCGGCGCGGCGCATGGCCACGAAGTTGGCATAGGAGATGGCGGCCACGACGAGGAAGATCAGCAATGTGATCGCGCCTGCGAGGCCGAATTGCTGGCCCGAATCCTGAAAGGCCAGGCGGTAGGTGAAGGAGGCGAGGATGTCGGTCTCGCCTGCCGGGATCACCGTGCCGGGGATGTCGGGTCCGCCGCGGGTCAGCAGCAGGATCAGCACGAGGTTGTTGAAGTTGAAGGCGAAGGCCGCGATCAGCAGCGGCAGGAAGGGCGGGATGATCTGCGGCAGGGTGATGGTGAAGAACACCCGCAGGCTGGAGGCACCTTCGAGAGCGGCGGCCTTCTTGTGGTCCTGCGGCACCGCCTGCAGGAAGCCCATCGCCAGCAGCATCATGTAGGGATAGCCCAGCCAGATATTGACGAAGAGGATCATCACCCGGGCGAGATTGCCGTCGGTGAACCAGTCGGGCCGAAGGCCGAACAGCGCCTCCAGGATCATGTTGATCTCGCCGAAGTTCTGGTTGAACAGCCCGCGGAAGACGAGGATCGAGATGAACCCGGGCACCGCGTAGGGCAGGATCAGCAGGATCCGGTAGAGCGTCTTGAAGCGCAGATGCTCCCATTGGAGGATCACCGCCAGCGTCAGCCCGACGGTGAACACACCCAGCACCGACAGCGCCGCGAAGGCGAAGGTCCAGGCAAAGATCGACAGCATCGGGCCGCGCACGCCCTTGGATTCGAGGATGCGCTCGAAATTGTCGAAGCCCACTGCGACGCGCCAGCCCGGCGGCACCGCCTCGCCTTCTGGGGTCTCGAAGAAGCCGGTCTCGTGGTTGGCGGTGAGCTTGAGCCCGTCCGCGCTGCGGGTCAGCTCGTTCTCGCCGGTGCGGACATAGTCGGGCGTGACGCTGGCGAATGTCCGCAGCCCCGCATTGCGCAAGGCGACCTCGTCCGGGGTGGTCAGCGTCAGGCTCTGCAGCCCGGCGCGCAGCTTGATCGCGTCGCGCGGGCTCAGCAATTCGAGCGGCGCCGTGCCCGGCGCCAGCGTGACCGCTTCCTCATCGGCAGCCAGTGTCACCGGCGCCGACAGCAATTCACTCTCGGGCAGCCAGATGCGGTAGCCGTCGCCGTCGGGTGCCACCGCGAAGGGCTGTTCGGTGGCGGGGTCGACGGTGCCGCGCGAGGTCAGGACCTCGATCGTGCGCTCATAGGAGAGCAGGTTGAACGAGGAGTAGTTCGTGAAGCCCAGCCAGATCGTGTAGGCGACCGGAAAGGCGATGAAGACCAGCACCGCCGCCACGCCCGGGAAGATGAAGCGCGCGCCGTAGAAGCGGTTGGCGCCGAACATCACCACGAAGCCGGTGGCGACCGCCAGCAGGATCGCCCCGAAAAGCGGCTGGGCGATCTGGTAGAGGAAGAAGGCGCCGTAGAGCATGGCGAGGCCGATCACGGCCACCACGGCGAGGCGCGCCCAAGGCCTGCGCGCGCCTGGGCTCTCAAGCGGAGCGGGCCCCGCATCGGCGATGGTCATGTCGGTGGTCTCCCCGGTGCCGCGTCGCCCGTCCCGAGGCTCCCCCGGCGGCGGCAGGGGCGGGGCCGTTTCGGTCGCGTGGCCGGGGCGGCGGACCGCCCCGGCGCGTCGCTCACTCGCCCTTGATGCGTGCGGCGGCGTCGTCGAGCGCGGCCTGCGGCTCCTGCGCACCATTGGTGATATTGGTCAGCGCCGGCTGCATCGCGGCCCAGAATGCGCCCATCTCGGGGTTTGAGGGCATCGGCACGCCATCCTTGGCGACGTCGAGCATGGCGCTCACCTTCTCGTCGTCCTGCGCTTCGGCGGCCGACTGGTCGGCCAGCGCGCCCAGTGCCCCGGTGCCGTTCCAGGTGGCGAGACCCTCATCGGTGAGCAGGTAGCTCTCGATGAATTCCTGCGCGAGGTCGAGGTTGGGCGAGGCGGCGTTGAGCGCCAGCGCCTGCACGCCGAGGAAGGGCGGGGCCAGCTCGCCATCGACCTTGGGCAGCGGCGCCACGCCGAAATCGATGCCCGAGCTCGCGAGGTTGGCCCAGGCCCAGGGCCCGTTGATGACCATGGCGACCTCGCCATTGTTCATCGCCCCTTCCATCACGCCGTAATCGACGCCCTTGGGCATCACGCCGTCCTTGATGAGCGAGGCCAGCACCTCGGCGCCCTCGACCGCGCCCTCGGTGTTCACGCCGGAGGTCGAGCCGTCATAGGAGCCGTCGACCTTCTGGAAGGCGAAGCCGCCATTGGCGGCGAGTAGCGGGAAGGTGAAATAGGTGTTGTTGTAATCCCAAAGGATCGGCGCCACGCCCTCGGGCAACTCCATGGCTGCGATCTCGGAGAAATCGGCCGGCGGCGTGTCGACGAATTCCTTGTTGTAGATCAGGTGCACCGCCTCGACCGCGACGGGGTAGCCCCAGGTGGAGCCGTCGAAAGTCACCGCCTCCATGGCGGCGGGCAGGATGCCGTCGACGAACTCCGCGCCGGGGCTGACCGGGGCGATGATGCCGCCCGTGGCCCATTCGCCGAGGCGGTCATGGGCGTGCATCACGATGTCCGGGCCGTCGCCGGTGGCGGCCGCCTGCTGGAACTTCTCGGGCAGCGGCTCGACCACGGCCACCTCGACCGGCACGCCGAACTCTTCCTCGAAGCGCTTGCCGATCTCGCGCAGCGCATCGGGGGCGCGGTTGTCGCCGGTCCAGATCAGCAGCTTGCCGTCCTCGAAGGCCAGCGCCGGCGCGGCCGACAGCATCAGCAGCGCCACGGCGCCGAGGGTCTTGGTCTTGATCATGTCATCCTCCCAGATCGTCCCGCCGCCGGCTCCTCCGATCGGCGCGATTCGCGGCAAGATAGCAAAGCGAACCTCCATCTCAAACCGTTTTGAAAATGAATCCGGAGCATTTCTCTTTTCGTTGCAATCGACGAATGGATGCGCCTAGATTGTCGCTGCAAGCGCTTTGAACGACCGGGGGAGGGGTCGCGGCATGGCGACTCTCAAGGATATCTCCACCGAGCTCGGCCTCTCGGTCGCGACGGTCAGCCGGGCGCTCAACGGGTTTCCCGAGGTGGGCGCCAAGACCCGTGCCCGGGTGCAGGAGGCGGCGGCGCGGCTGGGCTACCGGCCCAACCGCTCGGCGCAGCGGCTGGCGACCGGCCGCTCCGGCGTGGTCGGCATGATCGTCAAGCTGCGCGCCGACATGTCGGCCGACCAGACCTTCTTCGACGTGCTGACGACGCTCACAGCCGAATTGGCCGCATGCGACCTCGATCTCGTGCTCTCGGTCGATCAGGGCAGCGACCCGACCGCGCCCTATGCGCGGATGCTCGAGCGTGACCTGCTCGATGGCTTCGTGCTCAACGCGCCGGTGCCGGATGATCCGCGCCCCAGCTTCCTGCGCTCGCGCGGCGTGCCCTTCGTGATGCATGGCCAGGCCCATGACGCGCCGGACTACGCCTTCTTCGGCATCGACAATCGCGCGGTCAGCGCCGACGCGGTCGCGCTGCTGTCCGATCTGGGTCATGCCCGGATCGCTCTGGTCAATGGCGAGGCGCGCTTCGCCTTCGCCGGAGATCGCGAGGCCGGATTTCGGGCCGCCATGGCAGGGGCAGGGCTGGCCGTTCCGGATGGTTTCGTCCAGGGCGGGGCGCCGACCGAAAGCACCGGCTACACCATGGCGCTGGCCTGGCTGGCGGGGCGGGCCGGACCGCGTCCGACGGCGATCCTGTGCGCCACCACCGCGATGGCGCAGGGGGTGCTGCGCGCCGCGCGCGATCTGCGCCTGTCGGTGCCGGGCGACCTGTCGGTGATCGCGCATGACGACGCGCTGCCCGGGATCGGTCCGGCGCATTTCACGCCGCCGCTCACCGTCACCCATGCACCGATGCGCGATGCCTGCGCGCCGCTCGCCCGGATGCTGATCGACCACCTCAACGGCGCCGATCCGGCGCGACTGCAAACCGTGATCCGGGCCGGGCTGATCGTCCGCGCCTCGACCGGGCCCGTCCCGAAGGGAGAGGAGAGACCATGGCAGACCCCGTGACCAGCGTCCTGCGTGCCGAGCGGCTCAAGAAGAGCTACGGCGCCGTCGAGGTGCTGCACGCGATCGACATCGACATGAAGCCGGGCGAGTTCCTCGTCCTCGTCGGCCCATCGGGCTGCGGCAAGTCCACGCTGCTGAACTGCATCGCCGGGCTCGAGGAAATCTCGGGCGGGGTGCTGGAGATCGGCGGCCGGGATGTCACCAACGAGCCGCCCAAGGACCGCGACATCGCGATGGTGTTCCAATCCTACGCGCTCTACCCGACCATGAACGTGGCCGAGAACATCGGCTTCGGCATGAAGGTGCGCAAGGTTCCCAAGGCCGAGGCGCAGCGCAAGATCGAGCAGGTCGCGAAGCTTCTGCAGATCGACCACCTGCTCGACCGCAAGCCGTCGCAGCTCTCGGGCGGTCAGCGCCAGCGCGTCGCGATGGGCCGGGCGCTGGTGCGCGATCCCAAGCTGTTCCTGTTCGACGAGCCGCTGTCGAACCTCGACGCCAAGCTGCGGGTCGAGATGCGTGCCGAGATCAAGCGGATTCACAAGACGACCCATGCCTCGATCGTCTATGTCACCCACGACCAGATCGAGGCGATGACGCTGGCCACCCGGATCGTCGTGCTGAAGGGCGGGGTGGTGCAGCAGATCGGCACGCCGCAGGAGATCTACGACACCCCCGCCAACACCTTCGTCGCCGACTTCATGGGCTCGCCGCCGATGAACCTCGTTCCGGCCCGGGTGACGCCGGAGGGACTCGACATCGACGGCACGCCGCTTTCCATGGGGCCCGGCTGGGACGCCGCTGCGCTACCTGCGCGGGTGACGCTCGGCATCCGACCCGAGCATCTGTCGCGCGCGGCCGGCGCGGCCGATCTCGTGGTGGCGCCCAAGCTGATCGAGAACACCGGTGCCGAAGCCTATGTGAGCTTCGAGCTTGGCGGCGAGACGATCACCGCGCGGCTGCCGGGCCGCATCCCCGAGGGCGCGACCGAGCATGTCGATCTGGCCGTGGCGCGCGACGGGCTGTGCCTGTTCGACATCGAGACCGGCCGTCGGATCGAGCGCACGCCTGCGCTCAGTGCAGCCGTCGGCTGATCCCGGCGCGGCGCAGGCCGAGGCCCAGCGCCTCGGCCAGATGCGCCGCATCGAAGGCGGCGTCGACCCGCAGGAAGGCCAGCGCCAGCATCAGCGCCTCTTCGTGCGCGGCCTCGGCACCGTGACCCACCAGCCGCGCGAACCATGCCTCATCTGCGCCGAGGCAGGCGCATTCGGCGGCGTGGCGCATCAGCGGACGGCGCCCATGCGTCCCGCACAGCCGGGCCAGCGCGTCGAGTGCCTGCGCTGCCGCCTCGGCCGGGCCGGGGTCGAGATCGGGCGTCAGCCGCGCCGCGACCGAGGCGCGGCCCGCATCGCACCACAACCGCAGCAGGCGGACGGCGCGTGCCTCGATCGGGGACAGGTCGTCGATCCGGCCGACCGGCGCACCGCCCTGCGGCGGGCGCGGCGTGCCGTCGTGGAAGTCATCGGGAAAGTCGCGGGGCATGGCGCACCTCGGTGGTCCAGCATCTCCGGCTTGCGACGCGCGGTCGTGCGTCGTGGCTGACCTATTCCTGACTATAATTGTATGGTATGTCAATCACCCCTTGAGCAGGCGCAGCCCTTGGGTGACGTCGGTCCGCACCGCCAGACGCAACCCCGGCTCGTCCCCGGCCCGCAGCGCGGCGAGGATCAGCTTGTGATGATAGGGCGGCTCGGTCCGCCGCAGCCGCCCGTAAAGCGCCCGCATGGTGGGGCCGAGCTGCAGCCACACCGTTTCCGTCATGGCGAGGATCGCGGGCGACTGGGCGCGCAGGTAGAGCGTGCGGTGAAACTCGAGATTCATTCGGATATAGCCGGTGGCGTCGTGCCGCGCGACCATCTGGCTGACCCCGGCATTGATCGCCTCGAGCCGGTCGATCAGCGCGAAATGCGCGCGGGGCAGGGCGCGGGAGGCCAGCTCCGGTTCGAGCATGGCCCGCAGACTGGCCAGTTCCTCGATCCGCTCGTTGGTGAGGGCCGGTGTCGCCACCCGGCCCGATGAGGACAGCGTCAGCGCCCCTTCGGCCACCAGCCGCCGCACGGCTTCGCGCGCGGGGGTCATGGAAACGCCGAACAGCTTGCCGATGCCGCGCAGTGTCAGAGATTCGCCCGGCCCCAGCTCGCCATGCATGATCCGGGTGCGCAGCGCGCGGTAGACGCGGTCATGCGCCGCGCCGGTCGGATCGGGAATGCGCGGCGTGGCGGTGGCGGGCGGGATCACGAGGCGGCCTCCGTCATCGGCGCGAAGTCGATTCGCTGCAGCGCATCGCCGTTCCGGCGCAGCCAGTCCCGCGCGGCGCGGTGATCGGGATAGAGCCGCTCGCAGACCGCCCAGAAGGCGGCGGAGTGGTTCATCTCGGCCAGATGCGCGACCTCGTGCGCGGCGACGTAGTCGCCGATCGCGGGGGGTGCCATCACCAGGCGCCAGGACAGCATGATGTCGCCCGTGGAACTGCACGAGCCCCAGCGCGAGCGGGTGTCGCGCAGGGAGAGCCTGCCCACGCGCCGGCCCAATGCGGCGGCGTGGCGATCCACCGCCTCGGCCAGCACGTCACGCGCGCGGGCCTTGAGAAAGGCCATGGCGCGGGCCGGTGCGCGATCCGGGTCGCGGGGCAGCAGCAGCGCGCCGTCTTCGAGCCGTGGCGCCCGCACCGGGCCGGGACGAAGCGCGATTTCGCGGCCAAGATAGGGGATCGTGCCGCCGAGCTGGACGGGGCGCGGCGGTGCCACGCGGTCGAGATGCCCGCGCACCCAATCCTCGCGCGCGCGCAGAAAGGCCAGCCCCTCGCGCTCGGGCGTGCGCCGGGGCAGGGTGAGCGTGACGCGCCCGTCGCGGTGCGACACGCGCAGCGTGATCCGCCGCGCCCGGTCCGACCGCCTGAGCGCCACCGTCAGGGGCGGGTCGCCCGGCAGCACATGTTCGCCCATATCGCCCGTGCCTCTCCCTGCCCAAAGGCTTTGACAGCCTGCCGTGCTTATGGCAGGGGAGCGCGATCCGCCGCAAGGCCGAGGCGCTTTTCGCGCCCGGGCCAGCGCGTCCGCCGATCATCGCCGCACGGAACTGGAAGGACAGCCCATGCCGAAGGAAGAATGGGGAACCAAGCGCATCTGCCCGACCACGGGCAAGCGCTTTTACGACCTGAACGCCAACCCGATCGTCAGCCCCTACACGGGTCAGGTCGTGACGCTCGATACCGGCAAGAACCGCACCATGGTGGCGGATGCCGAGGATGGGCAGACCAAGAAGATGAAGAAGTCCTCGGAGGATGACGAGGAGCTGCTGCTCGACGACGACGACGAGGACGAGAGCGACGACGTCGATCTCGGCGATGACGTGCTCGACGACGACGACGACAGCGACGACGTCTCGCTCGACGAACTGGCCGACGTGCCCGCCGAGGACGACGAGTAAAAGTTTTTCGGCCCGGGCGCGTGTTTTCCGCTTGCACCCGCCCGGCCCCACCCTTAGAGAGCGGCACACGGGCAGCGACGCTGACCGACACGGCGGAAACGCCGGACATGATGGGGCCTTAGCTCAGCTGGGAGAGCGCTTGCATGGCATGCAAGAGGTCAGGGGTTCGATCCCCCTAGGCTCCACCATCACTCTCACATGAGAATCGAACGATAGAAACGCCGCGGTGAACCGTGGCCGTTTCGATCGAAATCAGCCCGCCCGCGATGCTTCGCGTCGGCGGCTTTTTGCGTGCGTGCCGGCTCGGAATGCGCCCAGCCTTTCGCGACCGCAGCATCGGCGGAACCCGGCCAGACCTTTGGACAAGGCGCGGCACCAAGGCGCCTGATCCGGCGCGAACCGGCGGCGGCCATTCGACTCCCCGAAAGGAGCGATTAGATCGGCGTCACGTTAACCTAACTAGGATGATCGGATCACATGTCCATCGCGAACGACCTCGAGCGCCAGATGCTCGACCTCATCAACGAGGAACGCGCCGCGCGCGGTCTGAATCCCCTGAAGCTCGAACTGAACCTGAACCAGTCGAGCGAGGATCACAGCAGCTGGATGCTGCAAACCGGCACCTTCTCCCACACCGGTGTCGGTGGCTCGTCCTCCCGTGACCGGATGGCCGACGCCGATTTCGATTTTTCCGGCCGTTGGACCTCGGCTGAGAACATCGCCTGGCAGAGCCAGCGCGGTGCCCCGGGTCTGTCCGACGATGTCGTCGACCTGCACAACTCGCTGATGAACAGCCCGGGCCACCGGGCCAACATCCTCAACCCCGACCATGAAGTGATCGGCATCGGCATCGAGGTCGGCAAGTTCCGCGGCTATGACAGCGTCATGGTCACCCAGAACTTCGCCAGCACCGATGGCACCGTCGATCTCGACCGCGGCGCGGCCACGCCGGCCGCCCCGGCCCAGGTCGAAGAGACCCCGGTCCAGCAGCCGGTCGAGGACACTCCCGTCCAGAAGGCCCCGGTCGAGGAGGCTCCCGTCCAGAAGGCTCCCGTCCAGGAGACCCCGGAAGAGACCGCGCCCGTCGCCAAGCCGGCCGTCGAGGACACCCCGGTCGTGGAAGCGCCGGTGGCCAAGCCGACCGTCGAAGAGACCCCCGTCCAGGAGACCCCGGTCGCCAAGGCGCCGGTGATCGAGACGCCCGACGTCGTCGAGACCACCGTCGTCGAGGAAGGCCGCAACTGGTCGCGCTTCTTCGACGACAACTTCAAGTGGAACGTGTCGATCAACACGCGTCACAACGACCGTGTCGAGACCGTCGAGAAGTCCGGCGACTCTGTCGACGGTTTCAACTTCAAGACCAGCTGGGGCGAGCGCGCCAACGACTGGGACAACATGTTCGACACCTTCGACTGGGGCCGCAAGAGCCGCGACACGAAGACCGAAGTGGCGGTGTCGGATGACGATGCCGGGCAGGACACCTTCGCGTTCGCCTTTGCCGGCTTCGACGACTGGTTCCACGGCTGAGGCTGGCGAACCACCGCTGGAAACGCACATGGCCGCGCCCTCGGGCGCGGCCATGTCGTTTTTGGGGCAGGGGCCGGGTCAGGCGTGGATCGCGCCGTCGCCCAGCGCCAGAGCCGCCTCGCGCACGCCCTCGCTATAGGTCGGGTGGGCATGGCAGGTGCGGGCGAGATCCTCGGCCGCCGCGCCGAACTCCATCGCCACGCAGACCTCGTGGATCAGGTCGCCGGCCATCGGGCCGATGATGTGCGCGCCGAGGATCCGGTCGGTTTCCTTGTCGGCCAGGATCTTCACGAAGCCCTCGGCCGAGAAGTTGGCCTTGGCCCGCGCGTTGCCCATGAACGGGAACTTGCCGACCTTGTAGGCGCGGCCCTCTTCCTTGAGCTGCTCCTCGGTCTTGCCGACGGTCGCCACCTCGGGATGGGTGTAGACCACGCCCGGGATCACCTCGTAGTTCACGTGGCCCTTCTGACCGGCGAGGATCTCGGCGATCGCCACGCCCTCGTCCTCGGCCTTGTGCGCGAGCATCAGGCCCGGCACCGCGTCACCGATCGCGTAGACGCCGTCGACGCTGGTCTTGAAGTGATCGTCGATCTTGATCTGGCCGCGATCGGTCATCTCGACGCCAAGCTCTTCGAGACCCAGCCCGTCGACATAGGGCTTCCGGCCGGTCGCCACGAGCACGCAATCCGCCTCGAGGCTCTGCTCGCTGTCATCCTTGCGGCTCTTCCAGGTGACGGTGGCCTTGTCGCCCTCGACCGTCACGCCCTGCACCGCCGAGCCGAGCACGAATTTCAGCCCCTGCTTGGTCAGGATCTTCTGGAAGTTGCGGGCGATCTCGGCGTCCATGCCAGGGGTGATCGCGTCGAGATACTCGACCACGGTGACCTCGGTGCCGAGGCGGCGGTAGACCGAGCCCAACTCCAGCCCGATGACGCCCGCGCCGATCACAACCATCTTCTCGGGGATGCGGCCCAGCTCCAGCGCGCCGGTCGAGGTCACGACGACCTTCTCGTCGATCTCGACATTGGGGATCGAGGCGGGGACGGAGCCGGACGCGATCACGATGTGCTTGGCCTCGTGGACGTCGTCACCGACCTTGACCTTGCCCTTCTCGGGGATCGAGCCCCAGCCCTTGAGCCAGTCGATCTTGTTCTTCTTGAACAGGAATTCGATGCCGCCGGTGTTCTGGCCGACACTGTCGCGCTTGTAGGCGAGCATCTGGTCCCAATCGACTTCGGGCTTTTCGGTTTTCAGGCCCATCTTGGCGAAGTTGTGCTCGGCCTCGTGCAGCGCATGGGTGGCGTGCAGCAGCGCCTTGGAGGGGATACAGCCCACGTTGAGGCAGGTGCCGCCCAGCGTCTCGCGCCCTTCGACCACCGCGGTCTTGAGGCCGAGCTGGGCCGCCTTGATGGCGCAGACATAGCCGCCGGGGCCGGCGCCGATGACGATGAGATCGTAGGATGCCATGGAAAACTCCTGTGGGGTGTCAGACGAGGGCGAGGCCGATCATGGCGATGGTGGCGAGAAAGCCCACCAGCCAGATCAGCGATCGCCAGGGCCGGAGCCCGAAATAATAGGCCGGCACGTAGAGGATGCGCGCCGCGAGATAGGTCCAGGCGAACACCGCCGAAAGACCTGTGGTCTTGTCGCCGAGGATCAGCACGACGACGGCGAGGGTGAAGAGGATCAGCCCCTCGAAGTGGTTGTTCAGCGCCCGGTAGAGCCGCCCGGTGCGCGGGCTGGCCAGCGATTCCAGCGTCCCGCCGAGCCGCTGCGGATCGCGCGGAGAGAGGGTCTTCGCGAAACCCAGCTCTCGATTGGCGCGCACCGACAGCCAGGCGTATTGCAGCGCCTGCAAGAGCCCTGCCAGGGCCAGGACCTGCAATTCGGGGGCCGTCATCGCGGCCCTCGGGGATCTAGAACGCGGCGATGTAGAGATAGAGCGTCGCGACGAAGCCCAAGCCCCAGACCGCGGTGCGCGCCCAGGGGATGCCGGCGGGGTAGAGCAGGGCATAGGCCAGCCGCGCGATCAGGAAGACCTGCGCCGCCAGAAGCGTGCCGCCGCCGAAGCCCTCGCGCGCCGCGAGGATCAGTATTGCAGGGGCGAAGAGCGCCATCGCCGTGACCGAGTTGGCCACGCAGCGTTCCATCCGGCCGGCCGTGCCGGTCAGCCGGGGCATGTCGTCGCGCGGCCGCGCCAGCATCGGCAGGCCGACCTGCGAAATGGCGAAGAGCACCTGGATGACGATCAATATGATCACCAAAAGCCCGTAGAGCGCCAGAATATCCAGTTCGTGTGACATGAGACCCCTCCCGCAACCGGTATGCACGCGGCGAGTGTAGCACGATCACGCGCGGCCGGTGGTCGGAGGGGGAGGGGCTCATTTCAGGCGGTCTCGAGAAAGGTGCAGGTCATGGCGCCGCCAAAGCCCTGCTCCTTGGCGATCCAGGCCTCGGCGCGCTTGCGGTCGTTGACCTTGAACAGCACCAGCACGGTAGAGCCGTGATCGGCGTCGCGCCAGATCTGAAGCTGGCTGAGACCGGCCTGCATCCGCTCCTCGTAGTCACCGTCGAAGGCGGTCTTCCAGGAGGCGTAGTCGGGGGTGTCGATCTGGCAGAGCATCTGCATGGCGCGGACCTTTGTTGCAAAGCGGGGCCAGGCTCAACGCCCGGCCCCCTCACATGTTCACAGATCCATCAGCAGCCGGCGCGGATCCTCGAGCGCTTCCTTGACGCGCACGAGGAAGGTCACGGCGCCCTTGCCGTCGACGATGCGGTGATCGTAGCTCAGCGCGAGGTACATCATCGGCCGGATCTCGACCTTGCCGTTGATCGCCATCGGGCGGTCCTGGATCTTGTGCATGCCGAGGATGCCCGACTGCGGGGGGTTGAGGATCGGCGAGGACATCAGCGAGCCGTAGACGCCACCGTTCGAGATGGTGAAGGAGCCGCCCTGCATGTCGGCCATCGACAGCTTGCCATCGCGCGCCTTCACGCCCAGCTCGGAGATGGTCTTCTCGATCTCGGCAAAGCCCATCTGGTCGGCGTTGCGCACCACCGGCACCACGAGGCCGGTGGGGGTGCCCACCGCGATGCCCATGTGGACGTAGTTCTTGTAGACCACGTGATCGCCGTCGATCTCGGCGTTGACGTCCGGCACTTCCTTGAGGGCGTGCACGCAGGCTTTGGTGAAGAAGGACATGAAGCCGAGCTTCACGCCGTGCTTCTTCTCGAACAGGCCCTTGTACTCGTTGCGCAGCTCCATGACCGCGGTCATGTCCACCTCGTTGTAGGTGGTCAGCATCGCGGCGGTGTTCTGCGCCTCCTTGAGACGACGGGCGATGGTCTGGCGCAGGCGGGTCATCTTGACCCGCTCCTCGCGGTCGGCGTCGTCCGACGAGACCGGGCCGCGCGCGGCGGGCTTGGAGGTCTCGGCCGCCTTCGGCGCGTTGAGCGCCTTGAGCACGTCTTCCTTCATGACCCGGCCATCCTTGCCGGAGCCCTTCACGTCGCCGGGCTTGAGGTCGTTCTCGGCCATCAGCTTCTTGGCCGAGGGCGCATCCTCGGTGTCGCCCTTGGCATCGCCCTTCTCGGCCGGCTCGCCGGCGGGCTCGCCCGAGACGTTGCTCGCGGCCTGCTGCTCCTTGGGGCCGTCCTCGGCCGGGGCCTCGGGCGCGGATTTGGCGGGCGCGTCGCCCTCGCTCACCTGGGCCAGCAGCGCGTCGACGCCGACGGTGTCGCCCTCGTTGGCAACGATCTCGGACAGGGTGCCGGCGACCGGCGAGGGAACCTCGACGGTCACCTTGTCGGTTTCGAGCTCGCACAGCATCTCGTCCACCGCCACGGCGTCGCCCGGCTTCTTGAACCAGGTGGCGACGGTCGCTTCGGTGACGCTCTCGCCCAGGGTGGGGACGCGGACTTCGGTGCTCATTCTCAGTTTCCTTCGATGCTCAGCGCTTCGTTCACCAGCGCTTCCTGTTGGGCCTTGTGCTGGCTGGCGAGGCCGGTCGCGGGCGAGGCGCTCGCGTGACGGCCGACGTAACGGGGGCGCTTATGCGCGGCGTCGATCCGGCTCAGCACCCATTCGATGTTGGGCTCGATGAAGCTCCAGGCCCCCTGGTTCTTGGGCTCTTCCTGGCACCAGATCATCTCGGCGCCCTTGAAGCGCTCCAGCTCCTTGACCAGCGACAGCGCCGGGAAGGGATAGAACTGCTCGATCCGCATCAGGTAGACGTCGTCGAGCCCGCGCGCGTCGCGCTCCTCGAGCAGGTCGTAATAGACCTTGCCCGAGCACATCACCACGCGCTTGATCTCGGAGTCGGGTTTAAGCTGCGTGTCCGAATGACCCTTCTCGGCGTCGTCCCACAGCACCCGGTGGAAGGACGAGCCGGTGACGAAGTCCTCGGCATCCGAGACCGCCATCTTGTGACGCAGCAGCGATTTCGGCGTCATCAGCACCAGCGGCTTGCGGAAGGTGCGGTGCAGCTGCCGGCGCAGGATGTGGAAGTAGTTCGCCGGGGTCGAGCAGTTCGCCACGATCCAGTTGTCGCCACCGCACATCTGCAGGAAGCGCTCGAGCCGTGCCGAGGAGTGCTCGGGGCCCTGGCCCTCATAGCCATGCGGCAGCAGCATCACGAGGCCCGACATGCGCAGCCACTTCGACTCGCCCGAGGAGATGAACTGGTCGAACATGATCTGCGCGCCGTTGGCGAAGTCGCCGAACTGCGCCTCCCACATCACCAGCGCGTTGGGCTCGGCGAGCGAGTAGCCGTACTCGAAGCCCAGCACCGCGTATTCCGAGAGCATCGAGTCGATGACCTCGTAGCGGGCCTGGCCGTCGCGGATGTTGTTGAGCGGGTAGTAGCGCTCCTCGTTCTCCTGGTTGATGAAGGCCGAGTGGCGTTGGCTGAAGGTGCCGCGCGTGCTGTCCTGGCCCGAGAGCCGGACCGGGTAGCCTTCGGTCAGCAGCGAGCCGAAGGCCAGCGCCTCGGCGGTGGCCCAGTCGAAGCCCTTGCCGCTCTCGAACATCTGGCCCTTCGCCTCGAGCAGGCGCGAGACGGTGCGGTGCAGCGGGAAACCCTCGGGCGCGCGGGTGAGGGCGCGACCGATCTCGGTCATGGTCTTCTCGTCGATCGCGGTCTGGCCGCGCTGGTAGCTCTCGTGGTCGCGCCGGTCGAGATGGCTCCAGCGCCCGTCGAGCCAGTCGGCCTTGTTCGGGCGGTAGGACTTGCCGGCTTCGAACTCCTCACCCAGCAGCGCCTGGAACTGCGCCTTCATGTCCTCGATCTCGCCCTCGGGGATCAGCCCGTCCTTGACGAGCCGCTCGGTGTAGAGCGTGAGCGTGGTCTTCTGGCTCTTGATCTTCTTGTACATCACCGGGTTGGTGAACATGGGCTCGTCGCCCTCGTTGTGACCGAAGCGGCGGTAGCAGAAGATGTCGATGACGACGTCCTTGTGGAACTTCTGCCGGAACTCGGTCGCCACCTTGGCAGCGTGCACCACCGCCTCCGGATCGTCGCCGTTGACGTGGAAGATCGGCGCCTCGACCATCAGCGCGATGTCGGTCGGGTAGGGGGACGAACGCGAGAAGTGCGGCGCGGTGGTGAAGCCGATCTGGTTGTTCACCACGATGTGGATCGTGCCGCCGGTGCGGTGACCGACGAGGCCCGACAGGCCGAAGCCCTCGGCCACGACGCCCTGGCCGGCGAAGGCCGCGTCGCCATGCAGCAGCACCGGGATCACCTGGGTGCGGTCCTGGTCACCGAGCTGGCTCTGCTTGGCGCGCGCCTTGCCGAGCACGACCGGGTTCACCGCCTCGAGGTGGCTGGGGTTGGCGGTCAGCGACAGGTGGACCTTGTTGCCGTCGAACTCGCGGTCCGAAGAAGCGCCGAGGTGGTATTTCACGTCGCCGGAGCCGTCCACTTCCTCGGGCTTGAAGCTGCCGCCCTGGAACTCGTGGAAGATCGCCCGGTAGGGCTTCTGCATGACGTTGGCGAGCACCGAGAGGCGGCCGCGATGCGGCATGCCGATCACGATGTCCTTCACGCCGAGCTGGCCGCCGCGCTTGATGATCTGCTCCATCGCCGGGATCAGCGCCTCGCCGCCGTCGAGGCCGAAGCGCTTGGTGCCCATGTACTTGACGTGCAGGAACTTCTCGAAGCCCTCGGCCTCGACCAGCTTGTTGAGGATCGCCTTGCGGCCTTCCTTGGTGAACTGGATCTCCTTGCCGTAGCCCTCGATCCGCTCCTTGAGCCAGGCCGACTGCTCGGGGTCGGAGATGTGCATGTATTGCAGCGCGAAGGTGCCGCAATAGGTCCGCTTCACCAGCGCCAGGATCTCGTTCATCGTCGCGATCTCGAGGCCGAGCACGTTGTCGATGAAGATCGGCCGGTCCATGTCGGACTTGGTGAAGCCGTAATTGGCCGGATCCAGCTCGGGATGCGGCGTCTGTTCGCGCAAGCCCAGCGGATCGAGGTCGGCGGCGAGATGGCCGCGGATCCGGTAGGCGCGGATGATCATCAGCGCGCGGATGCTGTCGAGCACCGCGGCGCGCAGCTGCTCCTCGGAGAGCCCGACGCCCTTCTCGGCGGCCTTGGCGGCGATCTTGTCGCGGGCGCCCTTGGCTTCGGCAGCGGCGGGCCACTGCCCGTCGAGCGCGGCAGTCAGGTCGTCATTCGGCTGCATCGGCCAGTCGCGGCGGGCCCAGGAGGGGCCGGCGGCCTCGGCGCGGGCGTCCGAGCCGCTGTCGCCCAGGCTGCGGAAGAACTCCTGCCAGGCCGCGTCGACGCTCGACGGGTTCTCGGCATAGCGCGCGTGCAGATGCTCGATGTAGTCGGCGTTCGCACCCTGCAGGAAGGAGGAGGCGTGGAACACGTCGTTGGGGCTTTGCTCGGTCATGGCAGGATCCTCGATCCGCGGGGCAAGAACGGTGATGCGCCGGGCCCAGATAGGGCGCGCGGCGCGGATGTCAGGGGGGAAGGGGGCGTGCGCCCCCTTCCGATAGGTGTCAGCCGATCGCCTTGAGCACGGCTTCGCCGAGCGAGGCGGGGCTGTCGGCGACCACGATCCCGGCGGATTTCATCGCCTCGATCTTGCTCTCCGCGTCGCCCTGGCCGCCCGACACGATCGCGCCGGCATGGCCCATGCGGCGGCCCGGAGGGGCGGTGCGCCCGGCGATGAAGCCGGCGGTGGGCTTCCAGCGGCCGCGCTTCTTCTCGTCGGCGAGGAACTGCGCCGCTTCTTCCTCGGCGGTGCCGCCGATCTCGCCGATCATGATGATCGACTGGGTCTCGGGGTCGGCGAGGAACATCTCGAGGATGTCGATATGCTCCGAGCCCTTGATCGGGTCGCCGCCGATGCCCACCGCGGTGGACTGGCCGAGGCCCGAATCCGAGGTCTGCTTGACCGCCTCGTAGGTCAGCGTGCCCGAGCGCGACACGACGCCGACCGAGCCACGCTTGTGGATGTGGCCGGGCATGATGCCGATCTTGCAGGCGTCGGGGGTGATGACACCGGGGCAGTTCGGCCCGATCAGGCGGGTCTTGGAATTGATGAGGGCGCGCTTGACCTTCATCATGTCGAGCACCGGGATGCCTTCGGTGATGCAGATCACCAGCTCCATCTCCGCGTCGATCGCTTCCATGATGGAGTCGGCGGCGAAGGGCGGCGGCACGTAGATCACCGAGGCGTTGGCCTCGGTCTTGGCCTTGGCCTCGTGCACGCTGTCGAAGACCGGCAGGTCGAGATGGGTCTGACCGCCTTTGCCCGGGGTCACGCCGCCGACCATCTTGGTGCCGTAGGCGATGGCCTGCTCGGTGTGGAAGGTGCCCTGGCTGCCGGTGAGACCTTGGCAGATGACCTTGGTGTTTTCGTCGACGAGAATCGCCATTGCTGTTATCCCTTCACCGCTTTGACGATCTTTTCGGCAGCATCGGACAGGTTGTCCGCCGCGATTACGTCCAGACCGGAATTGTTGATGATCTCCTTGCCCTGATCGACGTTCGTCCCTTCGAGACGCACGACCAGCGGCACCTTCAGGCCGACCTCTTTCACGGCCGCGATCACGCCTTCGGCGATGACGTCGCAGCGCATGATGCCGCCGAAGATGTTGACCAGGATGCCTTTGACGTTCTGGTCGGAGGTGATGATCTTGAAGGCCTCGGTGACCTTCTCCTTGGTGGCGCCGCCGCCCACGTCGAGGAAGTTGGCCGGCTCCGCGCCCTTGAGCTTGATGATGTCCATCGTCGCCATGGCGAGGCCTGCGCCGTTGACCATGCAACCGATCTCGCCGTCGAGCGCGATGTAGTTCAGGTCGTATTTCGAGGCGGCCAGCTCCTTGCTGTCTTCCTCGGTCTCGTCGCGCAGGGCGGCGATGTCGTCATGGCGGTAGATCGCGTTGCCGTCGAAGCCCATCTTGGCGTCGAGACATTTCAGGTCACCCTTGTCGGTGACGATCAGCGGGTTGATCTCCAGCATCTCCATGTCCTTCTCGACGAAGAGACGGTAGAGCGTGTCCATCAACTTGACGCACTGCTTGACCTGCTGGCCCTTGAGGCCGAGGGCAAAGGCGATGCGGCGGCCGTGATAGGGCTGGTAGCCGGTGGCCGGATCGACCGAGAAGCTCAGGATCTTCTCGGGCGTGGAGGCGGCGACCTCCTCGATGTCCATGCCGCCCTCGGTCGAGCAGACGAAGGAGATGCGGCTGGTGGCGCGGTCGACCAGCAGCGCGAGGTAGAGCTCGGTCTCGATCTCCGAGCCATCCTCGATGTAGATGCGGTTGACCTGCTTGCCCGCCGGGCCGGTCTGGTGCGTGACCAGGGTACGGCCGAGCATCTTCTTGGCTTCCTCGGCCGCCTCCTCGACGGACTTGGCGAGGCGGACGCCGCCCTTCTCGCCGGCGTCGGCCTCCTTGAAGTGGCCCTTGCCGCGGCCGCCGGCATGGATCTGCGCCTTCACCACCCAAAGCGGGCCGTCGAGTTCGCCTGCCGCTGTCTTCGCCTCTTCGGCGCGCATCACCGGACGTCCGTCGGAGACAGGCGCGCCGTAGCTGCGCAGAAGGGCCTTGGCCTGGTATTCGTGGATGTTCATGGACCGGTCCTCGGTTGCCGTGATTTGGCCCCTTCAAGCACAGGCATCGGTACGAAAGAACTGCTTTCGGAGCGGCATCCGAGGAAAAGCGACATATGTGATCACGCAATTTCAAGGCGTGATCACAGAGTACGAACTGCGACCGGCTGTCGCGGCGGCGCGATTCGATCCTCGCGCTCAAGCCCGTGACATCTTCACGAAAAAGGGCGCCCGAAGGCGCCCTTTTCCTCGCATTCCTTCGCCTGGGCTCAGGCGAGGCTGGAGTCGATGCCCTTGCAGGCCTCGACGAGGCCCTTCACGGCCTCGACCGACTTGTCGAACATCGCCTGCTCTTCGCGGTTCATCTTGATGTCGATGACCCGCTCGACGCCGCCGGCGCCGATCACCGTCGGCACGCCGACATACATGCCATTCAGGCCGAGCGCGCCATCGACATAGGCGGCGCAGGGCAACACGCGCTTCTGGTCCTTGAGATAGGCTTCGGCCATCTCGATGGCGCTGGTCGCCGGGGCGTAGAAGGCCGAGCCGGTCTTCAGCAGGCCGACGATCTCGGCGCCGCCGTCACGGGTGCGCTGGATGATCGCGTCGAGCTTCTCTTGGGTGGTCCAGCCCATCTGCACCAGGTCGGGCAGGGGGATGCCGCCAACGGTGGAGTAGCGGGCCAGCGGCACCATAGTGTCGCCATGGCCGCCCAGCACGAAGGCGGTGACGTCGCGCATCGAGACGTCGAATTCGAGGCTCAGGAAGTGGCGGAAGCGGGCGCTGTCGAGCACGCCAGCCATGCCGCAGACCTTCTCGTGCGGCAGGCCCGAGAACTCGCGCAGAGCCCAGACCATCGCGTCGAGCGGGTTGGTGATGCAGATCACGAAGGCGTCGGGGGCGTGCTTGGCGATGCCCTCACCCACGGACTTCATGACCTTGAGGTTGATGCCGAGCAGGTCGTCGCGGCTCATGCCGGGCTTGCGCGGCACGCCGGCGGTGACGATGCACACGTCGGCGCCGGCGATGTCGGCATAGTCGTTGGTGCCCTTGAGCACGGCGTCGAAGCCCTCGGCCGGACCGGATTCGGCGATGTCGAGCGCCTTGCCCTGGGGAGTGCCTTCGGCGATGTCGAACAGCACGACATCGCCGAGTTCCTTGATCGCGGCGAGATGGGCGAGCGTGCCGCCGATCTGACCGGCGCCGATGAGGGCGATCTTGGGTCTGGCCATGAATGGCTCCTGTCGAGAAATGGTTTGCGAGGCTTTGCCTAAGCCGCGCGGCACCGCGTTGCAAGGCTGTGGCCTGCCACCGGCCGCCGCTTGCACGATGTTTGCGCAAACGAAAGCGGCCGCCCCGGGGAGGGGCGGCCGCGTAGGGGAGAGGATGGGCCGTTACTGCGCGGGCGCGGTCTCGGTCTCCATCTCGGTTTCCATTTCGGTCTCCATCTCGGTTTCCATCTCCGCCTCGGTCTCCATCTGCTCCTCGGGCGCCTCGTATTTCGGCAGTGCCTTCAGCTCGTCCTCGGTCGCGCTGATGTAGACACGGATGTCGGAGCCGTCTTCGTTGGTCAGAATCTGCAGGTCCTCGAAGTCCACGGCGACCTTCTTCTCGCCGATGCCGAGGAAGCCGCCGACACCGATCACGGCGCGGCTGATCTCACCGGAGTCGGAGGCCACGAGGTCCTCGATCTCGCCGATGTTCTCGTCCTCGACGCCATAGACGGTCGCGCCGGTCAGCTCGTCGGTCGACAGGTCAGAGACGCTGGTGGTGGTGTAGCCTTCGCGCTCGATCTCGGTCATCGCGGTGCCACCGGCAGCGGGAACAGTCTCACCCTCAGCCATTTCTTCCTGAGCGTCGGACATCTCCTCGGCGGCCTCTTCTTGGCCCTCGGCCATGGCTTCGGCGGCGTCTTCGGTGTCACCCTCGGCCATTTCCTCGGCGGCCTCGGCTTCGCCCTCGGCCATCTCCTCGGCGGCCTCTTCCTGCTCGTCCTGGGCCTCGTCGCTCGGCTCGCCATCGAGGACCTGCTCGACATCCTCGGCGGCGTCAGACATCTCGTCCGACACTTCGGCGGTCACGCTGCCCGGCTCGGCACCGGCCTCGGCTTCGACCTCGGTCTCACCTTCGGCCATGGTCGCGGTGGCGGCAGCGGTCGCGGCGGCACTGGTCTGCTCGACCATGCCCGGCTCGGCGGCCTCGTCATCGGTCATCGCGCCTTCGACCTTCGCGCGCTCGAAAGCGGGGGCGGCCTCGAGGGCTTCCTGCGACGAGTTCACCACGAGGAAACGCTCGCCGTTCTCGTCGTCATAGGTGCGGACCTGATCCATGGTGATGGCGACGTCCTTCTCGCCGATCCCGAGGAAGCCGCCGACACCGATGATCACCGCCTGGACACTGCCGTCCTCGGAGATGATCAGGTCGTTGATCTCGCCGATATCGTCCCATTCCTGCTCTTCGAAGTTGATCATGTCGCCATTCTCACCGAGCTCCTGCTCGGAGGAATAGATGCGCATGCCCATCAGGTTGGACGCGTAGAAGTCATCGGCCGAGACCTCATAGGCACCGGTCGCCATGGCATGGGATTCGGCGTAGGCGGCGGAGCCCATGACGAGCGCCGTCGCGGCAGTGGTAAGAAGTAGTTTCATCTTTCCAGACCTTTGTCCTGAGGCGCAGCCCGGCGCCCGAATGGGACGACGGCGGCCAATATCTGGCAGAAGAACCCGCGTAGTTCGGCTGGGTTGCATGCTTTGGCAAATATTTCTTCCATCCCGACCATCGGGCGGAATCCTGCGCAGATCAGGCACTTCGGACAGCCATCGACCGCTGATCAGTTGGCCGGATCGCCCGGGGCGGCGGCGGGTCGAGCCACTCGAAGACATGCCCTGTCGCGATCAGGCAGCTGGGTCCGCCGGGGCGGGTCAGCAGCAAGGTCCAGCTGCCGGTTTCGTCGGAGGCGAAGATCTCCATCACCCGCCGGGCACCATCGGGCACGAGGGCCTGCCGGCGCTCCCCGAAACGCTCTGCCACCTCCGCGACGATCCGGTCATGCGGGGCGCAGCGCGGTGCGGCGGGGGCGGGCAGCGCCCATGCGCAAAGAGGGGCAGGGCCGCGAGCAGGAAGTTGGCGGGGGTCATGGCGATCTCCATCGATAGGGCGGGCCTGATCCATGCAGTCTCCCCGCACCCGCCGAAGATGGTGTTAACGATGCCACCGTTGCGCCGCGCGACCGGGCGCGGCAGGCTGAGGCGAACTTCAGGCCGACCAAGGACCGAAATGCCGTTTCGCTCGATGCTCTACGTTCCCGCCTCAAACGCCCGCGCGATGCGCAAGGCGGTCGATCTCGACTGCGATGCGCTGATCCTCGACCTCGAGGACGCCGTCGCACCCGCCGCCAAGGCCGCGGCCCGGGCGGCGTTGGCCGGGCGGGACGAGGCAGGCCCGACCGCCTTGGTGCGGATCAACGGGCTCGACACCCCTTGGGGCGACGCGGATCTGGCGGCGGTGCAAGACATCGCCTGCGCCGGGGTGGTGGTGCCCAAGGTCGGATCGCCCGCCGATCTCGACGCGGTTGCGGCGCGCGTCGACCGCTCGCTCTGGGCGATGATCGAGACACCGGCCGGCGTTCTCGCCGCCGCCGAGATCTGCGCGCATCCGCGGCTCGAAGGGGTGGTGATGGGCACCAACGATCTCGCGCGTGCGCTGCGCGCGCGCGACCGGCCCGATCGCATGCCGCTCATGGCGGCGCTGCAGACGACGCTGCTGGCGGCGCGTGCCGCCGGTGTTCGGGCGATCGACGGCGTGTGCAACGCGCTCGACGACCCCGAACGGATGCGCGCCGAATGCACGCAGGGGCGCGACATGGGCTTCGACGGCAAGAGCCTGATCCATCCGGCGCAGATTGCCGCCGCCAATGCGGCCTTCGCCCCCGATGCCGTCGAGATCGACCGCGCGCGGCGCCGGATCGCCGCCTATCAGGCAGCGCAGGATGAGGGGCAGGGCGTGGCCGTAGTCGATGGCGAGATCGTCGAGGCGCTGCATGTCGCCACCGCGCGCGAGACGCTGGCGCTCGCCGAGGCGGTCGCGGCGAAGGAGGGGCGATGATCCAGGTGCTTGCCGGTCTGGCCCTGTGGAGCGGGGCCCATGCCCTGCCCCGGGTCGCGCCGGGACTGCATGCGCGGCTGGGCCGGGCCGCGCGCGGCGTGGTGGCGGTGATGGTGGTGCTGGGGCTGATGATCCGAGGCTATGGCGCGCAGGATGCCGCGCCGCGCTTTGCGCCGGCGCCATGGGCGTGGCACCTCAACAATCTGATGGTGCTGGTCGCGGTCTATCTCTTCGCCGCGTCCGGCATGAAGACTCGCGCCGCCGCGTGGCTGCGCCATCCGCAGCTCCTCGCGGTCGCGCTGTGGGGCGGGGCGCATCTTCTGGTCAACACGCATTGGGCAGCGGGTCTGCTCTTCGGCGGCTTGGCGATCTGGGCGGTGGCCGAAATGGCGCTGCTCGACGCCCGGGCCCAGATTGCCGTGGCGTCAGCACCCGCCCCGGTCGGGCGCGAGGCCGCGGCACTCCTCGGCGCGGGGGCGGTTTTCATCCTCATCGCGCTGGTGCATGGCTGGATCGGACCCAACCCTTTCGGAGCGATGTCATGAAGATCTACCGCTTTCTCACCGGCGACGACAATTCGGCCTTCTGTCACAAGGTGACCGAGGCGCTGTCCAAGGGTTGGGCGCTCTATGGCGAGCCGACCTATGCCTATGACGCCGCCAATGGCGTGATGCGCTGCGGGCAAGCCGTCACCAAGGAGGCGGATGTCGAATATTCCTCCGATCTCCGGCTCGGCCAGCTCTGAGCCGAACCGCTCAAGCCGGTCCGCGGTCGCCAGCGCAGCGGACCGACCGTTACCGCTATCGCTGTGATCACGGCGCCGAGGGCTGTGATCACGCTTGGCGGAATCCTGCCCGTTGCGGCGATTTTTCCACGGTTTCAGGCACCGTGGCGGGTGACAGCCCGGCCAAAATCGCTAGGGATGATGCCAGCCGGGGCCGCCCATGGGCAGGCCCCCACGCCAGATAAGGACGACGCCATGGCCGACGTGAACCGGGGCAACCGCCCGCTTTCGCCGCATATCTCCATCTATCGCTGGCACATCCCGATGCTGACCTCGATCCTGACGCGGATCACCGGCAACGCGCTGATCGTGACGGCGCTGCTGGTGGTCTGGTGGTTCGCGGCCGCCGCGGCCGGCCCCGAGAGCTTTGCCGTGGCCGATGGCTTCCTGCGCAGCTGGTTCGGCGATCTGGTGATGTTCTTCTCGGTGCTCGGTCTGTGGTACCACACGCTGGCGGGCATCCGGCACCTGATCTGGGACGAGGTTAAGATGCTCGAGATCGACAAGGCCGAGCTGCTCGGCCAGATCATCCTGATCGTCTCGGTTCTGCTCACCATCTTCACCGTCGTCGTTCTCTGAGGGGCATCGATATGGCTTACCTGACCGACCGCAAGCGCGCGCATGGCCTCGGCGCCTCGCATTCCGGCACCCGCCAGCATTGGCGCATGAGCATGTCCTCGGTGGCGCTGGCGATCCTGATCCCGCTCTTCGTCTTCACCTTCGGCGCGGTGCTCGGCGGCACCTACGAAGAGGTGGTGATCTACTACCAGCGCCCGATCCCTGCGGCGATCGCCGTGCTGACCTTCATCGTCGGCTTCTGGCACTTCCGCGCCGGCGCGCAGATCATGATCGAGGATTACAGCCGCGGCTTCACCCGCAAGGCGCTGATCGTCGGCGTGACCTGTCTCTCCTATGCCCTGGCCGCGATCGGCGTTCTCGCCCTGATCCGCCTCGCCCTCTGACCGGAGCCCCCTCATGGCAGCCTACGAATACGAAACGCACGAATACGACGTGGTGGTGGTCGGCGCCGGCGGCGCGGGCCTGCGCGCCACGCTCGGCATGGCCGAGCAGGGTCTGCGCACCGCCTGCATCTCCAAGGTCTTCCCGACCCGCTCGCACACCGTCGCGGCGCAGGGCGGCATCGCCGCCTCGCTTGGCAACATGGGCCCCGACAGCTGGCAGTGGCACATGTACGACACGGTGAAGGGCTCCGACTGGCTCGGCGACACCGACGCCATGGAGTATCTCGCCCGCGAGGCGCCTAAGGCGGTCTACGAACTCGAGCATTACGGCGTGCCGTTCTCGCGCACCGAAGAGGGCAAGATCTACCAGCGCCCCTTCGGCGGCCACACCACCGAGTATGGCGAAGGCCCGCCGGTGCAGCGCACCTGTGCCGCCGCGGACCGGACCGGCCACGCGATCCTGCACACGCTCTACGGCCAGTCGCTCAAGCAGAAGGCCGAGTTCTACATCGAGTACTTCGCCATCGACCTGCTGATGGATGATGACGGCACCTGCCGCGGCGTCCTGGCGTGGAAGCTCGACGACGGCACCATGCACGTCTTTGCCGCCAAGACAGTCGTCCTGGCGACCGGCGGCTATGGCCGCGCCTATTTCTCCGCGACCTCCGCCCACACCTGCACCGGCGACGGCGGCGGCATGGTGGCGCGTGCGGGCCTGCCGCTGCAGGACATGGAATTCGTGCAGTTCCACCCGACCGGCATCTACGGCGCGGGCTGCCTGATCACCGAAGGCGCGCGCGGCGAGGGTGGCTACCTCACCAACTCCGAGGGCGAGCGCTTCATGGAGCGCTACGCACCGACCTACAAGGATCTCGCCTCGCGCGACGTGGTCTCGCGCTGCATGACCATGGAGATCCGCGAGGGCCGCGGCGTCGGCAAGGATGGCGATCACATCCACCTGCACCTCAACCACCTGCCGCCCGAGACCCTGGCCGAGCGTCTGCCCGGCATCTCGGAATCGGCGCGGATCTTCGCGGGTGTCGACCTGACGAAAGAGCCGATCCCGGTGCTGCCGACCGTGCATTACAACATGGGCGGCATCCCGACGAACTACTGGGGCGAGGTGCTCAACCCGACGGCCGAGAACCCCGACGCGGTGACGCCGGGCCTGATGGCGGTGGGCGAGGCGGGCTGTGCCAGCGTGCACGGTGCCAACCGTCTCGGCTCCAACTCGCTGATCGACCTCGTGGTCTTCGGCCGCGCCGCGGCGATCCGCGCGCGCGAAGTCGTCGACCCCGCGACCGCGGTGAAGGCTCCGGCCAAGGCGGCGATCGAGAAGGCTTTCGATCGTTTCGACGGCCTGCGCCATGCCAAGGGCGGCGTCCCCACCGCCGAGCTGCGGCTCGAGATGCAGCGCAACATGCAGGCCGACGCGGCGGTGTTCCGCACCGACAAGACGCTCGCGGAAGGCATGAAGAAGATGCAGGACACGGCGGCCAAGATGGATGACATCCACGTCACCGACCGCAGCCTGGTGTGGAACTCCGACCTGATGGAGACGCTGGAGCTGGCCAACCTGATGCCCAACGCGCTGGCCACCATCACCGCCGCCGAGGCGCGCAAGGAAAGCCGGGGCGCGCATGCGCATGAGGACTATCCCGACCGCGACGACGAGAACTGGCGCAAGCACTCCCTTGCCTGGATCGAGGGCAACACGGCGCGGCTCGATTACCGCCCGGTGCATCTCGATCCGCTGACCAAGGCGGAGGAGGGCGGCATCGACCTCAAGAAGATCGCGCCCAAGGCGCGGGTCTACTGATGCGCGCCGCGCTTCTCGCGCTGCCGCTTCTCGCGGCCGCCTGCACGCAGACCCCGCTGTCGCCGCTCGACGCGGCACGGGTCTGCGAGCAGCGGGCGCGGCAGGCGCAAGGGCCCTCTGGCAGCGTCAGCGTCGGGGCGAACTCGCGCAGCGGGCTTTCGACCGGGATCTCGATCGGCGTCACCGACGACTACCTGCGCGGTCGCGATCCCTACGAGGTCTACGAGGACTGCGTGGTCGCGCGTAGCGGCCAGCCGCCGGTCCGCCCGCCCCGGCTCAGATGATCCAGATCCATGCGACGACGACCGGGGGCCTGCCCCCCGGCGCTTTCCCCAAGGAGACCTGACCATGGTCCAGCTCACCCTTCCGAAGAACAGCCGCATCACCCACGGCAAGACCTGGCCCAAGCCCGAAGGCGCGACCAACCTGCGCAAGGTCCAGATCTATCGCTGGAACCCCGATGACGGGAAGAACCCGCGCGTCGACACCTATTTCGTCGACGTCGACAGCTGCGGTCCGATGATTCTCGACGCGCTGATCAAGATTAAATCCGAGATTGACCCGACGCTGACCTTCCGCCGCTCCTGCCGGGAAGGGATCTGCGGCTCCTGCGCGATGAACATCGACGGGCGCAACACGCTGGCCTGCACCTACGGGCTCGACGAGGTCGAGGGCGACATCAAGATCTACCCGCTGCCGCACATGCCGGTGGTTAAGGACCTGATCCCCGACCTGACGCATTTCTATGCCCAGCATGCCTCGATCAAGCCGTGGCTCGAGACCGAGACCAACACCCCGGCCAAGGAATGGCGCCAGTCGATCGAGGATCGCAAGAAGCTCGACGGGCTCTACGAGTGCATCATGTGCGCCTCCTGCTCGACGGCCTGCCCCTCCTACTGGTGGAACGGCGACCGCTATCTCGGGCCGGCCGCTCTGCTGCACGCCTATCGCTGGATCGTCGACAGCCGTGACGAGGCGACCGGCGAGCGGCTCGACGATCTCGAGGACGAGTTCAAGCTCTACCGCTGCCACACCATCATGAACTGCGCCAAGACCTGCCCCAAGGGGCTCAACCCGGCCAAGGCGATCCAGTCGATCAAGCACATGATGGTCGAGCGCGCCGTATGACGCAGCCGCCGCCCGACGCCGACGCGCGCCGGGCGGCGCGCCCGGTTCTCGTCTACCCCGACGGGAGCCTGCCCCCGCCACCGATGGAGCTCTATGCCCGCGCCGCCGCCTCGGCGCACCTGGAGGCGGAAGTGATCGTGCCGCCGCGCGATGCGGCGGCGATCGAGGTCCCGGCCGGCTCGATCCTGCGGCTCGGCTGCCCCGAGGGGCCGCAGGTCGGCGACCTCAACCTCTTTGCCCGCGACGATCTCACCGAGCGCTTCTTCTCCGGCAAGACCCGGGCCCTGCACGGCACCCATGTGAGCACCGGCGACCGGCTCTGGTCGTGCTTTCCCCATCTGCGTCCGATGGCCACGATCATCGCCGACAGCCTGTCATGGTACGGCATCGACGCCGACGGGGCCTCGGTGCATGACGTGATCGGCACGCGCTGCGACCCCTACACGCACCACCTGCTTTCGAGCGGGGATTACGATCGCTGCTGCCATTCCAACCTCACCCGGGCGCTGGCGGCGCATCGGGGGCTATCGCTGGCCGAGGCCGAGCCGCATGTGCATGACGTGCTCAACCTCTTCATGTGCACCGGCTTCACCCGCGACACCGGCCGCTATTTCATGAAGGCGAGCCCGGTGCGGGCCGGGGACCATCTCGATCTCTTCGCGGAGATCGACCTGCTGGCTGTGATGAGCGCCTGCCCGGGCGGCGATTGCGGCGCCGGGCATTCGAGCGACCAGGCCGCCTGCCATCCGCTGTCGATGGCGGTGCTGCGCCCGGCCCCCGGTAGCCTAGGCGATTGGACAAGCCCGCCGCGCAACGGCTATGCGGGCGGGCACGGGATTTAGGCGAAGGCCGCTTCCAGCGCGATTTCGACCATCTCGCCGAAGCTCTGCTCGCGCTCTATGGCGGGTAGTTCCTCGCCGGTGACGAGGTGGTCCGACACGGTCAGCACCGCCAACGCCCGGCGCCCATGCCGTGCGGCGAGGGTGTAGAGCTCGGCCGCTTCCATTTCCACCGCGAGGATGCCGTGTCGCACCATCTGTTCGTGCAGGTCGGGTCGCTCGTCGTAGAATGTATCCGAAGAATAGATGCCGCCGACATGCAGTCGCGTTCCGCGTGCATTTGCCGAGTCATGCGCGGCGCGCAATAAGCCCCAATCGGCATGGGGTGCGTAATGAATTTCGCGCAGCATTGCGCGTGACGGGTTTCCGACGCTTGACGCGGTCATCGCGAGCACCACGTCGCGCAGGCCGATATCCTTCTGCATCGCCCCGCAGGAGCCGATGCGGATAAGGGTTTGCGCGTCATATTCGCGGATCAGTTCATTGGCGTAGATCGAGAGCGACGGCATGCCCATGCCGGACCCCTGAATTGTTACCGGATGGCCGCGCCAGCTGCCGGTGAACCCCAGCATGCCGCGCACCTCGTTGATGCAGCGCGGTGTGTCGAGGAATTTCTCCGCGGCCCATTTCGCTCGCAGCGGATCGCCCGGCATCAGAACGGTCGGGGCGATATCGCCCGGGGCTGCGCCGATATGCGTGCTCATTGCGCGAACTCCGCCATGGTCGTGGAAAGGGCCGGCGATCACGCCGGCCCCTGTCTAATCAGATCTCGAAATCCGAGAGCGGCCGCCCGGCGGCCTCTGCTTCGTTGATCCAGCGCGGCTTGCGGCCACGGCCGGACCAGGTCTGGTTCGGATCCTCGGGATTGCGATATTTCGCAGGGGTCTTGGCTTTGGTCTTGCGGCCTTTCGAGGCTGCTTCAGCCAATTCGGCCAGCGAGAAGCCATGTTCCGCAGCCGCGCGTTCGGCAGCTTCGAGCGCGGCTTTTCTTTCGCGTTGCGACACGGTGGACAGCGCCTCGTCGATATCCCGGCGAAGCTTTTCCAGCTCCTTGCGGGACATTTCGTGCAGGTCTTGTGCCATGATCTCTCTTTCCATTCGATAATCGACAGGTTTCTAAGGATCCAATGTAATGGATAACCGTCAATTACGAGATATCTAAAAGAATAGATTAAGCGCAACGATTGTTTTTCGTCACGTCACCAAATTCACAATTTCTTGCAAGAAATCGCCGTTGGCGAAGCTGCGCGCTCGCTTCAAGGGCAGCCCGGCTGCTTCAAGCGCCTTTTCGAGCGGTGCGTCAAGCTGAAATTCAATCAGACCGAGCGCCGGCATGGCGCCGAAACCGGCACGGCGCAATTCGGCAAGGGTTTCGATGGCCATTTGCGCCGATTGTGGACTGGGCAGGGACAGCAGCAGTGCCTGGGGGCGATCGTCGAGCACCGCCGCGACGATATCGGAGGGCAATCGACGTGGTCCGGTATCGCGCAGCTCGATCCCACGGTTACGGGCTTCGGCGGGGGAGGGCAGGGCGCGCGGCAGCCTCGCGTCGAGCCCGGGGCGGGCCAGTAGGAACGTGACGCCCGAAGGCGGCGCGGGTTCGGGTTTTGCCGCGGTGCCGGGCAGTGCCCCTGCCATGACCGTTCCCCATTCGCCCGTGGTCACCCCCGCCTTGGCGCAGGCCACCGAGGGGCCCATGACGTTGATGCCGCGCTTGGCGGCCTCGCGCAGCGCCAGCAGCGATTTCTGCACCGCGTTGCCGTCACGCTGCCGTCGCCAGGCGAGCAGCGCTGCCGCGCGATCGGGCTCGGAAAGCGGTGGGGCGGTATCGGCCGGGCGAGAAGGATCAGTTTCCGGCCAGGGCAGCTCCTCGGCCTCGGCCCGCAGCAGCGCGGCCCGCAGTTGAGCTGCTGCGTCGGGGTCGGGCGGGGCAATTTCCGAGGCGCCGTGCCGGTACTGGATAAGGTCGGGCCGGGCCGCGAAGCCGGGGCCGTGCCGCTCGGCGACCAGCTCCTGCCAGAGCGTCGTCAGAACCGCCCCCCAGCCGCGGGCCGCTTCGTCGTCGGCCGGCATCACGATGTCGATCCCGCAGGCGGCGGCGCGCAGGTGCTCGGGCTTCTCGCGCCGCGCCGTGGCGGCGAGGAGCGCAAGGCCGGAGCGAAGCGTCAGCGCCATCCCTTCGGGGCTGAGCGCGGGCATGCGCAGCCGGGCGCCGCGCAGGCCGGGCAGGCGTCGTCCGGCCCAGCACAGCGCATCCGCCCCGAGCCCGAGCGCCGCCCGGTCGGACCAGGCCGGGGCGGCGGCGGCGTGGCGCAGCGCCAACGGGTCGTGGAGCAGGGCCCCCTGGGGGGGCGCGACGCCGCGCCGTTCGGCCAGTGCCGCCACCAGGGCCAGGTGCCAAGGACCGGCCGCGCCGCCATCAAG
The DNA here is from genome assembly GCF_034371605.1 of Limimaricola variabilis. Lineage (NCBI taxonomy): Bacteria > Pseudomonadati > Pseudomonadota > Alphaproteobacteria > Rhodobacterales > Paracoccaceae > Limimaricola > Limimaricola variabilis. Next base: position 1,892,463 of record NZ_CP139691.1, on the reverse strand, counting down.
CTCCAGCACGTCCGGCAGCCGGTCGGGCCAGAGCGCCTCGAGATCGCCAAGATGACCCAGCGCGGGCCCCTCCACCCCGACCAGCCCTGTGGCCAGCGGGTGATCTGAATCGAAGCCCGCCCGGCTCGGCAGGTCGGGCCGCAAGGTGGCGGGGGCAGCCCCCGGCGTCCGGGGCGTCTTGGAGCGGTGAAGGGTCATGGCCTCGTCCGGTTCGCGGGGGCGGCGGGCCGGCCGGGCCTCAGCGGCCCGCGGCGCGCGCCGCACGGGATAGTACGCCGCGTTCTGCGGAGGCCCGTATGATGGGCCGTCGCGGGCCGAGCGTCCAGACCGCGGCACCTCGTAAGGGTCCAAGGCTTCACCGGTCGAGCGGACAGCGTGTTCTGCGCGCATCGCTTTGCGCTGCGGATGCCTGCCCGAGGGCCGATCAGGCCGCCCGGCGCTACCGCAGCGACGACGATTGCGGCAGGGTCGGCCCATGTTCCGTCCCGTCGAGATCCCACTTTGGTTGCTGGTGCTGATCCTGCTCTTCGCGGCGGTCACATTCGCATCGCATTTCCTGTTTCCCTCGGTGCGCTGGTTCTTCCGCAAGCGGATGGAGCGGGCCGTGGCCCGCCTCAACACCCGGCTCGCGCGGCCGATCGAGCCGTTCAAGCTGGCCCGCCGCCACGACATGATCCAGCGGCTGATCTACGACCCGCTGGTGGCGCAAGCGGTGGTCGAGCACGCCAAGAGCCACGGGGTGCCCGAGAACGTCGCTTTCGAACTCGCCGGGGATTACGCCCGCGAGATCGTGCCTTCCTTTTCGGCGACCGCCTATTTCACCTTCGGAACCCGCGCGGCGCAGTGGCTCAGCCGGGCGCTCTACCGGATCCGGCTGGGGGCGTTCGACCGTAGCGCCATCGACGCGATCGACCCCGACGCGGCGGTGGTCTTCGTGATGAACCATCGCTCCAACATGGATTACGTGCTGGTGACTTGGCTGGCGGCGCGGACCTCCGCGCTGTCCTATGCCGTGGGCGAATGGGCACGGATCTGGCCGCTGACGCCGCTGATCCGGATGATGGGCGCCTATTTCATCCGCAGGCGCGATCGCGGCGCACTCTATCGCCGGGTGCTGCAGCGCTACGTGCAGATGGCGACCGCGGGCGGCGTGACGCAGGCGATCTTTCCCGAGGGCGGGTTGAGCCTCGATGGACGGCTCGCCTCGGCCAAGACCGGGCTCTTGGGGCATATCGTCGAGGATTTCGGCAGCCACCCTCGCGACGTGATCTTCGTGCCGGTGGCGCTCAATTACGACCGGGTGCTTGAGGACCGGGTGCTGATCGGGGCGGCGCGGGCGGGCAATCGCCGCTTCCGGGTGCCGCCCTCACGTCTGGTGCGTGTGGTGCTGGGGCACCTGCTGCGCCAGTTGACAGGACGGTTCAAAGGTTTCGGCACGGCCTCGGTCGGGTTCGGCCGGCCCGTGTCGCTCGCGGAGTTCCTGGGGGATCGGCAGCCGACGCCGCAGGATACCGCCCGGCTGGCGCGCGAGATGATGGCCCGGATCGAGGCGGTGATGCCGGTGTTGCCGGTCCCGCTCGTGGCGGGAATCTTGCTCGACGCCGCACCGCTGCCGCCGGGCCGGATCGAGATCCGGGTGGCGGCACGGCTGGCCATGCTGCAGGCGCGCGGCATCGCCCTGCCGCGCCGCGACGCCGCACGGGTCACCGCCGATGCGCTCGAATTGCTCGGGCAGCGCGGGCTGCTGGTCGAGGAGGCAGGCGGTTTGCGTCCGGCGCCGGGCGCCGAGACGGTGCTCGGCTTCTACGCCGCCTCGATCGCGCATCATTTCGAGCCGACGGCGTTGGCCGGTCCGGTCAGCCAGCCGCCTGAGGGGCGCTGAGCTCGAAGGGGGCCGCGGGCGCGACGAGATCATCGGTCCTCAGCGGCTCGGAGGGCTTGGCCAGCATCGAGCGCACCACCCAGCGCAGCTCGCGCTCGGCGCGGGTGATCGCCACATAGGCCAGCCGCTTCCACAAGGGCTGGCCGGCTTCGACCCGGCCCATCCGCGCCGCGATCTCGATGTCGGGGGCGAAGACCTGCACAGTGTCCCACTGCGAGCCCTGGGCCTTGTGGATGGTGACGGCGGCGCCGTGCAGGAAGGTCGCGCCCATGCGTGCGGCATAAGGAATGAAGGGCTCGGCATCGCCCTCCTGCTCGATCCGCACGATCGAGGCGGCGGAAAGCTGCGGCTCGGGCGCGCCCATCACGTGCAGCCGGGAGAAGCCCGGCTTGCGGCCGGGGCCCATATAGATCACCTGCGCGCCCTTGATCAGACCGCGCGCCTCGAGGTCGAGCCGTTTCTTGCGATGCTTCAAGGGCAGCTCGATGCCGTCGCAGATCAGCGGCTCTCCCGGCAGCAGGTCGCCCTCGGGCGCGCCATGCGCGGCGCGGAAGGCGTGGATCAGCCGGATCCGCGTGGCGTTGCGCCAGACCAGCACCGGGGAGCGGGCCATCAGGTCCGATTCCACACGCGGCGCGAAGACCACCCTCTCGTCGCGCTCGGACGCCTCGCGCACCATCCGCTCGAAGGCGTAGAAATCCACCTGCGGATCGGCCAGTGCGTGGGCGAGATCGAGGATCGGGTTGTCCGCGTCCTGCCGGTGGATGCGGTGCAGCACGTGCTTGTCGGCATCCTTCATGGTGTCGAACACCATGCCGCCCGAGGACTGGACCGGCGGGAGCTGCGCCGGGTCGCCGAACAGCACCAGCGTCGGGAAGATCTCCTTGAGATCCTCGACCTGCTTCTCATCGAGCATCGAGCTTTCGTCGATGAAGCCGAGGTCGAGCGGCTCCTCGCGGCGCTTCCAGCCGGTGATGAAGTCCGAGCCCCTGAGACCGGCCGCTGCCAATGCCGCGGGGACCGAGCCATGGGTGGCGAAGGCGCCCGCCGCGCGGTCGAGCGCCTCGTCGGTGAGCGCCTCGATGTTCGGGCGCTCGCCTTCGCCGGCCAGCCATTCGGCGATCTTCTCGTATTCCGGATCGTAGACCGGGGTGTAGAGGATGCGGTGGATCGTCGTCGCCGGCACGCCGCGATTGCGCAGCACGCTCGCCGCCTTGTTGGTCGGGGCGAGGATCGCCAGCGTGCGGCGGTCCTTCTTGCGACGGCCCTCCCAGTCGCCCGAGACGATGTCGACCCCTGCCTCCTTGAGCCGCCGGGTGAGCTCGGCCAGCAGCAGCGTCTTGCCGGAGCCTGCCTTGCCGATCACGGCGATGGCGTGGCGCGCTTCGGAGGCCGGCGCCGACAGAAGCTCGTCGTCGAGATCGATGCCGCTCAGGCGCAGGACCTGAGTCACGGCATCCCAGGCCTCGGCCTGGTCGGAGGAGAACGTCACGGCGGGAAGCGTCATGGGCGCGACCCTACCCGTGCCGCGAGCCGGGGGCCAGAGGCGCCGTGGCGGTCAGTCCCTGTGCCCGGCCGGGCGGTTGGGCGGGAGGCGGGCGGGATGCCGGGGCCGGTCGCCCCGGTCGGGCGGGGCGCGGTGCGCCAGCTCCTGCGTGGCATGACCTGCCGCCTCGGACAGCCGATGCGCCAGCCCGGGCAGGCCGTTGCGGATCGCATAGGTCTCGAGATCGTTCAGCACGTCGAACATCCAGCGATGTGACATCGGTTCTCCTTGCGCCTGCGCCGGTGGACCCCCGGGCGCGAGGTTAGCATGGGCGGGGCAGCGGCGGGGAGGCGGGGAATAGCCGGAATTTTACCGGTCAGCGGCGCCAGCCGGCAAAGGCCAGCGACGCGGCCCAGCCGGCCAGCACCGCCAGCGCCAGCGCCATCAGCCCGTAGAGCGCCGCCTGCTGCTGCGCGAAATTGTAGAGCCAGCGCTCGATGCCGACCTTCTGCACGCCGATCACCGTCTCGTAGCGGTCGACCACCGCGCCGCCCCGGGTCAGGAAGATCCGCGTCGTGTAGTTGCCCTCGACCAAGTCGGCGGGCAGCGTCAGCGCGGTGCGGAACAGCGTCTCCCGCTCGAGGTCGACCGCCCCTTCCTCGTAGCGGTAGAGGCCCTCCGCGCCGCGAATCCGCAGCAGCGCGGCGACGTAGTCGCCCGCGCCCGAGACGCGGTTGCCGACGGCGCGGATGGCGCGCGGGATCGACACGGCGTGGCGCAGATCTTCGGTGGCGGTCAGGATCTCCTCCAGCGGGCCGGTGGTCGCCACGGCGTAGAAGGAGGGCGCGGCGTCGACCTCGAAGACCTCGGTGTTGACCCAGATGCCGGCCCGGCGCTCCTTGCGGCGCACCGTGGCCGGGGCGAGCGGACCGGAAACGGTGACGATCACCTCGAGCGGCGGCGCTTCGGGTGGTGGCGCCTCGCGCCGGACCGCGCCGAAGATCAGGATGTCGGAGCCGTCGAATGTGGCGGTGATCGCCACTTGGTCCTGGCTCAGCCCGAGCACGATCTCCTCGGCCCGGGCGGGCAGGGCGAGCGCGACCAGTAGGAGCGCGAGACGCAGGATCATGCCGGGCGCACCGTTTCGACGACGTAGAGCTCCGACGGCCTCAGCACGAGGCCGAGCGCGAGCTGCCCGCAGACCGCCAGCACCAGGAGCGCCAGCAGGATGCGCAGTTGCTCGGCCTTCATCCGCGCGCCGATCCGGGTGCCGAGCTGCGCGCCGATCACGCCCCCGGCGATCAGCAGCAGCGCCAGCGCGATGTCGACGGTCTGGTTGGTGACGGCATGCAGCATGGTGGTGAAGGCGGTGACGAAGATGATCTGGAACAGCGAGGTGCCGATCACGACCTTGGTGGGCATGCCGAGGAGATAGATCATCGCCGGCACCATCACGAAGCCGCCGCCCACCCCCATGATCGCGGCCAGCACGCCGACCGACAGCCCGACCATCAGCGGCGGGATGGCCGAGATGTAGAGCCCGGAGACCCGGAACTTCATCTTCAAGGGCAGCGCGTGCGCCCAGTAGTGCTTACGGCGTTTCGGCCGGGCGCCGGGGCGGCGCGCCCGCAGGAGCGCGTTCACGCTTTCGATGAACATCATCGCGCCGACGGTGCCGAGAAACAGCACGTAGCTCAGCTCCACCAACAGATCGACCTGGCCGCGCGCCTTGAGCCAGTTGAACACCATGATGCCCAGGCCCGAGCCGATCAGCCCGCCGGCCAGCAGCACCGAGCCCATGGCGATGTCGACGGTGCGCCGCCTGAGATGGCCGAGCAATGCCGAGAAGGAGGAAGCGACGATCTGGTTGGTCGAGGTGGCCACCGCTACGGCGGGCGGGATGCCTGCGAGGAACAGAAGCGGCGTAATCAGGAAGCCGCCGCCCACTCCGAACATGCCGGACAACACCCCGACCAGCCCGCCCAGGCCGAGGATCAGCAGAATGTCGACCGAAACCTCGGCGATGGGAAGATAGAGCTGCATGCGGGCTCCCGGCGGATGGGCCCGATTAACGCAAGCCCGGCCGGGATTTCCAAGCCCCCGGCCGGAGAAACTGTTCCGTGGCGGTGTTTATTCCGCGTCGCGCAGCATTCGCCGCAACACCTGCTCGAGCTTGGCCGCGCCGAGGGGGGCCATCGCCTTGGTGTGCTCGTGGCCGATCTTCTCGTCGGACATGCCGGCCGCCATGTTGGTGATCGCCGAGATCGCCAGCGCCCGCATCCCGAGAAAGCGGGCGAGGATCACCTCCGGCACGGTCGACATGCCGACCGCGTCGGCCCCCAGCGTGCGGATCGCGCGGATCTCGGCCGGGGTTTCGAAGGAGGGGCCGGAATACCAGGCGTAGACGCCTTCATGCATCTCGACGCCCTCGGCCTCGGCGGCCGCGCGCAGGCGGTCGCGCAGGGCAGGGTCATGCGCGTCGCCCATCGGCACGAAGCGCCGGTCGGTCGTCTCGCCGATCAGCGGGTTGAGGCCGGAGAAGTTGATGTGGTCAGATAGCGCCATGATCGAGCCGGTCGGCATCTCGGCGCGCAGCGAGCCGGCCGCGTTGGTCAGGATCACCGCCTCGGCGCCGAGCTCCTTGAGCACCTCGAGCGGCAGCCGCATCTCGTTCGGGTTGCCGCGCTCGTAATAGTGGGCGCGGCCGCCGAAGACGGCGACCCGCTGGCCTTCGAGGTTGCCCACCGCGAGGACCGGATTGTGGCCCGAGACGCCCGCATGGGGAAACCCGGCGAGCTGGTCATAGGGGATCGTCACGCCGTCCACGGCGCCCGCGATATGGCCGAGGCCGGAGCCGAGGATCAGGCCGTATTTGACGGGCTCGGCCCCGGCCTGGGCCTTGATCAGGCCCGCAAGTTCAACGCTCTTTGACATAGGGTTCGCCTCCGGCGCGGGGCGGGATCGCGCGGCCGACGAAGCCCGCGAGGATCACCACCGTGAGAATGTAGGGAAGGGCGTCCAACAGCTGCACGCCGACCTCGAAGCCGATCGTGCTCTCGATCACGTCGGGGCGCAGCGCGAGCGCCTGCAGGAAGCCGAACAGCAGGCAGGCGCCGAGCGCGTACCACGGCCGCCACTTGGCGAAGATCAGCGCCGCCAGCGCGATGTAGCCGCGCCCCGCGGTCATGTCCTTGACGAAGCCCGCCTGCAGGCCGGTCGAGAGATAGGCGCCCGCGAGGCCGGTGAGCAGGCCGCAGATCGCCACGGCGGCGAAGCGCAGACCCACGACCGAGACGCCGGCGGTGTCGACCGCAGCGGGATTCTCGCCCACCGCGCGCAGCCGCAGGCCGAAGCGGGTTCGGAACAGCACCCACCAGGTCAGCGGCACCGCCAGCAGCGCCACGTAGACCAGAAGCGTGTGGCCCGAGATCAGCTCGGCATAGATCGGCCCGAGGATGGGGATGTCGCGCAATTCGGCCGCGAGCGGCAGGGTGATCGTTTCGAAACGGGCATTGCCCGACAGCTGCGGCGTGCGGCCGCCCTGGCCGAACCAGCTCTGGGCGATCACCACCGTCAGGCCGGCGGCGAGGAAGTTGATCGCCACGCCCGAGATCAGCTGGTTGCCGCGGAAGGTGATCGAGGCGAGGCCGTGGATGCCCGAGAGCAACAGCGCCGCGCCGATCCCCGCCGCGGCGCCGATCAGCACCGAGCCGGTGGCGGCGGCGACGGCGGCCGAGAGGAAGGCCGAGGCCAGCATCTTGCCCTCGAGGCCGATGTCGAAGATGCCCGCGCGCTCGGAGAACAGGCCCGCGAGACAGGCCAGAAGCAGCGGCGTAGCCAGCCGGATGGTGGTGTCGAGCACCTGCAGAAGGGTCAGGAAATCCATGGGCTCACTCCGCCGGTTCGGTCTTGCGGGCGGGCTTCGGCGCGGGCCGCAGCCTCAGGAACATCGCCTCCAGCGGCATGCGGACCATGTTGTCGAGCGCGCCGGTGAAGAGGATCACGAGGGCCTGGATCACCACGATCAGCTCGCGCGGGATCGAGGTCCACAGCGCCAGTTCCGCGCCGCCCTGATAGAGGAAGCCGAACAGGAGCGCCGCGAGCAGCACGCCGAAGGGGTGGCTACGCCCCATCAGCGCCACGGCGATGCCGATGAAGCCCGCCCCCTCGACCGCGTTCAGGACCAGTCGCTCGGCCTCGCCCATCACGTTGTTGATCGCCATCATCCCCGCGAGACCGCCCGACATCAGCATGGTCACGACGATGATCCGGGTAGGCGAGATGCCCGCGTATTTCGCCGCCGATTCCGACTGGCCGAAGGCGCGGATCTCGTAGCCCAGCCGGGTGCGCCAGATCAGCGCCCAGACCGCGACGCAGGCGAGAAGCGCCACGAAGAAGGATACGTTGACCGGCGCGCCGCGGAACAGCGCCGTCTCGGCGGTCGAGAACATGTCTTGGAAGGTCGGCAGGTGGGTCGCTTCGGGGAAGCGGCCCGTCGCGGGCTCCATCGAGCCCGAGGGCTTGAGCGCGCCGATTAGCAGGTAGTTCAGCAGCGCCGCGGCGATGAAGTTGAACATGATCGTGGTGATCACGATGTGGCTGCCGCGCTTGGCCTGCAGCCAGGCCGGGATGAAGGCCCAGGCCGCGCCGAAGAGCGCGGCGCCCACCGCGCCGCCGAGGATCGCCAGCGTCCAGTGCGGCCAGGGAATGTAGAGCGCGACCAATGCCACGCCCAGGCCCCCCAGCATCGCCTGGCCTTCGCCGCCGATGTTGAACAGCCGCGCATGGATGGCGATCGCCACGGCGAGGCCGGTGAAGATGAAGTTGGTCGCGTAGTAGAGCGTGTAGCCCCAGGCATAGGTCGAGCCCATCGAGCCATCGACCATCAGCTTGAGCGCGGCCCAGGGGTTCTCGCCGATGGCGAGGATGACGAGGGCGGAGAGCAGGGCGGCGAGCAGCAGGCTGATCAGCGGGATCAGCACCACGTCGGCCCATTGCGGCATACGTTGCATTTCAGGCCTCCTTGGCGGCGCTGGCGCGCTTGCGGGCGAGGTTGGCCTCGATCTCGGCCTCGCTGTGCGGCTTGTCGGTGTCGGTGATGCCGGCCATCAGCAGGCCGAGCTCACGCTCGTCGGTCTCGGATGGCACGCGCTCGCCCATGATCTGGCCGTCGAACATCACCGCGATGCGGTCGGAGAGCGACATGATCTCGTCGAGTTCGACCGAGACCAGCAGCACAGCCTTGCCCATGTCCCTGAGCGCCACGATCTGCTGGTGGATGAATTCGATCGCGCCGATGTCGACGCCGCGCGTCGGCTGGCCGATCAGCAGCAGGTCCGGGTTGCGCTCGATCTCGCGCGCCACGACGATCTTCTGCTGGTTGCCGCCCGAGAAGTTCTTGGCGGCGAGGTTGGGGTTCGGGGGGCGCACGTCGAAGCGCTCCATCTTCGCGGCGGCGTCGGCCTTGATGGCCGCGTTGTCCATGAAGATGCCTTTGTTGAATTCCGGCTTGTCGTGATAGCCGAAGGCCACGTTCTCCCACGCGGCGAAATCGAGGATCAGGCCCTCGTGGTGCCGGTCCTCCGGCACGTGGGCGATGCCGCGCGCGCGGCGGGTGCGAGCGTCCGACTTGCGGCCGGTGAGGTCGATCTCCTCGCCGTTGAGACGGATCCGGCCCTCGGCCTTGCGGTAGCCGCCCAGCACCTCGAGGAGCTCGGACTGGCCGTTTCCGGCGACCCCGGCGAGGCCGAGGATCTCGCCGGCGCGGATCTCCAGACCGATGCCGCGAAGCCGCTCGACGCCCTTGCTGTCGATCACCCGCAGGTTCTCGACCTCGAGGATCGTCTTGCCGGGCGTGGCGGGGGCCTTCTCGACCTGCAGCAGCACCTTGCGCCCGACCATCAGCTCGGCCAGCTCGGGCGGCGAGGTTTCGGCGGTCTTGACGGTGGCGGTCATCTCGCCGCGGCGCATCACGCTCACCGTGTCGGTGATCTCCATGATCTCCCGCAGCTTGTGGGTGATCAGGATGATCGTCTTGCCCTGGTCGCGCAGCCCCTTGAGGATGCGGAACAGGTGGTCGGCCTCGGCCGGGGTCAGCACGCCCGTGGGCTCGTCGAGGATCAGGATGTCGGCCTGCCGGTAGAGCGCCTTCAGAATCTCGACCCGCTGCTGCATGCCGACGCCGATATCCTCGATCTTCGCGTCAGGATCGATGTTGAGCTCGTACTCGGCGGCCAGCGCCTTGAGCTCGCGCCGTGCCTTGGCGAGCGAGGGGCGCAGCAAGGCGCCGTCCTCGGCGCCCAGCACCACGTTCTCGAGCACGGAGAAGTTCTGCACCAGCTTGAAGTGCTGGAACACCATGCCGATGCCGGCGCGGATCGCGGCCTGGCTGTCGGGGATTTCGGTGTGCTTGCCGTTAATGAAGATCTCGCCGGCATCGGCCTTGTAGAAGCCATAGAGGATCGACATCAGCGTCGACTTGCCGGCGCCGTTCTCGCCGATGATGCCGTGGATCGTGCCCGGCATCACCCGGATCGAGATATCCTTGTTGGCTTGCACCGGTCCGAAGGCCTTGGAGATGCCCTTGAGCTCGATCGCGGGGGTCTGGTCGGTCATGCGGTTCGGTCCTTCGGAGCGAAACGGGGCCGCGCATCGCGGCGCGGCCCCTTCTTTCCTGCCTGTGAGGCGATCAGAAATCGAGCGAGGGGCAGCCTTCGTCGCTCATGTAGTCGTGCACTTCGATCTCGCCCGAGGCGATCTTGGCCTTGGCGTCCTCGACGGCGGCGGTCATCTCTTCGGTGACGAGCGCTTCGTTGTGCTCGTCCACGGCGATGCCGACGCCCTCGTTGTCGACGCCCATCACGTAGAAGCCGGTCTCGATGTTCTCACCCGCCTGGAAGGCGTCGTAGACGGCGTTGTCGACGCGCTTGACCATCGAGGTCAGCACCGAGCCGGGCTGCAGGTAGTTCTGGTTGCTGTCGACGCCGATCGACAGCTTGCCCTCGTCGGCAGCGGTCTGCAGCACGCCGATCCCGGTGCCACCGGCGGCCGCGTAGACCACGTCGGCGCCCTGGGAGATCTGCGCCTTGGTCAGCTCGGAGCCCTTGACCGGGTCGTTCCAGGCCGCCGGGGTCGTGCCGGTCATGTTCGACAGCACGGTGATGTCGGGGTTCACCGCCTTGGCGCCCTGGGCATAGCCGCAGGCGAACTTGCGGATCAGCGGGATGTCCATGCCGCCGATGAAGCCGATCGTGCCGCTCTCGGAGGCCATGGCCGCCATCTGGCCGACGAGGTAGGAGCCCTCGTGCTCGTTGAACACGACCGAGCGGACGTTGGGCTGATCGACCACGCCGTCGATGATCACGAAGTTGGTCTCCGGGTAGTCGCCGGCGATCTCTTCGAGCGGGGTCATGAAGGAGAAGCCCACCGTGACGATCGGGTTGTTGCCGGCTTCGGCGAAGCGGCGCAGCGCCTGCTCGCGCTGGGCGTCGGACTGCAGCTCGACCTCGGCATAGGAGTTGCCGGTCTCCTCGGCCCAACGGGTCGCACCGTTATGGGCGCTCTCGTTGAACGACTTGTCGAACTTGCCGCCGAGATCGAAGATCAGCGCCGGATCGGCCAGCGCGGCGCCAGCGGAAAGGGCGAGCGCGGCGGTCGCGCCGAGGAATTTCGCGAGATGGGTCATTCATAGCTCCCTGTCAGGTCTGGCGCCGCCCGGAGGGCATGCGCCGTGCCGGTCATGCGCCGGCTCATGGCAGGATAAGGCAATGCGCGACCCTTTGGGGTCAACTGATTTTTCCCTGATTTGCGCCAAGTCACCGGGCGTTTCGGGCCGTTCCGCCCACGCGGAGGGCGACTGACGCAAGGGTAGTCTATCGCAATGGGCGGCGCAGGATCAGCGCGGCCGCGGGCGCCTGCCCAGGCCGGGGATAATAGCCCGGGCGTCGCCCGGCGCGCACATAGCCTGCCGCTTCGTAAAGCGCGCGCGCCGCCGCGTTGTCCTCGGCGACTTCGAGGAAGGCGGTCGTGGCCCCCGCGGCATGGGCGACGGCATGGAACGCGGCGAGGGCGGTGCGCGCCCGGCCCTTGCGGCGGTGATCGGGATGGGCGGCGAGCGTCAGGATCTCCGCCTCGTCGAGCGTCACGCGGCCCAGCACGAAGGCGGTCGTATCCCCGGTGAAGATCGCGCCCGGCGCGGCGAGCAGTGCTGCGAACTCGGTCGCGCTCCAGCCGCGCTCGGCCGGGAAGGCCGCCGCGTAGGTGTCGGCCAGCGCCTGAGGGTCGCTCATTCGATCAGCAGCGGCGCGGGATCGCGCGGCGGGGCCGCGTCGGCAGGGCGGACATAGAGCGGGGCGGGGCGCGGCTGCGGTGTGCCGGCACGCTCGCATGCAAGCTGGGCTATGGCCCGCACCAGCGTCTCGGCATCGGGCGCGTGCAGAACTTCTCCCACCTCCGCGGCCGGGGCAAGGCGGGGCGGCTCGGCGCCGGTCTCGGTCAGATGCTGAAGCCAGAGGTGATCGCGCGGGGCGGGCAGGGCGACGGTCACCGGGCGCGGGTGGCCCAGAGCTGCGGCCTCGAAGCCCGAGACGCCGATTGCCGGGACGCCCAGCCCCAGCGCCAGCCCACGCGTCGCCGAAACGCCGATCCTGAGACCGGTGAAGTTGCCCGGACCGGTGCCGACGCCGATCGCCGCGAGGTCGCGCCAGCCGAAGCCCTCGGCCGCGAGCAATTCCTCGAGCAGCGGCATCAGCCGCTCGGCCTGGCCCTTGGCCATCGGCTCGACCCGGATTGCGACCCGGTCCCCCAGAAGCAGCGCGGCCGCGCAATGCGCGGCCGACGTGTCGATCGCCAGAAGCGGGGTCATCAGGCCGCGACGGGCCGGACCTCGACCACCTCGGGGATGTAGTGCCGCAGCAGGTTCTCGATGCCCATCTTGAGCGTCAGGGTCGAGGAGGGGCAGCCGGCGCAGGCGCCCTGCATATGCAGGTAGACGATGCCGCGGTCGAAGCCGTGGAAAGTGATGTCGCCGCCATCCTGGGCCACGGCCGGACGAACGCGGGTGTCGAGCAGTTCCTTGATCTGTTCGACGATGGCGCCGTCTTCGCCGGTATGCTCGGCATGACCGCCCGAAGCGCTGTTCGAAGTGCCGTCATCGATCGCCGGGGCGCCGGACTGGAAATGCTCCATCACCGCGCCCAGCACGGCGGGCTTGATGTGGTCCCATTCGACGGCTTCGGTCTTGGTCACGGTGACGAAGTCCGAGCCGAGGAACACGCCTGCCACGCCGCCGGTCGCGAAGATGCGCTTGGCCAGCGGGCTCGACTGCGCGGCTTCCTCAGAGGGGAAATCGGCGGTGCCCATCTCGAGAACGGTCTGCCCCGGCAGGAACTTGAGCGTCGCGGGGTTCGGCGTGGATTCGGTCTGGATGAACATCGCGGCCACCTTTCGTTGCAGGCCCCCGATATGCGCTTCCGGACCCGCGAAGTCAATGTTTGGAACGATTCTAAATCGCGCTCAGGTGATCGCCTCGAGCCGCTCCTTGGAAATGTCGCCCGGCACGATGGTGATCGGCACCGGCAGCGAGCCTGCCTCGCGGGTGAGCTGGGTGACCAGGGGGCCCGGCCCCTTGCGGTCCGAGCCCGCGCCCAGCACCAGCACGCCGATCTCCGCATCCTCGCGGATCTGGGCGAGGATCTCGGGCACGGTGTCGCCTTCGCGGATCACGAGTGTGGGATGGACGTTCTGGCGGTCGCGCATCCACTTGGCGAACACTTCGAAATGCACCTCGATCCGCTCGCGGGCCTCGGCGCGCATGATCTCGCCCACCCCGACCCAATGATTGAACTCGTCCGGAGAGATCACCGACAGGATGGTGACGCCGCCGCCTGTCTTGCCGGCGCGCATCGCCGCGAAGCGCATCGCGTTGAGGCATTCGCGGCTGTCGTCGAGGATCACAAGGAACTTGCGCATGAATTCTCCCTATTCGGCCGGAGTGTGGCCGAGGCCGGGGTGCATGGCAACGGGGCGGCGCAGCGGCGGATCGGGGCGCAGCCGGGGCGCGGGCCGGGTCAGCGGCGGCTCTGGCCGGATCGCGGCAGCCTGCGCGGCGCGGCGCGGGCGCGGTGCCTCACCGGTGGCGCGCTGGCGCACCGGTACGCGCAGCAGCGCGAGGATCATCCGCCCGATCCGCTCGCCGAGTAGTAGGAGAACCTGTCCCGCCAGCAGCCATGCCAGTGCCGCCGCGCCGATGGCGATATCCGACAGCCGCACCAGCGCCCGGAAGGCCCGGCCCTTGCCGAGGATCTCGAGCGTGGCGCGCGTGTCGGGACCGGCGACCTCCGACAGCCTTGCAAGCCGGCGCGCATCGTCGGCGTCGTCGACATGGCGCAGCATCAGCACCGCATCGGTGAGCGAGCTGTTGGCCGCGATCCGGCCCAGATCCGACGCCAGATCGCCGATCCGCGCCACCCGCGCCCCGTCCGCCACCTCATCGAGCCGGGCCCGGCCCAGCGCCAGGTCGTCGACCCGGTCGAGCCGCAGCCCGATATCGGCCATGCCGCGCAGCTCCTCGCCGAAGCGGCCCGTCACCGTTCCCAGCCGCCGCGCCAGCCGCAGCGCGGTCGCGCCCGCCTTGACCGTGACGCTGGTCCCGCCCGACGCGAGCACGAGCCCGGTCGCGCCGAGGCCGACCCCGGCCAGCGCCACCTCGATGCGGTCGACCTCCTCGCCGCGCAGCGCGGTCTGCGCCGCGCGGCGCAGCGCGTTCAGATCGCCCAGAGGCGTCATCTCGACCGTCACGCCGCACATCGCCAGGAGCGCCACGCGCGGGCAGGCGGTGATGTCGGCGGCGCAGACCGCGCAGTCGCGCGCCGCCGCGAGAGCCCCGGTCTCCTGCGCCTCGAGCGCCTGCATCCGCCCCAGCAGCGCGGGCGAGGGGGCGATACCGTGCCGGCCGCCCACCGCAGAGACCATGCGCATCGCGTCGAGATCCTCGGCCAGAAGCGCGCGGTCCATCTCGGCCATGTACCATTCGGGGGTAACTTCGCGCGCCAGCGCGGCCCGCAACTCGAGCGCCACCGCTTCGGTGCTGCGCTGGAGATAGGGCGTGGCGAAGGGATTCTGCGTCAGCAGCAGGACCAGCGCCAAGGCGCTGAGCACCGGAGGGACCAGCGCGAGCAGGCGGTCGAGGATACGCCAGGGCCGCATCAGCCGCCCGTGCCCCGTACACCGCGCCGTTGAAGAGCGCTCGCCTTCCGCGCGCCTGCCATGGTCATGATCCTCCGCTCTGCGGGCAGGCTAGGCAGGCGGCCAGCAGGGGTCCAGAGATGCCGCGCCGCCAGCCGAGATCCTTCCCGGCGGCGTTGCGCTCACGCCGCGCAAAAGCGCTTGACCGAGGGGGAGAGGGCCATGTCTCCGGCTGGCCTTCCTTGTGCCTGGGCAGCCCCGACCATAGGTGCCGTACGACTCCTTCCGACGGCCACAGGATTCGTACGGCACCGACGCAACATGTCTGGGCCTCGCGCTCTCGTGAGTTGAACATCGGTTACCCGGCGGGGGTATACCCGGACAAAACAGGCAAGGAGTTCCCATGACCCGTAGCAGACGCGGTTTCCTCGTCGCCGGCGCCGCCGGCCTCGCCACGCTCGCGGCCCCGGCATTCGCCGTGCCCGGCGCGGTGCAGCGCAACGTCTCGGCGCTGCAGAAGATCGACTGGCGCGACCATTTCGACGCGCTGGGCGTGGGCGTGATCGTCGCTGATACCAAGGCCCGGGCGGTGCATTACTGGGGCGGCGACGGCGAGACATATCGCCTCTACCCCTCTTCGGTGCCGGTCAGCCCCGAGCTGACCAAGCTCGGCTACACGGAGGTGGTCCGCAAGGTTGAGGGACCGACCTGGACGCCGACGCCCTCGATGCGCGAGCGCGATCCTTCGCTCCCCAAGGTGGTGCCCGCCGGTCCGGGCAACCCGCTCGGCACCCATGCGCTCTACCTGTCGTGGCAGTATTACCGGATCCACGGCACCCATGACACGCGCAAGATTGGGCGGCCTTCCTCCGACGGCTGCATCGGTCTCTACAACGAACACATCGCCAAGCTCTACGCGCTTGCCGAGGTCGGCACGAAAGTGCGGCTGATCTGAGCTTCGAAAGCGGGAAAGGGGCACGCCGCCCCTTTCCCTGCGCCTATCGGCGGGTCCGTCGAACAGCGGCCGCCGAAGGACCGGCGCTCGTCCTTCACCATTCCTTAAATACGCAAATCCCGCCATCGGCGGTCAGTCCCGCCGTGGGCCTCTTGGCCGATCAGCCTGGCCAGTCATGCGTATTCGAAGGGGACGGGCAGGGCGCGCGGCGCCCCGCCCGAGGGTCTTCAGCGGATGAGACCCATGATCTCGCAGGTCTTCGACAGGATCGGGTCGGCGATGGCGCGGGCACGCTCGGCGCCGCGCTCCATGATCCGGTCGATCTCGGCCGGGTCGTCCATCAGCCGCGCCATTTCGGACGAGATCGGCGCCAGCTTCTCGACCGCCAGATCCGCAAGCGCCGGCTTGAATTGGCCCCAGCCCGCGCCGCCATGCTCGGCGATCACCTGCTCTGCCGTCATGCCCGACAGCCCGGCATAGATGTTGACGAGGTTCTTCGCCTCGGGACGATCCGCGAGGCCTTCGACGCTCTCGGGCAGGGGGGCGGGGTCGGTGCGGGCCTTCTTGAACTTCTTGGCGATGGCGTCGGCATCATCGGTCATGTTGATGCGTTCCATGTCGCTCTCGCCCGACTTCGACATCTTCTGGGTGCCGTCGCGCAGGTTCATCACCCGCATCGCCGGCCCCTCGATCACCGGGTTGGTGAGCGGGAAGAAGTCGGTCTTGTAGTCGTGGTTGAACTTGGCCGCGATGTCGCGGGTCAACTCCACGTGCTGCTTCTGGTCCTCGCCCACCGGCACGTGGGTGGCGTGATAGGCGAGGATGTCCGCGGCCATCAGCGACGGGTAGGCGTAAAGGCCGAGCGATTGCTTCTCGGCGTTCTTGCCCGCCTTTTCCTTGAACTGGGTCATCCGGTTCATCCAGCCCACGCGCGCCACGCAGTTGAACAGCCAGCCCAACTCGGCATGGGCCGAGACGCGGGACTGGTTGAACAGGATCGATTTTTCCGGATCGATGCCCGAGGCCAGGTAGCTCGCCGCCACCTCGCGGGTGGCGCGGCGCAGCTCCTCGGGATCCTGCCAGACGGTGATCGCGTGCAGGTCGACCACGCAGTAGAGCGTCTCGAATTCGCCGCCCTGCATCTCGACGAACCGCTTGATGGCCCCCAGATAGTTGCCGAGCGTCAGACCCCCCGAGGGCTTGATGCCGGAAAAGACGCGGGGGGCGAACGTGGTGTCGGTCATGGCGCGTGTCCTGCTGGAAACCGGGTGGCATTCCGATTAGCCATGCCCCCTGTCGAGGTCAACCGAAGGGACCTAAGGATGCGACCGCAAGGCTATTACGACCGCCCCGACCCGAACCACGCGCCGATCGAGGGGCCGTTCGGCTCGTTGCCGCCGCTGATTGTCGTGCTGGCGCTGGTCATGGCGTTGATCGAGGCCGCGCTCAGCCTCGGTGCCACCGGCCTCGTCGGCGGGCCGCAGGCCGTGGGCTGGCGGATCGCCGCGATCGAGGGGCATGGCTTTGCCCCGGCCGTGTTCGACCGCCTGCTTGTGGCCTGGGACTGGGGGCTCGCCGCGCGGCTGCTGAGCTACCCGTTCGTGCATATGAGCCTGACCCATGCGCTCTTTGCCGTGGCGCTTCTGCTGGCGCTGGGCAAGTTCGTCGGCGAGGTCCTGCACCCGGTGGCACTGGCGCTGCTGCTGGTCGTCACGACGCTGGCCGGAGCGGTGGGCTTCGGGCTCTTCGTGACGGCGAGCTACCCGCTGATCGGCGCCTATCCGGCGATCTACGGGCTGATCGGCGCCTTCACCTACCTGATGTGGCTCAGGCTTGGGCAGGCCGGGTCGAACCGGCTGGCGGCGTTCCGGCTGATCGGGGTGCTGCTGGGACTGCAGCTCGTCTTCGGGCTGCTGTTCGGCGCCGACCCCGCATGGGTGGCCGACGCCGCCGGTTTCATCGCCGGGATCGCGCTGGCGTCGCTGCTCGCGCCGGGCGGCGCGCGCGGCTTTCTCGCGCGGATGCGGACGCGCTAGCGCCGCACCGCCCGACGAAACTCGGCCAGCCGAAACGCCCCGAGGAGCTGGCCGAAGCCGAAATACCCGGCCATGCCGATCGCAACCAGCAGCGCCAGGGCCGGGTAGCGCACCGATGCGGTAGCGAGGAACGGCCCCAGCAGCGCCGCCGCGGCCAAGAGCAACGCCCCCATCAAGGCCGACGCGCCGCAGATCCGCCACAGCCGGCGGCGGAAGCGGTCATCCCATTCCGCAGCCGCACCCATTTGCCGCGAGCCGCGCCACAGCAGCCAGACCATCGCCCAGCCCGCCAGCGTCGTGCCCAGCGCGGCGGCGATGAAGCCGATGACCGGTGCGAGGCCGACCGCCACCACGACGTTCACCAGCATCGCCACCACCGCGTAGCGGAAGGGCGAGCGGGTGTCCTCGCGCGCGAAGAACAGCGGCTGCAGCGCCTTTTGCAGAACGAAGGCGGGCAGGCCGAGGCCATAGACCGCGACGGTGAGTGCCGTCGCCATCGTGTCGTCAGAGGTGAAGGCGCCGCGTTCGAACAGCACCGAGACCAGCGGTACCGGGATCACCACCAGCGCCACGGCAGCGGGGATGGTGAGCGCGAGGCTCATCTCGGCGGCGCGGTTGAAGGCGTCGCGACCACCTGCCTCGTCGCCGGCGCGCAGCCGTCGCGACAGGTCCGGCAGCAGCACCACGCCGACGGCGATGCCGACGACGCCCAGCGGCAGCTGGTAGAGCCGGTCGGCATAGTTGAGCCAGGCCACCGCGCCTTCGAAGAAGCTCGCGACCTGGCGGCCGACCAGCAGGTTGATCTGCACCACGCCGCCCGCCAGCGCGGCGGGGGCGGCGATGGCGAAGAGCTTGCGCATGTCGGGCGACAGCCGCGGCCAGCCCAGCCGCAGGTGGAAGCCCGCGCGCTTGGCCGCCCACCAGACGAGGCCGAGCTGCACCGCGCCCGCGAAGGGCACCGACAGTGCCAGCGTGTCACCGACCCGGAGCCCCAGTGCCCGGTCGATGCCGAGGCCAAGGCTCTCGGACGGATCGCGCCCGAGCGCCGCGCCGATCAGCACCGCAACGATGAACACGATGTTGAGCAGCACCGGCGCCGCGGCCGCGGCCATGAAGCGGCCCGTGGCGTTGAGCACGCCCGAGGCCAGCGCGGCGAGCGAGATGAACAGGATATAGGGAAAGGCCAGCCGGCCGTATTCCACGGCGAGGTCGAAACGCTCGTCCCCGGCAAAGCCCGAGGCCATCAGCAGCACCAGGCCCGGCATCGCGACGATACCGGCCACCGTGAACACGGTCAGCACGAAGGCCATGCCGACCCAGGCTTCCTGCGCGAAGGCCTCGGCATCCTCGCCGCCTTCGACCTTCTTCGAGAACATCGGCACGAAGGCCATGTTGAAGGCGCCCTCGGCGAAGAAGCGGCGGAACATGTTGGGCAGGGAGAAGGCCACGAGAAAGGCCTCGGCCACCGGGCCTGCGCCGAGATAGCCGGCGATCATGATGTCGCGGGCGAAACCGAAGACCCGGCTCAGCAGGGTCCAGATGCCGACGGTGAGAAAGCCCTGCACCAAGCGGATGGGCTTCAAGACACGGCCCTCCGTGCGCCCGCTTCGATGGCCTCGCGCAGGCGACGCTCGAGGGCGCGCTGCTTCGACTCAGAATGGTATTTCAATCCGAACATGTCCTTGACGTAGAAAGTATCGACCGCCTGCTCGCCATATGTCGCGATGACGGCGGAGGAAATATAGACGTTTGCCGCCGCCAGCGTCCGGGTCAGGTCGTAGAGCAGACCGGGCCGGTCGCGGGTGTCGACCTCGATGATGGTGAAGATCTCCGAACCCTCGTTGTCGAAGGCGATCGAGGTCGGCACGCGGAAGGCGCGCTCGCGCTTGCGGATCTTGTCGCGGTCCTTGATGGCGTCGCGCGCCACCACCTCGCCGCGCAGGGTCTTGCCGATCATCTGCTCGAGGCGCGGCAGGCGGGCCTCCTCGTAAGGATGCCCCTCGGCGTCCTGAATCCAGAAGACGGCGGTGCAGAGCCCGTCCTTGGCGGTGTAGGTGCGCGCGTCGACGATGTTGGCGCCGACCAGCGCCAAGGCCCCGGTGAGCCGCGAAAACAGCCCCGGATGGTCGGTGGTGGCAAAGCTCACCCGGGTCGCGTCGCGGTCGGCGTCGAGCATCAGGTCGGTGCGGATCTCGTCGGTGCGCAACCCGCGCAGCAGATGCGCGAAGGTGAGGTGGCTGTCGAGCGGCAGGCCCTGCCAGTAGGGGCCGTAATGCCGGCTCGTCTCGGCGCGCAGCTCCGGCTGCGGCCAGTCCGACAGCGCATCGCGCAGCGCCTTCTTGGCCTCGGCCTCGCGGGCGCCGCGGTTGAGATCCTCGAGCCCGGTGGCCAGCGCCTCCTCGGTCGCGGTGTAGAGCCCGCGCAGCAACATGGCCTTCCAGTTGTTCCAAGTGCCGGGGCCGACGCCACGGATGTCGCAGACGGTCAGCACGCAGAGCAGGTCGAGCCGCTCCTTGGTCTTCACCGCGCGGGCGAAGTCGCGCACCGTGCGGGGCTCGGAGATGTCGCGTTTCTGCGCCATGTCCGACATCAGCAGGTGATGGCGCACCAGCCATTCGACGGTCTCGGATTCCTTTTTCGACAGCCCGAGCCGCGGGCAGACCCGGCGGGAGATCTGTGCGCCCAGCACGGAGTGATCCTCGTCGCGGCCCTTGCCGATGTCGTGCAGCAGGAGCGCGACATAGAGCACCCGGCGGTTCACCCCCGCCTTGAGGATGCCGGAGGCCACCGGCAGCTCCTCGACCAGCTCCTCGCGCTCGATCTGCGCCAACGTGGAGATGCATTGGATCGTGTGCTCGTCCACCGTGTAGTGGTGATACATGTTGAACTGCATCATCGCGACGATCGGCGCGAATTCGGGCAGGAAGGCCGCGAGCACGCCGAGCTCGTTCATCCGCCGCAGCGCCCGCTCGGGGTTGCCGCGCCGGATCAGCAGGTCGAGGAAGATGCGGTTGGCTTCGCGATCCTCGCGCAGGCCGGCATCGATCAGCTGCAGGTTCGCCGCCACCAGCCGCATCGCGTCCGGGTGCAGCAGGTGCCCGGTGCGCAGGGATTCGTCGAAGATCCGCAACAGGTTCACCGGATCGGCGAGAAAGGCCGCCTCGTCGGCCACGTCGAGCCGGTTGTGCACGATGCGGTAGGGCGGGCGGGCGCGTTTGCGTCGCGCCAGCAACCGGGTCAGCATCGGCTCGGATTTCAGATGCGTGGCCTCCTGCGCGGTCAGGAAGATCCGCGTGAGCTCGCCCACCCGGGTCGCGTGGCGGAAGTAGTCCTGCATGAAATGCTCGACCGCGCGCCGGCCACCGCCATCGGCATAGCCCATCCGCTCCGCCACCTCGACCTGCATGTCGAAGGTGAGCTGGTCCATCGCCCGGTCGGTGATCAGGTGCAGGTGACAGCGCACCGCCCAGAGGAAATCCTCGGCCCGCACGAACTCGGCATATTCCTCGTCGGTGAAGACGCCGCGCCCGACGAGCTCGGCCGCATCCTGCACGCCGTAGACATATTTGCCGATCCAGTAGAGCGACTGCAGGTCCCGCAGCCCGCCCTTGCCCTCCTTGACATTGGGCTCGACGACATAGCGTTGGCCGCCCTGCTTGAGATGGCGGGCGTCGCGCTCGGCGAGCTTAGCGGTGATGAATTCGGGCGCGGTGGTGCGGAACAGCTCGGCCCAGAGCCGGTCCCGAAGGCTGGTGGCCAGCGCCGGGTCGCCGGCGAGGCGGCGGCATTCCACGAGGCTGGTGCGGATGGTGAAATCCTCGCGAGCCAGCCGCAGGCAGTCCTTCACGGTGCGGCTGGCATGGCCGACCTTCAGCTTCAGGTCCCACAGCATGTAGAGCATCGTCTCGATGACGCTCTCGGCCCATGGGGTGATCTTCCAAGGCGTCAGGAACAGCAGGTCGACATCGGAATGCGGCGCCATCTCGCCGCGGCCGTAACCGCCCACCCCCATCAGCGACAGCCGCTCGCCCTCCGTCGGGTTGTGCAGCGGGTGCAGCGTCCGAGCGGCGTCGAAGCAGGCCGTGACGATCCGGTCGGTAAGCCAGGCATAGGCCCGGGTCGCTGGCCGGGCGGCAAAGGGGCGGGTGGCGAAGGCGCGCGCGATCGCCGCACGACCGTCGCGGCGGGTCTCGGCCAGCACGCCGACCACCGCGCGCCGCGCGGCCATGGCGTCCTCGGCTCCGGCGAGCGCCTCGGAGAGGCGCGCCCCGACCTTCTCGGCGTCGAATATGTCGCGCGCCGGAAGAATGAGATCTTCCGGCGCGTCGAAAGCTTCGGTCGTGGACTGCGTCGCCGGGCTAGAAGCCGGCGCCGCGGAAGCTTGTGGGAGCAGGGTCAAGGATAACCACCTGGTTGTTGCGGATCGTGGCGACCGCGAGGCCACGCTGGTTGGTGCCGTCGGGCAGCAGGCGGAAGATGCCGGAGGTGCCCTTGAAGCCCTGGCTCTGGGTCAGCGCGTTGCGGGTCAGCGCGTCGGCGCGGCCCGTGGCGGCCAGCGCGCCGATGGCGGCGATGCCGTCATAGGCAAGCCCGGCAAGCGGGTGCGGCTGCGCGCCGTAGGTCGCGGCGTAACGCTGTTCGAAGCCGCGGTTGCGAGCGGTGTCGGGCACCGCGAAGAGGCCGTTCTGCAGCCCCGGCAGCGCCAGCGCCTGCGGCGCCGCGTCCCAGCGGGTCAGGCCCAGCATCCGGGCCTGTTGCGGCGTGATGCCGGCATCGTTGAGCGCGGTGGCGAGGATCGGCAGGTCGGCGTTGACGCCGGCCGTGGTGAAGACGCCGGTGGCGCCGGTCGAGCGGACCGTTTCGGCGACGCGCGGCGCCGCGGCCTGCACGCCTGCCTGGCTCAGCTCGTAGGCCTGGGTCCCGGCCACGGCCCCGCCGGCGCCGTTCACGGCGTTGACGATGGCGTCGCGGCCGATCGTGCCCTGCAGGTCGTTGCCAAAGGCCACGGCGTAGCGCTGGATGCCGTTGCGCATGCCGTAGCGCACCAGCCGGTTGGCGGTGTTGGCGAAGGTCGAGCCGAGCACGAAGACGTTGCCGCCCGCGATGGTCGGGTTGTTCGAGAAGGCGAGGACGTTGATGCCTTGGTTCGACACCGCCACGCCGGCGGCGTTGGCGGCCTCGGCGTAGAGCGGCCCGAGGATGATCTGCGCGCCCTCGGCCACGGCGGTGGTCGCCGCCTGGGCGGCGCGGCCCGGATCGCCGGCGGTGGGATAGACCTTCATCTCGATTTCGACGTCCGAAAGGTCGGCGATGGCGAGGCGGGCGGCGTTTTCGAGGTTGGCGGCAACCAGCGCATCGCCTTGCGAAGACGAGCCGGCGGGCACCAGGAGTGCCACCTTGACGGGGGCGCCGGCGGTGACGCGCTGGGCGTCCGAGACGGGGCCGGTGGCGACAATCGGCTGGCATGCGGCCAGCCAGAACATGGAGAACAGGGCGACGAGGCGGGCCGCGGCCTTGCGGGGCTGCGGCAAACGGGCGAACATGGGCATCACTTTCTCCGGCACGGGCGCGGGGGCGGGTTCCAACGCAATCATAAACCGGGGCGGGCGGCGGTCCAGTGACGAATTTCGAAACGAGACCGGTTCCGCCGGGGCTGCACTTCGTGGCGACGCCGATCGGAACGGCGCGGGACATCACGCTAAGGGCGCTCGACCTGCTGGCCGGGGCCGATGCGCTCGCCGCCGAGGACACGCGGACCTTGCGCAAATTGATGGAGATTCACGGTGTGCCGCTGAACGGTCGGCCGCTGCTGGCCTATCACGACCATTCGGGGGCGGGGGACCGGGCGCGGATCCTCGCGGTGCTCGAGCGCGGCGGCTCGGTGGCCTATGTTTCCGAGGCCGGCACGCCCCTGGTCGCCGATCCGGGCTATGCGCTGGGTCGCGCCGCGATCGCCGCCGGGCACAAGGTTCTCGCCGCGCCGGGCGCCTCGGCGGTGCTGGCGGCGCTGGCAGTGTCTGGGCTGCCGACCGACCGCTTCGCCTTCGCCGGTTTTCTGCCGCCGGCCAAGACCCAGCGGGAGACCGAGATCGCCGCGCTCAGGGCGCTGCCCTTCACGCTGGTGCTCTATGAGAGCCCCAAGCGCGTTCACGAATTATTAGCTTCCTTGCGCGATATTCTCGGGAGTGACCGGCAGGTGGCGCTGTGCCGCGAACTGACTAAGCGGTTCGAGGAGGTCATCCGCGGGACGGCGGCGGAGGTCTGCGCCGAGATCGAGGGACGTACGCTCAAGGGAGAGGTCGTCGTGCTGGTCGGCCGGGCCGAAACCGAGGAGGTGACCGGTAGCGACCTCGAGACCGCGTTGCGCGAGGCGATGCGCAGCATGCGGATCAAGGATGCGGCGACGGCGGTGGCCGGGGCGCTCGGCCTGCCACGCCGGGAGGTCTATCAGGCGGCGCTGAACCTGGCGAAGGAGCCGGATGATGCAGATGGAGATGGGGCTTGAGGGAGGCTCTTGGCCAAGAGCGCGACGCGCGCGGTTAGGTCAGACGCGATCGCGTGAGGAAAGGGAAGGGCAGCTTGCCCTCGAACTCGCCAGTCCGGTGCCTGCGACGGATGCTGAGCCCTGCATCGAGCCGTCGATGCGGCGCCCGGATGCTGCGGGGGCCCAATGCACTGATGGCGAAGCGCCTGTCCGCGTCGAGCGTGGCCGGCGCGGATATCTTTCCGGTCTCGCGGCCGAGGAAAGCGTCGCGCGACACTATGCGCGCAGCGGGCGGGTGATCGTAGCGCGGCGCTGGCGCGGTCGGGGCGGCGAGATCGACCTGATCCTGCGCGAAGGTCGGCGCCTCGTCTTCGTCGAGGTCAAGGCGGCACGAAGCTTCGACGCCGCGATCGGCCGGATCGGCAACCGTCAGATCGACCGTATCCGCCGCTCGGCCGAGGCATTTTGCGGGACCGTGCCCAATGGGCAGCTGACCGAAATGCGCTTCGACCTCGCGCTGGTGGACGGGCAGGGCAGGGTGCGGGTGATCGATGGAGCCTTCGACGGCGACTGATCCCCCCCGTCCGGGCACAGGCCGCGTGCATTGCAGAGGGCGCGCGCATCGGGCATGGATCTGGGACCGCAATTCCAGCGAAAGATCGCCGCCATGCCCAAGCCCCTCAAGGTCGCTCTCCAGATGGACCCGATCGGCAGCGTCAACATCGATGCCGACACCACCTTTCGCATCGGCGAAGAGGCGCAGGCCCGCGGACACGAGCTTTTCTACTACACGCCCGACCGGCTCGCCTTTCAGGAAGGCCGGGTGACGGCGCGCGGCTGGCCGCTCGAGTTGCGCCGCGAAAAGGGCAACCACTACAGCTTGGGCGAGGAGCAGGAGGTCGATCTCTCGACCTTCGACGTGGTCTGGCTTCGGCAGGACCCCCCGTTCGACATGGGCTACATCACGACCACCCATCTGCTCGACATGATCCACCCCGGCACGTTGGTGGTGAACGACCCCTTCTGGGTGCGCAACTACCCCGAAAAGCTGCTGGTCCTGAACTTCCCCGACCTGACGCCGCCCACCGCCATCGCTCGCGACCTCGCCACGCTGCGCGCCTTCCGCGACAGGCATGGCGACATCATTCTCAAGCCGCTTTACGGCAATGGCGGCGCGGGGGTGTTCAAGCTGCACTCCGAGGACGGCAACCTCGCCTCGCTGCACGAGATGTTCACCGGCATCTCGCGCGAGCCGCTGATCGTGCAGAAGTTCCTGCCCGCCGTGACCAAGGGCGACAAGCGCGTGCTGCTGGTCGATGGCGAGCCCGTGGGTGCGATCAACCGCGTGCCGGCCAAGGGCGAGACCCGTTCCAACATGCATGTCGGCGGGCGGCCCGAAAAGGTCGAGCTGACCGATCGGGACCGCGAGATCTGCGCCGCGATTGGCCCGCTTCTGCGCGAAAAGGGGCAGATCCTCGTCGGCATCGACGTGATCGGCGACTGGCTGACCGAGATCAACGTGACTTCGCCCACTGGCATCCAGGAGCTGGAGCGTTTCGACGGCATCAACGTCGCCGCCAAGATCTGGGAAGCGATCGAGGCGAAGCGCTAGGCCTCGCGCCCCAGCGCGAGCCGGTATCCCACCGCTTCGGCCACATGCGGTCGGCGGACGGCCTCGGAGCCGTCGAGATCGGCAATGGTGCGCGCCACCCGCAGCACACGGTGATATCCGCGCGCCGAGAGGCCGAAGCGTTCGGCGACGCGCAGCAGCAGGTCGCGCCCCTCGGCATCCGGCGCGGCGATCTCCTCCAACTGGCGCCCCTCGGCGTCGGCATTGACCCGGGCAGGACCCTGCGCGAAGCGCGCCGTCTGGATCTCGCGTGCGGCATGAACCCGGATCGCGACCTCGGTCGAGCCCTCGGGCGGAGTGGGCAGGTCGAGATCGGTGAAGGCGACGGGCGGCACCTCGACCCGAAGGTCGATGCGATCCATCAGGGGGCCCGAGATGCGGCCCAAATATTCTTCGCCGCAGCCGGGCGCGCGGGCGCAGGCTCGTTCCGGATCGGAGAGATAGCCGCAACGGCAGGGATTGGCGGCGGCGATCAACAGGAAGCGGCAGGGATAGCGCAGATGCGCGTTGGCCCGGGCGACGATGACCTCGCCGGTCTCGATCGGCTGGCGCAGCGTTTCCAGCACGGCGCGCGGAAACTCCGGCAGCTCGTCGAGGAACAGCACGCCGTTATGGGCAAGGCTGATCTCGCCCGGCTTGGCACCGCGTCCGCCACCGGCGATGGCGGCGATCGAGGCGGTGTGGTGCGGCTCGCGGAACGGGCGCGTCCGGCTGATCCCGCCCTCGGTCAGCAGCCCCGAGACCGAATGGATCATCGAGGTTTCCAGCGCCTCCTCGGGCGAGAGCGGCGGCAGGATGCCGGGCAGCCGGGCGGCCAGCATCGACTTGCCCGAGCCGGGCGTGCCGACGAGCAGCAGATGATGCCGCCCGGCGGCGGCGATCTCCAGCGCGCGCTTGGCGCGTTCCTGCCCCTTCACGTCGCGAAGGTCGCGCGGACTGTCCGGGGCGGTGGCCAGCCCCGCCTGTGCCGGCTCGATGAGCTGCTGGCCGGTGAAGTGCCGGATCACGCGGGCGAGCGAGGGCGCCGCGATCACCTCAACCGCGTCGACCCAAGCGGCCTCGGCACCGCAGGCGGCCGGGCAGAGCAGGCGGCGCTCCTCCTCGGCGGCCGCCATCGCGGCTGGCAGTGCCCCGATCACCGGCACCAGATCGCCCGAGAGCGACAGTTCGCCCAAGGCCACCGTGCCGGCCACCTCCTCCTCGGGGAGCACCTCGATCGCCGCGAGCAGGGCCAGCGCGATCGGCAGGTCGAAATGCGAGCCCTCCTTGGGCAGGTCGGCGGGCGAAAGGTTCACCGTCACCTTCTTGGACGGGAGCGCGATGGAAAGCGCCGCGAGCGCGGCGCGGACCCTTTCGCGCGCCTCGCTCACCGCCTTGTCGGGCAGGCCCACGATGGTGAAGCCCGGCAGTCCGGCCGTCACCGCGCATTGCACCTCGACCAGTCGCGCCTCGACCCCTTCGAACGCCACCGTGTAGGCCCGCGCCACCATGCCCATGCCCTCCCGCTCGTTTCGAGACTTGGCCGAGGAGGTTGAGAAAGGTTTAACGCGGTCAGGGAAGCGCGTTGACCTCCAGCAGGCGCCAGCCCGTCGGGCCAGTCTCGATCCGGGTGAGCGACAGCGGCTCGATCCTATGGGCGAAGACCTCGCGCGCACTGCAGTTCAGCGCGCGCTGCAGCTGGGTGAGGATTACGCCGAAATGGGCGACGACGATCAGGTCGGCCCCCTCCTGCAGCCGGTCGATCGCGGCGTCGCAGCGCACCCGCAGCGCGTTCCAGCTTTCACCGCCGGGCGGCGCCACATCGCCGGGTGTGTCCCAGAAAGCGCGGATCAGCTCGGGCGTCTCGGCCTCGATCTCGTCATGCCGTCTCAACTCCCAGTCGCCAAAATGCATCTCGCGCAGCTCCGGGGCGTGCGGCAGGCGGGGCCGATCGCCGGCCAGCGCGTCGGCCGTGCGCACCGCGCGGTCGAGATCCGATGAAACCACCCGCGCCTCCGGCAGCCGCGCCGCAAGCCGGGCGAGGGCGGCTCCGTCCGTCAGGTCGGCGGCCAGGTCGGACCAGCCGCACATGCCCTTGGCATGGGTCGGCCCATGCCGGATCAACCACAGCCCGCTCACGGCATCTCTCCCTTGAGCGCAAAGGGCAGCCCGGCCATCACGCCGATCACGGTGTCCGCCCGGGCGGCGAGGCGGCGGTTGAACCCGCCCTGCAGCGCGCGGAACCGCCGCGCCAGCGCGTTGTCGGGCACGATCCCGGCGCCGACCTCGTTGGACACGACAACCACCGGGGCGGCGCAGGCGTCCAGCGCCGCGAAAAGCCGCGCCTCTTCTGCGGCGATGTCGGCCTCGGCCAGAAGCAGGTTCGACAGCCACAGCGTCGCGCAGTCGATCAGCGCGATTTCGCCTTCCGCGACGCTGGAAATTGCCGAAGCCGGGTCGAGCGGCGTCTCGATTGTGCGCCAATCCGGGCCGCGATCGGCGCGATGGCGGGCGATCTTTTCGCGCATTTCCGCGTCGAAGGCCTGCGCGGTGGCGATGTAGACGCGCGGCCGATCGCTCCTGCACACAAGGGTTTCGGCGATATCGGACTTGCCCGAGGCGGCGCCGCCTAGAACCAACGTCAATTTCTGCAAGGCCATGCGGGAAACTTTCCGAGAGGGCGCGGCGTTAAGGGTGCAGAAAGGTGACTAGCAGGCCGCCCGGCCATGGCAAGCGCACCGACCCTTTAATGTCCCGGGGACGATGACATGGCTTTTGACGGATTTGCGGACCAGTCGATGACCCGCAACGCGATGCGGGCAGAACTCCTAGATGCTGAAACCGAGTTGCGCCTCGCCTATGCCTGGCGCGACCAGAGATGCGAGAAATCGCTGCACCGATTGATCACCGCCTATATGCGTCTCGCCATCTCCATGGCGTCGAAGTTCCGGCGTTACGGCGCGCCGATGAACGACCTGATCCAGGAGGCGTCGCTGGGTCTCATGAAGGCCGCCGACAAGTTCGACCCCGATCGCGGCGTGCGCTTCTCGACCTATGCGGTGTGGTGGATCAAGGCGTCGATCCAGGATTACGTGATGCGCAACTGGTCGATGGTGCGCACCGGCTCGACCTCCTCGCAAAAATCGCTGTTCTTCAACATGCGCCGGGTTCAAGCCCGGATCGAGCGCGAGGCCGCCGCCGAGGGCCGCGAACTCGACGGTGCGACGCTGCGCAAGATGATCGCCAAGGAGGTGGGCGTGCCGCTCGCCGATGTGGAGATGATGGAAGGGCGGCTCTCCGGCTCGGACTTCTCGCTCAACGCCACGCAGTCGACCGAGGATGAGGGCCGCGAGTGGATCGAGGCGCTCGAGGATGACGGCATCCAGGCCGCCGAACTGGTCCAGAACAGCCACGACACCGACATGCTGCGGCAATGGCTTCTGGTCGCGCTCTCCTCTCTCAATGCGCGCGAGCAGTTCATTGTCCGCGAGCGCAAGCTACGCGACGAGCCGCGTACGCTGGAAAGCCTCGGCGATGAGCTTGGCCTCTCCAAGGAGCGGGTCCGCCAGCTCGAAGCCGCCGCCTTCGGCAAGATGCGCCGCAGCCTCGAGGGTCAGTCGCGCGAGGTGCGTGGCTTCTTCGCCTGAGCGCCGATTGCCCCCGGACGCGGCAACGCCTAGGGTCGCCCCGCATTAACCGCGGGGCGAAGCCATGTCGCATATCCTCCTGATCATCGGCGGCGGTATCGCGGCCTACAAGTCGCTCGAACTGATCCGGCTTCTCACCGGGGCGGGCCACGAGGTGACGCCGGTGATGACCGAGAGCGCGGCACAGTTCGTGACGCCGCTTTCGGTGTCTGCGCTGGCTGGCAAGAAGGTCCATGAGGCGCTGTTCGACCTCACCGCTGAGGCCGAGATGGGGCATATCCAGCTGTCGCGCGTGGCCGATCTCGTCGTGGTGGCGCCGGCCACCGCGGACCTGATGGCGCGGATGGCGCAGGGCCGGGCCTCGGACCTCGCGTCGACGCTGCTTCTGGCGACCGATACGCCGGTGCTGATCGCGCCCGCGATGAACGTGCGGATGTGGGAGCATCCGGCGACCCGGCGCAACCTCGAGACATTGAAGAGCGACGGCATCATGGTGGTGGGGCCGACCGAGGGCGAGATGGCCTGCGGCGAATACGGACCGGGACGGCTGGCCGAGCCCGCCGCGATCCTCGCCGCGATCGAGGCGGCGCTGCCGGCCGAGCGACCGCTCGCAGGGCGGCACGTGATCGTCACCTCCGGGCCGACCCATGAGCCGATCGACCCGGTGCGCTACATCGCCAACCGCTCCTCTGGCGCGCAGGGCAGCGCCATCGCGGCGGCATTGCTGCTGCTGGGTGCGCGGGTCACCTTCGTCTCCGGCCCGGCCGAGGCTCCGCCACCCGAAGGGGCGCGGATCGTGCCGGTCGAGACGGCCGAGCAGATGCGCATGGCGGTCGAAGCAGCCCTGCCGGCCGATGCCGCGATCTTTGCCGCGGCCGTGGCCGATTGGCGGGTCGAGGGAGCCTCGGGCAGCAAGATCAAGAAGCGCGAGGGCGCGCTGCCCGATTTGCGGCTTGTCGAGAACCCCGACATCCTCGCCCGCATCGCCGGGATGGCGGTCGGACGGCCCGATCTCGTCGTGGGCTTTGCCGCCGAGACCGATGACGTGATCGCCAACGCCACCGCTAAGCGGGTGCGCAAGGGCTGCGACTGGATCCTCGCCAACGATGTCTCGCCGGGCACCGGGATCATGGGCGGCACCGAAAACGCGGTGACGCTGATCACCCGGAATGGGTCCGAGGAGTGGCCGCGCATGACCAAGCGCGCCGTGGCCGAGCGGCTCGCGCAGCGGCTAGCCGAGGCGCTCGGCGCCGGCGGCGAGAGCGCCTCCGGGACGGTTTGAGGAAGTGGGGACGATGGGATCGCGCATCGGGGTGAGACTGTGCTGGACCGAGACGGCGGACCGGTCGCTGCCTCTGCCCACCTACCAGACCGCCGGCGCCGCCGGCGCCGATCTGGTGGCCAATCTCGCGCCCGCCGATCGCGAGGGCGGCATCACCCTTGCGCCCGGTGCACGGGCGCTGGTGCCCACGGGGCTGCGGGTCGCGGTGCCGGAGGGCTTCGAGCTGCAATTGCGGCCGCGGTCCGGGCTGGCGCTCAAGAACGGCATCACATTGCCCAACAGCCCGGGCACCATCGACAGCGACTACCGCGGCCCGCTGGGGGTCATCGTGATGAATGCCGGGCAGGAGAGCTTTACCGTGACCCATGGCATGCGCATCGCTCAGGCAGTGCTGGCGCCCGTCGTGCTGGTGGCGTTCGAGATGGCCGAGGAGCTGGACGACACCGCCCGGGGGCAGGGTGGCTTCGGCTCGACCGGAGGGGTCGCGTGATCCTCGTCGGTGTCATGGCGGCGGTGCTGTGGGGCATCGGCGCGCTCACCGGCGCACCGCGCCGGGCCCGTCTCTACATGATCGGCCTGCTGATGACCGGCGTCATCGCCGCGCATCTGGTGCTGCCCGATGGCCATCCGCTGCGCGAGGCGCTGGGTGGCGAGGCGGCGCTGTGGCTGCTGATCCTGGCCGGGGCAGGGCTGGTCTGGCTGTATGGGCGGGGGCTGCGCCGGATCAAGGTGCGCATCGCCGCCGACAAGGCGCCCGAGGCCCCGCGCAAGGGCTTTTCCGAGACCGAGCTCACCCGCTACGCCCGCCACATCACCCTGCGCGAGATCGGCGGGCCGGGGCAGGGCGCGCTCCGCCGTGCGCGGGTGCTGGTCGTGGGCGCCGGGGGGCTGGGCTGTCCGGCCTTGACCTATCTCGCGGCCTCGGGCGTGGGCACCATCGGCGTGATCGATGACGACGAGGTCGATCTGAGCAATCTCGGTCGGCAGGTGCTGTTCGACGAAGGCCAGATCGGCATGCCCAAGGTCCATGCTGCCGCCGAAAAGCTGCGCGCGCAAAACCCCCATGTGGAAATCCGCCCCTATGCACGGCGACTGACCAGCGAGATCGCGGACGATCTGCTCGAGGATTACGACCTCGTCCTCGACGGCACCGACAACTTCGCCACGCGCGAGATCGTCAACGCCGCCGCGGTCGCCGGGGCCAAGCCGCTCGTCGCCGCCGCGCTCACCCAGTGGGAGGGGCAGATCTCCCTCTACGAGCCCGCGCGCGGCACGCCTTGCTGGGCCTGCGTCTTTCCCGAGCGGCCCGACGCCTCGCTCATCCCTTCCTGCGCCGAGGCGGGGGTGCTGTCGCCGCTGCCGGGCATCGTCGGGGCGATGATGGCGGCCGAGGCTGTGAAGCGGCTGACCGGGGCGGGCGAGACGCTGGCCGGGCGGCTGCTGATCCACGACACGCTCTATTCCGAGACGCGGACCATCCGGGTGAAGCCGCGCCGCGACTGCGCGGTCTGTGGCGGGCGGGGGCTGGAAGCGGGGCCTGCCGCCCCATAGGTTTCCCGCAAAGGAGACCCGCATGACCAACCCGCTACTGGAGCCTTGGGACACGCCCTTCGGCCTTCCGCCCTTCGACCGGATCGAGGACGATCACTGGAAACCTGCCGCCGAAGCGGCCATCGCGCAGGCCCGCGCTGCGATCGAGGCCATCGCCGCCGATCCCGAGGCGCCGACATTTGCCAACACCATCGCCGCGCTGGAGATGGCGGATGAGCCGATGGGCCGGGTTTTTGGCGCCTTCTACGCGGTGGCCAGCGCCGACAGCTCGCCCGCGCTGCAGGCGCTGCAACGCGATTTCGCGCCGATGCTCTCGGCCCACACGTCCTGGGTGATCGGCAACCGCGCGCTGTTCGACCGGGTCGAGGCGTTGTGGCAGGCGCGTGAGACGCTGGACCTTGGCGATGAGGAGGCGCGGGTACTGATGCTGACCCATCGCCGGTTCGTGCGGGCGGGCGCGAGGCTCGAAGGCGCGCAGGCCGAGCGGATGGCCGAGATCCGGGCCCGGCTCTCGGTGCTGGGTACGCAGTTCACGCAGAACCTGCTCAAGGACGAAGCCGATTGGAGCCTGCCGCTTTCCCCCGGCGATCTCGCCGCTCTGCCCGAGGGGCTGCGCTCCGCCGCGCGGGCGGCGGGTGGCGACAAGGGGCCGATCATCACCTTGTCCCGCTCGCTGGTGGTGCCCTTCCTGCAATATTCGCCGGACCGGGCGCTGCGGCGGAAGGCATTCGAAGCATGGACCGCGCGCGGCATGAATGGC
This sequence comes from Limimaricola variabilis, assembly GCF_034371605.1. Classification (NCBI taxonomy): domain Bacteria; kingdom Pseudomonadati; phylum Pseudomonadota; class Alphaproteobacteria; order Rhodobacterales; family Paracoccaceae; genus Limimaricola; species Limimaricola variabilis. The sequence goes on along the minus strand of NZ_CP139691.1, from coordinate 1,859,587 downwards.
GGCGAGACCGACAACCGTGCCATTGCCGCCGAAACGCTGAAGCTGCGCGAGGAGCGGGCGAAGCTTCTGGGTCACGACGACTACGCCTCGTGGAAGCTCGAGACCGAGATGGCCGGCAACGCGCAGGCCGTGCGCGAACTGCTGCATGCGGTCTGGACGCCCGCCCGGGCCGCGGCCAATGCCGACGCGCAGATCTACGAGGAGATGCTGCATGCCGACGGCCATGACGGCCCGCTCGAACCCTGGGATTGGCGCTACTATGCCGAGGCGCGCCGCCGGGCCGAGCACGAGATCGATGACGGCACGCTCAAGCCTTATCTCCAGCTCGACCGGATGATCGAGGCCGCCTTCTCGGTCGCGCATCGCCTGTTCCGGATCGAGGCGCGCGAGATCGAGGCACCTCTCTACCACCCCGACTGCCGTACCTTCGAGGTGACGCGGAACGGGGAGCACCTCGCCGTCTTCATCGGCGACTGGTTCGCCCGGCCCTCCAAACGTTCGGGCGCGTGGTGCACGACGATGCGCGACCAGCACCGCATGGGCGGGCGCGATGTGCGGCCGCTGGTTCTCAACGTCTGCAACTTCGCCAAGCCGGATGCGGGCGAGCCTGCGCTCCTGTCCTTCGACGACGCGCGCACGCTGTTCCACGAATTCGGCCACGCGCTGCACCAGATGCTGTCCGACGTGACCTATGAGAGCGTCTCCGGTACCTCGGTCGCGCGCGATTTCGTGGAGCTGCCGAGCCAGTTGTTCGAGCATTGGCTCGAAGTGCCGAAGGTGCTGCGCGAGTTCGCCCTCCATGCAGATACGGGCGCGCCGATGCCCGAAGCGCTGATGGACAGGATGCTGGCGGCGGCGAATTTCGACCAAGGCTTCGCGACGGTCGAGCAGACCGCCTCCGCCATTGTCGATCTGGAGTTCCATTGCGGCCCGGCCCCTGCCGATCCGATGCAGCGGCAGGCCGAGATCCTCGAAGAGATCGGCATGCCCCGTGCCATCACCATGCGCCATGCCACGCCGCATTTCGCGCATGTCTTCGCCGGCGATGGCTATGCCGCCGGTTACTACAGCTACCTGTGGTCGGAGATGATGGACGCCGACGCCTTCGAGGCGTTCCGCGAGACCGGCGATCCCTTCGACCCGGAGACGGCGCGCCGGCTCGAGGCACATGTGCTGTCGCGCGGCGGCTCGGAAGAGGCGGGGCTGCTCTACGAGCGTTTCCGCGGCGCCACGCCGAATGTCGAGGCATTGCTGCGCGGGCGCGGCTTGGCGGCCTGAGAGAGGTTGCTCAGGAGATGCAGGAAGGGGCGCGGTTCTCTGCGCCCCTTTTTACATCTGCTCTGCCAAGGGGCTGTATCGATCCGTACCTATCCAGCTTGGCAACCATCACCTGTAGGCTCCGGACCAATGATGGGTCTGAAGCTCGGCGAGCGGCCGAAACAGCAATTCATTGTCCGGGTTCGTGACCGCGACGAGCACGTCGGTTCCCCAGAACCTCAGGCGCTCCTGACAGATCCCGCAGGGAGACAGGATGTTGAAGGGAGAGGTCTCATCCTCGCGAAACAGGCAGAGGCTATGGGTGACCTTCAGATCGCGTTTGTGCGCTTCGAGAAAGGCGCCAAGCTCCATGCAGACGGACAGGGCGTCGAAATCGGTATCGGGCGCGACGCTGGTGACGATGTCTCCACTTTCGAGGCGCACCGCGGCGGCGCCGCCCCAACCGGTGGGGTAGCGGTGCTTCACCAGATCGACGGCGGCCGCGTATAGCTGCTGCTCCGTGTTCATTGGCCTTGCCAGACTAGCGGCGGACAGATCCCGCGCGAAACGGTGGCGCTTCAGGTCGCCTTGCGGTGCGCCTCGGCGGCTTCGGCGATGTGGTGCATCTCGTCGGCGAGCGCGCCCTCGATCGACAAACCCTCGCCGGGCACGGCGCCGGGATCCTCCTCGGCAGCGCTCATATGGCTGCGGTCGCGGATATATTCGCGCAGTTCGTCACCTGCCGGGCCCTCGACGACGGCCACCAGCCGGGCGATTACCTTGCGTTGGGCCAAGAGACGGCCTTCGAGCGTATCGGGATTTGCGGACATCGGGCGGCCTCCGGTCAAATGCATCTGCAAGTCCAACGTCAGCAGAGGGCAGGGCGTTCCCGGAACGCCGTTCCGGCCGAGGCGTTTTGCATCCGAGGACGACAACCGGAGAGACATCATGCGACATCACAGGAGGCGCGGGCCTGCGCTCTTGCCGACGCTGGCTCTGCTGGGCGGCGCGATCTGGCTGGCGCGACGCTACCGCGGTGAGATCCGGGGGATGGCCGAAGCGGGCATGGACCGGATGCAGGGCACCTCTCACCATGGCGGCGGCGCGGCCTTCGCCCATGACGAGGGCGGCCCGGTGCGCCAGGCCGGGCGCGAGGAAATGCGCGATCCGCCGCGGCGCTGGGACCTGCAGGACGAGACCGTGGACGAAAGCTTCCCGGCCTCTGATCCGCCGTCGAGCTACTGAACTCAGACCGGATCCTTGTGGATGATGACATCGGCGCCGGGATAGCGTGCCAGAATCGCACGCTTGAGCGCGGCGCCGATCGCATGCGCCTCGTGCAGGCTCTGGTCGCCATCGAGTTCGACATGCAGGTTGATGAAGACCCGCCCGCCCGAGCGGCGCGTGCGCAGATCGTGATGGCCGCGCACGCCGGGAAAGCCGCGCGCGACCGACTCGATCCCGGCCACCGTTTCGGCATCCACTGCCCGATCCATCAGCGCGTCCCAAGCGGCGCGGCCGATCACCAACGCGCCGCGCGCCATCAGCAGCGCCGCGCCGATGGCGACGACCGGGTCGACCCATGAGACGCCGAAGCGGCGCGAGGTCCACAGCGCCACGATCGCCCCCAGCGCCGGGACTAGATCGCCCAGATAGTGCAGCGAATCCGCGGCCACGACGCGGTTGCCGGTGGCGCGGGCGACGTGGCGCTGCCAGCCGACCAGTGCCACGGTGAGCACGATCGACAGCCCCATCACCGCGATGCCTGCGCCTTCGCGCACCGGCATGGCGGCAGGCTCGGCCAGGCGATGCGCCGCCGCGCCGCCGATCAGCGCCGCTGAGACGAGGATGAACAGGCTCTGGGCCAGCGCCGCGAGGTCCTCGGCGGCGGTATGGCCGAAGGCGTGGTCGTCATCGGCGGGGCGGGCGGCATAGGCGATCGCCGCGAGCGCGCCGAGCGACATCGCCAGATCGAGCGCCGAATCCGCCAAAGTCGCCGCGACCGACAGCGCGCCGGTCTGGAACAGCGCCCAGAGCTTGGCCGCGATCAGCAGCAGCGCCACCGCAACGGATGCCAGCCCGGCCGAGAGATTCAGCCGCTCTTCCGTACCGCGCGCCGCCACCGGCTCAGTCCAGAAGCTCGTCCGGGGCAACCCCCCAGAGCCGCGACTTGGGAGCCCAGCCCTTGTAGCCGCCGGCGCTCAACTCGCACCATTCGGGCCGGCATTCGAGCAGCCGGGCCACCACGCCCCCTTCGATCTGCGCCACGACGGTCGCGTTTTCCTGCGGACGGGAGCGCAGATCCAGAAGCTCGGCGTCGACGATCACCGTCCGCACGCCCGACAGCATCGCGTAATGCATCCAGCCGCCGACCCCTTCGCGGTCGGTGACCCGGCGCCAGTGGCCGTATTCGGCGGTTACCTGCAGCGGCATGTCGCGCCGCAGGAACACCCAGTCGATGCGATGCGACAGCGAGGGGCCGCGCCGGACATTGCCGCGATCGGTCGAAAGCGAGACGAAGCGCGGCAGCGGCAGGTTGGTCTCGGGGCCGCGGGTCGGCCCTTCGGGGATCGCGATCTCGCGCGGCGGCGGCGGCGAGGCAGGGGCTTCGGGAGAGGCCGGGGCCGCCGGAGCAGGGGCGGTTGCGACGCCCAGGCCCTCGGGGCGCGTGCGGGGTCGGCTGCCCTCCGTGCTCTGGGCCCAAGCCGGTTGCGCCGCGAGGGCCGCGAGCAGCGTCACGATTCGTCCGAAATGCGTCATGTCAGCCTTGTCCGTCTGGTCCCGATGCCACCGCGCGGCGCGCCCGGCAGGCGCGCGGGGCGCCCGGTTCGGGGACATTGCCACGAAGCCGGAGCCGGGAAAAGTCGCCCCGCACCGGAGCCGGTTCACGAATGGCGTATCCGTGACACGGCCGACCGGCTTGGGCTCCGCGCGTGAGGAGCAGGCGTCGAATCGGACGCGCGGAACGGGAACCGGCACGGCGAAACAGGCGTTAGGCGCGCGATACGGATCAACCCGACGGACCGCATATGAGAAACTGGGCCATCGCCTTCAGCCTGCTCGCGCTGCTCTCGGCACTCGCCTGCCTGGGCGCCAACACGCATGACACCCTGTCATTCGCGCGGGTGCTCATGGTGGTGTTTGGCGCGCTGGGTGCCTATGCGGCGGCTTCGCATGCGCTGGCCCGCAGCCGTCACCGGCCGCGCCGGGGCGGTCCGATCGAACTCTGAGCGCTCCCCGACGCGATCAGTTGGCGATGCGCCGCGCCAGCCGCTGTCCCGGCAGATCCGCGCCCAGCACCTGCGTACGTGCGTCGCGCGCGAAAGCGGTCAGCAGTTCGCGGTAATACCCGCCCGCCGAGTTCGCCACCGCGCCGACCAGCGTGCCGGTGCGGCTTTCGGCGGCTTCACCGGCCAGAACCTGGATCGTGTAGCTGGCGCGCAGCGCCCCGGAAGGATCGAGCACCCGCACCGCGCCCGAAAGCCGCGACTGATCGCGGCCCAGCGCCGTCGAAGTGCCGCCCGCGAGGTTGAGGCGCGAAACCTCTACCAGCATCCGCCACTGCCCGCCGCGTCCCAGCCGATCCGCGAATTCGCGCTTGAGCGCGGCTTCGAGATCGGGGGCGATCCGGCTGGTATAGTCGCGTGCCGCGCCGCTTTCGAAGCCTGCACCCATGGCCGTCACCTCGATACCCGCGAGCTGGAGTTCGGACCGGGCGGCGCGCGACAGCGGGTTCGGATCCGGCGCGCCGCAGGCGGCGAGGAGTCCGGCAAGACCGAGGGCGATCAGGTGGCGGCGGTTCGGCATGTCGGCTCCTTCGGGTTGAGATATCAGCGGTATACCTCATCCTCCGTGGGAAAGGCGCGTGACTTCACGTCCTCGGCATAGCGTTTCACCGAATCCTCGATCATCGGGCCGAGCTGGCCATAGACCTTCACGAATTTCGGGGTCCAGGGGTTCAGCCCCAGCATGTCTTCGAGCACGAGGATCTGGCCATCGCATTCGGCCGATGCCCCGATTCCGATGGTCGGAATGTCGACCGCCTTGGTGATCTTGGCGGCCAGCGGCTCGACCATGCCCTCGAGCACGACGGCGAAGGCCCCGGCCTTGGCCACGGCGCGCGCATCCTCGAGATGCGCCTCCCATGTTTCCTCGTCGCGGCCTTGGGTCTTGAAGCCGCCCATGACGTGGCTCGACTGCGGCGTCAGGCCGATATGGGCCATCACCGGGATGCCGCGTTCGACGAGAAAGCGGATGGTTTCGGCCATGCGGGCGCCACCCTCGAGCTTGACCGCGCCGCACTGGGTTTCCTTCATCACCCGGGCGGCGTTGCGGAAGGCCATGGCGGGGCTTTCCTCGTAGCTGCCAAAGGGCATGTCGACGACGATCAGCGCCTTCTTGGTGCCGCGCACCACGGCGCGGCCATGCATGATCATCAGGTCGAGCGAAACGCCGACCGTGCTTTCCATGCCGTGCATCACCATGCCGAGGCTGTCGCCCACGAGGATGAAGTCGGCATGCCGGTCGACGATGGCCGCGGTATGGGCGTGGTAGGAGGTCAGCGAGACGATGGGCTCGCCGCCCTTGCGGCGGGCGATCTGCGGCACGGTGGTGCGGCGGATCGTCTGGGTCTGGGTGCTCATGGGGCGATCTCCCTCTGATCGATCAAGAGGACCTCGCCGAACTGGGCCGAGATCATGATGGCTGCGGGTTCCGACAGCGGTGTGTCGGCCGATTGCGACAGCGGCGCGAGGTCGTGCGGCCGGGCGATGTCGAGGCCAGTGAGCCGGGCGCGCGGCTCGTCGGCGATGGTGGCGCGGATCGCCGCCTCGATCTGCGCCGGGCTGCCGCGCTCGATCGCGAGCCGCTCCGCCCTGTCGAGCGCGCGGTTCAGGACCACCGCGGCGGCGCGGTCCTCGGGCGTCAGCCGAACGTTGCGCGACGACATGGCCAGCCCGTCCGCCTCGCGCATGGTCGGCACGCCGACGATGTCGATGCCCATATGCAGATCGGTGGTCATGCGGCGGATCACCTGCAGCTGCTGGTAATCCTTCTCGCCGAAATAGGCGGCGTCGGGGCGGGTGATGTTGAACAGCTTGGTGACGACCGTGGCGACGCCGCGGAAATGGCCGGGCCGCACCGCGCCGTGCAGCCGCACCGCGAGGTCGCGGGTTTCGACGATGGTCTCGTCGCCTTCGGGATAGATCTCCTCGGCGCGCGGGATCAGCACCGCATCGCAGCCTGCCGCCTCGAGCATCGCGAGATCCGCCTCCTCGGTGCGCGGATAGGTCTCGAGATCCTTGGGATCGCCGAACTGGGTCGGGTTGACGAAGATCGTCGCCACCACCCGGTCATGGTCGCGCCGCGCTGCCGCGATCAGGCTCATATGCCCGGCATGCAGCGCGCCCATCGTGGTCACAAGCCCGACGCTGTGGCCGTCGGCACGAAACGCCGCGACCGCGTCGCGGATGGCGGCGATGGAGCGGCAGATATGCATGATGTCCTCCCAGACCTTGGGCGTCTTTTAAGGGCGGGCGGGAGGCTTCACAACCGTTCAGGGCCCGCGTTCAGGCGCTTGGCGGCCATGCCTCGGGAAAGCCCTGGGGCAGGGGGGCTGCCTCGAGCAGCTCGGCATAACTCGCGATCGAATGCCCTTCCTCGACCTCGCCGGCGGGCGGGCTCAGCCAGTGCACCGAGCCGACATGGCGAAAGCCGAAGAAGCGCGGCGGCAGATGGCACAGCGTGTCGTCGGTGCGGCAGATGTTGAGCACGAAGCCCTCGCGCCCGAAATGCGCGCGCCCCAGATGCGTGCGCGGGCTGCCGAAGGAGAGGCTCGGCACGCCGAGCGAGGCACCGACGATCTGCGCCGAGGCGCCGCCCAGCGAATGGCCGATGATGAAGGCGGGCTTCTGCGGCTTGGCGAAGGCGTAGACGATCCGCGCATGTTCGAGGAACCCCGCATGCCAGATCGCGCCGCTGTCGCCCGCCGCCATGCGGAAGCCGTGCGCATCGGGGGCGCGGTCGTGGATGAAGTCGAAGTTGAACTCGAACCAGTCCGAGAACTCGTTGGTGCCGGCGATATAGAGGATCCCGCGCTTGAGCATCGCGGCCTGCACCCCCTTGAGATCGATGGTCTCGACCACGTCCGGCCCGTCCAGCCCGCCATCCATCCTCTCGATGATCCGCGCGGCCTCGCTGACGTCGAGCGTCTTCATGGCGGTCCTCCCTCCGGGTCCGACCATTCAGGCCGCGCGGCCCCTGCCTGTCCAGTCCCGGGCGCGGCTTGTCGCATTCGGCGCGCGAGATGTCGCCCGGCTCCGCGCTTTCGCGGCCAATCGCGCGATGGTGCGGGCAAGGCCAGTCCGGAGTGCGCGCGATGAAGACCCATGTGAAAGCCCTTGTCGTCGGCGGCGGCGCCGTCGGCACCTCGATCGCCTACCATCTTGCCAAGGCAGGCTGGCAGGACGTGATGCTGCTCGAGCGCGACGAGCTGACCTCGGGCTCGACATGGCACGCGGCCGGTCTTCTGCCCTATTTCAACATGTCTTATGCGACCACCTGGATCCACGACCACTCGATCAAGCTCTACAAGACGCTGGAGGAGGAGACCGGGCTCGACGCAGGCTTCTTCGTCGTGGGCAACCTGCGCATGGCGCAATCCAAGGCGCGCATGGACGAATACATGCTCTATGCCTCGACGGCCGAGACGGTGGGCGTGCCGTTCGAATGGATGACGCCCGCGCAGATCAAGGAGCGCTGGCCGCTGGTCCGGACCGAGGATCTCGAAGGCGCGATCTACCACCCCACGGACGGCTACATAAATCCCGCCGACGTCACCATGGCGATGGCCAAGGGTGCCCGGCAGAGGGGCGTCACGATCGAGCGCAAATGGCAGGTCGACGGCTACGAGTGGACCGGGTCGGAGTGGCGCGTGACCGTCACCAAGATGGTCGAGAAGGGCGGCAACCTCGTGCCATCTGATGAGAGCCAAGTGATCACCGCCGAGCATGTCGTCACCGCCACCGGCAACCACGCCCAACGCACCGCGCGCCTGCTCGGCATCAAGATCCCGGCGATCCCGGTCGAGCACCAGTTCATCGTCACCGAGCCCGACCCGGCGCTGGTCGAATGGCGCAAGACCAACGAGCAGCACCCGGTGCTGCGCGACGCTGACGCCAAGTGGTACGTGCGCGAGGAGCGCGGCGGCTGGATTCTTGGCCCCTACGAACGCGGCGCGCCCGCGCGTTTTCCCTATGGTGTCCCCGACAGCTTCCGCGCCGACCTGTTCCCGCTCGATCTCGACCGGATCGAGGAGGAATACATGTCGATGATCCACCGCATCCCGTCCTCGGAGACGGTGGGGCTCAAGGACGATTTCAATGGCCCGATCTGCTACACACCCGACGGCAACCCGCTGATCGGCCCGGCGCCGGGGCTGCGCAACATGTGGCTGGCCGAAGGTTTCTCTTTCGGCATCACTGCCGCCGGTGGCGCGGGGCATTACCTCGCGCAGTTGATGGTGGAGGGCGAGGCCGAGATCGACATGGCGAGCCTCGACCCCAAGCGGTTCGGCTCGTGGATGACCACCGATTATGCCGTGGCCAAGAACGAGGAGGCCTACGAGCACGTCTACATCCTGCACCACCCCGACGAGGAGCGCCCGGCGGCGCGGCCGCTGCGTACCTCGCCCGCCTATGACCGGCAGAAGGAGAAGGGCGCCCAGTTCGGGCAGGTGAACGGCTGGGAGCGGCCGAACTACTATGGTCCGGTGGGCGCGCCGGAGGGCTTCGACCACGACGCCCGCTCGTTCCGGCGCGGCGGCTGGTGGGAATACGCTGCCGCCGAGGCCAAGGCGATCCGCGAGGGTGTCGGCCTGATCGACGCCACCGCCTTTGCCAAGCACGAGGTGAGAGGGCCGGGCGCGGCAGCCTTCCTCGACTGGTTCACCACCAACAAGCTGCCCAAGGTGGGCCGCATCAACCTCACCTACGCGCTGACCGATGCCGGCACCACGCGCACCGAATATACCATCGTGCGGTTGGCCGAGGACCGGTTCTACCTCGTCTCGGCGGGGGCCTGGGCCGCCTATGACGGCGATTTCCTGAGGAAGGCCGTCGAGGACAAGGAGGCCGAGTTCGGCCGGATCGACGTGCAGGACGTCACCACGCAATGGGGGGTCTTCGCCATCGCCGGGCCGCGCTCGCGCGAGGTGCTGAACCGGCTGGTGCGCGATGCCGAGCCGGAGACTGTGCTGTCGAACAAGCGCTTTCCGTGGCTGTCCTGCCGCGAGATCGAGCTGGGCATGGTGCCGGTGCGGGCGCTGCGCGTGGCCTATACGGGCGAGCTGGGCTGGGAGCTGCACCACCCGATCGAGATGCAGAACCACCTGTGGGACAAGCTCGTGGAGGCGGGCGCGGCCTCAGGCATGAAGCTGGTTGGCGCGCGGGCACAGAACTGGCTGCGCCAGGAGAAGTCCTATCGCGCCTTCGGCACCGAGCTGGGCCGGGATGCGACGCCGCTCGAGGCCGGTCTCGCCCGCTTCGTGGACCTGTCCAAGGAATTCCACGGCAAGGCGGCCATGGAGGGCATCGGCATCCGCTCGAAATGCGTGACGCTGCTGATCGACGGACCGGCGGATGCCGATCCATGGGGCCGCGAGGCGCTCTATGCGGGCGGCGAGAAGGTCGGGCGTCTGACCTCCGGCGGCTGGTCGGCGGCCTTTGGCAAGTCCATCGGCATGGGTTACGTGCGCGCCGATCTGGCCGCGCCGGGGACGAAGCTCAAGGTCCGGATGTTCCGCGAGTTGTGGGATGCCGAGGTCTGCGAGGACAGCCCCTACGATCCGACCAACGCGACGATCCGGGCCGACGGCTGAGAAGGGAAGGGGCGGCGTCAGCCGCCCTCCCAGGCGCGGCGGAGCGCCGCGAGATCGAGCTTCACCATCTCCATCATCGCTGCCATCAACCGTTTCGACTGCTCCTCGTCGGCGTCGCGCATCATCTGCTCGAAGGGCTCTGGCACCAGTTGCCAACGCAGGCCGAAGCGGTCCTTCAGCCAGCCGCACTGCATCTCCTCTCCGCCATCCGCGAGCAGGGCGGACCAGAGCCGGTCCAGTTCGGCCTGATCGGCGCAGGGGACCGACAGCGACACGGCCTCGTTGAAGGTGGTGTAGGGCCCGCCGTTCAGCGCCTGCATCTCCTGCCCGTCGAGACTGAACTCGACGAGGACGACGTCGCCCGCCTTGCCGCCGGGCCAGTCGACGGCGCTGGTGTTGCGGGCGGTGACCTGCGAGTTCGGGAACACCGAGACGTAGAATTCGGCGGCCTGCTCCGCCTGTCCGTCGTACCACAGGCAGGGTCTGATCTTCGGCATGTCGAATCCTCCTCCGGTGGTAGGATGCCACATCAAGACGCGCCACCGCGTAAAAAAAGGCCCGCCACGGGGGCGGGCCTTCGCTGGTCTGTCGGGAGCGCCGCTTACTGCGGGATCTCGCCGGTCAGGCCCTCGACGTAGAAGTTCATGCCAGCGAGCGTCGCATCGTCGGCCACTTCGCCCTCGGCGAGCCAGTCCGAGCCGTCCTGCTTCTTGAGCGGGCCGGTGAAGGGGTGCACCTCGCCCGCTGCGATCGCATCCTTGAGCGCCAGCGCGGCCTCCTTCACCTCGGCGGGGACCGCGTCGGTGATCTCGCCGATCTCGACCATGCCGGCATCGATGCCGTCCCAGGTGTCCTTCGACTCCCAGGTGCCGTCGATTACCGCGCCGACGCGGTCGATGTAGTACTGGTTCCAGTTGTCGATGATCGAGCTGACGCGCGGCTTCGGCGCGTAGTCGAGCATGTCCGAGGCCTGGCCGAAGGTGATGACGTCGCCCGCCTCCTGCGCGGCGGCCTGCGGCGCGGTGGAATCGGTGTGCTGCAGGATCACGTCGGCGCCGGCGTCGATCAGCGCCTTGGCGGCCTCGGCTTCCTTGGCCGGGTCGAACCAGGTGTAGGCCCAGACCACGCGGAACTCGACCTCGGGGTTCACCTTCTTGGCCTGGATGTAGGCGGCGTTGATGCCGCGGATCACCTCGGGGATCGGGTAGGAACCGATATAGCCGATGATGTTGCTCTCGGTCATCTCGCCCGCGATCAGGCCCTGCACCGCGCGGCCCTCGTAGAAGCGGGCGGAGTAGGTCGAGACGTTGTCGGCGCGCTGGTAGCCGGTGGCGTGCTCGAACTTCACGTCCGGGAACTTCTGGGCGACGTTCATCGTCGCTTCCATGAAGCCGAAGGAGGTGGTGAAGATCAGGTCCGCGCCCTGCAGCGCCATCTGGGTCAACACGCGCTCGGCGTCGGGGCCCTCAGGGACGCTCTCGACATAGACGGTCTCGACCTTGTCGCCGTATTCCTCCTCAACGGCGAGGCGGCCCTGGTCGTGCTGGTAGGTCCAGCCGAGATCGCCCACCGGCCCGACATAGATGAAGCCCACCTTGGTCTTGTCGTCCTGCGCCATCGCCCCGGTGGCGAAGGCTGCGGCGGCGGTGGCACCGAGAAGCACTGTCTTGAAGGTCATGTCGTTGTTCCCTGTTGGTGGATCTTCCGCCTCAGCTCGAGGCGTGGAAGGGGCGGCCGAGCGAGCCGGGAGCGCGTCCCGCCCGCAGGATGACGAGAACGAGGATGGTCGCGAGGTAGGGCGCCATCTGCAGGTATTCGATCGGGATCTGCACGCCGCCCGAGGCCTGCAGCGCCAGCTGCAGCGCGGTCGCGCCGCCGAACAGCCAGGCGCCCAACACCAGGCGGCCGGGCCGCCAGCTGGCGAAGACCACGATCGCGAGCGCGATCCAGCCCGCCCCGGCGGTCATGCCCTCGGTCCATTGCGGTACGCGCACGAGGCTCAGATAGGCGCCGCCAAGTCCGGCGCAGGCGCCGCCAAAGGCAATCGCGGCGAGCCGCAGACGCACCACCTTGTAGCCCAGCGCATGGGCGGCGTCGTGGTTTTCGCCGACGGCGCGCAGCACCCGACCGGCGCGGGTCCGGTTCAGGAACAGCCAGACCAGCGCGACGATCAGCAGCGCGATGTAGACCATCGCGTCATGGCGGAACATCACCGGCCCGAGAAACGGGATGTCGCGCAGCCCCGGCAAGTAGAGGTCGGGCACCACGGGGCCCTTCACGCCGATATAGCCCTGGCCCAAAAGGGCCGAGAGACCGAGGCCGAACAGCGTCAGCGCAAGCCCGGTTGCCACCTGGTTGGAAAGGAAGAGCTGGGTCAGGATGCCGAACACCATCGACAGAAGCGCCCCGCCCAGCGCCGCGCCCGCGAAGCCCAGCCATGGCGAGCCGGTCGCGGTCGCCACGACGAAGCCGCAGACCGCGCCGGTGATCATCATGCCCTCGACGCCGAGATTGAGCACGCCCGCGCGCTCGACGACCAGCTCGCCGATCGCGGCCAGCAGGATCGGTGTCGAGACGACGATGATCGCCGACAGCAGCAGGATCGGATCGATGTTGCTCATGCCACCGCCCTCCGGCCGAACCGGAAGCTGAAATTCGTCAGGACGTCGATCGCCAGCAGGAAGAACAGCAGCATCCCCTGGAACATCTGGATCGCGGCGAGCGGCAGGTTCATCTGCAGCTGCGCCAGTTCGCCGCCGATATAGGTGAGCGCCATCAGCAGCCCCGCCAGCAGGATGCCGATCGGATTGAGCCGGCCGAGGAAGGCCACGATGATCGCGGTGAAGCCGTAGCCCACGTTGAAGTCGATGCCGAGCCGGCCTGCCGGGCCCGCCACTTCGAACATCCCGGCGAGACCGGCCAGCGCGCCCGACAGCCCCATGCAGACCACGACCAGCCAGCTCGGGTTGACCCCGCCGAACACCGCGGCGCGCGGGCTCTGGCCGGCCAGCCGCACCCGGAAGCCGAGCTGGTGGCGCGTCATCACCACCTGCCCGACGATCACCGCGACCAGCGCCAGCACGACGCCCCAATGCATGCCGGTGCCCGCGATCAGTTCGGGGTTGGCGGCGGAGGGGTATTGCGCGAGGTTGCGCGAGCCGGGAAAGCCCATGCCGTCGGGATTGCGCAGCAGGCCCAGCGCCATCGAGGCCAAGAGCGCCTCGGCGACATAGACCAGCATGAGAGAGACCAGCACCTCGTTGGTGCCGAAGCGGACCCGCAGCAGCGCCGGGATCATCGCCCAGAGCAGACCGCCCAGCGCGCCTGCGAGGATCATCGCCGGAAAGATCAGCCAGCTCTCGGCCGGGTAGAAGGCCAGGCCGGTGGCGGCAGCGAAGATTGCGCCGAGGATGTACTGCCCCTCGGCGCCGATGTTCCAGATGCCGGCCCGGAAGCCCAGCGACAGCCCGATGGCGATCAGGATCAGCGGCCCGGCCTTCACCAGCAACTGCGGCCGCGAATAGGAGGCGAAATCGCCAAAAAGCGGATCCCAGAAGATGGTGCGGATCGCCTCGATCGGATCCTTGCCCAGCAGCGCGAACAGCAGGCCGCCCGCGACCATAGTCAGCGCCACCGCCACGAAGGGCGTGGCCAAAGTCCAGGCGCGGGACGGTTCAGGGCGGCGTTCGAGCCGGATCACGCGTCGATCCCCATGGCGCGCGGCCCCGTCTTCATCACTCCGAAAATACGCAAGATCCCTCAGCCTTCCACCTGTGCCGGGGCCATGTCATGCGCACCCCCCAGCATCATCCCGATCTCGTCGATCCCCAGCCCCGCCATGGGGCGCGGCGCGCTCAGCCGACCGGCGTTGAGCGCGGCAAAGCGATCCGAGATCTCCATCAGCTCGTCGAGGTCCTGGCTGATGACGATCAGCGCGGCGCCGGCCTCGGCCAGATCCAGCAGCGCCTGCCGGATGGTTGCCGCGGCGGCGGCGTCGACGCCCCATGTCGGCTGGTTGACGACCAGCACCTCGGGCCGCTGCAGGATCTCGCGCCCGATGACGAATTTCTGCAGGTTGCCGCCCGACAGCGCGCGCGCCGCCGTGCCGGGGCCCGGCGTGCGCACGTCGAAGCGCTCGATCACCCGCTCGGCGAAGCCGCGGGCGCGGCCCCAGCGCAGGAAGCCGTGCCGCACCAGATCCTCGCGCGGACCGGCGGTCAGCAGCGCGTTCTCGGTCAGGCTCATATCCGGAGCGGCAGCATGGCCCATCCGCTCCTCAGGGGCGCAAAGAAGCCCCATACGGCGCCGGGCCGTGACCCCCTCGCGGCCGATCTCGCGCCCCTTGAAGCGGATCATGCCCGGCGCCACGTGCATCTCACCAGACAGCGCCATCGCCAGTTCGTCCTGGCCGTTGCCCGCGACCCCGCCGATGCCCAGCACCTCCCCGGCGCGCAGTTCCAGATCGATCGCGTGCAGCGCGGTGCCGAAGGCGCGCGGCGCAGGGGCCGAAAGGCCCGCGAGTTCGAGCACGACGTCCCCGGTGCGGCCGCCCGCGCGCGACGGTGTGGACAGCGTCGCGCCGACCATCTGCTCGGCCATGTCGCGCGCCGCCGTGGTCTTGGGGTCGCATTTGCCGACCACCTTGCCGTGACGCAGGATCGTGGCGCTGTCGCAGATCGTGCGGATCTCCTCGAGCTTGTGGCTGATATAGAGGATCGAAACCCCTTCCTCGCGTAGCTTGCGCAGGGTCTCGAACAGGATCGCCACCTCCTGCGGGGTCAGCACCGAAGTCGGCTCGTCCATGATCAGCAGCCGCGGCTCCTGCAGCAGGCAGCGGATGATCTCCACACGCTGCCGTTCGCCAGCCGACAGGTCGCCCACGATCCGGTCGGGATCGAGCGGCAGGCCGTAGGATTGAGAGACTTCGCTGATCTGCGCGGCGAGCCGGTTCAGCGCGGGCGGGTTCTCCATGCCCAGCGCCACGTTCTCGGCCACGCTCATCGCGTCGAAGAGCGAAAAGTGCTGGAACACCATGGCGACGCCCGAGGCACGGGCGGCGCGCGGTTCGGCTGGCGCGAAGGGGGCGCCATCGAGGCGCATGGTCCCGGCATCGGGCTGGACGAGGCCGTAGATCGTCTTGACCAGCGTCGATTTTCCGGCGCCGTTCTCGCCCAGAAGCGCGTGCACTTCGCCCTTGGCGATGTCGAAGGAGACGTCGGCATTGGCCACGACCCCGGGATAGGCCTTGGTCAGGCCGGACAGCTGCAGTAGCGGCGTGCTCATCCGGCGCGGTCCCTCGTCATTCTTTCGTTCCCGCTCCTCAGTAGCGCGGCGGCGACGCCGACGGCAATGGCCTGCGGATCGCGCCCCAATGAGGTGTCGCCTATCGGACAGGCTATGCGGGAAATCAAGGCGTTGGCATGGCCCAGCGCCGAAAGCCGCGACCGGAAACGCGCCCATTTCGTGGCCGAGCCGATCAGCCCGCAGCTGGCGAAGCCATGGGTGAGAGCGGCGTGGCACAGCGCGAGATCGAGATCGTGGTCGCGGGTCAGGATCAGGTGGTCGGCGTCGCGCGGCGCGCGCGGCATCAGCGCGGGTGGGGTCGCGGCGGGGATCACCGTGACGCCTTCGGGGACGACCTCGGGGAAGCAATCGGGCGCGAGGTCGATCCAGGTGATCGCCCGGCCCGGCAGCGGCGCCATGACCGAGACGACGGCGCGGCCGACATGGCCCGCGCCCCAGACCCAGAGCGGCCGGGCCTCGGGCAGGGGTGCCTCGACGAGCCAGTTCTCGACGATGGCCGGGGCCGCGCCGGCGGGCATGGCGGCAAGCTTGCGCGCAACGGCGGTGGGCATCTCTCCGGCGGGCCCGAGCGGGCGGGCCCGGGGCAGGGTCTCGGGCAGTTCGCCTGCCGCGAAGCGTTCCCAGATCAGCGTGACCGCGCCGCCGCAGCATTGGCGGAGCGCAGGGCCCAGAGGCAGCCGCCGCTGGGCCGTGGCCCGGCCCATGGCCAGCATGTCACGCGCCGTTTCCACCGCCTCGTGCTCCAGCGCGCCACCGCCGATGGTGCCGGACTGGCCGCCCTGCCAGACCAGCATCGAGGTGCCGGCGTCGCGCGGGGCCGATCCGGCGGTCGCGACCACCAGCACCCTGATCACCGGGCCATGCGCGGCGACAGCGGCAGCGAGGGTGTCGCGGTCGAAGCTCACCCCTTTGCCCTCCGGACGGCGGTGAGCACGCGCTCGGCCGTGGCAGGCGCGTCGAGACGCGGATAGTTCGGCCCGCAGGCCGAGGCCGCGTGGCTCAGCGCGAGAAAGGCCGAGATGCCGAGCATGAAGGGCGGCTCGCCCACCGCCTTGGAACGGTAGATCGTCTGCGCCGGGTTCGGCGCGTCCCACAGATCCACGTGAAACAGGTCCGGTCGATCCGAACAGGCGGGAATCTTGTAGGTCGAAGGGGCGTGGGTCCTGAGCGCGCCCTTGTCGTCCCAGACCAGCTCCTCGGTGGTGAGCCAGCCCGCGCCCTGCACATAGCCGCCCTCGATCTGACCCTTGTCGAGCGCCGGGTTCAGCGAATGGCCCGCATCGTGCAGGATGTCGGTCCGCAGGATACGGTTCTCGCCGGTGAGCGTGTCGATCGCCACCTCGGTCACGGCGGCGCCGTGGGCGAAGTAGAAGAATGGCCGGCCCTGGCCCTTGATCCGGTCCCATTTCAGGTCCGGCGTCTTGTAGAAGCCAGTGGCCGACAGGCTGACCCGCGCCTCGTAGGCAAGCTTCACCGCCTGCTCGAAGCTCAAGCTTTCGCCACCGACATGCACTTGGTCATCGGCGAAACGCACCTCGGAGGCGCTGCACTGGTGCAGCCCGGCGAGGAACTCGGCGATCCGGGTCCGGATCGTGTCGCAGGCGGCTTTCGCCGCCATGCCGTTCAGGTCCGAGCCGGAGGAGGCGGCGGTGGCCGAGGTGTTGGGCACCTTGTGGGTATCGGTCGCGGTGATCCGCACCCGCTCGGGCGAGACGCCGAAGCGGGAGGCGGCGACCTGTGCCACCTTGCGGAACAGGCCCTGGCCCATCTCGGTGCCACCATGGTTCAGGTGGATCGAGCCGTCCTGGTAGACATGCACCAGAGCACCCGCCTGGTTGAGGTGGGTCAGCGTGAAGGAGATGCCGAACTTCACCGGCGAGAAGGCGATGCCGCGCTTGAGGATCGGGTTCTCGGCGTTCCACTGCGCGATGGCCTCGCGACGTGCCTTGTAGTCCGAGGTCTCCAGCAGCCGCTCGGTCATCTCGTGCAGGATGAAGTCGGTGACCTCCATGCCATAGGGCGTGGTGTTGCGCCCCTCTTCCGGCCGGGCGTCACCCGCCGGGAGCTGCGCCTGAGCGCCGCGCGAGGCGAGATCGGTGTCGCCGTCGGCGGGCAGGGCAGGTGCCGGGTCGTCGTGGTGCTGCGCCTTTTCGTTCAGCGCGCCGGCCGCGCGGTAGTAGTTGCGTTGGCGCACCTCGACCGGGTCGAGGCCCAGCTCGTGCGCCACCTCATCCATCACCCGCTCGATGCCCAGCACGCCCTGCGGCCCGCCGAAGCCGCGGAAGGCGGTGGCAGATTGGGTGTTGGTCTTGAGCCGATGCGAAGTGATCCGCACCGCATCGAGCAGATAGGCGTTGTCGGAATGCAGCATCGCCCGGTCGGCCACCGGCAGCGACAGGTCGAGCGACCAGCCGCAGCGGGTGTAATGGGTGAAGTCGATGCCCAGAACCCGGCCGCTCTCGTCGTAGCCCACCTCGTAGTCGACCCGGAAATCATGCCGCTTGCCGGTGATGGTCATGTCGTCGTCGCGGTCGTAGCGCATCCGGCAGGCGCGGCCTGTTTTCGAGGCCATGATCGCGCAGGCGACGGCGAGCGCGTTGCCCTGACTTTCCTTGCCGCCGAAGCCGCCGCCCATGCGGCGACACTCGACCTTCACCGCCGACATCGGCAGGCCGAGCGCGTCGGCCACCTTGTGCTGGATCTCTGTCGGGTGCTGGGTCGAGGAATGGATCGTAACCCCGTCCTCCTGTGGCTGGGCCATCGCGGCCATGCCCTCGAGGTAGAAATGCTCCTGGCCGCCCATCTCGATCCGGCCCCTGAGCCTGCGCGGGGCGTTCGCGATGGCGGCTTCGGCGTCGCCCTTGGACCAGATGCGCGGCCCGTCCTCGAAGCGCGAATTGGCGGCGAGCGCCTGCTCCACGGTGAGGATCGGCTCCTCTTCCTCGTATTCGACCTCCGCCAGACGCACCGCTTTGCGCGCGGCGAGGTGGCTGTCGGCGGCGACGAGGAAGAGCTGCTGGCCAAGGTAATGCACCGCGCCGTCGGAGAGCAGCGGCTCGTCATGCGCGCTGGGCGAACAGTCGGCGGGACGATCGAGATCCTCGGCCTTCAGCACGGCCACGACGCCGGGGGCCTTGCGC
The DNA here is from genome assembly GCF_034371605.1 of Limimaricola variabilis. Classification (NCBI taxonomy): domain Bacteria; kingdom Pseudomonadati; phylum Pseudomonadota; class Alphaproteobacteria; order Rhodobacterales; family Paracoccaceae; genus Limimaricola; species Limimaricola variabilis. The sequence goes on along the minus strand of NZ_CP139691.1, from coordinate 1,841,011 downwards.
ACCTTGTCGAGATTCATCGACACGATGCGCCCGCGCGCGATGCGCGACAGGCCGAAGGCGAGATGCAGCGCATGGGCGGGCGCGGGGATGTCGTCGATGTAGCGCGCCTGTCCGGTAACGTGCAGCACCGCGCTGTCATGCGGGAGGGGTTTTCCGACGCTCATGCCCGCACCTCCAGCACGCTGGTCTTTTGGCCCGACACTTCCGCGAAATAGCGCCGCGCGAGGCCCTGTGCTGCCTCGAGCCGGTACTGCGCGGAGGCGCGCATGTCGGTGAGCGGGGTGAAGTCGTCGGCCAGCCTCGGCAGCGCCGCCTCGACGGTCTGCATGTTCCACGGCTTGCCGGTGAGCGCGGCCTCGAAAGCCTTCGCGCGCTTGGGCGTTGCCGCCATGCCGCCGAAGCCGGTGCGGGCATGCGTGATCGTGCCGTCTTCGATGGTCACATCAAAGGCGCCACAGACCGCGGAGATGTCCTGGTCGAAACGCTTGGAGATCTTGTAGACGCGGAAGCGCTCGCGCCCCTCGGGCAGGCTCACGGCCTCGACGAACTCGCCGGGCTGCCGGTCCTGCTTGCCGTAATCGATGAAGAAGTCCTCGAGCGGCAGCTCGCGGCGCGCGTCGCCCTTTCGCAGGTGGATCGTGGCGCCCAGCGCGATCAGCGCGGGGGCGTTGTCGCCGATGGGCGAGCCGTTGGCGAGGCTGCCGCCGATCGTGGCGGCGTTGCGCACCTGAACCGAGCCGTAGCGGCGCACCATCTCGGCATAGGAGGGGTAGGGCGCGGCGAGCGTTTCCATGACTCGCGTCATCGTCACACCCGCACCGAAGCGGGTCCGGCCATCCGCGCGGGTGATCGTCTTGAGGTCTTCGCAGCGATTGAGGAAGGCCGTCTCGGGCAGGGCGCGTAGACCCTTGGTGACCCACAGGCCGACATCGGTGGCCCCGGCGATCAACGTGGCGTCGGGGTGGTCGAGATACCACCCGGCCAGTTCGTCGGCGGTCTCGGGGATGAAGCCCGGCGCCTCGGTCAGCGTCGCATCCGTGCCCCGGCCGGTCTCCGGCTCGTAGGGGGCACGACCTGCCGCGGGCGCGGCGGCGGCATCGGGGCTCTGGGTCGCTGCCCCGCCCGTCTGTGCAGGGGCGAGGGTCTTCAGCTTCTCGCGGTCGCTCACGATCCATGCGGGCAAGGGCGCGCCCTCGGCGGCCTCGGCGGCACGGATGATCGGCGCGTAGCCGGTGCAGCGGCACAGGTTGCCCGCAAGCTGGTCGTCATGGTCGGTGCGGCCCTGCGCATGGGCTGCGGCCATCGCCATCACGAAGCCCGGGGTGCAGAAGCCGCACTGGCTGCCGTGATGCTCGACCATCGCCTGCTGGACGGGGTGCAGCGCGCCGCCCTCGGCCAGCCCTTCGACGGTGCGCACGGCGCGACCGGCAAGCTGCGGCAGGAACAGGATGCAGGCGTTGAGCGCGCGCAGTCCCCCCTCGGGGTCGGTGACGATCACCGTGCAGGCGCCGCAGTCGCCCTCGTTGCAGCCTTCCTTGGTGCCCGTCAGGCCCCTTTGTTCACGCAGGTAATCGAGCAGGCTGCGCGTCGGCGCTCCGCCTGCGCGTACCGTCTCTCCATTGAGAAGAAACGCGATCTCGGTCATCGCTAGATCCGCCGCCTTACCGGATGGGTCCGGGCCGCGATGCCCGGTCGATGCGGCGTAGACCGGGCGGCCCTCACGTCCAGATCATGAAAGCCGATGGCATGCGCGTTTGGCAAGCCTCGCGTGCCTGCCGTTGCGGCAGACCGCCCCGAGGCAGGGCAATTTTCCCTACATGTGCTCGCGATACGATAGCGTGACGAGCTTTCTGCCCGTTTCAGTGGCATGGCGCGTGCCGCCGATCACATCGGCGCGGCTGACCATGCGGCAAGCCTGCCCGTGCTTCCCGCGAACGGTCGGCCGGGATAGAACCACTCCATGGCCGATCCCCGATTCATCCATCTGCGCGTCCACACCGAGCATTCGCTGCTCGAGGGCGCGATCCCCGTGAAGAAGCTGCCGGGCCTCGCCGCCAAGGCCGAGATGCCGGCTGTCGCCATCACCGATACCAACAACATGTTTGCAGCCCTCGAGTTTTCCGAGACGGCGGCGAAATCGGGGGTGCAGCCGATCATCGGCTGCCAAGTCGACCTGTGTTATCTGCCGCCCGAGCCGGGCAAGCGGCCCGAACTGCCCGCGCCGATCGTGCTGCTGGCGCAGTCCGAGGCGGGCTACATGAACCTCATGAAGCTGAACTCCTGTCTCTACCTGAAGAGCGACGGACAGCTTCCGCAGGTTTCGATCGAGGAGATCGAGGCGCTGTCGGGCGGGCTGATCTGCCTGTCGGGCGGCCCCGATGGCCCCGTCGGGCGGCTTCTGCGGCAGGGTCAGCGACCCAAGGCCGAGGCGCTGATGCAGCGGCTCAAGGCGGCGTTCCCCGACCGGCTCTATGTCGAGCTGCAGCGCCACCCGGGCGAGGACGGTCTGCCCGAGGCCGAAAAGCTGTCGGAACGCGGCCATGTCGAGATGGCCTATGCGATGGACCTGCCGCTGGTCGCGACCAACGACGTCTATTTCCCGAAGCCGGAGATCTACGAAGCCCACGACGCGCTGATCTGCATCGCGCAGGGCGCCTATGTCGACCAGCAGGAGCCGCGTCGCAGGCTCACCGCGCAGCACTACTTCAAGAGCCCGCAGGAGATGGCGACGCTGTTCGCCGATCTGCCCGAGGCGCTGGAGAACACCGTCGAGATCGCGCGCCGCTGCGCCTTCAAGGCGTACAAGCGGGCGCCGATCCTGCCCAGATTCGCCGATGACGAGGTCGAGGAGCTTCGTCGGCAGGCCAAGGAGGGGCTCGAGGCCCGTCTCGCGGTGATCCCGCATGCGGTGAGCGTCGAGGACTACCACGCCCGGCTCGACTTCGAGCTCGGCATCATCGAGGGGATGGGGTTCCCCGGCTACTTCCTGATCGTGGCCGACTTCATCAAATGGGCGAAGGATCACGACATCCCCGTGGGACCGGGCCGTGGCTCGGGTGCGGGCTCGCTGGTGGCCTACGCACTCACCATCACCGACCTTGACCCGCTGCGCTACTCGCTGCTGTTCGAGCGCTTCCTCAACCCCGAGCGGGTCTCGATGCCCGACTTCGACATCGACTTCTGCATGGACCGCCGCGAGGAGGTGATCCGCTACGTGCAGGAGAAGTACGGCCGCGAGAAGGTGGGGCAGATCATCACCTTCGGTGCACTGCTGTCCAAGGCGGCGGTGCGCGACGTGGGCCGGGTGCTGCAGATGCCCTATGGCCAGGTCGATCGTCTGTCAAAGATGATCCCGGTCGAAGGGGTGAAGCCGGTCTCGATCGAAAAGGCGCTGGCCGACGAGCCGCGGCTGCGCGAGGAGGCAAGGAACGAGGAGGTGGTGAACCGCCTCCTGACCTATGCCCAGCAGGTCGAGGGGCTTTACCGCAACGCCTCCACCCACGCCGCCGGCGTGGTGATCGGCGACCGACCGCTGGATGCGCTGGTGCCTCTATACCGCGATCCGCGCTCGGACATGCCGGCAACCCAGTTCAACATGAAATGGGTCGAGCAGGCGGGCCTGGTGAAGTTCGACTTCCTCGGTCTCAAGACGCTCACGGTCATCCAGAACGCGATGGACCTGATCGCGAAATCGGGCCGCCCGTTGCACAGGGCCGCCGACGGGACCGAACTCTACCAGCCGCCCGAGGGTGGCGAAAACCAGATCAACCTGATCCCGCTCGACGACGAGAGGACCTACGAGCTTTATTCGCGTGCCAAGACGGTGGCGGTGTTCCAAGTGGAATCCTCGGGCATGATGGATGCGCTCAAGCGCATGAAGCCCACCTGCATCGAGGACATCGTGGCGCTGGTGGCGCTCTATCGTCCCGGCCCGATGGAGAACATTCCGGTCTATTGCGAGGTCAAGCACGGGCAGCGCGAGTTGCAGTCGATCCATCCCAGCATCGACCACATCCTCGCCGAGACGCAGGGCATCATCGTCTACCAGGAACAGGTGATGCAGATCGCCCAGGTCATGGCGGGCTACAGCCTCGGCGGCGCGGACCTGCTGCGCCGCGCCATGGGCAAGAAGATCGCCGAGGAGATGGCCAAGGAGCGCCCGAAATTCGTCGAGGGCGCGCAGAAGAACGGCGTCGACAAGAAGAAGGCGATGGAGGTCTTCGACCTTCTGGAGAAGTTCGCCAATTACGGCTTCAACAAGTCGCACGCCGCCGCCTACGCCGTGGTCAGCTACCAGACCGCCTGGCTCAAGGCGAACCATCCGGTCGAGTTCATGGCCGGTGTCATGAACTGCGATATCCATCTCACCGACAAGCTGGGCATCTATTTCCAGGAGGTCCGCAAGGGGCTCGGTCTCGAATGGACGCCGCCTTGCGTGAACCGCTCGCAGGCTACCTTCGATGTGAAGGATGGCAAGCTGGTCTACGCGCTGGGCGCGCTCAAGAATGTCGGCGTCGATGCGATGCGGCTGATCGTCGAGGGGCGCGCGGAAAAGCAATTCGCCACGCTCTATGACCTCGCACGTCGCGTCGATCTCAAGAAAGTGGGCAAACGGCCACTGGAGATGCTGGCCCGCGCTGGGGCATTCGACGCGCTCGACCGCAACCGCCGCCGGGTGTTCTCCGGGCTCGACGCGCTGGTCGCCTACTCGGCCGCGATCCACGAGCAGAAAGCCAGCGCGCAGGTCTCGCTCTTCGGCGAGGCGGGCGAGGATCTGCCCGAGCCGCGCATGCCGCAGGTCACCGACTGGCTCCCGGCCGAACGTCTCGCCGAGGAATTCAAGGCGGTGGGGTTTTACCTCTCCGGTCACCCGCTCGACGACTATCTCGCGCCGCTCAAGCGCAAGGGTGTGATGACGCTCGACGAGGTGACCGAGCAGGCTGCCGCGCGCGGCGCCTTCGTGGGCAAGATGGCCGGGACCGTCGCCGGGCGGCAGGAGCGCAAGTCGGCGCGCGGCAACCGCTTTGCCTTCGTGCAGATGTCCGACCCGACGGGGCAGTTCGAAGTGACGATGTTCTCCGACACGCTGGAGACCGCGCGCGAGCATCTGGAGACCGGCAGCCAGATCGTGGTGCAGGTCGAAGCGACCATGGAGAGCGATCAGCTCAAGCTTCTGGGCCGCTCGGTCGCCCCGATCGAGGGGGTGGTCGCGGATGCGGGCGGCGCCGGGCTCAGGGTGTTCCTCGACGCGCCGGACGCGATCACCATGCTGGCGGGCGTGCTGGAGCGGGCCGGGCGCGACCTGCCCAAGGGCCAGCGCATCGCGCGCGGGCCGATCAGCATCTGCCTGATGGCCGACGGGCTGCCCGGCGAGGTGGAGATCGATTGCGGGGCCGAGTTTCCGGTGACACCGCAGATCAAGGGCGCGCTCAGATCGCTGCCCGGGGTGATCGAGGTCGAGGAGGTCTGAGCCAGCCCGCGGGATGGACGCGACGGGATCAGGCGCTAGAACGCTAGCGATACACCCGGAGGTCCCACATGCGCCGTGCCATTCCCGCCTTCTCGGCCCTCGCGCTGCTCGCCGCCTGCGCGACCGGCGGTGGTGGCAGTGCCTCGCTTCCCGGGCTCGACCTGCCCGAGGTCGGTGCCGGCACGACATTGGCCTTCGGGCCAGCGGCGAAGCGCTGTGGCCTATCAAACGCGGCGCTGGGCGCGCCGGTCGCACGTGAGGCGGGCTTCACCTTGTACGACACCGCGCCGGGCACGACCGCGCCGCGAACGCATTACCTCACCGGCTTCGATGATGGCTGCGCGGTCCAGTTCACCGCGGCACTGGCCCTGTTCGGCGATGCGGCCACGCTCGAGGCCACGGCCTACGGGGCCGGTATCACCCACAGCCCGGTGCAGCCGGCCTACGAGGCAGTGAAGGCCGAGCTTTGCGGCGTGCCCGTCGGCCAGCCCTGTGGGCGCGCCAGCGCCGGGCTGGCGCGCAACACCACGTTGCTCACCGCCTATGCCGCCTTCGGCGCGAGCGGACGGCATGCCGACATGCTGCTGCATGACGGGCGGCTTGTGGCCCGGGGCGTGGAGGGCTGAACCTCAGTAGTGCGGCGGGCGCTCGTTGCCGATGGTGACGCCGCTATCCGACTCGGCCTCCGCTTCGGCGAGCCTTTCGCCCAGCATCCGCATGCGCCGGGTCAGGGCGTCGATGTCACGCTCCTGCCGCGCCACCACGTCCGACAGGTCCTCGACCGTTCGGATCAGATGGCTCAGCCGCTCTTCGATGTCGATCTGGTCTGTCATGCCCCCTAAACACATCAGCGGCGTCCCGGTTTCAAGCCCGGAGGTTGCCCCCGGACCCGCCCCGCGCTAAGCCCGCGCGCGACTCCCGCTCCTGACGAGGACGCCATCCATGGCCAAGGACAAGATCCGCCGCCCCCGCGCCGAGACGCCGAAGGGGTTCCGCGACTATTTCGGCGCCGAGGTCACCGCGCGCGCCGCGATGCTGCGTCGGATCGCGGAGGTTTATCATCGCTACGGCTTCGACGCGCTCGAAACCTCCGGCGTCGAGACCGTCGAAGCGCTGGGCAAGTTCCTGCCCGATGTGGACCGCCCGAACGAGGGCGTCTTCGCCTGGCAAGAGGACGTCGAGGGTGCGAAGCCCGGCGACTGGCTGGCGCTGCGCTACGACCTGACCGCACCGCTGGCGCGGGTCTATGCCCAGCATCGCAACGACCTGCCCACGCCCTATCGGCGCTATGCGATGGGGCCGGTCTGGCGCAATGAGAAGCCCGGACCGGGCCGGTTCCGGCAGTTCTATCAATGCGATGCCGACACGGTGGGCGCGCCGTCGGTCGCCGCCGATGCGGAGATCTGCGCCATGCTCGCCGACACGCTGGAAGCCGTCGGCATTTCGCGCGGCGACTACATCGTCCGCGTCAACAACCGCAAGGTTCTGAACGGCGTGATGGAAGTGGCGGGCGTCCTTGACCCGTCCGACCCGGAGAAGTTCGCCGCCGAGCGCGGGATCGTGCTGCGCGCCATCGACAAGCTCGACCGGCTCGGCACCGATGGCGTGCGGATGCTGCTGGGCGAGGGCCGCAAGGACGAGAGCGGCGACTTCACCAAGGGCGCGGGTCTCGGGGCCGCGCAGGCCGAGGTCGTCATGGGCTTCATGGATGCGCGGCGTGACACGGCCGAAGGCACGCTGGCGCGGCTGCGCGAGCTGGTCGGCGCCTCCGCCATCGGCACCGAGGGCGTCGACGAGCTGGAGACCATCGCCGGGCTGCTGGCGGCGCAGGGCATGGGGCCCGATCGTGTCGTGATCGACCCCTCGGTGGTGCGCGGTCTCGGCTACTATACTGGTCCGGTTTTCGAGGCCGAGCTGACCTTCGAGATCCTCGACGAGAAGGGCCGTCCGCGCCAGTTCGGCTCGGTCGCGGGCGGTGGGCGCTACGACGATCTGGTCAAGCGTTTCACCGGCCAGACCGTGCCCGCCACCGGCGTGTCGATCGGGGTCGACCGGCTGCTGGCGGCGCTGGCCGCCAAGGGGCGCGGCGCGACCGAGGCGCAGGGTCCGGTCGTCGTCACTGTGATGGATCGCGACCGCATGGCCGATTACCAGGCGATGGCGTCCGAGCTGCGCGCCGCGGGCATCCGCGCCGAGGTCTATCTCGGCAACCCCAAGAACTTCGGCAACCAGATGAAATACGCCGACCGGCGCGGCAGCCCGGTCGCGGTGATCGAAGGCGGCGACGAGAAAGAGCGCGGCGTTGTGCAGATCAAGGACCTGATCCTCGGCGCGCAGATCGCCGAGAACGCGACGCTGGAAGAGTGGAAGGACCGCCCCTCGCAGATCGAGGTGCCGCGCGCCGAGTTGGTGGCGCGCGTCCGCGCGATGATCGAGGGACAATCCTCATGATGCCCGGTCCCATGGGCGCCGCGACCCGCGCGGAGGCGGCGCGGCTCGGCGCGATCTTCGAAGGGCTGGGCGCGCAGGCGGTGGACACCGCGATCCTGCAGCCCGCCGATGTGCTGCTCGATCTCTATGGCGAGGACATCCGTGCCCGCGCCTATGTCACCGCCGACCCGCTCCGGGGCGAGATGATGCTGCGGCCCGACTTCACCGTGCCGGTGGTGCGGGCGCATATGGAAGAGGGCGGCGACCCGGCGCGCTACTGCTACGCGGGCGAGGTGTTCCGGCGGCAGGAGACCGACCCGGAGCGGCCGATCGAGTTCCTGCAGGTCGGGTTCGAGCATTTCGGCGGCGATCCGGCACAGGCCGACGCCGAGGTCTTCGCCACCATCGCCGAGGCGTTGGCCGGGCTGGACCTGCGCCCGGCGACCGGCGACATCGGCATCCTGATGGCTGCGGTGCGCGGGCTGCGCACGACCGAGGCGCGCAAGGCGGCGCTGTCGCGCCATGTCTGGCGGCCCCGCCGATTCCGGGCGCTTCTCGATCGCTACGGCGCGCGGGTGCCGCTGCCGGCGCACAAGAAGGCGCTGCTCGCCATGAAGGATCCCTTCGAAGCGGCGGGCCCGGTGGTCGGGCTGCGCTCGCGCGAGGAGGTCCGGGCCCGGATCGCCACGCTGCGCGCCGAGGCCGAGACGCCCCCGCTTTCGGAAGAGGAAGTGGCGCTGATCGACGCGATCCTCGACTTGCGCGAGACCGCACCCAACGTGCTGTCGAGCCTGCGCGACATCGCGGTGGACATGCCCGCCATCGGCGACGCCGTGACCGGGCTGTCGCGCCGTCTCGACGCCATGGCGGCGCGCGGCGTCGATGTCGGCACGCTGCCCTTCGAGGGCAGCTTCGGGCGCACCACGCTCGAATACTACGACGGCTTCGTCTTCGGCTTTCACCATGCGACGCGCGCCGATCTGCCGCCCGTGGCCACGGGCGGGCGCTACGACGCGCTGACCCGGGTGCTGGGGCAGGGGCGCGCGGTGCCGGCGGTGGGCGGCGTGGTCCGGCCCGAGCTCGTGGTCCGCATTAGGGAGGGCCGGGCATGACGATCCGTCTCGGCGTGCCGTCCAAGGGGCGGCTCATGGAAAAGACCTTCGACTGGTTCGGTGCGCGCGGGCTGAGCCTGCGCAAGCGCGGCAACGACCGCGAATATGCCGGTGTGGTGGAGGGAATCGACGGGGTCGAACTGGCGCTTCTCTCCGCGGGCGAGATCCCGCGCGAGCTGGCGGCCGGGCGGCTGCATCTCGGCGTCACCGGCTCAGACCTCGTGCGCGAGAAGGTGGCGGGCTGGGATCTGCGCCTGCGCGAGCTGGCGCCGATGGGCTTCGGCGGCGCCGATCTGGTAATCGCGGTGCCGCAGGGCTGGGTCGATGTCGACACGCTCGACGATCTCGACGCGGTGGCCTCGGCCTTCCGCCGCAGCCATGGTTTCCGCCTCAGGATCGCGACCAAGTATCACCGGCTGACGCGCGAGTTCCTGCGCGAGCACGGCGTCGCCGACTACCAGCTGGTCGACAGCCAGGGCGCGACCGAGGGCGTGGTGCGCAACGAGACCGCCGAGGCGATCTCGGACATCACCTCGACCGGCGAGACGCTGCGGGCCAACGGGCTGAAGATTCTCTCCGACGGGCTGATCCATTCGAGCCAGGCGACGCTGTTCAAGTCGAACAGCGCCGATTGGTCGGATGCGCATCGCGCCACGCTCGACGCGCTCGAGGACCGGCTCGGGATCTGATTTAGAGAACGCCGATCTCGGCCAGTGCCGCCTGCAATGCGGGCGGCAGCGGCTCCTCGTGCTCGCGTCCCGGCGCGAGGTCGCGCGGCGCGTCGCCTTCGGCGAGGTAGCGCCAGCCTTGGAAGGCGCGCTTGGGCGTCGCCGCCACCCGCACCAGTCCCGGCTCGCAGACGATCGCGCAGCGGCGGATGCCGTCGCCGCGATCGACCTCATCGAATCGTAGCACCCGCTGCCGGCACAGAATCACCCCCTTGATCACCCAGTAGATCGATCCGCCGCCGAGCACTTCCTCGGCGCGCTTGGGCCACATGCGGGTGACGTGGCGCGGCAGACCGTCGGGGCCTTGCCCGCGGCGGTCGCCCTGCCAGGCAGCGAGATCGGAGACATCCTCCGTTCCGACCGAAAGCTTGATGAGATGCAGCATGGTTAACGACTTAGGAGCCCGGGGGCAGAGCCGCAACTCTCGATTTCGTGTTGTGGCAAAATCGCAATTTCTTGTGGATAAGGCTGTGTCAAACACAATCTGTAGCTTGGAACGTGCTATGATACACTATATCCACGATCACCGTCGGGGCAGCCAAGTCCCCTGAAATTCCGATAAGTTTCAAGCCGAAGGATCGTCCCATGACCCGCTTTGCCGCGCCCATCGCCGAACAGATCTGGGACATGAAGTACCGCTTCAAGCAAAGCGACGGCACGCCCATCGACGCCACCGTCGAGGACAGCTGGCGCCGCATCGCCAAGGCCCTGGCCGCCCCCGAGAAGGACCCGGCGCTGTGGGAGGACAAGTTCTACGCCGCGCTCGAGGATTTCCGCTATCTGCCCGCCGGCCGGATCACCGCCGGTGCCGGCACCGCGCGCGCCGTGACGCTGTTCAACTGCTTCGTCATGGGCACCGTGCCGGATTCGATGTCGGGCATCTTCGACATGCTCAAGGAAGCCGCGCTGACCATGCAGCAGGGTGGCGGCATCGGCTACGACTTCTCGACCATCCGGCCGCGCGGCGCCGAGGTGAAGGGCGTCGCGGCCGACGCCTCCGGCCCGCTGTCGTTCATGGATGTGTGGGATGCGATGTGCCGCACCATCATGTCGGCCGGCTCGCGTCGCGGCGCGATGATGGCGACGATGCGCTGCGACCATCCCGACGTCGAGAACTTCATCACCGCCAAGTCCGACCCGGCCCGCCTGCGCATGTTCAACATGTCGGTGCTGGTCACCGATCCCTTCATGGAAGCGGTGAAGGCCGACGGGTCGTGGGATCTCGTCTTCAAGGGCAAGGTCTACAAGACCGTGCAGGCGCGTGACCTGTGGAACGCGATCATGAAGTCGACCTACGAGCAGGCCGAGCCGGGCGTGATCTTCATCGACCGCATCAACCAGATGAACAATCTGGGCTACTGCGAGACGATCAGCGCCACCAACCCCTGTGGCGAGCAGCCGCTGCCGCCCTACGGCGCCTGCCTGCTGGGCTCGATCAACCTCGCCAAGCTGGTGACCGACGCCTTCGAGGAGGGTGCCCGTCTCGACGAGGCCGCGCTCGACGATCTCGTGGCGACTGCCGTGCGGATGATGGACAACGTCGTCGACGCCTCGAACTTCCCGCTGCCCGCGCAGGCCGAAGAGGCCCGCAACAAGCGCCGCATCGGTCTCGGCGTGACCGGTCTTGCCGACGCGCTGCTGATGGTCGGCCTGCGCTACGGCTCGGACGAGGCGGCGGCGCAGACCGAAGCCTGGATGAAGCGCATCGCGCGGGCCTCCTATCTTGCCTCGGTCGAGCTGGCCAAGGAGAAGGGCGCCTTCCCGCTGTTCGACGCCAAGAAGTACCTCGCCTCGGGCAACATGCAGCAGATGGACAAGGACGTGCGCGACGCGATCGCCAAGCACGGCATCCGCAACGCGCTGCTGACCTCGATCGCGCCGACCGGCACCATCTCGCTCTATGCGGGCAACGTGTCCTCGGGTATCGAGCCGGTCTTCGCCTATGCCTACACCCGCAAGGTGCTGCAGAAGGACGGCTCGCGCACGGAGGAAGAGGTGGTGGACTACGCCGTGCAGGCCTGGCGCGAGAAGTTCGGCGACAAGGAGCTGCCCGACTACTTCGTCAACGCCCAGACGCTGGCCCCGATGGACCACGTGAAGATGCAGGCCGCGGCGCAGAAGTGGATCGACAGCTCGATCTCCAAGACGATCAACTGCCCCGAGGACATCTCCTTCGAGGCGTTCAAGGACGTCTACATGGAGGCCTACGAGACCGGCTGCAAAGGCTGCACCACTTACCGCCCGAACGACATCACCGGTTCGGTGCTGTCGGTCTCCGAGCCCGCCAAGGCACCCGAGGCCAAGTCGGCGCCGAAGGAGGCCACGGGCGGCGAGGTGATCTACATGTCCGAGCCGCTCGACCGGCCCGCCGAGCTCGAAGGCGCGACCTACAAGCTGAAGTGGCCCGACAGCGAGCACGCGATCTACATCACCGTCAACGACCTCGTCGTCGGCGGCCATCGCCGGCCCTTCGAGGTGTTCATCAACTCCAAGAACATGGAGCATTTCGCCTGGACCGTGGCGCTGACCCGGATGGTCTCGGCGGTGTTCCGGCGCGGCGGCGACGTCTCCTTCGTGGTCGAGGAGCTCAAGGCGGTGTTCGACCCGCGCGGTGGCGCCTGGATGCAGGGCAAATACGTCCCCTCGATCCTCGCGGCGATCGGCGGCGTGATCGAGAAGCACATGATCTCCACCGGCTTCCTCGCCGGGGAAGGGCAGGGGCTCAAGGAAGATCCGCAACAGCAGGTCGTCAATCTCGACGCGCCACGCGGCAAGTCCTGCCCCTCCTGCGGCGGCTTCGAGATGCGCATGGTCGAAGGTTGCATGACCTGCGGCAGCTGCGGTCATTCGAAGTGCGGATGAGCTGAGCTGTCACAGTTGCCAGAAAGGCATATGAGTGCGAATTGAAGGCATAAGCCTGCGAGTTGCACGTCAAGCAGTTTCTTCGATGACCCTGGCAGCCATGCCGGGGTCATTCTCGTTTCGGCCACCGGCACAGAAAGTGGTGTTCGAGGGTCGACCACATGAAGAGGTTCTTGTGTTCCACCCCGCCGTTGGAAAACCGCCATTCCTGCAGGCCGAAAGCGGGCGACAGCAGCTTCTGCCATGACCATCCTGTATCCAGCGACAACTGGCGCAGCGGGGCGAAGACCGATTGGAAGTCTCGAAGATCGCTGTCGGTGATATACGATTGAACCGTCTTGCGCTTTGGGTTGGCAACTTTGGTGGCGCAAATGTGCCCGGAGGCAACCAGTTGCGTCGCCTGTGTCGGCTTGAGCCCCATCGACTTGGCGAACACCTCTAGCGTAAGGCCGGGGGCCCGATCGTTGTGCAACTTGCTCTGCAGTTCGTCTCGGTCCACGAGAATCGAGGCGTAGCCCGATGAGCTGCCCCCACTGAAGTGCTCCGCCCACTGAGATTGATTTATCTCGTTAGGAGGAGGACCACTGGATGGTTGGAAAGCGAGAGAAGCCCGAAGACATCGTGCTGAAGCTGCGGCAGATTGAGGTGCTGCATGGCCAAGGCATGCCGGTCGCCGATGCGGTGCGCCAAGTCGGGATCACGCAGCAGAGCTACTATCGCTGGCGCCGGCAATATGGCGGCATGAGCCGGAGCCAGCTGAAGCGGCTGAAGGAGCTTGAGAAGGAGAACCAACGGCTCAGGCGGGCGGTCTCCGATTTGACGCTCGACAAGCTCATCCTGGCCGAGGCGGCGCGGGGAAACTTCTGAGCCCCTCGCGCCGACGCCAATGCATCGACCATGTGCGGCGGGAACTGGGCGTCTCCGAGCGTCGCGCCTGCCGCACGCTGGGCCAGCACTGCTCCACGCAGAGAAAGGTGCCACGCGGCCGACCGGACGAAGCGCGCCTGACGGCGGACATCATCGAGCTGGCGCGCCAGTATGGCCGCTACGGATACCGCCCCATCACGGCGCTGCTGAACCAGTCCGGCTGGCAGGTGAACCTCAAGCGGGTCGAACGCATATGGAAGCGTGAGGGGCTGAAAGTCCCGCAGAAGCAGAAGAAACGAAGCCGGCTCTGGCTGAATGACGGCTCGTGCGTCCGGCTGCGACCGGAGCGACCGAACCACGTCTGGTCCTACGACTTCGTCCAGGACCGGACGCATGACGGCCGAGCCTACCGCACCCTCAATATCATCGACGAGTTCACGAAGGAGGCGCTGATGATCCATGTCGATCGGAAGCTCAACTCCACCGACGTGGTCGATGCCCTGACGGACCTGTTCATCCTGCGCGGGCCGCCCGAGTTCATTCGCTCAGATAATGGCCCCGAATTCGTGGCCACGAAGGTGCGGGACTGGATCGAGGCCGTCGGTGCCAAGACCGCCTTCATCGAACCCGGATCACCTTGGGAGAACGGCTATTGCGAGAGCTTCAACGCCCGCTTCCGCAACGAGCTGCTCGATGGGGAAATCTTCTACTCACTGCGCGAGGCGCAGATCCTGATCGAGCGATGGCGAAAGCACTACAACACGGTCAGGCCCCACAGTGCCTTAGGCTATCGCCCGCCGGCACCGGAAAACATCGTGCCCATCGAGCGGAGACCGACCATGCACTAACAATTGACCTGGAGCACTCAGGTGGGGCAGCTCAAGTGGAAGGGTGCCGCTTAATTAACCTTTTCTTTCCGAAGAAATTGACTCGACTTGCCCGGCGAGGCTCAACTAACGCAGATGTGGTTGCCAATGTCCTAAACTGGCCACTCGCGCCGCCGCACCAATCCTACTGGTCAACGCCAGGTTTGGTCTTAGGGGAATGTGCCTTATGGTGGCTGTACCCGCGAGATTGAAAGTAGAAGAGAAATAGGAAGTCTTTGCCAACGCTTGAGCATGGGCGTAGAGTCTACAGCACTACCGCCATCGCGCGGTGATATTTGATGGCGATAGCGTGAACCTCAATAGGAAGGCGCTCCCATGAAACTCTCGTCAAGGACTGCGACTGTGCTAATCTGCATGCTGATTGCCTCCTCTGGCATCGCGCAGACAGATGATGCTTCTCCCGAGGACCTCATGCAGCGGCTTAATGGCGTTGCACCCGCTGCCGTACTCGAAAATGCAACGCTCCTGAACGTTTCCGCAGAGGGCGAGATGACGACGCTCCGCGAAGGCAGCAACGGCTGGACGTGCATGTATCCCGGCACTGACCCGATGTGCGCCGATGAGGCCGCTATGTCGTTCCTGCAAGCATGGATGAATAAAGAGGACCCGCCGCAAACGCTTGGCTTCGTCTATATGCTTCTCGGTGACGAGGGAGCCAGCAATATTGATCCATATGCCGAGGGCGAGACTGGGGACAACGAGTGGATAGCCGCCGGACCACACGTGATGATCGTTGGCTCGGAGGCGAAACCGATGCTCGACGCTTATCCGCAGAAAGTTCCGAGCGGCGCTAACGAGCCGTGGGTTATGTGGCCTGGAACGCCCTACGCCCATCTGATGATCCCGATGGAGTGATGGTCGAAGGCGAAAATTGGAAAATTGCGGAGTGGCTTCTGTGGGGGCCACTCCGCGTTTGGGTGAGACCCGATAAAAATGGAGTGATCCTCGGGTCTGCAATTCGAGCATTGAATGCAATGGCTTGGAATAAAGAGTGTAGGCTTTAGTCGCTCCTGGCGCTGGCCTCCGATAGATACCAAGAGGTCAGATGAGGCTCTTGGCTGACCGATGATTAGGCAGCTCGATCGATTCTGAATTCTTCGATATCGATGCCGTTTTCAGTCGCTTCGACAACCCACTGCGGTCGCCGACCACGTCCACTCCAGCTCTGATCGGGATTTTGCGGGTTGCGATACTTCGGCGGCATTCCAGTATTAGTCTTCTTGCTGGTCTTCTGGCCGCTGGTCAACTCGCCGAGGCTAAAGCCCAGCTCCGCAGCCGCCTTTTCCGCAGCGGCGAGTGCCTCTCGACGCTTGCGCTCATGGAAATCTTCCACCGCCTTATTGACCGCCTTTTGCAGCTTCTTCAGCTCGTCGAGGTCCATCTTGTCGAGATCATAATTAGCCATTCCTGGCGTCCTTCTGTGAGTGGCCAGCGACCAAGACTGAGCCCGCTCGGGCTCATCCGCCTTGGTCGCCAATTCATTTTATCTCATTCCGCGCGGGCGCGTGGAAGGCGTTCCTATCAATCCCATTCCCGACATCAAGCGTTCCTTGCCGCAGTGGGTATTTTCTCGAAGATTGTGACCTCTATGAATGACTTTGGCCTCATTCGAGGAAGTGGTGATAGAGAACCCTTAGCTGCCGTTTGGCTGAGCTTTGCGTGGGGAAGCAATTTCCAGTTGAGCGCGTCTTGGGCGTTAATCGAGATCCTTTGACCTCGTGCATATGGGGAGAGCCCGTCGACGAACGGCTGCATCAACTCTGCAAGCGCAAATGGGGCTCTTGGTAGCCGAAGGGTGCCTTGAGCCCTTCAGGGCCCTGATGGAACCGGAGCGGCCTCGTGTAGCAGACCTTTCGATTTCAGCGAAATCCAAAGTTCATCCGGGATTGGCGTCGTGAACCATTCGAGGTTCTGCTGGAGCTCGGCCTTGTCTCGGGGCCCCGGGATCACCGAGGTGACGATGTCGCTTCCAAGTGGGAATTGCAGGGCGGCCGCTGCCAGTGGCACCCCGAATGCATCAGCCACATCTGCGAGCGCGCGTGCCTTGTCGGCGATCTCGACCGGGGCCTCCGCGTAGTTCCAGGTCTCGCGGCCCACCAGGATACCCGAGTTGAAGGGGCCACCACAGATGATCGTGGTGCCGGCGCTCCGGCAAGCCGGGAAGAGCGTATCGAGCGGTGACTGCTCCAGAAGCGTGTATCGGCCCGCAAGAAGAAACACGTCCCAATCGCCGATCCCGAGCGCGTCCATGCAGACTTGGTTCTCATTGACGCCCAGGCCGATCGCCTTGACGTGGCCGGATCTGCGCAGCTCGTCCATGGCGCGATAGCCGCCTTCGGCGAGATCCGCGAAGTGGCGGGCGTTGTCTTCGCCATGGGTGAAGGCGCCAATGTCGTGTGCCAGCAGGATATTGATACGGTCGAGCCCCAGGCGCTGGAGGTTATCCTCGAAGGCCCGCATGATCCCGTCATAGCCGTAATCGTAGACGACGTGGAACGGCAGCGGATCGATCATGCCGTAGTCCTCGGGGTTCTCGACCCCACCGGGCTTCAGAAGCCGACCGACCTTGTCCGACAAGACGTAGTCCGTACCGCGCAGCATGTCGCCCATGACGCGTTCCGATCGGCCGAAGCCGTACCACGGTGCCGTGTCGTAGTAGCTCAGTCCTGCCTCTTGGGCGGCTCGGATCAGTTCGGCTGCCTGGGCATAATCCAGATCGACGAAGTTTCCGCCAAGCGGCGCGCCGCCAAGCCCGAATGTGTCGATCATCAAACCAGTTCGTCCGACTTGCCGCTGTTCCATTGCTTCGCTCCAACATTTGGATCGCATTCGAGATCAGCCGGAGAGACAAGTCCAGCTCTCGGCACGGTTCGGCCGCACTGAGAAAAATCCAGAATTTCGTTTCGTGTTTTTTCCGCCCGGCCAACCTTCCTTTTGAAGCCACGACGCACATCCCCAGAGAGGAGGGTAGGGGGCCTTGAAGCTGCCGCAGCGGAGCAGCGCAAACTGAGAAAAGATAGTCGATGTTCGACTTCACTCATACTGAACCCGCGCGTGAGACCTTCGACCTCGCGCGTACCCTTTTCCTCGACCATGGACAGGACTTGGCGAATGCAGCACGGCATCTGGGCGGGAAGGCAGGCGAGAGCCGGGTCCGCTCGTGCGCGCTCCAACTGGAGGCGGCGACGCGAATGAATCCTCGCACCAGGCGGGATCTCGTCGTGATCCATCGCCTACTGGCGCTCGAGAACGTCGGTGATCCCGACTGCCTTGAGAGCGAACTGTTCTCGAACTTGCACCCGGGCTCGGCGGAAGTCGAAACGATCTGCCTGCTGACCGAGCTGCTCGAAGATCTCCTGTATCAGATCGACCGGCCCTTGCTCGCGGGCAAGGACCCGCTCGCTTCCTGAGCCTCCGCTCGGCCCCCTATTCGGGGTCCGAGTTGAGAAACCAACGACAAGTTGACCATCGGCCGGCTCTTTCGACCATTCTCGCAAGATACAAGATAAATGAGGCCGCTGCACCATCTTTGGCGCAGTGGCCTTAGGCTTAAGACGGTCGCCGCCTTCAGCGAGCGCGCCGGACGTCGGCAATAGGCTCCTGCAAAGCCGGTACCGAAAAAGTTACCGAGAACCAGTCTTTCGATAGGGACGGAATGAAGGGCTGCCAAGCGATAGGGCTGAAGAATCCCTCGCCGAAACCAGCCGGATAAAGACCAGCTATGCCCACAGTGTGCTGGAAGTGCCGGGTCAATCCGTAGGACCGGGCTTCAAGCCAAAATCCCGGTAAAATAAGCGCTGCAATCTCTTCGCCGACCATGTGGCCGGATTGCTCCCCATTGTCATGACCGCGTCGAGAGCCTCGCTCTGGGGGCTCGACGCCACCTTTTGAGGCATCGTCGTAGGCCTTTGCGCGGCGGTCACGCGATGGGCGCGGCTGGGCTCAGCCCGCCATGGCTTCGGGCAAAGTGACCGGCGCATGGCCCCAATCGGCAAGTGCCGCGCGCAGCGCGCGGGCGGTGGCGAGCGCCTCTGCGCCGTCGCCATGCACGCAAATCGAATGGAACGGCGTCGGCAGTACCGAGCCCTCGCGGGTGACGATGCCGCCCGCCTCGATCATGCGCTTCACATGCGCGAGCGCTTCGCCTTTCCCATGGAGAACCGATCCGGGGCGGCTGCGCGGGGTCAGGCTGCCGTCAGCCTCGTAAGTCCGGTCGGCGAAAATCTCGAGCGCGACGCGCAGGCCCGCCGCATCGCCCGCGGCCGCGAGCTGGGACAGGGCGGGGGCGAGCAGGATCAGATCCGGATCGGTCTCAGCCACGGCGCGGGCGATGGTATCGGCCATGGCGCGATCGACGCAGGCCTGGTTGTTCATCGCCCCATGCGGTTTGACGTGGGTTATCGGATGGCCGAGGGCATGGGCCATGCCCGTCACCGCCGATATCTGGTAGATCACCGAAAGGCGCAGCTCCTCGCTCGAGAGCGCCATGGCGCGTCGACCGAAGCCCTGCAGGTCGGCGTGCCCGGGATGCGCGCCGATGCTCGCACCGGTCTCCTTCGCGCGCGCAATGGCGCGTGCGATCACCACCGGATCTCCGCCATGAAAGCCGCA
This sequence comes from Limimaricola variabilis, assembly GCF_034371605.1. Classification (NCBI taxonomy): domain Bacteria; kingdom Pseudomonadati; phylum Pseudomonadota; class Alphaproteobacteria; order Rhodobacterales; family Paracoccaceae; genus Limimaricola; species Limimaricola variabilis. The sequence goes on along the minus strand of NZ_CP139691.1, from coordinate 1,822,044 downwards.
GGCGATGTTGGCTGCGCCGACCACGCCGAGCAGTTCCTCGTCATTGCCGATGACATAGCGGCCGAAGCTTTCGCCGAGATCGGCGTTGAGGTTGATCTTCACGGGCGGACCTCCGGCTCGGAGTGATGCGGGAAATGATCGGGGCGGAGCGCGTCGACCGCGCCGCCCACGAGGTTGACCTGCCACAATGCGCGCAAATCGATCCGTCCGGCGCTGGCGGGGATGACAGCTTCTGCGATCCGGTCGAGCTCGGCACGCCGCGCGCGTGCGGCGGTCTCGGCCTCCTCGATGCTCACGGCGGTAAAGCGCAGCCTGTCGCCGGGCGCGAGCCGGGCGAGGCGCGACAGATCGGCGCCGATCACCGTGGCGATCTTGGGATAGCCGCCGGTGGTCTGGGCATCGGCCAGAAGCACGATGGGCTGGCCGCTGCCGGGCACCTGGATCGCGCCGGGCGCAATGCCGTCCGAGACGATGTCGGCACCCCGTCCGGAATGGGTGAGCCGCGGTCCTTCGAGACGCATGCCCATGCGGTCGGTTTCGACGCTGACGCCGTAATCGGCGGCGAAGAAGGTCTCGTGCGCGGCGTCGGTGAACCACTCGGTCTGCGGACCGGGAACGGCGCGCAGCGGGCCTGTTTCGGCCCGGGGGGGTGCGGCGAAAGTCAGGTCGCCCGGGTCCCTCGCCGAGCCTTGGATGGGGAGAACGTCGCCGTCTTCCAATCTTCGACCGACGGGGCCGAGACCGGCGCGTGGCAGGGTGGAGCGGCTACGAAGCGACATGGGCAGGTCGATCTCGCCGCCGATCCCGATCAGCGCCACAGGACAGCCCGCGTCGAGCGTCAGTGCGACGGTCTCGCCCGGATGCAAGGTGAAGGCGGTCCAAGCGCTCACTTTGCGCGGGTTGTCACCAGACACCTGTCCGCTCAGCCCGGGCCCGAGCGCGAGCCGCGCCGGCCCGTCCTCGGCCCGCAGTTTCGGCGCCACGAGGGCAACTTCGATCGCAGCGGCATCGGAGGCGTTGCCCAGAAGCCGATTCAGCAAATAGAGCGCGTCGCCGTCGAGTGCACCCGCAGCCGGCACGCCGATTCCGCGTCCGCCCCGAAAGCCGGTGTCTTGTAGAAGGCTACGCGCTCCGGCGCGGAGGAGGAGAAGACGGGCGTTCATCGGGCCGTCTCCGCGAAGCTGGCAGGATCGATGGTGCCCTGCGCCAGCGCGGCCCCGATCCGTTCGAACTCCTTCATCGACACCGGGTCGAAGCGGACGCGATCGCCGGCCTCGAGCAGGGCCGGGGCAGCACGTTCTGCCTCGAAGAGCGGCACCGGGCAGCGCCCGACGATGTGCCAGCCGCCGGGGCTCTCGAAGGGGTAGATCACCGTTAATCCGTTGGCGATGGCAACGGAGCCTTGCGGCACCCGGGTGCGGGGGCTGGTGCGGCGCGGCACCGAAAAGCCCTCGGGAAGTTCGCCCATGAAGGGCAGGCCGGGCAGGAAACCGATCGCGTAGACCTGGTGCTCGTTTGCGGCATGGCGGGTCACGATTTCCTCACGCCTCAGCTTGAGCCGGGCAGCCAGATCATCGAGATCCTCACCTTCGTAACAGCAGGGCAGCCGCCATAGGCGACCGCCCTCGCGGGCCTCGGGCGGGGTGCCCTCGAGGGCGAGGCGGACCCGCGCGACGAGATCGGCCTGACGGCCTTGGAGCGGATCGTAATGCAGGGTGATCGAGCAGAAGGCGCGCGACAGCTCCAGCGCACCGGGCAATTCGCCGCTCTCGAGCATCGCGGCCAGCCGCGCCTGCGCCGCACCGACGCGCGCCGTGGCCTCTGGGCCCACCCGGGTCGCGAGCTCGAAAGTGACGGCCCGGTCGGCCAGGGGGCGGGCGGCGATCAGCTCCATCTCGGATCTCCGGATCAGCAGGGTTACCGGGACGCTAGAGCGGTCCCCAGCAGATATCAACAATATGTCGATAAATTACCGACAAAGATCGCGACGATAATCGATAGATTGATTGTTAAGCGCCCGCGTTGCAGCCTGACGGAGACAGCGAAAGGACGTGACGGACATGAGCGGACGGATGAAAAGAGGCGCAGATGCGCAGGATAGGAAGACACCCAAGATCGTGTCGTCGGAGCATCTCGCCCAAGATGAGGGCTGGGAGCTTTCGGAGTACGAATACGGGCTGATCGTGGCGCATAACGCCTTCACGCGTTGGATGGCGCGCTGCCTCGCCGCGGTGGTCGGCCACTCCAATTTCAGCGCGCTCGACGTGCTGGTGCTGCACAACGTCAATCATCGCGGGCGCCCGAAGCGCCTGTCTGACATATGCTTCGTGCTCAATATCGAGGATCAGCACACCGTGACCTACGCGCTCAAGAAGCTGGTGGCCGAGGGGCTGGTTGAAGGTGAGCGCCGCGGCAAGGAGCGCTACTACGCCACCACCGAACACGGAGCCGAAATCTGCCAGAAATATCGGCAATTGCGGGAAATCTGCCTGCTAGACACGCTTCACTCCATGGACTCCGATAGCGAGGAATTGCGCCGGTTGGCGACAGTTCTTCGTGGAATGTCAGGACTTTACGATCAAGCGGCGCGATCCGTCGCCTCGGTCTGAGCGCGGTACGCTGAAAAAATATCGGTAAATCGCCAAGAACTTGTTTACAACTAACGCTGGCCGCGACTAGCGTTACGTAACTGCCGTGAAAGGGCCGGAGGAAATCCGATTTGCATGCCACGACCGCTCCGATCCTAACCGTCGAGAATCTGTCGATCTCCTTTGGCGACACTCAGGCCGTGCGCGGCCTGAGCTTCGAAGTTCCACGCGGCGGCACGCTCGCCATCGTCGGCGAAAGCGGCTCGGGCAAGTCGGTCACCTCCATGGCGGCGATGGGGCTGTTGAAGTTCACCGGCGGTCGCGTCACCTCGGGCCGCATCCAGCTGCACGGCAAGGGGGGCGAGACCGAGATCACCGGTGCCTCGGAAGCCGAGCTGCGCCGCATCCGCGGCAACCGGATCTCGATGATCTTTCAGGAGCCGATGACCTCGCTCGACCCGGTCTTCACGATCGGCAGCCAGATCGGCGAGGCGCTGAAGCTGCACCGGGGCCTGCGCGGACGGGCAGCGCGCGACGAGGCGGCGCGGCTTCTGGAGCTGGTACGGCTGCCCAATGCCCGCGCCCAGCTCGACCGCTACCCGCACCAGCTTTCGGGGGGCATGCGGCAACGGGTGATGATCGCGATGGCGGTATCCTGCCGCCCCGACCTGCTGATCGCCGACGAGCCGACCACCGCGCTCGACGTCACGATCCAGGCGCAGATCCTGCAGATCATCCGCGATATGCAGTCCGAGTTCGGCACCTCGGTGGTGTTCATCAGTCACGATATGGGCGTGGTCTCGGAAATGGCCGACGAGATCGTGGTGATGCGCCATGGAGAGATGGTCGAGGCGGGCCGCGCCGAGGATGTGATCCTGCGGCCCAAGGCCGACTACACCCGGGCGCTGATGGCCGCAGTACCCAAGATCGGCGCCATGCAGGGCCAGGAAAATCCGCGCAAGTTCGACCTGCCCGGGCAGGCCGCCGATCAGACCGACGCGCATCCGGCGCCGGAACGGACCAAGCCGCTGGTCCGGCTCGACAAGGTGACGACGCGCTACGATCTAACCTCGGGCTTCTTCGGCCGGATCAGCCACCGCGTCCACGCCGCCGAGGAGGTCAGCTTCGAGATCCACCCGGGCGAGACGCTGGCGCTGGTGGGCGAGAGTGGCTCGGGCAAGTCGACCGTGGGCAAGACGCTGCAGCAGCTCGTCACCCCCGTCTCGGGGCGCATTCTCTATCGCGGCACCGACATCCTGTCGCTCGATCCGGCCGAGCGGCAGCGCTTCAAGCGCGAGATCCAGTACATCTTTCAGGACCCCTACGGCTCGCTCAACCCGCGCAAGACGGTGAAGCAGAGCCTGACAGAGCCGATGGCGACGCATGGGCTTCTGACGAACGCCGATGCGCAGGTGGCCGATCTGCTGACCTCGGTGGGGCTCAAGCCCGAACACGCCGGGCGCTACCCGCACGAGTTCTCCGGCGGCCAGCGCCAGCGCATCGCCATCGCCCGCGCGCTCTCGGTCGATCCGGGACTGATCATCGCCGACGAGGCGGTCTCGGCGCTCGACGTCAGCGTGCAGGCGCAGGTGATCAACCTGATGATGGACATCCAGGCCCGGCGCGGGCTGGCCTATCTCTTCATCAGCCACGACATGGCCGTGGTCGAGCGGGTCAGCCACCGCGTCGCGGTGATGTATCTGGGCGAGATCGTCGAGATGGGCACCCGTCGCCAGGTCTTCGAGACCCCGCAACACCCCTATACGAAGCGCCTGCTGCGCGCCGTTCCGGTGATGGACCCGACCCGTCCGCCGGAACGCGTCACGCTGACGGGCGACATCCCAAGCCCGGTCAGACCGGTCGGCGATCCGCGGCGCAGCCATGGTTTCGTCGAGGTCGCGCCGGGTCACCTGCTGGCCGACAATCATCAAGACTTCGAAAAATACAGGGAAGGTATCGCATCATGACGGATCTGAAATCGCGCCTGCTGATCGCGGCGCTGGCCGCCACCACCGCGCTTACGGCCGCCCCCGCGCTCGCCGAGGGCACGCTCACCGTGGCGCAGCGCCAGGATCCGGCCAACTGGGACCCGGTCGACACCTTCCTTGTCGCCTGGGGCTCGGTCGCTTCGAACATCTATGACGGCCTCGTGCGCCGCGACGAGAACCTCGATCTGCAGCCCGGCCTCGCCGAAAGCTGGGAAGTGCTCGACGAGGGCATGCGCATCCGCTTCCAGCTGCGTGAGGGCGTGCAGTTCCACAACGGCGAGCCGTTCAATGCCGAGGCGGTGAAATACACCTTCGACCGGCTTCTGGGCGAGGTCGGCGGCGCCGGTCCGCAGCAGTCGAACTACACCACCATCGACCGCGTCGAGGTCGTCGACGCGACCACCGTCGATTTCCACATGGCCCAGCCCGATCCGGTGATTCTGACCAAGCTGTCGGGCTACGGCGCGATGATCGTACCGCCGCAATACATCGAGGAAAACGGCCAGGAGCATTTCGACATGAACCCGGTCGGCACCGGCCCGTTCAAATTCGTCAGCTACGAGCAGGGCGCGCGGATCGAGCTGGAGGCCAACGCGGAGTACTTCGAGGGTGCGCCGGAGCTCGACGGGCTGGTGTTCCGCTTCATCCGCGAGGATGCGACGCGTCTGGCCGAGCTGCAGTCGGGCGGTGTCGACCTCGTCACCGACGTCGCCTTCTCGGCGGTGCCGACCATCGAGGCCGCTGACAATGCCGGGATCGTCGCGGTGGCCGGGCCTTCCATCTACTCGCTGGCGTTGAAGACCAAGGACGCCGTGACCGAGGACGTGCGGGTGCGCCGCGCGCTCAACATGGCCGTCGACAAGCAGGCGCTGATCGACGCCTTCCTCGCCGGGCGCGGCAGCCCGATCGCCAGCCTGCAGGGCGAGCTGTCCTTCGGCCATGATCCCGAGCTTGAGGGCTATCCCTTCGACCCGCAGCAGGCGATGGCGCTGCTCGAGGAGGCCGGCGTCGCGCCGGGCACCGAGATGACCATCGACTACCGCGCCGGCAACTCGACCTTCAACGAGGTGGCACAGGCGCTGACCGGCTTCTTCGCCGCGGTGGGGCTGAATGTCGGTCTGAACCCGGTCGAGGATGGCGTCTTCCTCAACGAGATCGTGCCGCAGGGCCGGACCAACGAGATGTACCAGTTCAGCTGGGGCGGCTGGACCTTCGACTTCGACAACACCGCCTATCTGACCTACCACGAAGGCGAGAAGTGGAACCCCTACGGCACCTCCGAGGAGATGAACGCGCTTCTCGACGAGCAGCGGCAGTCGCCCGATCAGGAGCTGCGCGAGGAGATCCTGCAGAAGGTCGCCCAGCTCGCGCATGAAGAGGCCTACCACATTCCGCTCTACAACGAGGAGACGGTCTACGCGGTGGCCGACCGGGTCGAGGGCTTCGTGCCCGCCCCCGACAAGCGGCTGCGCCTCACCGAGGTGAGCGTCGCCGAGTAAGACCCCATAACCGGCGCGGGGAAAGCTGTTTTCCGCGCCGGGCTTTGCCGTCCGGAGGCCGACTTGCCCATCCTTTCCTTCATCCTCAAACGCGTGATCCAAGCCGGTTTCGTGCTGGCCGCGGTGACGCTCTTCGTCTCCTTCGCGATCCGTCTCACCGGCGACCCGGCGGTGATGATGCTGCGGGAATCCGCGAACGTGACCCCGGAAGATCTCGCGCGAATCCGCGAGGGGCTAGGCCTGAACCGACCCTTCCTCGTGCAGTACGGCGATTTCATCGGCGGGCTGCTGACCGGCGAACTGGGCAACAGCTTCTTCAGGGGCGCGATCGCGCCGCTGATTTCCGGCGCGCTTGGTGCGACCCTGCTTCTGGCGCTGACCTCGCTGGCGGTGTCGCTGCTGATCTCGGTGCCGCTGGGCATCTATGCCGCCACGCATCGTGGCTCTTTCGGGGATCAGCTGGTGCGGGTGCTGTCTCTCGCGGGGCTGTCCTTCCCCAATTTCTGGCTCGGCATCATGCTGGTGCTGATCTTCTCGGTGACGCTGCGCTGGCTGCCGCCATCGGGCTTCATCGGGCCGCAATCGCTGATCATGCCCGCCGTGACCATCGGCGTGATCCTGACCTCGACCAACCTGCGCATCGTGCGCACCACCATGCTCGACGTGCTGTCGTCGCAGTTCATCATGGTGGCCCGCGCCAAGGGGCTGTCGCAGACCGCGGTGATCTACAAGCACGCGCTGCGCAACAGCTCGATCGCGCTGGTCACCTATCTCGGCCTGCAGTTCGGCTCGCTGATGGGCGGTCTCGTGGTGGTCGAACTGGTGTTCAACTGGCCCGGCATGGGCACGCTCGCGATCGAGGCGATCGCGCAGCGCGACTACCCGATCCTGCAGACGGTGATCTCGATCCTCGCGGTGCTGATCGTCGCCGTGAACCTTCTGGTCGATCTCACCTACATGCTGCTCGACCCCCGCATCAGACTGGAGTGACGCCATGACGGGCTTCAAGAATTTCGAGTTCGTCGCAGGCCTCGTGCTGATCGTGCTGATCGGCGGTGCCGTGGCGCTCTCGGGGCTGCTGTTTCCCGATGGCGGCCGCGCCATGGACCTGACAGCGCGGCTGACCGCCCCATTCACTGGCTGGAACCACCCCCTGGGCACCGATCCGCTCGGACGCGACATTCTCGCCCGCGTCGTCGTGGGGGGCCGCGTGTCGTTCTTCGTCGGCATCGTCTCGGCGCTCGGCGCGGTGGTGATCGGCACTGTGGTGGGCCTTCTGGCGGGCTATTACCGCGGGCCTTGGGACATGTTCCTGATGCGCTTCGCCGACATCCAACTGGCGCTGCCCTTCATCCTCTTGGCGATGACCGTGATCGCGATTATCGGGCCCGGGCTCGACCGGATCATCGTGCTGATGATCGTCGCGCAATGGGTGCAATACGCCCGGCTGATCCGCGGCTCTGTCCTCTCGCTCAGGCAGGCGGAGTTCGTGCAGGCGGCGCAGAGCTACGGCCTGCCGGACCGCAAGATCCTGTTCGGCCACATCCTGCCCAACGCGATGGGGCCGCTGGTGATCCTCGCCACGTTGAACGTCGCCAACAACATCCTGCTGGAGAGCAGCCTGACCTTCCTCGGCCTCGGGATCGACCCGCTGGTGCCGAGCTGGGGTGGCATGCTGGCGGATGGCCGCAACTACATCCAGACCGCGCCCTGGGTCACGATCTTTCCCGGTCTCGCGATCATGCTGACGGTTCTGGGCCTGAACCTGCTGGGCGACTGGCTGCGCGACCGGCTCGATCCTCTGGGGGCGACGAAGTGACGAGACGCGACTTCGCCCGCACGATCGACACGCTGCCCGCGACCGCGACCGCCGCCTGGGTCTTCGAAGGCCCGAGCGCGCGGCGCGCAGCGCAGGCACGGGCCCGTGCCGAGGGGCGCGATCTGCGGCTGCGCTCGGCCTACAAGACGCTGCTGCATGAGGTGCTGGAACAGGGGCTGCTCGACGATGCCCCCCGCGCCACGATCCACTACCCGGTGGTCGAGGGCTGCCCCGTGGACCGGTTCCGGCTCGAATGCTACCCGCTGCACGCACTGGTCTCGCATTGCGAAATCACCTTTGCGCCGCGCCCGCACGAGGCGGAGGGCTTGCCCGCCTACGAGATCGAGACGCCGGAGGCACGCCACATCGTGCCGGTGCCGGTGCGCTGGGTCGAACTCGATGATGGCAGCCGGGCGCTCGCCGCCTGTGGCTGGGTCGAGGACGGGCAGGGCGGGCGGCACCTGCATACTGAATACGAGACGATCTTCGAGACGGTCTGCGTGCATCTGCGCGCGATGCCGCTCGATCCGCTCTCACCGGATGAGCCCGATGGGCCGTTCTTCGACCGGCTCGAAGTGATCGTCGAGCTACCCTACGAAGATCAGGTCCTGCCGGTCGGCTCCGAGGTGATCTCGCTGGCCGAGGCAATGCATGAGGAAATCTACTTCACTGCGCTGGAGATCTTCCAGGAGCGGCTCGGCCTTGCACCGGGGCAGCGCTCGGTCAAGGCCGGTCAGATCGTGCCGCTGGTGCAGCGCGGCGGCACGCCCCGGCTGGAGATCCAGACCGTGCGGGCAGAGCCAGCGCTCGACCGCGACCAGCCCGGGCGCCCTGCGCTCGACGCGGCGACGCAGTGGCTCTATCCGGCCCAGATCTCGGCCCATCTCGCCGGGATCGGCGGTGTGGCCTATGCCGCCCGCTCGCGGCAGGGGCGGGCGGTCGAGGGGCGGCACGTCGTCGGACATGGTCCGGCGCGGATCGCGATTTCGGCCGGGCAGCATGCCAACGAAAGTTCGCCCATGGTCGGGGCGCTGCGCGCGGGGCGGGATCTGGCCGCCGAAGGCGAGGTGAGCTTCACGCTGAACCCGCTCGAGAATCCGGATGGCTATGCGCTGTTCCGCGACCTATGCGCCGACAATCCGCGCCACATGCACCATGCCGCCCGCTACACCGCGAGCGGCGCTGACCTGAGCCACGGGGCCGGGCGTTACGAGAGCGCGATCCGTGACCTCGCCTATGCGCGGCTGCCGGCCGAGGTGCATGTGAACCTGCATGGCTACCCTTCGCATGAATGGACCCGACCAATGACCGGCTACATTCCGCGTGGGTTCGCCCAATGGACCATACCCAAAGGATTTTTCCTGATACTGCGCCATGATCCGGCGCAAGAAGCGTTGGCCCGCGCGGTGCTGCAGGCCGGCCTCGACGCGCTCGTCGATTTTCCAGAGCTCATGGCGCAGAACCGTCGAATGCTCGATCTCTATCGCCGCTATGTCGGGGCGGAGAGCTTCGAGGTGCATGCGGGCTGCATCCCGTTCACGGTAAGCCGCGAGGCCGAGGCACTCTATCCGGTAACGCTGATCACGGAGGCGGCAGACGAAACCGTCGGCGGAGAGGACTTCCGCATCGCGCAGGAAGGCCAGTACCGCGTCGTGCGCGCGGTGAGCGACATGCTACGACGGCGCAGCCAAAGCAGCTGAGCCTTTGCGCCTCACCTATCGATGTGTTCTTCAGATGGTTCCAATGAAACCGCTACGGCATATGAGGCGCCGCCGTGCGGCGTGTCCGTCGTCAGATGATTTGGGACACGGTGGCCTGATGTCGAACAGAGGCTCTGGCTCGTTCGGGCTTCTGTTCATGTCGCCGTCTGGCGATGCGACGAACGGCGCTTCTCGATGGTCTTGGCTTTGATTTCCTTTCGTGGATTGGGAATGGCTCAGGCCTTGCCGAGATAGGCGTCGGCTGGGGTGATGTTGCCGACGCTCTCGTGGTGGCGGTGATGGTTGTCAGTCGACCGCCAACCGGTGCCTCAGCTCCGGCCCTTGCGGTCCACATAATCCTTTACGAACTGGCCAATCTTCTCCTGCGACAGGTCGAGGCCGCGTTCACGGCCCTTTGCGAGGGCCGCATCGCCGTCCAGCCCTTCGCGAGCCGCCAAGGCCATGAGCGTCATCGCGCCCGCGCGCTTGCCCGAGGCGCAGTGGAACAGCACCGGTCCCGGCAGGTCCGCAAGCTTCTGACGGAAATCGTCCACCAGCGCGTCGTCAAGCGCGTCCGGCGCCACCGGGTGGTGCAGGTAGGTGAGGCCCGCCGCTTCGGCGAGACGCCGTTCCTCGTCCGGCGTGATCTCCTGCTTTTCCTCCGCCGTGCGGAAGTTCACCACGCTGCGAAAGCCTTGATCGGCTGCCTGCCGCAGCGCGGCCTCGTCCGGGGCGAAGCGCGCGACGCTGTGATTGCTGTCGATCTCGACGACGTTGTCCATCTGGGTCCTCACTGGTGTTCGGGGGTTTCGGTGGGGTAGCCGGCGGCGGTCCAGGCCTTCCAGCTCCCCGGCACGTTGCAGATGTTTGAAAAGCCTCGCGCCGCGAGCAGGCTCGACGCGATGCTCGCGCGAAAGCCGCTGGCGCAGTAGGTGGCGTAGATCGCGGAGCGATCAAGCTCGTCCAGCTTCTCCCGCAACTCACCAAGGAAGGCATGGGTCGCGCCGGGGATATGGCCGCCCTCCCACTCATCGGGCTTGCGCACGTCGAGCGGGGTGATGTCCTTGGCCTCCTTCAGCTCATGCACCGAGATCTGCGGGATCTGTGCGAAGTCGCGCCCGGCCTCGCGCCAAGCACTCATGCCGCCGGCGAGATAGCCGCCGAAGTCGGTAAAGCCGGTGCGCCACAGCAGCTTCACGACGTCCGGCAGTTCGCGATCGTCGCCCAGAACGAGGTGGATCGGACGCTCGGGGTCCAGCAGCCACCCGGCCCAGACCGACAGCTCGGGCCGCGCGCCGATGTTGAGCGCGCCCTTCACGTGACCCGCGCCGAACCCCATCATGTCGCGCACGTCGAGGATCTGCGCGCCGCTCTCGGTCGCTTTGGCGAATTGCTCGACCGTGAGGGGCGGCACACGCGGAAGGTTGCGCAATACCTCCGGGCCTTTGGCGTTCACCTTCTTCAGCCGGGGGTAATGGGTGGGGACGGGCGGCGCGTCCGCTTGCATCACCTTCTTGAATTCATCGAGGCTCTCGATTTTTGCGTAGTCGTTGAAACGCCGCTCGTAGCCGATGGTCGAGGACATGCGGTCACCGATATCGGGCCCGCAGGCAGAGCCGGCGCCGTGGCAGGGATAGATGATGACGTCGTCCGGCAGCGCCATGAACACGTCGCGCACCGTGTGGAACAGCTTTTCGGTCAACTCCTCGGTCTGGTCATCGCCCATCAGGTCAGGGCGGCCGACGCTGTCGACGAAGAATGCATCGCCCGAAAGCACGCCCCATGGCGTCTCGGTGTCGCCGTCATAGAGGAGGTAGGACATGTGCTCGGGCGTGTGGCCGGGGGTGAAGCGCGCCTTGATCCGCAGCCCGCCGAAGCGGAATTCATCGCCGTCGCGGACCGCCTCGTGCGCAAAGCCGTATTCGGCGCCGCCCTCGGTGCTGACATAGAGCTTGGCCTGACCGCCGAGCCGGTCGACCAGCTCGCGCGCGCCGCTCATGAAGTCGGCGTGGATGTGGGTTTCGAACACATGGGTGATGGCGAGGCCGAAGCGGCGCGCCGCCTCGAGGTAGATCTCGACGTCGGGGCGCGGGTCGACGACGGCACAGACATGTGCGGCATCGTCGCCCAGCAGATAGGAGCATTCGGCGACGCCGTCGGCCAGGATCTGTTCGAAGCGCAGGGTCATGGCAGGTCCTCCTTCACATGCGAGAACGGGAATGCTTGGGGCCGGGTTCCTCAGACCGACGGGCGAAAGCATGCCTCTGCCGATGCCCGGATGAAGGGTGGACAGATAGTAGAGACGTAGTTGAATGTATGAATGCGTAGGAGCGGCGCGGCCGGGCCCGAGCGGAGGAGGAACCGTGCAGGTGCCCGGCATGGTGGGGCATGCCGCCCATGACCGCTCAAGGGAGGACGAAATGAAGATACTGAAAAGGATGCGTGGCGCACTGGCAGTGGGCCTGGCCGCGCTGACGCTGCTGTCGGCGGGCGTGGCAACGGCCGAGAGCGACCGCTACGGCCAGCAGAAGGTGGTCTATCACATCAACGGCGATGGCGGGGAGGTGGACAAGGCCTATCGCGGGGCCCTGCGCAACGTGCAGAACCACATCAACGCGGTGGGCAAGGACAACATCGAGGTCAAGGTTGTACTGCACGGCAATGGCATCGGGCTGTTGCAGAACGCGATGGAAAACGAGCAGCTGCAGATGGACGTGACCAGCCTGCGTGGCCAGAACGTCTCCTTCCTCGTGTGCAACAACACCCTGACTGGGCGCGACATCGATTACGAGACCGATCTCTTCGAGGTGTTTGAGGACCAGATCGTCCCATCCGGCGTGGCCGAGCTGAGCTACCTGCAAGGGCAGGGCTATACCTACGTCAAGCCGTGAAGCCGAGGCTGAGCCGCGCGTCGCGGCTCAGCGTCCCCCGGCGACGGTGAGACCGAGCAGCCGCCAGAGTTGCATGCCCCCGCGATAGTAGCTGATCCGGTCCGCCGGGTAGCCCGCGCCGATCATCGCGCGGATCGCGGTCGGCGACTGGCCGCACCATGGGCCGTTGCAGAACAGCGCCACGCGCGGCGCCTCCGTGCAGTCCCAGCCCTCGAAATCCGGCTCGCAGCCTAACTCGCCCAGCCGGTCGGTGATCCGATCCCACGGCATGTGGATCGCGCCTGGGATGGTGCCGCCTTCGAACCACTCGCGGGTGCGGCTGTCGATCACCACCGCCTCCGGGTCCTCCAGCATCTCCAGCAATTCCAGCTCGCCAATGGTGGCAACGCCCTCGGCGGGGGTCATCGGCTGGATGCAGAACGGGGGGCAAGCGCGCGAGGTCTTGGCGAAATCGCCGGTGAGCACCGCCTCGTTGTCCTGCTCGCGCATGATCTCGATCGGACCGTTCTCGGTCTCGACCGTGACCGACATGCGCTCGGCGTCGATGCCGACCGGTTCGGCCAGGGCCGGGGCGGCGAGGAGGGCGAAGGCGACGGCGAGGCGGATCATGGCTGGTCTCCCTTATTGCGCGGCCCGAGGCACGCGCGCGATGCGGCAGCGGTCCCACAAGGTTTCAAGCGCCGAGGCGAGCCGGTCGAGGTCGGCCTCGGAGTGCACCGGCGACGGCGTGATGCGCAGCCGCTCGGTCCCGCGCGGCACGGTGGGGTAGTTGATCGGTTGGATGTAGATGCCGAACTCGTCGAGCAGCAGGTCCGACAGCCAGCGGCATTTGACCGGATCGCCCACCATGACCGGCACGATATGGCTCGGGTTCGGCAGATGCGGGATGCCCGCCGCGTCGAGCCGGGCCCGCAGCATGGCGACCCGTTTGGCCTGCAGGCGGCGCTCGGCTTCCGAGGTCTTGAGGTGCCGTACGGCGGCGCGCGCGCCCGCCGCTACGGCCGGGGGCAGGGCGGTGGTGAAGATGAAGCCGGAGGCGAAGCTGCGCACGAAATCGCACAGCGCCGCCGAGGCCGCGATGTAGCCCCCCATCACGCCATACGCCTTGCCCAGCGTGCCCTCGATCACGTCGATGCGCCCCATCAGCTCTTCGCGCTCGGCGACACCGCCGCCGCGCGGGCCGTAGAGGCCGACGCCATGCACCTCGTCGAGATAGGTCATCGCGCCGTAGCGCTCGGCCAGGTCGCAGATGCCCGCAATGGGCGCGATGTCGCCATCCATCGAGTAAACACTTTCGAAGGCCACGATCTTGGGCGAATTGGCGGGCAGCGCGGCGAGCTTCGTCTCCAGATCGGCGAGGTCGTTGTGCTTCCAGATCACCTTCTCGGCGCGGCTGTGGCGGATGCCCTCGATCATGCTGGCGTGGTTGCCGGCGTCCGACAGCACGACGCAGCCGGGGATGCGCGACGCCAGCGTGCCGAGCGAGGCCCAGTTCGAGACGTATCCACTGGTGAACAGCAGCGCCGCTTCCTTGCCGTGCAGATCGGCCAGTTCGCGTTCCAGCGCGACGTGGTAGCGGGTGGTGCCGGAGATGTTGCGCGTGCCGCCCGCGCCGGCACCGACTTCGTCGATGGCCTCGTGCATCGCGGCCAGCACCTTCGGATGCTGGCCCATGCCGAGATAGTCGTTCGAGCACCAGACGGTGACCTCGGAGGGTGCGGGGCCGTCATGCCGCGTCGCGGAGGGAAAGGCGCCGCGATGCCGTTCCAGCTCCGCAAAGCGGCGGTAGTTGCCCTCGTCGCGCAGGCGGTTCAGTTCGGCGGTGAAGAAGCTGTCGAAGGCCACCCGCTACTGTCCCGCCGCCTCGCGCGCGATGCCGTCGAGCAGCGACTGCACATCCTGCATCGGGCCTTCCGGCATCGCCCGGTAGCCGATCTCGACCGCGCCGTCCTTGTCGGTGACGAAGATTCCGTAGGGACAATGCGCAATGTTGGAGGGATCGGCCTCCATCACCTTGCGCGACACCACGGCTGAGCAGAACAGGAAGACATCGGCCGCGTCGAAGATCGTCACGTCGCTGCCCACATCCTCGCCGGTGCGGTTGAGCATGTCGCCGACCCGGCTGACATAGTCGACCACCAGCCCCTCGCCGACGATGGCGCTTTCGACGCTGAAGGTCGCGTCCTCGAAGCTGCCGTCGAAGGGGTAGGTGATCACCTCCTGCGCCGACGCGGCCCCACCCGCAATCGCGGCCACAGCCGCCAAAAGGATCCGTCTCATGGCCTTACTCCTCCCCTGTTGCGGGTCCGGCCGGGCATGGCCCGGCCTTCTCCCTCCTGCCACCGAAATGGCGATGCGGGCGGCCCGGCTCGGGCCGCCCGATATGGTTCACTCGCCCTGCGCCTCGAGGAAGGCGGTGATGGCGGCGATGTCCTCGTCGCTGCGCAGGCCCGCAAAGGACATCTTGGTGCCCTTCAGATAGGCGCGCGGATCGGCGAGGAAGCCCGCGAGGCTCTCGTGATCCCAGACCAACCCGTTCGCGCCGGCTTCTTCCATCGCGCCGGAATAGCGGAAACCCTCGACCGTGCCGGCGGTGCGCCCGACGATGCCGTTGAGCTGCGGGCCGCTGCGGTTCTTGGCGTTCTCGCCGACCTGGTGGCAGGCGGAGCATTTCTTGAAGACGCGCTCACCCGCTGCGACCAATTCCGGGTCGGGCGCGGCGCTGGCCTCCTCGGCCGCCTCCGCCGGGGCCGCTTCCGCGTCGGCACCTTCGGCGGAGGCATCCCCTGCCTCGGTTTCGGCGGCCGCGTCTTCCGGCGCCGTGGGCTGGTCGCCCGCCACCGCCTCTTCGGCGGGTTCCGCATCCATGGGCTGCGCCTCGGCCTGCTCCTCGACCTCGACGGCGGTCTCCACCACCTCGGCCTCGCCTTCCTCGGAACCGGGCGTCACGTCGAGCACGGCGGCGCGCATGGTGATCTCGACGCTGTCCTTGCAGCTCTCCATGCAGACTTCGCCGGTAAAGACGGCGAGCTCGGTCTCGGGCCGGTCGTCGGGCTTGAAGCCCTCGGCATTCGGCATCTCGACCTCGGCGAAGCTCTCGTTCGACAGCTCGAAATCATCCTCGACGATATTGTTGAGGTAGAGCAGGTAGGCGGTGATCGCGTAGACCTCGTCGGGCTCCAGCGACTGCGCATCGCCGAAGGGCATGGCGCGGTGCACATAGTCCCAGACGGTCGAAAGATAGGGCCAGTAGGAGCCGATGGTCTTGACCGGGTCCTTGCGCTCGAGCGTGCCCTGACCGCCCGCCAGCTGGGGCCAGCGGCCGACCGCCTCGCCGAAATCGCCGTGGCAGGAGGCGCATTTCGCGACGAAGACTTCCTCGCCGGTCCAGACATCGCCCGACCCCACCGGCAGACCCTGCCCGTCGGGGCGGATGTCGATGTCCCAGGCCGCGATTTCCTCGGGCAGCGCCTCGCGGCCCAGCCCATAGCCGCCATCGCGGGCGGGGGCAGGGGCCTCGGCGGCGGTCTGCACGGCCGCCTCGGGGGCCGGGGCGGGCGCCTCGGTCTCCTGAGCGTTGGCGGCGGCCACGAAGGACACGCGCGCAGGTGCCGGCATGTCGACCACGAACTGGTCGGCGAGCACGTAGGCCAGGGTCAGCACGCTCGCTGTGCCGGCGGAGGCGGGGGCGAGAATCTTAAGAAATTTCGACATTTTCCGCCTCGCCGCGCTCGTTGACATGCCAGGTCTGGATGCCGTTGTTGTGGTAGATGGAGTTTTCGCCGCGGATCTCACGTAGCTCGTCCTTGGTCGGCTGCACGTAGCCGGTAGAGTCGTGCGCCCGGCTCTGCAGCAGCAGCGGTTTCCCGTCCCAGTCGAACTCGAAGTAGAAGCGGTGCATCGACTTGTCGAAGCTCGGCCCCGACATCCGCGCCTCGTGCCAGTTCTTGCCGCCGTCGAGCGTCACGTCGACGCGCGGGATGGTGCCGCGACCCGACCAGGCGACGCCGGTGAGCACGGTCGGTCCCTGGGAGTGCAGGATCGGCGCCTGCGGGCTGGGATTGGTGATGACCGACTTGGCGTCCATCTCCCAAGTGAAGCGGCGGGCGATGCCGTTATCCAGCAGATCGGTGTATTTCGACGTCTCCTCGCGGTGATGCCAGGGCTGGTCGCCGACCTCGATCCGGCGCAGCCACTTGATCCACATGTTGCCTTCCCAGCCAGGCACGACGAGGCGGACCGGGTAGCCTTGCTCGGGGCGCAGCGCCTCGCCGTTCATCTTGAAGGCGACGAGGCAGTCATCCATCGCCTTCTCGATCGGGATCGAGCGGGTCATTGCGCTCGCGTCGGCGCCCTCGGGCATGATCCACTTGCCGTTGGTCTTTACGCCGGCCTCTTCGAGCAGGAGCCGCAGCGGCACGCCGGTATACATGACGTTGTGGATCATGCCGTGGGTGTACTGGCAGCCATTGAGCTGCGCGCCGGCCCATTCCATGCCCGAGTTCGCCGCGCATTCGAGGAAGTAGACCCGGTTTTCGCGCGGGAAGCGCATCAGGTCCTGCATCGTGAAAACGAGCGGCTTGTCGACGAGGCCGTTGATCATCAGCCGGTGCGCCGCCGGGTCGACCTCGGCGATACCGGCGTGATGCCGCTCGAAGCACAGCCCGTTCGGGGTGATGATTCCGTCGAGCTCGTGCAGCGGCGTGAAGTTCACCGAGGAGACCGGGTCGGCGGTCAGCCATTCGACGTTGCGCCGGATGACATGCGCCTCGTGCTTCGACGGCGTACCGTAGGGCCGCGCGTCGACGCCGTCGCCCAGATACTGCATCCAAGGCTGCAGCTCGGTGATCGCCGGATCGGGGGTCTGCGCCGCCACGCGGCTGCCCGCGATCGCGCCGCCGGCGGCGAGCGCACCGGTCAGGAAGCCGCGCCGCGAGGGGGCGGAATCGTTGCTCATGCTCGGGGTCCTCTTGTCGTCCATGTCGGGGCGGCTCATCCGGCCACCACGTCGACGCTGGTGTTTGGGTCGATGGAAACGGTGCCCTGCTTGCGGATGTGGCTCTCGACCACGTCCCAGATCGCCGGGCCCTCGGTGCCCTCGTTGACGCTGGCCCATCCGGCCACGACGTAGGTTTTCGACGGATCGATCTGCTCGCCCGACGACAGCAGCGTCATCTCGGTGACGCGGCTGCCCTGCGGCTGGGCGATGTCGATCCTGTAGCCCATGCCGCCGACGCGGACCATGTCGCCACCCTGCTGGTAGTAGGGGTCGGGGTTGAAGAGGTTGTCGGCGACGTCTTCGAGGATGAGCTTCAGCGTCTCGCCGGCCATCTCCGAGCGGTAGGCCTCCGGATAGCTCATCGCGGTGGCGTTGAAGACGTCCTCGCGGGTGATCTCCTGCCCGGGCATCAGCGAGGCGCCCCAGCGGAAGCCGGGGGAGAGCGCGATGTCGGCCTCGCGCTCGGAAATCAGCGCGTTGCAGATCAGGTCGTCCCAAGTGCCGTTGAAGTTGCCGCGCCGGTACAGCAGCGAGTCCGTGGTGCCGAGCACCTCGGCCATCTCGTCCTTGAAGGGCGCGCGGGTCTCCTCGACCAGCGCGGTCATCTCCGCATCGGGGGCGATCACGTCCGAGAAGATCGGGATCAGCCGGTGGGTCAGCCCCTTCAACGCGCCGTCCTGCACGTCGAGATCGACGCGGGAGACGAACTTGCCATGGCTGCCCGAAGCGATGAGATGGGTGCTTCCGACCAGCACCGGTTCGGGCAGGGCGTCATGGGTATGGCCGGTCAGGATCACGTCGATGCCGGGCACCTGCGCGGCCATCTTGCGGTCCACGTCGAAGCCGTTATGCGACAGCACCACGACCACTTCGGCACCGGCGTCGCGTGCCTCCTGCACCACCTCAGCCATACGTTCCTGGCGGACGCCGAAGCTGAGATCCGGGAACATCCAGCTCGGGTTGGCGATCGGCAGATAGGGGAAGGCCTGGCCGATCACCGCGATCGAAGTGCCGCCGCGCTCGAACATCTTGAAGGGCTCGTAAGCCGGCTCGTCCCAGGTGGCGTCGAAGATGTTGGCGCCGAGGAAGGCGGGATCGAGCTCGTTCTCGACGATCTGGTTCACCCGGTCGATGCCCAGCGTGAATTCCCAGTGCGAAGTCATCGCGTCGGTGCCCAGCGCGTTGAACAGCCGCACCATGTCGGCGCCCTCGGTTCTGAGCGCGGGCAGCGAGCCCTGCCAAGTGTCACCACCATCGAGCAGCAGCGCGTCGGGCCGCTCGGCGCGGATCGCCTTGAGGACGGTGGCGATGCGATCGAGTCCGCCCATCCGACCGTATTCGCGGCCCAGTGCCACGAAGTCGTCATAGGTCAGCGCGTAGTCGAGCGGCGAGCCGTCCTCGATGCCGTAGAGCTTGCGGAAGGCGGCGCCGGTGACGTGGGGCACGAGGCCGCGCGCTTCGCCGACGCCGAGATTGATCTCGGGCTCGCGGAACCAGATCGGCTGGGTCTGGGCATGGATGTCGGTGATGTGGATCAGCGTGACGTTGCCCGGGCCGCCGGTGCCGATCAGGTCTTCCTGGCTGAGCCGCTGCTGGGCCGCGAGCCGCGACCAGTTGCCGAAGCCGGAGGCGCCCCAAAGGGCGGAGGCGGCAAGGCCGGCCTGAAGAAAGTGGCGGCGGGCGATCATGGGCGGTTCCCTGTCATCGGATGCGTATTCTTGAATATGTTTGGGCAGAAGAACCCCGCCGGGCGAAAGCCGGGCGGGGTGTAGTGTCAGTTGCGGACCGAGGGGCCCTCGACCGAGAGGCCGTTGCCGCGCGAGGCGACATAGAGCTCCAGCGCCACGAATTCCGGGCTGCCCGGTGCGAAGGTCTCGGCGCGAGTGTCGCGCACGCAGCCCTTGAAGCGGTCATGCACCGCGTTGAGCGCGCCGTTCTTGAGCCGGTAGGTCGGGAAGCCATTGATCTGGCCCTGGCTCAGATGGTCGGCCCGGATCATGTTGTCGTAATTGTCCTCGTGGCAATTCGCGCAGGCGAGCTCGAGCTGGCCGTAGCGGGTGTAGTAGATCTCCTTGCCCTTCTCCCAGGTCTCCTGGGCCGGGCCGTCGATGGCCACGTCCACCGGCATGCCGCGCGAGACCGAGGAGATCAGCGCGACCATCTCGGTCATCCGGTCACCGGTATAGTCCCAAGGCTCCGCCCCGGCGCGCTCGGTGACGCATTCGTTGACCTGCATCTCGAGCGTCTGCACCTCGCCCTTGGCCTCGTCCCACTTGGGATAGACGGCGCGGACGCCTTCGAGCGCCTCCGGGCTGTCATGGCACGACGCGCAGGACTGGCCGTCGGCGCCCATGGCGGTTTCGAAATCGGCGCGGGCATTGTCGACGCCGATCATGCCGGGGTTCTCGAAATCATCCATCTGCAGCGCCTGCGTCTCGGGCGAGCGGTATTCCCAGCCCGAGACGACCTCGCTCATGTATTCCATGTGCTCGGGCGCGGGCGCCCGGGTCACGATCTCGATCTCGTCGTTGATGACGAGGTTCGCCTCCTGCGCCGTCGCGGCGGGGGCAAGGGCGGCCGACCCGGCCAGCCCGAGCGCCGTCCATGCGGCGCCGGTCCTCAGCATCTGTCTCATCAAGGTCTCCTCCCTTGCCCCGTGCGCCCCGATCCCGTCAGGCGACGGCGATCTCCTTGGTGTCCTCGTAGGTCGACCCGTCATCGTCGATCCAGGTGAAGGTGAAGGTGCCGCTCTCGGGCACCTTGGCCTGGAATTCGAAATAGGGGTTGGTCGAGATCGCGGGCTCCATCGCCACGTCGATCACCGTCTCGCCGTTGAAAGTGCAGGTGAAGCGGTTGATGATCGAGCGCGGGATGAGGTTGCCCTCCTTGTCCTTGCGCTGACCCGATTCCATCGGGTGGCTGATCAGGGTCTTGATGGTGATGACCTCTCCGGCGGCGGCTTCCTTGGGGACGCGGACGCGGGGGGTGACGTTCTCTGCCATGTCTCTTGCTCCTTGTCCCGAACTCAGCCGCCGCAGCCGCCGATGGTCACCTTCACCTCCTGCGCCGCGCGCGCGAAGCTGCCGTCTGACATCTTGGCGATGGCGACGACCTCCTGCGTGCCGGCGAGGCGGATCCGGGTCGAGGCCATCTGCGCGCCCGCGAGCGGGCCGAAATGGAACACGCCCACATCGGGGTTCGGGTTGCCGGTGGCCAGCAGGATGATCGACTCGGCGCCGGGGGCGTCGACCTCGACCGGCACCGTGTTGCCGTTCTCGGCGATCTCGGGCGCGGTGAGCGTCAGCCCCTCGCCGGTGATCTCGGCGCCGCCGGTGAAGTTGGCGATCAGCTCCTCGGTGGGCGTGGCCAGCGCCATGCGCCCGCCCAGCATCACCGAGAGCCCGCTGCCGGCCATGATGGCCAGCGTCTGTCTGCGTGAAAAGCTCATCTCTCTCCTCTCCTGCCGCACGATCACTCCTCGTGCAGCGTCATAAGATAGGCGACCACGTCCTCGATCTGCTGCGCGGTGAGCAGCGGCGGCAGCGGCTCCTCGCCGGCCTTGCCGGTGAAGCCGTCGCCGGGGCGGATAAAGCCCGTGGTCTTGTAGAAGGCGGGCATGATCGTGCCCGGAAAAGTCATCTTGGCGTTGGCGACGATCCCGCGCAGATCCGCCTCGGTCCAACGGTCGGCAGCGCCGTCGAGCGGCGGTCCGACCTCACCGTGGAACGGTACCTCCTCGAGCGCGCCGACCGCATGGCAGGCGACGCAGTTGCCAAGACCGCGATCGGCCATGACCTCGGCCCCGGCTTTCGGATCGCCGGGGGTGCCGGTCAGGGAGGTCTCGATGGCGCCGTATTCGCCAAAGGCCACCTCCTGCGGCGCGACCTCGGCCTGCGCGGCCACGCCCGTGAGCGCGAGCGCCACGGCAAGGGTGATTTGTCGCGACATGTGTCCTCCCTGCGGCATTTTGTCCTCCGAAGTCACGTTACCCCGGACCGTACGTTCCAATCAACATCATATTTAATTTCTTGAATACGGTCGGGCGCAGCCCGGCTCTCGCGGCTATTCGCCTTGGTTTCCAAGCATCCGCGCGTGGTATTTCTGGAACGACTCCTCGCCCGCATAGCCGCGCTCGAGCACCCAGCTCAGCAGGTTTTCGGTGGTCGCGGGACCGAAGGCGCCGGGCATCACCGCCACCGCCGACTCGGCCGCCGTGCTGCCGGACGGTACCTCTTCGGGCAGGAACATCATGGTCGGCGTGAACAGCAGCCCCCAGCGCGAGACCATCTCCTTCTCGGGCAGGGTGGTGCCGTCGAAATCGGTCACATCGAGATCGCCGAACATGTTGAGCTGCACGACGAAGTAGTCCTCCTCGAGCCTCTGCTCGATCTCCGGCAGGACGAAGATCTCCTCGTGCATCTTGCGGCAATAGATGCAGCCGCGCTGCTCGACGAGGAGCATCAGCCGCTGTCCGGCCGCGTTCGCCTCGGCCAGGTCCTCGCGCAGGTCGAGAAAGGTCTGGCGCATCCAGGGCGCCTTGTGCAGCCCGTCATCGCCCATCTCCGCCGCCGCTGGCAGCGCGGAGAGGAGAAGAAGGGCGAATGCGTGTCTGAGACGGATCATGGCAGGCTCCTGTCATCCATAGCGGCTGAAGATGGCGAATTCGTCGAGCATCCACTGCGCGATCAGGTTCACCGAGTCGGTGGCGATCAGCAGCCCGAAGGCCACGAGCAGCGCGCCGGTCAGCTTCTCGACCGTACCGAGATGCCGCCTGAAGCGGCGCATCAGGCGGGTGAAGGGGGCGACGAAGACCGCCGCGAGCAGAAAGGGCAGGGTCATGCCGATCCCGTAGGCCAGCAGCAGCCATGCGCCCTCAGCGGCGGTCTGCAGGCTGCCGGCGGTGAACAGGATCACGCCGAGCACCGGGCCCACGCAGGGCGTCCAGCCGAAGGCGAAGGCCAGCCCCATGACAAAGGCCCCCGCGAGGCCGATGTCGCCCGCGGGTCCGGCGGCGCCGTCGAGGCGGAACTGCCGATAGAGCAGGCCGATCGGCAGGAGGCCGAGGAAGTGCAGCCCCATCAGCACGATGATTCCGGCCGCGATCCAGCGCAGCAGGTCGAACCATTCGCGCAGGAACTGCCCGGCGAAGGATGCCGAGGCACCTAGCGCCACGAAGACGGTGATGATCCCGGCGGAGAACAACGCCGTGAAGAGCAATGTGCGGCCGCGCCCGGGCTCGGTGCCAGCCGTTTCGGCCTGTCGCGCACCGGTGCCGGCGAGATAGCCGAGATAGAACGGCACCATCGGCAGGATGCAGGGAGACAGGAAGGACAGCAGCCCCGCCAGCACGGCGCCGCCCAGCGTGACCTCGAACATGCCGCCTCCGATTGCCTAAATCATATTGCAATACTATTATGCGAAGGCATCGGTCAGTCAATTGAACCCTGAACCGGCCCCGATCGAGGATCCGCATGCCGCGCGTCGCAGCCCTTTGCCTCGGCCTGTTCATGGCCTTCCCACCCGGCCTTGCCGCGGCGGCGCTCGAACTCGTCATGGTCGAGCAAGCGGGTTGCCCATGGTGCGCGCGCTGGAACGACGAGATCGGACCGATCTATCCCAAGACCGAAGAGGGCGAAGCCGCGCCGCTGCGCCGGATCGACATCGGCGAGCTGCCGGACGGGATGGAACTCGAGGGCAAGGTCGTCTTCACGCCGACCTTCCTGCTGGTCGAGGACGGGCGCGAGCTGGGCCGGATCGAGGGCTATCCGGGCGAGGACTTCTTCTGGGGTCTGCTGGCGCGGCTGCTCGGAGAGACGCCGGGCGCGACTTTGGTGCCTCAGGACCCGCCCGGATGATCGCATCGCATTGCGATAAAGGGCGCGAGCCCATAAATGATCCGCCTGACATCGGGCGGAGCCGCTTCGCCGAAACGGGGAGCGCAGCCATGACCCTGCCGAAGATTACCGACAACATGAGCGACGCCGACATGGACCTCATGATGCGCAACGCGCAGGAGGCCTCGGATTTTCTCAAGGCGCTGGGTCATGAAGGTCGGCTGATGATCCTGTGCCATCTCGTCACTGGCGAGAAGTCGGTGACCGAGCTCGAACAGTTGCTCTCGGCGCGGCAGGCTGCCGTCTCGCAGCAGCTCGCACGGCTCAGGCTCGAGGGGCTCGTGACGCCGCGGCGCGAGGGCAAGACGATCTACTACAGCTTGACCGACGACCGGCCGCGCCGGATCATGGAACTCGTCTACGAGCTGTTCTGTCGCTCGGGCTGACAGGCGCGCCGGGGAGGGCGCGCGGGGAGGATCACGATATGCTGGATTGGCTCGACGAGCCGACCGTCGCGGCGCTCATCGGCATGGGCAGCGGCGCGGTGCTGGGCGCGGCCGCGCGGCTGGGCCGCTTCTGCACGCTCGGCGCCATCGAGGACGCGCTCTACGGCGACAGCCTCTCGAGGCTCAGGATGTGGGGCATCGCGATCGGCATCGCGGTCATCGCCGCCTTCGGCCTGATCGGGGCGGGGCTGTTCGACCCGATGGACAGCTTCTATCTCGCGCAGGGCTGGAGCCTGCCCGGCGCGATCCTCGGTGGGCTGGCCTTCGGCTACGGCATGGCGCTGGCGGGCAATTGCGGCTACGGCGCGCTGGCCCGGCTGGGCGGTGGCGACATGCGCTCCTTCGTGATCGTGCTGGCCATGGGCCTCGCGGCCTACGCGACGCTTTCCGGCCCGCTCTCCGGCCTCCGGGTCGCGCTTTTCGCGCCAGGCGGTGAACCGACGCCGAGCATCGGCTACTGGATGGCACAGGCGACGGGCCTGCCGCTCTGGGCTTGCGGCCTGTTCGCCGGTCTGGCCATCCTCGCCCTGTCACTGCGTGGCGGCGAAGCGCTGGGCCGGGGCGTGATCCTCTGCGGCGCCTCGGTCGGCTTGGCCGTCGCGATGGGATGGGCGGGCACGGCCTGGCTGTTCAGGACCGGGTTCGACGCGCTGCCGGTGCTGTCCCACAGCTTCTCGGCCCCGCTCGGCGAAACCATGCTCTACACCATGACCTCGAGCGGCACGGCGCTGAGCTTCGGCGTCGGATCGGTGGTCGGCGTGCTGGCGGGCGCCTTCGCGGGCAGCCTCTGGAAGGGGCATTTCCGTTGGGAAGCCTGCGAGGACCCGCGCGAACTCAAGCGCCAGATCCTCGGTGCAGGGCTGATGGGCTGGGGCGCGGTGACGGCAGCAGGCTGCAGCATCGGTCAGGGCATCACTGCCTTTTCGGTTCTGGCGATCAGCGCCCCGGTGACGCTGGCCGCGATCGCACTGGGGGCCGCGATCGGGCTGCGGCAGCTGATCGACGGATTTGCCATGGCCGAGTGAACCCCTCGACGCTCCGACGCTTCGCATGCAATGATGCGAATGTATTGATCGGGGAGGGACGATGAGGATCACGAGACGCAACATGTTGCGCGGCACGGCGGGCCTGGGTGCCTCGCTTGCCTTCGGTCGGGTCTGGGCCGCGACGGAGATGGATCTCGGCGATCTGCGGATCACCACGCTGAGCGACGGGTATCTGCAACTCCCGGAGAGCTTCCTGATCGGCGATCTGCCGGGGGACGAAGCGCGCGCGATTCTCGACGCGGCCGGCGTCGCGGCAGGGGGCTACGAGCCGCCCTGCAACGTGACGCTGCTGCGTTCGGGCGAGGACGTGGTGCTGTTCGACGCGGGGGCGGGGCCTGGCTTCATGGACAGCACGGGGCGCCTGCCGGATGCGCTCGCAGCTCTCGGCCTGTCGCCCGAGAACGTCACCCATGTTGTCTTCACCCATGGCCACCCGGATCATCTCTGGGGCGCGATCGACGATTTCGACGAACCCCTCTTCGCCAATGCGCGGCATCTCATGGGGCGGGTCGAGCGTGACTACTGGATCGACCCGGAAACGCCGGAGACGATCGGCGCCGAACGGCAGAGCTTCGCCGCCGGCGCCGCGCGGCGGATCGAGCTTCTTCAGGACATGCTGGAGACGTTCGAGGAAGGGGACGAGGTACTGCCCGGTGTTCTGGCACGGGCCAGCTTCGGCCATACGCCGGGACACATGTCCTTCGAGATTGGCGGTGGGCGGGCGCTGATCGCCGGTGACGCGATTGGCAACGCGCATCTGGCCTTCGCCCGCCCCGACTGGCCGATGCCCGCCGATCAGGATCCGGAACTGGCTGCCCGGACCCGTTTGGCCTTGCTGCAGGAGCTGGCCGAGCGCGGGGTGCCGCTGATTGGCTTCCACCTTCCGGACGGGGGCGTGGGCAGGGTGACGAAGGGTGACGAGGGCTATTCCTTTGTTCCGGAGGTGTAGCCGCGGGAGGCGTCGGCGATGCGATGATCGGTCCTCGACGAAATAGGGCGGCTTCCATAGGCCCGCGATGGACCAGCTGCATCTGCGCCCGCACCCGGAGCATCCATCCGTCGAGATGGATATCCGCGCGCGCTGGGCAGGTCGGAGCGCTCCGACCTGCCCCTTAGGAAGCCGGTCCACTTCAAGGATCGTCTTCGAAGCCCTCACCGATCTGCACCAATAGAGCGGGCGCCCTTGGTGCAGACGGTTCCTGGAAAGCCTTGGGCGTTCAGACGCCGGTCATCTCCGATGTGACCTCGATCGGCCGGCCCTCGCGGAAGGACAGGTTCGCGGCTTCGGCCAGCGCCAGCGCGTTCACCCCGTCCTGCACCGTGGCGGGCACCGGTTTGCCGTCGACGCAGGCATCGACGAAGGCCCGCCATTCGATCGCGTAGGCGCGCATGTAGCGCTCGAGGAAGAAGAAGACCGGCTTGGCCGAGACGGTGCCGGCGGCGGTTGATTTGACCACCGTGTTCTCGACCTCGTTGCGCGCCTCGAGTGTGCCCTCGGAGCCCAGCAGCTCGACCCGCTGGTCGTAGCCGTAAGGCGCGCGGCGCGAGTTGCGGATCGTGGCGATACGGCCGTCGGCATAGGTCAGCACCACGACGGCGGTGTCGATATCGCCGGCCGCCCCGATCTCGGGGTCCACAAGGCAGGACCCGTGCGCCATCACCGTCTTGGGCATGCCGAAGAGAAAGGCGCAGATGTCGAAGTCGTGGATCATCATGTCGCGGTAGAGCCCGCCAGAAACCTCGATGTAGCTCACCGGCGGCGGGGCGGGATCGTAGGAGGTCACGGCCAGAAGTTCACCCTTGCCGACCTCGCCGGCGTCGAGCGCGGCCTTCACGGCGGCGAAGTTCGGGTCGAAGCGGCGGTTGAAGCCCATCATCATCGGCTTGTCATGCGTCTTGGCGATGCGCCCGATCTCGAGCGCGCGCTTCAGGTCGAGATCGATCGGCTTCTCGCAGAAGACTGCCTTGCCCGCCTTGGCGCCCGCCTCGATCAGGTCGGCATGGGTGTTGGTTGACGAGGCGATCAGGATCGCATCGATGCTCGGGTCTGCGAGGATCTCTTCGGGGCTGCGCACCGCGATGCCGTGTTCCTGCGCGAGAGCCTGCGCCGCCTCGGTCATCACGTCGGTGACGGCGACCAGCTCGGAGCGGGGATCCGTCTTGATCGAGGCGGCGTGGACCTTGCCGATACGGCCGGCGCCGAAGAGTGCGACTTTCATGGGGAGTACCTTCTGGAATCGGGGTCAGGGCATGACGCGACGGCCCCGCCGGGCCGAGACGTCCATTCCATAATTCACCGCTTCCGCGACAAATTCATCGGTAAAATCGGGACGGATCGGCATGCAGAATGCGATGGTGCGTCGGAGCATGGCAGCGCGCGGTGGTTCGGGGCCACTACGCGGCCCACGGACGGATACGGACGGAGAGACGAGATGACCCTTTTGCGCAAACCCTTCGGCACCCGTGGAGAGGTGCACCGGATCACCCCGGAGAGCGCGGGCTGGCGATATGTCGGCTTTGCGCTGCACCGGCTGCGCCCGGGCGACCGGGTGGCCGACGTCACCGGCAATCGCGAGGTGATCCTCGTCATGGTCGAGGGCAAGGCCCGTCTGACCGGCGCCGGTCGGGAATGGGGCGAGCTGGGCGACCGCATGGATGTGTTCGAAAAGACCCCGCCGCATTGCCTCTATTTGCCGAATGGCAGCGAATGGCAGGCCGAGGCCACGACCGACTGTACAATTGCGGTCTGCTCGGCACCTGGCAGGGGCGGTCACGAAGCGCGCCGCATCGGCCCCGACGGCATCACACTCACCGAACGCGGCAAGGGCACCAACACCCGCCACATCAACAACATCGCGATGGAGAACGAGGACTACGCCGATAGCCTGCTGGTCACCGAGGTCTTCACCCCTGCGGGCCACTGGTCGTCCTATCCTTCGCATCGCCACGACGAGGACGACTTCCCGCGCATCACCTATCTCGAAGAGACCTACTACCATCGCCTCAACCCCGCCTCGGGCTTTGGCGTGCAGCGGGTCTACACCGATGATGGCAGCCTCGACGAAACCATGGCGGTGAAGGACCACGACGTGGTGCTCGTGCCGCGCGGCCACCATCCCTGCGGCGCGCCCTACGGCTTCGAGATGTATTACCTCAACGTCATGGCCGGTCCGCGCCGCAACTGGCGCTTCGTGCCCGCGCCGGAGGTCGAGTGGATCATGAAGCGGGACAGCTGACAGGCCTGCCCAGAGATGACGCACAACGCGGGTGGTGCCGAGTTCTGATGTGAGATTGCCTACGCTAGCGGGCCCTGCGGCGTCAGCGTCGGAGGGACAACCGGTCGAACCTACGCGCCGCTAATTACTCCGCCTCGCCCGGAGTGAACAGGATTTCGCAGCGGACGCCGTCGGGCCGGTAGTCGAAATCCACCTGGGCGGAGAGGTCGGATTTGACCACGGAATTGATCATCTTGCTGCCGAAGCCCCGGCGGGTCGGCGGGGTGACGGGGGGGCCGTCCTTTTCCTGCCAGACAAAGCGGACCTGGCCCGCTTCGTCCTGCTCATACCCGACCGAGACATGCCCTCCGGGCTGAGAGAGCGCGCCGTATTTCAGAGCGTTCGTCGCGAGTTCATGAAACGCCATCGACAGGCTCGTCGCCTGATGCGGCGGCAGGACGACGCTCGGCCCCGTGATGCGGAAACGCTCGCGGCCGCCCGCCTCCTCCGCGGTGAAGGCGAGCAGGTCTCGCAGATCCGCGCCCTTCTGATCTTCCGACGCCAGCGCGTCATGCGCACGCGAAAGCGCATGCAGGCGGGCGATGAAGCCGTGGCACACCTCGGCGGGCAGGGTCTGCCGGGCAATGCCCGAGACCACCGCGAGCGTGTTCTTCACCCGATGCTTCATTTCGCCCAGCGCCATCTGAAGGCGACGCTCCGCCCGCTTGCGCTTGGAGATGTCGCGCAGCACGACGGAATAGTGCCGCGTCGCCGGGAGGGGTTCCTGTTCGTCTATCGGGGCCACCGTGATCTCGAAGTGATGGCCCTGCGAAGAGGTGGTCTCGAAGGTGGCTTCCTCGGCCGCCCTGCAGACCTCCACGGCGTCATCGAACCAGTTCGGCTGCTCGTCGAAACGAACGGCCTCCTGGACTGGGTGCCCCAGAACGGATTCGAGAGATTGGCCGAGGAGCCGTTCCGCGCCCGCGTTCCAACTGCTGATGCAGCCGGACTGATCGACACTCAGTATGGCGTTCGGGGAGGTGCGTACGATCGCGGCCAGTTCCTCGGCCTTGCGCCGGGCGCTGCGAAGTTCGTCCTCGTAGATCCGACGCTCGCGGGCATCGAAGATGGTGTAGTCGAAGCGGACGGGATCGCCGGCCGTATCGTAGCGGGTGACCCCGCTGAGCAGCACCGGCAGCGGTGCGCCGTCCCTGACCTTGAGGGAGCAGGAGATCTCGCGCGCGAAACCCTGCAAGCGCATCATCGGGGCCAAGTGCGTCTCGTAATAGAGCTGGCCAGGCAGGGTCATCAATTCCGGCAGCCGGGAGGGGCGGTCTGCCGGCGCCGCCGGCAGTCCGAGCCACCGGCTCAGGGTCTCGTTGACATAGCGCAGCCGCCCGTTCGGATCGGTGACGACCATCCCGCAAGGCGCGTCCTCGACCATTTCGGCGAGGGTCTGGAGTCGCTCGTCACCGGCGTCCTTCGCCATCAAATATCCTCGAGAAACTCACGTATCGCGGCGGTCACCTCCGAAGGGACGGTCATGTGCGGGGTGTGGCCGGTCGCGTCCAACACCTTCAGGGTCGCGCCCGGCACGTTCTCGCGCATCCAGTCGGCGACCTGCATCGGCACCAGCGCGTCGTTGCTGCAGTGGATGATCAGCGCCGGCCGGGCGGCGTGCTCGAATTCCGATCGGCGATCGGCAAAGAAGGTGACCCGCCCGAAATGCTGGGCGATGGCGGGATCGGTGCGGCAAAAGCTCTGCGTCAGCTCTTCCGCAGCCGGCTCGCCGGCCGGCTGGCCCGCGATGGTCGGCGCCATCTGGGCCGACCAGCCGAGATGGTTCTCGTCGAGAAAGCTTATCAGCTCGCCCAGATCCGCGGCGGAGAACCCGCCGTGATAGCCATGCGCCTGATCCTCAAGGAAAGAGGGGGTGGGGGAGACGAACACGAGCCGCGACACCCGCTCGGGCGCTTGGTTGGCGGCGAGGAGCGCGATCGTCGCGCCGATCGAATGGCCGACGATCACAGCATCCCGGAGATCGAGCTCGCTCAGGATCGAAAGCAGGTCCTCGGCATGTGCCTCGAGATCGGCATAGCGCCTCATGTCATAGGCCGAGAGATCCGAGCGGCCCATTCCGGTCAGGTCGTAGGTCACGACCCGCATCTCCGCCTCGAAAGACGGGGCAACCTGGCGCCACATCGACTGATCGCAGCCGAACCCATGAACGAAGACGATGGGCCGTCCCTGGGGCTGGCCGGAAACGACGACTTGGTTGCGCTCGACGATCATGCCGGTCCCTTTCCGCGGTATCGGTTCTTCGGCTCTCCTTCGTGCCTACCGCATGAGGTGGGATTGCGCCACTGGACGAATGAGAAGTGGCCTGTCCCGAATGTCGCAACGACCTGTTTTCAACCGGAGATGCCAAGCGTGGCCGGTTCGATGAGCTTGGGTTGTCGGGAGCGTTCGACCGGCGCCGGTGGGCTGACAGGCGCGCCGCCCTAGGTGAATTGCATGGACCTGACGAATCTTCTGGGAGATGCCTCTTCCGACCTCACGGCCCTGCAGGTCGGCCTGCGGGCGGTACTGGTGTTCCTCTTCGCGGTCGCGCTTTTCCGGCTGCTGCCGCGCAAGTCGCTGGCCGATACGTCGGTCATCGACCTGGTGCTGACCTTGCTCATCGGTTCGAGCCTGAGCCGGGCCCTGACCGGCAACGCGGCGATCGGTCCGACCTTCGTGGCCTGCATCGTGCTGGCCGCGCTCTGGATCGGCATGGGCATGCTGGCGATGAGGAGCGAATGGGCGTCGCGGCTGCTCAAGGGCCGGCCGCTCGAGATCATCCGTGACGGCAAGGTGGACGAGGCGGCCCTGCGCCGCGCGCATATGGGGCGGCGCGATCTCGAGCAGAAGATCCGCGGGCAGGGATATCGACGGGTGGAGGACGTGCCGCTGGCCTATATCGAACGCAACGGCTCGGTCTCCGTGGTATCGCGGGAGTGACGCGGTACTGAGGGCCAACCGATAGTCAGACCTACGAACTTCGAGACCGCAGTCCAGCCTGTATTAGAAACATGACCGAAGGATCGGTCGGACCTGGCGGTATCGGTCATCGGGCCATTCCATTTCACTTGTTGATTGCGGGGCGGAAGCCAATCCTACCTGCGGGACGAATAAGTGCAGCGCAGGCTCAGGCTTGTTTTTTCTGTTTTGACCGAAGTTAAGTTCGGGCGCAGGAATTGTGCAGTTTCATTCTCGGAGCGAGGGCAGCCGGCACGTTTCGAAATCGAATGCCCCATCGCGCGAATAGGCGCGTTTCTACCGAAAATGAGTCTGCTGACAAAACAGGTGACCTGACCTGTTCGACCCTACGAACCGGCCAGAGCAGACGGCCGCGTCCGCTCCGCGAGCGCGCCGATCGGGAAAGGATTGCGCGCTGCGGTCGGCTGCGCCGGCAGGCAGGGAGGAGCCTGCCGCGCGGGTCCGGCAGAGGCGAGACGACATTCACGAGATCTACGGGAGGAGATCTGATGCCCATGAAACCACCACTGACCGAGCTGCCGATCCGGGTCGCGGACTCCGGCTTCTACCGCGGATTTGCCAAGGACGTGGCGGTCACCGCAAAGGTGATCGTCGGTGCCCTCATTTTGTGGGCCATCGCCTTTCCCGAGCACGCCGCCGCCATTCTCGGGGCGTTCAACGCCTTCATCCTCGCCAGCTTCAACTACTGGTACGTCTACGTGACGGCCTTCTTCTTCCTGCTTTGCGTCGGGCTGGCGCTGCTGCCGGCATCCGGACGCCTGAAGCTCGGGCGCGAGGGCGATCGGCCGGAATTCTCCAACTTCTCGTGGTTCTCGATGATGTTCGGCGCCGGCATCGGGGTCGGTATGCTGACCTTCGCCACCGCCGAGCCGATGTATCACTTTGCCAAGAACCCCAGCACGATCATGGGACTCACCGAGGGCAGCACCGCCGGCAACGTGCGCGAGGCCTATGTCTGGTCCTTTACCCATTGGGGCATTGCCGCCTGGTCGGCCTATGCCATCGTCGGTCTGGCGCTGGCCTATTTCTGCTATCGTCGCGGCTTGCCGCTGACGATCCGCTCGGCGCTGACGCCGCTCTTCGGCCGGGCCATGTCCGGTCCGCTCGGCCACGCCGTCGACATCTTCGCGGTGGTCGCCACGGTGCTGGGCGTGTCGCAGACGCTGGGCTTCGGCTCCGAACAGTTCGTCTCCGGACTGTGGCGGATCGGGGCTGGCGACTGGCTCTACACGGTGGCCGCGGACGGCACCAAGTCGACCTCAGCCATGGGTATCGTCGTCTCGCTCGCGGTGATCATGGGGCTGTCGACGCTGTCAGCGCTCTCGGGCGTCGGCAAGGGCATCAAGTGGCTCTCCAACCTGAACATGGTGCTGAGCCTGTTCCTGCTGCTGTTCTTCGTGGCCTTGGGCTCGACCTGGTTCGGCCTGACGACGCTGTTCGTCGGCGTCTTCGACTACCTCGCATCGATGCCCGGCAACCTCTTCGCGGTCTGGGTGGAGGACGGCACCGAGACCGGCGATGCGCTGGCGGCCTGGCAAGGCGGTTGGACCATCTTCTACTGGGCCTGGTGGATCGCGTTCGCGCCTTTCGTCGGGCTGTTCCTGGCCCGTATCTCCAAGGGGCGCACAGTGCGTGAATTCGTCCTCGGCGCGATCATCATCCCGGCCTTCATGTGCTTCGTCTGGTTCGCCATCGTCGGCGGCACGGCGATCGACCTCGAGCTGTCGGGGGTGGCCCAGGGGGCGATCGCCGAAGCGGGGCAGGCGGATCAGCTCTTCGCCATGCTGGGCGTGATCCTGAACGGCCCGCTGGCTTATCTGCTGTCGATCGTGGTGGTGGTGCTGCTGCTGACCTTCCTCGTGACCACGGCCGACAGCGCGGTGCTGATCATCAACACCATCGCCGCGGCAGGTGACGAGGGCCCGAAATCGCGCCCCCACATCGTCTTCTGGGGCGCGGCGCTGGCACTGGTGGTGGGCGGCCTGATCATGGCCGGGGGCCTCGGCGCAATCCAGATGGCGATGGTGATCGGCGCACTGCCCTTCAGCCTCGTGATGGTGCTGATGGGGCTGGCGCTGATCAAGGCGATCTGGCGGGATTCGCTGCGGATGCGGCGGGGCCTTGTCGCTTCGGAGGTCGTGCTGACCGCCGCCGAATAGCGCGGTTTGAGAGGCCGGAACGGGGCCTCCCGCGCAAGCGGGGGGCCCTTTCGTTTGCGTGAGATGGCGCCTGCCGCGCCATGCGGAAAGTGAGCGCGGCACATCCTGGCATGTCGATAAATTTTCTGAGGCCTCAGAGCGAATTTATTTCCTTTGTTCGAATTGGGCTCATGGCGGATACCGATGCCAGAGAGGTTTTCCGAATTCGACGACACCCGACGCGGCCGCAACGCGGCCCGCGAAGGAGGAATTGCGGATTGTCTCAGGGATCAGAATTCCTCGGCGGGAGGTCGAAATGGAAGTCACCAACAAGTTGCCCCTGAACGGTGTCAGGGTCGTCGATTTCGGGCAGCAGATCGCCGGACCGGCGGTCGCGATGATCCTGGCCGATCTCGGCGCCACGGTCGTGCATATCGATCCGATCGACGGGCCGCTGTGGGATCACCCGGCCAATGCCGTGCTCAACCGCAACAAGCTCTGCCTGCGGCTCGACCTTCGGCAGGCGGAAGGCCTCGCACAGGCGCATGCGCTGATCGCCCGCGCCGACATCGTGATCGAGAGCGACCGCCCCGGCGCGATGAAGGCGGCCGGCATCGATTTCGCCGCGCTGCGCGCCGCGCGCCCCGAGCTGATCACTCTGTCGGTGCCTGGCTTTGCCAGCAATGACACGCTGCGGCGTGAATGGAAGGCCACCGAGGCGGTGATCGCTGCCACGGCCGGCGCCTTCACCGACATGGGCTTCAACCGCGTGCTGATGGGCCTCAATCCGAGCTTCTCGCCGCTGCCGCTGGGCTCGGCCTATGCCTCGACCTTGGCTGCCGGTTCGGTGGCGCTGGCGCTGCAGGCGCGCGAGCGCACCGGGCGCGGTGACAGCATCGAGGTACCGGTCGTCGCGGCGCTGATGGAGGGGCTGTCCTACAACTCCTACGTCATTGACGGGCTGCCCGAGCGCTACAAGACCATGCGCGAGACCGAGATCGAGCGCCGCCGCGCCGCGGGCATCCCGATGGATCTGAGCTACGAGGATCTGCAGGAGTATCTCGACCCGTTCTACCGCACCTATCTGTGCGCCGACGGCCGCTACTTCTACTGCGTCTGCCCCTCGCACCGGAACCACGCCAAGCGCGCGCTGGAAGCGATGGGTCTCTACGAGGAGCTGCTGGCGGAGGGCCTGCCCGAGGTCGAGGATCTGCACGCCCCGATCAGCGAGTGGAAGGGCGAGACCTCGATCGGGGTCTATCCGCTGCCGAAGAAGTGGGCCGACATCATCTCGGCCAAGATGAAGCGCGTCTTTCTCACCAAGACCTCGGAGGAATGGGGCCGGATCTTCGGCGAGGGCAAGATCCCCGGCGCGCCCCACCGCACTACCCAGGAATGGGTGAACATGGAGCATACCAACACCGCCAAGCTGATCGTCGAGGTCGAGGATCCGCAATACGGGCTGATGAAGCAGCCCGGCCCGGTGGTCTGGATGGAGGATTGCGCGCATCTGATGGTGACCCCGCGCCCGCGCCGCGAGGTCGGCTTCGACGAGGCGCTGGCCGAGCTGGCCGCGGTGGAGGCAGCGGAGACGATCACCCGTCCGACCGGTGATGCGATCGCCCCCGAGGGCTCGGGCGGCTGGCTCGACGGGGTGCGGGTGCTCGACCTCACCAACGTCATCGCCGGCCCGCATTCGACCGCCTTCCTCGCCCGTTTCGGCGCCGAGGTAATCAAGCTCGACCCGGTGAAGCCGCTCTATGATCCTCTGATCGGCACGCTGTTCACCTTCCAGACCGGCATGGGCAAACGCAGCGCGCTGGCCGACATGACCACGCCGGAAGGGCGCGAAATCTTCAACCGCTTGGTGCGCTCGGTCGATGTCGTGGTGATCAACGCCGCCGAGCGACAGCTCGCCGGGCTGGGCCTCGATCACGCGGCGCTGCAGGCGCTGCACCCCGGCGTGCTGTTCTGCCGGCTCGATTGCCTCGGCGGCCCCCTGCCGGGACCCAAGAGCAACTACATCGGCTATGACGACATCATCCAGGCCCATAGCGGTATCATGAGCCGCTTCGGCGGGGTCGACACGCCCGAGGAGCACGCCCATCTCGGCACGCTCGATGTGAACTGCGGCTTTGCCGCCGGGCTCAGCGTGGCGGTGGCGCTCTACCGCAAGCAGCGGACCGGCGCCGTGTCGCGGTCGCGGACCTCGCTCTCGGCGGTCACTAACCTCGCGCAGATCCCCTTCGCCTTCGACTACGAGGGGCGCGCGCCCTTCGACGAGCCCTCGGGCCGCGGCGTGCTCGGCAATGGCGTGATGTCGCGCTTCTACGAGACCGCGGAGGGCTGGCTCTTCCTAGATTCGCATTTCGACGAGGTGCCGCTGCTCGATCAGGTGCCCGGCCTCGAAGGCATCGCCGGCACCAACGATATCGGCGCCTTCCTGTCCGAGGCCTTCCGCACGGCGCCTGCCGCCGACTGGGCCGAACGCCTGCGTGCGGCCGACATCGCGGCCGCCGAGCCGATGTCGATCGAGAAGCTGCGCGAGATGCATGCCCGCGATGCCGACGATCGGGTCGGGACGGATCTTGGCAGCTTTGCCTTCACGATCCACCGCGATCACCCGAGCGGACACACCGTCACCCAGATCGACCACTACGCGATCCGGCCCGAGAATTCGCGGATCCGCGCGATCTCGCTCCCCGAGCGCTGGGGACATTCGACCCGCGAAGTGCTGGGCAGCATCGGCTACGAGGAGCCCGAGATCGCCCGGTTGATCGAGACCAACGTGGCGAGCCTCGGCTGGAGCCGGGAGTTCCTGCCGAGCTGAGCCTGCCCGAGGGTTTCATCCGCGACTGCGGCGGCCCGGACCGGTCAACGGTCCGGGCCTTGCCATCTGCCGGGGCGGCGGTTGCGGGTTGCGCTCGCAGCGCGCTTGGCCGAGCGTCTGGGCAGGGACGAGGGGAGGGGTGTCGAATTCATGGCACGCAAGAAGAACACGCCGCCACTGAACTGGCTGCGCTCCTTCGAAGCGGCCGCGCGTCTCATGAGCTTCACGCGCGCGGCTGCGGAGCTCAACATGACGCAGGCCGCGATCAGCCAGCAGATCAAAGGACTCGAAGCGCATCTCGGCGCCAGCCTGTTCAACCGGCTTCCGCGCAGTCTCGAGCTGACCGAGACCGGCAAGGCCTATCTGCCTGCCGTGCATGAGGCAATGGAGCGGCTCGCCGCCGCCACCAACGAGATCTTCGGCGAGGGACGCGGACGGTTGCTCACGGTTCGGGTCAATCTGGTGTTCTTCACCCGGTGGCTCGCGCCGCGGCTAGCGCGGTTTCGCGACCGGCACCCGGATATCGGCCTGCGCTTCAACAGCAACATCTGGCTGACCGAGCACGAAAAGGTCGCCGCCCAGCTCGACATCCGCTACGGCAAGGGCAACTGGCCAGGTCTCGACGCCGACCGGCTGACCTGGGACTCGCTCATGCCGGTCTGCAGCCCGGAACTGGCCCGGGGCGTCGCGGCGCAGAGCATGGACGAGGCGCTGACCGTCAACACCCTTTTGCACGTCATCGGATACGAGGAAGGCTGGGGCTACTGGCTCCGGCGTGCCGGTTTCACCCATCTCGACGCCTCGCACGGGATGCAGTTCGACACGCTGATCACCGCGCTCGAGATGGCCGAGCGCGGTCACGGGATCGCGCTGGGCCGGACCTCGCTGGTCGCAGGCGCTCTGGCCGAAGGCGGGCTCGTGGCACCATTCGATGTTGAGGCGCCGACCTCCGAGGCGTTCTATGTAGTCAGCGCCCGCGGCCAGTATCAGCCGCCGCAGGCGCGGGCCTTCCGCGACTGGCTGGTCGAGGAGGCCGCCGCCGGCTGAAGAACATGCCCTGCGGCGGCCCGGGCGTTCAGGCGTCTTCGAGGATCCAGCGCGCCGCCTTTTCGGCAATCATCATCGTGGGCGCGCTGGTATTGCCGCTGGTGATCTCGGGCATGACGCTGGCATCCACGACGCGCAGGGCGTCCACGCCCCGCACCCTGAGCCGCGAGTCGACCACCGCCATCGGATCGTCGGCGCGGCCCATCTTGGCGGTGCCGACCGGGTGGAAGATGGTGTTGGCGATGTCGCCGGCGAGCCGGGCCAGCTCCGCGTCGGTCTGGTATTGCGGGCCGGGCTTCCACTCCTCGGGCGCGTATTTCGCCATCGCGGGCTGCGACAGGATCTCGCGCACCTGCCGCAGGCTGGCGGCCGCGACCCGACGATCCTCCTCGGTGGCGAGGTAGTTCGGCGCGATCAGCGGCGCGTCCTCGCAGCGGGCCGAGCGGATCCGCACCGCGCCCCGGCTGGTGGGGTTGAGGTTGCACACGCTCGCGGTGATCGCCGGAAAGCCGTGCAGCGGCTCGCCGAAGGCGTCGAGGCTGAGCGGTTGCACGTGGTATTCAAGGTTGGGGTGCGCCCGCTCCGGCTCGGAGCGGGTGAAGGCGCCGAGTTGGCTGGGCGACATGCTCATCGGCCCGGAGCGCCTGAGCGCGTATTCGAGGCCGATCCGCGCCTTGCCGAACAGGCTGCCGGCCAGCGTGTTCAGCGTCTTCGCGCCCTTCACCTTGTAGACGGCGCGGATCTGCAGGTGGTCCTGCAGGTTCTCGCCGACGCCGGGCAGGTCTTGCCTCACCTCGATCCCGTGCGCTTTCGACTGCGCGGCCGGGCCGATGCCGGACAGCTGCAGGATCTGCGGCGAGCCGATCGCCCCGGCCGAGAGGATGACCTCGCGACTGGCCTGCACCGTCACCGTTTCGCCGCCGCGCCGCACCACTGCGCCGCTGCAGCGCGGCCGGCCGTCGGCGCCGGTCTCGAAGACGAGCCGTTCGACCTGCGCCTCGGTCCAGATCACGAGGTTGGCCCGTCCCTTCGCGGGGCGCAGGAAGGCCTTGGCCGCGTTCCAGCGCCAGCCGTTCTTCTGGTTCACGTCGAAATAGCCGACCCCGCCATTGTCGCCGGTGTTGAAATCGTCGCTGCGCGGTATGCCCGCCTGCGTGGCGGCGGTGGCGAAATCCTCGAGCACGTCCCAGCGCAGGCGCTGCTTCTCCACCCGCCATTCGCCGCCATGGCCGTGCAGGTCCGAGAAGCGACCGTTATGCCCGGTCGCCGGGTCGGCGCCGCCGTCGCGCCGGTAGTGATCCTCATGCGCCATGAAGTCTGGCAGCGCCTTGTCCCAGCTCCAGTCGTCATCGCCGGTAAGCCGGGCCCAGTTGTCGTAGTCCCGCGCCTGGCCGCGCATGTAGATCATGCCGTTGATCGAGGAGCAGCCGCCCAGCCCCTTGCCGCGCGGATAGCGCAAGGAGCGCCCGTTCAACCCGGCCTCGGGCGCGGTCTGGTAGAGCCAGTCGGTGCGCGGGTTGCCGATGCAGTAGAGATAGCCGACCGGGATATGGATCCAGGGATGGTTGTCGCGCTTGCCCGCCTCGAGCAGCAGCACGCGCCGCCCGGGGTCACGGCTGAGCCGGTTGGCGAGCAGACAACCGGCCGAGCCGGCGCCGACGACGATGTGGTCGAAACAGTCACGCGTCATTCGATTTCCCTCCCCTCGCCGAGGGCCGTCCGCTGCTCACTCCCAGCGCAGGCCGCCCATTCGGTTGCTGCATCAAGCGATGCGCCGCGCGGCCGGCAAAATCCAATGACTATTGGACCCGATCATTATAAGCCGGATTTATGAAGCCACTCGCCGATCTGCGGACCCTGCGGTCCTTCGTCACCGTGGCGCGCGAGGGCAATGTCTCCCGCGCGGCCGAGCGGCTGCACCTGACCCAGCCGGCCGTGAGCCTGCAGCTCAAACGGCTCGCCGAGGAGGCCGGGCTGGAACTGTTCCGCCGCACCGCCAAGGGCCTCGACCTGACGCCGGATGGCGAATTGCTGCTGAAGAAGGCCGAGCAGGTGCTGAAGGCGGTCGAGGAGTTGGGCCAGACCGCGCGCCGGATGACCGGCAGCGTGCGCGGCACGCTGCGGATCGGGACCATCATCGATCCTGACTTCATCCGGCTCGGAAGCTTTCTTGCGGGGCTGCTCGAGGCGGCGCCGGAGCTGCGGACCGAGCTGGTTCAGGGCATGAGCGGCGACGTGCCGGTGCGGCTCGACCGGGGCGAGATCGATGCCGGCTTCATGCTTGAGGATCCCGGGGCAGTGCAGGGGACGGCCTTTGGCGGATCGGCGCTCGCCACGGACCTGCTGTTCCGACCACTTACCAGCTTTGCCTACCGCATTCTGGCACCGGCCGGCTGGCAGCGCCGCACCGCCGGGCTGGATTGGGCCGGGCTGGCGCGACTGCCCTGGATCGGGACGCCGCCCCGTTCGATCCATTCGCGGCTGCTCGAGCGCCGGTTCGAGGAGGCCGGTGTCGTGCAGAACCGGGTCGCGCTCGTGGATCAGGAACCCTCGATGCTGGCCATGGTCCGCTCCGGCGTGGGGTTGAGCCTCTGCCGCGAGGCGATCGCCCTGCATGAGAACCAGGTCCGGGGGCTGACCATCGTCGGCGAACATCGCCTGCCGGCCACGCTCGGTTTCTCGATGGCAACGTCGCGCATGGAAGAGCCCAGCCTGGCCCTCGCCCTGCAGACGCTGGAACGGGTCTGGGCGTCGGAATTCTGACGGGCGGCGCGCCGTTTCTATAATCGGACGCACGCCGTGTTGGATTGGGCAGACACAGGGGCAGGCACTCCTATGGCCCCATGACGGGATGCATGGACCCCGCCCAGGTTTTCGCCTTCACTGCGCACAGGGAGAAGGAGAGGCATCCATGAATCTGGCGAAGCTCTGCGCAGCGCGCGCGGCCGAGGGGCGGCCCGTCACCGCCGGCCTGATCGGCGCGGGCAAGTTCGGCTCGATGTTCCTGGCGCAGGTGCCGCATGTCGAAGGGCTGCAGGTGGCGGCGATCGCCGATCTCGACCCCGAGCGCGCCCGCGCCGCCTGCCGCGAGGTCGGCTGGGACGAGGCGCGGATCGCGGCCACGCACTTCGTCACCGACGGGGCGGAACTGGCGGCGATGGACGGGGTCGAGGTGGTGATCGAGGCCACCGGCCATCCGCGCGCGGGCACCCGCCACGCGCAAGCGGCGATTGCGGCGGGGCGGCACGTGGTGATGGTCAATGTCGAGGCCGACGTGCTGGCCGGCCCCGTGCTGGCGCGCCGTGCCGCCGAGGCGGGCGTGGTCTACTCCATGGCCTTCGGCGACCAGCCGGCGCTGGTCTGCGAGATGGTGGATTGGGCGCGCTCGAACGGGTTTCGCGTGGTCGCGGCGGGAAAGGGGACGA
This sequence comes from Limimaricola variabilis, assembly GCF_034371605.1. Classification (NCBI taxonomy): domain Bacteria; kingdom Pseudomonadati; phylum Pseudomonadota; class Alphaproteobacteria; order Rhodobacterales; family Paracoccaceae; genus Limimaricola; species Limimaricola variabilis. Next base: position 1,781,480 of record NZ_CP139691.1, on the reverse strand, counting down.
AATACCTGCCCGCCTATCACGAGGTGACGCCGGACGCAGTCTGGGAGCATTACGGGCTGACGCCAGAGGCGGCGAAGGCGGCGGGGATGAACCCGCAAATGTTCAACTCCTTTCTCGACGGCACCAAGAGCGCGATCGAGGCGGCGGCGATCGCCAACGCCACCGGGCTTTCGGTGCCCGAAGAGGGGCTGGCCTTCCCGCCTTGCGGCGCGGATGATCTCGCCCGCGTGCTGCGGCCACGCGAGATCGGCGGGCAGCTGGAGAGGTCCGGCATGGTCGAGGTGGTTTCAAGCCTCGAACGCGATGGGCGGCCGGTGTTTCGGGATCTGCGCTGGGGCGTCTACGTGGTGATCGAGGCGCAGAGCGACTACGCAGCCGCCTGCTTCGCACAATACGGCCTGCCGACCGACGCGACCGGGCGCTATGCCGCGATGTACCGGCCGTTTCACATGATCGGCTTGGAACTCGCGACCTCGGTGCTGTCAGCGGCGCTCAGGGGCGAGGCCACGGGAGCGCCCCTAGGCTTTCACGCGACGGTCGCCGCCATCGCCAAGCGGGAACTCGGCCCCGGCGACCGGCTCGATGGCGAAGGCGGCTATACCGTCTGGGGTCGGGTCATGCCCGCCACCCGGGCGGCGCGCGACGAGGTGCTGCCGATCGGTCTGGCGCAGGGGATCACGCTGCGCCGCGCGGTGGCCAAGGGCACGGCCCTGCGCTTCGCGGATGTCGAGATCGGCGAGGACGAGGCCGTGCGGCTTTACCGCGACTGCCTCGCCATGGCGTAGGGCTAGAGCCCAGTCTCCGGCGGGTCTTGAGGCCATGTCGCCCCATGCTCGCCAACCGCCCCTGCGGGATCAGACCCCGAGCCGGTCGCGCAGCGCGTACCAGGTCATCGCCAGCGTCAGCAGCGGCGCGCGGAAGCGGCCGCCGCCCGGAAACGGGGGGACGGGCAGGGTGGCGAAGGTGTCGAAGCGGTCGGCCTGTCCGGCCACCGCCTCGGCCATCACCCGACCGGCCATGCCCGACAGCGCCACACCATGGCCGGAAAAGCCCGCGCCCGACAAGATGTTGGGACCGATGCGCTGCAGCGACGGCAGCCGCGACATGGTGATGCCCAGCGTTCCGCCCCAGACATTGTCGATGCGCACGTCCGCGAGCTGCGGAAACAGGCTCTCCATCCGGCCGCGCAGTGCGGAGGTGATGTCGGTCGGGAAGCCGATGGAGTAGCTTTCGCGCCCGCCGAAGAGGAAACGACGATCCTCGGTCATCCGGTAGTAATTCACCACGAAACGGGAATCGGCCACGGCGATGTCGCGGCTCAGCACTTCGCGCCAGCGCTCGCCCAAGGGCTCGGTCGCGGCGATGAAGCTGTTGATCGGCATCACCCGGGCCGCGACCTCGGGCATGATGCCGGGCAGGTAGCCATTGCCGGCAAGGATCACGTGATCGGCGGTCACCTTGGCATGTGGCGTGTGCAGCACCGCAGGGGTGCCCCGCTCCACCCGCGTCACCTCGGTCAGCTCGTGGATCGTGGCGCCCGCCTTTTCCGCCTCGCGGGCCAGCGCCCGGGCGTAGCGCAGCGGGTGAAGGTGGCCTGCGCCTTCGTCGATCAGCCCGCCGTGATAGGCCTCGGTCCTGACGATGTCGCGGATCTCGTCGCGCCCGAGCGGCCGGATCGCGTCATAGCCGTAGCGCTTCGACAGGTGCTCGGCCTCGGCCCGGTCGCCCGCCGCCTCCTTCTCGGAATAGGCGCCATGCACCACGCCGGGAAGGAACCGGGCCTCGGGCGCATGCGCGTCGCAGAAGTCGCGCAGCTGCCGCTTGGCCTCTTCGGCCAGATTCCAGAGCTGCCGCGCGGGGCCGGTGCCGAGCTTGTCCTCGAGCCATAGCTGCCCCTTGTTGAAACCCGATCCGACCTGGCCGCCATTGCGCCCCGAGGCGCCGAAGCCTGCGCGGTGGGCGTCGAGCACGACGACGTCGAGCCCGGCCCGCGCCGCCGTCAACGCGGCCCAGAGCCCGGTCAAGCCCGCGCCGACGATGGCGAGATCGCAGCGCCGGTCGGCGTCGAGCGGATCGCGGTCGGCTGCCGGCTCGGCCGAGGCCACGTACCAGCTGCGCGGCATCTGGCCGGGGCGGTCGTTACGGTAGAGCGGGTTCATACGTTGAGCAGCAGGTGTTGACGCTCCCAGGGGCTGATGACCTGCAGGAACTCGTTATATTCGGCCCGCTTGACGATCGAGTAGACGCGTACGAATTCCGGTCCCAGCACCTCGTGCAACTCCTTGGCCCCGTCGAACAGGTCGAGCGCCGCATAAAGCCCCTGCGGGATCTCGTCGGCGGCCTCGTAGGCGTCGCCGCGGAACCGCTTGTCGGGCCAGATCTCGTTCTTCATGCCCAGATACCCGCAGGCCAGCGAAGCGGCGATGCAGAGATAGGGGTTGCAGTCCATGCCCGCCAATCGGTTCTCGACCCGGCGCGCCTGCGGCGGCGAGATCGGCACGCGAATGCCGGTGGTGCGGTTGTCGCGGCCCCATTCGAGGTTGATCGGGGCGGCGTGGTCGCGCACGTAGCGGCGGAAGGAGTTCACATAGGGCGCGATCATCGCGATCACGCTCGGCATGTGCTCCTGCAACCCGCCGATGAAGTTGAAGAAGGCATCGGTCTCGCCGCCCTGCGGGCCGGTGAAGAGGTTGCGCCCCTTGGCGTCGATGATCGAGTGATGGACATGCATGGCCGAGCCCGGCTCGCCTTCGATCGGCTTGGCCATGAAGGTGGCGAAGCAGTCATGCTTGAGTGCGGCTTCGCGGATCAGCCGCTTGAAGTAGAACACCTCATCGGCGAGCTTGACCGGGTCGCCATGGCGCAGGTTGATCTCCAGCTGGCCGGCGCCGCCCTCTTGGGTGATGCCGTCGATCTCGAAGCCTTGGATCTCGGCATATTCGTAGATGTCGTCGATCACCGGGCCGTATTCGTCGACGGCGGTCATCGAGTAGGCCTGCCGCGCGGCGGCCGGGCGGCCGGTGCGGCCCATCATCGGTTCGATTGCCTTGGCCGGGTCGACGTTGCGGCCGACCAGGTAGAACTCCATCTCGGGCGCCACCACCGGGGTCCATCCCTCGGCCTTGTAGAGATCCACCACGCGTTTGAGCACGTTGCGCGGGGAGCAGCCCACCGGCCGGCCCTTCTGGTCGAAGGCGTCGTGGATCACCTGCAGCGTGCCGTCGGCGGCCCATGGGGCTGCGGTGGTGGTCGAGAGATCAGGTTTGAGGATCATGTCCGGCTCGACGAAGCCTTCCGGCCCCGCCGCTTCGCCCCAGTCACCGGTGATGGTCTGAAAGAAGATCGAGTTGGGCAGGTGGAAGAACTGCTGGCGCTCCCACTTGGCTGCGGGGACCGCCTTGCCGCGGGCGATGCCCGGCAGGTCGGCGATCACGCATTCCACCTCGTCGAGGCGATGCTGGTCGAGATAGAGGCGAGCGGCTTCCGGGATCTCGTCGAGCCAGCTCATGCAGCCCCCTTCAAAACACGCGCCATGCGGTCGGCCAGGATGTCGGCATCGACCGGCTTGTCGAGATTGGCGAGCGCGTAATCGATCTGGTCCTGCGGCACCACGCCGATGGCGCGGGTGGTGGCCAGCCCCTCGATGAAGCGCGACCCGAACTCGGGATGCGGCTGGATGGTGAAGACGTGATCCCCCCAGGCCAGCGCCGCATGCGCGCAGAAATCGTTGCTGGCGCAGACCCGCGCCCCTTCGGGCAGCGTCACCACCTGGTCCTGGTGCCAGGCGTTGAGCGCGATCTCGCGGCCTTCGAAATCATAGCTCTTGCGGCCCACCGACCAGCCGCCGGCGAATTTCTCCACCCGGCCGCCCAGTGCCTGGGCGATGATCTGGTGGCCGAAGCAGACGCCGACGAGCGGGATCCGCTGCGCGTGGATCTCGCGGATCAGCTCTTCGAGCGGGGCGATGAAGGGGTGATCCTCGTAGGCGCCATGCTTCGAGCCGGTGATCAACCAGCCGTCGCAGGCGTTGGCGCCCCCCGGGAATTCCATCGCCTCGACGTCGAAGCGACGAAAGGCGAAGCCGTGCCCCCCGAGGAGCCGCTCGAACAGGTCCGAATAGTCGCCGAGTTCCGGGCGCAGCGCGTCTGGCGCGTGGCCGGTCTCAAGAATGCCGATCTGCATGAAGCACCGTGTTTGTGGATGGCCCGAAGCTAGTCCCCGCAGCCCCGCTCGGCAAGCCGGTCACACAGTGTCGAGATAGAGCTCGAGCTGCTGATCGGGACTCAACTCCGCCATGTAGTGCAGCTCCTGCCGCTTGGTCATCACCAGATTGTCGATCAGGAGCTGCGGAAAGATCCGCTTGACCAGCGGCGAGGCCTCGAAGGCGTCGATCGCGGCCCCCCAGGTCTGCGGGATCTGCGCCATCTCCTGCTCGTAGGCGTTGCCGACGATCGGCGGCGGCGGGGTCATCGCGTCCTCGATGCCCACCAGCGCGGCGCCGAGCACCGCGGCGAGGAAGAGATAGGGGTTCACGTCGCCGCCGGCGACGCGATGCTCGATCCGCCGCGCCATGGGCGAGCCGCCGGGCACGCGCACGCTGGCGGTGCGGTTGTCATAGGCCCAGCAGATGCCGGTCGGCGCATGGCTCTCGGGGACCAACCGGTCGTAGCTGTTGGCATGCGGGGCGAAGGCCAGCGCGCAGTCCGGAATGCCCTTGAGACAGCCGGCGATGGCGTGACGCAGCACCGGCGTGCCCTCGTGGCTGCCATCGGCAAAGATGTTGCGGCCGGTTTCGTCGAGCACCGAGAAATGCGTGTGCAGGCCGTTGCCCGCGAATTCCTCGTAGGGTTTGGCCATGAAGCTCGCGGCCATGCCATGCTTGCGGGCCAGCCCGCGCACCAGCATCTTGAACAGCCAGGCGTCGTCAGCGGCCTTGAGCGCGTCAGGCACGTGGACGAGATTGACCTCGAACTGGCCGAGACCCACCTCCGAGATCGCCGCCTCGGCCGGGATGTCCATCACCTCGCAGGCGTCGTAGAGATCGTTGAAGAAGATGTCGAAGGCGTCCAGCGCCCGCAGGCTGAGGATGTCGGCGCCCATGCGCCGCTTGCCCGAGCGGGGGCTCTTCGGCTGGCGGATCTCCTTGCCGCTGTCATCGACGAGGTAGAATTCCATCTCGGTCGCAACCACCGGCTTGAGGCCGCGCGCCTTGTAGCGCTCGACCACCCGGGCCAGTGCATGGCGCGGATCGCCGTCAAAGGGCTCGCCGGCCTCGGTATACATCCACAAGGGCAGCAGCGCCGAGGGGATCGACAGCCAGGGCATCGGCACGTAACCGCGTTCGGTCGGCTTCAGCACCCCGTCCGGGTCGCCGATCTCGAAGACCAGCGGGCTGTCCTCGACATCCTCGCCCCAGATGTCGAGATTGAGCACCGAGAGCGGAAAGCGGGTGCCCTCTTCCTCGATCTTGCGGGCGAAGCGGACCGGAACGCGCTTGCCGCGGGCCTGGCCGTTGAGGTCGGCGGCGCCGACGCGGATGTTGCGAACCTCTGGGTGCTCGTCGAGCCAGCTCATCTGAAAATCGTCCTGAGACCGCCGCGTCGCGGGGCGCCCGCGGCATCGGGGAGGTGACGGTTGAGACGGCGCCCGATCAGCCCCATCGCAGCGATGACCACCAGCGTCAGCAGGACGAAATAGCCTGCGAGGATGGGGTAGGGCACGAAAGGGTTGAATGTCTTGTCTGCGAAATAGGACGCATAGTAAAGCGCGTCGCCCTGCTGCCGCGAGGCCGGGAAGCCCGAGAAGAACACCAGCGTGGTGGCGTGGAACAGGAAGATCGCCTCGTTGGTGTAGGCGGGCCAGGCCAGGCGCAGCGTCGTCGGCCAGACCACGCGGCGAAACTTGGCCCAGCCCGACAGCCCATAGGCGTCGGCGGCCTCGATTTCGCCTTTGGGCACCGAGCGCAGCGCGCCGTAGAAGATCTCGCCCGAATAGGCGGCGGTGTTGAAGAACAGCACCACCGCGGCGCCGAGCCAGGCGCTGGTCAGCGCGTCGAAGGCTGGAACCTGTCCCTTGAGCGACAGGAACAGGAAATAGGCGAAGAAGAACTGGATGAAGAGCGGCGAGCCGCGAAACAGGAAGATCGTCCATTCAGCCGGCTTGCGGAACCAGGGCGAGCGCGACGCCTTGCCCACCGCCAGCGCGGTGGCGAGGGCGAAGCCCGACAGCAGCGCCACGAGGCCGAAATAGACGTTCCAGATCATGCCGGAGCCGATCAGCACGAATTGCTGGCACAAGGTGAAGTCCGAGCGCGGCAGCAGCCGCTCGCCATAGCCCAGCGAGCGCAGCCCGTAATCCATGATCGTGTCGTAGCAGCTCATGGCGGGCCTGCCTTGTTCATGCCGATGGGTCCGGTGCGGGCGTGGTTGGCCAGCGTCTCGCGGCCATGGCTCAGGCGCAGCATGATCCGGTCGAGCACGATCTCGGAGATCCGGGTGAAGCCGAGGTAGAACACCAGCAGGAACAGGAAGTACCACATCCGCCAGTCGCCATGCGGGTAGGCGGTGAATTGCGGCGTCTTGGTCGAGCCCAGCTCGCGCGCCCAGTAGACGATGTCCTCGACGCCCAGCAGGAACAGCAGCGGCGAGGCCTTGATCAGCACCATCCACAGGTTTGACAGGCCGGGCAGGGCATAGACCCACATCTGCGGCACAAGCACGCGGCGGAACACCTGCGCGCGGGTCATGCCATAGGCCTCGGCGGTTTCGATCTGGGCTCGCGGCACGGCGCGCATCGCACCGAAAAGCACGTTGGCGGCAAAGGCGCCGAAGACCAGTGCGAAGGTGAAGACGGCGAGCCAGAAGCCGTAGACCTCATGCACCCATTGGGCCGAGGTCGAGAGCGGCATCTTGGCCTCGGCGCAGACGATGAAATCGTTGCCCTGCCGGATCGGCTGGTCCCAGTCAGGGCATTTCGCCTTGTGGCGCAGCCATTCGATGCCCTGGTCGAGCGCGATCACGAAGAACAGGAAGAAGGCGATGTCGGGCACGCCGCGCACCACCGCGATGTAGCTGCGTCCCAGCCAGGACAGCGGCGCGAAGCGCGAGCGTGCCGCCACCGCCCCGCCGAAGCCGAACAGCAATGCCACCGGTGCTGTGACCGCGAGCAGCAGCAGCACCGTGCCGAAGGCACCATAGAAGGCGAGGTGCTTGCCCGTGGTGAGGTAGCACGCGAGCCAGTTCAGGCCGGAGAGCGTTTCGGGATCGGCGCAGGAAGCGAACATCAAAGGATCCGATCGGGGCGGCGCGTGGCCGCCCCGTCAAGTGTCACTCGAAGGTGTTGGCGTTTTCGCCAAACCATTTCAGGATAAGCTCGTTGAGCGAGCCGTCATCCTTCATCGACTGGATCGCGGCATCGAGCTTGTCGCGCAGCTCGCCGTCGCTCTCGCGCAGGCCGACACCGATGCCGTCACCGAGCGGCACGTCGTCGCCCACGAACATCAGCTCGCCGCCCGAGGCTTCTACGATCGGCGCCAGGAAGTCCTTGTCGGCGAAGACCGCGTCGGCCTCGCCGTTGCGCACCGCGGCGACCGCCTCGTCGGGGGTGGCGAATTCCAGCAGCGCGGCGCCGCTGTCGGCGACATGGCCGGCCTGGATCGTGGTGGCCTGGGCCGAGATCACCCCGCCCTCGAGATCCACGTCGTCAGACGGCGCGGCATAGGCCGACGCCGCGGGCGGGAAGTAGTTCTGGGTGAAGTCGATGACCTCGTCACGCTCGTCGGTGATGCTCATCCCGGCGATGATCGTGTCGTAGTTACCCGAAACGAGGTTGGGGATGATCGAATCCCAGTCGTTGGTGACCCACTCGCAGGTCAGCTCGGCGCGCGCGCACAGCTCGTCGCCGACCTCGCGCTCGAACCCGTCGACCTCACCCGCATCGTTGAGGAAGTTGTACGGAGGGTAGGCACCCTCGGTGCCCAAGCGCACGGTCTGCGAGTGGCTCTCGGCCAGCGCGGCACCGGCGCTCAGTGCGAGCGCGGCGGTCGTGAGGATCAGCGTCTTCATCGTCAGGTGGTCTCCTGTTGGGGATAGTGCCGTGCCCGCTCTCAGGCGGGCTGCGGGTGCGGGGCGGAATGCGACAGGAACTGCCGCAGCCGCTCTGACTTCGGGTTGCCGAAAAGCTCGGCGGGCGGGCCCTGCTCCTCGATCAGCCCCTGGTGCAGGAACACGACATGGTCGGCCACGTCATGCGCCATGCGCATGTCATGGGTGACGATGATCATGGTGCGGCCCTCTGCGGCCAGATCCTTGATCACCCGCACCACCTCCTGCTCCAGCTCCGGGTCGAGCGCCGAGGTCGGCTCGTCGAACAGGAGCGCGCGCGGCTCCATGCACAGCGCGCGGGCGATCGCGGCACGTTGCTGCTGGCCGCCCGAGAGCTGCGCGGGCCAGGCGTCGGCCTTGTCGCCGATGCCGACCTTGTCGAGATACTCGCGCGCCTTGGCCTCGACCTCGTCGCGAGGCCGGCCCAGCACCGTCACCGGCGCCTCCATGACGTTCTGCAGGATCGACATGTGGGCCCAGAGGTTGAACTGCTGGAACACCATCGCGAGGTTGGTGCGGATGCGCGTGACCTGCTTGGGATCGGCGGGACGGCGGTTCAGCCCCTGGCCCTTCCAACGCACCGGTTCGCCCTCAAAGATCACCTCGCCCTGCTGGCTGTCCTCAAGCAGGTTGCAGCAGCGCAGCAGCGTCGACTTTCCTGACCCGGAGGAGCCGATCATCGACACGACGTGGCCGGCGGGCGCACGGATGTCGACCCCCTTGAGGACCTCGAGCGATCCATAGGATTTGTGCAGATCGCGGATCTCGATGACCGGCTTGCTGTCGCTCACGTGCTCTCATGTCCCTTTTCTGACGAGGGAGTAGGGGACAGTTTCACCGAAAATGCAACGGGGGCGGGGCCTTTGCCCCGGCGTCACGCACGCAACGGAAAAAACGCTGCCGCTTAGCTGTGCATCCGTTCGGCGGCGCGCTGGCGGGCATGTGCGCTGTCGGGATCGGACACCCCCAGCATCGGCGCGACCATCCGCATCAGCGCGTCCTCCTCGTCGTCGCGCTGGCCATCGGCCAGCACGACCTCCCACAGCGCCTCGATCACCGCCTCGCGGTCCTCGTAGCTCACCGCGTCCTTGATCGCGCGGGTGAACCGGACCGTGTCGGGGGCCTCGCTCTCCATCACCTCGCAATCGGCGCGCAGCCGCGCCGCGGCGGCGGGGTCGAGCCGGTAGCGCGCGCCGAGGATGCGGTCGATGCGCCGGGCCTCTTCGGGGCTGTAATGCCCGTCGGCGCGGGCGATCCGCACCAGCAGCGCGCCGAGCGCGAGCCGGGCGTCGGCATCGGGAAGGCGCGCGGGCGCGGGATCGGTGAGGCGGCGGAGGAGATCTGCGAACATGCGGCGAATATAGAGGTTCCCGGTCCGCGGGAAAGGGGTCAGGGTTGCGGCGCCATGGTGGCGAAGCGATCGCTCAGCCACTGCGCCTGCGCGTGGAAGCCATAGGGCGGGTTGACCACGAACAGCCCCGAGCCGGTCATGCCATGCCCCTTTCGGGCGGGCGGAAAGGCCACCTCGTGGCGCACGCCCTCGGGAATGTCGCGCTCCAGCTGCCGCAGCATGGGCGCATGCGGCGCATCGCGCAGGATCGGGTACCACAGCACGATCACGCCCACCGGCCATTTGCGCGCGATGCGGAGCATCGCCTGCGGGATGGCGCGGTAGTCCTCCTTGATCTCCCAGCTCGGGTCGATCAGCAAAAGCCCGCGCCGCGGCTCGGGCGGGGTCAGCGCCACGGCCATCTCGATGCCGTCGCGGCGATGCGTCCGCGCGCGGTCACCCATCGCCGTGGCCAACGCCGCATGCTCCTGAGGGTGCAGCTCGGCAAGGTCGATCCGGTCAGTCTCGCGCAAGAGCCGGGCCGCGATTTCCGGCGAGCCGGGATAGGCCTGCGCCCCGTGATCGGCGCGCACCGCCTCGATGACCTGCGCATAGGGGTGATCGGGCGCGAACCAGTCGCGCACCCGCAGGATGCCCTGTGCCGCCTCGCCGGTCTTTTCCGCCTCGGCCGCGTCAAGCCGGTAGAGCGCCCGGCCCGCATGGCTTTCGAGATAGCTCAGCGGCTTGGGTTTGGCCGCGAGATAGCCGAGCATCCATGCCAGCGCCGCGTGCTTGTGCACGTCGGCGAGGTTTCCGGCATGATAGCCGTGCTGGTAGGACAGCATGATCATCTCCCTTGGCGCGTGCGCCCCGCTGGTAGCGGGGGGGCGGTGGCGGGGCAAGCCGTGGCATCGACGCCGCGTCGCCCACCGATACCGGGGCGGGGGGATTGTCCGGCGCCGCGGGAGGCGTATCTCTAGAACAAGCCCCGACTGCCGAAAGGATTTCGCCGATGCGCCGGATCATGCTCGCCATTGCCCCGATCATGGCCCTCGCGCCGCTGACCGCGCTCGCCGGATCGCTGGACCAGCCCGTGTCCGAGGCACCGGTGACGGTCCTGCCCGCGCCGACCCCGGTTCAGGCCGCGCCTGCCAACGCGCTGGGCTTCACGCTGCGCGGCGGTCTGGCGGTCTCGCCGGAATATTTCGGCTCGGATGATTACGTGGTCGGCCCGGATCTGGGCTTTGCACTCGACCGGCTGCGTTTCGGCCCCTTCGACATCGGCAGCGACGATCCCGATTTCGTCTCCGAGGGATTCGGGCTGCGCGGCTCGTTCCGCTATATCGGCGAGCGCGAGGCGGCCGACGTGGATGCCGTGGCCGGGCTCGACGATGTCGATGCGGCGCTGGAGCTGGGGCTGGGCGCAGGCTACGACACGCGAAACTTCGGGGTCTTCGCGGATGTGCGTCGTGGCTTTGGCGGCCATGAAAGCTACGTGGCCGAGCTGGGCGCCGATGCCTATTTCTATCCCAACGACCGGCTGACGCTGCGGGCCGGACCGCGCGCCCTCTTCGCTGAGGATGACTACGCGCAGACCTATTTCGGTGCACCGGGTTTCGAAGCGCGTGGCGGCCTGATCTCGGCGGGGGCCGAAATCGGTGGCGTCTACGAGATCGACGACCGTTGGGGCGTCGACGCCGCCGTTACCTATGAACGGCTGATGAACGATGCCGCCGACAGCCCCGTGACCGAAGATGACGAGCAGTTCGGGGCGCGGCTGGGAATCACCCGGCAACTCGACTTCCGGTTCTGAGAAGGGCCCGCGCGCCGTCCCTGACGAGACCGGCCCGGCGCGCTTTCGCAGCCCGCGACCTGTGGCCGTTTCTCAATCCGTGGTAGCATGGCCCCGTTCTCACCAGTTACGGGAGGTTCCCCATGCGCCGCCTAGCCGCCCTTCTCGGCGCGCTGGCCTTTGCCAGTACTGCCTCGGCCGAGACGACCCCGACCCAGCAAGACATTGCGAATATTGAACAATGCGTGCGATCGGTCGGCGCGCGCGGAAACCAGAGACAGGTGTTCAGGAGTTGCACCGAGCTCATCGCCGGCCCGTGCCGCAACGGGACGACTCTCGAGATCGCCGATTGCCTGATGCGCGAGACCAATGCCTGGGATACCTGGCTGAACGCCTGGTGGAAGCCGATGCGCACGCGCGCAGAGGCGAATGGCTCGTGGGAGCGGCTGCTCGCCGCGCAACGCCAGTGGATCAAGGATCGGGATGCCGAATGCTTCCGCGCCTATGACAGCGTGGATGGTGGATCGCTGCGCGTGATCTACGGCGCGGCCTGCCACCGCGATCTCACCGCCCGCAAGGCGATCGAGTTCTACTTCAGCCTCTATCGCTGAAGGGTCCGGGCCGCCGCTCGGACGGCCCGGAAATCCGTTCAGACCAGCCGCGACGTCTCGACCGCCGCACGCACGAAATCGGCGAAGAGCGGGTGCGGCGCGAAGGGCTTGGACTTCAGCTCGGGGTGGAACTGCACGCCGATGAACCACGGGTGGTCCTTCCACTCGACGATCTCGGGCAGGCGCCCGTCGGGCGACATCCCCGAGAAGCACAGCCCCTTGGCCTCGAGCGCCTCGCGATACTTGGTGTCGACCTCGTAGCGATGACGGTGGCGCTCCTCGATGCGGCTCGCGCCATAGACCTCGGCGACCTTGCTGCCCTCGGCCAGCGCGGCGGTGTAGGCGCCGAGCCGCATCGTGCCGCCCTTGTCGTCGGTCACCGCCCGCTCGACCACGTGGTTGCCCTGGATCCACTCCTTGAGGTGATAGACGACCGGCTCGAAGCGGCGTTTGCCGGCCTCGTGGTCGAACTCCTCGGAGCCGGCGGTCTTGAAGCCCGCGACGTTGCGCGCGGCTTCGATTACCGCGAGCTGCATGCCAAGGCAGATGCCCAGGTAGGGGATGCCGCGCTCACGTGCGAACTGGGCGGTCTTGATCTTGCCCTCGGTGCCGCGCTCGCCAAAGCCGCCGGGCACGAGAATAGCGTGGTAGCCCTCGAGATGCGGAGCCGGGTCCTCGCGGTCGAAGCGTTCGCTGTCGACCCATTCGACCGTCACCCTGACCCGGTTGGCCATGCCGCCATGGGTCAGCGCTTCCTTGATCGACTTGTAGGCGTCCTCGAGCTGCACGTATTTACCGACGATGGCCACGCGGACCTCGCCCTCGGCATGGGTGAGGCGGTCCATCACGTCGTTCCACCGCGCGAGGTTCGGCTTGGGGGCGGGCGCGATGCCGAAGGCGTCGAGCACGGCCTGGTCGAGGCCCTCGCGGTGATAGGCCAGCGGCGCCTCATAGATCGACTTGAGGTCGTAGGCCGCGATCACGCTCTCCTTGCGGACGTTGCAGAAGAGGCCGATCTTCTCGCGCTCCTTCTCGGGAATCGGGTGCTCGGAGCGGCAGACCAGCACGTCGGGCGCGATGCCGATGGAGCGCAGCTCCTTGACCGAGTGCTGCGTCGGCTTGGTCTTCAGCTCGCCCGAGGCGGCGACATAGGGCAGCAGCGTCAGGTGCATGAAGATGCACTGGCCGCGGGGGCGCTCCTGCGCGAATTGCCGGATCGCCTCGAAAAAGGGCAGGCCCTCGATGTCGCCGACCGTGCCGCCGATCTCGCAAAGCTGGAAATCGACCTCGTCGGCGCCGATCGAGAGGAAGTCCTTGATCTCGTTGGTGACGTGCGGGATCACCTGGATCGTCTTGCCGAGGTAGTCGCCGCGGCGCTCCTTCTCCAGCACGTTCGAATAGATCCGCCCCGAGGAGACCGAGTCGGTGCGGCGCGCGGCCACCCCGGTGAAGCGCTCGTAATGGCCGAGGTCGAGATCGGTCTCGGCGCCGTCATCGGTGACGAAGACCTCGCCATGCTCGAACGGGCTCATCGTGCCCGGATCGACGTTGAGATACGGATCGAGCTTGCGCAGCCGCACCGTGTAGCCCCGCGCCTGCAGGAGCGCGCCCAGCGCCGCCGAAGCCAGTCCCTTGCCGAGCGAGGAGACAACGCCGCCGGTGATGAAGATGTAACGCGCCATGGTCGGAAGTACCCCGTGATCGTCGAATGAGCATCGAATGGAAGACTGCCGCGAAACGTGGGTTTCGCGGCATCACGGGATTTGAGGATATCCGGATTCGGCCCGTGACCGCAACCGGGGGCGCAAGATCATGTGGCCGAAACCGGCCGACGCCCAGTGGTTGTGGATTCTCGTCAGTCCGCCTGCGGCACGACCGGGCCGCTCGACGGCGGCAGAAGGTCGCTGCCGAGGCCGTTCTCTTCGGGCGCGGTACCGGGCGTGCCGACCGTTTCCTCGGGGCTGTCGGCCAGCCGGTCGAGCACCGAACCGCCGGCCGAGTTCTCGGCCGCGATGATGGTCAGCGCGATCGAGGTCACGATGAAGGCGGCCGCGAGGCCCCAGGTCACCTTGCCCAGCGCGGTCGCCGCGGCGCGGCCGGACATCACGCCGCCACCGCCGCCTCCCATGCCGAGGCCGCCGCCCTCGGAGCGCTGCAGCAGCACCACGCCGATCAGCGACAGCGCGAGGATCAGGTGGACGATCAGGACGACGTTTTCCATGCGGACCTCTGCTTGCGGCGGGGCGGGGCGGAACGCGCCGTATCTAGAAGAGGGGCGGTCCTGTCGCAACCCCGAAGTGGGGGCAGGCGCACCGACCGGGGCAGTTTGCGGTTTCGCGCTGCCGCCCCCGGCGCTATAGGGACGCCGGATTGCATGACCGGAGAGGACAGGTTCATGGCGAATGTGGTGGTCGTCGGTACCCAGTGGGGCGACGAGGGCAAGGGCAAGATCGTGGACTGGCTGTCCGAGCGCGCCGACGTGATCGCGCGCTTCCAGGGCGGCCACAACGCAGGTCACACACTGGTCGTCGGCGGCGAGGTCTACAAGCTGCACGCGCTGCCCTCGGGCGTGGTGCGCGGCGGCAAGCTCTCGGTGATCGGCAACGGCGTCGTGCTCGACCCGTGGCATCTCCTCAAGGAGATCGAGGGCATCCGTGCCCAAGGCGTCGAAATCACCCCCGAGACGCTGATGATCGCCGAGAACACCCCGCTGATCCTGCCGTTCCATGGCGAGCTGGACCGGGCGCGCGAAGGTCAGAACACCGTCGCCAAGATCGGCACCACCGGGCGCGGCATCGGGCCGGCTTATGAAGACAAGGTCGGTCGCCGCGCGATCCGCGTCGCCGATCTCGCCGACGCCGCTACCCTCGAGCTTCGGGTCGACCGTGCGCTGGTGCATCACAACGCGCTGCGCAACGGCCTCGGGCTGGAGCCGATCGACCGCGACGCGGTGCTGGAGCAGCTGCGCGAGATCGCGCCCGCCATCCTCGAATACGCGGCCCCGGTCTGGAAGGTGCTTACCGAGCGCCGTCGCGCCGGCCAGCGGATCCTGTTCGAGGGTGCGCAGGGTGCGCTGCTGGACATCGATTTCGGCACCTATCCCTTCGTCACCTCCTCGAACGTGATCGCGGGACAGGCGGCGACGGGCACCGGCATCGGGCCCGGCGCGATTGATTTCGTGCTCGGCATCGTAAAGGCCTACACCACCCGCGTCGGCGAGGGCCCGTTCCCGACCGAGCTCGACGATGATGACGGTCAGCGCCTGGGCGAGCGGGGCCACGAATTCGGCACCACGACGGGGCGCAAGCGCCGCTGCGGTTGGTTCGACGCCTGCCTGGTGCGCCAGACCTGCGCGACCAGCGGTGTCTCGGGCATCGCGCTGACCAAGCTCGACGTGCTCGACGGCTTCGAGACGCTCAAGATCTGCACCGGCTACGAGCTGGATGGCGAGCGCTACGATTACCTGCCCACCGCCGCCGACCAGCAGGCCCGTTGCACCCCCATCTACGAAGAGATGCCGGGCTGGCAGGAAAGCACGGCGGGCGCGCGCAGCTGGGCCGACCTCCCGGCGCAGGCGATCAAGTACATTCGCCGGATCGAGGAACTGATCCAGTGCCCGGTTGCGATGGTCTCGACCAGCCCCGAGCGCGACGACACGATCCTCGTCACCGATCCGTTCTCGGACTGATGGCGCGCAAGCTCAGCCACAAGACCCGGCGCAGGCTGTCGCTGCTGATCCTGCTGGTCGGCCTGCCGGCCTATATCGTGGTGGCGATCACGCTGGTCGGGCTGATCGACCGGCCCTCGATCCTCGTCGAGCTGGCGATCTATGTCGGGCTTGGCATTCTCTGGGCCCTGCCGTTCCGCAGAATCTTTCTGGGGGTGGGCAAACCCGACCCGGAAGAGGATCCCGGCGAGCGTTGAGCGGGACCGGCAAGAAAAAAGGGGCGGCACCACGCGGTGCCGCCCCTTTTTCATGTCCGCTGCCGATCGTCAGCCGGCGCGGCGCTCGGGGTTGAAGCGGCTGGAGCGAGCCACCGCGAAGCGGCCGCCGCGCACGCGGGTCAGCGCGCCTTGGCGCAGCAGCGTGCCGAAGCAGCGCAGCCCATCCTCGCGGCTGACCGGTTCGGGGCTGGCCTCGCGCACCCGCTCCATCAGCTGCGGGCGCGAGAAATCCTCGGCCCCTTCGACGAAGGCGGTGTAGGCAGCGGCGGCCTCCAGCAGCTCGCCCAGCTCCTGAGCGCCCATCCGTGCGGCAAAGGCGGCAAAGCTCTCGGCCGGGGCAGGGGTGGCGTCCGGCATGGCGGCGCGCTGGGGCTGCGCCTCGACCGCGTCGTGATGCAGCTCCTGCGCCGCGCTGTCGCCCGAGACGACCCGGCGGGGCCGAACCGGGACCACCCGCTCGGGGCGCGGTGCCGTCTGGCCGAGATCGACGCGCTGCGCAGCGACCAGCTTGAGCGGGGCCGGGCGCGGCCGTTCGGGCTGTGCCGCGGTACCCTCGTCGCCACGCGACGGCATGGCCGGGCGGCGCGGACGCACCGCTTGGCGCAGATCGTCGCGGAAGGCCTCTTCGGCGTGGTCGGGTTTGGCCACGTCGCCGAGCTGACGCGCGGCCTCGGTCGCGGCGACCGCGGCCTTGAGCTGGGAGATCGAGTCGCGGCGGCGGCCCGATTCGGGGTCGGCCATGCGGGCATCGGTGGCGGACATGATCCGCGACAGGTCGGCTTCGTCGGTGGCCAGCGCCGGATGGCTGTTCACCGGATGGGCGCGGGTTTCTTCGGACGTGGCCGGTGCATCGGCTTTGGCGGCGACTTGCTCCTGCTCCTGTTTCGGCTGCGCATCGGGGGCCGTCGCGTCGGCAGTGGGCCCGAACTCGAACTCGAGATGCTGGCGCGCGGCTTCGGCCGGATCGAAACCACCGATCCAGTCAGCATCCGTCACGTCGCGTGCCGTATCAGCTTCGGCGGCCTCTTCGGCTTCAGCGGTTTCCTCGATCTCAGCGGTCTCTTCGGCTTCGTCCGCTCGGGCTTCTTCGGCTTCCGCGATCTCCTGCGAGGCCGGACCATCGCCTTCGAGACCCATCTCGCGCTCTAGCGCTGCCAGTTCGGCGAGCAGGGCCCGCTCGGCCTCGTCGGACAGATCGGCCTCGCGGCGCTTGGATTCGGCGGCCTCTTCGCGGGCTCGGGCCGCGGTATCAGCTTCCTCCTGGGCGGTCTCGGCCTCTTCGGCTGCCTCTTCCTTATCCGCTTGCGCCGTTTCGACGGTATCGGCTTCGGTTTCGGCCTGCATCGGGGTCGTGTCGGGAGCGGTGTCTCTCGCTTCCTGCGCCGCCTCCGTCTGCGCGGTTTCGACCTGCGCCGCGTCTTCTTGGATGCTGTCCTGCGCGGCAGCCGATGGGGTCGGTTCGGCGTTCCGCTCGGCCGACACTTCTTCGGCAGCGCTTTCTTCTTCCGTCATCATGCGATGCGCTTCGCCACGGGCGACGGCGCGCTCGAAATCGGCCTTGCGCATCCGCACCACGCGGGCGCGGGTCGGACGGGCGGGCTCTGCCTCGTTCGTCTCCGCCTCGGACTGCCGGGGCGATTCCGGCTCGGCCTGCTTGGCGGTTTCGCGCGGCTGCGCCGGAGCGGTGTCGAACAGGCCGGCTGCCGGCCGCTGTCCGGCGGCGGGGGCGATGTCCTCTTCGTCTTCATCCGCGGCAAAGGCCGGCTGGCGGCCGACGACGGCGCGGATCCGCTGCAGCTTCGCGGCGACGCTGTCGCCATCGGGCGCCGGGCGGGACGGCGCGGGACGTGCCGCGGCCGGCTGCTGAGCCACCTGGGGCTCGGCTTGGCGCGGCGCGACCGGAGCCCGCTCGGGCTCTGATGCGGCAGGTGCCGCGGCGGCGGCAGGAGCGGCAACGGGAGTGGCAGCAGGCGCTTCGGCGGCCGGGGCTTCTTCCGGGGCTGCGGGAGCGACATGCGGCTGCGGCGCAGCCTCAGGGGCGGCGCGGGCCTCGGTCTGTGCCGGGGCGACCGGCGGCAGCGCCTGCCCGGCGCGCAGCACGATTCCCGTGCCTTCGCTGCGGGCCTCGACCCGGCGGGCGACCTCGCGTTCGGCGATCCGTGCCAGCATCTCGGCGTCGGGCGTCGGCGGCTCGGCTCCGAAATAGCGGTCATCGGCAGCCAGGTCGCGGAAATACTCTGCGATGGCCTTCATCGTGTCGAACGAGTCGTCGAAGCCCTCCAGCGTGCAGGAGAACGTCCCGTAGGACACCGTGAGTATCTTGCTTGATCCAACCATCTGAGTGCTCGCTTTCTACCCTGTCCGCTCCGATGTAGCAGTGAATGGGTTTGAAACAGGATCACGACATGGGTGGCCGCGGGATGTTTTCATGGCAAAACCGCGGCAGACCGTTCGGTCCGAGGCGATGATGGAGGGCCGGCGTGGCAATTGTCCAGAGCGATGGGGCTGTAACGCTGCTGGGCGGTGGAGCGCTCGGGGCGGGGGATCTGGCGCTGGCGCTGTCGCGCGCGCCGGTGCTGGTCGCCGCTGATGGCGGCGCCCGCCATGCCGCCGCCGCCGGGCACACGCCGCGGGCGGTGATCGGCGACATGGACAGCATCGGCAGCGCCGCGCCGCTTTTCGGTGGCCGGCTGCATCCGATCGCCGAGCAGGACAGCACCGATTTCGACAAGGCGCTGCGGAACATCGACGCGCCGCTGGTGCTGGCGGCGGGCTTCACCGGCGGCCGGCTCGACCACGAGCTGGCGGCGTTCCACGTCCTCGCGGCCCGGCCCGATCGGCGCTGCGTGCTGATCGGCGCCGAGAGCGTGGTGTTCCTCTGTCCTCCCGAGATCACGCTCGACCTCTCGGCGGGAGAGCCCTTCTCCCTTTTCCCGATGGGCGAGGTGGGGTGCATCTCGCGCGGCTTGCGCTGGCCCACGGCGGGCATCGCCTTTTCCCCAGCAGTGCGGATCGGCACGTCTAACGAGGCGGAGGGACAGGTGGAGCTGTCTTGCGACGCGCCGCTGATGCTCGCCATCGCGCCACGCGCCGCGCTCGACGCCGTGATCGCGGGGGTGGGACGGGCCCCGGGCTGGCCGGGGCGCTGAGCGCACATTACCGGTGCGCGACGGCAGCGTGCCGCGACGGCCCTGCGGGCTTTGCAAACCCGCCCCCAGCCGTTATCTGCACGCTCATCCACCCCTCTGCGCATCAAACCGTCAGGACCCGCCAGTGACCGACAGCTTCGAGAATCCCGGCCCCGTCGAACGCGACTGGTCCGACGCGATCAGCCCGATCGAGGAGATCATCGCCGACGCCCGCAACGGCCGCATGTTCATTCTCGTCGATCACGAGGACCGCGAGAACGAAGGCGATCTGGTGATTCCGGCGCAGATGGCGACGCCCGACGCGATCAACTTCATGGCCACCCATGGCCGCGGGCTGATCTGCCTGTCGCTGCCGCGCGAGCGGATCGACGCGCTGGGCCTGCCGTTGATGTCGACCAACAACTCCTCGCGCCACGAGACCGCCTTCACGGTGTCGATCGAGGCGCGCGAGGGCGTCTCGACCGGTATTTCGGCGCATGACCGTGCGCTCACCGTCGCCGTGGCGATCGACGCCTCCAAGACCGCGGCCGACATCGCCACGCCGGGCCACGTGTTCCCGCTGCGGGCCCGCGAGGGCGGGGTGCTGGTCCGCGCCGGCCATACCGAGGCGGCCGTCGACATCTCGCGGCTGGCCGGGCTCAACCCTTCGGGCGTGATCTGCGAGATCATGAAGGAGGACGGGACCATGGCCCGTCTGCCGGATCTCGTGGCCTTCGCTCAGAAGCACGCGCTCAAGATCGGCACGATCAGCGACCTGATCGCCTATCGCCGTCGTCACGACAATCTCGTGCGGCTGCGCGACGAGCAGCAGATCCAGTCCGAGTTCGGCGGCGACTGGACCCTGCGCGTCTATGTCGACGAGACGCAGGGCGCCGAGCACATCGCGCTGGTCAAGGGCGACATCTCGGGTCCCGAGCCGGTGCTGACGCGGATGCACACGCTCGACCCGATGCTCGACGTGGTCGGCACCGGCCCGCGGGGCCGTGCGCGCGAGTTCGGCGACGCGATGAGCCTCATCGCCGAGGAAGGGCGCGGCGTGTTGGTGCTGCTGCGTGACCTGCACATGAAGCTCGCCACCACCGAGGAGCATTCGCCCCATGTGCTGCGGCAATACGGCCTCGGCGCGCAGATCCTCTCCTCGCTCGGCTTGTCGAAGATCGTCCTGCTGACCAATTCCCCCCAACCCCGCGTGGTCGGGCTCGACGCCTACGGGCTCGAGATCACCGGCACCCGCAAGATCTCGGAGATCGGATGATGGCCGGCCCCACCCACCACGTGCTCGCGCGTCCCGAATTCGACGAGGGTCCGAAGATCCTCATCGTCGTGTCACCCTATTACAAGGACATCGCCGACAACCTCGTCGCCGGCGCCATGGCAGAGATCGAGGCTGCCGGCGGCAGCTACGAAGTGATCGAGATGCCCGGCGCCCTCGAACTGCCCAGTGCGATCGGCATCGCCGCCCGGATGGGCGAATATGACGGCTTCGTCGCGCTGGGCTGCGTGATCCGCGGCGAGACCACGCATTACGACACCGTCTGCAACGACAGCTCGCGCGGGCTGACGCTGCTGGGCCTGCAGGGGATCTGCATAGGCAACGGCATCCTGACGGTCGAAAACTACGAGCAGGCGGCGGTGCGCGCCGACCCGCAGGGCCAGAACAAGGGCGGCGGCGCCGCCGCTGCCGCGCTGCATCTGGTTGCGCTGTCGCGCAACCTCAAGAAGCAGGGCAAGGGCCTCGGCTTCACCGCCGACCGGCTGGGAGAGGGCTGATGGCGGATCGTCAGAACCAGAAACGCCGGATGCGTTCTGCCGCGCGGATGTACGCGGTGCAGGCGCTGTTCCAGATGGAATCCTCGGGCCAGTCGGTCGACCGGGTGATGCGCGAGTTCGAGACCCATCGCTTCGGCGCCGTCTATGACGAGATCGAATGGGAAGAGGGCGACGTCGACACCTTCCGTGCCCTGATGGAGCGTGCCGTCGACGAGCAGGCCCAGATCGACCAGATGACGCACCGCGCTCTGGTCGCGAAATGGCCGATCGCCCGGATCGATCCGACGCTGCGGGCGCTGTTCCGCGCCGCCGGGGCCGAGCTTCTGGCGAACGCCACGCCGCCCAAGGTGGTGATCGTCGAGTTCGTGGAGATCGCCAAGGCGTTCTACCCCGATGGCAAGGAGCCGAAATTCGTCAACGCCGTGCTCGATCACATGGCGCGCGAGGCCCGGCCCGAGGCGTTCTGAGCCACGCGGCAAGCGGAATGAGGGAGGGGCGCGGTCGATGGCCACGCCCCTTTCGCATGGGATGGGGCCGGGGATGCCTCAGGGGTAATGGTCGCCCAGCCAGTTGCCATGCGCCCAGCCCAGTCGGGCCTCGGGGCCGAAGCTGATCGCGTACCATGGCCCGCGCGCGTCGTAGGTGCGGACGCGGTCGCCATTATGGATGCGGGCGATCATCGGATACTGGGTACCCGGTCCGGCACGCACCGCGAGGAAGCCGTCGCCGTTCGGGTCGAGCCCCATCACCGTCGCCGCGCCGAAACAGGCGGCCTGTGCGTCTGGCGGGCAATAGGTATCGAACGGCACGTCGAGCGGTTGCGCCGCGATCGGTGTAGCAAGGAAGATCGGAACAATGAGCGGCAGGGCCCTGATCGTAATCGTCATGGCGGACTCCACGGATCGTGAGGTCCGCCCAGCCTACCATGGAAAGGCGTTTCGTCGCAGCTCGGGGGGTGCGGAAATGGCGGGAACCGCAGCGACCGTAGGGGTGAGAATTCCCGGGGACCTGTGTATACAGGTGGGCGCCAGATAAACGAACCAGGGTCCGCACAGAGCCAGCTCCCGTGGAATTGCTTAAGGCCTCTGGAATTTGACCCCTTGTCACGAGAAGAGCAGAACCCGCCGCGACCACATCTAGGATCGCGGATCGGGCGTGACAAGGGGCCGCGCCCCGGCTTTCGCCGCTTGAAGCGTGTTGCCGATATGTTCATGATGCCGCCCATGACCGATGACTGGGACGATTGGGAACAGGGAGAGCGCCGGGTGGCAGCGCTGCCTGACGATGCGCTATCGGCCAAGGCGCTGTCGCGGCCGCGTGCCCTGCCGCAGCCGGGGCAGATCCTGGCGCGTGGCGTCTGTCGTCATCTCTTGGGTCATGGCTTCGTCACGGTCGAGGAGTTCGTGCCGGCGCCGGGGCTCCGGGTCGACGTCATGGGTCTCGGCCCGAAGGGCGAGCTTTGGGTCATCGAGTGCAAATCGTCGCGCGCCGATTTCACCGCCGATCGCAAATGGCAGGGATACCTCGAATATTGCGATCGCTATTTCTGGGCGGTGGACGATGCCTTCCCGCTGGACCTGCTTCCGGAGGACACCGGGGTGATCGTGGCCGACGGCTATGACGCCGAGATCGTGACCATGGCCCCCGAGGCGAAGCTGTCGGGCGCGCGGCGCAAGGTGATGCTGCAGAAATTCGCGCGCCATGCCGCCTTGCGCTGGCACAAGGCGCGCGATCCGGCGATCAGCCTTTCTTCTTGACCGAGCGCGCGGCGCGCGCGGCGGCCATGATTTCCTCGGCGATGTCCTCGGCTTCCTCGGGTTCGAAATCCATCGGGATCTCGGCGCCGTCGGCCTCGATGAACAGCCGCACCATGCCGTGATCGGTCGGGCCGATCTGCAGATTCGCCTCGATGTCGCGTTCGGTGTTGATGCCCATGGCGCTTCCTTTCCTGGCTGCGACGTCCCTAGCGCGCGGTCGCGCGCCGGACAAGCCGGAGCCGTCGCGGAAGCCGCGAGAGGGGGTTGCAATCCCCGCGCCTCGGCGCTAATTCCGCGCCAGTGCCGCCTTAGCTCAGTTGGTTAGAGCGCTGGATTGTGGATCCAGAGGTCCCCTGTTCAAGCCAGGGAGGCGGTACCACTCCCCCGATCTCGCGAAATTGAAGTGGCACGGCTTGCGCGGTTCTTGCCACGTGCCAATGTCATTTCCGAAGCCTTTGTGGCTTCCGTGGCCCGAGGGCCGCTTCCCACGCATGGACGGCCCGGACGGGGCGCGCCGATGGGTTGGGAGGTGGACACATGACTCATCGACATCACTGGCAGGACTGGCTCTTCGGCGCGATCGGGCTGTGGCTCGTCGCTTCGCCCTTCATGCTCGGCATGGCGGGCGGCTCGGCGCTGTGGAGCGTGGTGGCGCTCGGCGCGCTGGTCGCGACGCTGGCGCTCGTCGGGCTGCTCGATTCCGAGCAGCAGAGCTGGATCGACATGGCGGTCGCGGTGATCGCCATCCTCGTGGTCGCGGCGCCGTGGATGCTCGGCTTTACCGCGATGGCGATCATGGCCTGGAACGCGGTGCTGTGCGGCATCGTGCTGGCCGTGGCCGCGCTATGGGAGCATCTGGTCCCGCACCAGGGCGGTCATGCCTGACCCGATCGGCCGCGCGGCAGGTTACGGCGCGCGGTCGATCTGCATCTCCTGCCGCATCACCCCGTCGCGCCCATAGACCAGCACCCGGTCGTCGGTCGTCACCACCGCGATCCAGTCCGAACCTTGGGTGAAAGCCTGGGCCTCGGCCCCCTCGGGCAGCGCGATCTGGTCGGGCAAAGGCAGGGCTTCGGCATTCAGGCGGATGACAAGCGCCGCAATCAGCACTAGGAAGCCGGCGATCATCACGCCCGCCAGCACGATCACCAGCCATTTGAGCCATCGCAGCTCGGGTGGGATCCGGACCGGGCCATCTGTCTCGGGAGGCTGCATGGCCGATCTCTCCATCATCCGCTTCACCATCGCCGAAGATCCGCCGGCGCGTCTTGATAAGGCGCTCGCCCGCGATGTGCCAGAGGAGGCCGCGCTGTCGCGCTCGCGCATCGCCAAGCTGCTCGCCGAGGGGGCGGTGACGGTGGATGGGGCAGTGGCGACCGATGCGAAAGCGGCCGTGGCCGCCGGGGCAGTGGTCGAGATCGCGGTGCCGCAGGCGGCCGAAAGCCACATGGAGCCGGAAGCGATCCCGCTCGAGGTCGTCTGGGAAGACGATGACCTGATCGTCATCGACAAGCCTGCTGGAATGGTCGTCCATCCCGCGCCCGGCTCGCCCGACGGCACGCTGGTCAACGCGCTGATCCATCATTGCGGCGACAGCCTGTCCGGCGTCGGCGGTGCGAAGCGTCCCGGCATCGTCCACCGGATCGACAAGGACACCTCGGGCCTTCTGGTGGTCGCCAAGACCGACCGCGCCCATCAGGGTCTGGCGATCCAGTTCGAAAAACACAGCGCCGAGCGGCACTATTTCGCGCTGTGCCACGGCGTCCCGGATCCGAACGACCCGCGCCTGCGCGGCGTGAAGGGGGCGAGCTTCGAGACCGGGTCGGTGCTGAAGATCCAGACGCTGCTGGGCCGGCACCGGACCGACCGGCAGCGCCAGGCGGTGAGCTTCGAGCAGGGCCGCCACGCGGTGACGCGCGCCAAGGTGATCGAGGCCTTTGCCGGGGCGGCGCTGGTCGAATGCCGGCTGGAAACCGGGCGCACCCATCAGATCCGGGTCCACATGGCGCATGCCGGCCACGCGCTGATCGGCGATCCGGTCTATGGCGGGCGGCGCAAACTGTCGGAAAAAACCCATGGCGCCCGTGCCGTTACGCTGGCCGCGAATTTTGGCCGGCAGGCGTTGCATGCCGCGAGCCTCGGTTTCACCCATCCCGCAACCGGCGAAAAGCTGCGCTTCGACAGCCCGATGCCGCCGGACATGGCGGAACTCCTTTCCGCGCTTCGGGGTTGAAAGACGGTAACGAAATTCACATATGATCGAGCCTTTCATGCGCCCCCTCGCCGGATCGGGGCGAAGGGTTCACCATTGCACAGGACCGATGCGGTAGCGGTGCTTGCCGGGCAGGGGCAGGGGCCGTATCGCTTGGTCGAACGTCAGACCGAAAGGAGGGGCCCATGGCAGAGACCTACAGCAATCTCCCCGCCCCGTCGCCGGAGCAGGGACTGAACCGATACCTGCAGGAAATCCGCAAGTTCCCGATGCTGGAACCGGAAGAAGAGTACATGCTGGCCAAGCGCTGGGTGGACCACGAGGACGCCAGCGCCGCGCACAGGCTCGTGACCTCGCATCTGCGGCTCGCCGCCAAGATCGCCATGGGCTATCGCGGCTACGGGCTGCCGCAGGCCGAGGTGATCTCCGAGGCCAATGTCGGTCTGATGCAGGCGGTGAAGAAGTTCGACCCCGAAAAGGGTTTCCGGCTGGCCACCTACGCAATGTGGTGGATCCGCGCCTCGATCCAGGAATACGTCCTGCGGTCCTGGTCGATGGTCAAGCTCGGCACCACTTCGGGCCAGAAGAAGCTGTTCTTCAACCTGCGCAAGGCCAAGGCCCGTCTCGGCGCGCTCGAAGAGGGCGACCTGCGCCCCGAGAACGTCAAGCAGATCGCCACCGATCTGGGCGTGACCGAGGAAGAGGTCGTGTCGATGAACCGGCGCATGTCGGGCGGCGACGCGTCGCTCAACGCCATGGTCGGCTCGGATGGCGACAGCGCGACGCAGTGGCAGGACTGGCTCGAGGATGACAGCGCCGACCAGGCCACCGACTACGAGGAGCGCGACGAGCTCGACGCCCGTCGCGAGCTGATGGCCGAGGCGATGGGCGTCCTCAACGACCGCGAGCGCGACATCCTCGTACAGCGCCGGCTGCAGGACGAGGCGGTGACGCTCGAGGAACTGTCGGGGCAGTACGAGGTGAGCCGCGAGCGGATCCGCCAGATCGAGGTGCGCGCCTTCGAAAAGCTTCAGAAGCGGATGCAGGAGCTGGCGCGCGAGCGCGGCATGCTCGAAGACGCCTGAGCGTTGCGCCCGGCGCCGCGTCCGCTACCCTCTCCCGCGAGACCGGGGGAGGGTTTTCTCTTTCGGCAGAAAGGGAAGAGACGATGACCGATCCGATCCGCTGGGGCGTGCTGGGCGCCTCGAAATTCGCGCTGGGTGCCATGGCCCGTGCAATCCATTCCGCCGAAGGCTCCGAACTCGTCGCGCTGGCTACCTCCTCCGAGGAGAAGGCCGCGCCCTTTCGTGCCTTTCAGCCGCGTCTCAGGGTGCATCTTGACTATCAGGCGCTGCTCGACGACCCCGAGATCGACGCGGTCTACATCCCGCTGCCCAACGCCATGCATGTCGAATGGACGCTCAAGGCGCTCGAGGCGGGCAAGCACGTGCTGTGCGAGAAGCCTCTCGCCATGCAGGCCTCGGAGTTCGACGCGGTGATCGCCAAGCGCGATGCGACCGGGCTGATGGCGGCCGAGGCCTATATGATTGTGCATCACCCGCAATGGATCCGGGCCAAGGAATTGGTGCAAGGCGGCGCGGTGGGCGAATTGCGCCATGTCGAGGCGGCATTCAGCTTCAACAACGCGGCCCAGACCGACAACATCCGCAACAAACCCGAGACCGGCGGCGGCGGGCTGCCCGATATCGGCGTCTATGCCTTCGGCTCGGTCCGCTTCGTCACCGGCGAGGAGCCGCAGCAGATCCGCCACGCCAACATTCGATACGAGAACGACGTCGACGTCTATGCGCAGGTCGCGGCGCAGTTCGAAAGCTTCGAATATTCCGGCATGGTCTCGATGCGGCTGCATCCGCGCCAGGAGGTGACCTTTCACGGCGACAAGGGCGTGCTCAAGATGCTTTGCCCGTTCAACGCCAACAGCTTCGGCCAAGCCGAGATGACGCTTGAGACAGAGGGCATGCGCGTGGTGCATGAGCGCTGGCCCGGCGTCGATCACTACAAGCTCCAGGTCGAGGCCTTCACCGCCGCGATCGGCGGCGCGGACTACGCCTGTCCGCTGGAGTTCAGTCGGGGCACGCAGGCGATGATCGACATGGTCTATGCCAAGGGTGGGAACGGCTGAGCCGGATCGCGGTTGTTCCGGCGAAGATCACCGGAGGCAACCGCGATGGCTGACCAGATGAAGATCCTCGTGCTCGGCGCGCATGGTGTGACCGGGCAGGAGGTCGTGAAGCAGGCAGTGGCGAAGGGCCACCATGTCCGCGCCGCCGAGATGAAATGGCCCGACGATGCGCCCCCCGCCGGCCACAACGTGGATCGGGTGACGGCCAACGTGATCGAGGACGATCTCGGCCCCATCGTCGATGGCGTCGACGCGGTGATATCAGCGCTGGGCGTGCCCGGCGATCCCAAGACGCTGATGGATCCGCCGCCGCTCTACACGATGGGCACCCGCAACCTCATCGACGCGATGGATGCGCGAGGGGTAAGGCGGCTAGTTACGATCTCGGCGAGCTTCGTGGTCACGCATGACCGGGGCCCGCTGCTGTTCCGTACCACCGCCATTCCGGCCCTGACCCGTGTGCTGCACCAGATGGGCGAAATGGAGGAGATGCTGCGGGGAAGCGATCTCGATTGGACCGCCGTGCGTCCCGGCTGGCTGCTGCCCGAACCGTTGACCGGTGACTACGTCGTCACGCCCGACGTCATCCCCGAGGATCTGATCCGGACCCGTCACGCCGACCTCGCGCATTTCATGCTGCACTGCGTCGAGAGTGGCGAGTGGGTGCGCGCCACCCCCGCCATCGCCCGTGCCGAGGCCGAGGAGCTGAGCTCGTCCTTTGAGGTGGTCAAGGAGATGCTGGCCTGACCCGCAGGAGCCGATGGCTGGCCCAATATCGACACATTCACGAGTCATGACCTATCCCGAAGTAGTGGTCGCCAGAAAGCGACCGTTGGACATGGGGCAGGAGGCATCATGATGTTCAAAACCTATCTCGCGGCTGGAATCGCGGCGGCGGGCCTCGGTCTGGCGGCGCCGGCCATGGCGGCGCCGACCCAAGCCGCGATCGACGCCGTGGTGGCGCACCTCGTCAGCCAGGGCTACAGCGGCGAAATCCGCATCCGGCCGAGCGGCGACAAGCTGATCGTCGAGGCCAGCGGCGCTTCGGGCAGCACCGAGCGCGTCTACAGCGATGATGGCAGCCGCATGTTCGAAGAGGAAACGCGCAGCGCCAGCGGCGCGAAGGTCGAACGCGAGTACGACAACGCCGGCAACCTCGTCGAAGAAGAATACGAATACGAAGGTGACGACGAGGATGACGACGACCGCGCCGAACGCGCGAAGGAAGAACAGGAAGATCGGCGCGAACGCGAGGAGGAGCGTGCCGAAGAGCGTGACGAGCGCGACGCTGAAAAGGCCGAGGAACGCGATGAGCGCGACGCCGAAAAGGCCAAGAAGCGCGAAGAGCGCGAGAAGAAGAAGTCCGAGAAGCGCCGCGAGCGCGACGAGGATGATGAAGACGATGACGATGACGATGACGATGACGACGACGATGAAGACGACGACGACGATGAAGATGATGATGACGACAAGGACGATGACGACGACTGAGGTCGCCCCGTCGTATCGCATCGCATGACATGAAGAGGGCCGGGGAATGATCCCCGGCCCTTGCCACGTTCAGGGGATGGGGCGGTCAGCCCTCCATCGCCTCCAGCTCGTCGATCATTCCCTCGATCATCGACAGGCCCTTGTCCCAGAAGGCCGGATCGCTCGCGTCGAGGCCGAAGGGCGCCAGAAGCTCCTTGTGGTGCTTGGAGCCGCCTGCCTTGAGCATTTCGAAATACTTCTCCTGGAAGTTCTCGCCGCCCTCTTCGTAAACGGCATAGAGCGCGTTCACGAGGCCGTCGCCGAAGGCGTAGGCATAGACGTAGAAGGGCGAATGCACGAAGTGCGGGATATAGGCCCAGAAGCTCTCATAGCCCGGCGCGAAGTCGAAGACCGGCCCGAGGCTCTCGGCCTGCACGCTCATCCATAGCGCGTCGATGTCGTCGGGCGTCAGTTCCCCCTGCGCGCGGGCCGCGTGCAGCTTGCACTCGAAGTCGTAGAAGGCGATCTGCCGCACGACCGTGTTGATCATGTCCTCGACCTTGCCGGCGAGCAGTACCTTGCGCTCGTTCTGGTCCTTGGCCTTGGCGAGCAGCTTGCGGAAGGTCAGCATTTCGCCGAACACGCTCGCGGTCTCGGCCAGCGTTAGCGGGGTGGAGGACAGAAGCTCCCCCTGATCCGCGGCGAGGCGCTGGTGCACGCCGTGGCCCAGCTCATGCGCCAAGGTCATCACGTCGCGCGGTTTGCCGAGATAGTTCAGCATCACATAGGGATGCACAGTCGAAACGGTCGGGTGCGCAAAGGCACCCGGCGCCTTGCCCGGCTTCACGGCGGCGTCGGTCCAGCCATCCTCGAAGAACGGCTTGGCCAGCTCGGCCATGCGCGGGTCGAAATCGCCATAGGCCTCCTCGACCATGGCGCGCGCCTCGTCCCAGCCGACGATCCGGTCGGTCTCCATCGGCAGCGGCGCATTGCGGTCCCAAACCTGCATCCGGTCGAGGCCGAGCCATTTCGCCTTGAGCGCGTAGTAGCGATGCGACAGGCGCGGATAGGCGGCGACCACCGCGTCGCGCAGCGCCTCGACCACCTCGGGCTCGACGTGGTTCGACAGGTGACGCCCGGTCTGCGGCGTCGGCATGCCGCGCCAGCGATCCTCGATCTCCTTTTCCTTGGCGAGCGTGTTGTGTACGCGTGCGAAAAGGCGGATCTGCGATTTGAACACCCGCGCCAGCTCGTGCGTCGCGGCCTCGCGCTTGGCGCGGTCCTGCTCGGTCAGCAGGTTGAGAGTGCCCTCGATGCCGAGCTCCTCGCCATCGACGGTGAAGGTGAGACCGGCGATGGTCTCGTCGAACAGCTTGTTCCAGGCGGCCGCGCCGACGCTCGACTGGTCGTGCAGGAATTTTTCCAGCTCGTCCGAGAGCTGGTAGGGCTTCATCGCACGCATCCGCTCGAAGACCGGACGGTAGCGGTTCAGCTCTTGGCTCTGGCCAAGCAGGGTTTCGAGATGATCCTCGTCGAGACGGTTGAACTCCAGCCCCCAGAACACCAACGGCGTGGTGTAGGCGGTGATCCGGTCCTGGCAGTCGGACATGAACTTGGCCCGCTCGGAGTCGGTGGTGTGCTGGTAATAGCGCAGCCCGGCATAGGACATGATGCGCCCGGCGACGACGTCGATCCGCTCGTAACGCTGCACCGCCTCCAGCAGCCCGGCGGCGTCGAGCGTGGCGAGCTTGCCCTCGTAATCGGCGGCGAACTCGGCGCAGGCCTTCTCCAGCCAGTCGATGTCGTTCTTGATCTCGGCGCTGTCGGGAGCCGGGTAGAGATCGCTCAGATCCCATTCCGGCAGGTTGCCCAGGGGGCGGCCCCCGGTCTCGGTCGCGGCGTCGAAGCGGGGGGTGATGGTCATGGGCGAACCTTCCGTTGCGGTGTTACGAAGGCGAAAGATATGGACGGCAGCGGGGCGGCTCAACCCGTCGCGACGGGCTCAGCCGTCGAAGGCCTCGTCGCGCATGCTGCGTGCCTTCTCCAAGGTGGCCTCCGCCTCGGCCGGATCGTCCTCACGCGGGGCGACGAGGCGTTGATCGGCATTTGGGGTGAGGCAGAGATCGGCGCGGACCGGGTAATGGTCCGAGCCGATGCCCGGCAACACCTGAAAATCGGCCATGGCCAGCCCCTGCTGCCACAGGATCTGGTCGAGCGGCCATTTCATCCACCACGAATTGGCGTCGAAGCTCGGCATCGGACCGCGCCCTGCACGCGGATCGATCAGCTGCCCCAGCCGCAGCGTGCGGCGGGCGGTGCGCTCCCAGGCGGCGGCGTTGAAATCACCCGCGACGATCGCGGGCAGGGTACCGTCGCGCGCCTCGATCGCGGCCTGAAGCATGGTCGCGTCGCGCAGCGTCGAGGGCTGGAAGTAATGCGGCGGTCGGGGATGCACCCCCAGCACGCGGACCTGACCCGCCGGGTGTTCGACCACGCCGTCGAAATAGGGCGTGTCGGCCCCGAAGGGAAAGCGCATCTCGGCGCTGGCGAAGGGATGACGCGAAAAGACGTGCATCCCGTAATAGGTGGCCTCGGAAGGGATGTCCTGCTGGTGGTGGTCATAGCTGGCATCGAGTGCGGAGAGCGCCTCGTCCCACCATTCGTCGGTTTCCAGCACCAGGAAGAGGTCGGGATCCTGCTCTCGGGCCAAGGCGATCACCTCCTCCGCCTGCCGGTTCGAACGCTGGACGTTCGCGACAAGGATGCTCAGCCGCTCCTCGGGCGCGCAGCTGGCGAGGCCGGGGTCCATCTTCGCGGCCAGCGGCTGGTAGGGCCAAAGGCGATAGCCGTGGTAGCCCAGCGCCAGCACCGCCAGCAGCGTCAGCCAGCGCGCCGCGCCCCGGCCAATGCCGCCCAGACCGGCCATCAGCGCCCAGAACCCCACGATCAGCGCTGCGAACTGCATGCGCGGGAAATCGAGATAGCGCACCCACCAAGTGTCGGTCTCCCACAGCGGCAGGGCCGAGGCGATGATCAGCAGAGCGAGGACGATCCCGGCGATGACGGCGAGGGCATGTCTCATGCGGCGGTGTCTCCTCCATAGGCGGCAAGCATGTCGCGCAGGTCGTCGAGCGTGTTGATCTCGTCCAGCGGCTTGTCATGGCGCCAGCGCAGCATGCGCGGAAAGCGCAGGGAGACGCCGGACTTGTGGCGCGGGCTGGGCTGGATGCCCTCGAAGCCGATCTCGAAAACATGTTCCGGTTTGACGTGACGCACCGGGCCATAGCGTTCGAGCGTGTTTTTCCGCACCCATGCCGTGATCTTGCGAAACTCCGCATCGGTCAGGCCGCTATAGGCCTTGGTAAAGGGCACGAGCCCGTTGCCGTCCTTCACTGCGAAGGTGAAGTCGGTGAACATGTTGGCGCGGCGCCCGGAGCCGGCCTGCGCATAGACCATCACCGCGTCGATGGTGAGCGGATCGACCTTCCACTTCCACCAATCACCCTTCTTGCGTCCCGCAAGATACGGGCTGTCGGCCCGCTTGAGCATCAGCCCCTCGGCCATCAACTCGCGCGAGCGCGCGCGTTCCTCGGCGAGCTGGTCGAGGCTTTCGACCGGGACCAGCGGCGAGAGGCGGAACGGTGCCTCGGGCGGCAGATCCGTCCCCAGCGCGTCGAGCCGGGCGCGGCGCTCGGCGAATGGCAGGGTGCGGATATCCTCGCCATCCTGCTCCAGCAGATCGTAGCCCATCAGGATCACCGGCGCTTCGGCCAGGAGCTTCTTGGGCACCGTCTTGCGGCCGATGCGCTTTTGCAGCGCGTTGAAGGACAGCGGCGCCTCTTCCCCCCAGGCCAGCATCTCGCCGTCGATCACGGTGCCCATCGGCAGGAAATCCTTCATCCGCGCTAGCTCGGGAAACCGGTCGGTCATCAGTTCCTCGCCGCGGGACCAGAGATGGTGATCGCCGCCGCGCAGGATCAGCTGGCCACGGATGCCGTCCCATTTGCGCTCGGCCATCCAGTTCGCGGGATCGCCAAGATCTTCGGGGCTATCGAGCTGGTAGGCGAGGTAGAAGGGATAGGGGCGCGACAGGCTCGCGGTCGGGTCCGGCTCGTGCACCAGCGCGTGCCACGAGATGTCGTCGGGCGTCCACGACCCCATCAGGCGATGGGTCAGCTCGGCCTCGTCGATGCCGGTGGCTTGCGCCAGCGCCCGGGTCATCAGCTTCTGGCTCACCCCGACGCGAAAGCTGCCGGTCAGCAGCTTGGTAAACAACAGCCGCTCGGTCGGCCCGAGCACGTCCCAGGCCGCGAGGATGCCGGCCTTGCGCGCGGCATCGTCCTGCTTCGATAGGCGGCGGATCTCGCCGATCCAGTGGCTGAGCGGGCGGTCCTCCTCCCGTTCGGCCGGAGGCAGGACGAGCGAGATCGTCTCGGCAAGATCGCCGACGATCGGATAGGCTTCCTCGAACAGCCACAGCGGGATGCCCGCGCGCTCGGCCGCCCATTCGCGCAGCACGGTGGCGGTGATCGTCCGGCGCGGACGGCGGCCCGAGAACAGCGCGATGGTCCAAAGCTTGTCGGCATCGGGCGCCTCGTCGAAATAGGCGGCCATCGCCGCGACCTTCTTGGTCGTGCGGGTGGTCTGGTCGACGGCGCGGAACAGTTCGGCAAAGCGTTTCACGCAGCCTCCCCCTCGTCGTCGGCATCGACGTTCTCGCCCGCATATTCGGTCGAGACGACATGGGCGTCGAAGCCCTCGCTCTCCAGCCAGCGGCGGAAGACCGAGGTGTAGCCATGGGTGACGAAGATCCTTTGCGCCCCCGTCTCGCGGATCGCGGCGTTCAGGCCGGGCCAGTCGGCATGATCGGACATGATGAAGCCGCGATCCGCCGCCCGCCTGCGACGCACCCCCCTGAGCGCCATCCAACCGGAGGCAAAGGCGGTCGAGGCCGGGTTGCCCGCGACGTTGAAGCGCCGCGCCCAGGGGCCGCCAAGGCCCGAGGGCGTGGCGACGACCAGCGCGCCGGCATGCGCCTTGAGATCGAGATCGGGCGTGACCCGGATCGTGTCGGGAAGCTTGATGCCCTGCGCGCGCAATACCGCGTTGGTGTTCTCGACCGCGCCATGGGTCAGGATCGGGCCGATCGAACTGTCGGCCAAGGACAGGATGCGCTGTGCCTTGCCCAGCGCATAGGCCCCGATCAGGGAGAACCGTCCCTCGGCGGCGTTGGCGGCCCACCAAGCATTGAGGTCACGCGCCAGATCCGCCTGCGGGGTCCATTTGAACACCGGCAGACCGAAAGTGGATTCGGTGATGAAGGCGTCGCACTTCACTGGCTCGAACGGGGTCGAGAGCCCGTCATCGATGGTCTTGTAATCGCCCGACGCGACCCAGACCTCGCCCTTGCGCTCGACCCGGATCTGCGCCGAGCCGGGCACATGGCCCGCCGGGTGGAACGAGACGGTGACGTCGCCGATGCGGCGCGTCTCGCCATAGCGGATCGTGTCGAGGGAGATATCGCCCAGCCGGTGCCGCATCACAGGGGCAGCGATGTCCGTGGCGAGGTAGCGGTTCATCCCCTCATGCGCGTGATCGGCATGGCCATGGGTGACGAGCGCGCGGTCAACGGGGCGCCAGGGGTCGATGTAGAAATCGCCCGCTTCGCAGTAGATGCCCCGGTCGGTGAAAGTCAGCAGATCGGCCATACCCCCGAGGGTAGTGCGAGGGGCGGGGCCGGGTAGGGCGTATTTGTGGAGCGGTGAAGGGGAGGGGGCGCGCCCCTCCCATCGCAGTGGACCTGATACGCGAGGGCGCGGAGCCCCCGGCGGGTCAGGCCACCTCGCTCAGCGTGGCCTTCGGCGTGATGCCCAGCGCGTGGCAGACGTCGCGGGTCAGGTCCGGCTTGTTGAGCGTATAGAAATGCAGGTGCTCGGCGCCGCCGGCGATCAGCTTGTCGCACAGCTCGGTGGCGAGCGCCGTGGCCAGCAGGTCGGCCTCGGCCTGATCCTTCGCGTGATCGAAGCCGTCGGCCATGACCTGCGGGATCGAGGTGCCGCACATCGCCGCGAACTTGCGCGCGCCCTTCCAGTTCTCGATCGGCAGGATGCCGGGGATGATCGGCCCGGTGATGCCGGCCTTCTCGCAGGCGTCGCGGAAGCGGAAGAAGGTGTCCGCCTCGAAGAAGAACTGGGTGATGGCGCTATGGGCACCGGCGTCGAACTTGCGCTTGAGATGCTCGACATCGGCCAGCTCATGCGCCGCGTCGGGGTGCCGCTCGGGATAGGCGCCGACGCGGATGCGGAAGCGGTCCATCGCCGCCAGCGTCTCGATCAGCTCGACCGAGCCGGAAAAGCCCTCCGGATGCGGCCGGAAGCCGCCCGAGCCTTTCGGCGGGTCGCCCCTGAGCGCCACGATCTCCTCGACCCCGGCCTTGGCATAGCCCTGCACGATGTCCAGCGTCTCGGCCTTGGTCGCCTCGACGCAGGTCAGGTGGGCGGCGACGCGCAGCCCCGCCTTCTTGTGGATCGCGTCCACCGCCTCATGGGTCAGCTTGCGCGTGGTCCCACCGGCGCCATAGGTCACCGAGACGAATTCCGGGCCCATCGGCGCCAGCGCCTGCACCGTGTCCCACAGGCGGAACGAGCCCTCGATGTTCTTCGGCGGAAAGAATTCGAAACTGACGGCGGGGCGGGTCATGGACGATCTCCTTTGGATGGGGAGCTTGTCGCAGATCGGGTGACGTGAGACAAATTCATAACCCTCACCACGATGATGAGTTTCACTTGCATATCGAGTTCCGGCACCTGCGCACGATCAAGGCCATCCACGACACCGGCGGTCTGGCTCGGGCGGCCGATCTGCTGAACATAACACAGTCGGCGCTGTCGCATCAGATCAAGGGCATCGAGGATCAGGCCGGGGTCGAACTCTTCGTGCGCCGCTCCAAGCCCCTGAAGCTTTCGGCTGCGGGGCTCAAGCTTCTGGCCGCGGCCGAGGACATTCTGCCGCGCGTCGCCGAGCTCGAGGCCGAGTTCGCGGGGCTGGTCGCGGGCAAGTCCGGGCGGCTGCACATCGCGATCGAATGCCATGCCTGCTTCGAATGGCTGCTGCCGGTGCTCGAGCAGTTCCGCAAGGCCTGGCCCGAGGTCGATATCGACATCCGTCCCGGCCTTGCCTTCGAAGCGCTGCCCGCGCTGCGGCGAGAAATGGTCGACGTGGTGATCTCCTCGGACCCCGAGGACCTGCCGGAGACCGATTTTACGCCGCTTTTCGACTACGAGCCGGTGTTCCTCTGCGCTTCGGGACACCCGCTGGCCGACCGTCCGCATGTCGAGGCCGAGGATTTCGCCGGCGAGACCCTGATCACCTACCCGGTGGAGCGGGCGCGGCTCGACGTGTTTACCGAGCTTTTGACGCCCGCACGGGTGGAGCCGGCGGCGATCCGCCAGGCCGAACTGACGGCGGTGATCCTGCTGCTGGTGGCGTCCGGGCGCGGCGTGGCGGTGCTGCCCGACTGGGTGGTGCGGCACCTGCGCGGCCATCCCGACTACGCGATCCGGCCGCTGACGGCGCAGGGTCGGACCCGCAGGCTCTATGCCGCCACCCGCAGCGAGGACACCGCCCGGCCCTACATCGCGCATTTCAACCGGCTGGCCCGGCAGGAGGCGGTGAAGCTGCAGCGCGGCTGAGCGCCCTCTTGCCCGGCGAGCGCCAAGCGGCTATGGCGCCGTGATCCGTACATCTCAGGGCCCCGAAGGGCCTGACAGCCCCAAGCCTCAGGAGGCCCCGATGGCCCGTTCCGCCAATCTCAACGTGATGATGAAGACCGCGCGTCGCGCCGGTCGCGCGCTGCTCAAGGATTTCGCCGAGGTCGAGCAGCTGCAGGTCTCGACCAAGGGGCCGGGCGACTTCGTCACCCGCGCCGACCGGCAGGCCGAGCAGACCATCCGCGAGGCGCTTTTCGAAGCGCGCCCCTCCTATGGTTTCCTTGGCGAGGAAGGCGGCCCGATCGAGGGCGAGGACCCGACCCGGCGCTGGATCGTCGACCCGCTCGACGGCACCACCAACTACCTGCACGGCATGCCGCACTGGGCGATCTCGATCGCGCTTGAGCACAAGGGCAAGATCGTCGCCGGCGTGATCTACGACCCGGTCAAGGATGAGATGTTCCACGCCGAGAAGGGCGAGGGCGCCTGGCTCAACGAGAGCCGGCTGCGGGTTTCGGCGCGGCACCGGCTGGTCGAATCGATCTTCTCGAGCGGCGTGCCCTGCGCCGGGCGCCGCACGCTGCCCGCGATGATCCAGGACATCGCCCGCATCGCGCCCGAGGTCTCGGGCCTGCGCCAGTACGGCTCGGCCGCGCTCAACATGGCCTATGTGGCAGCCGGCCGCACTGAGGGCTTTTGGGAACGCGAGCTGAAGATCTGGGACATCGCGGCGGGAATGATCATCGTCACCGAAGCCGGCGGCTTCGTCGGCCCGATCCGCGACGGGCACGACCCCCTCGAGCATGGCGACCTCGTCGCGGCCAATGCCGACATCTTCGAGAAGTTCGCGAAGCTGGTCCGCGCCCGCGAGGCCTGAGCCCGCTAGCGGTCGGCGGAGTGATTGACGCCGTCCGACCACGGGATCTCACCGAGATCGCGGGGGTTCAGCCCCGCGATCGCCCCCATGTTGACGCTGTATTCGTTCGGGTTCGAACGGCGCTGGTGATGCGTGTGAATGCCGCAGATCCGGCAGAACCAGTGCTTGGCGGTCATGGTATTCCACTGGTAGAGCGTCAGCGCCTCCGCCCCGCGCAGCAGCTCCAGCTGGTCGAGATCGACCGGCCCGGCGATGTAACCCCGCCGGCGGCAATAGGAGCAGTCGCAGCGATGCGCGCCTGACAGGCCGTGCTTAAGATGCACGCGCAGCTCGACCGCGCCGCAATGGCAGCTCAGATGATGAACCGGTTGCTGGAGTGTCATCGGCGTCTCCTGACGACGGGAATGTTGCTGCGCCCGAGCGGCGGGGCAGGAGGGTGCGGGGGCAGGCCGTGGGTGCGGCTCCAGAAGGCGGGGCCGCCGCGCCGGAGCCATGGCCGCACGGTCAGCGCGAGCCCGGCGGCGAACCCGCCCGCATGGGCCCAGTAGGCGACGCCGCCCGTGGTCGGATCGGCGCCGAGCCCGCCCAGCACCTGCAGTCCGAACCATACCGCCAGCACCAGCCAGGCCGGCACCGGCACGACCCGCAGGAGCACGAAGATGTCGACCCGCGCGCGGGGGAAAAGCAGCAGGTAGCCGCCCATCACCCCCGCGATCGCGCCTGAGGCGCCGATCGTCGGCACCACCGAGAACGGCTCGGTCGCGTATTGCACGAGATTCGCCGCCACCCCCGAAGCGATGTAGAAGCCCGCGAAGCCCGCATGGCCGAGCTGCTCTTCCATGTTGTCGCCGAAGATGAACAGAAACAGC
The DNA here is from genome assembly GCF_034371605.1 of Limimaricola variabilis. Classification (NCBI taxonomy): domain Bacteria; kingdom Pseudomonadati; phylum Pseudomonadota; class Alphaproteobacteria; order Rhodobacterales; family Paracoccaceae; genus Limimaricola; species Limimaricola variabilis. The sequence goes on along the minus strand of NZ_CP139691.1, from coordinate 1,743,744 downwards.
ATGTTGCCGAGCAGGTGGAACAGCCCGCCATGCAGGAACAGCGAGCTGAGAAGCGCCACCGGGTTCTCCAGCGCGGTCAGCCGCACCGGGATCATCGCCCAGTCGTAATAGAGGCGCGCCAAGTCATCGCCGGTGTCGAGCGTCACCACCATCCACAGATAGATCGCGATGTTGATGACGATCAGGCTCCAGGTGACCCAGGGCGTGCGGGTCGAAGGGTTGTGGTCGCGAATCGGGATCATGCGGGGTCCGATGTGGAAAGCTTGACTGGCGCGGGCGCGCCTGGGCAGCATGTAGCATGATCCGTGCCGCTGCCATGGTCCTGTGTCTCGCCGCCGCTCCGGCGGCGGCACGCGACTGTCCGCCGCCGCCCGACCATGGCGAGGAAAGGGCACAGCTGACCGAGCGGCTGGCCCGCGCCCCCGATCCCGGCACCGCGCAGCGTCTGATGGACCGGCTCTGGGAGCTGTGGCGCGACGCGCCGGACGCGGCGGCGCAGGACCTGCTCGATCGGTCCATTTCCCACCGTCTGGGCGGCCAGGACGAAGCGGCGCTGCAGCTTCTCGACCAACTGGTCGCGGAATGCCCGGATTATGCCGAGGGCTGGAACCAGCGCGCCTACATGCACTACCTGCGCGGCGATTACGCGGCCGCCCTGGCCGATATCGACGCGACGCTGGAGCGGATGCCCGATCATGTCGGCGCGCTGTCAGGGCGGGCTTTGGCGCTTTGGGAACTGGGCCGCGAGACCGAGGCGCGGCGCGCGCTCGACACCGCGCTCGCGCTCAATCCCTGGCTGCCCGAGCGCAGCCTGATCGAGGCACCGGGCACCGATATCTGAGCCGAGGACGCTTTACCGTCGGGCGCGGGCATCGTAAGCCTGCCGCCCGTGCCCGCGTGGTGAAATGGTAGACACACGAGACTTAAAATCTCCTGCCCTTCGGGCGTGCCGGTTCGAGTCCGGCCGCGGGCACCAAGAAAAACCCATAAACGTCCGATATATACAGCAAATTAAGGACATTTTGCGCGCCATGCGGAAAGATGCGGGCGCGCTGTCTTGCGAGAATCGCGCATTCCTGACACCCCTTTACGCACGAATCCCGCAGGTGCGTAAAATGGCGAGCATACGTAAGCATGGAAAAGGCTGGCGCGCGGAGGTGGCCCGGCAGGGCGTCCGCAGGTCGAAGGTGTTCGCCAGCAAGGCCGAGGCCAAGGATTGGGCGGCCCGGCAGGAATACGCCATCGTCAATGCCGACGCCATCAGGACCCGAGCGCCGTTCCGCGATGTCCTGGACCGCTACGCCCGCGAGGTCTCCCCGGGCAAGCGGGGTGCGAGATGGGAGACGCTGCGACTCGAGCGGTTCAAGGCCGACACCATCGGCGCGATCGCCATGGACGATCTGAAACCCGCTGACTTCGCGGAATGGCGCGACAGGCGGTTGCGCGAGGTGGCTCCCGGCTCCGTGCGGCGGGAGATGACGCTTCTGTCGGCCGTGCTGAATGTCGCGCGCAAGGAGTGGGGGATGATTTCGGTCAACCCGCTGTCGGACGTGCGCCGGCCGAGCGAGCCGCCGCCGCGCGATCGGCGCCCGACATCCGAGGAAATGGAGCGGCTTCAGATCAGCGCCGGCACCGATCTGACGACGGCGACGGGACGCACCTTTCACGCCTTCCTGTTCTCGATCGAGACGGGGATGCGTGCCGGGGAGGTGACCGCCATGCGCTGGCGCGACGTGGATCTCGCGCGGCGGATCGTCCGGCTTCCCATGACAAAGAACGGAACGTCGCGTGAGGTCCCTCTCTCGGCCGAGGCCGTACGGCTTCTGGAGGCCCTGCCGAAGATGGACCCGGTGTTCAACATCGCGAACCTCGATCCACTCTGGCGCAAGATCAGGAGTCGGGCCAAGGTGGAGGGGCTGAACTACCATGACAGCCGGCACGAGGCGATCACCAGGCTGGCGCGTAAGCTCGACGTGCTCGCCTTGGCGCGGATGGTTGGGCACAAGAACATCTCCCAGCTCCAGTCGTACTACAACGAGACGGCAGAGGAGCTCGCCCGCCGTCTCGACTAGACGCGGATCATCCGAACGCCGGACATGTGCCTGGTCTCGAGCTCGCCCGCCTCGACCTTGCGCAACACCGTGCGCTCCGAGCGCCCGATCTTCGCAGCGTATTCCTTGACGGTCAGCCATTGCGGTTCGGGCACGATGCGCGCCTGGCGCACCTGCTCTTCGAGGGCGGACAGCCTGGCCAGGATGAGATCCAGCGCCTCTGGATCCACGGCTATCAGCTGAGCGGCAGGCATGGGGTTCTCCTCCGATGCGGGGTGGGCGTCGACGGGCGGCGGGACGCGGTATTCATTCGAGGGCCGCCCGAACCAGGCAGTCCTTTGCCTCGAGCAGTTTGCGAAGGCCCGCGCTCTTTTCGGGACCATCGGGCAGCTGCTCGTTCATCTGTGCCGCCAGTTCACCCAAGGGCCGACTGACGACCTGAAGGTGCGGGGGCAGGTGAGCGTACTCGAAATACTTCATGATGGGGTTGGGCATGAATTAGGGCTCCTGTCTGGAATCGTTGCATTGGCTCAGGTGAGCGGCCGCTCGTCCCCGCCACGACGCCAAATCCTTGTCATATTGGTCCTGCACCCAAAGGTGCATCGTCATGCTGCGCGTCGCGATCCGGCTGCTCGGATGCCGCGCGTTGTGGCGCTGGACATATGCGTCGAACTGGCCGCTGGCTTGCCAGCTCTCGGGATCGACCGAGGCATCGAGCGCGGCTTCCCGGCGCCGCTGCCCCTCGAATTGCTCAGAGCGAACAGCGAGGTTCATCGCCTCGTTCAAGAGATCGCGGCACTCACCGCACATGGCTTCGCTCCTCTGATGGCTCATTCTGCCGGCGGCTCGGGCAGCATGGCCCAGTGGGTTGCCTCGGCGCCCATCATGTTCACGACAGGCGGCAAGGGGTGGCTGCATTCGGTCGCGGGGCCTATGGCGACGGCGCCGATCCATGTCTCGGGCATCTTCTGGCCGAAGCGCCCGGGCCCCGGATTGCCCCAATAGAACAGGCCGATAAGGCCGCCGTCGCATAGCAGGACGGGCGTTCCATCTTTCGGAGCGCTTGCAATGGGTTGCCAGCCGGATGGCGTATTCAAACTCGCGCGAAGCATGTCGATCATCATGCCGCTCCTCGGCGCGCATGCGCCCATTCCAAGAAGGGCTGTCGCGGACCGTAGATGCCCTGCCACTGCTCGATCAGCGTCCGACGCAGCGCCTCGCGCGCGGCCTCGACCTCGGGGTCCGTGCCGTCGACCAAGGTTGCCAGCACCGCCTCGGCTTCGGCCGTGCGCCCGGAGTGGAGGATGTCGAGGGCGAGTTCGATGCCGCTCTCAAGGCGCTCGATCTCGTCGAAGCACAGGCAAGGGGCGCAGGTGCAGAGATCCATCACGGCGCCATCCCCCTCGCCAGCACGCTCGGCAGATCCGCCAGGAGCGACAGCGCGAAGGTCGCGACCAGGATAACCGCCGCGGCGCCGATGAAGGCTGCCAACCCGGACATCACGCGATACTCGAAGCTGTCGCTCTCCAGCGGGACGACGTCGATCACATCATGGACGGGGGCCGCAGTCAGGCGATCGACGTCAGCAATGACTGTCCTGTCCCGGCGGCGAGCGCGGTCGAGGTCCTCCAGCGAATTAGCCAAGCTCTCGGTTTCGATCAACGCGCGCCGATCTTCAGCCGACAGGGGCGGGCGCGGGTCATTGGCCGGACGCGCTGGATGGACGCGGGGAATGTCAGCGAGCGCGGTCATTCGCTGGGCTCCTTGGACGTGCGAAGGTGCGTCTTTGCTGTCTCAACAGCATTGCGGGCGCCCTTGTAGTCGCCGGTAACGGCGGAAAGCGTCATGTCATTGACGCTGGCCATTAGGTGAAAGGCTACCTCGGCGCCGCGTGCTCGGTGTTGGGCTCGCAAATAGCCAATCGCCAGTTGGCGCGGTGTGAAGCGAGAGAGCATCTCTGCAACCTTGGCTTCGGGCGGGTTGTAGGGGCGGCTCATGCTGCCGCCTCCCGCTGCTCGAGGTGCAGACGCGCGGCATCGCGCACCATCTGGCTGGCAGACCAGAGCATCGCGATCGCGGCCGCCTGCCTACGCAGATCCTCCGCGCCGATGAACAGGATCATCTGCGCCCATTCGAGCTGGGCGCGGCGCAGGTCGGGGTCATGGTCCGGATGGGGCCAGCCGCCGATCGCACTGCGGGCATCGATATGCCAGTGCATCGCAGCGCTGTCGGCATCACAGCCGGGCACCTCGATGCCATGCAGGGAAATGAGGAAGCGGCACCGATCGTCTTTCGCCGGCATCTGCCAGATGCCGCCGGTCTCGATTACCTCGTTGGCAATCGCTTCGGTGCGTTCTTCCGCAGTCATGCGATCGAGCGCATGGACAAGGCGGGATACGCGGTGGTGCAGGTCGGGGGGCATGTGGGTCTCCCATGGCCGCAGGGGTGCGGTATGGGTCAAGCAATACGTATCAGGAATATACAGGTCAAGTATTAATATACGACACAGGTATTTTGCTACTGGTTCGATTCGTTAGCTATCGCTATGGCATTGTCGTCGGCGCCGGATGGCGGCGCATGAAAAAGCCCGGCGCGGGGCCGGGCGAGGAGAGATGATGAGCGACGCTATCGTACCGCTGCCTAAGGGTAAGCGCCGCATCGAGATCCGAGCCGGCGCCCTTTACCTTGGCCTATGGAGCCGGGACGGGTTTATTCACTTGATTAAGGGCACAGGCGTGCATCTCGACAGTCCGGACGGCGAGATTAACAATCATTTGCCGCCACACCCCCGCCGCTTCCTCAACCACCACCCCTCCAGGAACGGCGTCAGCGCCACGAACAGGCTGATCACGGTCAGCGGGCCGAACGCGATTAGGGCGAGGGGGAACACGGGGGCCTCCCGCCAGTCCTCGATGAATGAGATGCCCGCCAGGGCAGGGGCGACGGCGAGGAGTAGGATGCCCGCTAGGATTCTGCGGCGCCAAACTCTTCGCGGTCGCCAAGTCACAGCCTGATTGCCCGCCCGTTCACAAGTCGCCACCTTTAGGCGCCGGAGAACAAGGGGGTTGGGCGGACGAAACTTGTTCCGGTTTGTTCTTTTGGCTCGGTGGGGAGGCCATTACGCGAACCTTCTCAGTTTCAAGCATGTGGTCAAGAACGATGAGGTTGGGTTTTTTCTTCTCCTCAAAAGCCACGAACTGGCCGTCCGTGAAGCGGATCAAGTAACTGCTATTGCGGCGACGTCTTCCGCCGATAGCGGCCCCGGCAAGAAAGCCGATGCCGCCTGTCAGTACGCCTCCGACGATTGCCCCTATGGCCGCGCCGCCGGCCGACCGGTACTTTTCCTCGTCAATAGGCAGTATTTCGGCGATGTCGGCATGCTCGTAGGCATGTGACTTCCACCCATAAGGCAGCTTGATACGCAGCTTGCCGCCCCAGCTCAGGGAGATTTCGCAGCCGATAACCTTTGGAATGGAGCAGTCGATCAGTCGTGCCATGCGGGTACTCTTTCTGCGGCTTGTCTACGCGCGCCTGGTTGAGGATGGAGACATCGATCCCGCAGAGAAAATGACGCTGCGTGACTGGACACCGGCGAACGTTCTCATATTGTTCCCGCCCATGAAGGCGAGAGGTGGAAGGATGAAAACCCCTGAAGGCGAGTTCGCTGACCTTGTTCGGCAGATGACGGATCAGCAGCGCCGCCATCTCATTGATCTTCTGTCTGGGGCTGGGCTGCTGCCACCCGCGCCATCTCAATCCAGCTCCTCTGGATTTGAGGCGGGACCTGCCGAAACGCTTCAAGGAGCAGCGCCTCGGAGTCGTTCATCTCGTCGGTGAAAAGCTCGTACAGTTCAACATGCAAGGCGCTTGCGATGTCCTTGTAGAGCCGGAGCGAGACGCCATCGTCCCCCTTCTCGATCCGTGAGATGTGCGGCTGCTTCACGCCAACCATCTCCGCGAGATCCGTCTGCGTGAGCCCCCGCATCTTCCGATAGTGGGCAATGTTCGTCATGCGCCAATGATGAGCAAGAAGTTCTGCCACTGGCAAATACGCGTCACGCATCTTCATACTTGACCCGCATATTCCTGTCTCGTATATGGAGGGCATGCAAACCCTCTCTCAATACCTCGCCGAAACCGGAACCCGCCAAGGGGACTTTGCAAAGCGCGTAGGAGCCACCCAGGCCACTATTTCGCGCCTGAAGGACGGATCGATGACTCCCAGTCTTAGGCTTGCTGCAAGCATCGAGCGAGAGACGGGAGGGGCAGTACCAGCAATTTCTTGGGTCCCCGCAGATGATGCGCCTCGGCGGCCTCCGACGGGCGCCGCTGCCTGATGTGCCCCCATTCATCTCATATCCCCACACCGGCCTCATGCGCCCAACCTGACCCGCGCACCGAGCCGGGTCGAGTCAACACCCATCCGAGGTTTTCGCAGTGAAGCTAGAGGCTCGATACCCCCTCCATGTGCGCTCTTCTTCGTTCGCGGAAGGAAGTAATCAGCTCTTCAGCGAAGGCGACCTCTCCGGCTGCGATCTGACCGTCTGCGAGGATGACTTCTCGGAGGGCGCGCTCGAAGTTGATCTCTGCTGCGCCAGAGAGATCACGCGTACGTTCGTAGTAATTTTCGATCGAGGAACGCTGGGGCGCCATGTGCACCAGGAGGCGGGCAAGTTGGTCCAAGACCTCCAAGGTTATTGGTCCGTCGAACTCGCCTTCATCTTCAAGGCGGAGGGCTTCGGTTTCGGCATAGCGCAAGATGGCATCGAGTTCTTCTGGGTGGAGATGTCCATCCGAGCGCGCGGCTGCGACCAGGACCGACAGCATTGGGCGGAGACGATCCCGGGCGCGCCGGGCCAAGTTCAGTGCCTGAGGGTCAACGGCTGGGGCCAAGCCTCCAAGGTCAATGCCCATGATCTCGCGGAAAAATCCGTGGCATTCCGTCACCACACCGTCTTCGTCAACGAAGCATTGGATTCTGTCGCATCGGAAGGCCCTGAGCGCTCGACGTTCGTGGCAGATAGCCCGGAGGATCGGGGCATTCGGCCCGCGGCTAAGGCTGCGCATGGTTATGCGGCGGCGCGTCTTTGCGCCGGTCGCATCGCAATAATCGATCACAGCGAAGACAGGTTCGAGCTCAACCGCCTCATCGGCGACCTCGTGCATGTCGGCGCTGTCCGTCGATGTCAGGCCATGCACGTTCAAAAGATTATCAGGGAAGGCAGGGGGAGTGTCGATGTCAGGGCTCCGGCCCTCAAGCCATTCCAGGATCGTCTGCATTCTCCGCCTCCGCGTTGTCTCGTGATTCTCAATCAACTTCAGGGGGAGTGTAGGCGGGGTAAGTCAGATCGCGGTAAAGGTTTCTATCGTTTGGGAGTGGCGGCATGAGAAAAAACCGCCCCGACAGAATCCGGATGGCTCCGGCGGTCAACCGTAAAGATCGCGGACTGAAGATCGTCCTGTCAGCCGTAGAGTGCCCAGCCCCGGGTCATGGCGACGATCAGGCCAATTGTGCCGATCAAGTAGAGTGTGAAGCCAGGACCATTCAGACGTCGGACAGGACGGGTGTAGATGAATTTGTTGTCCGCGAACTTCTGAAAGGTACGGCACTCCCCCTCGCCGAAGCCAATGCCGATCAGCGCGACGGCGATGGCGCCCACGATGATCGTGTCATGTGGCGTGTCGAAGAGCAGGAGTCCCAGCAGGATCATCAATCCGGTCAGTCCCATTCCTGCGTACCACTTCTCGCTTACCAGATTGGCAAGGTCGTTCAGACCCTTGCCGAGGATGGTTTCCATGCGGTGGCCTCTCATAGCCGTATGGGAAAGCGCGTCGGTGTTCCCGCACCGGCGCGCGCCAAACATGCCTCATGTCAAAGTGACATGTCCATGGTTCGCCGCCCAGCTGGTGAGGCGAGGGCAGCAGCATGAGAAAGAACCGTCCCGACAGCATCCAGTCCGCGATCGCCGCGGCCTACCGCGCCAATGGCGGGCTTGAGAACACGGCCTCGGATCTTGGCGTCTCGATCTCGGTGCTGAGCTACGGCACAGCCGTCAACGAGGACCGCCCGGGCGGGCTCGGCGCGAACTACCTCGACCGCTTGGGCCGGATGTGCGCGGCCTCGGCCGAGCCGATCGCGCGGCATTTCTGCACGCTGGCCGGCGGGGTCTTCCAGCCGCTCGACGTCAGCGGCCCTGGTTGCCTGATCGCGCTGAGCGGCGACGCGGCGAAGGAGTTCGGCGACGTGGTGGCCTCGGCCCTCAAGGCCAAGCTGAGCAGCTGCGCGAACGATTGCGACGACACCATCGTGCAGATCGACGAGGCGATCGAGGTCCTGGCGCGCATGCGGGCCGAGGCCGTGAGGCAGCGCGGCCGCTAAGGCTGCGAGCAACAAGAAACGACGAGGAGAGCAAGATCATGCCCACCATCTCGATCGACCAGCCGCCAATCTTCGAGAGCCGCAGGGTCAACGTCTGCTCCACGGGGCGTCTCGCCGATAGGATGCCCGTACTCGGCCTGACGCCCCGCCAGAAGCAGGCGCTCGATTTCATCCGCTCCGAGCTGACCCTCAAGGGTGTCCCGCCGACGTATGAAGAGATCCGCGAAGCGCTGGGGCTGTCGTCCAAAAGCGGCGTGGCGCGGCTCATCGATGGCCTGTCCAGCCGGGGTTTCATCACCTCCCGCAAGGGGGCGATGCGTTCGATTGCCCTGGTCGATCACTCTACGTCCGACGCCGCGCGCCTGGATGATGCCCTCCGTCAGATCGAGGCGCTGCGCGAGGCCCTAATCGAGATCGAGATGCGCACCGCGACAGGCGAGGGACTGAGCCCGGAAGAGACCGGCCACATTCACATGCTCGCCGGCATCGGCCGCGCGCACGAAGCGACCCCGGGCGACGCCCGGCCGACCACCGATCGAAACCTACCCGAGACGTAAGACGGCGCGGCAACTGAGACCGCGACCGAAAAAACGAAGAGGAGAGCAGTTCATGACGGCATTGGCGGCCCCCCGGGCCCGGTTTCCGCTCGCCCACCTCGCGGTCGAGGTTGTGCGCGAGCGCGATTCAACAACCTTCTTCGCGCTGGTCGCGTGCGAGGCCCTCCGGCCCGCCGATCGCAAGCCGATCTTCTCCGGCCCCGTGACTTCCGACATGCCGGCGCAGCTGCGCGCTTTAGCGGATCACATCGAGGAGGCCTTCGCATGAAACGGGTCTACACCGATGACATCGTGCTGAGCTGGATCGAGCGCCGCCGCACCGGCCAGACCTGCCTCGCCATTGCCCGGACCGATGGTGTCGACAAGCGCGCCGTGCTGGTCACCACGAACCGGGTGCGCGCCGCGGACCTGGCGGAATCCGGCGATGGTCCGGCCAAGGTGCTGGAGGGCTACTGGTGAGCTATCGCAGCATCGACGTCTCTGACCGCCCCATGCCGGAGGAGCTGCCGATCGAGGCGCGTCCCGAGCTTCTTTGGATCCCGATCGCGCGGCTGGTGATTGACGATCGCTACCAGCGCCCACTCCTCGAGGCGAACTGGGAGATCATCCACCGGATCGCCTCGCGCTTCACCTGGACGCGCTTTTCGCCCGTCATGGCCGCGCCCATCGATGGCGATCGCCTGGCGCTGATCGACGGGCAGCACCGTACCCATGGCGCGGCCCTCGTCGGTCACACGGCGGTGCCGGGCTTGATCGTCGATCTCGATCCAGCCGCCCAGGCCGCCGCCTTCGCCGGGATCAACGGCGAGATGACCCGCGTGCATCCGATCCAAGTGTTCAAGGCGGCGCTGGCCGCGGGCGAGGCTTGGGCCGTCGAATGTCAGCGGGTGGTGGCTGCGGCCGGGTGCGAGCTGATGACCTTTCAGGCCAGCAGCGACAAGCGGCAGGTGCGGCAAGTCTATGCCGTCTCGGCGATCCGCCAGATGGTCGAGGCCGGACATGGCGACCTGGTCACCCGTGCGCTGACGGCGTTGGCCCGCTCGACTTTCGGCGGCGGCTTCGTCGAGGCCTGGAGCAACGAAACGCTCAAGCCCCTGATCGCCGCCGTGATCGCGACACCGAAGGTGCGGCTCGGCACGCTGATCCCCTTCATCGATCACCTCGACCTGGCGCGGATCAACGGCGACGTCGCCCGACTTCGCATGCAGCCCGGCTATTCACAGCGCAGCCAGATGGCGCTGCTCACCGAGACGCTGACGGCGATGCTGCAGCGCTGGCATCGTGAAGGAGGCATCCCGTCATGACCGTCGATATCCTTGCCGCTCTGAGGGCAGTGGCCAGCCGTCCCGTTCCCGCCTCGCGCCCGGGCGACTTGTTGTCCGATCTCGCCAAGGTGGCGGGCGGAGGCCGCCTGCTCCCATCCCCGTCCGCCGCTTCGCCTCGACTGGAGCGGACTGGTCCGGACGAGATGCCCGGCCGCACAGCGCGCGGTCTGCGGCAGCTGATCGAGGCGCAAGTGGAGGCGGACAATCGCAACGCCACCTGCGAAGCCGAGCGCCGCGAGCCTTGGCCCGAGCACTGGTGGTCCGGCACCGACAGCGCCGACGTCGTGCGCTGCCGGACGCTCTGGCAGGAGGTGCTGCGCCAGTGCCTGTTGTCCGCGATCGACGTGCATCTTGGCGCGCCGATCAGCGCGAGCGGGGCCACCCCGGCGTGGATCGGCTCGCCCGACTTCGCCATGGTCTGCGATTTCGCCGGTTTCGAGCCCTCGGCCGTGGCCGAGCGGTTGCTGGCGCGGCTGCGCGAGCCCAACGGGGCTTTTGCGCTGCGCCGCGAGCTGGTGGTTTCGCCGCGTCGCTCGGGGGATCAGGAATGACTGGCTTCAATCCCTGCATCGCCTTCGGGTACCGCGCGCTCACGATCGCTCTCGAGGCGCGCCAGCGGCCCGTCACGGCCGGGGAGATCGAGGCCTTCGAAATCTATGCCCGGGACCTCGTGCCCGACGATGCGCTGGCCATGGCCGCGGTCAGTGCCTTCGCTGCTGATGCGCCCGAAGATCCCGAAGGGGCAGGGCTCGCGCTCTTCCATTTCGTCTGCGACTGGAAGGACGGCGCGGTGCGCAGCGATGCCGAGCGCACGGCGCAGCTTTTGCGCGAAGATCTCCCACGCGGCTTCGATGCCTGGCAGCGCGAGGCCGGCCATGGCTGAGCGGCCACGTCATCCGGTGGATCTCGCGGCGGTGGCGGCGATGGTCGAAACCTCGGTCACCTATGCGCTGACGCCGTCCCGTTCGGCCGACGTGCGCGACAGCCTGCGCGCCCGGCTGCGGGAGGTGCTTGACCGCCTCGGCAAGCCGAATGACGAACCCTTGGCCGAACCGATCGAGCTGGTGCGCGTGCAGGCGGGCCGTGTTGCCCATGGCGCTGCCGGCATCCGTCCGGAGCAGGCAGACGAGCTGCTGCGCCGGGCGCTGCTGATGCTCTATGCGGGCCGATCCGATGCGGCGCAGCAGCGCCTGACCGGTGGGCTGTAAGGCGGGCATGTCGATGATGGATGATACCCGGCTCGAGGAGGCCCGCGCGATCCCGATAGAGAAGGTCGCGCATCGCCTCAACATCAAGGATTTGAAGCCTGCTGGGCGTGAGCAGGTGGGACCGTGCCCCGCTTGCGGCGGCAAGGATCGGTTCTCGATCAACCCGAACCTCGGCGTGTTCAACTGCCGGCACTGCGGCGGCGGCGACGGCGTGCGCCTGGTCGAGCTGGTGCTCGCCTGCGATTTCAAGGCGGCCCTCGCCTGGCTCGTGGGCGAGGCGGAGCGTGAGATCGATCCCGAGGTTCGCCGGCAGCGCGAAGAGGCGCGGGAGCGCGATCGGGCAGAGGCCGAACGGGTGGCGGAGCGCAAGCGCGCCGAGGCGGTCTCGGCCGCCCGCGCCATCTGGGATGCGGCCGTGCCCGCCACCGGTTCGCCCGTTGTCGAATACCTGCGCCTGCGTGGTCTGCCCGACGCCTTGGCATCAAGCCCGCCGCCCTGCCTGCGCTATGCGCCGGCGCTGCCCTACATGGTGCCGGCCGAAGGGCGCGGCTGGCAGGAGGTCCATCGCGGCCCGGCCATGCTCGCGGCAATCCAGCTGCCCGGCGGTGGCTTCTCGGCCGTGCATCGCACCTGGTTCGATCTCGATCGGCCGCAGGGCAAGGCGCGGATCGAGCGCGACGGCGAGATCCTCGATCGCAAGAAGAGCCTCGGCTCCAAGAAAGGCTGCGCCATCCGGCTGACCCATCACCGGCCGCGGCCGGGGGACTTCGACACGCTGGTGATGGGCGAGGGGATCGAGACGACGCTGACTGCGCTCGCGGCCGACGCGCTGCCCGGTGCGGCCTACTGGGCCGGTATCGATCTCGGCAACATGGCGGGCCGCCGCGTGCTGCGCGGCAAGGGCATGAAGTATGCCGGCATTCCCGACCTCGAGGATGACACCGCCTTCCTGCCGCCGCCTTGGGTTCGTCGCCTGGTCTTCATCCAGGACGGCGACAGCGACCCGCGCGTGACCCGCGCCCAGCTTCTTTCCGGCCTGCGTCGCGCCCGTGCGCGCATCAGCGGGCTCGACAGCATCTCCATCGTCCATGCGGGCGAGGGACAGGACTTGAACGATATTCTGACGAGGGACCCACAATGACGGATGAGACCGATCCGCTGCGCGAGGTGCGCGACCGCATCGCCTCGGCCGAGGAGGTCGACATGGGTGATGTGCCGATCGCGACCGACACCCCGGACCCCCTGAGCGAAAACAACGTGCCTCCCGCTGACGGCGACGAACCCACCGAAGACCATGCCAACGCCGAGCTGCTCGATCGCCTCCGCCGCGCGGCCGAGCAGCCGCTCAATGACTACGGCAACGGCCAGAGAATGATCATCCATCACGGCGAAGACCTGATGTATGTGCCGCGCGTGAGCTGGTTCACCTGGGTGGGAACGCATTGGGCGAAGGACCAAGACAAGCTCGGGGTCAGGACGCGTGCGCAAGGCATCTGGCGGCTGATCGAGCAGGAGACGCAGTTCATCGAGCCGACAAAGCGCGAGAAGGCGCTGATCGCGGAGGAGAAGCGGCTGCGCCGCCGCGAGTCCGAGCTCGCTTCCCTTGAGGAGGGTGAGCGCGCAGAGGGCCATGCCGAAGAGGTTGGCACGATCATCGCGCGACTGAAGTCGATCGAGGCGACGCTGAAGGACCACAAGTCGCTGATCGGCCGAAGGCTTGGCCATGCGCGCGTCGCCGGCAACAGCGCCTCGCTCGGTCACATGATCGACGAAAGCGAAACGGATCTCGCCGTGCCTTTCGAGGCGCTCGACACCAACCCCTACGAGGTGAACACGCTCTCGGGGGCATTGCGGTTCGCCGTCGATGACGAGGGCGGCCGGAAGTCGGCCTCGGTCGAGGTCCTCCCGCATCGCCGCGAGCAAAGGCTCACGAAGCTGGTGCCCGTCGAGTACGTGCCAGGCGCCCGGTCCGAACTCTGGAAGAGCTTCCTCGAGCGGATCCAGCCGGACCGCGAGATGCGCGCCTTCCTTGCGCGTTGGCTTGGCCTGTCGATGCTCGGCCTGAAGGTTCAGAACCTCGCCTTCTTCTACGGCTCCGGCGCCAACGGCAAAGGCGTCCTCGTCGATACGGTGGCGCGTGTCCTGAACAGCTACGCCGCCACGATGAAGATCGAGTCGATCACCGGCACCAATCGACGGGGCGGCGCCGACGCGACGCCCGACCTGGTGCCGCTCCTGGGGGCCCGGTTCGTCCGCACATCCGAGCCCGATCAGGGGGTGCCCCTGCAAGAGGGCATGATCAAGCACATGACCGGTGGCGAAGCGCTCCCGGTCCGGCCGAACTACGGCGAGCAGATCGAGGTCGAGATCAATTTCAAGGTCACCATGTCGGGCAACCACAAGCCCGGCATTCAGGGCATCGACGACGGCATCTGGCGCCGAATGCTCCTGGTGCCGTTCGACGTGCAGATCCCGCTCGAAGAGCGTGACGACAAGCTCGTGGAGAAGCTCTGGGCCGAGAGGGTCGGCATATTCGCCTGGCTGGTGGAGGGCGCCTGCGCCTATCTCGAGCAGGGCCTCGCACCTCCGTCCATGGTGCGGGACGCGACGGACGAGTACCGGGAGGAGAGCGATCCCCTGGGCTCGTTCCTGATGAGCTCGTGCGAGATCACCGGCGATGACAGCGACACCATTCTCTCGCGGGATCTCGCGGACGCCTTCAACTATCACCTGCTCGAGCGTGGCTTGAACACCAAGCAGCCCACTACCGTGACGCGCCAGCTCGCCGTGAAGTCCAAGCAATGGAAGCATCCGGCAACGGGCAAGCGGTTCACCAAGGGCAAGGCATCCCTATCGCAGTACCACGGCATCCGGCTGGTGAGCGATTTCGCCGCGCGATGGAAGGCGGCGCCACGCGACAGCAAGGGTCAGCCCATCGGTGTCGGCCGAGACGACAGCGCCGCGAATGCCGGTGCGTCGGCCAACTACCAGCCGGAGGATTACGCGTGAGCCCCTTCCGTCCCGGTCTCCCCGCACCCCTCTCGATGCGCTCTCGCGGGAGGGTAGGGAAGGTAGAGACGCGGCGCTGGGAGGCTGGCGAAATCAAGGGTCTGGGTGGATTGTCGAGACCTGCCAGTACCTTGTGAGGCGCGGCGGGAGGGTAGGGAAGGTAGGGAGGCAGTTTTCGCCTACGCATGTGCGCGTGAGAGAAGCGTGATCCGGTAAACATCAGTTCACGGCATACTCTTCCAATTATCCTCCCTACATTCCCTACCTTCCCATAAAAGGAGAAATAACAAACAGAAACAGAATGTTAGATAGAACTACGAGGCTGAATTCCTCCTCCCGTTAGAATCTCTACCCTCCCTACCTTCCCGCTCCCTCCTCCCGTCATCACATCATCCTGCGCATCTTCCATTTAGAACCACCAGATATTGAGAAAGACCCGCCCATGTCCCAGCATTTCAGCCTCCTCGGCCTCACCGCGCGCCCCGTCACCGGCAAGGATCGCCTTTCGGCGGAGGTGGACCGCGTGCAGGCGTTGCTGACTCAGGCCCAACCGCCCATCGATTGCAGCCCGGAGATCCCGGTTGCGCCGGGCCGGGGGCCGATGCGGGTGCTGCGCCAGTACGAGACGGTGATGACGCCCTCGGGGCTGCGCACCCGGCGCGCTACGACCGAGGGCTTCCACCCGGCCGCGACGGTCGATGCCTTCGACCGGATGGAGCTACAGGCGCGCCGCCGGGATCCCGAAGGCCCCGAACTCTTCACCATTGCCCAGGTCGAGGCCGGCCGCGTCTATGCCGCGCTGGCCGAGCGGGTCGAGGCTGCGGGCGTCAAGTGCTCCTCGATCGAGGGTCAGACGAAAGCCGGTGACGGCTCGGCGTCCTGGATCGATGCGGTGGTCCACGACATCCAGCGCTACCGCCGGATGCTGCGCGCGATCGGCGACGAAGTGGTGCTCGCGCCCCAGCGGCGCCGCGTCGACGATCCCCGCCGGACGATCCGCGCGCGTCAGCTGGTCGATGCGGTGTGCGTGCAGGGCGTGACGATCAATGAGCTTCGCAGGCAGTACGGATGGGCTGACACACAAAGGACGCGTGGCCCGCTCAGAGAGGCGCTGTGCGGGGCGCTGGATCGCCTTTACGCTCTCTGACATCAAAAAGGGGCTTTTCGATTAAGCCGACCGGATGTAGCCCTGAGGGCATCATCACCAAGTGCGCCCGGCGGGACCCGAGACCCGACCGGGCGTTTCCTTTTCCGAACATCGCGAGGCGGACCATGGCTCGACTGAAGCAGCTGGGCCAGCCGCTCCGATCCCTGGCGCCCCGGCTGTCCTACGCCGAGCGTCCGAGCGAGAGCCGGGAGCGCGACGCGCGCCATGCCTGGCGCAGCTGGTACAAGACGGCGCGCTGGCAGGCGCTTCGCTGGGAGGTGCTGGTCGAGGCGGCGTTCACTTGCGTTCGGTGCCATCGGATCGAGGGCGATACCTCGCTGCTCGTCGCGGACCACAAGTCTCCGCACCGTGGCGACCCGGCGCTGTTCTGGGATCGCGGGAACCTGCAGTGCCTCTGCAAAGGCTGCCATGACGGCGCGAAGCAACGCGAGGAGCGCCGTCGCTTTCATCAGGGAGGCAACCATGGCTGATCGGGTGACCCTTGCTCTGTCGCTACGCATTCCGCGCCTGAGGTTCTGGGTGGCGATCGGGCTTTGCCATCTGATCGCTCTGTTCCCTTTGTCAGTCGCTCGCAGGCTGAACGTTGCCGACCGGCTCGGAGAATGGGTCGCGCGAGGCGTGGTGGTGCGCGAGCGCCGCCTCGGGGAGCGGACCCAGTAGGGGCGCGCGGCCGAGGGGGAGGGGGGTGTCGAAACCTGGAGGGGCCGCGATCTCTAGACCGGCGCATAGTCTCACGTGGAGGTTTTTTTCGTGACTGACGAGATTTTCGACCTGTTCGGCAATCCCGTTCGGCCCGGCAAGGGCCAGCGTGGTCGGCCGCCCTACGAGGCCACCGAAAAAGATCGCAACAAAGTCAAGCTGTTGCTGGCGCTCGGGTGGTCTAACACCCGCGTGGCGGCGGCGATCCCGGTCTCCGAGGCGACGCTGAAGCGCTATTTTAGAGCCGAGCTGAAGGAGCGCGACCAGATGCGCGACCGCCTCGATGCCCGGCGCTTCGAGATCGTCATGGAGCAGGCGAACGCCGGCAACGTCGCCGCGCTGAAGGAACTGACGAAGATGATCGAACGCTCCGACCTGATGCGCGCGGGCCAGCGGATGGAGAAGCCCGCCGGTGGCAAAGCCGAGTCGAAGGTCGAGCGGCTGGGCAAGAAGGAGCAGGCGCAGCTCGATGCCGAAGCCGCCGCAGCGGGGGGCGATGACGAATGGGGGGACGACCTGCAGTTCCCCGGCATGGTGAACTGACGGGCCCGACATGGCGCACCGTATCGGCGATGCCTGGGACACGGCGGTGCCCGACTGGGAACAGCGGATCCGCAACCGCGACAGTCTGATCCCGGACCTGCCGCTCTTCGACCCGATGGCGCAGAAGGCGCTGCGGATCTTCAAACGGCTGCGGGTGCCCGACATCATCGGCACCCCGACCTATGGCGAAGCCTGCGAGCAGTGGGTGTTCGACCTGGTCGCGGCGATCTTCGGCAGCTACGACCCCGAGACAAAAAGACGGGCCCTGCGGGAGTTCTTCCTGCTGATCCCCAAGAAGAACGGGAAATCGTCGATCGCCGCGGCCATCATCGTCACGGCTGCGATCATGAACGAGCGGCCCGAGGCCGAGCTGCTGCTGATCGCGCCAACCAAGACCATCGCCGAGATTGCCTTTAAGCAGGCCGCGGGCATCATCCGGCTGGACAAGAAACTCACGGCCACGTTTCACCCGCGGGACCATATCAAAAAGATCGTGCACCGCGTGAGCCGCGCAGAGATCGCCGTGAAGGCGGCGGATACCGACGCGATCACCGGCGGCAAGGCCACGTTCACGCTGATCGACGAGACTCACGAGTTCGCGAAGAAGTCGAGCGCAGCGGCGGTCTTCGTCGAGATCCGCGGGGCGCTGGCGGCACGGCCCGACGGGTTCCTGATGCAGATCACGACCCAGTCGAAGGAGCCGCCGGCGGGCGTGTTCAAGCAGGAGCTCGACAAGGCCCGGGCGGTGCGCGATGGCGACCTGCGGCTGCCGCTCCTGGCGGTGCTCTACGAGCTGCCCGAAAGCATGGCGAAGAAGGGCGGATGGAAGAAGCCCGCGACCTGGGGGCTGGTGAACCCGAACCTCGGCGTGTCCGTCGATCCGCAGTTCCTGGCCGACCAGCTGCTGACGGCGGAGCGGGATGGCCCGGCCGCGATGGCGCTTCTCGCCTCGCAGCATTTCAACGTCGAGGTGGGCATCGGGCTCAGGACCGACAGCTGGATCGGCGCACGGCACTGGGAGGGTGCGGGTGAGGCGGGCCTGACCCTCGATGAGCTGATCGCGCGCAGCGAGGTCGCGGTGGCGGGCGTCGATGGCGGCGGGCTCGACGATCTTCTCGGCCTCGCGGTGATCGGCCGCGACCGGGAGACCAAGCGCTGGCTGCACTGGGCGCATGCCTGGGCGCATCCCGAGGTGCTCGAGCTGCGCAAGGAGATCGCGCCGCGCCTGCACGACTTCGCGGCGGCCGGCGACCTGACCATCCTGACGGGCGAGGATCCGACGCAGGATGTCGTCGAGGTCGGGGATTATGTGGAGCGGCTGTTCAAGGCGGACCTGCTGCCCGACAGCGGGGCGGTGGGGCTCGATCCGGCGGGGATCTCGGCGATCGTCGACGAGCTCGTGGGGCGCGGTCTCGAGGATGACCTGCTGCTGGCCATCCCGCAGGGCTACCGGCTGTCCCCCGCAATCTGGGGAATGGAGCGCAAGCTGAAGAATGGAACGCTGAGGCACGGGCGCCAGCCCATGATGGGCTGGGTGCTCGGAAACGCAAAGACCGAACAGAGAGGCAATGCCGTGATCATCACCAAGGAAACCGCGGGCAAGGCGAAGATCGATCCGCTGATCGCGTCGCTGAACGCGTTCTTGCTGATGGCGCGCAACCCCGTCGCGGCGGTGTCGCAGATCACCATTCCGGCCGACTACAGGGTGGCGTGATGGGCCTGTTCTCGATGATCGGTCTCGGCGGGAGCATGCAGGCCAACGCCTCGTCGCCCGGCGCCCGCAACCCCGCCGACGACTTCTGGTATGGCCGCGTCGGCAAGGCCTCGGCCGCGGGCGTGAAGGTCTCGATCGAGAGCGCACGCACCGTTCCGGTGGTGCGCGGCTGCCTTCAGGTCCTGAGCGAGACCGTGGCGGGGCTGTCCTTCTCGGTCTTCGAGCGCGGCGAGGGTGATCAACGCCGGAAGCGCTCGGATCACCCGGTGGCGCGGCTCCTGGCCAATCCGAACTCCCGCGAGACCTCCTACGAGTTCTTCGCGAACCTGGTCGACGACCTGGCATCGCATGGCCGCTTCCTCGCGGAGCGCCAGAGCTGGGGGCGGGAGGAGCGGCTGTGGCGGATCTCCCCGGATCACTTCCGGGTCGAGATGCTGCCCGATCGCAGCCTGCGGTTTCGCATCACCGAGCCGGGGCGACCGGAGCGCGTGCTGCTCGATGACGATGCCTGGTACATCCCGCTGCCGCCCGTCCAGGACGGCATGACGGGGCGCTCGCCGATCCTGCAGGACGGGGTCGAGGCGATCGGTGCGGCTCTGGCGCTGCAGCGCTATGCCAACAGCTTCTTCGCGAACGACGCCACGCCGCCCGTGATCTTCACGCACAAGGGGAACTTCGCAGACCAGGCATCGAAGGAGAACTTCCTTTCCGCCTGGCAGCGCTTCTTCGGCGGCCGCAACCGGCACAAGCCGGGCATCCTCGAATATGGGATGGGCGCGCAGCAGCTCGCGCATTCGAACGAGCAGGCGCAGTTCCTCGAGACCCGCAAGGAGCTCTGGCTCGACATCAGCCGACTGTGGCGGATCCCACCGCACAAGCTCGGGATCCTCGACAAGGCGACCTTCTCGAACATCGAGCACCAGAGCCTCGAGTTCGTGACCGACACGCTCGGGCCCTGGCTCGAGCTGATCGAGCGCAGCGTCAACAAGTGGTTCCTCGACGGGGCCCGCGAGTATTTCGAGTTCAACGTCGCGAGCCTGCTGCGCGGCGATATCAAGACACGCTTCGAAGCCTACGCCATAGCCCGCCAATGGGGCTGGCTCAGCGTCAACGAGATCCGCCGCCTCGAGAACCAAAACGGCATCGGCCGCGGCGGCGACCGGTTCATCGAGCCGCTCAACATGGTCCCGGTCGGCAACGCCGGGCAGAAGGACGGGACATCCCGCGCGATCGCGTTCCTGCGCGACAGCGTCGAGGCCGGCGATGTCCCCCGTAACACGAGGGTGACCCATGTCGCATGAAATCGAACGCCTGATCCGCATGGCGAGCACCGGCTGCTGGTTCATCGAGCCTGCCAAGGCCGAACAGATCGTCGCCGCGGTCGCGCTGCGGGTGGCGGCCGGGCCGCGCGGGGAGCCCGCCTTTCCGGACCGGCAGCAGCTGGCGCTGTCGAGCGACAGCCGCAGCGGCGCGCGTCTCGTGCGGGTCCTGCGCCTGCACGGCACGATCATGCCGCGGGGCAACATGCTGTCGGACATGTCGGGCGCCGTCTCGCTCGAGCGCTTCTCGGAAGCCTTCCGCGCCGCCGCCTCGGATCCCGAGACTTCGGCGATCCTGCTCGACATCGACAGCCCCGGCGGGCGGGTGGAGCTTGTCCAGGAAACCGTGGCGATGATCCGCGCCGCCTCGCGGCCCGACCGCCCGATCGTCGCGGTGGCGAACACCCTGGCCGCCTCGGCCGCGTACTGGATCGCCAGCGCCTGCGACGAGATCGTGGTGACGCCCTCGGGCGAAGTCGGCTCGATCGGCGTCTATACGATGCACCAGGAGGTGAGCGAACGTCTGAAGCGCGAGGGGGTCTCGCCCAGCGTGATCTTCGAAGGGCCCCGCAAGGTCGAGACCAATCCCTTCGGCCCGCTCGACGATGCTGCCCGCGCCGCGCTGCAGGCGTCCGTGAAGCACAACTACGACCAGTTCACGAGCGACGTGGCCAAAGGGCGCGGCGTTCCGGTGAGCGTGGTGCGTGCCGATCCCGAGACAGCTGAGAAGCACTTCGGCGGCGGCCGGACCTACTGGGCCGCCGAGGCCGTGCGGCTCGGCATGGCCGACCGGGTGGCCACGTTCGACGACACGCTAGCCCGGCTGATGCGGCCCGCGCGGGCGGGCAGCCGCCGCGCCTCCCTCGAGCGCAGGAGACTGGCGCTCCTCTGACCCTTTCCACCCACGACCAGACGGTCACCGACGCGGCGCGCACCGGGCGCACCGCGCTGGCATGGCGTGTTCACCCCGGTGCTAGAGAAGGAATTGCCATGAAAAAGTTGGCGGAACTGAAGAAGCGACTGGCCGATCTCAAGGCATCGGGCCTGTCGATCCTCGAAGCCGCGGATGCCGAGGGCCGCGATCTCAATGCCGAGGAGGAGACGCGTTACGACGGCATCAAGGCCGACATCGAAGAGGTGAGCGGCCAGATCGCGCGGGCCGAGCGGCTCGCCGAGGAGCGCCGCTCGATGGACGCGGTTCAGACCGCCGGCGCGGGGGTCTACGACGTCCATGAGCCTGACCCCAAGGCCACCGGCGGCTTCAAGGGCATGGCCGAATTCGCCAGTGCCGTGAAGAACGCCAGCCGCCAGGGCAGCATGGTCGATCCGCGCCTGATGGCGGCGAACCCGTCCAACGTGCACCAGGGCGGCGCGGCCTCGGGCGAGGGCTTCGAGGTGCCGGTCCAGTTCCGCGAGAGCATCTTCGAGGTGGTGGCGGAGCTCGACGAGTTCGGTCCGCTGGTCGATGAGGAGCCGACCGACAAGCGCAAGGTCGACGGTATCGCCGACGAAACCACGCCCTGGGGCGCGGGCGGCGTCACCGCGCGCTGGCGCAGTGAGGGTCAGCAGATGACGCCCTCGAAGCTCGCGACCGAGCCGCGCAGCATCGTGCTGCACGAGCTCTACGCCTTCGTGCTGGCCACCGAGGAGTTGCTCGAGGACGCGCCGCGTCTCAACGCGCGCCTGACCAAGAAGGCCGGCCAGGCGATCGCCTGGAAGCGGAACAGCGCGATGATCTACGGGACCGGCGCCGGTCAGCCGATGGGCTGGTTGAATTCGCCGGCGCTGGTCACGGTGCCGAAGGCCGATGCCCAGGCGGCGGACACCATCGTCGCCGCGAACGTGCTGGCGATGTTCTCGCGGCTGCTGCGCATCCCTGGCGACAAGCCGTTCTGGCTGGCGAACTCCGATACCCTGCCGCAGCTGATGACGATGACCGTGGGTGACCGTCCGATCTGGATGCCGCCCAACGGCCTCGCGGACGCGCCTGGCGGCATGCTGCTCGGCCTGCCGGTGATGCTGTCGGAGCATGCGCGCACCTTGGGCGATAAGGGCGACCTGCAGCTGATCTCGCCCAAGGGCTACTACGCGCTGAAGCGCGAGAGCGGCCCGAAGTTCGCGCAGTCGATGCACCTCTACTTCGACTACGCGATCGAGGCCTTCCGCTGGACTTTCCGCTTCGGCGGCCAGCCCCACCTGTCGAAGCCGGTCGATCCGGCGAACGGCGCGGCGACGAAGTCGCACTTCGTGGCGCTGGCCGAGCGCGCGTAACGCCCGGGTCCCGGCCCGCGGCGTCGCGCTTGGCGGCGCCGCTTTCCCTCTCTGCTGAAGGAGCATCCACATGACGCAGAAAACCGTCGCCCTGGCTTCCGCCCTGGGCCTTCTCGCCTCGATCGACCCGGCCGCCTATGCCGCCGGTACCGTCACCACCGGCTGGATCAGCGCCGGCAACTGGCAGGACTTCATGGCCGTCGTCGCCGCCGGGGACCTCGGCGCCGGTGCCACGCTCGACGCGAAGATCGAGCAAGCCTCAGACAGCGCCGGTACCGGCGCCAAGGACGTCATCGGCGCGGCGATCACCCAGCTGACGCAGGCCGGGGCGGGCAGCAACCGCCAGGCGGTCATCGCGCTGTCGGCCGACGATCTCGACATCGCCAACGGCTTCAACCACTTCCGCTTGTCGATCACCGTCGGCACCGCCGCCTCCGACGCGGGCGGCATGGTCTTCGGGGGCACTTGCCGGTACGGGCCCGCTGCCGATTACGACGCACCGAGCGTGAGCGAGATCGTCATCCTCTGATCCCGCAATCCGGGCGCTCAAGGGCGCTCGGGCTACCCCTTCTTCCACAGGAGAAGCCGCCATGGCTCGCAAGACGAAAACCACGCCGGACGATACCACCCCCACCGCGATCGAAGATGTGGCCACCGCCGCGCCCGTCACCGAATTCGATCCGGCCCTTGCGGCTGGCGCCGATGAGAATACCCCGGCCGACGATACGCTCGCAGCCGACTCCGATCCCGCCGACGCAACTGGTGCCGACGCGGATGCCGCCCCCGACGACGCGACGGCGGCCACCGACGGGACCGAGGTCGATCGGGCGAACCCACGGCCCTCGGCCGAGGATGAGGGCGATGCCCGGTATGGCGAGGCCGATGCGTCCGGCCAGCGTCCCGATGCAGCTGCATCCGTTCCGAGCACCGAGGATCCTGCGCAAGGAGACGCAGACCAGTCGCACGCGCTGGTACCCGACGGCCACATCGCGATCGTCTTCCAGCGCGATCATGTGATCGACGACGGCCTGCAAGGCACGCCGCGCGAGACGCGCTTCGAAAAGGGCGCGCGCCATGTGATGTCGCTGGCCTCGGCGCGCCACTTCACCTCTCGCGGCATCGCGGTCGAGATCTGAGCCGCGCCGATGCCGAGCAAGCAGGTCGAAGACGTCTATAACGCAGGCGGGTTTGATGGCGGACCTTTGGGACGCCCGGCGAAGGTTCGCGCGGAAAGCACCTCGCCGGTCCCCGCGGTCCGTCGCTTGCAAGATGATCTGGGACGCGCCGTCCTGGATGCCCAAGAGCGCGGCGTGACGGGCTCTCAGATCGCGCTCCGCCTCCGTGAATGGGCCGATGCGCTGGAATCCAAGTAGGAGCCGCGCCGATGTCGCTGATCACCGTCCAGGACCCGACCGAGGAGCCTGTCACGCTCGAGCGGGTGAAGGAGCATTGCGGCGTCGATGCCCCCGACCACGATGCCCTGCTGCGCGACTACATCGCGGCCGCTCGGCGCGAGGTCGAGGCGTTCACGCGTCGCCGGCTGGTGACGCAGGTAGTCGAGTACCGCGTCTCGACCTTGGCGGCCGGAGTGCGGCTGCCGCTGGCGCCGGTCCAGAGCGTGGATGCGATAGACTACCTGGCGCAGGACGGCTCGGCGCAGTCGCTCGCAGTGGGCAACTGGCGCCTGACAGGTAGTGCCTCGGCACCCTGCGTGATGCCGCCGGTTCTTTCGACTTGGCCCGTGTCACTCCACGCGCCGGAGAGCGTGACGATCAGGATGACGGCAGGCTATGGCGGCGCCGTCGACATCCCGGCCGACCTGAAGGTCGCGGTGCTACTGCTGGCGGCTCACTACTACGGCAATCGAGGCGACGACGCTCAGGCGCCGGAGATGCCGCCGCACGCCCAGTCGATCCTGCAGCGGCACGTGTTCTGGGTCTGACATGAGGGCCGCAAAACTAGATCGCCGCCTGCAGGTTCGGCGCGCCGCGGTCACCGACAACGGCTTCAACTCGTCTCGGGACTGGAACGCGGCCGACCCGGCCGCCGACAATTTCGGGACGCCGATCTGGGCTCAGAAGACCGACTTGAGTGATGGCGAGCGCTGGCGTGCCGGTGAGGTCGCGGCGCATGTCACGACGCGCTTCGTGGTCCGTTATTCGAGCTTCTCGACCTCGATCGCCCCGACGGACCGGATTGTCTGCGAGGGCGCCGTCTACGAGATCACCGGCATCAAGGAAGGCGAGGGGCGACGGCAATGGCTCGAGATCACCTGCGCGCGGATCGCCTGAGATGGGCGTGACGGTCAAGATCGAGGGTTTGCGGGATCTCGAGCGCGAGCTCGCGAAGCTGCCGAAATCCACCGGCAAGGCGGCGCTGCGGCGGGTGCTGAAGAAAGCGGCGACACCGCTGGCCGAGGACATGCGGAGCCGGGCGCCGACGGGCGACACCGCGACCGACGATCTGGCGGACTCGATTGCGGTCTCGACCAAGCTCTCGACGCGCCAGGCGCGGCTGCATCGCCGGATGTTCCGCAACGATCGGGCGGCGGTCGAGATGTTCGTCGGCCCGGGGCCGCTGCCGCAGGCGGTCTACGCCGAGTTCGGCACGGCGCCGCACATCAACAAGGGGCGCTATGCGGGGACGCAGCACCCGGGCACGGCGCCGCAGCCCTTCGTGCGGCCCGCCTGGGACGCGCAGCGCGGGCCGATGCTGGCGCGGCTGCGGGCCGATCTCTGGGCCGAAATCCGCAAGACGGTGAAGCGCGCCGAGGCGCGCGCCGCCAAGGCGAAGCGCTGAGCTTGGCTCGCAGATGGAGGCAGCATGACCCACTACACGGCAAATAACTCGGATCACCTCGGCACCCGCGTCTTCCTCGACGGCGTCGAGGTCGAGGATGTCTACGAATGTGACGACGCTGAGGGCTGGCTGGTCCGGGCGCGGCGCAATTCCGATGGCAAGCTGATGGCCGATCCTCTTACCTGCGAGGCATTGACCGACCTCCTCTATGGCGTCGTGACTGTCATCCCGCCGGTGCGCTGATGGAGGAGGCTTTCCGCGCCCTCCTGAAGGCCGACGCGGGCGTGACGGCTCTGGCCGGGGCGCGCATCGATTTTGGCGCCGCCTCCGACACCTCGGGCCCCTACCTGGTGCTCTGGACGATCGGTGACGGGGCCGGCCGGACCCTGACCGGCTCGGACGGCCTGTCGCGCGGCCGGGTGCAGGTTGACTGCTACGCGGTCAGCTATGCCGCCGCCAAGCGTCTGTCGCGCGCGGTGCGCGCGGCGCTCGACACGCATCGCGGCGGCGGATTCCGGGCGATCTTCCACGACGCCACCCGCGACACGCGCGAGGGCGGCAACAACGAGGCGGAGCTGCCGTTCCGCATCTCACTCGATTTCCTGACCTATTGGAGGGCTGACCATGCCTGAGACGAAAGCAGATATCGGCTTCGGCGCCGTATTCGGTATCGAGGGCGCCACCCCCGGCACCTACGCGCCGGCGGCCGAAGTGATCGCGATCACCCCGCCGTCGCGCTCGCGCGAGGCGATCGACGCCACCCATCTCAACAGCCCCGATGCCTACCGCGAGTTCATCGCCGGCATCATGGAGGGCGGCGAGGCGTCGCTGACTCTCAACTTCGAGCCCTCCGAGACCGACACGCTGGTCGACGCCTTCGAGGCCGGCAAGGGCAAGTACGAGATCATCTTCCCGAACGGGGTGAAGATGCAGTTCTCGGGGATCTTCACCTCCTACGAGCTCGGCGAGCTGGTCGACAACGACAAGATGACCGCGACCTGCACGATCAAGCAGTCGGGCAAGGCCACGCTGGTGGCGGCGTAATGGCGAACCGGTTCCTGGGCGAGGCCACGGTCGAGGTCGAGGGCGAGCGCTACACGCTGCGCTGCGACTTCAACGCGATGGCCGCATTCGAGGCCGAGAGCGGCAAGGAGGCGCTGGCCTCCTTCCAGGCCGCCGAGACCGGCGGTCTGACGATCACCGACATGCGCGCCATGTTCTGGGCGATGCTGCAGCACCACCACCCGGGCACGACGATCGCGCAGGCGGGCGCGATCATGTCGGAGGACGCGGCCGCGCTGCAGCGCGCGATCCTCGACGCCTCGCCGACCGCGAAGGAGGTTGGGGACGCGGGAAACGGCAAGCGCCGCTCGAGCCGAAAGTCGAAGGCGGTCTAGACTACCTGGCGCTGCTCGAGGGCTACGTCGCGGCCGGGTTCGACCCGGCCGCGTTCTGGTCTCTGACCCCGCGCCTTTACCTGGTGCAGATGCGCGGCGCCCGGGCGCGGCTGACGCGCGAGCAGGAGGGCCGCGCCTGGCAGGCCTGGCACGCCGCCGCCCTGGCACGGGTCAAGACCCTGCCGGACCTGCGCCGCTTCGTGACCGGCCGTGCCCGCGCGGCGCAACGCCAGTCCCCCGTCATGCTGCAGGCCATGTGCGACGCGCTCGCCGCCGCCTGGGGTGCAAAGAAAGGCTGATGTCATGTCGCAATCGGTGATCGGCGCGCTGCGCGTCAACCTCGGGCTCGATTCGGCGCAGTTCGAGAAGGGGCTCGGCTCCGCGAAGCGCCGCCTGGGCGACATGCGCCAGAGCTTCACCGCCTTCGCGTCGCTCGCGGCGGCGGCGGCGGCCGGGCTGAGCGCGCTCACCGCCGCCACCGCGCGCAGCGCCAACGAAATCACCCGGTTCAGCCAGGTCGCGGGCGCGGCTCCCGACGATCTGCAACGCTGGGCGGCGGGCGCCAAGACCGTCGGCGTCGAGCAGGACAAGCTCGCCGACATCCTGAAGGACGTGAACGACCGGATCGGCGACTATGCCGCGACCGGCGCCGGGCCGATGGTCGACTTCTTCGAGAACATCGCGCCCAAGGTCGGGGTGACGGCCGACCAGTTCCGCAAGCTCTCCGGGCCGGACGCGCTGCAGCTCTACGTCTCGAGCCTCGAGAAGGCCGGGGCCAGCCAGCAGGACATGACCTTCTACCTCGAGGCCATGGCCTCCGACGCCACGCTGCTGCTGCCGCTGCTGCGCAACGGCGGTGCCGAGATGCAGCGGCTGGCGGACAATGCCGACAGCCTCGGCGCGGTCATGGACACGCAGACCGTGGCGGTGCTGAACCGCGCGCATCTGGCGCTGCAGGACGTCAGCATGGCGATGCAGGGGCTGGGCAACCGCATCGCCGGGGCATTGGCGCCGACGCTCACCGCCCTGGCCAACGGCTTCGCGGACGCGATGCGCGAGGGCGGCTGGCTGCGTCAGATCACCGATGTGCTGATCGCCAACATCAGCCGTCTTTCGACCTATGTCGCGACGGCCGTCACCTGGTTCGGCGCGCGATACGTCGGGGCGCTGGTTCTGGCTAAGGCCGCGACGCTCGGCCTCACCGGCGCCCTGGGGGCGCTGCGCGGGGCGTTGATGCGCACCGGGATCGGGGCGGTGATCGTCCTGGCGGGCGAGCTGGTCCACCGCTTCGCCACGCTGGCGCAGGCGGCCGGTGGCTTCGGCTCGGCTTTCGCTCTGGTGCAGAAAGTCGCCTACCAGTCGTTCCAGAATATCGACAAGTTCGCCTTCGCGCTCTGGGAGAGCCTCAAGGGCACGGCCAACAGTATCGCGGCCAGCTTCATTAACCGCTTTGCGGATATCGTCGGGGCCTGGGATGACGTGATCCAGCACTTCACCGACATGGGCGTGCCGCGCTGGCTGTTCACCTTCCGTGATGAGGGGTCCGGGCTGGCCGATGATCTGCGCGGCATCGGCTCGAAGTTGCAGGACATATCGGGCGGCAACTTCGCCGAGGCGGCGAAAGGCTTTAATGCCGCAGCTCCCGCGCTGGCCGATATCGATGCGCTGGTCTCGCAACTCGGGGCGACCGCCGCCGAGACGGCGGAAACGGCGGACCAGATGACCGACGCCTTCGGCGGCGGCGCCGGTGGCGGCGGCGGCCTGCCGATCAACACCGGCGACGCCGGCGGCGGGGGTGGCAAGAGCGCGGCCGAGAGCAAGGCGGCGGCCGAGGCGGAAAAGCGCCTGCAGGTGCTGAAGGATCTGCGGGCCGAGCACGAGAAGCTGACCGCCACCCTCAACATGACCGACCTGCAGGCGAAGATCTGGACCGACACCCAGGCGGCGGGCACCACGGCGACCAGCGCGCAGGGGCGGGAGATCGCCCGGCTCAACACCGAGATCGACGCGATGACGCAGGCCAAGGATCGCGCGTCGCAGATGGCCGACACGCTGAAGCAGTCGGCGGGCTCGGCCTTTTCCTCGATCGTCACCGGCGCCGCGAGCGCGAAGGATGCGATCGCGAGCCTCGCGCAGAACCTCGCGAGCATGTTCGCCGACCAGGCCTTCAACTCGATCTGGGGCGCGATCGCGCCCTCGATCCCCGGGGCGATCCCGAGCGTGGCGATCGGGGCCAATGCGCGCGGCACCGCCAACTGGCGCGGCGGACTGACCCGGATCAACGAGCTCGGGGGCGAGATCATGAACCTGCCGCGCGGCACGCAGATCATCCCGCACGACATCTCGAAGCGGATGGCGGACGGCGCGGCCGGCATTGTCGACGTGCGGGTGAGCCTCGACGGCCATCTGCTGCAGGCCGAGATCGCCGGCACCGCCGGGCCGGTCGCGGCGCAGCTGATCCAGGCGAACAACGAGCAGCTCGCGCAGAGCCAGAGGCGGAGCTGAGCATGGCGCTGATCACCCTTCCCGGCGGCATGCGGTTTCGCCAGCGGACGCATTGGCGGCTGCAGACCCGCACCCCGTCCTCAGGCCCCGGCCTCGACGGGCGGCAGCAGTACCTGACCCGCGAGGCGCGGACCTGGTCCTGCAGCTACCAGGTCGAGGGCGGCTGGGATGCTTCGGCCGATGGCGCCTGGGGCGGCTGGCTGTCCTTCCTCGACGATCTGCGCGGGCCGCTGAACAGCTTCCTGCTGCCGGTGCCGAACGGCCGGACGCCTTACGCCGCGCCGGGCGAGATCCTGTTCGTCACCGACTGGAACGGCGGCTTTCTCTACGAGAGCGGTTCGGGCTTCGTGGTGGGTGAGGGCAACCCGACCGTGGCGGCCGATGCGCCGGCGGGCGCGACGATCCTGCAGCTCACCGGGCTGTCGGGCGACTTCCTGCGCCGCGACGCGGTGTTTTCGATCAACGGCTGGCTGCACCGGGTGGCCTCGAACACCGACGGCACGGTGCGGTTCAACCCGCCGCTGCGGGCGCCGGTGACGGCCGGGACGGTGGTCGAGATCGGCGCGCCGAAGGTGCGGGTGCGGTTGCCCTCCGACGACGCCGCCGACGAGGCGCACAACTTCAGCCAGCTGCGCGGTCTCTACATGCTCGACGTGGTCGAGGCCTTCGAGCGATGAGCCTGTTTCTCGAGGGCCAGCCCGACCCGGCCGCGGTCGAGGCGGCGCTGAAGGCCGAAACGGTGGCGCTGATGCTGCTTCTGGAGCTGCGCTTCGCTTCCGGCACGCGCTACCTGAGCAACGCCAACATCCCGTTCACCGACCCCGCCTGGGGGCGCGAGTGGCAGGGCATGGGCGACATGGTCTCGATCGCCGAGATCTCCGGTGGGGCCGAGGAGCTGGCGCCGCTCATCGAGTACCAGCTGGCGCTGCCCTACGAGCTGCTCGCCCCGGGCGAGGTGGGCGTGAACGGCAAGGGCCGGATCCCGGCGCTGGTCGGCAGCCCGGGGGAGTATCTGAACCGCCCGGCGATTCTCTGGGGGCAGATCCTGAGCCGCAGCGCCACCGACGCGCATGGCCGGCCGCTGCCGGTGGGCGTGCCCTTCGCGATCCACACCGGGCTGATGGACCGGGTGAAGGCGAGCTTCGGGCCGAGCCAGGCGCGGCTGACGCTGCCGGTCGAGGGGCCGCTGAGCCGCAAGGGCGCGCCGGTCTTCGGCATGCTGACCCCGCGCGATCAGGCGCGGCGGCATCCCGGCGACCAGGGCCTGCGCTTCGTGCCCGAGGTGACCAACACGGATGTGACATGGACAACCTGGTGAGCGAATTCATCCGGCGCACCGGGGGCGATCCCTGGCGCTGGGGTCAGACCGACTGTGCGCTCTGGCCGGCCTCGCTGGTGGCCGAGATCACCGGCCGGGATCCGGCGGCGGATCTGCGCGGCACCTACGACACCGCCTTCGGCTGCCGGCAGGTGCTGCTGCGCGCCGGTGGGCTGGCCGGTCTGTCGCGTCGACTGATGGCCGGCTTCCGGACGGGCGAGACCGAGACCGGCGTCGCGGTGGCGCGGCTCGAGGGGCAGGTGTTGTGCGGCGTGCTGCGCGGCGGTCGGCTGGTGATCAAGACCGATGGCGGGGTGCGCATGACCCGCGATTTTACGCTGCTGACCGGATGGGGGCTCGACTGATGCCGCAGGCGCTCGCCTTCGTCTTTCCCGCGACCTTCGCCGCCGGCGGCACCGCCGCGCTGATCACCGCCTCGGGCACGCTGACCGCGCTCGGCGTGGTGACCAGCATCGGCGCGTCGGTGGCGCTGTCTGTGGCGCTGCGCCCCGATGCGCCGGCGCAGACCACGCCCGACAACATCAAGCTGCAGCGCGAGCAGGCGGTGGGGCCCCGCATTCGCCACTACGGCCGGGTGCGCGTCGGCGGGCAGGTGGTGTTCCGCCGCGCGCAACAGGGCTTCATGTGCGAGCTGATCGCGCATGGCCACGGCCGGATCGACGGGATCGAGGGCTACTATCTCGACAAGGCCGAGGTGGCGATCGACGGCGACGGCTACGTGACCGACGATCAATACATCACCCGCTCCGGCGTGGGTGACAGCACGGTGAAGTCGCGGGTGCGGATCCTGACCCGGCGCGGGGCGGTGCCCTCCGGGCACTATACGGTGCTCGAGGGCCGCTGGCCGCAGTTCGACGCCAGCCACCGGCTCGACGGGCTCTGGACCACGCTGCTGATTTCCGAGCAGGTCAAGCCCGAGCAGTTCCGCGAGGTCTACCCGAACGGCCGTCCGCCCGAGATCGAGATCGTCGCGCGCACCTCGCGGCTGCGCGATCCGCGCTCTGGTGCGACGGCCTATTCCGACAACGCCGCGCTGGCGGTGGCCGACCTGATCGAGCACCCGGACGGCTTCAACCTCGCGGGGATGGTCGACGACACGGTGCTGGTCGGCGCCGCCAATGACGCCGATGACGCGATCCCGCTGGCCGCCGGCGGTACCGAGCCGCGCTATCGTCTGGCGGGCAGCTACGCGCTGTCGGAAAAGCCCGGCGACGTGCTGCGTCGGATGCTCGATGCCTGCAACGGCGACGTGCAGCTCATGCCCTCGGGCAAGATCGGCGTGCATGTCGGCAAGTGGCGCGAACCGAGCGTCACGATTGCCGAGAGCGAGATCATCGAGTTGCAAAGCTGGGAGGCCGGGCAGGACCGGCTCGAGCGCTACACCGAGCTGCCCTGGGTCTACACCGATCCGGCCCTGGGCTACCAGCAGACCACGGGCGAGGCCTGGGTCGACGCGGCGCGCGAGGCCGAGAACGGCGAGATCGCGGTCGGGCCGCAGCTCGATCTGTCCTTCGCGCCGAGTGCAGGGCAGGGCGCGCGCTGCGCCAAGCACCGGATCGAGGCCGACAACCCGGGCCACGTGCTGACGATTGCCTGCAAGCCTTCCGCGATGCGGGCGATCTTCGAGCGCTACGTGTCGATCGACATGCTGGAGCTGCCGGCGGTGGCCTGGCGGATCCGGCGCTACCGCCTCGACCTTAGCAGCGGCCGGGTGGTGCTGCAGCTGCGCAGCTTCGACCCGGCGGCGCTGTCCTGGTCGGTGGCCGAGGAACCCGATCCGGTGGCGCTGCCCGAGCCCGATACCTCCGAGGGTCTGCCGGTGCCCGCCAACTTCGCCGCCGCCGGCGCCGGGCGCCGCACCGCGCAGAACGCCTTCACCGCCGGGATCGGCCTGCAGTGGGATGCGCCCGAGTCGGACGCGCTCGCGCCGGTGGCGCAATACGCCCCGGCGGGCAGCGGCGCCTGGGAGGCCTGGCCGCTGCCAGGTTCGGCCACCTCGGCGCTGATCTCGCCGCTCGACGACGGGGCCGACTACGACCTGCGGCTGGCCTTCGAGACGTCCGACGAGCGGCGCAGTGCCTGGGCGGTCATCAATGGTGTCACGGCCTCGGCCGATGCCAGCGCGCCGGCGCCGCCGACCGATCTGGCGGTGAGCGACGAGACCGGCGGCTCGGCGCGGGTGTCGCTGGTCACGAGCACGAGCCCTGGCCTGTGGAAGACCATCGTCTATCGCGGCGGGGTCGAGGTCGGCACCTTCTTCGATGCGCCGGGCACGGCGATCGCCTTCTTCGACAGCCCCGGCGCCGGCAGCTTCAGCTGGACCGCGCGCTCGATCAACGTCTCGGGCAAGCCGAGCGCGAGCGACGCCGGGCCTGTCTCGCAAACCATCACCTGACGGAGCGCCCCATATGGCCAATTACAAGACGACGGACGAAACGCGCGCGCTGCTCGGGGTGGACGCGCTCGAGCGGGCGCTCGGGGCGCTGCAGACCGCCTCGGCGCTCGGCTATCCGGTCTTCGGCAGCACCGCTGAGGGGCTCGCGGCGACCGCCTCCGGGGGTGGGTTCTCGGTGCGCATCGGCGGCGATCTGGTGCTCTACCGCGACAGCGCCGGCGCGGCGGTCGAGGTGGCGCGGTTGCCGCTGGCCGAGCGCGTGACCGCGCTCGAGGCGGTCGGCATCGACGGCTACACCCGCAAACAGGCAGTGGTGGCCGCTGCGACCGGCAACGTCGCGCTGACCGGGGCCTATGCGGTCGACGGCCGCACCATGTCGAACGGCGATCGCTACCTGGCGCCGGCGCAGACCAACGCTGCGCAGAATGGCGTCTATGTCTACAACAGCGCCGGGGCGCACGCGCGGGCGACCGACATGAACGCCGCCGCCGAAGTGGTCGGCTCGGCTTTCGAGGTGACGGATGGCGTGACCAATGCCGGCAAGGTCTACAAGACACCCTCGGTAGTGGCCACGCTCGGGACCGACCCGATCACCTTTCTGGTGATCGGCGACGCCAGCGCGATCCGGGCGGAGATCGCGAAATTCACCCCGACCTTCGCTTATACGACCGGCGACCGCTCGGCGTCGATCACGGGGTATTCCACGGCGGGGGCCATTTTCAAAGGCACGGCCACCAACCTGGTCAACGGCAGCAAGGTGGCCGACGCCAGCAACGCCGCGCAGTTTTCGGGGACCATGGCGGGCAAGGCGCTGACGTTCGATTTCGGGCGGGCATCGCGCTACATTTTCAGCGCAATCCGCTTCTGGTGGAACGGGCAGCGCAGCCAAGGCAGCGTCAAGATCCAGGTGAGCAACGACAATGCGTCTTGGCTGGACGTGAGCGGGTCGATCAACTGGGGCGCGGCGCTGACGCAATCGGGCAGCGACTACTACGAAGAGCACCCGCTGACGCTGACGCAGGAGGGGCCGCTTCTGCCGGGCTATCGCTACCTGCGCATTCTCGGCGTGAGCGGCAGCGGCGTGGCGATCGAGTGGCTGACGGAGGTGGAGTTCAAGACCGCCACAGCGGCGGACCACAACTCGATCGCCGAACAGGCCCCGGCCGGCGGAAAGATCGGCGGCGCACTGGTCAAGGCGAACGCCAATGATTTCGAGGTGGTCTGGGCCGATCCGCGCGACGATCTCGGCCCGCGCCGGGCGCTGGCGGATATCGAGCGGCTTCTGGCGTCCGAGCGGTACTCCGAGGCGCGGATGCACGCCGACAGCGTGCATGGGGCCGACACCAAAAGCGGTCTGTCGAGCGCGTTGGCGAAGAAAACCATCGGCGGGCTTCTGGCGCTCAACCCCGCCAAGTCCGACAGCCTCGGGCTGCGGGCCGGGTCGGTGTTCACCGATGCGACCATCGAGCCGCCGAATGGCATTCGCAAGATCATCGGCTTCGGTGAGGGCGCCTTGCCGTTGATCGAGTGCGCCCCTGCGGTGTCGGCGGGCAGCTTCACCGCATCCTCGGGCAATGCGAACACCTATGAGGTGACGCTGACCCGCGAGGTGCTGTCCTACATCAACGACCCGCAATATCAGATGTGGGAGGTTTCAGGCGGGGTTCGCAAGGAGCTGCGCCCGCAGGCCAGCGTCTCGGCTGTCGTCTCGACCCCCGGCTCGGTGTATTTCTCCAGCCGCACGGGCGCCACGACCACCGCCTATGTGCATCCCTATGGCTCGACCGATCCGCGCAGCGACGGCAAGACCTACCGGGCGTCCAAGCTCAAGGCGGGCGTGGGGGTCAACGGCGACAGCGGGGCCACGACGAACCCCGCCTTTGACGGTCAGTATATCGAGGGCATCCACGCCTCGGGGCAGGTGGACGGTCACGGCTCGATCCTGTCGGGCGACGACGCCACGCTTAAGCGGTGTCTCGCCTCCTACGGCAACAAGCATAACATCATCTTCAAGTCGGGCTACGCCGAGGACAGCATCGCCTATGGGTGGGGCAGCGCCCCGGTCAACGGGCAGATCGCATGGACGATCTTCCGCTATGACGCCGAAGGCCGGAAAGCCCGACTCAATCGGTGCATGTCGATCTCGACGGAATACGAGCGCGGCGGCACGGCCTTCTACTGCCACGGATCTCTTGGCCCGAACGGCATGGATTTTTCCGAGATCGTTCTGGATCAATTCGTGGCGCTCGACAGCGGGTCGATCGAGGCGGCGGCAAAGACGCAGCTATACCGCGATGTCCTGGTGCGCAGCCGCAGCGACAGCACCAAGGCGCTGAACGGCATCACGGTCCGTGCCGACCAGCCGCTTTGCGAGATCGAACGGATGATTTTCTGGGCGGTGCGGGATGGCAATGGGGCTGTGCGGCGACCTAACCCGCCGGGCCAAAACCCTTCGACGGCCAATCTGATGACCGTCAAAAACAGCGTGTTCAACGAGTTGCTCGGCGGCAACACGATTTCCGCCGGTATCGTCAACGTGCTGCAAGACACCACGGCCCATGTCGAAAGCAACATGTTCGTGTGTCGCTCGCGAATTGCCTTCAACGTGGCAAGCACGGCCTTCGGCTCCGGATCGACGTTCAAGAGCAATATCGTTCTTGGGTATCGCCCCGACGCCAACATCGCCCTGATGACCTACCCGGGGGATGCGAACCTGACGGTGGATTACAACGTGTATATCCAGCCGTTTTCGTCGCGCACGGTTCAGATGGTCGCGGGCGGGACCACCTACAACATTCTGTCGCAGGCGGATTTCGCGGCCTACAAGTCCGGCTCGGGAAAGGATGCAAACAGCATCTTCATCGGGGCCGACGAGGCCGAGGACCTGTTCGCGGCCGGTGTGGCGGGGGTGCTGGCGGGTGATCTGCGGCTCAACCCGCTATGCGGGCTGACCTTCACCGATGGCAAGAAGGTGGTCGACCAAGCGGGCATCCGCGAGCATCTCGACTGGAACCGCCGGGCAATCGTGCCGGGCGCGCCGAGCCGCATTCCGATGCCGCCGCAGACGCTGGCCGAAGCGGAGGCATACTGTCGAACTCCGGCGCTGTGGGATTGGTATAAGGCGTAACGCTGCATGCCCAATCCATCGCCGCCTTCCGGGAGATCGGCGGGCGCACCTCCTCCTCAAGCTGCCGCAACCGCAAACAGGGTTACCGCACTCTATCCCGGCTGATCCGGAGCCTCCCTTGACCCACAACGCTCACGACCGCCACGAGGCCGCGACATGAACATCCTCGACGAGATCTCCCGCCTCCTCGGCGCCGCGCCCGAGCACGTCTCCGCCCTGATCCTCTCGGGCGCGGGCGGTGCGCTCGTGCGCGCTCTGTCGCTGCCGGAGGAAAGCTGGACCCGCCGGGCACTGCACGGCGTCGTCGGCGCCGTCTCCGCCATCTTCCTGGGTGGCGTGGCCGGGCACCTGATCGACGCGATGACCGGCTCGGGGATCTACGCCTACCTCGCCGCGGGCTTCCTGATGGGCGAGGGTGGCATCGCGGCTGTGCATGCGCTCCGGCGCCGACTGCTGCCGTCCGGAGGGAAGGATAATGCCTGACCTCATGCTCACCGCGCACACACTGTCCTCAGGCGCGCTCGTCGTCGTCTGCTGGTGGCTTGCCCATCAGAATGCGCTCCTCGCCAAGCCACCCGCGCGCGTCATCGCCTTCGGCTATGCCTGGGTCAGCCTGACGGTTCTGGTCACCGCCTTCCTGCGCTTCGGCGACGAGGCGCGCGACATCTGGATCATCGCCTCGAAGGTGGGCCTGACCTTCACCTTCTGCGCCGTATCCTGGCGCCGGCACATGTGGCGCCGGCTGCGCAAGCAGGCCACCGCGCGCCGGCAACGCCGCCGGGCCTGAACTCTCCGACCTTTCCGACCACCGGCCCCGCCAGCGGGGTCTCTTCGCATGGGGGATCACCATGAAGATCAGCGACCGGGGCCTGCTCGAGATCGCCGAGCACGAGGGCATCGTGCCTGCGCCCTATTACGACAGCGTGGGCGTCCTGACCTACGGCATCGGGCACACGAAAAACGCCGGCGGCATCGACCCGGCGGATCTGCCGCGCGGCATGCCGGCCGATCTCGACGCGGCCATCGACCACGCGATCGAGGTCTTCCGGGCCGACATCGCGAGCTACGAGGCGCGGGTGAACGAGGCGATCAAGGTGCCGCTCGCGCAGCACCAGTTGGATGCGCTCGGATCCTTCGACCTGAACACCGGTGGCATCTACCGCGCGATCCTGACGCGGCAGATCAACGCCGGCGATCCGAAGGCCTCAGAGCACTTCTTCGGCTGGCTCCGGCCACCGGAAATCCGCAAGCGCCGGACGGCCGAGAAGCGGCTCTTCGACACGGGCGACTACGACTGGAACGGCGACGACATCGCGATCTGGCGCGTCGACGCGCGCGGCAAGCTGCGTGGCGTGCTGAAGACCATCTCCGGTGCCGAGCTGCTCGAGCGCATGCAGCGCCCAGCGGTGGCGCCGATCGAGGCCGGGCAGGAGGCCGCGACCTCCGACGACCTCATCGCCCGGATCCACGCGCTGACCGGCGCGCATCTCGCTCGGACGGCGGCCTGACCATGCAGCT
This sequence comes from Limimaricola variabilis, assembly GCF_034371605.1. Classification (NCBI taxonomy): domain Bacteria; kingdom Pseudomonadati; phylum Pseudomonadota; class Alphaproteobacteria; order Rhodobacterales; family Paracoccaceae; genus Limimaricola; species Limimaricola variabilis. Next base: position 1,706,421 of record NZ_CP139691.1, on the reverse strand, counting down.
CGGCAGCAAACTCCGTGGCCTGCAAGGTGGCCGGGTGGGCTTCATGTGCCCCGGCTGCGGCACGATGCACGTGGTCACCATCGATGGCGACCGCCCCCCGCACTGGGACTGGAACGGCGACGCCGACGCGCCGACCTTCCAGCCCTCGGTGCTGGTGACGATGCCCGATCCGGACAGGCCGGGCGTCAACCTCTCCATCTGCCACAGCTTCGTGCGAGACGGCCGGATCCAGTTCCTCGGCGACAGCACCCATGCGCTCGCCGGGCAAACCGTCGACCTCCCCGATTTCTACCCCGCTCAGAAAGGAGCATGACCATGACCAACTACAAATCCGCCCTGCAGTCCCTGACCATCTGGGGCGGCCTCGCCGCCGTTGTCGCGGCCCTGGTGCAGATCATCTGGGGCGTGGCCGTCTCGCCCGCCGATCAGGTCTCGCTGGGCCAGCATGCGGCGGAGATCGCCTCGGGCGTGGGTGGCATCCTGGCGATCATCGGGCGGATCCGTGCGACCGCGAAGATCGGCGGGGGGCGCGGCTGATGCCAGCGCGTATCCTCGCTCTCGATCGCTGTCCCGTCCCTTGCCCTACGCCGGCCTGATACAAGACCGCCCGCCGGGATGACCGGCGGGCGGTTCTTCATTCGCCGAGAGCGGCTCCAGCTTCTGCACCGGGGGCGGGCGGCACCGGCATCCAGTGGGTCGGTCGGGGGACGCTGCGATCTTGCGAGTAGAACCAGAGCCCCCGCGAGGCGATCCAGTAGGCGACGTATGTTCCGGCCCATTCATCGCCATGCTCGGTGCGCAGCAATACGAGGCGACCATCCTTCGGCGCGGTGCTGATGTCCCGCCAGATCGAGGGAGCCGGGGTAGGGGATAGGGCGGCGAGAATGCTGGTCTCATAGTCGGCTTGCGCTTCGGCTTGGGCGTCTTCCAATGTCATGAAATAGTCGCCTATTGCCGCGTCGGCGCGCTCAAGGCCAAATGTGCTCCCGTGAAACGTAATGCGGTATGGGCTGGATAGCCAAACTGGCTGATCCCATGCTCCGGTTGTTGTCTCGATCCACTTGAGCGGCTTCACCCTCACCTCCCCCGCCGGGGAGTAGTCGGGGCGGACGTATTCGGCTGTGCGGCCCGTCTCGGGGTTGGGTTCTGCTAGGCCCCCTAGCATCTCTGGTATGAGGTAAACACGAACGGGCGTGTTCGTCGGGCTGTCAGCGGTCATGTCGTTTTCCGGCAATGGGGGTCTCGCGCTCCCGACGTTTCAGATGGGCGGCATGGGCATTCAGCCATCCGGCGCAGACCGTGACGCGGCCGTGTCTCGCGTCCGGTGCCTCGTAGATCTCGGCCCAGCGGTATGGGTCGGCCTGCTCGGGCGAGCCCTTCCGGAACGCGCAGTCGTCGCAGGGCTCGGCCTCGGGCCAGTCGCGGGTCTCCACGTCCTGGACACGCCCGCAGGCATTGCAGCGGCCCATGAGGATCTTGCTGTCGCAGAGGCGGGTGGTGATCATGTCGCGCGAGCCGCAACCGCCGCAGCGGCCGGCTTCGTCGCCTTCGTAGTCAGGGCGCATGGTGGCCTCTTGTTGTGGCGGGTGGGGGCGAGTCCGGGCGATCTGGCGCTTGCCGCCCCTCCCTGAACACCTGGGGCAGCGGTCATAACGGACGGGCCTCCCCCTTCGGGCGACGACGCCGGTTCCGCCGCAGCGGCGACACATCTTGGCGATGCCACCGGCGCGGAGTAAGTTGCGCCAATTCATGGCGCGACCGTCGTGGAAACAATCATCAGCTTCATGGACTTCCTAAGAGTGGTAGGTCAGGTGGAAAGATGGTTGCTCATGGGGTCGCTACGCATGATTTACGCGCATGTAGGGCATGTGGTTGATTTTTAGGGAATTCTGGTGCCGGCCGCGGGCACCAACGGAATTTGACGAAGGACGGATCATGACCGGGGTCACCTTGATTTCGACGGGCGGCACCATCGCCTCGCGCCATTCCGAGGCCGAGGGCGCGGTGGTGGCGGGGCTGGGCGGCAGCGCGCTGCTCGCGGCGCTGCACGACCCGCTCGAGGGGATCGAGGTGCGGGTCGAGGAGTTCCGCGAGCTCAACAGCTTCGCCCTGACGCTCGCAGATGCGCATGGCCTCGTCGCGGCGATCCGTGCGGCGCTGGCACAGCCCGATTGCGCCGGCGTGGTCGTCACCCACGGTACCGACACGATGGAGGAGAGCGCCTATCTCGCCGACATCCTCGTGGATGGTGACAAACCGGTGGTCTTCACCGGGGCGCAGCGCCACGCGGGCGATCCCGACAGCGACGGGCCGCGCAACATCGCCGACGCGATCCGCGTCGCGGCCTCTCCGGCGGCGCGCGGTATCGGCGCGGCGATCGTCTTCGAGGGCGAGATCCACGCCGCGCGCGACGTCACCAAGGCGCATGCCTCGCGCACTGACGCCTTCCGCTCGCCCGGACTGGGCAAGATCGGCGAGGTCGATCTGGACGAGGTGCATCTCTATCGCCATCCCGGTCCGCGCCGGGTGGTCGAGGATGCGGGCCTCGTCGAGGAGGTCGAGCTGATGCGCATGGCGCTTGGCATGACCCCGGCCTTTCTCGACTACTGCGCCGCCAATGGCGCGCGTGGGGTCGTGATCGAGGGCTTCGGTCGCGGCAATGCCCCGCGCGGCTTCGCGCAGGCGGTGGCGCGGCTCACCGAGGCGGGGGTGCCGGTGCTGGTCGCGTCGCGCTGCGGCGAAGGCCGGACGCGCACGGTCTATGGCGGCGACAGCGGAGCCGCGACGCTGGTCGGGGCAGGCGCGATGCTCACCGGGACGCTGTCGGGCCTCAAGGCGCGGCTGCTGCTCTCGGCGCTGCTGGCGGCCGGTGTCGGGCGAGACAGGATCGCGGCGGCGCTGGCACGGGCCTGAACCGGTCAGATCAGGCTGCGGTCGCGCGCCATCATCGCCGCCTGGGTACGGTTCCGCGCGCCCAGCTTGCGGCACAACGTCTTGACGTGCAGCTTGACCGTCACCTCCTGGATCTCGTGATCACGGGCGATCTCCTTGTTCGATTTCCCCTCGGTCAACCCCTGCAGCACTTGCCGCTCGCGCGGGGTGAGCAGGTGCCGCTCCGTGGGAGCATCGTTGGCGCTCAGGAAGTCGTGCGGCGCGTAGGTTTCGCCCATCGCCATGAACTTCACGGCGTTGACCAGCGACCGCGCGGTCATGGTCTTGGGCACGAACCCGGCTGCCCCGGCGGCGAGCGCGGCTTCGGCCACAGCGCGGTCGGCGATGCCCGACATCAGCGCCACCGGGTTGCCGCCGGCGAGGTCGAGCGCGGCCTGTAGCCCGTTCAGCCCCTCCATGCCGGGCATCATGTAGTCGAGCAGCACCAGCTCGAAGGGCCCGGCCCGCTGCATCTCGGTCATGGCGGCGGTGTGGCTGTCGCATTGGATCACCCGCATGCCGCCGTCGCGCTCCAGAAGAGCCGCCATCATTTCCCGCACCAGACCATGATCGTCGGCGATCAGAATTCGCATTTCACCCTCCGGTGGTGGCAAGGACTGGTCAGATCCCTTATGCGGCAAGAACCTTGACGAATTCGGGCAACGGTGTGTCCGGCTGCCCGATCATGCGCGTGACGGTGCGTCGCTTCCGTCGCGCCGCCTCCCGGCTCCGCTGCCGGGCGACCCTATGCGGACAGGTCGGCGACCCTACCCATCTGAGTAAGAAGCTCTCCCAATGCGAAGTGGCCTTGGGGATAGAGTTGGGGCATTTTCCTGGAGATGCAACCGGAAGGCGATAACGCATGTTCAGGACTGCACTCATTCCCTTGTTCTTTCTGCTTCTGGCTGTCCTGCCTCTCCCGCTTTCCGCCGAGACGGGCCTGCCGCTGCAGGTGACCGGGCCGGATCGAACGGTGACACTGTTCGACCTCGAGGCGCTCGATGCGCTGCCGCAGGAGAGCTTCGTCACCGGCACGATCTGGACCGACGGCCAGGCACAATTCTCCGGCGTGCCACTGGCGGCGCTGCTCGATCGGACCGGTATCGCGGGCATGGCTGACCAGGTGGAACTGGTGGCGCTGAACGACTACCGGATCGAGATTCCGGTCGCGGAGATCGATCCGAACGCGCCGATCATCGCGACCCGGGTCGATGGCCGGGCCATGCCAGTGCGCGAGAAGGGGCCGTTCTGGCTGGTCTATCCCTATGACCGGGATTCGCGCTACCGCACCGAGACGACCTTCGCGCGCAGCATCTGGCAACTCACGCAGGTCAACGCCGCACGCTGAGAGGGTGAAAATGGTGGCGACCATCGCGGCCCGGTGGCACGAGAATCGTCGTACGCCGGCCGGACTTGGTATAGAATATTACCTCTAGCCAAAGGACTCACCGAATTCATCGTTGTCAGGCCCGCCGTATCGGCGCGGCCCATGCGAGTGATCGTCATGAAACGTGCAATGCTCGGAGCCGCCCTCGCCGGGGCGCTCGTGCTCTCCGGTCTCGCGACGGCGCAGGCCAAACGCCGCCCCGCCCTTTCCCCGCAACCCCCTTCGGCCCAGCTCGACGAAGATGCAGCCGCCGCCGCCTTGGCGCGGCTGACCCCGCATGAATGGCGGCAGGTGCGCCGCTGGATCGCCGCTTGCCTCGACGAACGTCCCCGCGACGCGCCGCCGCTTCCTCCAATGGAGATCACCCTGCGGATCGGTTCCGACCGGCTGCTCGGGCTGCTGCCCGCCTCGGTCGGCGACAGCCGTCCGCCGGGCGCGGCCAAGATGGCGCCCGCTAGGCTCGAAGCGGCCCTCGCCGAGTGCGGCGCGCCAGCGCTCTACGCGCCGCCCGGTCCCGATCCGCTCGACCTGCTGATGCGGATCAACCCGGTCACCGGAGAGAGCCAGCCTGTCCGCCGACTCCCCTGAAACCCGTGGGGCGGCGTGCCACGCGCGGCACGGATCGCGTGTTCCGCACGAACTTCCCGCATCGTAACCTGTTGACCCGCCACGGCGGTTGACTTTCACGGGCAAGAGATCAGCCTTAGGCGCACAGATCGCCTAGGCGATCCATGATAATGTAAAACCCGAAGGGAGAGACCGCATGAACATCCGTATCGCAGGCGCCGCGGCGGCGCTGGCGCTGGTCGCCGGCGGCGCATCGGCCCAGGACAACCAGACCTTCATCTCGATCGGCACCGGTGGCGTGACCGGCGTTTACTACCCGACCGGCGGTGCGATCTGCCGTCTGGTGAACCGTGGCCGCGCCGATCACGGCATCCGTTGCGGCGTCGAGTCGACCGGCGGTTCCGTCTACAACATCAACGCGCTGCGCTCGGGCGAGCTGGAATTCGGCGTCGCCCAGTCCGACTGGCAGTTCCACGCCATCGAGGGCACTTCGCAGTTCGAGGAGCAGGGGGCCTTCGAGGACCTGCGCGCGGTGTTCTCGGTCCACCCCGAGCCCTTCACCGTCGTGGCCCGTGCCGATGCCGGCATCGAGACCTTCGAGGATCTCAAGGGCAAGCGCGTCAACGTCGGCAACCCGGGCTCCGGCCAGCGCGGCACCATGGAAGTGCTGATGGAGGCCATGGGCTGGACCATGGACGACTTCCAGCTGACCTCCGAGCTGCAGGCAGCCGAGCAGAGCCAGGCGCTGTGCGACAACAACATCGACGCGATGGTCTACACTGTCGGCCACCCGTCGGGCTCGATCCAGGAAGCCACCACCGCCTGCGACGCGGTGCTGGTGGACGTCTCCGGCGAGGCCGTCGACAAGCTCGTCGAGGAGAACCCCTACTACCGCACCGCCACCATCCCGGGCGGCATGTATCGCGGCAATGACGAGGACACCGCGACCTTCGGCGTCGGCGCGACCTTCGTGACCTCGGCCACCGTGCCCGAGGAGGTCGTCTACGAGGTGACCAAGGCGGTGTTCGAGAACTTCGACCAGTTCAAGGGCCTGCACCCGGCCTTCGCCGATCTCACCAAGGAAGAGATGGTCGCCGATGGTCTCTCCGCCCCGTTGCATGCGGGCGCCGAGAAGTACTATCGCGAGGCCGGGCTGATCGAGTGATCGCCAGACAACGCTGAATGATTGGCCGGGGCGCGTGTGAAACGCGCCCCGGCCCGACCCGTCTCGGCGACGGGGTTTCGGGACAACATGAGAGGGAGCGCGTCCGATGGCAGAGCAGCGCGAGGACCGGGACGACCGGCAATTTTCGGACGACGACCTTCAGGATCTCGTCACCAGCAGCGATTCCGGCGCCCGCGCGCCCGTGAACCGCGCCACCGCGATGCTGATCGCCGGCACCGCCATGGCCTGGTCTCTGTTCCAGCTCTGGATCGCCCAGCCGCAGCTGTGGTTCGGGGCCTACCTGCCGGTCCTCAACTCCTCGCAGACGCGGCCCATCCACCTCACCTTCGCGATCTTCCTGGCCTTCCTCGCCTATCCGGCCTTCAAGTCGAGCCCCCGGCACAAGGTGCCGCTGGTCGACTGGGCGCTGGCCCTGATCGGCGCCTTCTGCGCCTTCTACGTCTTCTGGTTCTCAGACACGCTGGCGATGACCGCGCGCTCAGGTCTGCCCACGCAGGCGCAGGTGATCATCGGCTCGGTCGGCATCCTGGTGCTGCTCGAGGCCTCGCGCCGGGCGCTCGGCCCGGCCCTCACCGTGGTCGGCGGCCTGTTCCTCGCCTATGCCTATTTCGGCACCGGCTGGCTCATTCCCGATCTCGTCGAGCACGAAGGGCTGTCCTTCACCTCGCTGATCAACGCGCAATGGCTCGACACGGCGGGTGTCTTCGGCATTCCGCTGGGAGTCTCGACGGCCTTCGTCTTCCTCTTCGTGCTGTTCGGCTCGCTCTTGGACAAGGCGGGCGCGGGCAACTACTTCATCCAGCTCGCATTCGCGGGTCTGGGCCACCTGCGCGGCGGCCCGGCCAAGGCCGCCGTCGTCGGCTCGGCGATGACCGGCCTGATCTCGGGCTCGTCCATCGCCAACGTGGTCACCACCGGCACCTTCACCATTCCGCTGATGAAGCGGGTGGGCTTTTCCAAGGAGCAGGCGGGCGCCGTCGAGGTGGCTTCCTCGGTCAACGGCCAGATCATGCCTCCGGTGATGGGCGCGGCCGCCTTCCTGATGGTCGAGTTCATCGGCATCTCCTATCTCGAGGTGATCAAGCACGCCTTCATCCCGGCGGTGATCTCCTACATCGCGCTGGTCTACATCGTGCATCTCGAGGCGCTGAAGCGCGGCATGCCGGCGCTGGGCGAAAGCAAGAGCTTCTCCGGCATGATCATCAAGTTCGCGCTGGGCTTCGTGGTGGCAGGCGTCGGCTTCACCGCGCTGATCTACGGCGTTGATGCGCTTGAAGGCGCGCTGCCCTCGCTGGCCGCGCCGGTGATGATGATCGTTCTCGGCCTCGTCTATCTCGGCCTTGTCGCGGTGGCGGCCAAGCGGCCGGACCTCGCCATGGACGACCCCTCCGACGAGGAGATCCGCCTGCCGACAGTGGGCGAGGTCTATGCCACCGGCCTGCACTACGTGCTGCCGATCCTGGTGCTGGTGTGGTTCCTGATGGTCGAGCGGCAGAGCCCGGCCAAGTCGGCCTTCTACGCTACCTGCCTGATGCTGCTGATCATCGTCACCCAGCGTCCGCTCAAGGCGCTGTTCCGGGGGCAGGGGAGCCACCTCGCCTCCGAGTTCGCGGCCGGTTTCCACGATCTGCGCGACGGTCTCGTCGCGGGCGCGCGCAACATGATCGGCATCGGCGTGGCCACGGCGGCCGCCGGCATCATCGTCGCCACCGTCACCAAGACCCCGATCGGCACCGAACTCGCCGGTCTCGTCGAGCAGCTCTCGGGCGGCATCCTGATCCTAATGCTGATCTTCGTGGGGCTGTTCTCGCTAATCCTTGGCATGGGGCTGCCGACCACGGCGAACTACATCGTGGTGTCGTCGCTGATGGCCTCGGTCGTGGTCAATCTCGGTGCGCAGGAGGGGCTGATCGTGCCGCTGATCGCGGCGCATCTCTTCGTGTTCTACTTCGGCATCATGGCCGACGTGACGCCGCCCGTGGGCCTCGCGAGCTTTGCGGCGGCTGCCGTCTCGGGTGGCGACCCGATCAAGACCGGCTTCACGGCCTTCTTCTATTCGCTGCGGACCGTCGCGCTGCCCTTCCTGTTCATCTACAACCCGGCGCTGATCCTCTACGGCATCGATCTTGGTACGTGGTTCGGAATCGGGCAGGCGGTGTTCATCTTCGTGGTGGCGACCTTCGCGATGCTGCTCTTTGCCGCCGCGACGCAGGGCTATTTCCTCGCGCCCTCGAAGATCCATGAATCCGCCGCGCTCCTGCTGGTGGCCTTCACGCTGTTCGTGCCGGGCTTCTGGCTCAACCAGATCCAGAGCCCGTTCCAGACCTTCCCCCCGGCCGAGTTCGAAACGGCGGTGGCCGAGGCCGATCCGGGCGACACGCTGCGGCTCAGGATCGAGGGGCCGGACTTCACTTCCGGCGCAATGACCGAGACCACGCTGGTGATGCAGGTGGCCGAAGGCGAGGTGGCGGAGCGGATCGACGCCTCTGGGCTCCTGCTCTTCCCCGAGGGTGACACGATGCGGCTCGACGAGCCGATGTTCGGCACCACCGCGGCCGAGAAGCTGGCGAATTTCGACTTCTATTCCGACACGCCGGTGGCGCTGTCGCAGATCCAGGCCCCGCGCGAGCGGATCACGAAGTACGTGTTCTACATTCCGGCCCTGCTGTTGCTGGCGGGGGTGGTGCTGCTCCAGCGCCGCCGCCAGACCGTGCCGGCCTTCTGAGACGCGAAACGGCGCCCTGCATAGGCAGGGCGCCGTCCATGACCGCGAGACGCGCCCTTTGGCCGGTATGCCTAGCGGGCGACGCCTTCGCAGAGCGTCGCGAGATCCGGCGCGCCGGGGGCCGTCAATACTGCGATCCGTCCGTCGCTCTCGAATTGCCAATCGGATTCTGCGCGCGTAGCGGGCCCTGCCAGCCGCCAGCGCACGCCGGGCACGGCGCGGGTGATCACCTCGGCCTCGCGGTTGCGGGCGGTGTCGGTATAGGGAAACAGGTCGTAGGCCAGCACCGGCACGCGGCCCTGCAGCCGCAGCGTCACCGCGTCGATCCGCCCGACCGAGGCCAGTTGCACGGCCGGGGCACCCTCGGGCATGGCGACGGGCCAGAGACGCAGCTGCGTGCGCGGTACCGCGCCGCGCTCCTCTTGCCAGGCGAGATCGGTGGCGATGCCCTCGAGCAGTAGCGACGAGGCCGGCGGCAGGCCGCGCAGCGTCAGCACCAATATCTCCAGCGGCTCGAGGTCGCCACGCGCATAGGTGCGGTTGCGCAGCCAGCCGAGGCTCTCGAGCAGGCGCGCCGGGTTGTCGAAGCCGATCAAGGCGAGGTTCACCGGCTGTGCTTCGTGCAAGGGGGTCTCGCCGGTGCGCGCCACCAAGGTTTCGTCGAGGGCGCGGCAGGCGGTCGCCAGCGGTACCGGTGCCACCCGTTCGACCGCCTCGACCCGCGCGGTCAGGGTGCCGAGATTGACCGCGACGAACATCGCGAGCGCCAGCACCACCGAATAGGCGATCCGGATCGACAAGGCGTGCCGCGTCTGGCGCAGGATCAGCGCCGTGCCGAGGAGCAGGATCGCGGCGAGGCCGATCAGGACCCAGTAGGGCGACAGCCAGATCAGCAGCGAGTCGCCCGGCTCCAACCCGAATGCGGCGAGGCCGCGCGCGGTCGCGTAGCCGATCGCCACGTATTGCGCCACGGCGAGCACCGCGCCCAGCGCCGAGACCGCCAAGTAGGTGAGGGGCCGCATGCCCCAGGCGCCGGCAAGCACTTGGCTGAGCGTGGCGATCGGCCAGATCAGCTGCGCCAGCACCACGAAGGGCGCGCCGCGCCGCATGAACAGACGGCGGGCCCGCGCCATCGCGCCCGGCGCCGCGTCCATCCGCGCCAGCACCCGCGCGCCTGCCAGCCGACCGAGCCAGAACGAGGCCTGCGCGCCGATCCACGCCCCCAGCATGCAGGCAAGGATCGAGCTCCAGCCGCCCTGCGGCAGCTGCGTGCCGAGATAGACATAGACCGGTTCGGTGGGCACGAAGGCGCTGATGATCGGCAGCTGGTTTACCATCGTTGCCAGCAGCAGCGCCGGTATGCCCCACGACAACATGCAACGACCCCTTCGGTGGCGCGCCCGGCGCACCGTTCTCGCCCTGCGCCTTGCCGGTCCGCTGTAGCGTCTCGCGCGCGAGCGTGCATCCCCGTTTGGCCGGTCCGGGTCCCCTGCGCCAACCGGGGGTGGCAGGGCTGCCGCAATCGGGCGTCACAACGGGCGCCCGCGCAGCAGGCGGAATGTGCCCAATAAAGCATCATTCCGGGCGAATGGGCGGACAGGAAGCATGCAGGTGCCGAATTTCATCGCATCTCACAGGCGGTCCGGTGGGCCGACGTTGACGACGCGCGGTGGTGGCCGGATGGCTGCGCCATGGGTGACAGGTTAAGCATCGTGGTGGTGGAGCCGGATCGGGAGCGCGCGCGCCTGATCGTCGAAAGCCTGCGCGCCACCGGCGACCACGAGATCCGGGTGCTGCATGAGGCGACCGGTCTCGCCCGGCGGATCGGCGAAGCTGACCCCGACATCGTGCTGATCGACATCGCCGATCCGTCCCGCGACACGCTCGAGGAGCTGGCGCTGGCCTCAGGCCCTCTCGACCGGCCAGTGGCGATGTTCGTCGATCGCAGCGAGCAAGGGCTCACCCGCGCGGCGATCGAGGCCGGGGTCTCGGCCTATGTGGTCGACGGTCTGCGCCCCGAGCGGCTCAAGCCGGTGCTCGACGCGGCGATGGCGCGGTTTCAGGTGTTCCGGCAGATGCGGACCGAGCTGGCGGCAACGCGCCGCGCGCTCGAGGAGCGCAAGGTGATCGACCGGGCCAAGGGCATCCTGATGAAGGCGCGCGGCATCGACGAAGGCGAGGCCTATGCGCTGCTGCGCCGCACGGCGATGGATCAGGGGCGGCGGCTGGCCGAGGTGGCGGAATCGCTGGTCACCGCGGCGGGGCTGCTGTCATGAACCTGCCGGTGATCGCGCTGGGCTTCACGCCGCTGGTCGACGCGGCCCCGGTCATCGTCGCGCGCGAAATGGGCTTTGCCCGCGCCGAGGGCATCGACATCGCGCTGCACCGTGCGCCTTCCTGGTCTGCCTCGCGCGACATGCTGGCCTTTGGTGCGGTGGACGCGGCGCACATGCTGTCGGCGGTGCCTGTCGCCACGGCGCTGGGGCTGGGCGGGGCGGGCGCGCCGATCCATGCGCTGTCGGTGCTGTCTCTCAATGGCAACGTGATCGGCGTCAGCCGCGATCTTGCCGCGCGGATGCGCGCGCGGGGGCATGGTTTCGGCTTCGACGATGCCGGCGCCGCCGCGCTGGCGCTGCGCGACGCCGCAGGGGCAGGGCTCAGGATCGGCGTGCCCTTTCCCTTTTCCATGCATGCCGAGCTGATCCGCCACTGGCTCGACACCGCGGCACCGGGCGCCGAGGTGCAGATCCGCAGCGTGCCACCGCCGCTGATGGCCGAGGCAATCGGGGCGGGCGAGATCGACGCCTTCTGCGTCGGTGAACCCTGGGGATCGATCGCGGTGGAAACCGGCACAGGCGAGCTGCTGCTGCCGGGGGCCGCGATCTGGGACGCCGCGCCTGAAAAGGTGCTTGCGGTGCGCGCCGGAGAGGCGGGTGACCCGCGCTTCGAGCCGTTGCTGCGGGCCGTGTGGCGGGCTGGGCGCTGGCTGGCGCAGCCCGGGAGCCGCACCGCCGCCGCCGAGCTCCTGGCCCGGCCGGAATATCTCGACATGCCGGCCGAACTGGTCGACCGGGCGCTGTCGGGGCGTCTCACGGTCTCCTCGCGCGGCGAGGTGCGGCGCGTGGATCGTCTGGTGAGCTTCGATCCCGCCGAGGCCGGCTACCCCTGGGGCGCACAGGCAGCGTGGATCGGGCGCCATCTGGCGGCACGCGCCGGGCGCGACCCGGAGGCGGCGGCGCGCAGCGTGACGGCCGTGTTTCGTGGTGATCTCTACCGCCGCGCGCTGGCGGCTACCGGCGCTTCGTTGCCATTGGGCGATTCCGATCCGCAGGCCCCCGGGCTGCGGCCCGAGCGGTTCTTCGACGGACGCATTTTCGACTCTTCGCCGGCCCGGTGATCAATTTTCGGGCAGTTCCGCGCATGACCCCCGAAGCCTACGCCGCATCGCGGCAATGCCCTTGCGGCAAGGGATCGGAAGGGTCCTAATCGACGATGTAGGCCGGGCAATGGCGCCGGGCCGACCGAATTCTCCCAGCGAATGGGCGATCTGGAGCAAAGCCGCTCGATGGTTCCGTGACCTTCCGGTCGCGAGATCTGTCGGCGGCTCTTTTTGTTTTTGCCCGGACCTGCCGGGCCACGGACAGGGAACGACCTTCATGACAAGGCTGACCGCGATCCTCGCTGCTTCCACATTCCTCGCCGGCCCCGCCATGGCCGAAATGCTGACGCTGGAGAAGGACGAGCTCACCTTCGGCTTCATCAAGCTCACCGACATGGCGCCGCTCGCGGTGGCCTACGAGCAGGGCTACTTCATGGATGAGGGGCTGTTCGTCACGCTCGAGGCGCAGGCGAACTGGAAGGTGCTGCTCGACGGCGTCATCGACGGCCAGCTCGACGGCGCGCACATGCTGGCGGGCCAGCCGCTCGCCGCGACCATCGGCTACGGCACCGAGGCGCATATCGTCACGCCCTTCTCGATGGACCTCAACGGCAACGGCATCACCGTATCGAATGCCGTCTGGGAGGCGATGAAGCCCAACATCCCGACCGACGCCGAAGGCCGCCCGCAGCACCCGATCTCGGCCGCGGCCCTGAAGCCGGTGATCGAACAGTACCGCGCCGAAGGAAAGCCCTTCAACATGGGCATGGTCTTCCCGGTCTCCACCCATAACTACGAACTGCGCTACTGGCTCGCCGCAGGCGGCATCGAGCCGGGCTACTATTCCGAGCAGAACACCACCGGCCAGATCGGCGCCGAGGCGCTGCTGTCGGTGACGCCGCCGCCGCAGATGCCCGCGACGCTCGAGGCCGGCACAATCTATGGCTACGCCGTGGGCGAGCCGTGGAACCAGCAGGCCGTCGCCATGGGCATCGGCGTGCCGGTGATCACCGATTACGAGCTGTGGAAGAACAACCCCGAGAAGGTCTTCGGCCTGACCGCCGACTTCATCGAGGAAAACCCCAACACCACGATCGCCATCACCAAGGCGCTGATCCGTGCCGCGATCTGGCTCGACGAGAACGACAACGCCAATCGCGAGGAAGCGGTCGAGATCCTGTCGCGCCCCGAATATGTGGGCGCCGATCCGGAAGTGATCGCGGCCTCGATGACCGGCACCTTCGAATACGAGAAGGGCGACGTGCGCGAGGTGCCGGACTTCAATACCTTCTTCCGCCACCACGCCACCTATCCCTTCTATTCGGACGCGGTGTGGTACCTCACCCAGATGCGCCGCTGGGGCCAGATCGCCGAGGCCAAGCCCGACAGCTGGTACGACGAGGTCGCCAAATCCGTCTACAAGCCCGAGATCTACCTCGAAGCGGCGCGGATGCTGGTCGAGGAGGGGCTCGCCGACGAGGCCGACTTCCCCTGGGACAGCGACGGCTACAAGGCGCCGACCCCGGCCGCCGATATCATCGACGGCATCGGCTATGACGGCCGCGCCCCCAACGCCTATCTCGACAGCCTGCCGATCGGGTTGAAGGGCGACCAGACCGTGGTCGGCTCCGAAATCCAGGGCTGACCCCCGACAGGGATCCCGCCCGGGGTCCCGCCACTCCCATTCCCTCCGCAGATCCCAACCCCCGGAGCACCCCCATGACCGCAGTCGATCCCACCGCCATCGAGGCTGGCCACAAGGAGGCCCGGCGTGCCCGCTGGTTCGCGCGCCTCGGTGCTGCCGACCGCTGGTTCCAGGTCCTCGGCCTGGCCTGGCTCACCCCGCTGATCAAGGCCGCCGCCGGTGACAACCCGCGCGCGCAGATGCGCGATGTCTGGCGGCTCCTGGGCGTGCCGCTCCTGGCCATCGCGGGGTTCCTCGCGCTCTGGGCCGCGCTGGCGCCGCAGGTGCAGACCTCGCTCGGCGCGATCCCCGGGCCGGGGCAGGTCTGGACCGAGGCCGTGGGCCTGCACGAGGACGCGGTTCGCACTGCGGAAAAGAAGGCCCGCTTCGAGGAGCAGGTGGCCCTGCGCAACGAGCGGCTGGTCGAGCAGGGCAGGGCGGATGAGGTCAAGGAAATCGCCTTCACCGGCTCGCCCTCCTATTACGACCAGATCGGCACCTCGATCATGACCGTGTTCTTCGGCTTCCTGGTGGCCAGCGCCGTGGCGATCCCGCTGGGCATCATGGCGGGCCTTTCGGCCACCGCCAACGCGGCGCTGAACCCGCTCATCCAGATCTTCAAACCGGTCTCGCCGCTCGCATGGCTGCCGATCGTGACCATGGTGGTCTCTGCCGTCAGCGCCGCCGAGGGCGGGCTGTTCGCCAAGTCGTTCCTCGTCTCCGCGATCACCGTGACGCTCTGCTCGCTCTGGCCGACGCTGATCAACACCGCGCTCGGCGTGGCGCAGGTCGACCGCGATCTGGTCAACGTCTCCAAGGTGCTCAAGATGAGCCCCCGCGCCAAGATCACCAAGCTGGTGCTGCCCTCGGCGCTGCCGCTGATCTTCACCGGGCTCCGCCTGTCGCTCGGCGTGGGCTGGATGGTGCTGATCGCCGCCGAGATGCTGGCGCAGAACCCCGGCCTCGGAAAGTTCGTCTGGGACGAGTTCCAGAACGGCTCCTCCTCCTCGCTGGCGCGGATCATCGTCGCGGTGCTGACCATCGGCATCATCGGCTTCCTCCTCGATCGGGTGATGTTCGCGCTGCAGTCGCTCTTCACCTACGCCCCGAACCGGTGATCGCCATGACCAGCATCCTGACATTCGACAACGTCTCCAAGGGTTTCGGCGAAGGCAAGACGCGCAAGGACGTGCTGCGCAGGATCGATCTCGACGTCGCAGAAGGCGAGTTCGTGGCGATCCTCGGCTTCTCGGGCAGCGGCAAGTCGACGCTGATGAACCTGATGGCCGGGCTGGTGACGCCCGACCAGGGCAGCGTCAGCTTCAAGGGCAAGCCCGTCACCGGCCCCGGTCCCGAGCGTGGGCTGGTGTTCCAAAGCTACTCGCTGATGCCCTGGCTCACCGTGGCGGGCAACGTGATGCTCGCGGTCGAGGCGGTGCATCCCAAGCTGTCGAAGGCCGAAAAAGCCGCCAAGGCGCAGCGCTATATCGAGATGGTGGGTCTGGGCCATGCCACGACCCGCCGCCCGGCCGAGCTGTCAGGCGGCATGCGCCAGCGCGTCTCTGTCGCCCGCGCCCTGGCGATGGAGCCCGAGGTGCTGCTCCTCGACGAGCCGCTCTCCGCGCTCGA
This sequence comes from Limimaricola variabilis, assembly GCF_034371605.1. Classification (NCBI taxonomy): domain Bacteria; kingdom Pseudomonadati; phylum Pseudomonadota; class Alphaproteobacteria; order Rhodobacterales; family Paracoccaceae; genus Limimaricola; species Limimaricola variabilis. The sequence goes on along the minus strand of NZ_CP139691.1, from coordinate 1,690,933 downwards.
CGCGCTGACCCGGGCCAATCTCGCCGACGAGATCCTCGAGATCTGGGAGCGCGAGCGCACCACCTGCGTGCTGATCACCAACGACGTCGACGAGGCGATCCTGCTCGCCGATCGCATCGTGCCGCTGAACCCCGACGGCACACTGGGCGAGGCGGTGCAGGTGACGCTTCCGCGGCCACGTGACCGGGCGGCCATGAATTCCGACCCCGCCTTCAAGGCGCTGCGGGCCCGGGTGACGGGCTATCTGATGGATGTCGGCATCAAGTCCCGCGTCGAGGGCACGCGCCGCCTGCCGGACATCCGCCCGGTCCACGACCTACCCGCCGCGCAGAAGGCGGCGCAGGAAGGCCTGATCGACGAGCGCTTCCTCGACTTCAGTCAGCTCCACAAGATCTACCCGACGCCGAAAGGCCCGCTGACGGTGGTCGAGGACTTCAATCTCAAGATGAACCGTGGCGAGTTCATCTCGCTGATCGGCCATTCCGGCTGCGGCAAGTCGACCGTGCTGACCATGGCCGCCGGCCTCAACGAGATCTCCAAGGGCGCGATCAAGCTCGACGGTCGCCATGTCGAGGGCGCCGATCCCGAGCGCGCCGTGGTGTTCCAGAGCCCCTCGCTGTTCCCGTGGCTCACCGCGCGCGAGAACGTCGCGGTCGGGGTCGACCGGGTCTATCCGCGGGCCAGCCAGGGCGAACGGCAGGAGGTGGTCGAACATTACCTCGAACGTGTGGGCCTCGGTGACGCGATGGACCGGATGGCGTCCGAGATGTCGAACGGCATGCGCCAGCGCGTCGGCATCGCCCGGGCCTTCGCCCTCTCGCCGAAGCTGCTGCTGCTCGACGAGCCCTTCGGCATGCTCGACAGCCTCACCCGCTGGGAGTTGCAGGAGGTTCTCATGGATGTCTGGGACCGGACCAAGACCACGGCGGTCTGCGTCACCCACGACGTCGACGAGGCGATCCTGCTGGCCGACCGGGTGGTGATGATGACCAATGGCCCCCGCGCCACCATCGGCAAGATCGTCGACGTGAACCTGCCGCGCCCGCGCACCCGCAAGGCGCTGCTGGAGCACGCGGACTACTACCACTACCGGCAGGAAGTGCTCGATTTCCTCGAGGAATACGAGCACGGCCGTGACCCTCGCAAGAAATCGGCGCCCAGCGCCATCGCAGCGGAGTGACCGCCATGACCCAGAAACTCGTCGTCATCGGCGCCGGCATGGCCTCCGGCCGGATGCTGGAGCACCTGTTCGAAAGCGACCCCTCGGCCTATGAAGTCACCCTCTTCAACGCCGAGCCGCGCGGCAACTACAACCGGCTGATGCTCTCTCCGGTTCTGTCTGGCGAGAAGACCTATGCCGAGATCGTCACCCATGACGAGGATTGGTACGCGGCCAATGGTGTCGCCTGCCGCTTCGGCGAGCGGGTGGTCGAGATCGACCGGGATCGCAGGGTCGTGGTCGGCGAGAAGGGCGAGGTGCCCTATGACAAGCTCGTCGTCGCGACCGGCTCCGACCCCTTCATGATCCCGCTCCCGGGCCATGACCTTGAAGGCGTGATCCCCTACCGCGACCTCGAGGACACCGAGCGGATGATGGGCCTCTCGGCCAGGCCGGATGCGAAGGCGGTGGTCATCGGCGGCGGGCTCCTCGGCCTCGAAGCGGCGGCCGGCATGGCCGCGCGCGGCGTCGAGGTCACCGTGGTGCACATCATGGGCCACCTGATGGAGCGCCAGCTCGACGAGGCGGCGGGGTATCTCCTGCGCCGGGCCCTCATCGACAAGGGCATCAAGGTGATGTGCTCGGCCAACTCCAAGGAGATCCTCGGCGAGAATGGTCATGTGAAGGCACTGCTGCTCGATGACGGCACCGAGCTGCCCTGCGATCTCCTGGTCATGGCGGTGGGCATTCGCCCGAGCGTGGCGCTCGCGAAATCCGCTGGTCTCGCGGTCGGGCGCGGCGTGCATGTCGACGACCAGATGGTCACTTCGGACGCGGACGTGCTGGCCTTGGGCGAATGCGTCGAGCACAACGGCGCGGTGTTCGGCCTCGTCGCCCCGCTCTACGACCAGGCCAAGGTGCTGGCCCAGACGCTGCTGGGCCAAGAAGCCGCGTTCCAGCCCAAGGAGGTCGCGACCAAGCTCAAGGTCACCGGCTGCGACCTGTTCTCGGCGGGTGACTTCGCCGAAGGCGAAGGCCGCGAAGACATCGTGTTCCGCGATCCGGCGCGCGGCGTCTACAAGCGCCTCGTGCTGGAAGGCGAGCGGCTGATCGGCGCGGTGATGTATGGCGACACCGCCGACGGCGCCTGGTTCCACGGCCTGATCAAGGACCGAGAGAACGTCTCGGAGATGCGCGACACGCTGATCTTCGGGCCTGCCTTCCAAGGGGGCGCCCAAGCGGACCCTATGGCGGCCGTTGCAGCCTTACCGGCTGACGCAGAGATCTGCGGCTGCAACGGCGTGTGCAAGGGCCGGATCGTGGAGGCCGTCGAGGGCGGCGCCACGACCATCGAGGACGTGCGCGCCGTGACCAAGGCGTCGGGCTCCTGCGGCACCTGCACAGGGCTGGTCGAACAGGTCATGGCGTTGAGCTTGGGTGACGATTTCGTCATGCCGACGGCCAAGCCGGTCTGCGGCTGCACCGACCTCACTCACGAGGATGTCCGTCGCCTGATCAAGGCACGCGAGCTGAAGTCGCAGCCCGCCGTCTGGCAGGAACTGGGCTGGACCACGCCCAATGGCTGCCATGTCTGCCGCCCGGCGGTGAACTACTACCTGTTGGCCGACTGGCCGCTCGAATACCAGGACGACCCGCAAAGCCGCTTCGTCAACGAGCGCAACCATGCCAACATCCAGAAGGACGGCACCTATTCGGTGGTGCCGCGCATGTGGGGCGGGCTGACCAATTCGCGCGAGCTGCGCGCAATCGCCGACGCCGCCGACAAGTATGGCGTGCCGACCGTCAAGGTCACCGGTGGCCAGCGCATCGACCTCCTGGGCGTGCGCAAGGAGGACCTGCCCGCGATGTGGGCCGATCTGAACGAGGCGGGGCTGGTCTCTGGTCATGCCTATTCCAAGGGGCTGCGCACGGTGAAGACCTGCGTCGGGCGCGAGCATTGCCGCTTCGGCACGCAGGACAGCACCGGCCTCGGCGTGAAACTCGAAAAGCGGCTCTGGGGCTCCTGGACGCCGCACAAGGTCAAGCTCGCGGTCTCGGGCTGCCCGCGCAACTGCGCCGAGGCGACCTGCAAGGATCTGGGCATCGTCTGCGTCGACTCGGGCTTCGAGATCGGGGTCGGTGGCGCGGCGGGCATGGATCTCAAGGAGATCCAGCCCCTGGTGAAGGTCGCGACCGAGGCCGAGGCCGAGGAATGGTCGGTAGCCTTCGTGCAGCTCTACCGCGAGCACGCCAAGTATCTCGACCGACCCTACAAGTGGATTGCCAAGGTCGGCATGGACTGGGTGCGCGCGGCGCTCTCGGACGCGGAGGAGCGCGCGGCGTTGGTGGCGCGCTTCGACCTAAGCCAGACGATCTACCAGAAGGACCCCTGGGCCGAGCGGGCCGAACCGGCGCAGGCGCGCCGCTTCCAGCCGCTGGCCGATCTCACGCTGGAGGCTGCGGAATGAACTGGATCGATGTGGGCGCTCTCGACGACATCCCGCTGCGCGGCGCGCGGCTGGTCAAGACGCCGGTCGGTTGCGTGGCGCTGTTCCGCACCGGTGAGAACGAGGTCTTCGCCGCCTCCGACCGCTGCCCGCACAAGGGCGGGCCGCTGTCGGAAGGCATCGTGCATGGCCGCGCGGTGACCTGCCCGCTGCACAACTGGGTGTTCGACCTCGAAACCGGCGAGGCGCAGGGCGCGGATGAGGGATCGATCCCGACTTATCCGCTGCGAGTCGAGAACGGACGGCTGCTGCTCGACGGCGACGCGGTGGGCCGCAGGGCGGCGGCATGACCGGGCCCGCGCATCTTTCCGCGCAGCCCGGCGAGATCCGCACCACCTGCGCCTATTGCGGCGTCGGCTGCGGCGTTCTTGCCAAGCCGGACGGGCAGGGCGGTCTGACGGTGCGCGGCGATCCGGACCATCCGGCCAATCGCGGGCGGCTCTGCTCCAAGGGCACGGCGCTGGGCGAGACGATGGGCCTTGAGGATCGGCTCCTGCATCCCGTGATCGGCGGGGCGCGGGCCGATTGGGACACGGCGCTGAACCATGTCGCCGACCGGTTCCGCGAGACGATCGCCGAACACGGCCCCGACAGCGTCGCCTTCTACGTCTCGGGGCAGATGACCACCGAGGATTACTACGTCGCCAACAAGCTGATGAAGGGCTTCATCGGCTCAGCCAATATCGACACCAATTCGCGGCTCTGCATGGCCTCGACCGTGGCAGGCCACAAGCGCGCCTTCGGCACTGACACGGTGCCCGGCACCTATGAGGATCTGGAACTCGCGGATCTCGTCGTACTGACCGGCTCTAACCTTGCCTGGTGCCACCCGGTGCTCTACCAGCGCATCGTCGCGGCCAAGGCGGCCCGGCCCGCGATGCGCGTCGTGGTGATCGATCCGCGCCGCACCGCGACCTGCGACATCGCCGATTTGCACCTCGCGATCGCGCCGGGGGCGGACGTGGCGCTCTTCAACGCGCTTCTGGCGGAGATCGACCGCCGCGGCGCCCGAGACCCGCGTTTCGCGCGCCATATCGACGGCATGGCCGAGGCGCTGGCCGCCGCCAATGCGGAGGATGCCTCGCTCACCGGGCTGGGTGCGGCAGAGATCGCAGCTTTCCTCGACATGTGGATCGGCACCGAGAAGGTTGTGACCGTGTTCAGCCAGGGCGTGAACCAATCCGCCTCCGGCAGCGACAAGGTCAACGCCATCATCAACTGCCATCTCGCCACCGGCCGTATCGGGCAGCCGGGCATGGGCCCGTTCAGCGTCACCGGTCAGCCCAACGCCATGGGCGGGCGCGAGGTGGGCGGCCTCGCCAACGCGCTGGCGAGCCATCTCGACATCGACAACCCCGCCCATCGCGACGCGGTGCAGCGCTTCTGGAAGGCCCCGGCCATGCCGGCGGGCGCGGGCCTCAAGGCCGTCGACATGTTCCGCGCGGTCGAGCGCGGCGAGATCAAGGCGCTGTGGATCATCTGTACCAACCCGGCGATGTCGATGCCCGAGGCCGACCGGGTCCGCGCGGCCATCGCGAATTGCGATTTCGTGGCCGTGAGCGAGATCACCGCCTCCACAGACACGGCGCGGCTCGCCCATGTGCTGCTCCCGGCTGCTGGCTGGGGCGAGCGCGACGGCAGCGTCACCAACTCCGACCGCACGATCAGCCGCCAGCGCGCCGTGTTGCTCGCCCCGGGTGAGGCGCGCCCCGACTGGGCGATTCTGGCCGAGGTCGGTCGGCGCATGGGCTGGCCGGAGGCCTTCGATTGGCCCGACGCGGCGGCGGTGTTTCGCGAGCACGCGGCGCTATCCGGCGTCGCCGGGCGGCTGGGCGCCGATTTCGACATCTCCGATCACGCGGCGCTCGATGCGGAGGGCTATGCCACGCTCGCGCCGTTCCGCTGGCCCGCCGCCGGGGCGCGGCAGGGCGGGCGCTTCTTCTGCGACGGGCGGTTCTTCACGCCCTCCGGGCGGGGCCGGATGATCCCGGTCACGGCGCGGCCGCCGGTGGCAGAGCCCGATGCGGACCACCCGTTCCAGCTCAACACAGGGCGCATCCGCGACCAATGGCACAGCATGACCCGTTCGGGCCGTTCGGCGCGGCTTAACCGGCACATGGGCGAGCCCTTCGTCGAGATCCATCCCGAGGATGCGGAGCGGCTCGGCCTCGCTCCGGCCGGTCTGGCCGAGTTGCGCAACCACGCTGGACGCACGGTGCTGCGCGTGCTGGTCACCGACCGGGTGCGCCGGAGCGAGGTCTTCGCGCCGATCCACTGGAGCGGCGAGACCGCGCCCACGGGCCGGGTCGACGCGCTGGTGACGGCGCATGTCGATCCGGTCTCGGGGCAGCCCGAAAGCAAGGCGGTGCCGATCTCGGTCGCCCCCTATGCCGCGCGCTGGTTCGGCTTCGCGGTGGCCCAGGCTCGGCCCGCGCCGGAATGCGGCTACTGGGCGCGTGCCCGGGTCGAGGGCGGCTGGCAGGTCGAGATGGCGGGGATCGAGACGCCGGAGGACTGGGAGGAGGAAGCACGGCGTCTGTTCGGCCTGCCGGATGCGCAGATCATGCGCGTCTCGGACCCGGCGCGCGGAACCGAGCGGCTGGCCCTGATGGAGGAGGGGCGGCTGGTGGCGGCGCTTTTCGTCTCGCCCGAGCCGGTGGCGCTGTCGCGCACGCATCTGGCGGGGATGCTTGGCGGCGAGGATCGGCAGGCGCTGTCGGGGCGGGCCGCCGCCGGTCGGCCCGATCCGGGGCCGGTGCTCTGCGCCTGCCTCGGTGTCGGCGTCAACACCATCCGGGAGGCGATCGTGACGGGCCGCGCCACCAGCGTTGCGGCGATCTCCGAGGCGCTGGGCGCGGGGAGCAATTGCGGCTCCTGCCGTCCGGAGATCGCGGCGCTGATCGCCGCCGCGCGGCCGGCGGCCACGCCGCGCGCCGCCTGAGCCGGGCCGCCGCCGGGGGAGGGGCGGCGGCAAAACCGCTTTATGCGGCCGGGCTTTCCCGCCATACCGCTGGGGAAAGCGAAGGCGGGAGACCAGTCGATGAACCGGCGCATCTACATCCTCAACGGACCCAACCTGAACCTGCTCGGCAAGCGTCAGCCCGAGATCTACGGCCACGACACGCTCGCGGACGTGGAGCGCGACTGCGCGGCGCTGGGCGCGGAGCTGGGGCTTGAGACGGCGCTGTTCCAGTCCAACCACGAGGGCGGCATCATCGACCGGATCCACGAAGCGCGCGATCAGGCAGCAGGGATCATCATCAACCCGGCCGCCTATACCCATACTTCGGTGGCGATCCTCGACGCGCTCAACGCCTTCGACGGGCCGGTGCTGGAGGTGCACATCTCCAACGTCCACAAGCGCGAGAGCTTCCGCCACCATTCCTACGTTTCGCTGCGGGCCGACGGCGTGATCGCGGGTTTCGGCGTTCAAGGCTACACGCTGGCGCTGCGCCGCATGGCGACGCTGCTGGCCTGACGCCGTGGCCGTCCCCGAGGATCGCATCCCGCAGCTCTCGTCCGAGGGAGATTGCGAGGAGATCGCGCGGCTCCTGACGACCTACGCCTTCTCCTGGGACATCGAGCGGGCACTCGAACTGGCGCTGTTTCGTAGCTACGCGGTGCCGTCGATTTCGGGGCTCCTGATGAAGACCCGCGAATTCGCCGAACGGCCCCGCAAGCGTTATGACGACACCGAGCTGCTGATCTCCGAGCCGATGGAGAACGGCATCGACAGCGACCGCGGCCGCGCCGCGATCGGCCGCATCAACGCGATGCATGGCCGTTACCGCATCGCCGATGATGACATGCTCTACGTGCTGTGCACCTTCGTGCTCGAGCCGATCCGTTGGCTCGACCGTTTCGGCAGATGGCCGATGACGGCGCATGAGCGCGCGGCATGGACCAATTATCACCGCCGGCTCGGGGCCCGGATGGGAATCCCCGGAATCCCGGCGGATCTGGCCGGCTTTGAGGCATTTGCCGCCGCCTTCGAGCGCGACCGCTTTCGCTTCGCGCCGAGCAACGCGGCGCTGGCCGGGATCACCTTGGAGTTGTTGCTCGGCTTCTACCTGCCGCGCCGCCTTCATCGTTTCGGTCGACCGGTGGCGCTTGCGCTGATGGACGCGCCGCTGCTGTCGGCGACCGGTCTGCCGGCACCATCCGACCAACTGCGGCGCTGGGTCCATCTGGCGATGCGGGGGCGGGCCTGGCTGCTGCGCTGTTTGCCGCGTCGACGCCGGCCACGGCTGGTGACCGCGCGGCGGCGGCCGGGCTATCCCGGGGGCTACCGGATTTCGGAACTCGGCACGTGGCCGCAGACGTAGGAGAGGGCCGAACGGACTGGTACTTGAGGCGTCAGACCATTTCCTGATCGCGCGCCATCATCGCGGCCTGGGTGCGGTTCTTGGCACCCATCTTGCGGCACAGTGTCTTCACGTGGAGCTTGACCGTGACCTCCTGAATGTCGTGGTCGAGCGCGATCTCCTTGTTCGACTTGCCCTTGGAGATGCCTTCGAGCACCTGCCGCTCGCGCGGGGTGAGATGGGCCAGTGCCGGGTTCTCGACCTCCTTGGCGGTCATGAAGTCGACCGGCACGAAGGTCTCGCCCATGCTCATGAACTTGACCGCGTTGGTCATCGAGCGGGCCGACATGGTCTTGGGCAGGAAGCCCGCGGCGCCTGCGGCCAGCGCCTCTTCGGCGACCGACTTGTCGGCACTGCCGGAGATCAGCGCGACCGGGTTGCCGCCGGCAGCCTCGATCGCCTCGCGCAGCCCTTCCAGACCGCGCATTCCCGGCATCCGGAAATCGAGCAGCACGAGTTCGAAGGGGCCGTTGCGCACCATCTCGCCCATCGCTTCCTCGAAGCTGGCGCACTGGATCACCTGCATGCCGCCGTCCCGCTCGAGATATGCCGCCATCATCTCGCGTACCAGGTCGTGGTCATCTGCGATCAGGATACGCATGGTCGGTCCTTTCGATTTCCGCCACGATCCGGCCGATCCGGGTCGTGGCAACGTCATATTTAGGATACCGAGAATCGATAGGTCTTGAAACGGGCGAATCCGAGGCCATCAAGCAGATTTCATAGGTTAACCCCCTGAAGCTGGGGTTTCGTGGCCACGGTCTGCGCGAGTGATAGCGAGGGGATTCGCAAATTGCGTCCAGATCGCGCATTCTGGGCGTGGTTGCGCGAAGCGGAAAGGAGCCAGAATGCAGTTGGTCTATGCGAGTGCTGTGATGGGATTGACCTTTTCCGGTCTGGCCCTGGTCGGACTCTCAATGCCCGGCTTCTCGGCTGCCGAAACCGATTCGACCCGCACCGAGGTCCAGCACGCCCCGGTCACGGACGAAAGCCGTTCCCAGATCGAGCCGGGCAAGCTGCGGATCGGCGGCCCCGATGTGACGCCTCTGGTGCTCGACTTGGCGGCGCTCGACGAGCTTGAGCAGGAAAGCTTCGAGACCGGAACGATCTGGACCGATGGCGAGAGCCAGTTTTCCGGCGTACCGGTTGCGGCGCTGATCGAGGCGGCCGGGCTGAGCGAGCTCCGCAGCGACCCCGACGCGGTGCTCGAGATGACGGCGCTCAACGACTACCGCGTGCGGATCCCGCTCTCGGACATCGAGGACCGGGTGCCGATCGTCGCTACACGGATCGACGGCGAAACCGTGTCGATCCGAGAAAAGGGTCCTTTCTGGATCGTCTATCCCTATGACCGGGGGCCGGAATACCGCACCGAAGAGCATTACAAGCGGAGCATCTGGCAACTTGCGCAGATGACCGTGACGGAGTGACGGAGCCGCGCCGGTGAGTGTCCGGGAAGGCATCGGACATGGATTGGCGCGGCACCTCAACATCCGCAGTGGCCTGGGCATCGCCGCCGCGATCGTGCTCACGGCGGTGCTATCGCTCGGCTGGATGCTGGGCCGCCAGATCCGCGATCTCGAAAGCGCCGGCATCGACAACACCCAGTGGACGCTGGCACAGCTCGAACTCGAAACCGCGATCTTCGCGCGTGACGTGATCGCCGCCGGGCAGGGCGGCGCGCTGAGGCAGGGCCGCGACGTCGCAGCCCTCAAGCTGCGTTTCGACATCCTTCTCAGCCGGCTCGGTCTTGTGCGCAGCGGCGAGATCGGCCGGCCGCTGCTCGAACATCCGGGCGTTCCGGCGCTGCTGGCGCAGATCGACGCCTATGCCGACCGGGTCGACGCGCTCTTCGCCGCGCCCGATGTCGGCTCGGAGGAGCTGCAGCGGATCTTCGAGGAGACGATCGGCGTGCAGCCGGTAATGCGGGAGCTGTCGCTGAACGGCCTCGACATCCTCGCCGAGGACGCCGAATCCTACCGCCACCGGGTGCGCAGGCAGGCCGAACTCACCGCCCTTGCCGGGGGGCTCCTGCTGATCCTGCTCGGCGCGCTGTTGCGGCTGATCGACGTGCAGCGCCGCCGCGTGGTCGAACGCGACCGGGTGCTGTCGCGTACCGCTGAGCGGCTCAACTCGGTGATCGGCAACTCGCTCGACGCGATCGTGGTGGCGGACCGGCAGGGACGGATCATCGACTTCAACCCGGCCGCAGAAGAGATGTTCGGCTGGCGCAAATCCGAAATCCTGAGCCGCAAGGTGCGCGACACGCTGGTGCCGGTGGAGCGGCGCGAGATCTTCGAGGAGCGGATCCGCACCTTTGCTGCGACTGGCCGGGAATACCTGATCGGCGCTGGCCGGGTCGAACTGGTGGCGCGGCGACGCAATGGCGAGCTGTTCCCGATCGAGGCGGTGATGACCCATGTCGAGGGTCCGGAAGCGCCGGTCTTCATCGGCTATCTGCGCGATATCACCGATCTCAAGGCCAGCCAGGCGCGGCTGATCGCGGCCCGCGACACCGCCGAGCGGGCCGACCGTGCCAAGTCGCGCTTCCTGTCGGTGATGAGCCACGAGATGCGCACCCCGCTCAACGGCATCATGGGGGTGCTCGACCTTCTCAACACCACCGCGCTGAGCCCCGACCAGCGGCGCCAGGTCGGTGTCGCTCTCGCCTCCGCCGAAATCTTGCTGCAGCTGGTTAACGAATCGCTCGATATCACCCGCATCGAAACCGGCGAGGAGCGGATCGAGACCGTGGCCTTCGCGCCTGGCCCGATGCTGCAGCGGCTGATCTCGGTGCTGCGCCCGCTCGCGGCCGAAAAGGATCTGCCGCTCGACCTCGATGCCGATGAGACCGATCTCGGCGCTTGGTTCGAGGGCGACCCGAACCGCGTCGCGCAGGTCGTCACCAACCTGATCGGCAACGCCATCAAGTTCACCGAGCGCGGTGGCATCACCGTGTCGCTCCGCCTCGCGGAAACCGGGATCGAAATCACGGTGCGCGACACCGGAATCGGCATCGCCGAAGCCGACCTCGAACGGGTCTTCGCGGAGTTCGTGACCCGGGCTCGCCCGGAAGGACGGCAGGGGCGCTCCGACGGGCTCGGCCTCGCCATTTCACGGCGGTTGGCGCGGATGATGTCGGGCGACATCACCGTCTCCAGCGTGCCGGGCGAGGGCAGCACTTTCCGGCTGTGGCTGCCACTGCCCCAGATTGCCCCGCCGCTGGAGGCGCCCGAGCCGATCCCAGAACCCGCGACGCCCGGATCGGCTCTGTCGGTGCTCGTGATCGAGGATAACGCGGTCAACCGGATGGTGCTGCGCGGCATGCTGCAGCAACTCGGTCACATCGTCTCCGAGGCCTCGAACGGCGCGAAGGGGCTGGAGCGGCTACGGGCCGAGCATTTCGACCTGGTGCTGATGGATTTCGAGATGCCGGTGATGGGCGGTATCGAAGCCGCGCAGGCGATCCGCGACACTTTCCCGGCCGACCGTCGGCCCCCGGTCATCGGGCTGACCGCGCATGGCACCGCCGAGGCCCGCGCCGCGGGCGTCAAGGCCGGCATGAGCGAGGTCTATGCCAAGCCGCTGCGCCTGCCGGTGATCCGGCGCATCCTCGACGGGATCGGTACGCGCGGCGAGGCTCGCGGAGCAATACCGGATTGTCCTCCCGATCCGATGCCGGTCGGCGCGCTGGTGGATTCGGATGATTTCGAGGAAGTGGTCGAGATGCTGGGTGCCGAGCGGATCGGGGCGGCGCTCGACGGCTTCGAGCGCGAATGGCACGAGGCCCGCCCCGTGCTGGCGGGACTGATAGAGTCGGACGAAGGTGTCGTGGCGGTGGCGCACAAGCTGCGCGGTGGTGCGGCGATGCTGGCGCTGGCGGGCCCGGTCCAGAGCCTTGGCCGGATCGAGCGCCGGGCGCCGCAGCGATGCACGACGGCGGAGGTGGAGGCGCTGAACGCGCAGGTCGAGGCGGCGCTGGCCATGGCCCGCGATTGGCTCGCGGCCTGGGAGCCGGACGGGGCCGACGCCTGAGCGCCGACCCGCCTGCGCGGAACCGCCGGGTCAGCCCTGGATGCGGGCCGCCATCAGCGCGATCGCCTTCTGATAGACGCCGGCGGCGTTCCATTCCTGGATCACCCGGAAGTTCGGCTGGCCTTCCTGGTAGCCGGCGCCGGGCTGCCAGCCCTTCTGCCGCAAGTAGTTGGCGGTCGAGGCCATGGCGTCGGTCAGGTTGGTCAGGTCGACCCGGCCGTTGCCATCGCCGTCGACGCCGTAGCGCAGGATGTTGCCGGGCAGGAACTGGGTATGGCCCAGCTCGCCATGCATCGCCCCGATCGAGTTGGGGGAGACGGCGCCGCGATCGACTAGCATCAACGCGGCCAGAGCATGCTGTGAAAAGAAGTCGGACCGGCGGCAGTCATAGGCCAGCGTCGCGATCGCCGAGAGCACGTTCGAATCGCCCATGAAGTTGCCGAAGCCGGTTTCCATGCCGTGGATCGCGATCAGCACGCCCGCCGGCACGCCGTACTGGCTCTCGAGGCTCTGCCAGAAGCCGGGATTGGAGGCGAGCTTCTTGCGGCCCTGCGCGACGATCGTGTCGGCACCGCGCACCTGCAAGAACTTGTCGAGCGAGTAGTTGAAGCTCTTCTGGTTGCGGTCGGCATTGATGGTGCGCTGGGCGTAGCTGGTCTGGGCCAGCGCGTTCAGACCGGCCTGTCCGACGCCCTGCGCCGCTGCCTCGGCGGCGAATTCCTGTTTCCAGCGTTCGAAGCCCGAGGCGTCGTTGCCGCAAGTGGCGGCTGCGGCGGTACCGGCACCGAGGCCCAGCGCGAGAAGGGTGGAAAGCACGTATCGCAAGGGGTAACTCCCATGAAAATTGAGGCCGTCCGCTGGATGGACGGGGTTTGGAGACCACTTAGCCCGTGCCGGTGTAGCGGCAACGTCGAATGGGGGGACCAGAATGCGCGCCAGTCTCGCGGGGGCTCTGCTGGCCCTGCTGCTCGTTGCGGCCTTCCTTGCCGGGCGTTTCGTCGCCACGCCCGAGCCCGCGCCGCCAGCCGCCCTCCCGCCCGGGCCGGCCAGTCTCGAGCCCGAGGAGTCGCGGACCATCGCGGTGTTCCGCGCTGCCCGCGACAGCGTGGTAGCGATCACCACCCGGACCCGGGTCGTCGACCCCTTCACCCGTCGCACCGGCGAGACGTCGCTCGGCTCAGGTTCAGGTTTCCTGTGGGACGCGGCCGGCCACGTCGTCACCAACGATCATGTCATCCAGCGCGCGAGCCGCGCCGTCGTGCAGCTCGCCGATGGCCGTTCGCTCGAAGCTCGGGTAATTGGCCGCGACCCGACGCATGATCTCGCGGTGCTGAGGATCGAGGGCCAAGATCTGCCCGCGCCGCTGCCGCGCCCCGAGGCGGGCGAGGGGTTGGAGGTCGGGCAGTCGGTGCTGGCGATCGGCAACCCGTTCGGGCTCGACTGGACGCTGACCACCGGCATCGTCTCGGCGCTGGACCGCGAGCTGCCGGGTGATGGCGGTCGTGCGATCCGCGGGCTGATCCAGACCGACGCCGCGATCAATCCCGGCAATTCCGGCGGCCCGCTGCTCGATGCGCGCGGCCGCCTCGTTGGCGTCAACACCGCGATCTTCTCTCCTTCGGGCGCCAGCGCCGGGATCGGCTTCGCGGTGCCGGTGGCGACCGTGGCGCGGGTGGTGCCGCAGCTGATCGAGACCGGGCGCTACAGCCCGCCATCGCTGGGTCTGGGCTTCGACGCGCGGATCAATGCCGCGGTCAACCGGCAGGGGCTGTCGGGGGCACTGGTGCTCGAGGTGGCGCCGGGGTCGCAGGCGGACCGGGCGGGGGTCGAGCCGGCGCGGGTGGCGCGTGGACGGCTGTTGCCCGGCGACGTGGTGGTGGCGATCGACGGGACGCCGGTGGAAAACCTCGACGATCTGTTGGCGCTGGTCGATCGGCGGCGTGCGGGCGAGGCGGTCACGGTGACGCTGTCGCGCGGCGGCCGCCTGCGGGAGGTCGAACTGGAATTGATCGAGGGGCGCTGATCAGTCCTCTGCGGCCGGTCCGCCGAGGCTGCCGCCCAGCGCGGCGGCGAACAGCCCCGCCAATGCCAGAACGCCGAGCACCAGATCGTTCTTCGGCGCCGCGGCAAGGCCGCGGAATTCCGGCACCGCGCGGTCGATCAGGGCGGGGGCGAAGACCGTGGCGGCGGTCACGACCATGGCAAGCAGCGCCCAGGCGCAGATCCCGTGCAGCGCGGCGATGCGGCGTCGGGGTGCGCCCGACAACGTCGCGGCGGCCCAGCCTGCGGCCCAGAGTGCGGGCAGGGGCAGGAGGGCGGACCAGAAACCCGCGGGTCCCGGAAGGACGCCCGCGAGACCGCGCCACAGCAGCATCAACGGCAGCATCAGCGCCAACCCGATCACGGCCCCCGCCAGCACCGACCCCCAGGAGGTCCAGCCGAACGCCCCGAAGGGATCAGGCGGCGCGAGGACGCCGCGGGTGGTCGGGATCCGTCGAAGGGGCTTGCTCATCGGTCGCTCCTGGCTTGCCACGCCAGACTAGCGCAACTTGCACGTGACCGATCCAGCCCAATCTTTCCCTAGGCGTCGAATTTCCGCGTGGCTCAGCCGCGAGTGCCGGCGAAGCGCTCCTGCCACTCCGCTCGTTCCTCGTCAGTGATCTTGCGGAAGGTGACGTCCGGCACCGCGAAGCCATGACCAACCGACAGCGTCTGAAGCGCCGCGCCGATATCGCCGGGCCAGGCGTCGTCCTCGGTCTTCATCGCCTCGAGGAGTTGCGCGCTCGCATCGGGGATGAACGGTGCGGAGAGCACCGCGTAGAGCCGGATCAGGTTGAGCGCGAGACGGATCTGCATCGCGGCGGTCTCGGGCTCGGTCTTGAAGGTGGCCCAGGGCGCCGCATCCTGCAGATACTCGTTGCCCGCCACCCAGATCGCGCGCAGCTCGGCCGCGGCCTTGCGCACCTCGATCGCGTCCATGTGGCCTTCATAGGCGCGTACCCGGCGCTCCAGGTCGGCGATCAGCGCATCCTCGCGCGCGCCATGGGCGCCGCCCGCAGGGACTTCCTCGCCGAACCTGGCGCGGCAGAACTTGGTGACGCGGCTGACGAAGTTGCCGAGCACGTCGGCGAGATCCTTGTTCACCGATTGCTGGAAGTTCTCCCAGGTGAACTCGGCGTCGGAGCTTTCGGGCGCATGGCTCAGAAGCCACCAGCGCCAGTAATCCGAAGGCAGCACCTCGAGCGCCTGGTCCATGAACACGCCGCGCCCGCGCGAGGTCGAGAACTGGCCGCCATCATAGTTCAGGTAGTTGAACGACTTGATGTAATCGACGAGCTTCCACGGCTCGCCCGAGCCGAGGATGGTCGCCGGGAAGGAGAGCGTGTGGAACGGCACGTTGTCCTTGCCCATGAACTGGGTGTAGCGGACGTCGTCGGCGCCGCGGTCGGTGCGCCACCAGCGCTCCCAATCCGCACCCTTGCCTGCATCGACCCATTCCTGCGCGCAGGCGATGTATTCGATCGGCGCGTCGAACCAGACGTAGAAGACTTTGCCCTCCATGCCGGGCCAGTCCGCGTCGCCTTTCTTCACCGGGATGCCCCAGTCGAGGTCGCGGGTGATGCCGCGGTCCTGCAGGCCGTCGCCGTCATTGAGCCATTTCTTGGCAATCGAGGTGGTCAGGATCGGCCAGTCGGCCTTGGAATCGATCCAGTCCTGCAGCTCGCCGCGCATGCCGCTCTGCTTGAGATAGAGGTGCTTGGTTTTGCGCGGCTCCAGATCGGTGGAGCCCGAGATCACCGAGCGCGGCTCGATCAGGTCGACGGGGTCGAGTTGCTTGGTGCAGTTGTCGCACTGGTCGCCACGCGCGCTTTCGAAGCCGCAATTGGGACAGGTGCCCTCGATGTAGCGGTCGGGCAGGTAGCGGCCGTCGGCCTTGGAGTAGATCTGCGTCTCGACCCGCTCCTCGATCAGCCCGGCCGCGTCGAGGCGGGCGGCGAAATGCTGGGTCAGCCGATGGTTCTGCGGGCTGGACGAGCGACCGAAATGGTCGAAGGACAGCCGGAAGCCGCGCGCGATCTCGGCCTGGGTCTCGTGCATCTCGGCGCAGTATTCGGCCACCGGCTTGCCTGCCTTGGCGGCAGCCAGCTCGGCCGGAGTGCCGTGCTCGTCGGTCGCGCACAGGAACAGCACCTCGTGGCCGCGCCCGCGCTGGTAGCGGGCGTAGAGATCGGCCGGGAGCTGGCTGCCCACCAGGTTGCCCAGATGCTTGATCCCGTTGATGTAGGGGATGGCCGAGGTGATGAGATGCCGTGCCATGCGTGCGTCCTTCGCTGCGTCCGCGCCCCCTGTAGCGGGCGCGCGCCGCCGATGCCAGTGCCTGCCCGCTTGCCGTTGCCCGCAGGGCGGCCTACCTCTTCGCCTCGCGGACCGGGCGTGACGCCCGGCCCGGAGATCACGGAAGGCCCCGACATGAAGAAGATCCCCCTTGGCCGCAGCGGCATTGAGGTCAGCGAATGGTGCCTGGGCACGATGACCTATGGCAGCCAGACCCCCGAGGACGACGCACATCGCCAGCTCGACATGGCGCTCGAGGCGGGGATCGACTTCCTCGACGCGGCCGAAATGTATCCCGTGAACCCGGTCAAGGCCGAGACGGTGGGCCGCACCGAGGAGTTCATCGGCAACTGGATCGAGAAGAGCGGCAAGCGCGACCGCTACAAGATCGCCACCAAGGCCGCCGGCCCGAATCCCGGCTGGGCCCGCGACGGCAAGGGCTATGACGGCGCCAACCTGCGCGAGATCGTCGAGGGATCGCTGCGGCGGCTGAAGACCGACGTGATCGACCTCTACCAGCTGCACTGGCCCGAGCGCGGCCATTACCATTTCCGGCAGTACTGGAACTACGACCCCTCGGGGCAGGACCCGGCGCGCACCCGCGATCATATGGACGGCGTGCTGGCGACGCTCAAGGATCTGGTAGCCGAGGGCAAGATCCGCGCCTTCGGCCTGTCGAACGAAACCGCCTGGGGCACCACCCGCTGGATCGACCGGGCGGAAGCCACCGGCGGGCCGCGCGTGGCCTCGATCCAGAACGAGTACTCCCTGCTGTCGCGACTGCACGACACCGACCTTGCCGAGGTGAGCGTGAACGAGGACGTGCTGCTCCTGGCCTATTCGCCGCTGGCCTGCGGCTATCTCACCGGCAAGTATCAAAACGGCGTGCCGGAAGGCTCGCGGCTGTGGATCAATGGCAACCTGGGCGGTCGCAAGACCGACCGGGTGATCGGCGCGACGCAGGCCTATCTCGACATCGCGCAGAAGCATGGCCTCGACCCGGTACACATGGCGCTGGCCTGGCAGCGGACCCGGCCCTTCGCGGTCTGCCCGATCTTCGGCGCGACCAATGTGGAACAGCTCGAGCGGATCCTGGCCGGCCGCGAGGTGGCGCTGTCCGACGAGGTGGTGGCCGAGATCGAGACGGTGCACAAGCAGCACCCGATGCCCTATTGATGATCGGGACAAGGGGGAGCGGCGCATGACGGGACGCAACCGGAAGACGCAGTGTGGCCGGGCTGAAAACCGGGCCACCCGCTGGGGCCATTGGGCGCTCCTGCCGCTGCTCGCCGCCTGTGGCGCGGCCGCGCCGCCGCCCGAGACGGCGCCGGTCTTCCGGGCCACGGATGCGCCGATCGCCTCCAGCCTGCGTGGCAGCCCGACCGATCTGAACGGCGACTGGGTTGTCGCCGCCGCCTATCCGGGCGGACCGCTCGCGCCGAACGACCGGGTGACGCTGCAGCTCGACGCCAAGGGGGCGGGCGTGGCGCGGCTGTCGGGTGCGGGCGGGGCGCGGCTGGTGCCGGTGACGTCGGCCGGGCGCGGGCGCATGGTGGTCGCGGGCGCGCCCTGGTGGCTGCTCTGGACCGATGACGACTTCCGTACCGCGGTGATCGGTGCGCCGGATGGCGCCTATGGCTGGATCATGGACCGGCCGGGACAGGCCGGGGTCGACCGCGCCCGCGCAGCCCGCGAAATGCTCGATTTCAACGGCTACGACACCGGCGCCCTGGTCACGAACCGCTAGAATCGAAGGATTCGGCCGCCGTCGTGCCGTTGAAGAACGGCAGCGGCCGATCGGCCCGGAGATCGTCGCGACGCGCCTCGACTTCGTGCAGGACCAGCCGGGTGATGTCGGGCAGGTCGAGGTCATGGACCCGCGCCAGCGGTACCCAGTGGAGATGGGTCAGCTCATCCTCGGCGCGCCCGAAATCGTCGGGATCGCTGGCCAGCGCCGTTGCCGGCGCGAGGAAGAACCGCGCGTCGAAGCGGCGCGGTCGGCCGGGTGGCGTAATGGCGCGGAACACCGGCACCAGCGCGGAGGCATCCGGACAATGACCGGTTGCCGCGAAGCCGCGCCAGCCAGCGGGCGGATCCGGCCAGTCGCCACGTCGGCCGAGGATCTGACCGGTCTCTTCCCACAATTCGCGGATCGCGCAGGCGGCCAGCGCCGCCGCACCGGGGCCGAGCCGCCCGGCATGTTCCGGCGGCAGCTGGGCCATCGCCGCGATACCGGCATCGCAGGCGTCGAGCGCACCGCCGGGAAACACGTATTTCGACGGCATGAACACCGCCTGCGCGCCGCGCCGTCCCATCAGAACCGCCGGCCCCTCGGGCCGCTCGCGCAGCACCACAACCGTCGCTGCATCTCGTATGGGGACGGCGCCGGAATTCACTGCGGCTTGCCGAAGCCGTGCATCCGGCGCGCCCACTGGATGCCGACCACCAGCCCCTTCAGACGCGGCAGCAGGTAGAGCGACAGCGCCACCGCCGCCACCGTCAACACCGTTGCCATCACCAGAGGCTCGGGGCGGAATCGGGTGAAGCCGATATGGATCACCGGGGCCAGCAGGTGGCCGACGATCAGGATCGTCAGATAGGCCGGGCCGTCATCGGCACGATGATGATACAGCTCTTCCCGGCAGACCGGGCAGCGGTCGACGACCTTGAGATAGCCCTGGAACAGGCCGCCCTCGCCGCAATTCGGGCATCGCCGGCGAAACCCGCGCAGGATCGCGGGCCGGGTCGGGCGCTCCTCTTCGGGAGTGGGGGGCTGTGGGGCATCTTCGCTCATCCGGGAACCTCGGGCGGTGGCGTGTGACCCTCACATGCGCCCGCCGGGCCGAATTTGAAAGACCGAGCCGCCGGGTTGCGTCGCGATGCCGCGCGTGGCGCCGGGCGGCGGTTCGGCACGAAAAGGCCCGCCGCGGGGGTCGCGGCGGGCCGGGTCGGCACGGGAGAGCCGACTGTCTCTGGGGGGATTATTCGACCGCGGGAAGCAGCACGCCGTCGATCACGTGGATCACGCCGTTCGATTGCTTCACGTCGGCCACGGTGACGTTGGCGGTGCGGTCCTGACCGTCGGTGATCATGATCGTGCCGTCTTCGCCCTCGGAAACCATGAACTTGCAGCCGCCGACGGTTTCGACTTCGTGCATGCCGCCATCATCGGCGATCATGCCCGAGATCGCGTCCGACATCGCGTTGGCCGCGACCACGTGGCAGGTGAGGATCTCGGTCAGACGATCCTTGTTCTCCGGCTTGAGCAGGTCCTCGACCGACCCGGCCGGCAGCGCTTCGAAGGCGGCGTTGGTCGGCGCGAAGACGGTGAAGGGGCCTTCGCCCGACAGCGTCTCGACCAGGCCCGCGGCCTGAACGGCGGCGACGAGGGTGGTGTGATCGGCCGAGTTCACGGCGTTCTCGACGATGTTCTTCTCGGGGAACATGGGCGCGCCGCCGACCATCGGGTTGCCGGTCTCGGCATGGGTCTCGGCCAGCGCGACCGTGGAGGTGAGGGCGAGGGCGGTGCCTGCGATAAGGGCCTTGAGGTTCATCTTGTCGTCTCCCTGACGGTTCGGGGGGCGTCCGTGCCCCCTCGTGACGCCAGCAGACACGGCAGCACGATGCGCCGGGTTGCAGCCGATGCGATCACGCCTTCGTGAGCAAACTGTCGAGCCAGTCCGGCAGACCTCCGATGTCGTCCAGAACCGCATCGGCATGGGGTTCGAGGACATGGCGCGGCGCCGGGCCGGTCAGCACCGCGATCGCCCGCATCCCGGCCGCACGGGCCGCATGCAGGTCGTGCAGGCTGTCGCCGATCATCGCGCATTCGGCGGGGAGCCGGCCCAGCGCCCGCGCGCAGGACAGGAGCTGGCCGGGACCGGGCTTGGCCCCGTATCCGCTATCGGCTCCGGCGATGAAGCCGAAAACCTCGGTCAGCCCCGCCACCCCCAGATGCGCACGCGCGGGAGCCTCGGCGTCGTTGGTCACGAGGCCGAGGCTGAGGCCCCGTGCGGTGAGCCGTTCGAACAGCGGGAGAAGCGGCACCGCCTCGACCTGCGGCGCCTGGGCCGCACGGGCGTTCATGCGCGCGACCAGCGTGGCGCGATCGGTACCCGGCAGATGCGGCAGCATCACGTCGGCGATCTCGCCCGGGGTCGATGCGACGACCGGGCTGTCGGGCAGGAAACGTCCCGAAGCCAGGTCGTAGCCAAGCGCCGTGGCAATGGCTTTAGCGCGCGCCGTATCGCCCTCCGCCTCGGCCAGGATCAGGCCGCGCGACCAGAGGCCCCACGTCGCCTGAAAGTCGAACAGCGTGCCGTCCTTGTCGAAGATCAGCGCGCGCGGGGTCATGTCCAGTTCATCCTGGACGGCCCCGCCAGCACCAGCATCGCCGTGTGCGGCGCGTCATACTCATACCCCGCCCCGTCGCAGAAGGCGGTGACCCAGCCATCATCCATGGTCAGGAATTCGAGCACCGATGCCTGGAACTCGGCTTCGCCTGCCCGATCGCGCAGGTCTTCGGCCGCCGCGCCCGAGGAGCCGAGAAATACCGGCCAGAGCTCGTCATTGGCGGCAAGCCAGCCCAGCGCCTGCAGCGCGATCACCTCGGCCTGTTCCCGCTTCATGCCGACCGCTCCCCGGTGTTTTGCAAGCATTTGTTAACCATTCTTTCCGACCCTCGATGGCGGGAGTGGGCGCTGGGCCCGGAAGCGGGCCGCTGGCCCGAACAAGGACATCTGCATGTCGGGTCGTATCCTGATCACCGGTCGAATCGCAACGGAGGCGGCGCAGCAGGGCCGGGCTCTGGTCGACGCGGGTTTCGAATGTGACTTCTGTCCGGGTTTCGCGGGCATCCTGGCGCGGCTGCCCGACCCGGGCGTCGATCTCGTGCTGGCCGAGCTGCCGGTGGGCGACACCGGACCTAAGGAGATCACCGCCTTTCTCGCCCGATTGCGCGCGATGCCGGGAGGTGAGCGGCTGCCGGTGGTGGTGCAGGGGCACTGGGCGGCGGGTGCAACCCGGCTCGCCTTGCTCGAGGCCGGCGCGGACGAGGTGGCCGAGGCGCCGGTCTCGTCGGCGCTGATGCAGGCGCGGATTCGCAACCTGATGCGGGCCCGCGACACGCTCGAAGAGCTGGCGCGGCGCGAGGCGACGCACCGGATGCTGGGCTTCTCGGAGGCCGCCCCCGGCTTCACGTCCCGGCCGCGCACGACCCTGATCGCGCCTGACCGGGTGCAGGGAACACTAGTGGACGCGCGTGATCTACTCTGCGCGCCGCGTCACGTAGGGCCGCAGGGGCCATTCGCCGCCGCCACCCGCGAGGAGGATCTGTTCGTGATCGACGGCGCCGCGCTGCGAGCGGCTGGCGCCCCCTCGCGCGAGCTGTTCCGGATCGTCGCCGAGCTGCGCAGCCGCTCCGCGACCCGCCGCGCGGCGCAGCTCGTGCTGCTTCCCGAGCCGGGCCGCGAAGCGGCGATGCTGCTCGATCTGGGCGCGGACGACATAGTCCCCGCGGCAGTGACGGAGGCCGAGATCGGTTTCCGGGCGCGTCGCCTGCTGCACCGCAAGACGCTCGCCGACCGGCTGCGTGCCACCGAGCGGCACGGGCTGGAGGCCGCGTTGACCGACGCGCTGACCGGATTGTGGAACCGCCGTTACGCTCTGCCGCATCTGGCTCGGCTGATCACCGAGGCTCGGAGGCGCGACCGGCCGCTTGCGGTGATGTTGCTAGACATCGACCTGTTCAAGGCAGTCAACGACCGGCATGGCCATGCTGCCGGAGATGCGGTGCTGGCGCAGGTTGCGGCACGGCTGCGGGACGGGCTGCGTCCTGCCGACCTGATCGCGCGGATCGGTGGGGAGGAGTTTCTGGTGGCGATGCCCGACGCCACGCTCGACCAGGCACGCCGCGCGGCCGAGCGGTTGCGCCGCCGGATCCGCGAACGACCGTTCGACATTGGAGGGTCGGGCCACGCCTCCCTGCAGGTCGTGACCGTCTCGGTCGGGGTGGCGCTGGGGCCGGGGCCAGCCGGGGCCGCGCCGGACATGGCGGCCGAAGCGCTGATGCGGCGCGCCGATGCGGCGCTCTATGCGGCCAAACGGACCGGCCGCAACCGCGTCACGGTCAGCCTCAGCGCCGCCTAGCCGAGACAGTCCTCATAGGCCGCCGCCAGCCCTTCCATCAGGGCCGGATAGAGGTCGGAGCTCGGCTCCAGCCCCAGCGCATCGGGGTCGGTCGCCGCGGTGGCGGCATCGCTGTTCTCGCGCAGCAGGGCGACCAGATCGGGCGCCGTCTCCGGATCGGTCAGCACACAGGCGATGCCGCCTGCCTCTACCATTTCGCGCAGCGCCGCGATCCGCGCGGGCCCCGGGGCCGAAGCATCGGACAGCGCCAGCGCGCCGGCAGCGGGCAGGCCGAAGCGGGTCTCGAAATACTGGTAGGCGTCATGCGCGACGAGGTAGGGGCGACCCGCAAGCGGCGCCAGCCGCTCCGCGATCCGGGCCGTCATCTCGGCATCCGCCGCGATCGCCGCCTTGGCGTTGTCACGGTAGAGTTCGGCGTTCTCCGGATCCGCGGCGGCGAGGGTTTCTGCGATGGCTTCGCTCCAGGCAGCCGCCACCTCGGGGTCGAGCCAGGCGTGCGGGTCGGTTGTGCCGGAGGCATCGTGCGATCCGTGCTCCGCCTCTTCGTCTGCCTCGCCGTGATCGTCATGCCCGTCGGTTTCGAAAGCGGGATCCTCGCGCAGCGGCAGTCGCGTCCAGCCATCGGTTTCAAGCAGTGCCAAGCGCTGCGCTTCGGGCGCGAGCGCGGTCAGGCTGTCTTCGAGCCATGGAAGGAAATCTGGCCCGGTCCAGATGATCAGCTCCGCCTCCGACAGCCGTTGCGCATCCGAGGGGCGCAGGCTTGCATCATGTGGCGAGCCGCCGGGCGGCAACAGCAGGTCGGGCGTACCGACCCCCTGCATGACTCGGGCCACGAGACTGTGCACCGGCGCGGTATCGGTCACGACGCGGGGCACCTCGGCCAGAGCTTGGCCGGCCAGAAGGATTGTCGCGACGGCGGTGGGGACGGTGCAGCGCATGAAAGCCTCTTGAGCCTGCGGGAATCGGGAGCTACGAGCTATGTTATAACGTAACAAATGGTCAAGAAGCGGCCGGCAAGAAGGAGCAGCGCATGAACGGAGCCGGATTCGCCTGCGGCGATCATGCCGCCTGCATCCGAGGCGCGCTCGACGTCGCCGAGGCGCGCTGCGCGGCCGATGGCGCGCGGCTCACGCCGCTGCGCCGCCGTGTCCTGGAGATCCTGCTCGAAGGGCACGCGGCGATGGGCGCCTATGACGTGCTGGCCCGGCTCGATGCCGAGGGCCTCGGTTCGAAGCCGCCGGTGGCGTACCGCGCACTGGGATTCCTGGTCGATCACGGCCTGGCGCACCGGATCGAAAGGCTTTCGGCCTATGTCGCCTGCGCCCGACCCGGTGCCGACCATGCACCGGCGTTCCTGATCTGTCGTGGCTGCGGCGCAGTGGCCGAGATGCAGGGGGCGGGCGGGCTCGATCGACCGGCCGCCGAGGCGGGCTTTGCCATCGAGCGGGTGGTGGTCGAGGCCGAGGGCCTGTGCCCCGCCTGCCAGGAGCGTTCGGCATGAACGCGCTGCTCTCTGCGACCGGGCTCGAATACGGTCCGCGCACCGCACCGGTCTTGCGCGACGTCTCTATCTCGGTCGCGCCGGGGGAGATCGTGACGCTGGTCGGGCCGAACGGCTCGGGCAAGAGCACGCTGCTGCGCCTGCTGATCGGGGCACTCGCGCCGCGCCGGGGCAAGGTGCATCGCGCGCGGGGGCTGCGCATCGGCTACGTGCCGCAAAGCCTCGTGCTCGACGCCTCGCTGCCGATCACCGTACGGCGCTTTCTGGACCTGCCGCATCGCGTCTCGGACGCCGACGCAGCCGCCGCGCTGGAGCAGTCCGGCGCGACCGGCCTCGAGGGGCGGCAGATGGCGGCGCTCTCGGGTGGGCAGTTCCAGCGTGTGCTGCTGGCGCGCGCCGTGCTGAACCGACCGCAGATTCTAATCCTCGATGAGCCGACCCAAGGCCTCGATCAGCCGGGCCAAGCGGCCTTCTATCGTCGGATCGCGGCGCTCAGGCGCGATCTGGGCTGCGCGGTGCTGATGGTCAGCCATGAGTTGCACGTGGTGATGTCGGCCACCGACCGGGTGATCTGCCTGAACGGCCATGTCTGCTGCGAGGGCACGCCCGAGGTGGTCACCGCCGCCCTGGCCTGGCGCGAGCTGTTCGGCACCGGCACCGGTGGCCAGCTGGCGCTCTACCGGCACGAGCACGACCATGCGCACGAAGCCGGCGGCGCCGCGCATCACCATCACCACCATTCCCACGCCGAAGGCTGACATGCTCGATGATTTCCTGATCCGTGCGGGGCTCGCCGCGCTTGGCACCGCCTTGGCCGCCGGTCCCTTGGGTTGCTTCGTGGTGTGGCGGCGCATGGCCTATTTCGGCGACGCGACGAGCCATGCGGCGATTCTCGGGGTGGCGCTTGCGCTGGGGCAGGGGATGGCGGTGTTCCCGGGCGTGCTCGGTACGGCGCTGGCGATGGCGCTGGCGGTGCATGCGCTGTCCGGGCGTGGCCTCGCCCATGACACGGTGCTCGGGGTGCTGTCGCACGGGGCGCTGGCCACGGGCCTCGTCGCGGTGGCGCTGACTGGCGGCGTTCGGGTGGATCTCGAGCTATACCTGTTCGGGGATGTGCTGACCGTGACACGGAGCGATCTTGCCTGGATCTGGGGCGGCGCGGCGCTCGTGGCGGGGGTGCTGGCCTGGCGCTGGCGGCGGCTGCTTACCGCGACGCTGTCGCCCGACCTCTCCCATGCTTCGGGAATCGCGCCGCGTCGCGAGGCGCTGGTGCTGACCTTGCTGCTTGCTGCCGTGGTCGCGGTGGCGATTAAGGTGGTCGGCGCGCTGCTGATCACCGCGCTTCTGGTGATTCCCGCGGCCGCGGCGCGCGGCGCCGTGCGTACGCCGGAGGCGATGGCAGTGCTTGCGGGGGGCGCGGCGGCCCTTTCGGCGCTGGGCGGGCTATGGGTGGCGCTGTGGCTCGACACGCCGGTCGGCCCCTCCATTGTCTGCGTCGCCGTGACGCTGTTCGCAGGCAGCTTGCCGCTCAGGCTTCTTGCGGGGACGCGCGGATGATCGCGCAAACCCTATCCTGAATTTCCTCTCGCCTTGCTCTTGCCACGTTCCTTTTGCGAACTAGCAAAAAAACGCGCTTGAGGAGAGCAGATGAAAAAGACCCTGAAGGCCGCGGCCCTTGCCGCGCTGCCCGTGCTCGGGCTTGTGCCCGCGATCCCCGTCTTCGACGCCGCCCCTGCCGCCGCTTCGACCGCTGGCTGCGCATTGCCGGCCGATGCCAACAGCAAGGCGACTAGCGTCGCCTCGGGACTCAACGCGTTCCGCGCCTCACGAGGCCTCGGCCGGGTGTCGCATGACCCCGCCCTGTCCCGCGCCGCTCAGGTTCAGGCCTGCGATCTCGCTCGCACCGGCCAGTTCGGCCATCGCGGCAGCGACGGCTCGAATCACCGGATCCGGGTGGAGCGTACCGGCTATTGCGCCGGTGTCAGCGGCGAGAATCTCGCCTGGGGCTACCCCCGTCCCAACCAGATCATCACCGGCTGGCAGGGCTCGCCCGGCCATCGCAAGGTGATGGAGCTCGACCGGGCGCAGGAGTTCGGCGTGGGCATCGCCCAGGGCGCCAAGGGGCCGGTCTGGGTGCTGGTGATGGCCCAACCCTGCTGAGACGGTTCAGCCGGTGATCTCCAGCGGGATGGTCACCGGCCCGTCATTGACCAGCGCCACCTTCATGTCGGCGCCGAAGCGGCCGGTCTCCACCGGTACGTCCAGCGCGCGCAGTTCCTCGGCCAGGGCCAGGTAGAGGCGCTCGCCGATCTCGGGCGCCGCCGCGGTCGAGAAACCCGGGCGGTTGCCGGTGCGGGTGTCGGCGGCCAACGTGAACTGGCTCACGACCAATGCGCTGCCACCGATATCGAGCAGCGAGCGGTTCATCCGCCCAGCCTCGTCGCGAAAGATCCTGAGCTTGGCGATCTTGGCCGCCATCTTCGCGGGCAGGGTGTCGGTATCGCCCTGCATCGCGCAGGCCAGGACCAGAAGCCCCGGCCCACAGCGACCCACCACCTCGCCATCGACGCTGATACTGGCCTCGCTGACGCGCTGGACCAGTGCCCTCAAAGCTCGTGGTCCCAGGGCGGGTTGGCGCCCGCGCGGCTCACGGTGATCGCGGCGGCCTTGGCGCCGAGGCTGAGCGCGTTGCGGATCTCGTCTTCGTCGAGCGTGGCGATGTCCGCCTTGTTGAGCAGCCCCGCGCGCTCGAGGCTGACCAGCACGCCGGCGTTGAAGGTATCACCCGCGCCGACCGTATCGGCCACTTCGACCCGCTGGGAGGCCACGCTGACCGTGTGCTCGGCGGTGTAGCCGGTGGCACCCTTCGAGCCCTCGGTGATGCAGACCAGCTTAGGTCCCTTGGCGAGCATCTTGCGCGCCAGATCGGCGGTCTCGCCCGTGCCCTCGATCCAGTGCAGGTCCTCGTCCGAGACCTTCACGATGTCGGCGCGCGCGATCATCCGCTCAAGCCGGGCACGATAGGCCGCCTCGTCGCGGATGAAGGAGGGGCGGATGTTCGGGTCGATCATGGTGACGCGGGTCGGTGCTTCGCGCGCCTGCAAAGCCTCGTAGGCGGCACCGCAGGGCTCGACCACAAGGGAGATGCCACCGAAGAAGAGCGCCTCGGCGCCCGGCTCGGGCAGGTCGTCCTCGGACAGCATCCGTCCGGCGGTGTTCTCGTCGTAGAAGTTGTAGGTGGCATGACCGTCGTTCAGTTTGACGAAAGCGAGCGTTGTCGGCCGGTCCGAGATATGCGCCGGGAAGGTGTCGACCCGCGAGGCTTCGAGCGTCTGGCGCAGGATGTCGCCGAACATGTCCGAGGAGATGCCCGAGAAGAACCCGGTGGGCGCGCCGAGACGGCCCATGGCGATGGCGGTGTTGAACACCGCGCCGCCGGCATAGGGCGCGAAGGCGGTTTCGCCCGCTTCGGTGCGACGGGGCAGCATGTCGATCAGGGCTTCGCCGCAGGCGAGGATCATCGGGTTTCCTTCCGGGTCTTGGAGGCGTCTGGATCGGCGCGGACAATGCCGCCTGACGCCGGGTCGTGCAAGCGGGGTTACTGGTTGAGATAGCCGAAATAGCCCAGGATCGCCGCCACGATCAGCGCCAAGAGGACCGCGATCGCGATCTTCCACTTGGAGTAGGGCCGCGCGCCCTGCACCTTGCCCGAGCGGGCATTGACCACGAAGGCATAGCTCTGGCCACGGTAGCGGTAGGCGGCGGTCCATACCGGCAGCAGGACATGCTTGAAGGTGACATCGCTCACCTGGGTGTTCATGTCGTCGATCCGCTGCTGGTCGCCGCCGATGTCACGGCGCACATCCGTGCGGATCACGTCCTCCATGATCTGCCGCGCCTCGGCATAGGCTGCGTCGAGTTCGACCTGGTAGCCTTCGGCCATGAAGCCCGCCACGTATTCCGGCCGGTATGGGGTGAGTGCGGGCAAATCCCAAGGCCCGAGCGCGTCGGTATGGGCCTTGGGCAGGGATTTCGAGCCGAGCACGAGGATGTCGTCGAAGAAGCGCGCGACGCGCCCACGCACCCGGCGCCAGCGGATGCGCGGCTCGCTCACCTGGGTGGGCTTGCCGTCGCGCATCACGGTGCGGGTGACGTAGTAGGTATCGCCGCGCTGGCCGCGATACTCGGTCTGGGTGGCCGCGTCGAAGGTCCAGAACGGCACGTAGATACCGTTCATCCGCCGCCCCTTGCGCGCGTATTGCCTGAGCCCGTTCGGCGCGAACCACAGGCTGCCAAGCCACTCGGTCAGGGCCTTCTGCGCGCGGGCCTCGTCGACCTCGAAGGGCAGCAGCGCGCGGGGCTTGATGTGGCGATGGGTGCCGGTGTCTGCGACCACCGCCGTGTCGCAATAGGGGCAGCGGGTGGCGTGGGTGCCGGGCGCGAATTCCACCTGCGCCCCGCAATTGGGGCAGGAGGCGACCCGAGTCTCCTCAATCTGGGAGACCGGCACGTAGCCGCGTCGGGCGCTCTCGAAGTCGATCTCGCGCGTGGCCTCGGGGTCGGGCCGCGACGCGATCGCCTCGCGGTGGCCGCAATGGGTGCAGGCCAGCTCGGTGGTGCCGGGGGCATAATGCATGTCGCTGCCGCAGACCGGGCAGGGGAAGCGGTGCTCCTCGACCACGCCGCTGGGCGCGCCGGGCGCGGGGTCGGCCAGATCCGTCATGCCCGGCTCACGGGGCAGGCGGCGGGGGCGGCGGCATCACGGTGAAGAGCTGCGCCAACTCGTCCACATCCTCGGCCGGTTTCCAGCCATCCTGCCCGGCGGTCCAGACGAGGGTGTCGCGGTTGAAGCCGCCCTCGGTGACCATGCGCCCGAGCCGCGCCTTGGAGAAGGGTCCGGTGACCTCTCCGTTCACCGCAAGGTGCCAGACATGTTCGGCGGGCGGCGGTGGTGGCGGCGCGGCCTGCGGCGCCTGGGCCTGCGGCTGGCCGGGCATCGGGCCCCACGGCCCTTGCCCCGCGACCATGCCCATGCCGAAGCCCATGCCCGCCCCCATCGTGCCGGAGGGGTTGGCGGCGGCGGTGGTCATCGCCTCGGCGGCGGAGTACTGGCCGAAGCGGCCCAAATCGCCGACGATCCCCATCGAGGTGCGCTTGTCGAGCGCGCGCTCCACCGCGTCTGGCAGCGAGATGTTCTCGACGTAGAATTCGGGGATCTCGAGGCCGTATTGCGCCACCACGGGCGAGATGGCGTCGCGCACGACCTTGCCGAGATCGCCGGTGTTGGCCGCCATGTCGAGCACCGGGATGCCCGAGCCTGCGAGCACCCGGCTCACCTCCTGCACCACGATGTTGCGGATCTGGTAGGAAATCTCCTGGGTCGTGAACTCGCCATCGGTGCCGACGATCTCGCGCAGGAACAGGGCTGGATCCTTGACCCGCATCGCGTAGGAGCCGAAAGCGCGCAGCCGCACCGGGCCGAATTCGGGGTCCCGGCACATCACCGGGTTCTTGGTGCCCCATTTGCGGTCGGTGATGCGGGTGGTGTTGACGAAATAGACCTCGGACTTGAACGGCGAGCGGAAGCCATGGTCCCAGTGCTGCAGCGAGGTCATGATCGGCATGTTGTTGGTCTCGAGCATGTAGAGACCGGGCTTGAACACATCCGCAAGCTGGCCCTCATGCACAAAGACCGCCGCCTGGCCTTCGCGCACCGTCAGCTTGGCGCCGTACTTGATCTCGTGGCCTTCGCGCTCGAAGCGCCAGACCATGGTGTCGCGGTCGTCCTGGGTCCAGTGGATGACGTCGATGAACTGGCCGGAGAGAAAGTCGAGAATGCCCATGGTCGTCTCCCGTGTTGCGCTCAGACGTTGCCGCCCAAGAGTTCCGCCGCAATGTCGCGGGCGATCGGCGCCGCCTCGACGGCGCTCATCCCCGGCCGCATGCGCCGATCGTAAAGCATCTTGAGCAGCAGCTCGTCATGCTTGGTCAGCAGGCCGAACTCCTCGTCATCGTTGAAGATCGAGGGGCGGGCCTGGGGGCTGTCATTGGCGAGGCCCATGCCCTGCGCCAGCTCCTCGTGGATGCAGGCGAGGCGCAGCAGGTCCGGATGCTCGCCCCGGATCAGCGCCACGGCGCGGCTATAGGTGCTGCCGCCATCCTGCGAGAAGGCGATGACCAGGCACAGCGTCGAGCGTGGTGGGTTGAGGAAGGCGCGCACCGAGCTTTCGGCGATGCCCGGGACCATGCGGCGCAGCTCGCTTTCGAAGCCGCGGCGGTCGTCCTCGTTCAGGATCAGCACCGAGAAGTTGCCTTCCTCGGCGGTCTGGGTGATCGGCACGCCTGTGAGCCGCGACAGCCGCGCGCCATAGGCGGCGACGGCATTTCGATCCCGTACCCGCTGCTTTGCCGGAACCGTGTCGCCGAACCGGACATCCATGCGGATCGGGCTTTCCCAGCGACGCAGCCGGCTCATCGTCGCCTCGGCGCGCAGCTCGGTGCCGTCGGCGACATATTCGTCGAACAGCGCGATCCGGATGAAGTTGCGGGCCAGCATGGTGTCGGTGAAGGGGGTGTCGGGCCCGCCGCCATCGCCGCGCAGGAGCCCCTGCGCCACGAGGTCGGATTGCAGCTTGGCGTAATGCTGCGACAGGGCTTGGCTCGCGGCCGAACGGACCGGGTCGGCCACGGGCTCGGGCCGCGGCTGCGGGCTCGGAGTAGATGGCTGTGCCATGGCCGCCGGCGCGGTGGCGACCGGCTGGTTGCGCGGCGGCGTCACCGGCACGAGTTCGGGCGGCTCGGCGCAGGCGGCGACGAGCGACAGGGCCATGAGCCCCCCGACGAATCCGGACGCGCGATCGAGCCTCACCGCGTCACCCCCGCCGATCGCCCTGCGCCGCAGCCCGGCCACGGGCCGCGCCGAGTGCCGATTTCAGCTCGGCCTCCATGCGCCGCAGTTCGGCCTCGGCCTCGGCGCGCTTGCGCTTGCCCTCGTCGGCGATGGTCAGGCTCTCGTCGATGGTGGCGATCAGGTTGGCATTGGCTTCCTTCACCGCCTCGATGTCGAACACGCCGCGCTCCATCTCGGTGCGGATCGCCTTGTTGGCGGTGCGCAGGTTCTCGGCGTTCGAGCGCAACAGGTCGTTGGTGAGATCGTTGGCCTCGCGCACCGCGCCCGCCGCCGCCGCGCCGCGCTGAATTGTCACCGCCTGGGCCAGCTGGGTCTCCCACAGCGGCACCGTGTTGACGAGCGTCGAATTGATCTTGGTGACCAGCGACTTGTCGTTCTCCTGCACCAGCCGGATCGAGGGCAGCGACTGCATCGTCACCTGCCGGGTGAGCTTGAGATCATGCACCCGCCTTTCGAGGTCGTCACGCGCCGCGCGCATGTCGCGCAGCTCCTGCGCCGCCATCACCTGGCGCTCCTCCGAGGCCGCCTCCATCCGCGCCTGCTGGGCAGGGATCTCGGTCTCGTCGATCTCCTTCAGGCGGGCCTCGCCGGCAGCGATGTAGAGCGCCAGCTCGTCGTAGAAGGCGAGCGTCTTGTCGTAGAGCACGTCGAGGCTCTCGATGTCCTTCATCAGCGCATGCTCGTGGCGCAGAAGCTCGTCGGTGATCCGGTCGATCTGGCCCTGCACCTCGCGGTAGCGCTCCGTGAACTTGGCCAGCGGCTTGGCCCGGCCCATCAGCTTGTCCCAGAGCGACCGCTTGCGGTTCGGATCGAGCTCGCCGACATCGAAGCCGCGGATCGTGGCGACGATGTCGCGCAGGCTGTCGCCCGCCGGGCCCACATCCTTGTTCTGCACGCCTTGAAGCATCGACTGGCTGATCTGCTGCAACTCGGCCTGCGCGCCGGAGCCGAAGCGGACGATGGAATTGGTATCGCCGAGATCGATCTCGGTCATCCGCTTGCGGATTTCCTCGGTCTGCGCCGGCGCGGCGCTCTCGAGGCTCAGCTCGGGCGCCGGGTCGGGCAGGCGGGCGTCGTTCAGCGTATCGATTTCGGCCATCCGGGCCGCGGCCGCGTCGCGGGTCTTGTCGGACATCACTCGTTCCCTCTTTCAGACGACGCAACAACGCCTTCGCGTGCGAGTCGGTCCCGCAGCACCCTGATCTCGATATCCATGTCGGTCCGGTCCGAGAGCAGCATCGTCTCGGTCCGGGCCGCGAAGTTGCGGTCGAGATCCGTCAGGAGCGATTCATACTCGGCCCGCGCGGCGCTGTCGCGGTTGCGGGACCAGAGATCGGCAAATTTCACCGAGGCGTCACGCGCGCCCATCAGATAGACGCCCAGATAGCGCCGCGCCTGCGTCAGGTCACGCGGATCGCGCTCGACGCTGCGGATCATCTCGCGCGCGCGGGCCTGGAAGGCGGCCACGCGCTCGTCGAGCTGGCGGTCGCGCAGCGCGGCGATCGCCGAGCGCATCTGCGCGAGATAGGTTTCGGCCTCGTCGACCACCTTGGCCACGCGGTCCTGCTGGTGGTCGTCGACGCCCTCAATGCGCTTGTCGGACATCGGATCGATGCCGAAGGCCGCAACGTGCAGCCCCGCCGCGGCGAGGCCATAGAGCGCCGCGCCCAGCACGCCGCCATCGCCCGACCATGCGGCGAGTGCCACGCCGAGGCCGGTCAGACCCGACGCCATCATCTTGCGGGGCCAGGCCGGCCTGCGGGCGACGGGCCGGGCCCGCCACTCGGCCTCGGCCCGCAGCCCGTCACGCAGCAGGAAGGCCGCGAGCGTCAGCACACCTGCGCCGACCAGACCGGCGACAAGGCCGGCGGGCCCGGCACCGAGCGAGAACAGCGCCAACAGGGCAGGGGGCACGAAGAGGAGGTTCACCCGTGCGCCTGCCGGGTCGACCCGCGCGGTGTCGCGTGGATCGGCGGCCGGCTGGCCGGGCTGTGCACCGGGGCTGTATCGCCCGCCGAAGCGCCGGGCCATCAGCCGGCCCCCAGAAGACCGGTGGCGGTACCGGCCATCAGGGCCAGCAGCACGAGATAGGCGATGGTACGGAATGGCGCTGGCATGGCGTCCTCCTGAGTGGCTGGCAATCCCCCGCGCCGCCGCGCGACATCGCGCAGCGCCGAGAGGAATTGCGCCCCGGCAAAGACCAGCGCGGAGGCGACAAGCAGCAGCAGAATCAATCGCGTCATGGCCGGGCGGTCCCTTGGCTAGGCCCTCTTGATAATAGGAGGTGGCGCGCGGCTTTTCGAGAGGCGCTCAGCGTTTGAAAGGTTTGGCGCTCTTGCCGCCCCCGGGGCCGCCGCGCGTCGGGCGGTCGCCCCTGGGTGCTGGCCGATCGCCCTTCGGACCCGGTCGCTGGCCGCCCGAGGTGGGGCGCTCGCCGCTACTCGCCACCTTCGCGCCGAACACGCGACCGGTGCCGCCCGGCCGCTTGCTGGCCTCGGGCGCGCCGGTCTTGGCCGGGCCGGTCTTGCCGGGGCCCGTCCGCTTGGCCTCGCTCGCCTGCTTGCGCGCGCCGCCCGGCCCCTTGGGTGCACCGCCGCGCACAGCGGGCTTCGCGCCCGGGCTGCCATCGGGGCGGCGCCGCTGCACCTTCGGCCCATCCTTCTCGCCGAGCTGCTCGCGCAGCACCTTGGGGCGGATTTCCTCGACCTCGCCGGGCTCGAGATTGCCGATCTGGAACGGGCCGTAGCTGATCCGGATCAGCCGGTTCACCGTCACCTCGAGCGCCGCCATGGCGCGCCGGATCTCGCGGTTCTTGCCCTCGCGCAGTCCGACCGTCAGCCACGCGTTGGCGCCCTGCTGGCGGTCGAAGGTCACCTGCATCGGCTGGTAGTCGACGCCCTCGACCGAGATGCCCTGCCGCAGCCGGTCGAGCTTTTCCTCGCTCACCGAGCCGTTGATCCGGACCCGGTAGCGGCGCAGCCAGCCGGTCGAGGGCAGCTCCAGCCGACGCTTGAGCTCGCCGTCATTGGTCAGCAGCAGCAGGCCTTCGGAGTTGAGGTCGAGTCGGCCCACGCTCATCACCCGGGGCATGTCCTCGGGCAACTCGTCGAAGACCGTCTTGCGGCCCTTCTCGTCCGAGGCGGAGGTCACCAGCCCGGCGGGCTTGTGATAGAGCCACAGCCGCGCCGGTTCGGGCGCGGCGAGCGGCGCGCCGTCGACGGTGATGCGGTCCTTGGCGGTGACGTTCAGCGCCGGGCTGAAGATCCGCTCGCCGTTTACCTTGATGCGGCCGTCCTCGATCATGCGCTCGGCTTCGCGGCGCGAAGCCACGCCTGCGCGCGAGAGAACCTTGGCGATCCGATCGCCCTCGGGGATTTCGTTCTTGTCCATCCTCCCGCCATAGCCGCTCGCGCCCGGCCTTGCCAGCGCCGGGTGCGCCGGGCATCAGGGCCTATGCGTTTTCGCTCGCACATGGATATCGCGCTCGAGGAGGCGCGCGCCGCCGCCGCGCGCGGCGAGGTGCCAGTCGGCGCCGTGGTTGCCGACGCCTCCGGGCGACCCATCGCCCGGGCCGGCAATCGCACCCGCGAGATGAACGATCCCACCGCCCATGCCGAGATGCTGGCGATCCGGGCCGCCTGCGCGGCGCTGGGCTCCGAGCGGCTGACCGGCTGCGCGCTGTGGGTGACGCTGGAGCCCTGTCCGATGTGCGCGGCGGCAATCTCCTTCGCCCGCATCGCGCGGCTGCATTACGGCGCGGCCGATCCCAAGTCGGGCGGCGTCGCGCAAGGCGCGCGCGTGTTCTCGCACCCGCAATGCCACCACAGGCCCGAACTGTTCGACGGCATCGCGGCCGCCGAGGCGGAGGCGCTGCTCTCGCGGTTCTTCGCGGGCCTACGCGAGGGGCCGGCGGGACGCGAGAAGTGATCGGTCGAGGGCGGGCTGGTTCTGGACTTGCCCCCCGCCCGGCCCGATATTGACGCCATGAGTCTGCCCCCCGGTTTCCTCGACGAATTGCGCACGCGCCTCAGCCTCGTCCAGGTGGTCGGGCGCAAGGTCGCGTGGGACATGAAGAAGTCGAACCAGGGCAAGGGCGATTTCTGGGCGCCGTGCCCGTTCCACCAGGAAAAATCGGCGAGCTTTCACGTCGATGACCGCAAGGGGTTCTACTACTGCTTCGGCTGCCACGCGAAGGGCGACGCGATCTCCTTCGTGCGCGAGACCGAGAATGTCGACTTCATCGACGCGGTGAAGATCCTCGCCGCCGAGGCGGGCATGGCTATGCCCGAACGCGATCCGCAGGCGCAGAAAAAGGCCGATCGTCGTTCCGAGCTGGTGGAGGTGATGGAGCAGGCCGTTCAATGGTTCCGCATGCAGCTGCGCAGCTCGGTCGCCAGCGCCGCGCGCGACTACCTCGCCGGGCGCGGCCTCGACGAGGCGGCGCAGTCGCGCTGGGAGCTGGGCTTCGCCCCCGACGACCGGGCCGCGCTGACCCGCGCTCTCAAATCCAAGGGCATCGCCGAGGAGATGATCGTCGCCGCCGGCCTCGCCGCGCGGCCCGATGGTGGCGGCGCGCTCTATGACAGGTTCCGAGGCCGCATCATCTTTCCCATCCGCGACGCGCGCGGCCGCGCCATCGCGCTGGGCGGGCGGGCGATGGATCCCAATGCGCGGGCGAAATACCTAAACTCCCCGGAAACGGAGCTCTTCGACAAGGGACGCAACCTCTACAACCTCGCTCAGGCGCGTCAGGCCGCGGGCAAGGGCGCGCCGCTCGTGGTGGCCGAGGGCTACATGGATGTGATCGCGCTATCGGAGGCGGGGCTCGAGGCGGCGGTGGCCCCGCTCGGCACCGCCGTGACCGAGAGCCAGCTGCAGCTGATGTGGCGCGTGCATCCCGAGCCGGTGATCGCGCTCGACGGCGACGCGGCGGGGCTGCGCGCCGCGCAGCGGGTGATCGACCTCGCGCTGCCGCTGATCGGCGCGGGGCATGGGCTGCGATTTGCGCTGATGCCGGAAGGGCTCGATCCCGACGATCTGATCCGGGCCAAGGGTGCGGGTGCGATGCGCGAGATCGTGTCGAACGCGCAGCCGATGGTGCAGCTGCTGTGGCGGCGCGAGACCGAGGGGCATGATTTCGACAGCCCCGAGCGGCGGGCCGCTCTCGACAAGCGGCTGCGCGACGCGGTGGCGCTGATCCGCGATCCGGATTTGCGCGGCCATTACGAACAGGAACTGAAGCGGCTGAAGTGGGAGCTGTTCAACCCGCGCCGCCAGAACGGCCCGACCCGGATCGACCGGGGTGGCAAGGGCGGGTTCTTCAAGCCCGGCCAGCTGCCGCTCGCGCCCAGCCCTTCGGCGCGCGCCTCGATGCTCGCCACCGGCGGCGCGGTCGAGGATCACCTGCGCGAGGCGGTCATCCTCGCCACGCTGATCGCCACGCCCGAGGTGTTGCCCGAGTTCGAGGTGGCGCTGGAACGGATGGAGTGCCGCGATTCCGATCACGCGGCGCTGGTGCATGGCATTCTCGCCTGCCATCACGAGCCGGACCTGCGCGGCGCGCTCGAGGCTCGGCTGGGGCCGGAAGCCCTTGAATCCCTGTTCGCGCAGCGCCATGTGGCGATCAGCCCGGGCGTCCGCCGACCCGGCGATGCCGAGACGGCGCGGATGTGCCTCGCGGAGGAGCTGGCCAAGCTCGATGCCCGACGCGGTCATGCCCGCGAACTGGCCGAGGCGGTCGAGGACCTCTCGGGGCTGAGCGACGAGGGGCTGACCTGGCGCCTGTCACGGGCCGCCGAGGCGCTGGATCGGGCGGGGCGTGGCGACGGGGAGGACACGACCGAATACGAATACGGTACCAACGGCGCGCCGATGCGGCGTGACGAGCGGACCGAATTCGATGCCTTGCTGGGCACGATCGCCTTTGGAAAGGCGAAGCCCGGCAGCTGATCGGCGACGCGCTGCACCCGATTCGGCAGCGGACGTTGCGACTGCGTGAAAGAATCGGACGCCGGGAGGTTGCGAATCGCGGCCCTTGCGGCTTGATTCGGGCAGTCCGAATCACTGCCCGGCGCTGGACAGGACGTTCACCGAACGAGGAGCCCTTCATGGCCGCGAAAGACACCGACGACCGCAAGGACGACGACCAGGACGGGGCGATGACGCTCGACATGAGCCAGGCGGCGGTCAAGAAGATGATCTCCGAGGCGCGCGAGCGCGGCTACATCACCTACGACCAGCTCAACCAGGTGCTGCCCCCCGATCAGGTCTCCTCGGACCAGATCGAGGATGTCATGTCGATGCTCTCCGAGATGGGCATCCAGGTCACCGAGGCCGAGGAGAGCGAGGAAGTCGAGGAGGGCGGCTCGCGCGAGATTGCCACCGTCGGCGGCAACCGCGAG
This sequence comes from Limimaricola variabilis, assembly GCF_034371605.1. Taxonomy (NCBI): domain Bacteria; kingdom Pseudomonadati; phylum Pseudomonadota; class Alphaproteobacteria; order Rhodobacterales; family Paracoccaceae; genus Limimaricola; species Limimaricola variabilis. The sequence goes on along the minus strand of NZ_CP139691.1, from coordinate 1,653,574 downwards.
GTGGCGCTGGGCGGCGCCGAGGCCGAGAAGCTCGACCGCACCGACGACCCCGTCCGGATGTATCTGCGCGAGATGGGCTCGGTCGAACTGCTGAGCCGCGAGGGCGAGATCGCCATCGCCAAGCGGATCGAGGCCGGCCGCAACACCATGATCGCGGGCCTCTGCGAGAGCCCGCTGACCTTCCAGGCGATCACGATCTGGCGCGACGAGCTCTTGTCCGAGGACATTCTGCTGCGCGACGTGATCGATCTCGAAACCACCTTCTCGGGCCAGATGGGCGAAGAGGAGGGCGACGAGCCCGTGGTCGAGGCCGGCGCCGCGAGCGGTGCGGAGAAGTCCGAGCGCGGTGGCGACAAGCCGGAATACGACGCCGACGGCAACCCGATCCGCAACAGCGATGACGACGACGAGGACGACGAGCAGCACAACATGTCGCTCGCCGCGATGGAGGCGGCGCTCAAGCCGCGCGTGCTCGAGACGCTCGACACCATCGCCGAGAACTTTTCGCGCCTGTCCGACATGCAGGACGCCCGGATGTCGGCGACGCTGAACGAGGACTCGACCTTCTCGAAGGCGAACGAGGCCGAGTACCAGTCGCTGCGTTCCGAGCTGGTCGTGCTGGTGAACTCGCTGCACCTCCACAACAACCGCATCGAGGCGCTGATCGACCAGCTCTACGGCATCAATCGCCGGATCATGTCGATCGACAGCTCGATGGTGAAGCTCGCCGACCAGGCGCGTATCAACCGCCGCGAATTCATCGACGAGTATCGCGGCGCCGAACTCGATCCGACCTGGATGGACCGGATGGCCGAGAAGCCGGGCCGCGGCTGGCAGGCGCTGTTCGAGCGTTCGGCCGGCAAGATCGAGGAACTGCGCGGCGAGATGGCCCAGGTCGGCCAGTATGTCGGGGTCGACATCGGCGAGTTCCGCCGCATCGTCCAGCAGGTCCAGAAGGGCGAGAAGGAAGCCCGTCAGGCCAAGAAAGAGATGGTCGAGGCCAACCTGCGCCTCGTGATCTCGATCGCCAAGAAATACACCAATCGCGGCCTGCAGTTCCTGGACCTGATCCAGGAGGGCAACATCGGCCTGATGAAGGCCGTGGACAAGTTCGAGTATCGCCGCGGCTACAAGTTCTCGACCTACGCCACATGGTGGATCCGTCAGGCGATCACCCGTTCGATCGCCGACCAGGCCCGGACCATCCGTATCCCGGTCCACATGATCGAGACGATCAACAAGCTGGTGCGGACCGGCCGCCAGATGCTGCACGAGATCGGCCGCGAGCCGACCCCGGAGGAGCTGGCCGAGAAGCTGCAGATGCCGCTCGAGAAGGTCCGCAAGGTGATGAAGATCGCCAAGGAGCCGATCTCGCTCGAAACGCCGATCGGCGACGAGGAAGACAGCCAGCTCGGCGATTTCATCGAGGACAAGAACGCGATCCTGCCGCTGGATTCGGCCATTCAGGAGAACCTGAAGGAAACCACGACGCGGGTTCTGGCTTCGCTCACCCCGCGCGAGGAGCGGGTTCTGCGGATGCGCTTCGGCATCGGCATGAACACCGACCACACCCTCGAAGAGGTCGGTCAGCAGTTCTCGGTGACGCGCGAGCGGATCCGCCAGATCGAGGCCAAGGCGCTCCGGAAGCTCAAGCATCCGAGCCGGTCGCGCAAGCTGCGCAGCTTCCTAGACCAGTAAGCCAAGGCGATGAATTCAGGACGGCGGCGGGACATCCCGCCGCCGTTTTTCGTATCTGCAACGCCGGGTTGACGGATCGGGGTCGAACCGTGAACATCGGCGCAGTTCCAGCAAGGATGCCCCCATGCCCAGCGATCCCCTCAGCGTCGTTTCCCTAGGTGCGGCCCTCGTACTGCTCGTGGCCCTCGTTGCCGCGGTCACCGCCCTCAAGGGGGCACGCGCCGCGCTGGCGGGGCTGCGCGGCGATCTGGAGGCAGGACGGCGCGCGGCCGACGAGGTGCGCAGCCAGGCCGAGGGGCAGCGCACCCGGCTGGAGGAGCGCGAGCGTGAGTTGGCCGCGCTCAAGGAAGAGCTGACCGCGGCCCGGCGGGCCCAGTTCGAGAGCGATGCCGCCCATGGCGAAACCCGCGCGGCCAAGGCGGCGCTGGAGGAGGCCAAGCGCGGGCTCGAACAGGCGCGCGACGATCTGAAGGGACAGCTTTCGGAGATCACCGCCGAGATGCGCGAGCTGCAGGAGCGCCATGCGCAGCTCCAGTCGGACCATGCGACGCTGCAGGCGCGGAGCGCGGGCGAAATCGAGGCCGCCGAGACCCGGATCAAGGAACTCAAGGAATTGCGCGAGGAAATGTCGCGCCGCTTCGAAGAGCTCGCCACGAAAACCCTGCGCCAGACCGGCGAGGATTTCTCCAAGGCCAACACCCAGAAGCTCACCGAGCTTCTCACCCCGTTCCGCGACCATGTCTCGCGCTTCGAGACCGAACTTCGGCAGGTGCATGGCAAGGCCGACGAGGAGCGCGCGCGGCTCGGCAAGCAGATCGAGATGCTGACCACCCAGTCCGAGACGATCCGCTCCGAAGCCGCCGCTCTTACCCGCGCGCTCAAGGGCGACAAGCAGAAGCAGGGCGCTTGGGGCGAGATGATCCTCGAGCGGATTCTTGAAAGCTCGGGGCTCGAGCGCGGCACCCATTATGTCGTGCAGGAGAGCCGCACCGACGATCAGGGCGCGCGCTGGCGGCCCGACGTCGTGGTGAAGATGCCCCGCGACAAGAGCCTGGTGATCGACAGCAAGGTCAGCCTCGTAGCCTATGAGGCCGCCGTGAATGCCGAGACCGAGGAAGAGCGTGCAGGGCATCTGCGCGAGCATGTCGCGGCGGTCCGCCGCCATATCGATCAGCTCGCCGCCAAGGGCTACCACGCGATGCAGGACGGCTCGGTCGATTACGTGCTGATGTTCATGCCGATCGAGGGGGCGCTGTCGGCGGCGCTGGCCGAGAGCGGCGACCTCACGGCCTATGCGGTGTCCAAGGGGGTCGGGGTGATGACTCCCTCGACGCTGATGGTGACGCTGCGCACGGTGGACCACATCTGGACGGTCGAGCGGCGCGAGAGCAATGCCGAGGCGATCGCCGATCGGGCGGGCAAGCTTTACGACAAGGTCGCGGGCTTCGTAGGCAACATGGAGCAGGTCGGCAAAGCACTTGCCACCGCGAGCCGCGCGCATGACGACGCGATGGGCCAACTCTCCAGCGGGCGCGGCAACGTGTTGGGCCAGATCGAAAAGCTCAAGGTAATGGGCGCGCGCACCCAGAAGAGCCTCGGCGTCGATTTCGACGAGGCTGAGGACGAGGGCGGGACCCCGGCGCTGGGCCTGCGCGAACCCGCCGAGTAGGGGGTGAAAGGCCGGAGTGTTGCGCTCCGGCCACTGGTCTCGAGGCGCCAGTGAACTAGCGTGAAACCATCTCCGTCTCTGCGTGTTGTTCAGGCAGGATCGAGACGGGAGACACCGCCATGAACAAGCTGATCGCCTTCGCCTTCGTTGCTGCCGTCACGACACCGCTGATGGGTGTCACGCCGATCCTTTCCGCCGCTGCGGGGTTCCAGGACGTGACCGAGCCGGCCGCGCGCTACGACCTCGACGGCGCCATCGAGATCCCGGTCTCCGCCAACGAACTGGCCGAGTGCCGTGCCACGCTGGAGAGCGTCTTCATCGGTGGCGGCACCCCCGAGGTCCGCTGCGTGGTGACCGGCTGAACTTGCATACCGGCTTCTCAATCGAGACCCGCGGCCCCGGCCTGATCGAGTTTACTGCCCGGGTCGCCGATTGGGTGGCCGATGCCGCGCCCGAGGAGGCGCTGCTCACCCTGTTCGTGCGCCACACCTCCTGTTCGCTGTTGATACAGGAGAATGCCGACCCCGAGGTGCAGAGCGACCTTGCAGCGTTCATCCATCGCCTCGTGCCGCCGAGCGACGATCCCTCGATGCGCTACCTCACCCACACCTATGAAGGTCCGGACGACATGCCGGGCCACATCAAGGCGGCCCTGCTGCCAACCTCGCTGCAGATCCCGGTGATCGACGGGCGCATGAGCCTCGGCACTTGGCAGGGGATCTACCTATTCGAGCATCGCACCCGCCCGCATCGGCGCGAGGTCACGGCGCTGCTGCGCTAGAGGCGGTAATTGCTGACGCTGCCTTGACCCCGATCACGGATGGAGCGCGCCCGGTCCCCCGAAATCTCCCAGAGCTGACAGTTCTCCGGCAACTCGAAACCGACGGTTCCGGTGCGGCAGAAATACCCGTCGCGCCACAGCCACGTGCCGGCATAGGCGGTACCCTCGTAGACGCCCTCCATGGTGCCGTCGGCGTTCACGACGAGAAAGCTGGGGCTGCTCGTATCCTCGATGGTGAGACGTTTGCCGACGATCGCGGCCGCGAAGGCGGCCTGCTCGGTCAGCGGGGCGAAATTGGCCGAGGGCTCGACCGGCATCGGCGCGCATCCGGCGGACAGGGCGGTGACGAGGGCAGGGCTGAGGGAGGCAATTGTCCTGTACATGAAAATCTCCGATGTCATACGGCTCACTCGAAATCGCCGCTGCAACCAGAACGGCATGGCCCCAAGGGTAACATAATACCGAAGCTGCATTAACCCTCAGGGTTGCGCCGGGCGGGCAGGAGCCGAAGCCACGTCATCTGGTGTGTGGATATTTCGCCCTACCCATTCTGTGGGTGGTCTCCTATAGTCGTCGTGGACCAGGGCCGTCAGGCCCCCAGCATGATGGCAAGAGGACCGGGATGCGCTGCCCGTTTTGCGGAAATGTCGACACGCAGGTGAAGGACTCGCGTCCCGCCGAAGACCACGCCGCGATCCGCCGCCGCCGCTTCTGCCCCTCCTGCAATGGCCGTTTCACCACTTATGAACGCGTGCAACTGCGCGATCTCGTGGTGATCAAGTCGAATGGCCGGCGCGAGGAGTTCGACCGCGACAAGCTCGAACGCTCAATCCGCATCGCCCTGCAGAAACGCCCCGTGGAGCCGGAGCGGATGGACCAGATGATCTCTGGCATCGTCCGCCGGCTGGAGAGCATGGGCGACACCGACATCCCCTCGGCCAAGATTGGGGAGATCGTGATGGAGTCGCTCGCCCGGATCGACACGGTGGCCTATGTGCGTTTCGCCTCGGTCTACATGAACTTCCAGGCTGTGGGCGATTTCGACCGCTTCATGTCGGCGCTGCGCCCGAACCCGGCCGGGAAGTGAACGGCAGCACCGATCGCCGCTTCATGGCGCTGGCGCTGTCGCTGGGGCGGCGCGGGCTGGGACGGGTCTGGCCCAATCCCAATGTCGGCTGCGTGATCGTACGGGACGGCCGCATCGTCGGACGCGGGCGCACCGCGGATGACGGACGCCCGCATGCGGAAACGCAGGCGCTGGCCCAGGCGGGGGACGCCGCGCGCGGCGCCACGGCCTATGTCACGCTCGAACCTTGCGCCCACCACGGCCGGACGCCGCCCTGCGCCGAGGCGCTGGTAGCGGCGGGCGTGGCACGGGTCGTCGTCGCGGCCCAAGATCCCGACCCCCGAGTTGCCGGACGTGGTCTGGAACGGCTGCGCGCGGCCGGCATCGTGGTCGAAACCGGGTTGATGGAGGCGCAGGCACGGCGCGACATGGCGGGCTTCCTGAGCCGGGTGGAACGCGGGCGGCCCTTCGTCACGCTCAAACTCGCCACCAGTCTCGACGGCCGCATTGCAACCGGCTCGGGCGAGAGCCGCTGGATCACCGGCCCCGCCGCGCGGGCGCGGGTTCACATGATGCGGGCCCGGCATGACGCGGTGATGGTGGGCGGCGGCACGGCGCGGGCCGACGACCCGATGCTCGACGTGCGGGGTCTCGGCATCGATCGACAGCCGGTGCGGGTGGTGCTGTCGCGCAGGCTCGACCTGCCGATCGATGGGCGGCTGGCGCGGACGGCGGGCACGGTGCCGCTCTGGTTGTGCCACGAGGAGGGCGCCGACACGGCGCCATGGCAAGCCGTTGGCGCCCGTAGCCTGCCCTGCAAGCTGGCCAGCGGCCAAATCGACCCGGCGGCGGCGCTCGGGGCGCTCGCGGAGGCGGGGCTGACCCGGGTGTTCTGCGAAGGCGGAGCCGGGCTTGCCGCCTCGCTGCTGGGGGCGGGGCTGGTCGACGAGCTGGTGTTGTTCACGGCCGGGCTCGCGATCGGCGCCGAAGGCACGCCGGCATTGTCGGCGATGGGGATCGACGCGCTCGCCAAGGCGCCGCGACTGACCCTCGTGACGCAGGAGCGGGTAGGCGTCGACGTGATGAGCGTCTGGCGTCCCGCCAAAGGCGCGGAAGGCGACCACCCCGGATAGGGCGGTCGCAAAGGTTCAGTTCGACGCGCCGACCGAAAGCCCGGCGTCGAGATCGACCGAGGCATCTGCCCCGCCTGCCTCGACCTCGGTCTCGGAGGAGGCTTCCGCTTCGACCTCCGCATCTTCCTTGGCTTGCTCAACCGCCTCGCCGGCTGCCTCTGCCGCGGTCTCCGCGGCTCCGGTCGCGGTCTCGCCCTGAGCCTCGACCTCGGCCCGGGCCTCGTTGCGCGCCTGCATTTCCTCGGCGCTCAGCCGACCGTCGGCGTCGAGGTCGTAGCGCAGCAATTGGGTGCCGACCTCGCCGAAGGCTGCGGTCAGCTCGGCTTCCACCAGAAAGCCGTCGCCATCGGCATCCACCATGGCAAAGGTCGCCTCCTGCGCGGTGGCGGTGGTGGCAAGGCCCGCGAGGGCGAGGGGAGCGATGAACTTGAAGCTACGAGTCATGGTCTGTCCTTTGTCGTGATCGGGCGACATGCGCCCCCGGCGCATCGGCCGGCTGCGGACGGGCTAACAGGTTCGACGGGGCGCTGTCGCCTGGCTGGCAGGCGCGGACGCGGCATCCTGCCGGGTGGGCCGTCCGGTGCCGGCGGGCCGCTGCCTAGCGACGCCAGAGGCCGGGAAATCCGGCCAGAAGCCCTTGAATTCGCGCCAATGCGCGCAAGGCGGGCGCGGTCCGGCCCTGACCCACGATCAACCGGTCCAGCGTCACTTCCGGCGGGCAGGGGCGGCCTGATACCGGGTCGAAATAGCGCGGCCAGCTGATGAGCGCGGCATGCGCCAGCGCCGTGATATCGGGCCGGGCGGTGCGGCGCGGGCAGGGCGGTCCGAGATCGCGCGTCAGCCCCCAGCCGACATAGAAGGGCGTACCGAGACAGGTGACCGGAATGCCGCGCAGCAGCGCCTCGAAGCCGGTGCCGGAGGTGATGGTCCAGACCTCGTCGGCCACGGCGAGTGCCGCGTGAATGTCGGCCCGGACCAGCACGACATCGGCCAGCGCAGCGGCATCGGACACAGCCCCGGGGCGCAGCCCGGCCTCCACGTCGGGATGCGGCTTGTAGAGAATGACCGCGTCGGGATGGGCGGCACGCACGGCCTCGAGCAGGCCGCGATTGGTCTTTATCTCTCCCGCGCCCAGGCGGATCGCGGCGTCGTTCTCGACTTGTCCCGGCACAAGGATGCGCCGGCCCGGGGGAAGCTCGGGCGGCATGTCTCCAGCGAGGTTGTATTTCGTCAGCCGCGCCGCGACGAGCCGCTCTACCAGCCGCTCGGCGCGACGTCGCGCGTGGTCGGGCAGGGTGGGCGCGGCGGCGATGAGCCGCTCCAGGCGGCTTTCGCGAGCGGGATCGTAATGCAGCCCCAGATCGTCGAGAGCGAGGCTCGCGGGCGGCACCAAGGCCGCGCCGAGACCGCGCGATCGCAAGAGGCCGTCCTCGACGCGTACCGCCTCCGCCGGGGCGGGCCGGTCGCCCCAGGCCATCAGCCGGCGTCCGCTTCGCTCTGCGAGCCGCGCCGCGCGTCTGGGCGGATCGGCGAAGATCACCGGACGATAGGTGCCGAAGCCCGCCTGCAGATGTCGCCGCTTCCAGAGCCGCATGCCCGTCGCGACCCAGCCCGTGCGATCCTCGCGCCAAGCGCGGGTCTGCGCTTCGAAGGTGTCGAGCGCCGCCTCGAATCCGCAGGCACGGTCGCGATACGGGTCGTGCCAATGCGGGTAGAGGATCATCGCCGCGGCGAAGAGCTGCGCGCGGGTCAGGCTGCGCTGCCGCCGCGCCACCGGCGCGCGGTCGTCGGTCAGCCCCCAGCCGACATAGAAGGGCTGGCCATGGATGACGGGGCGATGCCCGGCGAGGATCGCCTCGAAGCCCATCTGCGAGGAGAAGGCATGCACGGCGATCGCCCCTTCGAGGAGCCGCCAAGGCGAAACCGGGCTGTCGCAGAACTCCATGCCGGGCCCCAGATCGCTGTCGCGGTAGTGGCCTGCGCGAAAGCCTTGCTGGGTTTCGGGGTGGGTCTTGATGACGATCCGGGCGTGCGGATGCGCCTCGCGCGCGTCGAACAGCATTTCGAGAAACGCCGCGCGGTCGCCTCGGCTGGCACGCACCGCCGCATCTCCGGCGGTCTGGTCGATCACCAGAACGTAGCCCGGCTCGGGCAGCGGTGTTTCGGGGTCAAAGGCGGAATATTTCGACAGCTCGGCCCAGCGCAGCCGGGCCATGCCGTCGCGCGCGCGGTTGAGCAGGGCGGTGTCGTCGAGCGGGGAGGTTGCGAGCAGCGTTTCGAGGTCCGACGGCGCGGAAGGGTCGAAATGCGCGCCGCCGTGGTCGATCAGCAGGCCAAGGGGCGGCGTCCCAGAGCGCCCCGGCAGGACAGAGCGCAAGAAGGCGTCCTCGATCCGCACCAGTGCCGCGCCGCGCCGTTTGGCGAGCGCCTCGCCGCGCCAGGCGGTCGGGCTCTGGCCCCAGACGCCGACGAGATCACTCGCACCCGGCAGGCCGAGCCGCGGCGCGTAGCCGGCCCCGCGCAGCCGTGCGCGGATCGGTCGCGCCAGCAGCCCTCCATTGCAGACGAACAGGCGGCGCGGGCGCTTGGCCACCCCTAGCGGACGGCGTCGACGGCGCCGCGCGAGCTGGTCAGCGTCCCGGTCAGCCCGTTGATGACCCGGCCGAACTCGACGATCGGCGCCTCGGTGACATAGACCGTGTCGTCGTCGCGGATCGCGAAATCGCGCGCCATGAACATGCCGTTGGGCCGGGTGAGGTCGAGCACGTAGACGAGCCGCTGGGTGCCGACGAGATCCGGAATGCCGGTGATCTGGCTGGCGATCACGGCGGGCTCGTTGCGGAACACGAAGACGCCGGTCGGATCGGCGAGCTGCGGGTTCAGGCCGCCCACGCGGGCGATCGCCTCGATCGCCGAGATGTTGCGGCTTTCGAAGGGGACCAGCTCCTGGGTGCCGGTGGCGCCCAGCGCGGTGAAATCGCGGGTGTCCGCTTCGACCAGGATCCGGTCGCCGGCGCGCAGCGCGATATCGGCGCGCGGATGCTCGTAGAGGTCCTGGAACCAGACCTCGCCGGTGGTGCCCCCACGGGTAACGGTGACCTGCGCCAGTTCGGGCCGCACAGTGACGCCACCGGCCGCCGCCAGCATCGCCGAGAGGGTGCGGGTCGGCCGTTCGATCGGGTAGACGCCCTGCGCGCCGACATCGCCCACCACCGACACGGTCGACCCGTCGCCAGCGAGACGGCGGACCTGCACCTGCGGATCGGGGGTCTGCGCCTCGAGCTTCTCGCTGATGATCCGGCGGATCGCCTCGGGGCTGTTGCCGGCGGCGCGGATCCGGCCGGCATAGGGCACGAAGATGAAGCCCGAGCCGTCGACCTGCACCTCTTCGAGCACGGTGGCATTCTGGCCGCTCGGCACCAGAAGGCCGTCATCGACGTTCTCCCAGACCGTCAGCCCGAGCACGTCGCCCGGCTGGATCGTGTCCGACCCCAGCAGGGCCGCGTTCTCGAAGGTCGCGGCGAAGCCCAGCGCCGGGGTGACGCCGGCGATGCGGTTCACCCGGTCGTCCACCGCCACCACGAAGGCATCGCCTTCGCGCAGCACGGAGCCCGCGAAGATCTCGCGCTTGTTGGGGCCCGAACGCGGGGTCAGCCCGCAGCCTGCGACGAGGGCGATCGCGGCCAAGAGGGCCGCACCGCGGGCGAGGCGGTGGGGGAGGTGTGTCACTGCGCGGTCTCCTCGACCTGTTCCTGTCTGCCTGCGACCCCGCGCCGGGGCCGGTCTGCCTGCGGCCCGTTGTGTCCCGGGCCTATCATGATGCGGGGCATGTTCTGCCCGTCGCGGGCAAGGCTAGCGCGCGCGTCGGGGCCTGACCAGTTGCCGTGAGGGCGCGGTGCGGCGGCGAGGCGGGCGGTGTGGCCTGCGGGTCGCGCTCGCGTGCCGTCAGGGCAGCGCGCGCAATGGCTGACGCGGGGCGGCGCGGCCCGCGCGCAGGGCGTCGTAGGGGTCCTCGGCCGCGAGCATCATGTCGGCCACCTGCCGCAACAGCCGCCTTCGCCCCGCCGCCGAGTAGAACCCGCCCGAGACCTGGCTGGTCTCGAGAAGGAAGCGGCGATAGTCGCGATAGGCGCGGCGGTCGGGTCGGACCGGCTGGGCGAAGAATTCGGGCAGGGCCTGGGTCGAGGCGAGGTCGGGCTTGGAATAGACCGCGCGGCCGAACGCCTTGAGCGGGATGCCGCGCCACAGCACCTGCTGCGCGGCGGTGGAGTTCACGGTGACGGCGGTGCGCGCCGCGTCCAGAAGCCGAGCCAGCTTGCCGCCGCGCAGGTAATGCACCCGGGCCTCGACGCCATGCACGCGCGCCAGGTCGCGGATCATCCGCTTGAGCGGCGCCTGCCCGTTCTCGAGCGGATGCGCCTTGAACACGAGGTGATGGTGGCGCGGCGCCCCCTTGGCAAAGCCCGCGATCACCAGTTCGAGGAACTCCGCCATGCGCGAGAAGGGCGAATGCGCGCGAAAGCTGGCGTCGTGTTCGAGCTGCAGCAGCGCGAGGTGATAGGGATAGCCGCCATACCGGATCCGCGCCGTGGCCACGATCCGGTCGAGCGCGATGAAGGGCATCAGCAGAAGCCGCGTGGTGTAGAGGCGCGCCTCGGTCGCGAGTGGCAGCTCGCGATGCGCAGGGAAACCGGGATAGGCGTGGTTCCGGAACAGAACGAACCAATGGTAGAGCGCGCCGTAGAAGACGTGCTGGCGCATGTCGCCCCAATGGGCGGGCGCTTCCGTGATCTCGGGGTCGGAGCGCTCCAGCGCCGTGCGCATCTCGTCGATGCCAATCTCCATCAGGCGTGAATGGCCGTTGGTGCCGCCGCGCTCATAGGTGACCCACCAGGGCCGCAGATAGCCTTCTTCGAAGACATGGACGGTCAAGCCACGCGCCCGGGCCTCGGCCACGGCGGTGGCGTGGACGGGGCGCGTGTCGCCATAGAGCACGATGTCGGTGATGCCGTGCTCGGCGACGAGCATGCCGAAGGTCGCGGCCCAGCCCGCCGCATCGCCGCGATAGGGGATATAGCCCGCGCGGTCGCGCCAGAAGGCCGCGTCGCCCGCGTTGAACCCGACCCGCCAGGTCCGCGCCCCGGCGGCACGCAGCATGGCGGCGAGCCGGTCGAAGAAGGGCCCGTGCGGGCCTTGCAGGAACAGGAAACGCTTGGTCGCGGGATCGGTCATGATGCGGGCCATGGTGACGGTCGATCCCTTCGATTTCGCAAAAGCGCCGGGCCCTTTTATGGCACCGGGAGGGCAGGGAAAAGCGCCTGCCCTTGTGCGGGGCGAACCGCGCATCTAGGTCTTGGGGCGCAAGACAGGAGCGCACCCATGTTCACAGGCATCATCACCGACGTCGGAGAGGTTCTCGAGGTGGTGCAAGAGGGCGACCTGCGCGCCCGCATCGCCACCGCCTACGATCCCGACGGCATCGACATCGGCGCCTCGATCGCCTGCGACGGCGTCTGCCTCACGGTGGTGGCGCTGGGCCGCGAGCCCCGCAACTGGTTCGAGGTTCAGATTTCGGCCGAGACGGTGAACCTCACCAATATCGGCCGCGATGGCTGGCAGGTGGGCAAGCGCCTCAACCTTGAACGCGCGCTCAAGGTCGGCGACGAGCTGGGCGGGCACATCGTCTCGGGCCATGTCGACGGCGTGGCCGAAGTGGTCTCGACCCGCGACGAGGGCGACAGCCTGCGGGTGCGTTTTCGCGCCCCCGACGCGCTGGCCAAGTTCATCGCGCCCAAGGGCTCGGTGGCGCTGAACGGCACCTCGCTCACCGTGAACGAGGTCGAGGACGCCGAGTTCGGCATCAACCTGATCCCGCATACCCGGGAGGTGACCAACTGGGGCGAGGTAGTCGTCGGCAAATCGATCAATCTCGAGATCGACACCATGGCGCGCTACGTGGCGCGGCTGCGTGAATGGGATCGGTGATCAGCCATAACGGCGGCCCGACGCTCGAGCCCGGCGCGAGCTGGCGCCGGCATGCCTGGGGCCGGGCGCGGCGCGAACTGCTGCCTGTGCTGCCGGTGGAGGTGGTGCGGCTGCGGGTGAAGCGCGCCGCCGAGCTCGGTCTCGACTATCGAAGCTACGCCTCGGTGCGGGCGGCAACCGGGCATGACTTGATCGGCTTTCTGTTTTCGTCGAACGCGCTGCGGCTCCTACGCGCGAGTGACCGGCTGCCCGAGGCGCGGCGCGCGAAGCTGGAGGCTCTCGATGCACTGCGGATTGCCGTCGTACAGCCGCCGCTCGACCCGAACCGGGTGCTCCGTGCCGCGCCGCTCGACGCCGCGCATGCCGCGCCGGGGCTCTCCGCGGGCTGGGGCGAGACCCGCGCCCGGCTGCGCGCCATGCTCGACGGCCCTGCCGACCGCTACCTCGTGGTGGGGGACACCGCGCTGGAGCGCGACTGGTGCGCAACGGTGCGTGCGGCGGGCTATCTCCCGGCGGATCGCTACTTCGCCGGCTGAGGCGTCGCGTTTCTCTTCGCAATGACCCTTTCGGGCCGACCGGATGAGGACCTCAGGTGGCGCTGCCTTCCGGTGGCTGCGGCAGGCGCGGTGCGGTGAAGGGGGCTGCCCCAAGGCCCTCGGCCGCGATCGCCGCCGCGACGCAGGCCCGCGTCTCGAAATGCGCGAGCAACGCGCGCAACCGCGGGCGCGTGCCGAGGCCGAACCAGCCGGTGCCGCCCTCGGGATAGAGCGCGCACCAGCGCAGCATCGGCGCAAGGTAGCAATCGAGCGCCGAGGGGCCATGGCCGCCGAGCCAATCCCCGAGTTCCGGCAACGCCGCTTCGAGCCGGTCGAGCATCGCGTCGATGCGGCGGGCGGTGGCCTCTTGCAGGGCCGCGACATGGGCCGGCGCGATATGGGCATCGCCGTAGAACATGATCCGCAACGCCGGGTGCAGCGTGTTCGACATCCAGAACAGCCATGCCAGCGCCCGACCGCGGTCGGGGGCCTCCGGCGGAGGCAAGAGCGCGACCCGGTCGCGGTGCCTGTCGGCCAGCCACAGCAGGATTGCCGCCGTCTCGAAGATCGGCCCCTCCTCGGTCTCGAGGACCGGGATCAGCCCGTGCGGGTTGAGCGCGAGATAGGCGGGCGCGCGCTGCGCCCGGATCCTGCGGTCCACCAGCACGGTGCGATAGTCGAGGCCGAGCTCTTCGAGCGCCAGCCTGACGCAGAGCGAGGCGTTGTCGGGGGCATAGTGCAGTCGCAGGGTCATTCTGCCTCCAAAGCGCGCCGCGCGGGCGGATCGCAGCATCGATATTCGTCCCGTGCAACCGGAAAACCCCGCGGCGCCGGGGTCGATTGCCCCTCGCAGGTGCCGGGCATCTTTCCTATAACCGGGGCGGACCCGCGAGGAGGCGCCGGATGGCCAAGGATCTGACACCCGTAGAGAAAGCGAAATTCGTTGCTGCCAAGCAGGCGAGCCGCATGGTAGAGGACGGCATGCGCGTGGGGCTGGGCACCGGCTCAACCGCGGAATGGCTGGTCCGTTGCCTGGGCGAGCGGCTGCGCGAGGAGGGGCTGTCCTTCCGCGCCGTGCCGACCTCGCATCGCACCGCCGAGCTGGCGCGCGAGCTGGGCATCGAGGTGGTGTCGCTCGAAGAGGCGGGCTGGCTCGACCTGACCATCGACGGCGCCGACGAGGTGGACGGAGCGCTCAACCTGATCAAGGGCGGCGGCGCCGCCTTGCTGCACGAGAAGATCGTCGCCACCGCCTCGGACCGGATGGTCGTGATCGCCGACGCCACCAAGCGGGTCGAGACGCTGGGCGCCTTTCCCTTGCCGGTCGAGGTGATCCCCTTCGGCTGGCAGGCCACGAAGGCGCTGATCGAGGAGACGCTGGTCGGCCTCGACGTGCTGGGTCGCGAGGTGGAACTGCGCGAGAAGGGCGGCGAGCCGGTCCGCACCGACGAGGGCAACTACGTGCTCGATCTGCATCTCAACCGGATCGGCAATGCCCGCCAACTCGGCCTCGCGCTCAATCAGATCGCCGGGGTGGTGGAGAACGGGCTCTTCGTCGATATCTGCGACACGCTGATCATCGGCCATGGCGACGGCAAGGTCGAGCGGTTCGAGCTCGACGGCGCGGCCGAGGTGACGCAGTTCGATTTTCTCGCCGCCGACAACATCTTCACAGACATTTCCGACTGAACGGGGACCGACCAATCTATGGCTTTCGACTATGATCTCTTCGTGATCGGTGGCGGCTCGGGCGGGGTGCGCGCCGCGCGCATGGCCGCCGCCACCGGTGCACGCGTCGCGCTGGCCGAGGAAAGCCGCATGGGCGGCACCTGCGTGATCCGCGGCTGTGTGCCCAAGAAGCTCATGGTCTATGCCTCGGGCTATGGCGAGACCTTCGAGGAGGCCCGCGCCTATGGCTGGGAGATCGGCGAGGGCCGCTTCGACTGGCGCCCCTTCCGCGAGAAGCTGCACACCGAGCTGGACCGGCTCGAGGGCGTCTATCGCCGCCTGCTCGACGGCTCGGGGGTGGAGATGTTCGACGCCCGCGCCCGCGTCGCCGATCCGCACACCGTCGAGCTTGCCGATGGCAGCCGCAAGAGCGCGGCGCATATCCTCGTGGCGACCGGCGGCCGGCCGGTGCGGCCGGATCTGCCCAACGCCCATCTGGGCATGGTGTCCGACGACATCTTCGATCTCGAGACGCTCCCCGGCTCGATCCTGATCATCGGCGGCGGCTACATCGCCTGCGAATTCGCGAACATCCTGCACGGGCTGGGCGTGAAGGTGACGCAGTTCTATCGTGGCGCGCAGATTCTGCGCGGCTTCGACGACGAGGCGCGCGGGCTGATCGCGGATTCGATGCGCGCGCGCGGCATCGACCTGCATCTGGGCACCAACGTGGTCGAGATGTGCCCCGAGGCCGAGGCCGGTGATCCGGCCCGCCAGCACGGCACCAATTCCGACGCTGCCGGCGCCGGCACCAACCTGCCCGAGGCGGCGCTCGGCACCCGTGGCCCGGTCTGGGTCAAGGCCACCAATGGCGACGAGGCGGTCTATGACGCGGTGCTCTTCGCCACCGGTCGGCGGCCCAACACCGAGGAGCTGGGCCTCGAAGAGGCTGGCGTCCGCCTTGCACGCGGGGGCGCGATCGAGGTCGACGAGTACAGCCAGACGGCCTGCCCCTCGATCTACGCGATCGGCGACGTGACCGACCGGGTGAACCTGACCCCGGTGGCGATCCGCGAGGGCATGCAGTTCGTCGAGACCGTGTTCAAGGGCAACCCGACCCCGGTCGATCACGCGCTGATCCCCTCGGCGGTGTTCACCCAGCCCGAGCTGGGCACCATCGGTCTGACCGAGGAAGCCGCGCGCGAGATCGAGCCGGTCGAGATCTACTGCTCGTCCTTCAAGCCGATGCAGTCCGCCTTCGCGGGATCGGCCGAACGGGTGCTGATGAAGCTGGTCGTTTCGGTCGAGACGCGCAAGATCCTTGGCTGTCACATCGTCGCACCGGAAGCGGGCGAAATGATCCAGCTCGCCGGGATCGCGGTCAAGATGGGCGCGACCAAGGAGGATTTCGACCGCACCGTCGCGGTGCATCCGACCATGGCCGAAGAGATCGTGACCATGCGCGAGCCGACGCGGCGTTCTTGAATACCGCCCCTGAGGGCACACATGCAAAGCGTGCCGGGTAAAACCGGCACGGGGGAAACCAACAAGGGAACAGTGGCTTCATGGCTGGAAACAACGGCGGCCCCTGGGGCGGCGGCGGAGGCGGGCGCGGTCCCGGCGGCGGGGATGACGACAGGCGGCCCGGTGGCCCGCAGCGGCCGCGCCGTCCCGGCGAGCCGCCGCAGATCGACGAGCTGATGAACAAGGGCCGCGAGCAGCTGCGCGTGCTGATGGGCGGCGGCGGCGGCGGTCGCGGCAACGGATCGGGCGGCAATGGCGGCCCGAATTTCCGCATGTCGCGCGGCACGATCGGTCTCGTCGCCGCCGGCGCGTTGGTGCTGTGGGGCGTGATGTCGTTCTACACCGTGCGCCCGGAAGAGCAGTCCGTCGAACTGTTCCTCGGTTCCTACTCCTCGACCGGCAGCCCCGGTCTGAACTTCGCGCCCTGGCCGCTGGTCACACATGAGGTGGTCAACGTGACCTCCGAGCGGACCGAGAACATCGGCATCGGCCGCGACAATGACGGTCTGATGCTGACCACCGACGCCAACATCGTCGATATCGGCTTCCAGGTGGTGTGGAACGTCTCGGATCCGGCGCGCTTCCTGTTCAACATCCGCGACCCGCAGTTGACCGTGCAGGCGGTGTCGGAATCGGTGATGCGCGAGATCATTGCCGCCTCGAACCTGGCGCCGATCCTCAACCGCGACCGGGGCGTGATTGCCGACACGGCGATGGAGTCGATCCAGGCGACGCTCGACGCCTATGAGAGCGGCATCAACATCGTCCGGGTCAACCTCGACCGCGCCGACCCGCCTTCGGAGGTGATCGACGCCTTCCGCGACGTGCAGGCCGCCGAGCAGGAGCGCGACCGCCTGCAGCGTCAGGCCGACGCTTATGCCAACCGGGTGCTCGCCGAAGCGCGTGGTGAGGCCGCTCAGACCATCGAGCAGGCCGAAGGCTACCGCGCGCAGATCATCAACGACGCTCTGGGTCAGGCCAGCCGCTTCTCGGCGGTGCAGGACGAATACGCCCAGGCGCCGGAAGTGACGCGCCGTCGTCTCTATCTCGAGTCGATGGAGCGGGTGCTGGGCGACGTCGACAAGATGGTGCTCGACCCGTCGCTCATGACTGGCGGAAATGGCGGCACCGGCATCGTGCCGTTCCTGCCGCTGAACGAGCTGGGCCGCGACAGGGGCCAGTCGCAGCAGGGCGCGGCCGCGTCCGACGGCAACACCGGGCAGGGGAACTGATATGAAGACCACCGCAATCGCGCTGCCCGCCGTCGTCATCGCCGTCGCCGTGGCGCTCTCCTCGATCTACGTCGTCGACGAACGCGAAAAGGCGCTGGTGCTGCAGTTCGGCCAGATCCGTCAGGTCAAGGAAGAGCCCGGTCTCGGGCTCAAGATCCCGCTGATCCAGGAGGTCGTCACCTATGACGACCGGATCCTGTCGCTCGATACCGACACGATCGAGGTAACCCCCTCGGACGACCGCCGCCTCGTGGTCGACGCCTTCGCGCGCTACCGCATCAGCGATGTGGTGCAGTTCCGGCAGGCCGTCGGCGTCGGCGGCGTGCGCGCCGCCGAGGATCGGCTGAGCTCGATCCTCAATGCGCAGATCCGCGAAGTGCTCGGTGCCGATCAGGTGACCTCGGACACGATCCTCTCCTCGGATCGGCGCGAGCTGATGAACCGGATTCGCGAGCAGGCGCAGCGTTCGGCGCAGGGCCTCGGGATCGACGTGGTCGACGTACGGCTGAAGCAGACCAACCTGCCGAGCCAGAACCTCGACGCAACTTTCGCGCGGATGCGTGCCGAGCGTGAACGCGAGGCCGCCGACGAGATCGCCCGCGGTAACGAGGCCGCGCAGCGCGTGCGCGCGTTGGCCGACCGGACCGTGATCGAGACCCTGTCGGAAGCCGAGCGCGAGGCGCAGGTAACCCGAGGCGAGGCCGATGCCGAAGCCAACGCGATCTTTGCTGGGGCCTATGGCGCGGACCCGGAGTTCTTCGACTTCTACCGCTCGTTGCAGGCCTATGAGCGGGCACTGCAGGGGTCGAATTCGCAACTGGTGATGACCCCCGACAGCGCCTTCTTCGACTACCTCTACGACGACGATCTGCCCGAGGGGGTGAGCCCCGCCCCGGCGCGGCCTCGCACCAACGAGACCTCGCAGGGCGAAGGCGCCGACGCGGCCGGGGCGGGGGCGATCCGCCTCGACAGTCTGCAGGTGCGGCAGGGCGAGGACGGCACCGTGACCTTCTCGACCGAAGAGGGAGAGATCGATGCACAGGCCGAGGCCGACGCGGCCGCCGAAGGCCAGGCCGAGACGCTGCGTCCGCGGGTGATCCTGCCCGGGGATGAGGCCGAGGCCGGGGTCGAAGCCGAGACGGCGACGCAGTGACGCCGATTCTGCTGGGCCTGGGCCTGGTTCTGGTGATCGAGGGGCTGGCCTGGGCGCTGGCCCCTTCGGCGTTGATGAGGATGCTCGACGGCCTGCGCGACATGCCGCCAGAGGCGCGGCGTCTCGCCGGGCTGACGACGCTGGCGATCGGCGTCGCGTTGCTGTGGATCGTCCGGGCAATGAGCGGCTGAGCCGCGCGGGGCGGGCGGGTGTTACAACCTTTCACACCGCTTTGACGCGCCGCGACGGGGCTTGAGTTGCGGCCCGCGCAACTTAGGTTGATGGTCTGCGCCGACCGGAGCGGCCCTTGCGTCGCGCTCCGCAGCACAGGACCAAACAGGAGTGTGCCCGTGAACGCCAAGACCAACTTCAAGTCACCATTCCGCGCCGTCTCGGTGCTGGCCCTGGGCGCCGCGCTGGGGCTGGGTCAGGTGGCCCCGCTCGCGGCCCAGGACACCGCCGTCACCCCGGAAGCCGAGCCGCGGACCACCGCCGACGCGCCGGACGCGACGCGTCCGTTGACCTTCGCCGATCTGGCCGAGCAGGTCAGCCCGGCCGTGGTCAACATCACCACCTCGACCATGGTCTCCGCGCCGACCGGGCCGCAGGGCATGGTCCCCGAGGGCTCGCCCTTCGAGGAGTTCTTCCGCGACTTCCAGGAGCGCGGCGACAGCGCGCCGCGCCGCTCCTCGGCGCTCGGCTCGGGCTTCGTAATCTCGGCCGACGGCTATGTCGTGACCAACAACCACGTGATCGAGGGCGCCGACGAGATCAACATCGAGTTCTTCTCGGGCAAGGTGCTCGAGGCCGAGGTGGTGGGCACCGACGCCTCGACCGACATCGCCCTGCTCAAGGTCGAGGGCGATGAGCTGCCCTATGTCGAGTTCGGCGACAGCACCGCGGAGGGGGCCCGCGTCGGCGACTGGGTCATGGCCATGGGCAACCCGCTGGGGCAGGGCTTCTCGGTCTCGGCCGGTATCGTCTCGGCCCGCGGCCGCGCGCTGTCGGGGACCTATGACGACTACATTCAGACCGACGCGGCGATCAACCGCGGCAACTCGGGTGGCCCGCTGTTCAACATGTCCGGCGAGGTGATCGGTGTGAACACCGCGATCCTGTCGCCCAATGGCGGCTCGATCGGCATCGGCTTCGCCATGTCCTCCGACGTGGTGACCGAGGTGGTCGACCAGCTGCGCGAGTATGGCGAGACCCGGCGCGGCTGGCTCGGCGTGCGGATCCAGGACGTAACCCCCGACATGGTCGAAGCGATCGAGGGGCTGGAAGGCGCCGCCGGTGCGCTCGTCACCGACGTGCCCGAGGGCCCGGCGATGGAGGCCGGCATGGAAGCGGGCGACGTGATCGTCAACTTCGACGGCAAGGAGGTTCCGGACACCCGTGACCTCGTGCGCATGGTCGGCCGTGCCCCGGTGGGCGAGGCGGTGCCGGTAACGGTGCTGCGCAACGGCGAGACGGTCGAGCTCACCGTGACGCTGGGCCGCCGCGAGGATGCCGAGGCCGCTGTGCCGGCATCGGCCAACGGTTCGGGCGACGCCGCCGAGACCGAGATGTTCGGCCTGAACCTGTCGGAGCTGACGCCCGAACTGCGCCAGCAGCTCGAACTGGCCGAGGACGCCGAAGGCTTGGTCGTGACCGACGTGGATCCGGCTTCTGATGCCGCCGAAAAGGGCATCGCCGCGGGCGACGTGATCACCGAGGCTGGTCAGCAGCCGGTCGCCTCGATCGCCGATTTCGAAGCCCGCGTCGAAGAAGCCCGCGAAGCTGGGCGCAAGTCGCTGCTGCTGCTGGTGCGTCGCGCCGGCGATCCGCGCTTCGTGGCGCTGGGGCTCGGCGAGACCGAGTGATCCCCATTGCGCGGGAATCATTGAAAGGGCGCCTTCGGGCGCCCTTTTTCGTGCTCAGCGCCGGTTCATGATCTCGAGCTGTTCGGGCGTCAGCGCGACGATGCCGAGCCGCTGCGCCGAGGCCAGCGACAGCACCGGGCTGTCGGGGCCGCCCGTGGCCCGCTGGAAGGCGCGCACCGCGTCGAGACTGCGCTGGTCGAGCTGCCCGGTCACCGGGCCGGGATGGAAGCCGCGGGTGACCAGCGCGCGTTGCAGCGTCTCGACGAAGCTGGGCGTGAAGGCGGGCGGGCAGAGCGTCTCGAACGCGACTTCGCGGCGCTCTTGGACGATTCGCTGTCGCGTCACGCTGCGATAGCGGGCCGGGCCGTCTCCCGGCTCGCGCAGCTGTTCCTGCACCGTCTCGAGAACGGCGGGGGTGATGTCGCGGCCATAGCAGCGCCCATCCTCGCGGGTCTCGATCTCGGCCGCCATGAAGGCCGGCACCTGTGGCAGGGTGACGGCGCAGGCGGCGAGGGGAAGGGCGAGGAGCAGGCGGAACATGGGGCACCGGGATGGTTGTCGGGCCGACCCTAGACCGCCCCGGCCGCTGCCGGAAGCCGCCGGGCGCGGCAGCGGCGGCGCGTGGCGCGCGTGCCGCAACACATCTGGCGGAGCGGCGCCTCGCGGCTCTGGCGGGCGCGCCATTGCTCGCCTAGACAGGGCGGCGCAACGCGACAGAGGAGCCGCAGATGGCGAAGATCACCTATATCGAGCATGACGGCACCGAGCATGTCGTCGACGTGGCCAACGGCCTCACCGTCATGGAGGGCGCGCGGGACAACGGCATCCCCGGCATCGAGGCCGATTGCGGCGGCGCCTGCGCCTGCTCGACCTGCCATGTCTATGTCGATGCGGGCTGGGTGGCGAAGCTGCCCGAGAAGGACCCGATGGAAGAGGACATGCTCGAATTCGCCTATGAGCCGGATGCCGAGACCTCGCGCTTGACCTGTCAGCTCAAGGTGTCGGACGCGCTCGACGGGCTGGTGGTGCGGATGCCCGAGCGGCAGATCTGATGCAGCGGGCTCTGGCAGGGCTGCTCCTGGGCGCGGCGCTGGCCGGTCCCGCGGTGGCGCAGGGGCTGGCCGAGGCGCGATTCGCCGAACCGACCACGCGCTACGCGCATGGCGTGTTCGGCGAGACCGAGGAGTGGGGCGCGCTGGAGATGGTGACCCCGGATGGCGCGACGCGCGTCGTCCGCCTGCCGGAGCACCGGGTGTTCGAGGATCTCGCGCCGCGCCTCGCGGATGTCGACGGCGATGGCGGGCTGGATGCCGTGGTGGTGGAGACCGACACGGCGCAGGGGGCGCGGCTTTCGGTCTACGGTCCCGAGGGGCTCATTGCCGCCACGCCGTTCATCGGCACGCCGCATCGCTGGCTCGCCCCCATGCCGCCCGCCGATCTCGATGGCGACGGCCGGGTCGAGCTGGCCTATGTCGACCGGCCGCATCTGGCGCGGGTGCTGCGGGTCTGGCGGATGCAGGATGGCGTACTGGAGGAGGTCGCCGCGCTCGAGGGGCTGACCAATCACCGATTCGGCGTACCCCGGATCGAGGGCGGTATCCGCGATTGCGGCGAGGGGACCGAACTGGTTCTCGCCGATGCGGGATGGCAAAGGGCGATGGCGGTGCGCCTGATCGATGGTGCGCTCACCGCGCGCGAGATCGGCCCGCTGGAGCCCGATGGCTTCGGGCCGGCTCTGGACTGCACGCGCTAGACCAGCGCCGCGAGGCCGAGCAGCACCACGATCTCGGCCATCTGCTGGGTCGCGCCGAGCACGTCGCCGGTCTGCCCGCCGATCTTGGCCTTGGCGATGCAGCTGCAGGCCAGCGCCGCCATTGCCGCGAGCGGGAGAGCGACCAGCAGGCCCCAGCCGGCAAAGGGCAGGGCCAGCAGCGTCGCCAAGCCGAAGGCGAGGCCGGTGGCGCGCATCGAGGGGCGTCCGGCCAGACGCGCCAGCCCGTCCTTGCGCGCATGCGGCAGCCAGTGCATTGGCCAGATCATCGCCGCGCGGCTCAGCACGGCAGCGGCCACCAGCCCCAGCGGGCCCGCGACCACGAGCGCCGACCAGCGCAACAGTAGCGTCAGCCCGATCCCGAGCACGCCGTAGCTGCCGACCCGACTGTCGCGCATGATCTCGAGCCGACCGGCCCGCTCGAACCCGCCCCACAGGCCGTCGGCGCAATCGGCCAGCCCGTCCTCGTGCAGACCGCCGGTCAGCAGCACCTGCGCCGCCAGCGCCAGCGCCGCGGCCGGTCCCGTTGGCAGCCCCATCGCCAGCGCCAGCCAGTAGAGCGCCGCCGCGAGCCCGCCCACCGCCAGCCCCGCCAGCCCGAACGCCCACACACCTTCGGGCCGGAGCGGCGCCGGCTGCACGGGGAGGCGGGTCAGCAGGCCTAGGGCCGCACGCAGGGGCAGGAGCATCGGGAACCTCTTTCCAAACTTCGCCGACACCGGTTAGGCACGGACAAACCGGGATGCAACGAGGATGCCGCATGACCGCCCCTTTCGACGACCTGTCCACCTTCCGCGTCCTGCTGGCCGAACGGCCCGGTCCCGACACGGCGGCGATCGCCGCGGCAGAGGCGCGTGACGCCCAATTGACCAAGCCCGCCGGGGCGCTGGGGCGGCTCGAGGAACTGGCGATCTGGTATGCCGGCTGGCGCGGCGATGCCCGGCCCCGCATGGAGCGGCCGCAGGTTGCGGTCTTCGCCGGTAATCACGGCGTCGTGGCGCGCGGCGTCTCGGCCTTTCCGGCGGCGGTGACCGCCCAGATGGTCGGCAATTTCGAGGCCGGTGGCGCGGCGGTGAACCAGCTCGCCCAAGCCTTCGGCGCACGCATGACCGCCCATCCCATCGACCTCGACCGACCGACCGGCGATTTCGTCGAGGGCCCGGCGATGAGCGAGGCCGAGCTGGTGGACGCGCTGGCCATCGGCTGGAACGCGGTGGATCCCGAGGCCGACCTCTTCGTCGCGGGTGAGATGGGGATCGGCAATACCTGTTCGGCCGCGGCGATCGCCCATGCGCTCGAAGGGGGCCGGGCCGAGGATTGGACCGGCCGGGGCACGGGGGTCGACGATGCCGGTCTCGCGCGCAAGACCGAGGCCGTGGCGCAGGGCGTGGCCCGGATCGCCGGTGAGAAGGACCCGCTGGAGGTGCTGCGCCAGCTGGGCGGGCGCGAGATCGCGGCGATGGCGGGCGCTATCCTGGCCGCGCGGCATCACCGCATCCCGGTGATCCTCGACGGCTTCATCTGTTGCGCCGCCGCGCTGGTGCTGCACCGTGCCGCGCCCGGGGCGCTCGACCACGCCGTGGCCGGGCACCAGGGCGCCGAGGCGGCGCATGCGCGCCTGATCGATGCGCTGGGCAAGACCCCTTTGCTCTCGCTCGGGCTTCGGCTCGGCGAGGCGTCGGGCGCGACGCTGGCGATCGGCGTGCTCAAGGGCGCGATCGCCTGCCATTCCGGCATGGCGAGCTTTGCCGAGGCCGGGGTCAGCGACGGCTGATCAGCTGCGATCCTTGCTGCGGTAGCCCACGACGTCGCCGGTCTCGGCGGCGTCGCCCTGCGGATGCAGCCGTTCGAGGATCATGGTCTCCAGATCCTTGTTCAGCTCGCGCGCGCGTTTCACGTATTCCGCGTTCTGCGCGACCGGGATGCCGGGCTTCCACAGTTGCGCCAGTTCGCGCACCCCGGCCCGGTCCTGCTGGTAGAAGGCGATCTCGATTTCCGAGGCCTCGAATTTCGACAGGCCGATATTCTCCAGCACGTAGCGCCCGGCCCGCAGGCTCGAATCGAACATCTCTCGGACGATGTCGTTCGCGCCCGCCTGGAACAGCTGGTAGACATGCTCGCGGTCGAAGGCCCGGGCGACGATGTGCAGGTCCGGTCGCTGCGCGCGGGCGTGGCGGACGAGCTTGAGCGCGGCATGACGGTCGTCGAGCGCCACCACCAGCACCTTCGCCGTCTCCAGCCCGGCGGCATGGAGGATATCCGGCCGGGTCGGGTCGCCGAAGAAGCCGGAAAAGCCGAAACGACGCATCGTGTCGACCATCTCCATGTCATGGTCGAGCACCACCGTGTCGATGCCCGCGCCTTGCACCAGACGGCTCACCACCTGCCCGAAGCGGCCGATCCCGGCGATGATCACGGGCGCCTTGCGGTCGATCTCGTCCGGGTCGAGATCGGGTGCCTTCTCGGCGCGTTTGACGAGCTGTTCGTAGAGGATGAACAGCAGCGGCGTGACCAGCATCGACAGGCCGATCACCAGCCGGATCACCTCCGCCTCGGACTGCGCCAGGACGCCCTGCTGCAGCGAGAAGGATGACAGCACGAAGCCGAACTCGCCCGCCTGCGCCAGCGCCAGTGTGAACAGCCAGCGGTCGCGCGTGTGCATCCGCGCCAGTCGCGCCAGCAGGTAGAGCAGCCCGCCCTTGATCGTGATCACGCCCAGAGTGAGCGCCACGATCCGCATCGGGCTGTCCAGAAGCACACCAAAGTCGATGCCGGCACCCACGGTGATGAAGAACAGCCCCAGCAGCAGGCCCTTGAACGGCTCGAGGTCGCTCTCCAACTCGTGGCGGAACTCGGAGTTGGCGAGCACCACCCCGGCGAGGAAGGTGCCCAGCGCGGGCGAGAGGCCGACCAGCTCCATCAGCACCGCGATCGACACCACCATCAGCAGGCCCAGCGCGGTGTAGAGTTCGCGCAGCCGGGCATGGTGGATGTAGCGGAAGACCGGGCGGGTCAGGTAGATGCCGGCCAGAACGACCACGGCCACTGCGCCTAGCGTCACCAGCGTCACCGCCCAGCCGGGCAGGTTCTCGATCAGCGTGCGCGCTGCCTCGACCTCCTTGACGCCGGGCGCGTCCGGGTTGGCCGGGGTATCGTGGCCATTCCCGCCGCCATGGGTCGACAGCGCCAGCAGGGGCAGCAGCGCCAGCATCGGGATCACGGCGATGTCTTGGGTGAGCAGGACCGAGAAGACCGACCGCCCGCCCTGGGTCTGCACCAACCCCTTCTCCGAGAGGGTCTGCAGAACGATGGCGGTGGAGGAGAGCGCGAAGATCAGCCCGGTGGCCAGCGCGACGCGCGGATCGAGCCCGAGCAGGCTGCCGGCGGCGAACAGTGCGCCGGTGGTCACCACCACCTGCACGCCGCCCAGTCCGATCAGCCGTTGTCGCATGTTCCACAGGGCGCGGGGCTCCAGCTCCAGCCCGATCAGGAACAGCATCATGACCACGCCGAATTCGGCGAAATGCTGGAGATCCTCGGTTTCGGCCCCGACCAGCCCGGTGGCCGGGCCGATGATGATCCCGGCGGCGAGGTAGCCCAGCACCGAGCCGAGGCCGAGCCGCGCGGCGAGCGGCACGGCCAGCACCGCCGCGCCCAGATAGATCGTGGCCTGAAAGAGAAATCCCTGCATGCCCCAGCTATCGCCGCTGGGGCAGGCGAAGGCAATGTGCGCGAGATCAGTCGGGGATCTGCAGAACCAGCGTACGACCGCGTTTGACGTAGTTCAGGACGTCGTCGCCGATCGCGGTGACGCGTCCGCCATCGAGCGAGTCGCCGATGCCGACCCGCAGGTAACGGCCATTCGCCATCCGCACCAGCGCGCGGCGCGCGCCCGGCCGGCCATAGACGCCGATCAGGTTGATGTCGCGCAGGTTGATCGCGCCATCGATGGTGGCTGCGCGCGCGACGCCGCCCGGCACCGGGCCGTCCGGCGCGACGGTGGCGCTGGCCACCTCTTCGGGCTCCGTGGCGGCGGGGGCGGGGGCCGCCACGCGCGCGCGGCTCTGGGCGACGACCCGGTCGAAATTGCGGGGCCGGGAATCGGGGCGGCGCGCGGTCGGAACCGCCTGCGCCGTGGCATTGGCCAGCGGGTCGGGCGCATCGGCCATGAGAGAGGCCAGCGCGTCGGCGACCGAGGCACGGGCCGGCGGCGCATCGGGGGTGCTGCTCACCGCCTCGGCCAGGGCCTCGGCCTGCGCGTCGGCGGCCTCGTCCACCTGCGCTTGGGCATCGGGGGCCAGCCCCTCGGGGCGCAGCGGCGGGCGCGGCCCCTCATAGGCGGCCAGCGGCTCGGGCTCGAGATCTTCAGGGCGGCGGGTGGGCCGCAGGGCGTCGAGCGCCACGCCGCCGGGCGACACCTCGGCCTGAGCCGCTTCGCCATCCTCCTCCGCGTCGGCCTCAGCCTCGGGGACGAGCGTGCCCGGGCGATTCGGCGGCACAACGGGGGGCGGACCCGCGTTCGGGGCCAGATCCTCAGGGCGGGACTCCGGGGTAACTTCCGGAACCAGGATCGTCAGCTGCTCGCCAGACTCTTCGTCGGTGCCAGTGTCGGATTCGGATTCGGCTTCGGCTTCAGCCGGTTGCGAGGGCGCGACGGTGCCGGGGCGGTTCGGCGGCAGGATCTCGGGACGGCCGCTATAGACCGTCAGGCCCTGCGGCAGCACGGTCCCCTCGACCGTCGCGGCGATGAAGCCGCGCGCGTCGCGGTCGAAGACGCTGCCGGCGGGGGGCGGAACGCTCTGCGCCGGCAGACCCGCATCGGGCGAAGCGGCGGCGAGTCGTATCAGGGGCATATCCCCGGTCAGCGCCTGATCGGCCAGTGCGGGCACCGGCGCCTCGAGCGCTTCGCTGCGCGGGGTCAGCGGCAGGCGCGGGGCCCGCAGCCAGACGCCGGTCGCGGCATAGATGCGTTCGGCTTCGGCCGGGCTGATGGCGGCGGCCGAGACCGGCTCGGGCTCGGGATAGTCGTCGTAATTCGGTAGCTCCACCGGCTCGGGCATGGCGGCGGCTTCGATTTCCTGCGTATCCGCAGCCTCCGGCGCAGCGGTGGCCGCAGGCTCCATCTCCACGGCCGGAGAAGAATCGCGCAGCAGCCCGGCCTGCGGCGCCTCACTGCTGCCACGCAGCCACAGTCCGACGAGCAGCACGAGAATCAGCAACGCGGCCAGCCCGGCCATGAGCGCGCCACGACCCGGCCGGGTCTCCGGCTCGGAGCGGCGGGCGCCGAACACCGTCATGCGCTCGCGCTCGCTGGCGCGGTCGACGCCACGGTTGGGTGCGGTCGCGGCCGCTGCCGGCGTCGCGGTTTTCAGCGCGGCACCGGCGGCGAGCGCCTGCGCCTCGGCGCCGTTCGGCGTTTCGGGCTCTTTGCGAGCGCTCGTTTCGGCCGGTGGGACGGCGGGCATCGCGGCTGGCGGCGCGCCCGGCCGGGGCATGGCAGGCGGCATGATCCGCTTCGCGGCCTCTGCCGCTTCCCGATCCGCCGGTGGCACGGCCGGAACAGCCTCACCGCGCGGCGGCAAGGGCGGCGAGGCCGGCGGCGCGGCAGGGCGCGGCTGGTCGCCCGCCGGGGACGCGGTGCGGGGGGGCGCGGCAGGGGAGGGAGAAGCGAGCAGGGCGTCATCTTCATCCTCGCCCGGCTCCGGTTCGGACAAGGGTCGTGGCACCGGCACTGGCACCGGCTCCGGCTCAAGCTCCGACAGCGGCTCAGCTTCGAGCGGTTCAGGGACCCTGTCAGCCTCCGTCTCGTAAGCGGAGGACTGCTCGGCAGGCATGCCGTCGTCGTCCGGTTGCGTTGCCGGGATGTCTTCCTGAACGCCTGACAGGCCCGCCTCCGGTTGGGGGGCCGGTTCGGCGGGCGCCGCGACAGGAGCCTCGGTCAACTCAGGTTCAGGCTCAGGCTCAGTTTCCTGATCCGGCGCCTCGGCGGGGGCGCTGTCGGCCTGCTCCTCGACAGCCGGATCGGTCGGCAGCGGCTCGGTCGCCGGTTCCGGCGTGGGGAAAGGCTCCGGCGCTTCGGCCAGCGCCACGGCGCGGGCGCGTACCGGCACGGTGTCGCGCGTCACCGGCGCGCCCAGGCCCGGCACGCCACCGAAGAAGGGCTCGCCCGGGAAGTTCCCGGTCTCCGGCACGGCGGCGAAGGCCACCGGTGCCATCGCATGCTCGCGCGCGAAGGCGAGCGCCTCGTCGAGGGTCTCGCGCGCCACGGCGGCGACATGGGTGCGCCCTTGGGTCACCACGAAATCGATCGCCAGCTCGTCGACGGTGTAGGGAGTCGCGCCCTCCAGCGCCTGCGCCACGGCTACCGCGTCTTGCTCGCCCTCGAGTTCGAGGTAGCGAATCTGATCCTCGGGAATCAGCAGCTTGGTGCGCATGCCTTCGGGCGCGCGGGCCAGGGCACGGGCCCGCAGCGCCGCCAGTTCGCCCGCGAGATCGGCGCTGTCGAGCGGCACGTCGCCGATAAGCGTCCAGCCCTCGGCGTCGCGATGCAGAAGTCTCAGGCCCTCTAGAGAGAGGGACAGGGCGAAATTGGGTGTCATGCGATCGGCCTTAGCATCACTGGCGGGGTCCGGAAACAGACGCGCCTGACCGGCGACATTTTGCCGGCGGCTTTCCGCGTGCGCAACCCGCCACCCCGAGGTTGTGATCGTCGCATGACTGCTCCTCTCTTGCGTCGCCCTAATTGCGGGCGTTCCCTGCGACCCGAACGGAATGAAGACCAGGGAGGTCCCCATGAAACACACCATTCTCGCCGCGGCGCTTCTCGCCGGCATGGCCGGTGCCGGAGCAGCGCAGCCGGTCGAGACACCGGCACCCCAACAGCGCAGCATCGCCGTGCGCGGCGAGGGTCATGTCCGCGCCGCCCCGGAGATCGCCCGGGTGCGGCTCGGCGTCAGCGAAACGGCCGAAACCGCGCGCGCCGCGCTCGACGCGATGAACGCCGCCATGGCGCGGGTGCTGGAGCGGCTCGAGGCGGCGGGCATCCCACCCGAAAACGTCCAGACCGGCCAGCTCAGCCTCGACCGCGACTATGCGCGGATGCATGACGGGCAATCCGAACCCGAAGGCTTCGTCGCCACCACGCTGGTCGAATTGCGGGTGGTTGATCTCGACGGGCTGGGCGAGGTGCTCGACGCCGCGGTGGGCGAGGGGGCGAACCGGCTCGAAGGACTCGAATTCGCCCTCGAAGACCGGGCGAGCGCGCATGACGAGGCGCGGCGGGCCGCCATCGCCGATGCGCAGGCCCGCGCGGCAACCTATGCCGAGGCGGCGGGGGTAACGCTCGGCGAAGTGCTGTCGATCTCGGAGACCGGGGCCGATTTCGGGCCACGCCCGGCGATGATGGAAATGCGCATGGCCGCGGATGGCGGCGTGCCGATCGCCCAAGGTGAGGTCGAGATCTCGGCCGGGGTCAGCATGGTCTGGGCCATCGAGTAAGCCCGACACCTAGTGCGACTTGTCCATGCCGGGCAGGTCGCGCACGGGACCCTCGATCACGCTGAAGGAGCCGTCGCTCTCGAGCACCACGGCGGCGAGCTGGGTGCGATCGGCTTTGCCGGAATTGCGGATCGCCTCCTCTAGCTCTTCCTCGGTGACGCGTTCGCGGGCCATCGCGCCGCGCAGCATCTCGCCGTCGCGCAGCAGCAGGCTGGGCTCCGAGCGGACCATGCGGGCGAAGCGGGTGGAGCCGACCGAGGCGCGCGCGACCAGCCATTGCAGGCCGATCAGCAGCCCAAAGGCCACCAGCCCCTCGGCCAATGCCACGCTTTCCGACAGCAGGATCGTCGCCAGTGTCGAGCCCAGCGCCACGGTAACCACGAGGTCGAAGGCGTTGAGCTTGGCCAGCGTCCGCTTGCCGGAAATGCGCAGGAAGGCGACGAGCCCCGCATAGGCCAGCGCGCCGACCACGATGGTGCGGGCGATCCCGGTCCAATCCTGGAACAGCATGTCGGGGATGAACATCGCGGCCTCCTTCGGGTGTCACCTCATCCAGAAACCATGCGCACGCAGTATGGTTCGGATCTCCTTTTCCTGCGCGGGCAGGGCATTGCGGTCGAACAGGGCCCGGACCTTGGCGCCGCGGCCTTGATAGACCATGCGGCGGATCGGTTCGTGCCGCTTCAGAAGCTTCTTGAGCCGGTTCGGCGCCGCCACCTGTTCCAGCGTCTCGACCACCGCGTCATCTTCCCGCGCATAGAGCAGGGGAAAGGTGCGGTAGTGGCAGGTGATCGCCCCGTCGAGCCCGGCCAGCGCCGGGCCGGGACGGCCGCCGCCCAGGGCGTGGATCACCAGCGGCAAGGCCACCTGATCGAGCCATGGGTCGAAGGGTTGCAGCGCCACCTCGGCCGGCGGGTCGTCTTGGATCTGCACGGCGTAATCCAAGAATCGTGCGCCGAAGGCCTGCGCATCCGGGCCGCAGAACCAACCGGCGTTGAAATAGAGGTAGCGTTTCCAGAACTCGTCGGGCCAGTTCCTGTCGAGCGAGCTTTCGAAGTCGAGCCCGAAACGGTCGTAGAGGGACCGCCAGCTCGCGGTGTAGCCCGGCCAGTAGACCTCCTCGATCGGCCATGTGCCCTCGCGCCGCATCGAGGCGGCAGGCGGGTGGGTGTCGATCGGAAGATCGCCGATCTCGCCCAGGATCAGCGTGTCGCTGTCGAGGAACAGGAAGGGAGCGGCAGGCAGGGCGCAGAGCGCCTCGATCTTGTTGCCATGCGGGTAGGACGCGCCGAAATGCCGGTTCTCGAAGGGCAGGATCTCGGCCCCCAGTTCGCACAGCATGGCGCGGCCGTCGTCGCTCATCCGCGGATCGTCCGGCCAGAGCGGCCCAGGCTGCGGCTCGGCCACGAGGAGCCGGCCCGCGAATCCCGGGGCACGGGCGCGCAGAGAGGCAGCGAGCAGCAGCGCCTCGGCCTCGATCCGGCCGCCTTGGCCGATGATGACGATGTCGAAACGACCCATGCGCGTCTCCCCGCGCCGACCCTATGAGGGGTGCATCGGCCGGTCAAACCGTCGTCTTGAAAAGGGGGGAGGGGTGGTGGGCGACCCTGGAATCGAACCAGGCGTGGGTCTCCCCGGCGGAGTTACAGTCCGCTGCCGCACCTTGCAGCTCGTCGCCCGCAGCCGGGCCTCGACCCGGTGCGAGAGCGGGAATACGCGTGCTCCACGGAGGCGTCAACCTCAAAATCCGGCTTCCCCGACGGCGCGGCGCATGGGGGCGGCCGCTGGACTTCGCGGCCGCGAAAGCGCAATCAGGCGAAGCCCCAAGCCAAGCGGAGAGCGCGATGAAAAAGCCGAAATGGGTCATCGAGAAGGAGCAGGCCAAGCGCGCCTCGGCCGCCGAGACGGTCTGGCTGTTCGGCCTGCACGCGGTACGCGACGCGCTGATGAACCCGCGTCGCGAGCGGCTGCGTCTCGTCGTCACCAAGAACGCCGAGGCCAAGCTCGCCGACGCCATCGCCGAGAGCGGCATGACGCCCGAGATCTCGGATCCGCGCAAATTCGCCGCCCCGATCGACCCGGACTCCGTGCATCAGGGCGCGGCGCTCGAGGTCAAGCCGCTCGACTGGGGCTCGCTCGACGACATCGCGCTGGGCGGCGAGCGCGCCGGGCCGCCGCGGCTCCTGCTGCTCGACCGTGTCACCGACCCGCATAATGTGGGGGCGATCCTGCGCTCGGCCGAGGTGTTCGGCGCCCGGGCGGTGATCGGCGTGCAAAGGCATTCCGCTCCCGAGACGGGGGCGCTGGCCAAGACCGCCTCGGGCGCGCTGGAGCGTCAGCCCTATCTGCGGGTCCGGAACCTCGCCGACACCATGCAACGGCTGAAGGATATGGGCTATCTGGTGCTGGGCCTCGCCGGCGAGGCGGAGCAGGGCATCGAGCAGGCACTCGAGGGGCGCCGCGACCGTCCCGTGGCGCTGGTGCTCGGCGCCGAGGGGCCGGGGCTCAGGGAGAGAACGCGCGAGACCTGCGACGCGTTGGTGCGGATCGACGCGGCGGGGGGATTTGGGTCGCTGAACGTCTCGAACGCAGCCGCAGTGGCACTCTATGCCGCCCGGGCCACGACGGCAGGCTAGCTCTCGCTTTGCTAACCACCCGTTCACGAATTGGGGAAGCCGTCTTCGCGTGGAACCTTTTCGTGGTTAGATCGTTTCATGGAGGCGCGTATCTGGAACATATGCGCTTCATTTCACTGTCCCTCGTTCCACACCTTGAAGCCCGGGCCATGGCCCGGGCTTTTTTTATCGGGGTGAATGCCGCTCAGTTCGGGCGCAGCGCTTCGACCTCCTGCGCCATTTCCTCGGCCAGGGCGATCAGCGCGGCATCGTCGAGCCCGCGATGCGCCTCGATCCGCAGCGCGGTCATGTTAGACTGGTAGCGCTGGGCCAGACGGGCAGGGTCCTGCGCCTCCGTCAATTCGCCGTTCTCCTGTGCCTTGCGAAAGGCGGCTTCGATCTCGGCCCGGATCGCGTCGAGATAGCCACGCGCGCGGGCGCCCAACTCGGCCTCACCCGCCGTCGCATCCAGCATCGTACGTACCAGCATGCAGGCGCTGCGAGCCGGGTCGTCCGCCTCGCGCCGCGCCACGGCGCGCAGGTGATCGGCAAGGCCCTGCAGGATCGGGCCCGGTCGCTCGCGCAGCGCCTTCAGCTCGCCGCGCGACCGCAAGAAATAGCGTTCCAGAACCGACAAGTAGAGCGCGTGCTTGCTGTCGAAGGCGGCGTAGATGCTGCCGGGCTTCATCTGCAAGGCCCCCTCGAGATCCTTGAGGGAGGTCGCGTGATATCCCTTGCGCCAGAACAGGGACAGGGCGGCGTCCAGCGCCACGTCGCGGTCATAGGGTCGGGTTCGTGTCATGCGCAGAAGATAGGGGAGGAAGAGGCGAATGTCCCGTGCCCCGCACAGGGAGTTACGCTCAAGTTTGAGTGATCGCTCAATTTGGCTGTTGAGCGATCACTCAAATCGGCTATCTGTCGTCCTGTCCGGGCATCAATGCCCCCCACAGAGCGACCGGAGTTCTCGATGACCGATTTCACCTTCCACGACGACAACACCGCCCCCGAGGAGAGCAAGCCGCTGCTCGCCAAGTCGCGCGCGGCCTTTGGCCGGGTTCCCGGCCTGCATGCCGTCATGGCCGAGGCGCCCGGCCTGCTCGAAGCCTACCAGCGGATCCATGAGCTGTTCGTGAATTCGAGCTTCGACAAGGACGAGCTGACCGTCGTGTGGCAGACCGTGAATGTCGAAAACGCCTGCCATTACTGCGTTCCCGCCCATACCGGTATCGCCAAGAGCATGGGCGTGGACGACGCGATCACCAACGCGCTGCGCGACGGCACGCCGCTGCCCAATGCCCGGCTCGAGGCGCTGCGTGACTTCACGCTGAAGCTGGTGCGCAATCACGGCAATGTCGACGACGCCTCGGTGCAGGCCTTCCTCGATGCGGGCTTCACCAAGCGCAACATTCTCGAGGTGATCCTGGGCTACAGCCAGAAGGTCATGTCGAACTACACCAACCACCTTGCCGGCACGCCGGTGGACAAGCCGTTCGAGAAGTTCGCCTGGAGCCCGGCCGACAAGGCCGCCTGAGCCTGAGCGCCGCGAAAAACCCCGCCGCCGAGGCACGGCGGCGGGGTCATGGTATTTAGCGGGGACGTGCGGCCTTCTCAGCCAGCCCGGAACGGCCCTCGCGCCGGGCCAGTTCGGCCTCGATGTCCTCGAGCGTCACGTCGCGCGCCGCGCACATCACCAGCAGGTGGTAGAGCGCGTCAGCGGCCTCGGAGGCGAGCTTTTCGCGATCGCCCTTCACCGCCTCGATGATCGCCTCGACCGCCTCTTCGCCGAATTTCTCGGCGCATTTTTCCGGGCCCTTCGACAACAGCTTGGCGGTCCAGCTGGTATCGGCATCGGCGCCGCGACGGGCAAGGATCGTGGCGGCGAGATCGTGCAGGCTCATGCCATCCTCATCGGTATGCCGGCGGCCTGCATATGCGCCTTGGCCTCGGCGATGGTGTAGGTGCCGAAATGGAAGATCGAGGCAGCAAGCACCGCGCTGGCGCCGCCTTCGGTCACGCCCTCGACGAGGTGGTCGAGCGTGCCGACGCCGCCCGAGGCGATCACCGGGATGTCGACCGCGTCCGAGATGGCGCGGGTGAGCGGCAGGTTGAAGCCCGCTCGCGTGCCGTCGCGATCCATCGAGGTGAGCAGGATCTCACCGGCGCCGCGCCGCTCCATGTCGGTGGCGAACTCGACCGCGTCGATGCCGGTGGGCTTGCGGCCCCCATGGGTGAAGATTTCCCAGCGGCCCGGCTCCACCGTCTTGGCGTCGATCGCCACGACGATGCACTGCGCGCCGAAGCGCTGCGCCGCCTCGGTGACGACGGTGCGGTCGGCCACTGCGGCGGAGTTGAAGCTCACCTTGTCGGCGCCGGCGAGCAGCAGAGCACGCACGTCGTGATGGCTGCGCACCCCGCCGCCCACGGTCAGCGGGATATAGCAGCTCTCGGCGGTGCGCCGGACGAGGTCGAACATCGTGCCGCGATTCTCGTGTGTGGCGTGGATGTCGAGGAAACACAGCTCGTCGGCGCCCGCCGCGTCATAAGCGCGGGCGGCATCCACCGGATCGCCCGCGTCGCGCAGGTCGACGAAATTGACGCCCTTCACCACGCGGCCATCGGCCACGTCGAGACAGGGAATGATGCGGGTCTTGAGCATGTAGGGCCCTCCTGCGGTCGCGGCCCTTCTAACCCTCCCGGCGCGGCGGGGCCAGTGCCGGAACGGAAGGCGGCATCTGCTGGTTGAGCAGCAGCACAAAGGGAGCATTTCACATGAAACGCACGATCCTCGCCGGTCTCGCCGCCACCGCCCTCGCGGCCCCCGCCATGGCCGAGACCGAAACCATGCAAGCCACCGGCACCGTCGCCGAGGTGATGGACCGCCTCGAAGCCGCCGTCACCGAGGCCGGGGCGACCGTCTTTGCCCGCGTCGATCACGGGGCCGGGGCCGAGCAGGCAGGCATGACCTTGGCCGACAGCCAGCTGCTGATCTTCGGCAACCCGCAGCTCGGGACGCCGGTGATGCAGGAGGATCCGCTGGCGGGGCTCTACCTGCCGCTCAAGATCCTCGCCTATGACGACGGGTCGGGGCAGGTCTTCGTGGCCTATGAAGAGCCGGAGGAAACCTTCGACGACCTCGCCGTCGACGACGATCTCGAGGCCATCGAGAAGATGGAGAACGCGCTGGAAAAATTTGCCAAGGCCGCGGCGGGGGAGTGATCCCCGGCACGCACGGGTCGGCTTGAGGCCCGGCGCAGTCGCGAGGTGATGAAGGTGGCGCTGCGCGGGGGACCGTGCGGCGCCGCTTCGCGTCAGCCCTTAAGCAGCGCCAGCGCCTCGGCAAGGTCGATCGCGCCGTCATAGAGCGCCCGGCCCGAGATCGCGCCGGCGATGACACCGGTCGACTTTAGGGCCTTCAGGTCGTCGAGCGACGACACGCCGCCCGAGGCGATCACCGGAATCGACACGGCGCGCGCGAGATCCTCGGTCGCGGCCACGTTCGGCCCCGCCATCGCGCCGTCGCGGGCGATGTCGGTGTAGATGATCGCGGCCACCCCGGCATCTTCGAAGCTCTTGGCGAGGTCGGTGACCATCACGTCGGTCTCCTCGGCCCAGCCGCGCGTCGCCACGCGTCCCTCACGCGCGTCGAGGCCGACCGCGACCTTGCCGGGGAAGGCCTTCGCGGCCTCACGAACGAGATCGGGGTTCTCGACCGCCACCGTGCCGAGGATCACCCGGGCGAGGCCCTTCTCGATCCAGGTCTCGATGGTCTTCATGTCGCGGATGCCGCCGCCGAGCTGCGCGGGGGTTCCCGGGCAGGCCGCGAGGATCGCCTCGACCGCCGCCGCGTTCACCGGCTCGCCCGCGAAGGCCCCGTTCAAGTCGACGAGGTGGAGCCATTCGGTCCCGGCCTCGACGAAAGCCCGCGCCTGGGCCGCCGGGTCGTCGTTGAACACGGTTGCCTTGTCCATTTCGCCGCGCAGGAGCCGCACGGCCTGGCCGTCCTTGAGGTCGATGGCGGGGTACAGGATCATGGCGCGGTCTCCGGGCTGTGTCGCGCCCGCGCTGTGGCACGCGAAGGCCCCGGATGCAACGCCACGTCAGCCTTGCCTGCGCGGCTGACCTTCGCGTCAGCTTCGCCTTGTATGGAGGAGGAGACAACCATGAAGAGACTGGCCTGGGCCGCGCTGGCGGCCATGGCAATGGCGGGAACGGCCTCGGCCGAGCCGCTGCTCGGCACCTGGCGCACGGCGCCCGACGACAACGGCAACAGCGGCCTGGTGCAGGTGGCGCCCTGCGGTGCGCAGCTCTGCGGCCAGCTGGTCAAGGCCTATGGACCCGATGGTGCCGAGATCGCGTCCCCCAATCTCGGGCGCCACATCATCTCCGAGACCAAGGCGGTCGGCGGCGGCGAGTATCGCGGCAAGGTCTTCGCGCCGGACAACGGCAAGACCTACAACTCGAAGCTCGTGCTCGCCGGGGACCGGCTGTCGGTATCGGGCTGCGTGCTGGGCTTCTGCCGCGAGGGCGGGGTCTGGCAGAAGGAGCAATAGCCCGGAACAGCGCGGGGGGTGTGCCGGTTTTCCTTTCCGTCAACGATCAAGGGAAGGACATCGGATGCCCCTCGTCACCACCAAGGACCATACCCAGCTCTGCGTGAAGGACTGGGGCGAAGGCCGCCCCGTGGTGCTGATCCACGGCTGGCCGCTCAATTCGGATTCGTGGGAGTATCAGGCGGTGCGGCTGGCCGAGACCGGCCACCGGGTCGTCGCCTATGATCGTCGCGGCTTCGGCCGCTCCGGACAACCCTTCCAAGGCTACGACTACGACACCATGGCCGACGACCTCGACACGGTGATGCGTGAGCTCGATCTAAAGGACGCAGCCATCGTCGGCTTCTCGATGGGCGGCGGCGAGGTCGCGCGTTACATGTCGCGCCATGACGGGCGCAATGTCCGCGCCGCCGGGCTGATCGCCTCGGTCGCGCCGGGGATGCTGAAATCCGAGAAGAACCCCGACGGTGTCACCAAGGACGTGTTCGAGGGCATCAAGGAGGGGCTGCGCAAGGACCGGCCGGAATTCCTGAAGACGTTCTTCAAGTCGTTCTACGACAACAAGGTCAGCGAAGGCGTGCTGCACTGGTCGCTGATGATGGCGATGCAGGCCAGCCCCAAGGCCACGCTCGACTGCGTCGATGCCTTCGGCCAGACCGATTTCAGCAACGACATGCAGGCCTTCAAGGTGCCGACCCTGATCGTGCATGGCGGCAAGGACGAGACCGTGCCGATCGACCCGTCGGGCCGGCGCGCGGCCAAGCTGGTGGGGACGAACGCGACGCTCAAGGAGTATGCCGACGCGCCGCACGGCCTCACCGCGACCCATGCCGACAAGTTCTACGAGGATCTCGCCGCCTTCCTGAAGTGAGCGATTCCCGTGAAACAGAAGGCCCGCGCAATCCGCGCGGGCCTTGTCGTATCAGGGCTTCCAGTTCAGGAAGTTGGCGATGAGCCGCAGCCCAGCCGCCTGGCTCTTCTCAGGGTGGAACTGCGCGCCGACGACGTTGTCGCGCCCCACCACCGCCGTCACCGCCCCGCCATAGTCGACATGAGCGAGCAGCGTGTCGGGGTCGGTCGGGCGGAACTGCCAGCTATGCACGAAATAGGCGTGATCGCCGGTCGAGATCCCTTCCAGCACTGGATGGGGCCGGTCGATGACGAGGTCGTTCCAGCCCATATGCGGCACCTTGAGCTTCGGGTCCGACGGCTCGATCCGCACGATTTCGCCCGGCACCCAGCCGAGCCCCTCGGTGCGTTCGTATTCATGGCCGATCTCGGCCAGCAGCTGCATGCCGACGCAGATCCCGAGGAAGGGGCGCCCCTGCACCTCGACCGCCTCGACCAGCGCCTCGTGCAGCCCGGGCTGGGCCGAGAGCGCGTTCCGGCAATGCGGAAAGGCCCCGTCGCCGGGCAGCACGATCCGATCGGCGCGGGCCACGTCTTCGGGCCGCGAGGTGACGATCACCTCGCCCGCGTTGCCCTCGCGCGCCATGCGCTCGAAGGCCTTCTGGGCCGAGTGCAGGTTGCCGCTCTCGTAATCGATCAGCGCGGTGAGGCTCATAGCGCCCCCTTGGTCGAGGGAATCGCGTCGGAGCGACGCGGATCCGGCTCCACCGCCTCGCGCAGCGCGCGGGCGACGGCCTTGAACGCGGCTTCGGCGACGTGATGCGTGTTGTAGCCGTGAATGCGGTCGATATGCAGCGTGATGCCGCCATGGGTCGACAGCGCCTGGAAGAACTCCTGCACCAGCTCGGTGTCGAAGCTGCCGATCTTGGAAGCGCGGAAGTCGAGATTGCAGATCAGGAAGGGCCGGGCTGACAGGTCGAGCGCCGCGCGCACCTGCGCGTCGTCCATCGCGAGGTGGCACGAGCCGTAGCGGCGGATGCCCTTCTTGTCGCCGAGCGCCTGCCGCAGCGCCTGGCCCAGCGCGATGCCGGTGTCCTCGACGGTGTGGTGGTCGTCGATATGCAGATCGCCCTTGGCGCGCACCTTCATGTCGATCAGCGCGTGGCGCGACAGCTGGTCGAGCATGTGATCGAAGAAGCCGACGCCGGTCTGGTTGTCATAAGCCCCGGTGCCGTCGAGATCGATCTCAACCTCGATCGACGTCTCGGCGGTGGTGCGGGTGATCTTGGCGGTCCGCATGTCATCCCTCGTCTGGTTTCGCCGACCGTATAGGCGGCGACGGGGGCGGGGCCAAGGGTGGCACTGCGATGTTGGGAGATCGAAACTGGAGCGGGTGATGAGATTCGAACTCACGACCCTTACCTTGGCAAGGTAATGCTCTACCCCTGAGCTACACCCGCTTCCGTTTCGTGGGGCGGATGTAGCGGGAGCGGCGGAGAGGTGCAAGAGGGGGGGCGAGAGAAAAACCGGGCGACTTTGCGGAAGTTCTGACCGGCCCGGTTTCGTGTGGAGCGAGGAGGCCCGATGCCATCCTGATCGCGCCGAATGGGATCTCTCCGAATGGGGATAGCGCGCTTCGCGAGACCATACTGGCACCGGGTGGTGCCGTGTGGCCCGTCTTGCACCTGCTGACTGCAAGCCTTGGCGACAACACGGAACGGTCTCGAAGGGTATGCCAGCCCAAGCCGAAGTAAGGGGCCGAACGACAGCAGTCACGCTGGCGCGGTTCAGGTCTCGTCGATGTCGGGGAGGTCGAAACTGGAGCGGGTGATGAGATTCGAACTCACGACCCTTACCTTGGCAAGGTAATGCTCTACCCCTGAGCTACACCCGCTTCCGTTTCGTGGGGCGGATGTAGCGGGGGTGGCGGGGAGGTGCAAGCCGAAAAATGCACGGCCCGCACCGATTTCTTCGACCGCCCGGGGCTCAGTGCCGGTGCATCACCCCGGCACGCTCGCCCTCGCTCGCGAGTACCTTATCGGCGGCGATCCTCACCCGAAGACGCCGTTTCTGGCGCCACAGGTTGAGCGCCTCGACCCCGCCCGCAAAGACCATCGCCGCGTAGATGAAGCCCCGCTCGATATGGAAGCCCAGCCCCTCGGCCCCGAGCGACATGCCGACCATGACCAGAAAGGCCAGCGCCAGCATCTTGGTCGAAGGATGGTGCTCGACGAAGTTGGCGATGGGGGTAGCGGCGACCATCATCAGCAGGATCGCGATGGTGATGGCGGCGACCATCACCTCGATATGGTCGGCGATGCCCACTGCGGTGATGACGCTGTCGAGCGAGAAGACGAGATCGAGCACGATGATCTGTACGATCACGCCGAAGAAGGTCGCCTTGGCCGATGTTTCTGCGCCATGGGTGCTGTCGCCCTCGACCTCGGCGAAGATTTCGGTGGCAGCCTTGTAGATCAGGAAGGCACCGCCGACGAGCAGGATCACGTCGCGCCAGGACAGCGGGTGGCCGAGGATCGTGGTAAAGGGTTCGGACAGTGAGACGATCCAGGCGATCGAAAACAGCAGGCCAATGCGCAGCACCAGCGCGCCGGCGAGGCCCAGCACCCGCGCCCGACGGCGCTGCGCTTCGGGCAGTCGTGCAGCGGCGATCGAGATGAAGATGACGTTGTCGACGCCCAACACGATCTCGAGGATGGTGAGCGTCAGGAACGAAGCCCAGACGGCGGGGTCGGAGAAAAGCTCGATCATGGTGGTCCATCATTGCTGCGCGGCCCGGGAGCGGCGGCCCGTTTGCGGGCAGCCATGGGCGTCGCGAAACAACCTGTCAGCCGTCGAGGCGTTCCCGCTTCAACCCGCAGAGGCCGGTTCGATGAGATCCCAGCGGTTGCCCCAAGGGTCGCGGAACACAGCCACCGTGCCATAGGGCTCGTTCCGGGGCGCCTCTTCGAAGACCACGCCGCCCGCCGTCATGCGGGCGGCGTCGCGGTCGAAGTCGTCGGTTTCGAGAAAGAGCCAGACCCGCCCGCCGCCCTGCGCCCCGATCGCGGCGCGTTGAGCCGGGCCCTCGGCACGGGCGAGGATGAAGCCGGTGCCGCCGGTCGGCGGCACCACGCGGATCCAGCGCTTCCCGGCCCCCATGTCGATATCCTCGGTAAGGACGAAGCCCATGGGGCCGGTGAAGAAGGCGATTGCCTCGTCGTAATCGGGGACGACGAGGCTGATCGCGCCGAGGCGGGTCATTCGATCTCGACCAGCAGGTCCTTCGCGTCGATCTGCGCGCCCGGCGTCACGTGCACCGCCTTTACCTTGCCATCGCGCTCGGCATGCAGGCCGGTCTCCATCTTCATCGCCTCGATGGTGAGCAGCATGTCGCCCTGCTTGATCTTCTGGCCGGCCTGCACCGCGACCGTGGAGACCACGCCCGGCATCGGCGCACCGACATGTGCGGGATTGCCGATCTCGGCCTTGGGACGCTTCTGGGCCGTGGCCGCGACCTTGCGGTTGGGTACCCGGATCGTGCGCGGCTGGCCGTTGAGCTCGAAGAACACGCGGACCTCGCCGTCATCGCCGGTCTCGCCTACCGCCTGCAGCCGGATCTCCAGCGTCTTGCCGGGATCGATCTCGGCCGAGATCTCCTCGCCCGGCTCCATGCCGTAGAAGAAGGTCCGGGTCGGCAGGGTGCGCACCGGGCCGTATTGCTGATGCCGCTTGGCATAGTCGGTGAAGACCTTGGGATACATCAGGTAGGCGTTGAGATCCTCGTCGTCGATCTCGGCCTCCCCGGTGGCCTTCTGGGCCTCGGCGCGCGCGGCCTCGAAATCCACCGGCTTCAGATGCTTGCCAGGGCGATCCTGAAGCGGCTTCTCGCCCTTGAGCACCTTGGCCTGCAGCGCCGTGGGCCAGCCGCCCGGCGGCTGGCCGAGATTGCCCTTCATCATGTCGATGACGCTGTCGGGGAAGGAGACATCCGTGTTCGGATCCTCGACCTGCTCGCGGGTCAGCCCCTGGCTCACCATCATCAGGGCCATGTCGCCCACGACCTTGGAGGAGGGCGTGACCTTCACGATGTCGCCGAACATCATGTTCACGTCGGCATAGGTCTTGGCGACCTCGTGCCAGCGATCCTCGAGGCCGAGCGAACGGGCCTGCGCCTTGAGGTTGGTGAACTGCCCGCCGGGCATCTCGTGCAGATAGACCTCGGAGGCCGGGGCCTGCAGCCCGCTCTCGAAGGCCGCGTAATGCGCGCGGACCTGTTCGAAGTAGTTCGAGATCTCGCGGATCGCCTCGATGTCGAGCCCGGTGTCGCGGTCGGTCTGGCTCAGCGCCTCGACGATCGAGCCGAGCGTCGGCTGCGAGGTGTTGCCCGAGAAGCTGTCCATCGCCGCGTCGATCACGTCCACGCCCGCGGCCGAGGCCGCCAGCACGGTCGAGATCGCCGCGCCCGAGGTGTCATGCGTGTGGAAGTGGATCGGCAGGCCGACCTCCTGCTTGAGCGCGGTGAAAAGCTGCGTCGCCGCCGGGGCCTTGAGCAGGCCGGCCATGTCCTTGACGCCCAGCACATGGGCGCCGGCCTTCTCCAGCTCCTTGGCCATGGCGACGTAGTATTTCAGGTCATACTTCGAACGCGCCGGATCGAGCATGTTGCCGGTGTAGCAGATCGTGCCTTCGCAGACCTTCTCGGCCGCGATCACTGCGTCCATCGCGACGCGCATGTTCTCGACCCAGTTGAGGCTGTCGAAGACGCGGAACACGTCGACGCCCGAGGTCGCGGCCTGCGCCACGAAGCCCTGCACCACGTTGTCGGGGTAGTTGGTGTAGCCCACCCCGTTGGAGGCGCGCAGCAGCATCTGCGTCATGATGTTGGGCATCGCCGCGCGGATGTCGCGCAGCCGCTGCCACGGGCATTCCTGCAAGAAGCGGTAGGCCACGTCGAAGGTGGCGCCGCCCCAGCATTCGACCGAGAACAGGCCGGGCAGGTTGGCGGCGTAGGAGGGCGCGACGCGGATCATGTCGATCGAACGCATCCGCGTCGCCAGCAGCGACTGGTGCCCGTCGCGCATCGTGGTGTCGGTGATGAGGAGCTGCTTTTGCGCCTTCATCCATTCGGCCACGGCCTTGGGGCCCTTTTCGTCGAGGATCTGGCGCGTGCCGGGCTGGAGGGCATCGGTGCGCGCGGCAGGCGGGCGCGGCGTCTTGGCGTCGCGCGGGGGCAGGGCGCGGCCCTCGGTCTCCGGGTGGCCGTTGACGGTGATGTCGGCCACGTAGGTGAGCAGCCGCGTCGCCCGGTCGCGGCGGGTGTCGAACTTGAACAGCTCCGGCGTCGTGTCGATGAACTTGGTCGTGTACTGGTTCGACAGGAAGGTCGGATGCTTGAGCAGGTTGATCACGAAATCGATGTTCGTGCTCACCCCGCGGATCCGGAACTCGCGCAGCGCCCGGTCCATCCGCGCGATCGCCATCTCGGGCGTGGGCGCGCGCGCCGTCACCTTGGTCAGCAGCGAGTCGTAGAACCGGGTGATGACCGCGCCGGAATAGGCGGTGCCGCCGTCGAGGCGGATGCCGGGGCCGGTGGCCGAGCGGTAGGTCTGGATCCGGCCGTAATCGGGGATGAAGCTGTTATGCGGATCCTCGGTGGTGACCCGGCACTGCAGCGCGTGGCCGTCAAGCTTCACGTCGTATTGCGAGGCGCAGCCGGTGGCCTCGACGATCGACTTGCCCTCGGCGATCAGGATCTGGGCGCGCACGATGTCGATGCCGGTGACCTCCTCGGTCACGGTGTGCTCGACCTGCACGCGAGGGTTCACCTCGATGAAGTAGAATTCGCCCGAATCCATGTCCATCAGGAACTCGACCGTGCCGGCGCATTCGTAGTTCACGTGCTGGCAGATCTTCTTGCCGAGATTGCAGATCTGCTCGCGCTGGGTCTCGGAGAGATAGGGGGCGGGGGCGCGCTCGACGACCTTCTGGTTGCGGCGCTGCACCGAGCAGTCGCGCTCCCACAGGTGGTAGATCTGGCCCATCTGGTCGCCGAGGATCTGCACCTCGACGTGGCGGGCGCGCAGGATCATCTTCTCGAGATAGCCCTCGCCATTGCCGAAGGCGGCCTCGGCTTCGCGCCGGCCCTCGCGGACCTTCTCGACAAGCTCGCTCTCATCCATGATCGGCCGCATGCCGCGGCCGCCGCCGCCCCAACTCGCCTTGAGCATCAGCGGGTAACCGATCTCGGCGGCTTCCTTGCGGATCGCGTCCATGTCGTCGCCGAGCACCTCGGTCGCGGGGATCACCGGCACGCCGGCCTCGATCGCCACCTTGCGCGCCGAGGCCTTGTCGCCGAGCTTGCGCATGGTCTCGGCCTTGGGGCCGATGA
Source organism: Limimaricola variabilis (assembly GCF_034371605.1). Classification (NCBI taxonomy): domain Bacteria; kingdom Pseudomonadati; phylum Pseudomonadota; class Alphaproteobacteria; order Rhodobacterales; family Paracoccaceae; genus Limimaricola; species Limimaricola variabilis. Next base: position 1,609,597 of record NZ_CP139691.1, on the reverse strand, counting down.
AGGTGATGCCGGCCGCCACGCAGGCATCGACGAATTCGGGGTTCTCGGACAGCAGGCCATAGCCGGGATGGATGGCGTCGGCGCCCGACATCTTGGCGACGCGGATGATCTCGGGGATCGAGAGATAGGCCTGAACCGGCCCGAGCCCCTCGCCGATGCGATAGGCCTCGTCGGCCTTGAAGCGATGCAGCCCGAGCTTGTCCTCTTCGGCATAGACCGCGACGGTCTTCTTGCCCATCTCGTTTGCCGCGCGCATCACCCGGATCGCGATCTCGCCACGGTTGGCGATCAGGATTTTCTCGAAATCGGCCATGTCCACCCCTTCCGTTTGGTCGGGCGCAGTCTAGGGCTTTCTGCGGTGCAGTATAGCCCCGAGATACTGTGGTGGTGTCATAGGCGCCCCCTACTGATAGCGCTAACGGAGGTTCAGGCGGCGGCGTGCCTTCCGTCGGGTTCCTCGGGCGTCGCCGGCAGGAGCATGGCGGTCGCCTCCTGTGGGTTCGGATCCTCCTCTCCGGCGATCGCCACCTGATTCCGGCCGCGCGCCTTGGCGTCGTAGAGCGCGTCGTCGGCGGCCTTCATCAGCTGCTGCGGCATGGTGCCGTCTTCGGGATGCACGGCGAGGCCGATCGAGACGGTGATCCGCGGCAGGGTCTTCTCGCCGTAGCGCACGCTGATCCGCTCGATGGCGCCGCGCAGCGCCTCGGCCCGCAGCGCCGCCGCCTCGCGGCCCAGCTCCGGCAGCAGCAGCATGAATTCTTCGCCGCCCATGCGGCAGGCGGTCTCGTCGCCGTCGCAGATCTGTTCGAGCACCGCACCCACCGCGCGCAGCACCATGTCGCCCGCATCATGCCCATGCGTGTCGTTGAAGCGCTTGAAGTGATCCACATCGACCGAAAGGATCGCCAAGGCGCGGTCCTCGCGCGCGGCCCTCTCGAGCTGACGGCGCAGCGTTTCGGTCAGGTGACGGCGGTTGTAGAGCCCGGTCAGCGGGTCGCGGATCGATCGGTCATGCAGCTGGTCGCGCATCTGCACGTTGGCGATGGCGAGGCTGATCTGCTCGGCACACATCTGGGCGAGCTTCTGGCTGGAGCGGAAGGTCTCGAGGCTGATGCCGGTCTTGGCCTTGAGATGCAGCAGCCCCACCGTCTCGCCATGCGCCAGCACGGGAAAGCAGAAGGACGGACGCTCGTCCTGTGCCTCGGAATGGCCGCAGGGGAAGTCCACCTCGGAGGCGCCGAAGCTGTAGGTCCGGCCGCGGCGCAGGCCCCAGCAATCCTCGGCCCGGATGTGGTCGCAATGGTGCCCGCCATTCCAGCTCGCCGCCCCCATCAGCACATCGCGGGAGTTGGAGTAGACGTAAACGCTGCCCTCGCTCTCAGGGAGGATGTGGCTCATGAAGCGGCCGACCATCTCGAACAACTCGTCGAGCGAGCGCGAGGATTGCAGCCACTCGTTCAGCTCTCCCAAGAGCCGCACCTCTCGCGCGAGCCGCATCTGGTCCTCCATCATCTCGCGTTCCTTTTCGGCGCGCTGGCGCAGAACCCGCAGCTGCGTCCGTCCGGCCCGGCGGATCACCACGCTGGTCATCACCAGCAGGATCAGCGAAATGCTGGACAGCCCGAGGAATATGGTGCGCAGCCGATCGGTGAAGGTGTGCCCCATCGCGGTGATGTCGGTATAGAATTCGATCGCGCCGACGAAGCGGCCGTCGCGCATCACCGGGGTATAGATCTCCGCCACGCACAGCATGTCGCCGGGCAGATGGTGATCGGCGGCGGCGTGCAGATGGCCGTCGACCTCGTCCATCGGCTTCATATTGGCCACGTAGTATTTCTGCCCCTGCGCGACGATGCTCTGGAAGTAGGGCTTCTCGTTGACGGTGCCGATGTCGGAAGGGCGCGACGACCAGAAGACGCGGCCCTCGGCGGTGAAGAGCTTGAAGCGGTAGATATCCGACAGCGTCGTCACCTCCTCGAGCCAGTCGGCATCGGCGGCGCTGATCTGTCCGGTCTCGAAGGCGATGCTGCCGTTCTCGAGCGCGTGCAGCACCCGCGTGCGCCAGTGCTCGGCTTCGCGGCTGATATCCTCGCGCATCATGCGGTTGACCAAGGGGGTCGGCAGGTAAACCACGGAAAGCCAGGCGACGGCGGTGGCGAGGCCGAGGAACAGCACGAGCAGCATGTTGAGCCGCGGGCGTCGGAGAAAGCGGGGGTCAGTCATGAGGGCCATCCTGTGGTTGCCCATCCAGACTGGCATCGTGGCACTGCCCGGCCGTTAACGAAGCGCCGGAATCTGCCGTTCGGATGGGGGAAACTGCGGAACTTCCAATGATTTCGCCCCGAGAACGCCGCGTTGTGAACATATATGGAACGCGGCTTTTCTTCACGGACGGCGACGGCTAGATTGGGGCCATGAGCAGCTTTTCCGATGACGAGGCCTTCGAGGCCGCCTCCATGCCCCTGTCGCGACGCGCCATGGCGCAGCCCGGCGGCGCCGCGCCCTATCTCGACGGGCTCAACCCGGCGCAGCGGCTCGCGGTCGAGACGATGGACGGCCCCGTGCTGATGCTGGCGGGGGCGGGTACCGGCAAGACCCGGGCGCTGACCGCGCGGATCGTGCACCTGATGCGCACCGGGCGCGCCCGGCCGAACGAGATCCTCGCCGTGACCTTCACCAATAAGGCCGCGCGCGAAATGAAGGAGCGCATCGGTAGGATGCTCGGCGAGACGGTCGAGGGGCTGCCATGGCTCGGGACCTTCCACGCGATCTGCGTGAAGCTGCTGCGCCGGCACGCGGAGCTGGTGGGGCTCAAGTCGAACTTCACCATCCTCGACACCGACGACCAGATCCGGCTTCTGAAGCAGTTGGTCACGGCCGAGAACATCGACGACAAGCGCTGGCCCGCGCGGATGCTGGCGGGGATCATCGACGACTGGAAGAACCGGGCGCTGACGCCCGAGAACGTGCCCACCGCCGACGCTTCGGCCTATGACGGCAAGGGGCGCAAGCTCTATGCCGCCTACCAGCTTCGGCTCCGGGAGCTGAACGCCGTCGATTTCGGCGACCTGCTTTTGCACATGGTCACGATCTTCCAGACCCGCGACGACGTGCTCGACCAGTATCGCCGCTGGTTCCGCTACATCCTCGTCGACGAGTACCAGGACACCAACGCGGCGCAGTATCTGTGGCTGCGGCTTCTGGCAGGCGGGCACAAGAACATCTGCTGCGTCGGCGACGACGACCAGTCGATCTATGGCTGGCGCGGCGCCGAGGTGGGCAACATCCTGCGCTTCGAAAAGGATTTTGAAGGCGCCGAGGTGATCCGGCTGGAGCAGAACTACCGCTCCACCCCGCATATCCTCGGCGCGGCCTCGGGGCTGATCACCGCCAACAAGGGGCGTCTGGGCAAAACGCTCTGGACCGAGGAGCAGGAAGGCGAGAAGGTCCGCCTCATCGGTCATTGGGACGGCGACGAGGAGGCGCGCTGGGTCGGCGAGGAGATCGAGGCGGCGCAGCGCGGCACCCGGGGGATGGCGCCCATCGGCCTCGATTCGATGGCGATCCTGGTGCGGGCCTCGCACCAGATGCGCGCCTTCGAGGACCGGTTCCTGACCATCGGTCTGCCCTATCGCGTGATCGGTGGCCCGCGCTTCTACGAGCGGCTCGAGATCCGCGACGCGATGGCTTATTTCCGCCTCGCCGTCTCGCTCGACGACGACCTCGCCTTCGAGCGGATCGTCAACACGCCCAAGCGGGGCCTTGGCAACAAGGCAGTGCAGACGATCCAGCGCGCCGCGCGCTCGAACGGCGTCAGCCTCGTCGAAGGCGCGCGCATCGTGGTCCAGACAAAGCTTCTGGGCGGCAAGGGGCTCAAGGAGCTGTCGATCCTCGTCGATGCGCTCGACCGTTGGCATTCGCAGGTCGTCAACGAGAGCGACACCCATGTCGAGCTGGCCGAGATGATCCTCGACGAGAGCGGCTACACGGCGATGTGGCAGAACGACAAGACGCCCGAAGCGCCGGGTCGGCTCGAGAACCTCAAGGAACTTGTGAAGGCGCTGGAAAGCTTCGACAGCCTGCAGGGCTTCCTCGAGCACGTGGCGCTGATCATGGACAACGAGCAGGCCGAGGAGGGCGAGAAGGTGTCGATCATGACGCTGCACGCCGCCAAGGGCCTCGAATTCCCGATGGTGTTCCTGCCAGGCTGGGAGGACGGGCTGTTCCCATCTCAGCGCTCGATGGACGAAAGCGGGCTGCGCGGCCTCGAGGAGGAACGTCGCCTCGCCTATGTGGGCATCACCCGCGCCGAGCAGATCTGCACGATCTCGTTTGCCGCCAATCGTCGCGTCTATGGCCAGTGGCAGAGCCAGCTGCCCTCGCGCTTCATCGACGAGTTGCCCGAGACCCATGTCGAGGTGCTGACCCCGCCGGGGCTCTATGGCGGCGGCTACGGCGCCGCCGGCATGGCGGCCAGCGCGTCGCCCGCGATCGACGCGATCCAAGGCTCGCGCCTGCACGACAACGCCGCCAAGGCCGATGTCTACAACAGCCCCGGCTGGAAGCGACTGCAGGCCCGGGGCCAGCAGAGGCAGATGCGCCAGCCGGCCGAGGCCAAGAATATCACCATCGATATGACGGCGGTGTCCTCCTTCACCGCCGGAGATCGGGTGTTCCACCAGAAGTTCGGCTATGGCGAGGTTGTGGGCGTCGAGGGCGACAAGCTCGACATCGCCTTCGACAAGGCCGGCCAAAAGAAGGTCGTCGCGCGTTTCGTGGTGGCTGCCGATCAGGCCGACGACGTGCCGTTCTGAGATTGCGGGGGCAGGGGGCGGCCGCTAAGGCGGGCGGATGGATGTCGGTTCCCTCTCCGCCTTCGCGGCCGGGCTCGCGCTCGGGCTGTCGCTGATCCTCGCCATCGGGGCGCAGAACGCCTTCGTGCTGCGCCAAGGGCTCCGAGGCGACCATGTCCTTGCCGTGGTGATGACCTGCGCCCTGTCGGACGCTGTGCTGATCGCGGCGGGGGTGTCGGGCTTCGCGGCGCTGGCCGAGGCCGCGCCGTGGATCGCGCCCTTGCTGCGCTGGGGCGGGGCGGCCTTTCTGATCGTCTACGGGGCGCGTGCGCTCATCGCCGCGTGGCGCGGCGGAGAGGCATTGCGCGCCGCCGATGACGGCCCGGCGGGGCTGCGCCGGGCGGTGCTGACCTGCCTCGCGCTGACTTGGCTCAACCCGCATGTCTATCTCGACACGCTGGTACTGTTGGGCTCGGTTGCCTCGCGCTTCGAAGGGCAGACCTGGGCCTTCGGCACCGGCGCGGTCACGGCCTCGTTCGTGTTCTTCTTCGCGCTGGGCTATGGCGCGCGACTGCTGCGCCCGGTCTTCGCGCGGCCGACGGCGTGGCGGGTGCTCGATGCGGGCATCGCATTGGTGATGTGGAGCATCGCCGCCGGGTTGGTGCTGGGCGGTTAGAGGACGGCCAAGCGGGACCATGGCTTGGTCAGGCTTGCATCCGGTCCGGCTTTGCGATCCTGTGGCGGCAGGAGATTTACATGACGACAGCATACATTTCGCGCCCGGCCTCCGCCCCGCTCGTCGGGATCGGCTGGATGGTGGCGGCGGGGCTGTGCTTCGTCGGCATGACGGTGCTGATCAAGTCGGTCGGCGCGGCGCTGCCGGCGGCACAGACGGCGGTGCTGCGTTTCGCGCTGGGCCTGCCATTTCTGCTGCCCATGCTGCCGGCGCTGGCGCGGGTGCGGCTCACGCCGTCGCACTGGCGGTTGCTGAGCCTGCGCGCGGTGCTGCACAGCGCCGGGGTCGGGCTGTGGTTCTTTGCGATCGCGCGCATCCCGTTGGGCGAGGTGACGGCGATCAACTACCTCAACCCGATCTGGGTGACGGTCGGCGCGGCTTTGCTGATGGGTGAGAGGCTGCCGCCCCGGCGGCTGGCGGCGGTGGCGGCGGCGTTCATCGGCGCGCTGGTGGTGTTGCGGCCCGGCCTACGCGAGATCGATCCGGGCCATGTCGCGATGATGGGCACGGCAATGCTGATCGCCTCGGGCTACCTCGTGGTCAAGCGGCTCTCTGAGGATCTTCCGGCCGAGGTGATCGTGGCGATGATGTCGCTGATGGTGCCGCTCGGGCTTCTGCCCTTCGCACTGCCGGTCTGGCAGACGCCGGGCGCGACCGAACTCATATTGCTGTTCGCGGCGGCGGGGCTCGGCACCGCCGGGCATTACACGATGACCCGGGCCTTTGCGGCGGCGCCGCTGACCGTGACACAGCCTGTGACGTTTCTGCAGCTGGTCTGGGCGGTGGCGGTCGGTGCATTGCTCTTCGGCGAGCCGGTCGATCCTTTCACCCTGCTGGGCGGTGCGATCATCATGGGCGCGGTGATCTTCATCACCTGGCGTGAGGCGCGGGCGCGGCGGGCGGCGATCGCCGCCGCGCCCGACGCGCTGTTCAGTCGGTCGGCATCTGGCCCAGCCGCTCGAGGATCGAGCCGGGGCTGACCTGGCCGATGACGCGGCCGCCTTCTGTCACATCCAGCGGCGCGGGCGTGGCATGGATGCGCGCCATCACCTCGAGGATCGGGGTGTCGGCCGTCACCTGTCCCTCGGCCGCAAGCTGGGCGTCGGGGTCCATCACGTCGCGGGCGCAGAGCACGCCGAGCGGGTTCATGTGGGCCACGAAGTCGCGGACGTAGCCATTGGCAGGACGGGTGAAGATCTCGCGCGGGGTGCCCGACTGGACGATCCGTCCGCCTTCCATGATGGCGATGCGGTTGCCGAGCTTGAACGCCTCGTCGAGATCGTGGCTGACGAAGATGATGGTGCGCTTCTTGCGCGCCTGCAGGTCGAGAAGCTCGTCCTGAAGCCGCGAGCGGATCAGTGGATCGAGCGCCGAGAACGGTTCGTCCATCAGCAGGATCGGCGCGTCGGTGGCGAAGGCGCGGGCGAGACCCACGCGCTGCTGCATGCCGCCCGAGAGCTCGCCCACCAGCGCATCGGCGCGATCGGCGAGACCGACCATCTCCAGTTCGGTTTCGACCCGCTCCCGGCGCTGGGCCTTGGACATGCCGCCGAGCTCCAGCCCGAGGCCGACATTGTCGCGCACCGTCCGCCAGGGCAGCAGGCCGAACTGCTGGAACACCATGGCGACGTGGTGCAGCCGGATCTGGCGCAACGTCTTCTTGTCGGCATGGGTGACCGAGGTCATCTCGCCGTTCATGCGCACCCGCACGTCGCCGCGCACCACTGGGTTGAGGCCGTTCACCGCCCGCAGCAGCGTCGACTTGCCCGAGCCGGACAGACCCATCAGCACGAGGATCTCGGCCTCTGGCACGTCGAGCGTGCAGTCGTGCACGCCGAGCACCTGGTCGGTCTTCTCGGCGATCTCGGGCCGCTTCTGCCCCTCGTCCATCAGGGGCAGGGCAGTCTCGGGCTTGTCGCCGAAGACGATGTTGACGGCGTCGAACTCGACGGCGTTGCGTTTGCTCGTATCGGTCATGGTCATCCTCGTTTCACCCGCAGCGCCCGGTCGAGCATGATGGCGACCACGACGATCACGAATCCGCTCTCGAAGCCCAGCGCGGTGTTGACCGAGTTGAGCGCACGCACCACCGGCACGCCGAGCCCGTCGGCGCCGACGAGGGCCGCGATCACCACCATCGACAGCGACAGCATGATGGTCTGGTTAAGGCCGGTCATGATCTGCGGAAAGGCGGAGGGCAGCTCGACCTTCCACAACAGCTGGCGCGGCGTCGCGCCGAAGGCCTGCGCGGCCTCGACGAGCGCAGTCGGCGTGTTGGAGATCCCGAGCTGGGTCAGCCGGATCGGCGCCGGCAGCACGAAGATCACCGTGGCGATCAGGCCGGGCACCATGCCGATGCCGAAGAACACGATGGCCGGGATCAGGTAGACGAAGGTCGGCAGCGTCTGCATCAGGTCGAGCACCGGCGCGACCCAGGCATAGAGCTTGGGACGGTGCGCCACGGCGATGCCGATCGGCACGCCCACGCCCATGCAGACCACGCAGGCCGACAGCACCAGCGTCAGGCTCTCGGTGGTTTCTTCCCAGTAGCCCTGGTTGAGGACGAAGAGAAAACCCAGCGCGACCAGCAGCGCCGGCTGCCAGCGGCGCTGCAACGCGTAGGTGAGGCCCACGAAGACGGCGATGACGAGCAACTCGGGCGGTGTCTGCAGCAGCCACAGGATGCCGTCGATCATGCCCTCGAGCAGCAGCGACAAGGTGTCGAAGACGATGGCCAGGTTGGTCTCCAGCCAGTCGAAACCATCGGCGGCCCAGCGGCCCACGGGGATCTTGGGGATGGTCATTTCCATGGCGCGCGGCCTCGGTTCGGTCCGGTCATCGGGGTCTCCGTGTCGGGAATGCGACGCCGGGCGCCGCGGGTCGGATGGGCGGGGGCCGCCGAGCGGCCTGAGATCCGGGCCCGGCCCCTGAAACGGGGGCCGGGGTAGGGGCGCGCCATGCGCGGCGCGCCCGGCGAGAAGGCCCTCAGCCCTCGATCGCGGATTTGACGGCGGGCAGCGCCTCGCCGCCGTCGAGCGTGGTCACGCCCTCGAGCCAGGGCTCGACGGCCTCGGGGTTGGCGGCGAGCCACTGCTGCGCCGCCTCGCGCGGGTCCATTCCGTCATTGAGGATCGAGCCCATGATCTCGTTCTCCATCTCGAGCGAGAACTCGAGGTTCTTCAGGAGCTGGCCGAGGTTCGGGCACTCTTCGACAAGACCCTTGCGGGTGACGGTGTAGACCTCGGCACCGCCGAGATTCGGGCCGAACCAGTCGTCGCCGCCCTCGAGATAGGTCATGTCGTAGTTGGCGTTCATCGGGTGGGGTTCCCAGCCGAGGAAGATCACCGGTTCGTCGCGCTTGGAGGCGCGGTCGACTTGCGCCAGCATGCCCTGCTCGGAGCTTTCCTTGACCTCGAAATCGCCCAGCCCGAAGGCGTCGGTCTCGATCATCTCGAGGATCAGCTGGTTGCCGTCATTGCCCGGCTCGATGCCGTAGATGGTGTTCTCGAGCGCATCGGCGTGCTCGGCGATGTCGGCGTAGTTCGCGATGCCCAGCGCCGCACCGGCCGCGTTGGTGGCCAGCGTGTACTTCGCGCCGGTGAGGTTCTTGTGCACCGTCTCGATGCTGCCATCCTCGGTGTAGGGGGCGATCTCGCTCGACTGCGTGGGCATCCAGTTGCCCAGGAACACGTCGATGTCGCCGTCCGACATCGAGGTGAAAGTCACCGGCACCGAGAGCACCTTGATCTCGGGCTCGTAGCCCAGACCTTCAAGCACGATGGCGGTGGTGGCGGTGGTCGCGGTGATGTCGGTCCAGCCGACGTCGGACATCACGACGTCGCGGCATTCGGCGGCGTCCTGGGCAAAGGCGCCTGTGGCGGCGGTGGCGAGCGCCAGGGCGCTGATCGTGGTGCGAAGCATCATGGTCGTCCTTCCTGTGGTGTTTTGGTTCTTGATTGACGCGTCAATAAAAAGCCTATTAGGGTCGCGGTTGCAACCCGGTCGTTGAACCGGGGCGGATCAGGAGACCCTTGATGCCCAAGCTCGGGATGGAACCTATAAGGCGCGCGGCCTTGGTCAAAGCGACGATCGAGGAGATCGGCGAACAGGGTTCGCTCGATGTCACGGTGGCGCGGATCGCCCGGCGCGCGGGCATGTCCTCGGCTCTGGCGCATCACTATTTCGGCAACAAGGAAAGGATCTTCCTCGCCGCCATGCGGCACTTGCTGGCCGAGTATTCCGCCGAGGTGCGCGACGCGCTGATCGCGGCGCAGGGCGACCCGCGCGCCCGTGTCGCCGCGACCCTGCGCGCCAATTTCGGCCCCTCCAACTTCCGCTCTGAAGTGGTGGCGGCCTGGCTCAATTTCTACGTCCTCGCCCGCACCTCGGAGCCCGCCGCGCGGCTGCTGCGGATCTATCACCGCCGGCTGCGCTCGAATCTCGCGCATGATTTGCGGCCGCTTCTGGGGGCGGGTGCCTCAGATGCCGCCGAGCGCCTCGCCGCGCTGATCGACGGGATGTATCTCAAGCAGGGCCTCGCGGGCGGTCCGGCCGACGGGCCCGCCGCCACGCGACAGCTGCTCGCCGCGCTGGAACTGGAGCTGAAATGACCCCGAGCCGCAACATCCTCATCGTCATGGCGGACCAGCTGAACGGAACGCTGTTTCCCGACGGCCCCGCCGACTGGCTGCACGCGCCGAACCTCAAGAAGCTGGCCGCCCGCTCGACGCGTTTCGCCAATGCCTATACCGGCAGCCCGCTCTGCGCGCCGGGGCGCGCCTCCTTCATGTCCGGCCAGTTGCCATTCCGCACCGGGGTCTACGACAACGCGGCCGAATTCCCCTCGGACATCCCCACCTTCGCGCATCACCTGCGCCGGGCCGGCTGGCTGACCTGCCTGTCGGGCAAGATGCATTTCGTCGGCCCCGACCAGCTGCACGGTTTCGAGGAGCGGCTGACCACCGACATCTACCCGGCCGATTTCGGCTGGACGCCGGACTGGCGCAAGCCGAACGAGCGGATCGACTGGTGGTATCACAATCTCGGCTCGGTGACCGGCGCCGGGGTGGCCGAGATCACCAACCAGCTCGAATATGACGACGACGTCGCGCATCAGGCGAAGGCAAGGCTCTACGACCTCGCGCGTGGCCACGACGCCCGGCCCTGGTGCCTCACGGTGAGCTTCACCCATCCGCATGACCCATATGTCGCGCGGCGCAAATACTGGGATCTCTACAACGACTGCGCCCATCTCGACGCGCCGGGCGAGGCGATCCCCTATGACGAGATGGACCCGCATTCGCGCCGCCTGTGGGACGCCTGCGATTCGGACCGCTTCGACATCACGCCCGAGCAGGTCCGCCGGGCCCGGCAGGGCTATTTCGCCAATATCAGCTATGTCGACGACAAGCTGGGCGAGATCTTGCAGGTGCTCGAGGACACGCGCCAGGAGGCGATCGTCGTCTTCGTGTCGGATCACGGCGACCTGCTGGGCGAGCGGGGCCTGTGGTTCAAGATGAACTTCTTCGAGGGATCGGCCCGCGTGCCGCTGATGATCTCGGCGGCCGGCATGGAGCCCAGCCTCGTCACGGACCCGGTGTCGAGCATCGACGTCACGCCGACCCTGTGCCAGCTCGCCGGCGTCGACATGTCCGAGGTCACGCCCTGGACCGATGGGGAGAGCCTCGTGCATCTGGGGCAGGGCGGCCGGCGTGAGACGCCGGTGGCGATGGAATACGCCGCCGAAGGGTCGATCGCGCCGCTGATCGGCCTGCGGCAGGGGCGGTTCAAATACACCGCCTGTCCGGTCGACCCCGAACAGCTCTTCGATCTCGAGGCCGACCCGGGCGAGCGGACCAACCTCGCCACCGATCCCGCCCATGCCGAGACGCTGCGGCAGTTCCGCCAGCTTGCCTCCGAACGCTGGGATCTCGGCCTCGTCGATGCCCAGGTGCGCCAGAGCCAGGCCCGCCGCTGGGTCGTCTACGAGGCGCTTCGGCAGGGCGGCTATTACCCCTGGGACTACCAGCCGCTGCGCGCCGCCTCCGAGCGGTACATGCGCAACCACATGGACCTGAACATTCTCGAGGAGAGCCAGCGCTTCCCGCGTGGTGAGTGATCTCTCCCCTTCACCATTCCGAAAGTACGCAGTCATGACCTATCCGACTCAGCCCGAGGCCAGCCATTTCATCGACGGCCAGTATGTCGAGGACGCGTCCGGTACGGCGCTTCCGGTGATTTATCCCGCTACCGGCGAGAAGATCGCCGATCTGCACGCCGCGACCCCCGCGCTCGTCGACCGGGCGCTGGAAGCGGCGCGTCGCGCGCAGCCCGCCTGGGCCGCGATGACCGGCACCGAGCGCGGCCGCATCCTGCGCCGCGCCGCCGACATCATGCGCGCCCGTAACCGCGAGCTGTCCGAGCTGGAAACCCGCGACACCGGCAAGCCGCTGCAGGAAACCCTGGTCGCCGACGCGACCTCCGGTGCCGACGCGCTGGAATATTTCGGCGGGCTGGCCGCGACCCTCTCCGGGGAGCACATCCAGCTTGGCGAGGATTTCGTCTATACCCGCCGCGAGGCGTTGGGCGTCGCGGTCGGCATCGGCGCCTGGAACTACCCCACCCAGATCGCCTGCTGGAAGGCCGCGCCGGCACTGGCCTGCGGCAACACCATGGTGTTCAAGCCCTCCGAGACGACGCCGCTCTGCGCCCTAAAGGTGGCCGAGATCCTCAAGGAGGCGGGGCTGCCCGACGGTGTGTTCAACGTGGTGCAGGGCTATGGCGAGGTTGGCGCCGGGCTGGTGAGCGACGTTCGCGTGGCCAAGGTCTCGCTCACCGGTTCGGTGCCGACCGGGCGCAAGGTCTATGCCGCCGCCGCCGAGGGGATGAAATCGGTGACGATGGAACTGGGCGGCAAGTCGCCCTTGGTGATCTTCGACGATGCCAGCCTCGAGGACGCGGTCTCGGCGGCGATCAATGCCAACTTCTACTCGACCGGGCAGATCTGCTCCAACGGCACCCGCGTCTTCGTGCAGGACGGCATCCGCGAGGCATTTCTCACCCGGCTGGCCGAACGCCTGAAGGCCGTGAAGACCGGCGACCCGCTCGACGAGACGACCAATTTCGGGCCGATGGTGTCCGAGCGGCAGCGTGAGATCGTCGAGGGCTTCATCGCCAAGGGCCAGCAGGAAGGCGCGCGACTGGTCGCGGGCGGCGGCCGGCTCGAAGGCGAGGGTTTCTGGATCGAACCCACGGTCTTCGCCGATGTCGAGGACCACATGACCATCGCCCGCGAGGAGATCTTCGGCCCGGTCATGTCGGTCTTCGGCTTCGCGACCGAGGAAGAGGCGCTGGAGCGCGCCAATGCGACGATCTACGGGCTCTCGGCCGGGGTCTTCACCCGCGACATCGCCCGTGCGCACCGCTTCGTGGCGGCGCTGCAGGCCGGATCGTGCTGGATCAACACTTACAACCTGACGCCGGTCGAGGCGCCTTTCGGCGGCATGAAGATGTCCGGCGTGGGCCGCGAGAACGGCCGGGTGGCGATCGAGCACTGGAGCCAGCTCAAGACCGTCTACGTGGCCACGGGCGCCGTCGAAGCCCCGTTCTGAACCGGCCCCCGAGGGGGCGCAACAAGACGACCGTCGAGCGGCCCCGAGGCCGCTCCGGCAGAAGGAAGCGTGACATGGAAGCGGACTACATCATCATCGGGGCCGGCAGCGCCGGCTGCACCATGGCCTATCGCCTGTCCGAGGCGGGAAAGAGCGTGATCGTCATCGAGTATGGCGGCACCGATGCCGGGCCGTTCATCCAGATGCCGGGCGCGCTCAGCTACCCGATGAACATGTCGCGCTACGATTGGGGCTACCGCTCCGAGCCCGAGCCGCATCTGGGCGGCCGGCGTCTCGCCACGCCGCGCGGCAAGGTGATCGGCGGCTCGTCGTCGATCAACGGCATGGTCTATGTGCGCGGCCATGCGCGCGACTTCGACACCTGGTCCGAGATGGGGGCCGAGGGCTGGGACTATGCGAGCGTGCTGCCCTATTTCAAGCGGATGGAGAACTGGCACGATGGCGGACATGGCGGCGACCCCGCGCGGCGCGGCCATGACGGCCCACTGCATGTCACCCGCGGTCCCCGCGACAACCCGCTGACCCGTGCCTTCGTCGAGGCCGGCGGGCAGGCGGGCTACCAGCTCACCGACGACTACAACGGCGAGAAGCAGGAAGGCTTCGGCCCGATGGAGGCGACGATCTGGCAGGGTACCCGCTGGTCGGCGGCCAATGCCTATCTGCGTCCCGCGCTCAAGCGCGACAACTGCAGCCTGGTTCGAGGGCTGGCCCGCAAAATCGTGATCGAAGAGGGGCGCGCGACCGGCGTGGAAATCTCGCGTGGCAGCCGGGTCGAGGTGATCCGCGCACGCGCCGAGGTGATCGTCGCGGCCTCTTCGATCAATTCGCCCAAGCTCCTGATGCTGTCGGGAATCGGCCCGGCCGCGCATTTGGCCGAGCACGGGATCGACGTGGTGGCCGACCGCGCGGGCGTCGGCCAGAATCTCCAGGACCACTTGGAAATGTACATCCAGATGGCCGCGACCCAGCCGGTCTCGCTCTTCAGCCACTGGAACCTCTGGGGCAAGGGCAAGGTCGGCACGCAATGGATGCTGAGCCGCACCGGGCTCGGTGCGTCGAACCAGTTCGAGAGCGCGGGCTTCATCCGCTCGCGCGCAGGCGTCGAATATCCCGACATCCAGTACCATTTCCTGCCCATGGCCGTCCGCTATGACGGGCAGGCGGCGGCGGAGGGGCATGGTTTCCAAGCGCATGTAGGCCCGATGCGGTCAGGCTCGCGGGGGCATGTCACGCTGGCCTCGAGCGATCCGGCCGAGGCGCCGAAGATCCTCTTTAACTACATGTCGACGGAGCAGGACTGGGAGGATTTCCGGACCTGCATCCGGCTGACTCGCGAGATCTTTGCCCAGCCCGCCTTCGCCCCCTATCGCGGCCACGAGATCCTGCCCGGCGAGGCCTACCAATCGGACGAGGATCTTAACGAGGCCATCAAGGAGCATGTGGAGAGCGCCTATCACCCCTGCGGCACCTGCAAGATGGGCGCCCGCGACGACGCGTCGGCGGTGGTCGATCCGGAATGCCGGGTGATCGGGGTCGAGGGGCTGCGGGTCGCCGACAGCTCGATCTTCCCACGCATCACCAATGGCAACCTCAACGCGCCGTCGATCATGGTGGGCGAAAAGGCATCCGATCACATTCTTGGCCGCAAGCTCGATCCGCTGCAGGAAAAGCCGTGGATTCATCCTGCATGGCGGGTGGCGCAGCGCTAAGACTCGCGCCGAGCACGAATTCCTTAACTATTCGTTAACGAAACACTTGCCGGGGGCGTCGAAAGCGCCGACATCTCCGGCATGGCCTGCTTCGCGATCTTCGCATTTCTGGGGCTTTGCTCGATCGAGCCCGCTCCCGCAACCGGCCCGTCAGGCATCGTCGCCGTGATCGACGGCGACACGCTCGACGTGGGCGGCGCACGGGTGCGGCTGCACGGTGTCGACGCCCCCGAGGACGCGCAGAGCTGCGACACCGGATCAGGCGCGCAATGGGCCTGCGGCGACTGGGTCACGCAGGAGGCGTCCTTGCGTTTCGCGGGTCGCGAGGCGCGTTGCGAGACCGTCGACATCGATCGCTACGAACGCATCGTCGCACGCTGCGCCGTGGATGGTGCCGATATCGGCGAGATGCTGGTCTCAGAGGGGCTGGCGCTGGCCTATGTCGAGTATTCCCGCGCCTACGTGGCGCAGGAAGCTGAAGCACGCGCTGCCCGGCGTGGCATCTGGCGCGGCGAGGTTCAGGCACCGTGGGATTGGCGCCGGGCCAAGAGGGCAGGGCAGGGCACCCCTGACCCCGCACCGGAGCGCGTCGAGGCCGGTGGCTGCGCGATCAAGGGCAACATCTCCGGCGGCGGGCGCATCTACCATATGCCGGGCGATCCCTATTACGGCCGTACGAAGATCGACACGGGCGCCGGGGAACGCTGGTTCTGCTCGGAGGCCGAGGCACGGCGCGCGGGGTGGCGCCACGCCGGAAGCTGATCCCTCAGCGGTGCTTCTCGAGCTGCTTGGCGGAGACGTCGTAGATGAAGGTCGCAGACCAGGTGATGATCATGAAGCCCGCCATTGCCTGCGCGCCGACGACCAGACGCATCGGCCCGGTCACGTCGAGATCGGCGAAACCCACGGTCGAAAAGGCAATGGCCGAGAGATAGACGTAGTCGATCCAGTTGGTGAAGCTGACGCCGAAGCCGCCGGGCCAAGCCTGCTCCTGCAGCAACACGTAGAGCATCGCCCCGATCGCGATATGCAGCGTGTGCAGCAATGCGGTCAGGATGAAGGCGCCGAGCGGTACCAGCGAATTGCGGCCTTTCGCGGGGGGCAGGATGTGCCGACACAGCACCAATCCGAAATGGTGTACCGATCCCAGGACGATCACGAACAGAATGGCGATGGTCAGCAACATGCGGATCGAGCTAGCCCGCATCCCCAGTGCAGCAAGCGAAAAGGCGTGGCGCCAGCTTGCGCTGCAAAGCCCGAGGCATCACGACAGCGCGCAGTCACATTCAAGGAGCAGGCGCGTCGTCTTCCAGGTCGTCCAGACCCATTTGGGAATGGCGAAAGCCGGCGTGGCGCGGTATCCGGCGGGCTGCCGCACCCGTCGCGGCGCTGCCCGAGGACGAGTTTGACATGGAAAAGCATCGCGGATTTCCCGGCCGGCTGCCCGGTACCGATTTCCAGTTCACCATTCGCCGCGCTTCCAAGGAGGGGCCGACGAAGATCATCCGTCGCGAGCGCTTCCGCGACCGGCGCCCACCCGACCGCCGCGCCGATGAGGGCTTCATGGCCGCGCTCTGGGCGCATTTCGGCGAAGAGCCATTCGTGCGCGGCAATCTCGATGCCGGCCGGCTGAGCTGGCTGTTCGGTCGCGAGGTGGTGCCTGCCGAGGAGCCGTTCGATCCGCAGGACTACGACGCGCTGCTCAGGATCGACGTGGCCCAGGCGCGCCGCTCCTTCCCGGACGTGTTCGGCGACGTCCCGGGTGAAGACGAGGACGAGGAAGACGAGGACTGGTGACCCGGTCCAGGCCGGGTGCGGGTGGCGGGATGTCGCCCATGCCATGGCCTGCGTGCCCAAGGCGCGAAACCGTGCGTGTTGCTCTCTTGCACGAGCTTGCGCGAAGTGGCAGTGACGGTCTCATCTGGGGCACCACCATTCATTTTCGGAGACCAAGAATGGCATCCAAGTTCAAACTCTTCGGCGCGCTCGGCGTCGCCGCCATCCTCGCTGCCTGTGGCGCGACCCCCGGTGAGCGTGCCGCGACCGGCGCCCTCGCGGGTGCTGCCGCTGCCGAACTGACCGGCGAAGACGCGATCACCGGCGCGCTGGTCGGTGGCGCCATCGGCGGCATCGCGCCCTGCGTCACCAACCCGAACGCGAACGGCTGCTACTGAGCCCTTCGCGCACCCAGCCTTGGCTGGGAGCGGTTGACATGATGGACCGCCGGGAGTGATCCCGGCGGTCCTTTTCGTTTGGCCGGTCGAACGTGCCGGTACTGGGGAGGCAATCGTCAATCGTCGCAAGGCTTTGCGTCGACTGAGCAAGGGTGCCCGCACGCGACAGCCGAAGCGTGCAAGGCGGTTCCGGTCCGATGGGGCCGCGGAGTGCTCGCGCCAAACCGGTCAGCGCGTCTCCAGCGCTTGCGCCCCAGCGCCGCCCACAGGGCGGTTGGCGTCTCGGATCTCCTGCTGGCGCAGGGGCAGCTTGTCGATCGCCCGGATCAGCTCGCGCGCGGTGAAGGGCGCAGGTTTGCGTTGGGCGATCCGCCCATCCTTGCCGATCAGGATCACAGCGAAGCCCCGCGGTCTGAGCACGCGCCGGATCGGGCTGCGGGCGGCGGGATCGGTATCGATCAGCACGATCGCGTCACGGGCCACGAGGTCGTCGATTCGCTCGGCCAGAAAGCTCATCTGTCGCTGGAACTGCGGGTCGTTGGCGTTGTCGGCGAAGACGATGATTGGCCGCGCGACATGGAGGAATTCCGCCAACTCCGCCTCGGCCACCGGATAGGCCGCGCGCGGCTCCTCCAGCCATCGCTCCAACGGCCCCGGCGCCTCCTGCGCGGCGGCGAGCGGAGCGGCCCAGAGCAGGGCGACGAGAAGCGCGAGCATGGGGCGAAGCTGTGTCATGTCTTCAACATAGGCGCGAATGTGCTCCGCGCGAAGGGTGCTGCGACAATCCACGCAGAGTAGGCCCAACGTCTTGGAGCACAACTCCGCTCTCCTGGGGCTGCTGGAAGGGTCGGGACGGAATATTCCTAGCAGATCGGGGGGCTGCGCCACACGCGCGACGCGTGATGACTCTGTCGCGATGGGCAGCGGCGATCTCCGGATCGGTCTTGCAGCGGCGCGCGCGACGCGACATCACGGTTGCCGAGACACGCTGCCGGAGACCCGCCATGATCCGCCCCGCCACGCCCGAGGACGCACCTGCGTTGGGAGCGATCTGGAACCGGGTGATCCGCGAGACCACCTCGATCTTCAACGCGACCGAGCGCAGCGATGCTGAAATCGCCGAGATCACCTGCTCGGGCGATCCCTTCTTCGTCTGGGACGAGGGCGGGGTGCGCGGGTTTGCCCGCTGGTTCCCCTTTCGCGGTACCGATGGCTACCGCCACACGGTGGAGCATACGATCCTGCTCGCGCCCGATCTGCAGGGACGCGGTGTCGGGCGGATGCTGATGGAGCGGTTGTTCGACACCGCGCGCGCCGCCGACAAGCACGTGATGGTCGCCTGCGTCACCGCCGAGAACACGGCCGGCATCGCCTTTCATGAACGCCTGGGCTTCGTCCGGACCGGCACCATGCCCGAGGTCGGGCGCAAGTTCGGCCGCTGGCTCGACCTCGCGATCCTGCAGAAACCTCTCTGACATTGCCGCGCTGCGGCGCTAAGGTGGCCCCATGTCGATTTGGACCCGTATCGCCGAGATCATCGCCGCCCTCAGGCAGGGCGAAAGCCTCGCTTCCATCTTCGAACGCATGCGCACCCCGCCGGAGCGCAGCGTCGCCTTCGCGATTGCGGTGATCGCGCTGGGCGCCAAGATGGCCAAGGCCGACGGTCTCGTGACCCGCAACGAGGTCGCGGCCTTCCGGGAGGTGTTCACCATCCCCCCCGAGGAGGAGGCCAACGCCGCACGGGTGTTCGACATGGCGCGCACCGACGTGGCCGGTTTCGAGGATTACGCCCGCAAGATCGCCGCGATGTTCCGCGGCGAGAAGGGGCCGCTTTGCGACCTGATGGAAGGGCTGTTCCACATCGCGCTCGCCGATGGCGACTACCACCCGGCCGAGAACGCCTTCCTCCGGCGGGTCGCCGAGATCTTCGAGATCGACGAACGCGCCTTCGCCCGGCTGCGTGCCCGCTTCGTGCCGGATTGCGAGCCCGATCCGTGGGACGTGCTGGGCGTGGCGCCCGAGGCCGGGCGCGATGCCGCCCGCGCCGCTTGGCGGGCCATCGTTCGCGAAACCCATCCCGACCGGCTCGCCGCGCGCGGCCTGCCGGAGGAGGCGATGAAGCTGGCCGAGAGCCGGTTGATCGCCGCGAACCACGCCTGGGAGCGGATCGAGACCGGGCAGGCGGCCATGGCAGGCGGCGAGGGGAGCCGGGGCTGATGCGGCTGGCGACGTGGAACGTCGCCTGGTTCGACCGGCTGTTCGACGATGCGGGCCGCCCGCAGCGTGACAGCGCCGACAGCGCACGGCACGGCATCACCCGCGCCCGGCAGCTCGACGGGATATCCAAGGTGCTGCGCGTCCTCGATGCCGATGGCATCGTGGTGGTGGAGGCACCCGATACCGGCGGCCGGCGCAACGGGGTTCGGGCCCTCGAGACCTTGGCCACCGAGATTAACCTGCGCGCTCGCAGTGCGCTGATCGGCTTTCCCAGCCACACCCAGCAGGAGATCGCCTTCCTGTACGATCCCGATCGGCTGACGGCCCGGCACGATCCGCGCGAAAGCTTGCGGGCGCCCCGCTTCGACACCCATGCGGGCCATGGCGAAAGCCGGATCGTCTGGTCGAAGCCCCCCTTGGAGCTTGCCATCGAGGCGGGGGGACGGGCGTTTCGACTGATCGGCGTGCATGCCAAGTCCAAGGCGCCGCATGGCGCCGAAACCCCCCAAGCGCAGCGCCGCGTCGCGGTCGAGAACCGGCGCAAGCAGATCGCGCAATGCAGTTGGCTGCGTGGCCGGATCGAGGATCATCTCGACGCGAGCGAGGCTCTCGTGGTGATGGGCGATTTCAACGATGGCCCGGGCCTCGACGCGCAGGAGGCGCTGTTCGGCCGCTCGGGCATCGAGATCGCGCTGGGCGAGGACGGACCGCCGGAGCGGCGCCTGTTCGACCCGCATGCCCGGCTGGCGCTGGCGCACCCCTTGGCGGCGCAGCCGGCCACCGCGCGATTTGCCGTGCCGCCCGACTGGCGCATCCTCTCTGCGCTTCTCGACTACGCGATGATCTCGCCCGACCTGCGTGCCTTCTCTCCGTGCTGGCGGATCTGGCATCCTTTCGACGATCCCGCGATCTACGCCGATGCCGATCTGCGCGCGGCGCTGCTCGCAGCCTCGGATCATTTCCCCGTGACGCTCGACCTCGATCTCTCTGGAAACACTGCTGCCGACAGCTAGATCGCGGAGCATGAAACGTATCATTCCGATCACCGTCGCCGCTCTTCTCGCCGCCCCGCTTCAGGCGCAGACACCCGAGCCCCCCGCCGAGGATGAGGGCTTCAGCCTCATGCAGCGGGGCGCCGAGCTGTTTTTCGAGGGCATTCTCGGAGAGATGGAGCCCGCGATCGAGGATTTCCGCGCCTTCGCCGAGATGGCGGAGCCGCATCTGCGCGCGCTGCTGAGCGAAATGGGGCCGGCGCTGATGCAGGTGCTCGACCGGATCGACGACATCGCCAATTACGAGGCGCCCGAGATCCTCGACAACGGCGACATCATCATCCGGCGCAAGCCGGAGGCCCCCGATTTCGCGCCCGACCCGGAGGCTCCGGAAATCGACATATGAGCCATTGCCGCCCCGGAGGTCCGGCGCGTAACCTGATTTCATGACCAACGGGACCGACGCATGACGCAGACCGGAGGCGGCGCGTGCGCCGCGGTATTCGACCTCGACGGCACGCTGATCGACAGCGCGCCCGACATTGCCGACGCGGTGAACCGGACCTTCGTTGCACACGGGCTCGACGCGACCGACGAAGCCGTCGTGACCGGTCTGATCGGCAATGGCGCGCGGCAGCTGGTCGCGGATCTGCTGACCCACCAATGCATTCCCGCAGCGCCCTCCGACATTGCCATCCTGACCGAGGCCTATGTGGCCGCCTATGCCGAGCAACCGGTGTCACGGACCACCATCTACCCGCATGTGGCCGAGGACCTCGCCGAGCTGAAGCGGGCGGGCTGGCGGCTGGGGCTATGTACCAACAAGCCGCAGGCGCTGACGCTGGCGGTGCTGGAGAGGCTGGGGCTGGCGCCGCTCTTCGACGCGGTGCGCGGCGCCGATGTCGTGCCCGCCCGCAAGCCAGATCCCGGCCATCTGCGGGCGGTGATCGAGGCGCTGGGCGTCGACCGGGCGATCTATGTCGGCGATACCGAGGTCGACGAGGCGACGGCGCTCGCGGCGGGAATGCCGTTTCGGGGGGTGGCCTGGGCCGCACCGGGGCGGCTTTCGGTGGCCGCGTCGACGCGGCTCACCCGGCTTGCCGACCTGCTCAATCCCTGATCCGCACCTCGCCGGTGGCGTCGAGCGCGGCGACCAGCGACTTGAACCGCTGCTCGGCCACCTCTCCGAAGAGCGATTTCGCGCGCGGGTCCAGATCGAGCGTCAGCGTACGGTCGACGGCGTTCCAGGCGAGGTTGCCGGGCACCGTCTCGGCCCCGAGCCACATCATCGCCCCCAGCCGCATCGCGCGGCCCAGCACCTCGGCCTCGCGCTGGTCCTCGTCGGAGACCAGCGTGAACATCTGCTCGTAGCGCACGCCCTCGCGCTTGTTGGAATAGCGGTGCATCAGCGCCAGGCCGAGGAAGACCCGCTCGGAATGCTTGAGGCCGCCGAGATTGGCGCGCGTCGCGTTGTCGAAGCAGACCTGCGGGCGGTAGTCGGGATGCGCGCGCCAGCTGACGTCGTGCAGCAGGCAGGCGGCCTTGATGATCCGCTTGCGCTGCCAGTCGGCATGCGGAAACAGCGGCCGGACGAAGTCGAACAGGATCGGCCCGAAACCCGGCATCCGCGCGTCCTTGGCCTCGGCGAAGCGGCAGGCCTCGATCAGCGGGTCGCGGTCGCGCAGGGCAGGGGGCATCTGCTCGTAGAGCATGCCTTCGCGGATACCATAGGACGAAATGGTGATGTCCTTGGGCTGGAACACCTGCACCAGCTGGTCGAGCACCCGGATCGCCAGCGGCACCAGCGCCATCCGGTCGGAGGATATGCCGGCCCGGCTGCGCAGGTCGGAGGGGTCCTCCTGCTCGATATATTTGCGCGTCTCGGCGACGGCCTCGGTGGTCATCCGGTATTCGTGCAGAACTGTGAGCGGGTAGTCGCGCCGGGTCATGTCGCAGCGCGCGATCGCCCGCCAGGAACCGCCGACGAGGAACAGCCGCATGCCCGTCTCGCCGTCCATCTGCTCGTGGATCTGCTCGATCGTGGACTTGATGTAGGCGTCGAGACCTTTCTCGCCGCCCTTGACCTCCTTGAGCTTCAGGGGGCCCAGCGCCGAGGTGAGACGGCGGCCGACCTTGCCCTCGGCGATGTCCGCCAGCTCCATCGAGGAGCCGCCGATGTCGCAGACCATGCCGTAGGAGCCGGGCCAGCCCAGAAGCACGCCCTGCGCCGAAAGCCGGGCCTCTTCCTCGCCGGTGATGACATGCATCTCGATCCCGGTTTCGCGCAGCACCTCCTCGCGGAACTCGGGCCCGTCCTCGGCCTCGCGAACGGCGGCGGTGGCCACGGCGGTGAGCGGCGTGATGTTCATCCCCTCGGCGAGGGTGGCAAAGCGCTTGAGCGCCTTCAGCGCCCGCTCGCGCCCCTTGGGCGAGAGGCGGCCGGTCTCGGACAAGCCCTCGCCCAGCGCGCACATGATCTTTTCGTTGTAGAAATAGGCCGGGGAACGGGCGGCACCGTCGAACACCACGAGCCGGACCGAGTTCGAGCCGATATCGACCACGCCCACGCGGCTCAGTGCACGGCTCTCGGGATCGTTGAAAAGCGGCCGGCCGAAAGGCCCCCAGTCGCCGCGATGCGCGTCGCCTTGATCGTTCATGAAGCCCCCATGATCCTGCCGCAGCATGTGGCCCGGCCCTTCACGGAGTCAACGCTCCGCCTCGGTGGCGGTCTTAGCGGCTGGAGCGCGCAGGGCAAACAGGAAATGAACCGCGCCTTGATCGGATTGGGAAAAACCCCGTTTCAGGCCTCCAGCGCGGCGGCAACGCCCTCTCCCAATGCGATCTCCACACCTTCCGCGCGAGCGAGATCCAACTCCCGGGCGACGAGCTGCCTTTCGGCGTCGGGATCGTGCACGCCGGTCCGGGCAACCCAGTCTCGCGCCCCCTGCGCCCCGGCACCGGCGGCGTTGTATCCGGGCGCATAGCCGGTGCGAAAGAAGGTGAAGCCCGCCAGCGACAGCCCTGCGGGGCGGGCGGCGAGCATGGTCAGGATCGCCACCGCGCCGCTGGTCGGAAAAGCCGGGGCGAGCGCGGCGCACCATTGGGCATAGAGATCGGGATCGGGCATCCGCAATGCGATGCCGAGGCCGTCGAGGCGGCGGCGCGCCCGGGGCAGGTCGCTGGTGATCCGGCCGGGGCCGGCATGCGGGAAGAGCACGGTCGACAGCCCCTGCGCGCGCATTATCTCCGGATCGAGACGCCCGGCGGAGCGGGCACCGCTTTCCTTGAGATTGTGCACCAGCATGTCCGTGCGCCGCCCCAGCACGCCCTGCGCCGCCTGCGCCATGGCCAAGCCGTTGTTGATCCGCACCACGAGGTCATGGTCATCCGGATCGAGCGCACCGAGCTCGTCGGCCGCGGTGTCGGCGGGGCCGATCACCACCACCCGCGCGCGGCGCAGCGCCGCCATGTCGAGCCGCAGCGACGCGTCGTCCCGCACCGCGGCGAATTGCGCGGCCCGCCTGCGGTCGAGGCGGCGACGGTTCCAGTCCGAGAGCAGGCTCATGCGGGGTCAGTCATGCGCATGGGTGAGTTGCGGCACGTCGCCCGCGCCCGCCGTGCCGCGTCCCGACAGCGAGGGGTTTTCCATGAAGAAGCGGTGGCAGGAAAAGGCGCGCCCATCCTCGGGCCAGTCGGCGCGGCCGAAGCGGCCATCTGGCCCCATGACCCAGCTCTGCGCCACATCGGCGAGGTTGGCGGCCATGATCTGGTCGGTGATCTGCGCCTTTACGGTCGCGTTGGTGATCTCGACCAGCGTCTCGACCCGGCGGCTCAGGTTGCGACCCATCCAGTCGGCCGAGGAGATGAACACCCGCGCCTTCTTGGAGGGCAGGCCGCGCCCATTGCCGAAGCAGACGATCCGGCTGTGCTCGAGGAAGCGGCCGACGATCGACTTCACCCGGATGTTCTCGGACAGGCCCGCAACGCCGGGCCGCAGCCCGCAGATGCCGCGGATCACCAGCGAGATCTTCACCCCCGCCCGGCTGGCCTCGTAGAGCGCGTCGATCACCTCGGCCTCGACGAGCGAGTTCATCTTGGCCCAGATCTCGGCGGGGCGACCGGCGCGGGCATGCTCGGCCTCGGCCTCGATCATCTCCAGGAGTCGCGTCTTCAGCGAGATCGGCGAAATGGCGAGGTTCTCGAGGCCGAGCGGCTCAGCCGAGCCGCCGATGTAGTTGAACACCTTGGTGGCGTCGCGGCCCAGCGCCGCGTCGCAGGTGAAGAAGGACAGGTCGGTATAGATCCGTGCGGTGATCGGGTGGTAGTTGCCGGTCCCGAAATGCGTGTAGGTGACGAGGCTGTCGCCTTCGCGCCGGACCACCGTGCTGATCTTGGCGTGGGTCTTGTACTGCGTGAAGCCGTAGACGACATGCGCGCCAGCGCGCTCCAGCCTACGGCTCTGGCGTATGTTGGCGGCCTCGTCGAAGCGGGCCTTCAGCTCGACCAGCGCGGTCACCGACTTGCCCTCCTCGGCCGCCTCGCACAGCGCTTCTACGATCGGCGAATTGCGTGAGGTCCGGTAGAGCGTCTGCTTGATCGCCACCACGTCGGGATCGGTCGCCGCCTGCTGCAGGAAGCGGTTGACCATGTCGAAGGTCTCGTAGGGGTGGTGGAGCAGCATGTCCTTCTGGCGGATCGCCGCGAACATGTCGCCGTCGTGATCCTGCACCCGTTCGGGCACGCGCGGTGTGAAGGGCGGCCAGAGCAGGTCCGGGCGGCTATCGGTGACCAGCTCCTTGAGATTGCCGATACCGATCAGCCCCTCGACCTCGACCACCTCGGCGTCGCGAATGTGCAGCTCCTCCATGATGGTGGCCTTGAGCGCGGACGGTGCCCCGGCCGAGAGCTTCATCCGCACCACCTCGCCGCGACGCCGCCGCTTGAGCGCGACCTCGAACTCGCGCACGAGATCCTCGGCCTCCTCCTCGACCTCGAGATCGCTGTCGCGCAGCACCCGGAAGGTGCAGTGCCCCTTCATCTTGTAGCCGGGAAAGAGCTGGTCGAGGTTCAGCAGCAGCAGCTCCTCGAGCGGCAGATATCGCTGCCCCTCCTCGGAGGGCAGCGGCACGAAGCGGTCGATCTGCGCCGGGACCGGCAGCAGCGCGCGCAGCGGCTTCTTGTCCGACACCCGTTCCAGAGCGAGCGCCAGCGCCAGTCCCTCGTTGGGGATGAAGGGGAAGGGATGCGCCGGGTCGATGGCCAGCGGCGACAGCACCGGGAAGACCCGGTTGAGGAAGGCGTCGGCGAGAAAGGCGCGATCGGCCTTGGTGATGTCCTCGCGGGTCAGGATGGCGATCCCCTCGCGCGCCATCTCGTCACATAGCGCCTTGAAGATCTCCTGCTGGCGCGCCATCAGCGCCCGCGCCTCGCTGTCGATCTGCCGCAGCTGTTCGGCCGGGGTCAGCCCGTCCATCGCCGGCGTGGCGTTGCCCGTCTGCGCCAGCTCTCGCAGGCCGGCGACGCGGACGGTGTAGAATTCATCGAGATTGGTGGCCGAAATCGACAGGAAGCGCAGCCGCTCCAGCAGGGGCACGCGCGGGTTCTCGGCCTCCTCCAGCACCCGGAAGTTGAAGCCGAGCCAGCTGAGCTCACGGTTGACGAACCGCGCCGGGCCGGTGAGGTCGGCGTCGAGCGAAACCGGCTCGGCGAAACCGGCGGCGAGGAAATCGGCCTGTGTCATAGGAGCTGTCTGGCGCATCTCGGCAACATTGGTGTGACGGAGCCTCAGTATCGCGCCCGCATGTCGGGATTGTCCAGCGGGGGCCTCAGCCGGCGTCCAGCGCCCGGCGGGCAAGCGCCCGGCTCACCGGCCGCCCTTCGGCCAGCGCCATTCGGTCGAGCCGGGCGACGACGGTGGCGGCGGCGGCGAAGCTGCGCTCGATCCGGGTGGCGAGATAGGGGATGACACCGGCCATTGGCACCAGCTGCCGGTCGGCGAAATGCTTGGCGAGCACCGCGCCCAGCAGCCGGTCGTCGGGATCGGCGATCCGGGCCACCGCCGTGGCCTGCAGCCGGGAGGCCAGATCGGGGAGCCGGATGTCGAGCCGCGCCGGCGGCCGATCGGCGGTGAGCAGCAGCCGTCCGCCCGATGCCGCAAGGCGGTTGTGCAAGTGGAACAGCGTCGCCTCGGCGGCGGGTGCGAGGCGCTGGACATCCTCGACCACGATGGCGGCGCCGGGGCCGGGCAGTGGCAGGCTCGGCCCGAGATCCCGCGCCGGCAGGATCATCGCGTCCGTCTCCGCCTGCCAGAGCCGGGCGAGGTGGCTCTTGCCCGATCCGCGCGGACCGATCAGCGCCAGCTTGCCCTCGGGCCAGACCATGGCGGTGACCATGTCATGCGCGGCGCGGTTGGCCTCCGAGAGGATGTAGTCCTCGGGCCCCAGCGATACCGCGTGCGGCAGATCGAGGCTCAGTTGCCACGCCATGCGCCCTCCGGCGAGGCCGTGCCGGCGTCCTGCGCTGCGCCGGGCGCGATGGTTTCAGACGCCCCCGGCGGCGGCGTCGGGTCGCTGCCACGATAGAGCGCACTGTGCTGGTAGCGGTCGATCGCGAAGCGGGCGAACACGCCGAGGCTCGCCGCGATCGGTACCGCCGCCAGCATGCCGACGAAGCCGAACAAGGCTCCGAACACCGCCAGCGCGAACAGCAGCCAGACCGGGTGCAGGCCAACCGAGGAACCGACGAGCCGCGGCGTCAGGATGTTGCCCTCTATCATCTGGCCGGTGACGAAGATCCCCGCCACCGCGCCGATCCAGATCCAGTCTCCCCAGAACTGGAACAGCGCGAGTCCGATCGCCAGCACGCCGCCGACCAGCGCGCCGACATAGGGGATGAAGGTGACGAGACCCGCCAGCGCGCCGATGACGAGGCCGAAATTCAGCCCCACCAACGCCAGGGCCACCGCGTAGTAGGTGCCGAGGATCAGGCAGACGAGTCCTTGGCCGCGCACGAAGGAGGCCAACGTGCGATCGACCTCGCGCGCGAGCTGACGGATGGTCGGCGCATGCTCGCGCGGCAGAAGCTCGTCGATCCGCGCCACCATCCGGTCCCAGTCGACCAGCAGATAGACCGCCACCACCGGTACCACCACGAACAGCACCAGCAGGTTAATGACCCCCATGGCCGAGGAGAGCAGGCCGTTGATGATCTCGCCGCCGCGCGCCTGCACCGCCGCGCCGATCGCGTCGAGCTGGCCGCGGATGGTCGAGCTTTCGTCCATCAGGTCTGGAAAGCGCAGTGCCAGCCAATCGCGCAGCCCCGAGAACAGCTCGGGCGCGGTCTGCACCAGCTGGCTGGTCTGGCGGATCAGCGTGGGGATCAGCAGCAGCACGGCCGCGGCGAAGACCAGCACTGCGCCCAGAGCGATCACCGCCACCGCCCAGCTCCGGCTCAGCCCCAGCCGTTCCAGCCTATCGGCCACCGGATCGAGCAGATAGGCCAGCGCCCCCCCCAAGAGGAAGGGCAGGATCACGTCGCCCAAGAGCCACAGCAGCACGAAGGTGACGGCGGCGATCACCGCCCAGATGCGTGCCTGTTGCTGGATCGGAAGTGCCACGGTGGGGGCTCCTTGGGGTAGTGTCCCACCTATCTCGCCGCCGGGGGGCGGGCGCGCAAGCCTTTTGGGCCGTGCCGGAACGCCGGGGCAGGGGCGGGACTGCGCTTGTCAGGTGCCCGGCTCTGCCCTAGAGGGGGATTCGTCCGCCCGGCTCTCTAGACATAGGAATTCCTCGATGCGCCTGACCCGCTATTTCCTGCCCGTGCTCAAGGAAACCCCGGCCGAGGCGCAGATCGTCAGTCACCGCTACATGCTGCGCGCGGGGCTGATCAAGCAGGCTGGCGCCGGCATCTATTCCTGGCTGCCGCTGGGGCTGCGGGTGCTGCGCAACATCGAACGGATCGTCGACGAGGAACAGCAGAAGGCCGGGCACATCCCGCTCTTGATGCCGACGCTGCAGCAGGCAGATCTGTGGCGCGAAAGCGGGCGCTACGAGGCCTATGGCGAAGAGATGCTGCGTATCAAGGACCGTCAGGGCCGCGAGATGCTCTATGGCCCGACCAACGAGGAGATGATCACCGACATCTTCCGCAGCTATGTCTCGTCCTATCGCGACCTGCCCAAGACGCTCTACCACATCCAGTGGAAATTCCGCGACGAGATGCGTCCCCGTTTCGGCGTGATGCGCGGCCGCGAGTTCCTGATGAAGGACGGTTACAATTTCGACGTCGACCGCGAGAGCGCGCTGGAGGCTTATGACCGCCACATGGTGAGCTACCTGCGCACCTATGAGCGGATGGGTCTCAAGGCGATCCCGATGCGCGCCGATTCCGGCCCGATCGGCGGTGAGAACACTCACGAGTTCCTCGTGCTGGCGGAGACTGGCGAGAGCGAGGTGTTCTACGACAGCGCGATCCTCGATCTCGAATTGGCCGACCGCATGGTCAATTACGAAGATCCCGCCCAGCTCAAGGAGATCGTCTCCGAGTGGACCACGCCCTATGCGCGGACCGACGAGACCCATGACCCGGCGCTGTTCAACGAGGTCCCCGAGGAGCGTCGCCGTTCCTCGCGCGGCATCGAGGTCGGCCAGATCTTCTATTTCGGCACCAAGTATTCCGAAGCGATGGGCGCGACCGTGACCAATGCCGAGGGCAAGCGCGTGCCGGTGGAGATGGGCAGCCACGGCATCGGCGTCAGCCGTCTCGTCGGCGCGATCATCGAGGCCAGCCACGACGAGAAGGGAATCATCTGGCCCGAGGGGGTAACGCCGTTCCATGTCGGCATCGTCAACCTGCGTCAGGGCGACGCCGAGACCGACGCCGCCTGTGCCGGCATCTATGCGGGTCTGCGGACGCTGGGTCTCGATCCGCTCTATGACGACCGCGACGAGCGGG
Source organism: Limimaricola variabilis (assembly GCF_034371605.1). Lineage (NCBI taxonomy): Bacteria > Pseudomonadati > Pseudomonadota > Alphaproteobacteria > Rhodobacterales > Paracoccaceae > Limimaricola > Limimaricola variabilis. The sequence continues at coordinate 1,580,393 of NZ_CP139691.1, read as the reverse complement.
CGGGGGCGAAGTTCGCCACCATGGACCTGATCGGCCTGCCCTGGCGGATCACCGTCGGGCCCAAGGGGCTCAAGAACGGGGTTGTGGAGCTGGTCTCGCGCCGCACCGGCGAGAGCGAGGAGCTGCCGCCCGAGCAGGCGGTGGAGAAGATCGCCCGGATCTACGCCTATCTCTGAGGCCTAGGCCTCGTCGGGCAAAAGCACCACGGCGCCGCGCTTGCGGCGCGTGGCGACCCGATCATAGGCGGCGGCGATCTCCGACAGCCGGTAGCGGCTGTCGATCACCGCGCGCAGGTCGCCCGCCTCGACGAGCCGGGCGATCTCTTCCATGTCGGCGCGGCTTTCATTCGCCATGCCGCTCCGGGCGCGGCGGCCGCCCCGACCCGCGAAACGGGCGGCGATTTCGGTGCCGAGACCGGCATAAACCAGCAGCAGCCGCCCGCGCCGCCGCAGGGCCCGCATCCGCCGCTTGAGCGGCGCGGCGCCGACCGTGTCGAAGATCACGTCGAAGCGGTTCTCCTCGGCGAAGGGGTCTTCTTCGTCATGCGCGATCACCTCGCGCGCCCCCAGATCGCGCACCAGATCCGAATTGGCGGCCGAACAGACCGCGGTCACATGCGCGCCAATGGCCCGGCCGATCTGCACCGCCGCCGCGCCGACCTCGCCCGAAGCGCCGACCACGCAGAGCCGGTGCTTGGCCTTGAGCCGCCCCTTGTCGCGCAGGAACTGCAGCGCCGTGGTCGCGCCGAAGGGCAGCGCGGCGGCCTGGCTATGGATCAGCACATGCGGCTTGTGGACCACCGCCCCCTCTGCGGCGATCACCACCGCCTCGGCATGGGCGCCCAGCTTCATCCCGGTCGAGCCGAACACCTCGTCGCCCGGCCCGAAGCGGGTGACGTCCTTGCCCACCGCCTCGACCACCCCGGAGAAGGCGGAGCCCAGCACCGGCTGGCGCGGCCCGGTCCAGCCCATGGCGGCGCGCAGCACCAGCCCGTAGCCCGCCGGCACGGTCAGCGAGCGGATGCGCCAGTCGCCGGCGCTCACCGTGCTGGCGCAAAGCCCGACGCGGATCTCGCCCGGCCCTGGCTCGGGCAGGGGGCGTTCGACGATCTCAAGATGCTCGGTCCCGCCATAGGCGCGGCAGATCACGGCGCGCATCGGCGCTTCTCCTCCAACTGCGGCCATGGGCGCGCCCGGCGCGCATGACATCCCCGCAACTAGCTGGCCCGCGCGCGACGCCTGCGTCAAGCGCCGACACCGTGGCGTGAGCGGGCATGGCTGCGGCTTGACCATGACCGCGCGCCCCCCCAAGGTCCGCGCGCATTTGACAGGACTTCGCATGGCCAACCGCACCGCACCGTTTTCCGCCTTCGAGTGGATGATCGCCTGGCGCTACATCCGCGCCCGCCGCGCCGAGGGCGGGGTCAGCGTCATGACCTGGATCAGCCTCGTCGGGGTGACGCTCGCTGTCTTCGCGTTGATCGCGACGCTGGCGGTGCGGGCGGGCTTCCGCGAGGAGTTCATCGACACGATTCTCGGCGCCAACGCCCATGTCACCGTCTACCAGGACAGCGTCATCCCCAATACCGACATCACCCGCCGGGTGATCGAGGATTACGACGGCCTGTCCGAGCGGCTGATGCAGATCGACGGCGTCACCCGCGCCGCGCCGGTGGTGCGCGGACAGGTGATGGCGAGTTTCGGCAATAGCAATGCCGGTGTCGAGGTCTACGGCCTCTCGGCGAAGGACCTGTCGAGCCTGCCGCGCATCGCCGATCCCGAAACCGGGGTCGGCGACATCGCCCGCTACGGGGAGGGGATCGCGCTGGGCTCGGGCGTGGCGCGCGAGCTGGGGGTCGGGATCGGCGACAAGGTCCGGCTGATCTCGCCCAACGGCGCGCAGACCCCGATGGGGCAGAGCCCCCGCGTTTCGGCCTATGAGGTCACCTACATCTTCACCGCCGGGCGCTACGACATCGATCGCACTCGGGCCTATCTGCCCTTGGCCGAGGCCCAGCTGTTCTTCAACCGCGACAACGTGGTCGACGAGATCGAGGTGATGGTCGAGGACCCCGACAACGTGCAGGAGCTGCTGCCCGAGATCCTCGAGGCGGCGGGTCCGACCGCCTTCCTGTGGACTTGGCGCGACAGCGCGGGCGCCTTTCTGCGCGCGCTCACCGTCGAGGACAACGTGATGTTCGTGATCCTCTCGATCCTGGTGCTGATCGCGAGCATGAACATCATCTCGGGGCTGATCATGCTGGTGAAGAACAAGGGCCGCGACATCGGCATCCTGCGCACCATGGGCCTCACCGAGGGCTCGGTGCTGCGGGTGTTCTTCATCTGCGGTGCCGGGATCGGCACGCTGGGCACGATCCTCGGCGTGGTCCTCGGCTGCGCCTTCGCGATCTGGATCGACCCGATCTTCTCGGCGGTAAACTACTTCTCCGGCGGCGGCGTCTGGGACCCGTCGATCCGCGGCATCTACGCGCTGCCCGCCAAGCTGGAGCTGGGCGACGTGTTGTCGGCCGTGGCCCTGTCGCTGACCCTGTCCTGGGTTGTCACCCTCTTTCCCGCCCGCCGCGCGGCGCGGATGAACCCGGTCGAGGCGCTGCGCTATGAATGACCCGATCCTGAAACTCACCGGCCTGACCAAGACCTACAACAAGGGCAAGCCTTCGGAGGTGCAGGTGCTGCGCGGCGCGGAGCTGTCGCTGCACCCCGGCGAGGTCGTAGCCCTCGTCGCGCCCTCGGGCGCGGGCAAGTCGACGCTGCTGCATATCGCCGGGCTGCTGGACACGCCCGATACGGGGCATGTCGAGATCGCCGGCCAGGAGATGACCGCGCTCTCGGATCGCCGCCGCACCCAGGCCCGCCGCGCCGATGTCGGCTTCATCTACCAGTTCCACCACCTGCTGCCCGAGTTTACGGCGCTCGAGAACATCGTGCTACCGCAGCTGGCCGCCGGTGTCTCCCGCCGGGAGGCCGAAGAGCGGGCGCGTGGGTTGCTGGCGCAGGTCGGTGTCGAGCAGCGCGCCGATCACCGCCCGGCGGCGCTGTCGGGCGGCGAGCAGCAGCGCGTGGCCTTCTGCCGGGCGCTGGCCAACGCACCGCGGCTCCTGCTGGCCGACGAGCCCACCGGCAACCTCGATCCCGACACGTCCGACAGGGTGTTCGACGCGCTGATGGCGCTGGTGCGCGGCACGGGGCTCTCGGCGCTGATCGCGACGCACAACCTTGAGCTGGCGAGCCGGATGGATCGGGTCGTGCGGATGGATCACGGGGTGGTGGCGTAACAGTTTAACCTCTAGGCGCGGTGATCGTCTTTGGGTTGCATAATTGCACTAGTAAACTACCTAAAAGTGCATTTCTGATTGTCTTCGTATCCCCGGGGTGATGAGTGCGCCTCGGGAGCCTGCTTTTTCTGGGCACCCGGATACGGAGAAAATAATGTTCAATAAGATTGCAGGTTTCCTGGCTGCCGGCTTGGCGATGGGTGCAGGTGCAGCTTCTGCTGAGCTGCGCAGTGCCGAGGTCGGTTTGACGTCCACGGGTACCAGCGGGGATAGCGGTGATATCGGAACCGCGACCCTTTTCGGCAACGTCGACCTAGCCTTCGGTCCCGATTTCGGGGTTCAGGCAGCGGTTCGTTCGTTCCATTCCGAAGACCAAAACTCGTCTGCGACGGCGGATGGTTCGTCGATCGTTGCATTCGGCTACCGGGATATCGGCTTTGGTCGCCTGGGTTTCGTGCTCGGTCGTGCCGAAATGGCTGGCATCGAGCAGGGTGCAAACCTCTACGGTGTCGGCTTCCAAGTAGGCAACTCGGGCGACAGCCTTCATTCGAGCCACCTGCTGGCGGTCATCGACATCGATGATATCTCGGATGAGACCGCCATCGTTTCGTCGTTTTCGGTGGCGTCCGCCGTCAGCGAGCGCGTCGCCATCACCGGTGGGCTCGACTACACCTATGTCGAGGTGTTCGGCTACGATTGGGATACCTTCACCTACGACGTCGGTGTGGAATTCTACGCGACGCCCCGCGTTCAGCTGAGCGCGACACTGGGCGGCTCCTATGCCGACGACGGCTTCGCCAGCGCCAGCGACGCGGAAGCGATGCTGGGCGTGAGCTATCTCTTTGGGAACGAGGTCGGCCCGCGCCGTCAGCGTAACCTGACCGCGGCGAACTTCGGCCTCTAAGCTTTCGCCATCAAGAGGGGCATGACCCTTCCTTCGGCGCGGCGGGGACCGCCGCCCGTGTTTGCACCCCGCCACCCCTGCCGCCAACGGGCCCGGTCCCAGACCGGCCCTTGCGCGATGCAGGGGTGGTATCGCTCGCGGAGCAAACCTCCGATTAGACGTCCAGCTCTTCCACGAAGCGGGCGTTTTCCTGGATGTACTGGAACCGCAACTCCGGCTTCTTGCCCATCAACCGCTCGACCAGATCCGCCGTCTCGCCCGGCTCCTCGTCGTTGATCGACACCCGGATCAGCTTGCGCGAGGCGGGATCCATGGTCGTTTCCTTGAGGTCCTTGGCATCCATCTCGCCCAGACCCTTGAAGCGCTGCACGTCGATCTTGCCCTTGCCGCCGAGGCCCTTGGCCATCATCCGCTCCTTCTCCGCGTCGTCGGAGACGTAGAGACGCCTGGCGCCTTGGGTCAGCCGGTAGAGCGGCGGGCAGGCGAGGTAGAGATGGCCGTGGTCGATCATCGGCCGCATCTGGCTGAAGAAGAAGGTCATCAGGAGCGCCGCGATATGCGCGCCGTCGACATCGGCGTCGGTCATGATGATGACCTTCTCGTACCGCAGGTCGTCGACGTTGAACTTGGTGCCCAGGCCCACGCCCAGCGCCTGCGTCAGATCGTTGATCTCCTGGTTCGAGCCGAGCTTCGACGAGGCCGCGCCCAGCACGTTGAGGATCTTGCCCCGCAGCGGCAGCAGCGCCTGCGTTTTGCGATCGCGCGCCATCTTGGCCGAGCCGCCCGCGGAGTCGCCCTCGACGATGAAGAGTTCGGTCCCCTCGCGCGTGTTGGTCGAGCAGTCGACCAGCTTGCCCGGAAGCCGCAGCTTCTTGGTGGCGGATTTGCGGGCCGTCTCCTTCTCCTGCTTGCGCCGGAGCCGTTCCTCGGCGCGCAGCACGAGGAAATCGAGGATCGCGCCCGCCGATTTGGTATCGGAGGCCAGCCAGTTGTCGAAGTGGTCGCGCACCGAATTCTCGACGAGGCGCTGCGCCTCGGTGGTGGCGAGGCGGTCCTTGGTCTGGCCGACGAATTCCGGCTCGCGGATGAAGCACGAGACCAGCGCGCAGCCGCCCGTGGTCAGGTCCTCGCGGGTGATCTGGCTGGCCTTCTTGTTGTTGACCAGTTCGCCATAGGCCCGGATGCCCTTGAGGATCGCGGCCCAGAAGCCCGCCTCATGCGTGCCGCCCTCGGGCGTGGGCACCGTGTTGCAGTAGGACTGGGTGAAGCCGTCGCGCGAGGGCGTCCAGTTCACCGCCCATTCGACCTTGCCGGGCACGTTGAACTTCTCGCGGAACTCGACCGTGCCGGCGAAGGGCTTGTCGGCATAGGTCGAGGATTTGCCCAGCGTCTCGGCGAGGTAGTCGGCAAGGCCGCCGGGGAAGTGGAAGGTCGCCTCGCGCGGCGTCTCGCCGTCGTCAATCTCGGTCTTCCAGCGGATCTCGACGCCCGAGAAAAGATAGGCCTTGGACCGCACCATCTTCAGCAGCCGCGCCGGCTTGAAACGGTGGTGGCCGAAGATCTCCTCGTCGGCATGGAAGGTGACGGTTGTGCCGCGCCGGTTCGGGGCGGCGCCGATCTTGGCCACCGGCCCCTGCGGCACGCCACGCGAGAAGCTCTGCTCGTAGAGCTCGCGGTTGCGCGCGACCTGCACGACCATCGAATCCGACAGCGCGTTCACGACCGACGCGCCGACGCCATGCAGACCGCCGGAGGTCTGGTAGGCCTTGCCCGAGAACTTGCCGCCGGCGTGCAGCGTGCAGAGGATGACCTCCAGCGCGGATTTGCCGGGAAACTTGGGGTGCGGGTCGATCGGGATGCCGCGGCCGTTGTCGCGGATCACCACGGAGTAGTCGGCCAGAAGCTCGACCTCGATCCGGTTGGCGTGGCCCGCGACGGCCTCGTCCATGGAGTTGTCGAGCACCTCGGCGACGAGGTGGTGCAGCGCGCGCTCATCCGTGCCGCCGATATACATGCCGGGCCGCTTGCGGACCGGCTCCAGCCCCTCGAGGACTTCGATGGAAGAGGCGTCGTAGGCGGGCTCGGCGCCGGAGAGGAGATCGTCGGGCATGGGCACTGCTCTTGTTCTGGGGTGCCGGCCATATAACCCGGAGGTGGGGGCAGGGGCAACGCCATGCTTGGCGCGGGCGTTCTTATTTTGTGCCGGGTGCTGGGTCCGGGGCCGCGCGGGCGGCCCCGGCGCGGGTCACTCGCCCGCCACGCGGGTCTCGAAGCGCAGGCCCTTGGCGGTGCGGTTCGGGAAACCGGCCCAGTAGTTGTCGGCCGCGTTCGGCGTGCCGTCTTCGGCCCGGTCCCAAACCGCATCGGCGCTGTCCGGCACGAGGTCAAGATAGTCGGCCTTGGCCGCGTCACCCTTGAGATGCAGGTCGAGGAAGGCGGTGACGAAGTGCTGGGTGACGTTGTTCATCCGCACCGTGTCCCAGACCGGATCGGCGTAATGGTCGAAGGGGGCGTAGCCCAGGCTCTCGGAAACGGTCCAGCTTTCCTCCGGCGCGGGCATCGGCGCGGCGGCGTTGTGGTTGGCGTCGTCGAAGGTCAGCAGGTGCCGCTCGGTGCCGGTGGTCTCCTCGAAGATCGAACGGATCGCGTCGTAGCCGGACACGTCATCCACCCCGCCCGCGATCAGCATCAGAGGCTTGTCGATGGCTGACAGCCCTTCGGCATCCCAGGCGTCGCGGTTGCGGCCCCAAGGCCCGATCGCCACCACCGCCTTGACCCGCGCGTCGGGCAGATCGGCCATGGTCTCGGCGCCATGCGCGTTGATCTCCAGAAGATCCTGCGGCGGGGCGTAGCGCGAGATGCGGAAATCTTCGGTCAGCCCGGCGCCGGAGAAGATCAGCGCGCCGTAGCCGCCCATCGAGTAGCCGATGACCGCCGCCGTGTCGCCGTCGGTGATCGCGCCGATGCCGTCCTCCAGCTCGGCCATGCGCTCCAGCACGAAGGCCTGATCGCGGGGGCGGTTCACCAGCGTCGAGCCGAAGGCCCCCATGTCGTCATAGGTCGAATCCGGGTGGTCGACCGAGGCCACGACATAGCCCTTGGTGGCGAGGTTCTCGGCGAGATGGCTCATCAGGAACCGGTTACCCGGATAGCCGTGCGAGACGAGGACGAGCGGATATTCGCCCTCCATCGCCGGTTCGGCATCGCGCGCAGCACGGCCCGCAAGCTGCACCTCGGTCACGCCGTCGCGCAGCAGCGCCGTGTAGCTGCCGCCCGGCTCGGTGCCCTCGGCGGCCGGGTACCAGACCTCGACGGTGATCTCGCGGTCGTAGTCTTCGACGCCATCCTCGGTGGCGCGGGCCACGTCCGGCACGCTTTCGCGGGTGAAGGTCATGGTGGTGACGCCGACGACATGCGCGCCATGCGCGGCCAGCTCGGGAGCGTCGGGGCGGATGCGGTCGATCCGGTTTTCCGCCATCGCGGGTGCGGCCAGCAGCGCCGCCGAAGCGGCCAGCAGGAACTTGGTCATTCTCTCTCCTCCGGGTTGCGCCGGGATGGGGCCACACTATGACAAGCGGTACAAGACGCGAGGGAGGACACCATGCGCATCCTGTTCACCGGCGGCGCGGGCAAGGCCGGCCGCCATGCGATCCCCTATCTGCTGGAGCGCGGCCACCGCGTCACCAATCTGGATCTCGTGCCGCTCGATCATCCGGGCGTCGACAACCTGATCTGCGACCTCACCGATGCCGGGCAGGTCTTCAACGCGGCCCATGCCTATGCCGGCTTCGACGAGCTCGAGCCGGGGACGGGCGTGCCGCGCTACGACGCGATCGTGCATTTCGCCGCCGTACCGCGGATCCTGCTCAAGCCCGACAACGAGACCTACCGCGTCAACGTGATGAGCACCTACAACGTGCTGGACGCGGCGGCGAAGTTCGGCATCCGCAAGGTGATCTTCGCCTCGTCCGAGACGACCTACGGCGTCTGTTTCCACGATGGTGAGGTCAAGCCCGCCTACCTGCCGGTCGACGAGGGGCACCCGACCGTGCCGCAGGACAGTTACGCCATGTCCAAGGTCGTCAACGAGGCGACGGCGAAGAGCTTCCAAGCGCGCACCGGCTTCGACATCTACGGGCTGCGGATCAACAACGTGATCGAGCCGCATGAATACGCGGAGCAATTCCCGGCCTACATGGCCGACCCCGCGCTCAGGCGGCGCAACATCTTCGCCTATATCGACGCGCGCGATCTCGGGCAGATGGTGGATCGCTGCCTCGCCACCGACGGGCTCGGCTACGAGGTGTTCAACGTCGCGAATGACGATCTGTCGGTCGGGTTGAGCAACGCGGAGGTCCGCGCGCAATTCTACGAGGGGGTCGAGCTGCGGCGCGAGATGGGGCTGCAGGAGAGCTTCTATTCCAACGAGAAGGCCAAGCGGATGCTGGGTTTTGCACCCGTGCATGGCTGGCGCGGGACGCTCGGGGGCTGAGCCCGCCCCGACGTCAGGGGTACAATCGCGAACTGGACGCGGGCGGGACGGGCGGCGTAGGAAATTTGCATGACGCAGGCAGTTATTTCTCCCGAGCAGCCCTTCGAGGCGCGGACCCGCGGCCAGCATGCGCGCAAGCTGTTCACGCTGGCGCTGCCGCTGATCGGCTCGAACCTCGCGCAGATGGCGATGAACGTCACCGACACGGTGATGCTGGGCTGGTACGACGTGACGGCCCTGGCGGCGGCGACGATCGCGACCTCGCTCTATTTCCTGCTCTATATCGTCGGCTCCGGCTTTGCCTGGGCGGTGATGCCGGTGGTCGCCGCGGCGGCCGAGGCCGGCGACAGCGTGCTGGTGCGGCGCGTGACCCGCATGGGGATCTGGATCGGCCTGATCTATGCCGCGATCTTGGTGCCACCGTTGATGTGGGCCGAGACGATGCTGCTGGCGCTGGGCCAGGAGCCCGAGGTGGCACGGGCCGGCGAAGCCTATCTGCGGATCGCTGGCTGGGCGATGGTGCCGGGCCTGGTGGCGATGGTCATGCGGTCCTTCCTTTCGGCGCTCGAACACACCTCGGTGCTGCTGTGGTCGACGCTCTTGATGGCGGTATGCAACGCGGTGCTGAACTACGCCCTGATCTTCGGCAATTGGGGTGCGCCTGAGCTGGGCATCCAAGGCGCGGCGATCGCCTCGCTGTCGATGGCGATCCTGCAGGCGGTCATCCTCGTGGTCTATGCGCTGCGGCGGCTGCCGCAATACGACCTGATGCGGCGGATCTGGCGGCCCGATCTCGAGGTGCTGGGCCGGGTGGTCCGGCTTGGCGTGCCGATCGGCCTGACCAGCCTCGCCGAGGGCGGGCTCTTCGTCGCCACCGGCATCATGATCGGCTGGATCGGGGCGGTGCCGCTCGCCGCGCATGGCATCGCGCTGCAGATCACTTCGGTCGCCTTCATGGTCCAGGTCGGCCTGAGCCAGTCCGCCACCGTGCGCGCGGGCCGGGCGCTGGGCCGGCGCGACGAGACGGCGCTGCGGCTGATCGGCCAGTCCGGCATGGTGCTGTCGACCGTCTCGGCGGGGCTGGTCGGCCTGGTCTTCGTCTTGATCCCCGAAATCTTCGTCGCGGCTTTCGTCGACCCGGGCGACCCTGCGCGCGACGCGGTGGTCGCGACCGGTGTGACGCTGTTGATGCTGGCGGCGCTGTTCCAGGTGGTCGATGCGCTGCAGGTGATGGCGCTGGGGCTGCTGAGGGGCGTGCAGGATACCGGCGTGCCGATGGTGATGGCGGCGATCAGCTACTGGGTGATCGGCATGCCGGTGGGCTATCTGCTGGGCTTTCCGCTCGGTCTCGGCGCGGCGGGGGTCTGGCTCGGGCTGGTGACCGGGCTGGGGCTGGCGGCGGCGCTGCTGCTGTGGCGGTTCTGGTCGCGCTCGGCGCGCATCATGGATCAGGAACCCTGACGCCGCCCGCTGGTTGACGGGCCATGTTCGATTTCATCACCAGTTGGATCGCCGCCGGCGGCGCCTTTGCCGTCACCTTCCTGATGTTCCTCGAGAACGTCTTTCCCCCGATCCCCTCGGAGCTGGTGATGCCGCTCGCGGGCTACAACGCCGCCACCGGCGAGACGAACCCGATCCTGACGCTTCTAGGCGGCCTGATCGGGACGGTCGCGGGGGCGTGGCTCTGGTACGAGCTGGGCCGCAGGCTCGGCCGCGAGCGGCTGATGCGCTGGATCGATCGGCACGGGCGCTGGCTGACCCTGACGCGCGAAGACGTGGAGCGGGCGCTGGGTTGGTTCGACCGGCACGGGACGGCCGCGATCTTCTTCGGCCGGATGATCCCCACCGTGCGGACGTTGATCTCGGTGCCGGCTGGACTGCAGCGCATGGGGCGGATCCGGTTCCTGCTCTACACGACCGCCGGATCGCTGGTCTGGGTCGGCGCCCTGTTCGGCGCGGGCTACCTGCTCGAGAGCCAGTACGAGCGGGTGCAGGGCTGGCTCAACCCGGTGACCAACGGCATCATCATGGTGATCGTCGCGCTCTATCTGTGGCGGGTGATCCGCGGCAAGGGTCGGCGCGACCGCTAGTCCTGCCGCCGCGCCGCCTCGACCCGATCGGCCTTCTTGCGCACCAGGATCGTCCGCAGGTCGTGCATGGCCAGCAGCAGCGGCTCGGTCACGGCCTCCAGATCGGCCTCGCTGGCCTGGCTCTGCACCCATTGCGCGGTGAGGTTCATGTGGTCGATGGCGCGATGGATATCGTCGATCTGCCGGGCCGCGAGGATCGCGCGACGCTGTTCCAGCCAGGCTTCGGCCGCAGCCCGGTCCTCGGGAGCCATCTCGCGGTTGCCGGGGGCGCGGATCTCGCCGTTGCGGGTGTTGATCACCGCGATCTGCTCGAGGTCGACCCGGCGGTGCCGGGTCTCGTCGCCGATGCGGTACATGGTGCCACCGGTCTCGCGCACCCTGAAATAATAGCCCGACAGGTCGGTCATCGCGTCTCTCCTCCTAGCGCAGCCCGTCGCAGAAGCGACGGATGCGGGCGCAGGCCTCCTCCAGCGCCGCATCCGACGTGGCATAGCTGACGCGGAAGTTGGGCGACAGTCCGAAGGCCGCACCGAAGACGACGGCCACGCCTTCTTCTTCGAGCAGTGCCGTGGCAAAGGCCTCGTCATCGGCGATCCCGGTGCCGCCGGCGCTGGTCTTGCCGATGCAGCCCGAGATGTCGGGATAGACGTAGAAGGCCCCGTCCGGCACCGGACAGGTCACGCCCGGGCAGGCGTTCAGCGCCGCGACGACGAGATCGCGGCGGCGTTCGAACACGGCATTGTTGGCGGCGATGAAGTCCTGAGGGCCTTCCAGCGCCTCGACCGCTGCCCACTGGCTGATCGCACAGGGGTTCGAGGTCGATTGCGACTGCAGCTTGGCCATGGCGCGGATCAGCGGCTCGGGGCCCGCGGCATAACCGATGCGCCAACCGGTCATCGCATAGGCCTTGGAAACGCCGTTGACCGTCAGCGTCCGGTCCTTGAGGCCCGGCTCGACCTGGGCGGGCGTGCAGAAGCGGAAATCGCCGAAGGCGAGGTGCTCGTACATGTCGTCGGTCATCACCCAGACATGGTCGTGGCGCATCAGCACCTCGGTGAGCGCCTTCAGTTCGTCGCGCGAATAGCCCGCCCCGGTGGGGTTCGAGGGCGAGTTGAACATCAGCCACTTGGTGGCAGGGGTGATCGCGGCCTCCAGCGCCTCAGGCGTCAGCTTGAAGCCGTTATCGATGCCGCAGGCCACAGTGACGGGCGTGGCGCCTGCGAGCAGCACCATGTCGGGATAGCTGACCCAGTAGGGGGCGGGGATGATCACCTCATCGCCGGGGTTCAGCGTCGCCATCAGCGCGTTATATAGTACCTGCTTGCCACCCGTCCCGACGCTGACCTGTGCGGGGCTGTAGGCGAGACCGTTGTCGCGCTCGAACTTGGCGCAGATCGCGCGCTTCAATTCGGGGATGCCGTCAACCGCGGTGTAGCGTGTCTTGCCCTCCGCGATGGCGCGGCGCCCGGCCTCGGCGATGTTGGCCGGGGTGTCGAAATCCGGCTCGCCCGCCGAGAGACCGATGATGTCGCGGCCTTGCGCCTTCAGCTCGGCCGCCTTGTTGGTCATGGCGATGGTGGGGGAGGGCTTCACCCGCGAGAGGGTGTCGGAAAGAAACGGCATGACGGTCTCCGGGATGTCGCTGGCTGCGCGGGACGGGTCGCGCCCGTTCTTTCAACGGCGCCCCGCCCATGTCATATGGCTGGGACGGGCCGCCATCAAGCGGCCGCCGGGCAGGAGGGATGCGATGCAGGACGAAGGCTATTACAGCGAGGCGGCCGCCACCTTCGGTGACAGGCTCGCGGGTGCGCGCGAAGCGGCGGGGCTGAGCCAGACGGCGCTGGCGACGCGGATCGGCGTCGAGACCGCGACGCTCCAGGCTTGGGAAGACGACATGGACGAGCCGCGCGCCAACCGGCTGCAGATGCTGGCGGGGATGCTCAACGTGTCGCTGAGCTGGCTGCTCACCGGGCGTGGCGACGGCCCGGAAGCACCGGCCGAAGGCACACCCCCGGCGCTGGGCGAGATCCTGTCCGAGATGCGGGTGCTGCGCGCCGAGATGCTGCAGGCGGCCGAACGCATGGCCACGCTGGAGAAGCGGCTGAAGCGGACCGCGGAGGCGGCCTCGTGAGCGGGCTGCCGATCGAGCCCGCGGCGCCCATCGACGAGCCGCGCGACACTCGCGAGCGGCGGCTCGCGATGCGTTCGATGCGGCGGGGGATCAAGGAGATGGACCTGATCCTGCAGGATTTCGCCACGCGTCGGCTGGCGGCGATGAGCGACGCGGAACTGGCCCTCTACGACCGGCTTCTGTCCGAGAACGACCACGACATCTATGCCTGGATCGCCGGCACGCAGCCGGTGCCCGAGACCTACGCCGCGCTGGTGGCCGAGATCGCTAAGGGCGCGCGCGGCGTGACCCGGCCGCGATGAAGCGCCCCGCCGTTTAACCGTTTATTCGTCATTCTTCTGCATTTCTGCCTACGGGCGGGCAGAATGGAGAAGTGACGATGAGCGTGCATTCCACCCTCGAGCCGACGCTGCGCGGTGCCCGCGACACGGCCTTCATGGCGAGCTATCTCGACAGCCTGACCTTGGTGGAACGGCTTCACCGGCTGCTGCTCGATGTCATCAAGGACGAGTTCGAGCGCGTCGGCGTGATCGAGATCAACGCGGTTCAGGCGCTCCTGCTGTTCAACGTGGGCGACAACGAGGTGACGGCGGGCGAGTTAAAGTCGCGCGGCTACTACCAGGGCAGCAACGTCAGCTACAATCTCAAGAAGCTAGTCGAGGCGGGCTACATGCACCACCAGCGCTGCCACGTCGATCGCCGCTCGGTCCGGGTGCGTCTGACCGAGAAGGGCAGCCGCATCCGAGATATCGTCGACAAGCTGTTCGCGAGCCACGCCGCGGGCATGTTGTCACGCGGCGTGCTCGACCAGTCGGGCATCGACGACATCACCATGTCGCTGCGGCGGATCGAGCGCTACTGGAGCGATCAGATCCGCTACATCTACTGACCCCGACGGGGGCGGGGCCTCACCAGTGGCCGGTGTTTTCCATGCTGGCCCAAGGCTCCCTGGCGGGCAGGGCCTCGCCCGCTTGCAGCAGCTCGATCGAGATATTGTCGGGCGAGCGGACGAAGGCCATGTGTCCATCGCGCGGCGGCCGGTTGATGGTGACGCCGTTGGCCTGCAGATGCGCGCAGATCGCGTAGATGTCGTCGACCTCGTAGGCGAGGTGGCCGAAATGCCGGCTGTCCGAGGGCAGGCCCTCGTCGCCATCCCAGTTCCAGGTCAGCTCGACCGGGCAGTCCTCCTGCCCCGGGGGGGCCATGAAGACCAGCGTGAAGCGCCCCCCTTCGCTCTCCTTGCGGCGGGTTTCGCGCAGGCCGAGCAGCTCATAGAAGGCCATGCTCTTCTCGAGATCCTTCACCCGGACCATGGTGTGCAGGTATTTCAACGCCATTCCGGCTCTCCGCTGTCTGATTGCGCGGCTGAACCTAGCAGGCTGGGAGCCGGGGGCCAGTGCCCGGATCAGAAGGAGGAGCGCAGGCCCAGCTCGAGCGTCAGTGCCTGCTCCTCGAAAAGCGGCACGCTCGACCAGCTGCGCCGGGCGGTAAGCCCGAGCTCGGGGTAGAAGCCCCAGCGCGCGGTCCGGGGCAGGCCGACGCGAAGCTCGGCCTGCAACTCCCGATCCTGACGGCCACCCAGATCGTAGCGCGTGGCGGCGTAGTCGCGCCATTGCGCTTCGACCCCCAGGCCGATCCGCGCCGGTCCCACCGGGCGTGCCAGGTCATGGTCGAGGCTCAGCGTCACGGCATCATGCGACAGATCCGGGCGCTCCCCCGGCACGTGCCGCAGCCCGAGCGACATCCGAAGCCGGTCGCCCCCGGCCAGCTCCTTCGAAAAGCCGAGCTGCCCCACCGGCGCCCACCAGCCCGCGTCGAGGTCGTGGCGATAGCTGTATTCCCCTGCGAGGCTGACCTCCACGTTGGCCCTCTGCGTCCGCGCGAGCGGCCGGGCGACGCCGAGGCGCAAGGTGTCGACCAGGGGTTCGCCGCCATACCAGTGCCGCGCAACCTCGGCCGAAAGGTCGATCGGCGCCTCGGCGGCGATCCGTTGGTTGGCCGCCGCCCTCAGCGTGGCCCGCGCGTAATCCGCGCCCTTTGCATCCGGCGCCTGCCGCCGTGCCGAGGTGCTCAGCCGGGGCAGGCGCGCCTCGGCGGCAAGGTCGATCCAGGCCGGGCCGGGCAAGGCGGAGTTCGCGATCGACCCACGGACGCCGAAGCGGGCGTCGAACACGGTGCCGGAGAGCGCCTTCGCGTCGCCGGTCAGTTCGAACACGAAGGGCAGGCCGGGCAGGCGCAGCTCCTCGGCGCGGCTGCCGCCATTGACGTTGGAGGAAGGCGCGACGCCGAAACCCAGCCGGAACGCCAGCGGGTTGCGCGCCGCAACGGCGCGGTAGTCGCGGGCAAGGCCCTCCAGGGCGGCCGCGTCCGGCGCGTCGGGGCTGGCGCGGCGCAGCCAGAACTGCGCCTGGGTGAAGCGGCCTTGGCGCATCCGCGCATGGGCGGCGAGCCGGGCCGCGCGGAACCGGGCCGGTCCCTCGACCAGCCGATGCGCCCGCCCGGCATAATCGGCGACCCCCGGCCAGTCGCCGGTCAGCGTCGCGGCCTCGGCCGCCAGCATCAATGCGGTCGGATCGTTCGGATCGCGCAGCAGCAAAGCGCGGCTCAGCTCGAGCGCGGCCGGTGCATTCTCGGCGGCCAGCGCGCCGGCCGCGAGGCGGCGCATCGCGTCGGGGCCGATCTCGACCGGCGCGGCCGCCGCGCCCATGGCCAGGCCAAGCGCAAGGGCAAGCCCGAAAGCCAGGCGTCGGATCATCGGTAGACGATGAAGCCGCCGGTCTCGCGCACCTTGATCCTGCCCTCGTAGCGCGGATCGGTGCTGTCGATCACGACGATGCCGACGATCTCCTGCGCCTCGCCGCCGATGATCCCCATGAACGTGCCTTCCTCGAAGACCTCGGTCCCGCCATCCTCGAGGCCACGCGTGCTCGATGCCGTGCCGGAGATCTCGCCATTGCTCTGCACCACGCCGGGGCCGACGTCGAATGTCAGCGGCGGCGCGACCAGCGCCTCGTCGTTGAGCGGATCGTTCGGCCCGAGCACAGCAAGCTCGCGGCCGCCGGAATTGAAGATCCGGCGGTTGTAGACCACCCCCCGCAGCCCGTCATCCTCGGTGAAATCCTCGAAATCCACGGCGATCTCCACGTCGCCGGAGCTGTATTCGAGACCGGTTCCGCCGTCGAAGACCCGGATCCCGGCATAGTCGCCGCTGAACACCGCCTGGCCGTCCTTGGGGATCTCGACGCCGCCGTTGCGCTCGTAGAGGAAGCCGCCGAAGCCATAGCCGCGATAATCGCCGGTGCGGATGATGGCAAAGCGCGAGCGCGGCTGCAGCTGACCGTCGATGCGGGTGGTGTCGCGGCTTTCGCCATAGATGGCACGGTAGTCGAACTGCCGGATCCGGGCCCCGGTCTCGGGGTCGAGCACCACCGAATCGTCGCCGAAGCTGCCGACGCTGTCATAGAGCGCAAAGCCGTTCAGGCTGCCGAAGCGGGCCTGCCGCTCATAGGGGCGGTCGCCGTCGAAGGGGATGTTGTCGACGCTGAAGCTGTCGCTGGCGGCGTCGTATTGCACGGACGTGACAAAGCCGCCGCCATCCGCGTCGCGCTCCTCGCTGCGCCGGATCGAGTCGCCCGGACCTTCCCCGCTGTCCTCCTCCGTCGTCTCCTCCTCGTCGGGGAACACGAAGGGCTGGCCGTCGCCACAGGCGGCCAGAAGGAGCAGGGCTGCGGCGGAAAGGGGTCGGAACATCGGGGGCCTCGGCCTCGGGGGATGACGCGACCATTCCCGGGCAGGGTGGCGGGTGTCAACGCGGGGTGGAACGGCACCGGGCGATTGTTCCAATCCGGCCACGCGGCTATGCAGGCTCCAGACCCGGATCAAGGAGACCAACCCATGCCGCTGACGCCCGAGCAGGAAGCCGAGATCGAGGATCTTCGCGCCACCCCCCGACAGACGCTGCGCGCCGTCTCCGAAGGCGCCGAGAAGCATCTCTACAAGGCCCACCCGGTGCTCGACCACGGCTTCGTGCGGATGATCGACTACATGGGCGACGACGCGGCGATCTGCCAGGCGGCGCGGGTGAGCTACGGGCGCGGCACCAAGTCGGTGCAGAACGACGAGGGGCTGATCCGCTACCTGATGCGGCACTGGCACTCGACGCCGTTCGAGATGTGCGAGCTGAAGCTGCACGTGAAGCTGCCGGTCTTCGTCGCGCGCCAGTGGATCCGCCACCGCACCGCCAACGTCAACGAATACTCCGCCCGCTACTCGATCCTCGACCGGGAGTTCTACATCCCCCGCGCCGAAGACCTCGCCGCGCAGTCGGCGCAGAACAACCAGGGCCGGGGCGACGTGCTGGGCGAGGAGGAATCGGCGCGCGTGCTCGACTGGCTCCGCGAGGACGCGCACCGTGCCTATGACCACTACGAAGCGATGATTTCCGATGACGGCCAACAGGGCCTCGCGCGCGAGCTGGCGCGGATGAACCTGCCCGCCAACATCTACACGCAGTGGTACTGGAAGGTGGACCTGCACAACCTGTTCCACTTCCTGCGGCTACGCGCCGACAGCCACGCGCAATACGAGATCCGGGTCTATGCGGACGCGATCTGCGAGATGGTCAGGGACTGGGTGCCTGCCGCCTACCGCGCCTTCGAGGAGTATCGCCTCGGGGGGGTGACGCTTTCAGCTTCCGGTGTGGAGTGCCTGCGTCGAATGCTCGCTGGGGAGGAAGTGACCCAAGCGACGTCGGGGATGAGTGCGCGCGAGTGGCGGGAGTTCTCGGACATTGTCCGAAAATAGGGTCACGGAGCTCCACGCTGATGAGCCTAGGCCATTCAGGGAGTAATGCCGTTGAAATTGAGGATGCGCCGTGTCTAAGGTTGTCGTTGCTTGCGTCAAATGGGGCAACAAGTACCCTTCGTCCTATGTAACAAGGTTGCGGAATATGGTCAGGCGGAACCTAAACGTTCCGCATGAATTTTTTTGCCTGACCGATGATGGAACGAATTTGCCCGATGACGTCCACGTCGTGCCGCTTACGGAAAACTGGACCGGCTGGTGGAACAAAATTTGTTTGTTCAATCCTGATTTGTTCCCTGAGGGCGCGCGGATACTATACTTGGACCTTGATGTCGTCATTACAGGGAGCATCGATTTTCTACTCGATGAGGAGCTGTCGTTTTCCGCCTGTAGGCCTTTTTCTGGAAAGCAGAATGTTCGCTGCAACAGCTCGATCCTGTGCTTTCCCTCCGGGCCCTATAGATATCTGTATGATGGATTGAAAGTCGACGGAAGCATCGTCGAAAGATATCCCGGGGATCAGGATTATATCTCGGATCTTGTTAAAGAGATTGACTGGTTTCAGAGTGATAAGGTGGTTTCTTACAAATTCGATCTGGGGTCTACATTCTGGGGCACAGCGCTTCCTGAGAAGATAAGGCGCGGATTGCCGCGCATTGCGCCCCTGCCAGCTATGGAAACCGTTCTTCCGAAAGAGGTGTCCGTGGTGGTCTTTCACGGAAAGCCGGACCCTGAGGATGTGGCGAAAAAGAGCTACAAAGGTTATCGCAAAGCACCTTTCGTCAGCCAGCATTGGCAATAGCTGTCTGATAGGTTCGATGCCTTGCATCTGTTAGCGGCAGACAATCAAACCTTCCGCAAATTCCCCGCCATCTCGCGTCCATCCCGGCCTTCGATCAGCTCGAACTCCACCGGCTCGTCATCGGCGAGGCCGGTGAGGCCCGAGCGCTCGACCGCCGAGATGTGGACGAAGATGTCCTTGCCGCCATCCTCCGGCGCGATGAAGCCGTATCCCTTGGTGGTGTTGAACCATTTCACGGTGCCCTTCGGCATGGCACGCTCTCCCGTATCTTGATCACACACCGCACGCCTTGCGGTTGCCAAGGACATTAGGGCGCGCCACTGAAAGGCAAATCACAACTGGAGGCAAAGATGCGGGTTCTGGGGCTGAAGAACTGCGATCGTACGCGCGCTGCGATGGAGGCGCTGAAAGAGCAGGGGCACGACCCCGTTCTGGTCGATATCCGGGCCGAACCGCTGGCCGCGGAGGAGCGCGCGGCGATCCTCGCGGCCTTCGGCGACCGCGCGATCAACCGGGCCTCGACCACGTGGCGCGGGCTCTCGGATGACGAAAAAGCCCGGCCAATGGCCGGGCTTCTGGAGGATCACCCGGCGCTCATGAAGCGCCCGGTGATCGAAGAGGACGGCATCTACCGCCAAGGGCTCTAGCCTCAGGCGTCGCGGCGCAGGTCCGGGGGCGTCGCCTCGTCCTTGAGACGGGCCAGCACCTCGTCCAAGCTGAGCACCTCGGAGCGGTTCTCGCCGAGGCGGCGCAGGCTGACGGTGCGCTCCTCGACCTCGCGGCCGCCGATGGCGAGGATCACCGGCACCTTGCCGACCGAGTGCTCGCGCACCTTGTAGTTGATCTTCTCGTTGCGGGTGTCGGCCTCGGCGCGGATGCCCGCCTTCTTCAGCGCGGCGACCACCTCGTGCACGTAATCATCGGCATCCGAGACGATCGAGGCCACCACGACCTGACGCGGCGCGAGCCACAGCGGCAGGCGGCCGGCATGGTTCTCGATCAGGATGCCCAAGAACCGCTCGAAAGAGCCGAGGATCGCGCGGTGCAGCATGACGGGGCGGGCCTTGTCGCCCTTCTCGTTGACGAACTCCGCATCCAGACGGTCGGGCAGGTTGAAGTCGGCCTGGAAGGTGCCGCACTGCCACTCGCGCCCGATCGCATCCGTCAGTTTGAAGTCGAGCTTGGGGCCGTAGAAGGCGCCTTCGCCCGGATCGATGGTGTAATCGGCCCCAGCCTTCTGGATCGCCTTCTCCAGCGCGGTCTCGGCCTTGTCCCAGATCTCGTCCGAGCCGACGCGGGTCTCGGGCCGGGTCGAGAGCTTGATGTCGAACTTCTCGAAGCCGAGATCGTGGTAGACCGAGGCGAGCAGCGCGATGAAGTCCGCGCATTCCTGCTCGAGCTGGTCCTCGGTGCAGAAGATATGCGCGTCGTCCTGCACGAAGCCGCGCACCCGCATCAGACCGTGCATGGAGCCCGAGGATTCGTAGCGGTGGCAGGAGCCGAACTCCGCGAGCCGCAGCGGCAGGTCGCGGTAGGATTTGAGGCCTTGGTTATACACCTGCACGTGGCAGGGGCAGTTCATCGGCTTGAGCGCGTTGGTGCGTTTTTCCTTGGCACCTTCCTCGTCTACCTCGACGATGAACATGTTCTCGCGATAGGCCTCCCAGTGGCCCGAACGCTCCCACAGCACGCGGTCGACGACCTGCGGGGTGCGGATCTCGCGGTAGCCGGCGGCGTTCTGGCGGCGGCGCATGTAGTCTTCGAGCGCGCGGTAGACGGTCCAGCCGTTCGGGTGCCAGAACACCATGCCCGGCGCTTCCTCCTGCAGGTGATACAGGTCCATCTCGCGGCCCAGCTTGCGGTGATCGCGCTTGGCGGCCTCCTCCAGCATGGTCAGATGCGCCTTGAGCTCATCGCGGTTGCGGAAGCCCACGCCCGAGATCCGCTGCAGCTGCGGGCGGCTCACGTCGCCGAACCAGTAGGCGCCGGAGACGCCCATCAGCTTGAAGGCGTCGGCCGGGAGCTGGCCCAGATGCTGCAGATGCGGGCCGCGGCAGAGATCCTGCCAGTCGCCGTGCCAGTACATGCGGATCGGCGCGTCCTCGGGGATGCGGTCGAGCAGCTCGATCTTGAAGGTCTCGCCGCGCTCCTGGTAGTAGGCGCGCGCCTGCGCCCGGTCCCACACCTCGTTGCGGATCGGCTCGGACTTGGCGATGATTTCCTTCATCTTCTTCTCGATCGCGCCGAGATCTTCGGGGGTGAAGGGCTCGGAGCGGTCGAAATCGTAGAACCAGCCATGCTCGGTCACCGGGCCGATGGTGACCTTCACGTCAGGCCAGATCTCCTGCACGGCGCGCGCCATGACATGGGCAAAGGCGTGGCGGATCAGCTCCAGCGACGGCTCGGCGTCCTTGGTGGAATGGATCGCGATCTTGCTGTCATGCTGGATCGGCCAGCTCAGGTCCCAGTGATTGCCGTTCACGTCGGCGGAAATGGCCTTCTTGGCAAGGCTGGGCGAGATCGACTGCGCCACTTCGGCGGGGGTCACGCCGGCGGGATACTCGCGGCTGTTGCCATCGGGGAAGGTGAGGGAGATCTGGGCCATCTGCGGCCTCCTCGTCGGTTTGGCGCCCACGGAACGCCCGGTTGCGGGTTATGTGTGTCGGGGCTTGATGATCGGGTGGGGCCGGGCTGTCAAGCGCGGGGCTTGCCATCGTGGCCCAGCGCTTCGATGCTGCGCGCCGACCAAGAACGGAGAGGATCATGCCCGATTTCACCAGCCCGCAGGGCCGCCGCATCGCCTATGATCTCACCCCAGGGACGGGGCCGGGCGTGGTATTCCTGGGGGGCTTTCGCTCCGACAAGGAGGGGACCAAGGCGCTGCATCTCGAGAACTGGGCGAAGCGGGAAGGTCGCGCCTTCCTGCGTTTCGATTATTCCGGCCATGGCAGCAGCGGCGGCCGCTTCGAGGAGGGCGCGATCGGCGACTGGGCCGAGGACGCGGCGGCGGCGCTGGAGCTGACCGACGGGCCGCAGATCCTCGTCGGCTCGTCGATGGGGGGCTGGATCTCGCTGCTGCTGGCGCGCGCCATGCCCGCGAAGGTGGCGGGTCTCGTGACCATCGCCGCCGCCCCCGATTTCACCGAGGACGGGTTCTGGGCGGAGATGACGGAGGAGATGCGCGCCGCTCTCGCGGCCGATGGCCACCTCGATTACCCGTCCGATTATGGCGAGCCGCTGCGGATCACCCGTCGCCTGATTGAGGAGGGGCGCAAGCAGCTGGTGCTGCGCACGCCGCTGAAGCTGCCCTTCCCGGTGCGCTTCCTGCAGGGCACGGCGGATGAGGACGTGTCGGCCTCCACCGCGCTGCGGCTTTTGGAACATGCGGAAGGGCCGGACATGTGGCTGACGCTGGTCGACGGGGCCGATCACCGTTTCTCGACGCCCGATTGCCTCGAGCTGATCGAAACCAGCGTCGCGGAGGTGTCGGCCCGGCTCTAACGCCGCACGTGGCGGGCGCGGCGGGCGATGGGGCGGGCGAGCTTGTCGAAGCCCAGCGCGCCCAACAGCACGCCGACCCAGCCCCAGAGCGCGGCCACGGTCAGCAAGCCCATGAACAGCAGCACGCCCAAGGTGGCGAGAAAGGCAGAGGTGTAGTCCGGGGCGGGTGGGCGCATGGCGACCTTCTTTTGCCCGGCGAGACCTAGCTCGCGGCGCGTGCCGCTTCCAGCGCGGCCGGTAACGCCTGCGCGAGGGCGTCGAGATCGGCCTCGCTGCCAGCGCTGATGCGGATGCAGCGGTCGAGCGGTGCGACGCCGGGCATCCGTACGAAGACGTCGCGGGCCGCCAGTTCCTGCATCACCCGGCGCGCCAACGCGCCGTCGCCGCCGCAATCGATCGCCACGAAATTGGTCGAGGAGGGCAGCGGCACCAGACCGGCATCATGCGCGATGGCGGCGATCCGGGCCCGCGCGGCGGCGACCTGGGTCACCACATGCGTCAGGTGATCGCCGTCGCCCAAGGCCGCGACCGCCGCAACCTGCGACAGGCGGCCCAAGCCGAAATGGTTGCGCACCCGGTCGAAGGCCGCAATCAGCGGCGCGGGGCCGATCGCGTACCCCACCCGCGCGCCCGCAAGGCCATAGGCCTTGGAAAAGGTGCGCAGCCGGATCACCCGGGAATCGGCGGGGTCGATCTCGGGCAGCTCCTCCGCTGGCGCGAACTCGGCATAAGCTTCGTCGAGTACCAGCAACGCGTCGGCGGGCAGGGTCTCGATCATCTGGCGGATCGCCTCCGCGCCGTGCATTCCGCCCATCGGGTTGTCCGGGTTGGCGATGTAGACCAGCTTCGCGCCGGTCCAGTCGGCCCGATCGATCAGGCCGCGCGCGTCGACCCGGTCATCGGCATAGGGCACCCGTTCGATCCGGCCGCCGAAGCCTTCGACGTGGAAGTCGAAGGTTGGGTAGCCGCCCTCGGAGGTCACGACCCAGTCGCCAGGGCCGACGGTCAACCGCACAAGCAGCCCGAGCAGGCCATCGATGCCCTCGCCGACGCGGACATGTTTCGGGTCGACGCCATGATGCACGGCGATCGCCTGCCGCAGCTCATGCGCCTCGGGGTCGCCATACATCCAGACGTCCGGCGCCGCTTCGCGGATCGCTTCGAGCACGCGCGGGCTGAGGCCGAAGACGTTCTCGTTGGCGCCGAGACGGGCGCGGAAGGCACGGCCGCGGCGGCGTTCCTGCGTTTCCGGCCCGACGAAGGGAACGACGTCGGGAAGGGCTGCGGCGAGCGGGGTGAGGCGTGGGTCGGTCATGTCGGGAAGCATGCCGCGCGGCGATAACCATCACAAGCATCAAACACTTGCATGGTGGGCTCGGCTCGCCTAGCGTGCAGTGACAACTTTAAGGCGATTTTTATTTTTTATGAGACGAATGCTTAAAGCCTTTCGCGCCGGGCTCGATGCCCCGGGGAGCGACGAACGCTCAGCCTTCGACTATGTCTGGCTGATCCTTTTGGGGACGGGCAGCTTCGTCGTCGTCGCCCTGCTGTTCCGCATCCTGTTCATGGACTCGTTCTGACGGGCGGCGGCCCGGCAACCGGACCGCCGCTTCTTACTCACGCGATTTCGGCCAACCGCTCCAGCGCGGCGGCGAGCTGCGCCGCCTCGGCCTCACGGGCGGCGAGGTTGTCGCGGGTTTCCTCGACCACGTCCTCCGGGGCGCTGGCGGCGAATTTCGGGTTGTTCAGCCGGCCCTTCAGCCCGCCGATCTCCTTGGCCAGCTTGCCCGCCACCTTCTCGAGCCGTGCCTTCTCGGCCGCGACGTCGATGATGTCGGCCAGTGGCAGTGCCAGCGTCGCGCCGCTCAGGGGAACGCTGATCGCGCCCTTGGGGGCCTCGGTCGCCTCGGTCAGGCTGTCGATTCGCGCAAGCCGCGAGATCATCGCGGCGTTGCGGTCCCATGCCTTGCGAACGGCCTCGTCGGCGTTCACCAGCACCACCGGCACCTGCAGCCCGGCCGGCACGTTCATCTGCGCCCGGGCCGAGCGCACGCCCTCGACCATGGCGATGGCGATGCCCATTTCGGCCTCGGCCTCGGGGTCCGCGAGCTCGGCGGTGCCGTATTCGGGCCATTCGGCATGGACCAGCATGGTGTCGCGCTTGGCGGTGTTGCCCCATAGCTCTTCGGTGATGAAGGGCATGATCGGGTGCAGCAGGATCATGCACTGGTCCAGCACCCAGGCCATCACCGCCTGCGTCTCGGCCTTGGCCGCGTTGTCATCACCCTGCAGCAGCGGCTTGGAGAACTCAACATACCAGTCGCAGACCTTGCCCCAGACGAAGGCATAGAGCCCGTTCGCGGCGTCGTTGAAGCGATAGGCCGCGAGCGCCGCGTCGGTTTCTTCGCGGATCTTCGCGGTTTCGGCGACAATCCAGCGGTTGACGGTTGCGGTCGCCTTGGGCGGCACCGCCGGCGCAGCGTGGCGCTCGGGCGCCAGCGCGCCGTTCATCTCCGCGAAGCGGCAGGCGTTCCACAGCTTGGTGGTGAAGTTGCGGTAGCCTTGGATGCGCTGCGTCGAGAGCTTCAGGTCGCGCCCCATCGCCGCCATCGCGGTGAGGGTGAAGCGCACCGCGTCAGCGCCGAACTCGTCGATCAGGTCGAGCGGGTCCATGACGTTGCCCAGCGACTTCGACATCTTCTTGCCCTTCTCGTCGCGGACGAGGGCGTGGACATAGACGGTGTCGAAGGGCTTCTGACCGACCACGGCGTATTGCATCATCATCATCCGGGCGACCCAGAAGAAGATGATGTCGAAGCCGGTCACCAGCGTGCTGGTCGGGAAGTACTTCTCCAACTCCGGCGTTTGCTCGGGCCAGCCCAGCGTGCCGATCGGCCAGAGACCCGACGAGAACCAGGTGTCGAGCACGTCGGGGTCGCGCCAGACCGGGATCGCGGTCGGGGCCTGAGGCGAGCGGATCGCGCCCTCGTCGGTGGTGTTGCCCACCGCCGCCTCGAACAGCGCCATCGCCTCTTGGCGATCCTCGACGAAGCGGATCTCGTCATGGCCGTAGTAGGCGGCCATCTTGGCGAGCGCCTCCTCGCGGGTGGCGGCGCAGAACGGCGTCCACTCGGCCTCGAGATCGACATGGCCGTCGGTCAGGGTCGGCCCGTACCAGACCGGGATCTGGTGGCCCCACCAGAGCTGGCGCGAGATGCACCAGGGCTCGATGTTCTCGAGCCAGTGGAAATAGACCTTGGCGTCGCGCTCGGGCAGGATCCTGGTCTCGCCCGACCGCACCGCGTCGAGCGCGGGGCCGACGATCTTGGATGTATCGACGAACCACTGGTCGGTCAGCATCGGCTCGATCACCACCTTGGAGCGGTCGCCGAAGGGCTGCATGATCGGCTTGTGCTCGACAAGCGGCACCAGTCGCGTCTCGGGCGGGGTACCGCCTTCCTCGGCGGCCTCGCGCTTGGCGGCCTTGGGGCCGAGGCGCGGGTCCCATTCGGGCACCATCACGGCGAGGCCCTGTTCGGTGATGTCGGCGATCACGCGCTCGCGCGCCTCGAAGCGGTCGAGGCCGCGATACTCGTCCGGGACCAGGTTGAGGGCGTCGGCCTCCATCACGGAAATCTCGGCGCCGCGGGCCACTTCCTGCGCCCGGGCGGCGGCCTCGGCATAGGGGGCGCCGTCAGCGCGCATCGCGCCCTTGGTGTCCATCAGGCGGTACATCGGGATGCCGCCGCGCTTGGCGACCTCGTAGTCGTTGAAGTCGTGCGCGCCGGTGATCTTCACCGCGCCCGAGCCGAAATCCATCTCCGGATATTCGTCGGTGATGATCGGGATCAGGCGACGGTGTTCCTTGGGCCCGACCGGGATCTCGCAGAGCTTGCCGACGATCGGGGCGTAGCGCGCGTCATCGGGGTGAACGGCCACCGCGCCGTCGCCGAGCATCGTCTCGGGGCGCGTGGTGGCGATGGCGATGTAGTCGCGCTCTTCCTCGAAGACGACGTTGCCGTCCTCGTCGCGCTCCACATAGGTGTAGGTTTCGCCGCCGGCGAGCGGGTACTTGAAGTGCCACATGTTGCCGGGTTGCTCGATGTTCTCGACCTCGAGATCCGAGATCGCTGTCTCGAAATGCGGGTCCCAGTTCACCAACCGCTTGCCACGATAGATCAGGCCCTTGTCGTACATGTCGACGAAGACCTTGATCACGGCGTCGTGGAAATTGCCCTGCTCGCCCTCGGGCGCGCCGGGCGCGCCGGACATGGTGAAGGCGTTGCGCTCCCAGTCGCAGGATGCGCCGAGCCGCTTGAGCTGGTCGATGATGGTACCGCCGGACTGCGCCTTCCACTCCCAGACCTTCTCGAGGAACTTCTCGCGGCCCATCTCGCGGCGGCTCTCATTGCCTGCCTTGGCCATCTCGCGCTCCACGACCATCTGCGTAGCGATGCCCGCATGGTCCTGCCCGGGCTGCCAGAGCGTGTCGAAGCCGCGCATCCGGTGCCAGCGCGCGAGGATGTCCTGCAGCGTGTTGTTGAAGGCATGTCCCATGTGCAGCGAGCCGGTGACGTTGGGCGGCGGGATCATCATCGAGAAGGTCTCGCTGCGGCGCGCGCCGGCGCCGGCGCGGAACGCGCCCGCCTTTTCCCACGCCGCGTAGAGCCGGGCCTCGGCCTCGGCCGCGTCGAATGTCTTTTCCATCGCCATGTCCCGGGCTCCTCGTGCAGATCGGCCTTGTCTGTAGCGCGCGGGGGAGGGGAGGAAAAGGGATCAGCCCCGGTCGATCCGGGTGGAAAGATGGATCAGCGCCTCGGTTGCCTTCACCCCGTCCAGGGCGCCGATCCGGTCGAGCGCCGCGTCGAGCGCCTCCGTCGTCGCCGCGCGCAGCCGGCAGGCGAGGTCGAAGCGCCCGGAAGTGGTATGCACGGTCTCGACCTCGGGCAGACGCTTGAGCCCGGCCAGCACGGCGGCCTGCCGCACCGGCACCATCTGCACAAGCACCGTGGCGCAGATCCCGCCGCGCGCCCGTTCCGCCAGCCGGACGGTGTAGCCGGCGATCAGGCCCGCGCGTTCCAGCCGGTCGAGCCGGGCCTGCACCGTGGAGCGCGCGAGGCCAAGCTGCTGCGCCAGCTGCGCCACCGGCGCACGGGCGTTTTCGGTCAGCAGGGCGAGCAGGCGGGCATCGGTGGCATCGGTCATATCGGCGATCCTGTCGGCGATTCGCCGATCCGTCGAGGCATTTCGCGCGGAATGCCGCTTCGATCCGGCGACGCATGGCCGCAACATCGCAGCAGGAGGGCCCCGAATGCTGCAAACCCCGATAGTGGCCGATGCCGCCGACACGCCTGCGACCTGGCTTGCCCGTCATGCCGGCGAGGCACCGGTATTGTTCCATTGCCCGGCGGCGCTCGACGCGCGGCATGCGCAGTTCCGGGCGGGCTTCGCGGGCGAGGTCACCTACGCGGTGAAGGCCAATCCCGACCCCTGCGTGATCGCGCGACTCGTAGCGGGTGGGATGCGCGGCTTCGACGTCGCCTCGCCGGCCGAGATGGCGCTGGTGCGCGGCGTCTGCCCCGAGGCGCGGCTGCATTACCACAACCCGGTGCGCTCGCGCGCGGAGATCCGCGTCGGGATCGAGGCCGGGGTGGTGTCATGGTCGGTCGACGAGATGGGCGAACTCGACAAGCTGGCCGCCGAGGGGGTGGGGCGCGGCGCCGAGATCGCGGTGCG
The DNA here is from genome assembly GCF_034371605.1 of Limimaricola variabilis. NCBI lineage: Bacteria > Pseudomonadati > Pseudomonadota > Alphaproteobacteria > Rhodobacterales > Paracoccaceae > Limimaricola > Limimaricola variabilis. The sequence goes on along the minus strand of NZ_CP139691.1, from coordinate 1,552,639 downwards.
GCTCAAGCTTCCGGTGCCGGGCGCCGCCTATGATTTCGGGGCCAAGTTCGGCGCCTCGCCCGAACTGGCTCTGGCGCTGCTGCGGCGCGCGGCGGAGCAGGGCTATCTGGTGTCGATGACCTTCCATGTCGGCACGCAATGCGCCGACCCGCGCGCCTGGACACGCTATATCACCGCCTGCGCCGAACTGGCGCGCGAGGCGGGCGTGACGCTCGCCCGGCTCAATGTCGGTGGCGGGTTCCCCTCGGGCCGCGATGGCATCGATCCACCGCTGGAGCCGATCTTCGCGGCCATCGCCGATGCCCGCGCCGCCTTCGACACGCCGCCGCCGCTGGTCTGCGAGCCGGGGCGCGGACTGGTCGCGGACGCGATGGCCTATGCGGTCCCGATCAAGGCCCGGCGCGGCGACGCGCTCTACCTCGCCGACGGAATCTATGGCGGCTTGTCGGAATGCCCCTCGATCGGCGTGTCCCGCGTCGAATTGCTGCCGGGCAACGGCAGGGCGCTGGCGCAACCGCGCCCTTTCGCGCTGTGGGGGCCCACCTGCGACAGCCTCGATCGGCTGCCCGGAGAGACCGCACTGCCGGGCTGCGCCAGCGAGGGCGACTGGCTGCTCTTCCGCTCGATGGGTGCCTATCTTGTCGGGGTAACGACCTGTTTCAACGGATATGGCACATATGAACGGGCCGAGTTGGCTCGGCTCTGGACAGACCCGTCCCGGCCTCTAGGGTAAAGGTTAACTGCGGAAGGAGCGGGATGCGGCGGGCGGTCACAGCGCAGGCAGGAAACAGGGGCCCCGATGAGCGTCCGTGACTGGCTGCTGGGTCTCGTCGGGCGGCGACCGCGTCAGGCGGAAGGCCAGCCCCGGGCCCGTGGTCCGGCCACCCATGTCATCATCCTCGACGGCACGATGTCGACCCTGAAGCGCGGCTTCGAGACCAATGCCGGGCTGACCTACAAGCTGCTGCGCGAAAGCGGTCGGCACGCCAACCTGACCGTACATTACGAAGCCGGGATCCAGTGGACCTCGTGGCGCGAGACGCTCGACGTGCTCATGGGGCGCGGCATCAACCGGCTCATTCAGCGCGCCTATGGGGTGCTCGCCTCGCGGTTTCGGCCCGGCGACACGATCATCCTCGTCGGCTATTCGCGCGGCGCCTACGCGGTGCGCTCGCTGGCGGGGGTGATCAGCCGGGTCGGCCTGCTGCGCGCCGACGAGGCGACCGAGCGCAACGTGCGCGACGCCTATCGCCACTACCGTCATCGCGGGGCCGGGCCGAGCCCGGCGGCGCAGGCCTTCTCAAGACTGCATTGCCACGACCATGTGGAGATCGAGGCGGTCGCCGTCTGGGACACGGTGGCCTCGCTCGGCTTGCGGCTGCCGGTCGCCCGGCGCTGGTCGGCGCCGAACCACATGTTCCACGACCATCGGCTCGGCGCGCATGTGCGGCACGGCTATCATGCGCTGGCACTGGACGAGACCCGCAACGCTTATGCACCGGTGCTATGGGTGACGCCCGAGGGGTTTCAGGGACGGGTGGAGCAGGTCTGGTTTCGGGGTACCCATGGCGATATCGGCGGCCAGCTCGGCGGCGCGTTGGAGAGCCGCCCGCTGGCCAATATTCCTCTGGTCTGGATGCTGGAGCGGCTGGAAGGGCGCGGGCTCGCGCTGCCCGATGGCTGGCGCGCCAAGTTCGACTGCGACCCCGAGGCCCCTTCGGTCAGCACATGGCGCGGCTGGAACAAGCTGTTCCTGTCACGCAGCCGGCGCATCGTCGGCCGCGACCCGTCGGAGCGGCTGCACGAGACCGTGGCGGGGGGGCATCCGGCTCGGGCGCGGCTGCCAGCCCCGGGCGAGACGCCGCCCCGGATCGGTCATCTCGGCGCGGCGGAGTGATCAGCCCGCGAAATGCGCGGCGATCCGGTCGACGCGTGCGCCGCGCGTGGCCGCATCCTCGATCAGCAACTCGTGCCGGCCGCCCTTGATCACCTCGAAATCGGCATCCGGCCAACGCGCCATCCGGTCATGGATCCGGGCCGAATCCACGACCCATTCCTCGTCCCCCAGAAGCGTCAGGCAGGGCGTGTCGGGCGAGGGCAGGCGGGCCAGCGCCCGGGTCTCGCGCAGCGCCTCGTTGAGCCAGTGCAGCGACGGCGCGGCGAGGCCCAGCTCGGGATGCGCGGTGACCTGCGCGCGAACCCAGTCGAAGCTCTCCTGATCGCGGGTCAGCATGTTGGCCTCGGCCGCTTCGGCCGCGTCCTCGAGCGTTGCCGAGCGGCCGGGCGAGGGCAGGTGGCTCAGCCCGACCAAGCGCGAGGCGCTGCTCAGCCCCCAGGCCGCGAACCGCAGCGTCGGGCGCATCAGGACCCCCCACATCGGTGCTGTGAAGCAGACCCGCGCGAACGGCACGCCGCGCATCAACGCCCGCAGCCCGATGCAGCCGCCCATCGAATGCGCCAGCATGAAGTAGGGCCCCGGAAGGTCCGACGCTAGGACGTGCTCGCGCAGCGCGTCGAGATCGGTCTGGTATTCGGCGAAGCTGTCGACATGGCCGCGGGCAGCATCGCGATGCCCGCGCGCCGACAGCCCCTGGCCGCGCCAGTCGAGCGTCGCGCAGCCGAAGCCGCGCGCCGCCAGCTCGGTCGCGACGCGGCCGTACTTCTCGGCGTATTCGGTGCGACCGGTGAGGATCAGCACCGTGCCGCGTGGCGCCGGGCCGGGCCAATGCACGGCCCTGAGCCTGACGCCGTCACGCGCGCTGATCCAATGCGCGCATGCCGGGCCGTCCGCCACCTCCGCGAAGAACGGCGCGGCCGGTGCCCCGGTGCCGTCAGCCAAGAACCGCCGCCAGCTTCATGGCGAGCCCCATGTCGCCATCGACCGACAGCTTGCCCTGCATAAAGGCGGCGGTCGGATCGAGATCGCCCTCGAGGATCGCCTGGAACGTGTCGGCGTCGGCGCTGAGCGTGACCTCGGCCGGCTCGTCGCCGGCGCGCGCGCCGGTCTCGTCGATCATCACCGCGCCCTCATCCGCGATCACGAACTTGGCCGGGCCGCCCTCGAGGCCTTGCCCGTTCATCTTGGTGTTGAGCGCGGTCACCGCGTGGCTCACCAGTTCACTCATCATGTCGTCCTTCGCGTTCGCGGAAGCCGGGATGGCCACCGATCTGGTCCTTGTGATGGGGCGCCTCTGGTCTCGGCCATGCCGCGCACCTACACTGGGGACTATGGGCGCAAGATTTCCTTCCATCAAACCTGTCCTCGCGGCATTGCTGCTCGGGCTCGCGGCCACCCCGGCCATCGCGCAGGACGACGAGCGGGTAACGCGCCTGTTCGAGGAGCTGCAGGCGGCGGGGCCGGCGCAGACCGACGGTCTTTCGGCGGAGATCCGCGAGGCCTGGTCGCGCAGTGGCTCGCCGGCGATCGACCTGCTGCTGACTCGCGGTCGCGAGGCGCTGGGCATGGGCGATGTCGAGGCCGCGGTCGAGCATCTGACCGCCGCGATCGATCATGCGCCCGGCCTTGCTGAGGCGCATGTGCTGCGTGCCAACGCCTATTACCTCGACGGGCTGACCGGCCCGGCGATCGACGATTTGCGCGCGGCGCTGGCGATCGAGCCGCGCCATTTCGGCGCGCTCGAAGGCTTCGCCGCGCTGCTCGAGGAGATGGGCCGCCCCGAAGCCGCGCGCGAGGTCTGGGGCCGGGTGCTCGCGCTCAAGCCGCAGGATGCGCAGGCCGGCGAGGCCGCGCATCGCCTCGACATCATGCTCGGCGGCCGCACGCTCTGATCTTTCCGCCGCCTCGGCGCGACCACAGGACCTTCCATGACCCCCTCCCGCATCGCGGCCGTGCTCGGCCCTACAAACACCGGCAAGACGCATTACGCGATCGAGCGAATGCTGGCCTACCGGACGGGCGTGATCGGCCTGCCGCTCAGGCTGCTCGCGCGCGAGGTCTATGACCGCATCGTCAAGGCGCGCGGCCCCTCGGTGGTGGCGCTGGTCACCGGCGAGGAACGGATCGTGCCGCCGCGTGCCGCCTACTGGGTCTGCACCGTCGAGGCGATGCCCGAACTGGATGCCGATTTCCTCGCGGTGGACGAGATCCAGCTCTGTGCCGATCCGGAGCGCGGCCATGTCTTCACCGACCGGCTGCTGCGCGCACGCGGCCGGCACGAGACGCTGTTCCTCGGATCCGAGACCATGGCGCCGGCGATCCGGGCGCTGGTGCCCGAGGCCGACATGATGCGGCGCGACCGGCTTTCGACGCTGAGCTATTCGGGCTCCAAGAAGCTCAGCCGCATGCCCGAGCGGTCGGCCATCGTCGGCTTCTCGGTCGACAGCGTCTACGCCATCGCCGAACTGATCCGCCGCCAGAAGGGCGGGGCGGCGGTGGTGATGGGGGCGCTGTCGCCGCGCACCCGCAACGCGCAGGTCGAGATGTACCAGAACGGCGATGTCGACTACCTCGTCGCCACCGATGCGATCGGCATGGGGCTCAACCTCGATATCGGCCATGTCGCCTTCTCGTCGCTGATCAAGTTCGACGGCCACAAGATGCGCCACCTCGCCCCCGACGAGCTGGCGCAGATCGCCGGACGTGCCGGGCGGCACCGCACTAATGGCAGCTTCGGCGTCACCGGCGAGGCGCCGCCATTGGATGACGATGTGGTCGAGGCCATCGAAAACCACCAATTCCGGCCCGTCACGCGGCTGTTCTGGCGCAACTCGGACCTGCAGTTCGGCTCGCTCAAGCGGTTGATCCAGACGCTGGAGAGCCGCACCAACAACCCTTGGCTCGGTCGGGTGCGCGAGAGCGACGACCTCGCCGCGCTGAAATCCCTCGCCGCCGACCCGCTGATCCAAGCCCGGACCCGCGACGGCACGGCGGTGCGGCTGCTATGGGAGGTTTGCCGCCTGCCGGATTTCCGCGGCATCGGCCGGGGCGAGCATGCCGAGATGGTCGGGCAGATTTTCGCCCATCTGCAGGACCGGGGCCGCATCCCCGATGACTGGTTCGCCAAGCGCATCGAGCGGATCGACCGGCCCGAGGGAGACATCGATGCATTGTCCAAGCGGTTGGCCTATATCCGCACCTGGACCTACGTGGCCCAGCGCAGCGGCTGGGTTGGGGACGAAAGCCATTGGCGCGGGGTGACGCGCGCTGTAGAAGATCGCCTGTCGGATGCGCTGCATGGCGCGCTGACTCAAAGATTCGTGGACCGGCGGACCAGTGTTCTGGCCCGGCGGCTCAAGCAGAAGGAGGTCATGGTGGCCGAAGTGAAAGACAGCGGCGACGTGACGGTCGAGGGTGAATTCGTCGGGCGGCTGGAAGGGTTCCGGTTCCGCGCCGACAAGTCGGGCAGCCCCGACGAGGCGAGGACGCTGCGCCAGGCGGCGGACAAGGCGCTCGCGCCCCAGTTCCATCTGCGCGCCGACCGGTTCTACAACGCGCCCGATACCGAAATCGACGTAACCGAGCAGGGCGGCCTGATGTGGGGCTCCTCGGCGGTGGGCAAGCTGGTCTCCGGCGCCGACCCGTTCAAGCCGCAGGTCGTGGCCTATGTCGATGACGAAGCCGGTCCCGAGATCGCCGAGAAGGTGAAGCGGCGGCTGCAGCATTTCATCGACCGCAAGATCGCCGCCACCCAGGAGCCGCTGCTGGCGCTGGGCAATGACGAGACACTGACCGGCCAGGCCAAGGGCTTCGCCTATCGCATGGTCGAAAATTTCGGCATCATCCCGCGCGGCGAGATCGCCGACGAGGTGCGCGGTCTGGACCAGGAAGCGCGCGGCGCTTTGCGCAAGCACGGCATCCGCTTTGGCCAGTTCACGGTCTTCATGCCGGCGCTGCTGAAGCCCGCGCCGACCCGCATCCGTCTCGTGCTCTGGGCGCTGTCCAAGGGTCTGCAGGAATTCCCCGAGACGCCGCCGCCGGGCCTCGTGACCGTGCCCGCGACGCGCGGTGCCGCGCCGGGCTACTATGCCATGGCAGGCTACCGGGCCGCCGGCGAGCGGGCGATCCGCATCGACATGCTCGAGCGGCTGGCCGACATGCTGCGCGATCGCGACAGCAAGCGCGGCTTCGAGGCGGTGCCCGACATGCTGTCGATCACCGGCCTGACGCTCGAGCAGTTTGCCGAGCTGATGACCGGTCTGGGCTACAAGGCGGAGAAGGGCGAGCGGCCCAAGGCCAAGCCTGTGAAGGCCAACGGTCCGCAGGAAGTACCCGGCGAGACCCCCGACACCACGCCGCCGGCCCCCGAAGGGCCGGACGTCCCGGGCAACACGCCGCAGGAGGCCCCCGATCAGCCCGACGCGCCGGGCATCACCCCGCCCGACGCGCCCGAGCAGCCGGACCTGCCGAACGAGACCCCGGATGCACCGGAGCGTCCCGACAACGCGCCCGCCAGCCCCACCGACGTGCCGGGCACCGAGCCGGACCTGCCGCCATCGGAGCTTCCGGGCGAGTCGCCTGATCGCGGCCCCGCGCCGCAGCCCGACGAGATGCCCGACAGCGATCCGCCGGTCGGCATTCCGGCCGGCAATCCGACCGAGATCCCGCCGGGCACCATCGCCGTGGGCGAGACCGCGCCGCAGGCCGCGCATGAGGATGCCGGCGCCGAGATTGAGACCTTCTATACCTTCACCTGGGCCGGGCGCGGTCAGCGCCGGGGCGGTGAGGGTGCGAAGGGCCGGCGTCAGGGCGGCAAGCCCGATAATGCCCGCGGCGACGCGCCGCGCGGTGCCAAGGGCAAGCCGGGTGGCAAGGGCGAGGGCCGGGGCGACAAGCGCCGTGGTCCCAAGCCCGAGCGGGACGATCGGCCGCGCAACTTCTCCTCGCAGCCGCCGCGCGAGAAGAAGATCGACCCCGACAATCCCTTCGCCGCCGCGCTCGCGGGCTTCAAGCGCGATTGAGCCGGGGCGGGACGAACCCTGCCGAGGCGCCGCGCGAGACGCTGCGCCTCGACAAGTGGCTCTGGCAGGCCCGGTTCTTCAAGACCCGCGGCCTCGCCGCTGCGCTGGTCACCAAGGGCCGGGTCCGGGTCAACGGCCAGCCCGCCGCGCGCGCCTCGCGCGGGGTGGGGGCCGGGGACGTGCTGACCTTTCCGCAGGGTAATGCGATTCGCGTGGTCCGGATCGTGGCGTTGGGGGATCGGCGGGGCCCGGCGCCCGAGGCGCGCGGCCTCTATGACGATCTCGATCCGCCGGCGCAGGCCGGGTCCGGCGAGGGGTCGCCGACGCTTGAATGACCTCGCGCTCTGCTCTAGCTAGGCCGCAACAAGCATCGAGGGCCCGCCAATGACCTATGTCGTCAAGGACAACTGCATCGCCTGCAAGTACACGGATTGCGTCGAGGTCTGCCCCGTCGACTGCTTCTACGAAGGCGAGAACATGCTCGTCATCCATCCGGACGAATGCATCGACTGCGGCGTGTGCGAGCCCGAATGCCCAGCCGACGCGATCCGTCCCGACACCGAGCCGGATGTCGAGAAATGGGTCGAGTTCAACCGGAAATACTCCGAGATCTGGCCGGTGATCGTCACCAAGAAGGATCCGCTGCCGGGGGCCGCCGAGATGGACGGCAAGCCGGGCAAGATGGAACTGTTCTCGGAGAAGCCCGGCGAGGGCGGCTGACGCCGCTGCGCGGCATTCGTAGGCAGATTTCGCGTCCCCGCTTCCGTCGGGGGCGTTTTTATGGTATGCTGTCTCGGTAATGCTGCTGAAAACCTGATCCTGTCCGGTCGTTATTGCACCTGACGAACCATGCGGTTCGCCGGGTTCTTTTCGTGTCATCCCCACCGGACTCGATCTCCAGGAAGGACATCATGAGCAAGAAGAAGAACGAATTCCGTCCCGATGATTTCGTCGTCTACCCGGCGCATGGCGTCGGCAAGATCGTCTCGATCGAGGAGCAGGAAGTGGCGGGCATGTCGCTCGAACTCTTCGTGATCTCCTTCGAGAAGGACAAGATGACCCTGCGGGTGCCGACCCACAAGGCGACCGAGGCCGGGCTGCGCTCGCTGTCCTCGCCCGACGTGGTGGCACATGCCCTCAAGACCCTGAAGGGCAAGGCCAAGGTCAAGAAGGCGATGTGGTCGCGCCGGGCTCAGGAATACGAGCAGAAGATCAATTCTGGCGACCTGATCGCCATCGCCGAGGTGGTGCGCGACCTGCACCGCGCCGACGACCAGCGCGAGCAGTCCTATTCCGAGCGGCAGCTCTACGAGGCCGCGCTCGAGCGGCTGATCCGCGAGATCGCCGCCGTGTCCGGCAATGACGAAGCCGCCGCCGCGCGCGAGATCGACGGCGTTCTGGTCGGCCGCGCCGCCGCCGCCTGATCGCGCTACAGCGAATGTAGAAGGGCCGCGCCGAAAGGCGCGGCCCTTGCTGTTTGCGCTCGTCGATGCGGCGTCCGGTTCGTCGAGATGACGACGCCGAGGGTCCGCCGTCGCCATTCCCTTGCTGACGCTAATACAGGCGTCGTGTTCAGCCCTTCTGGGGCAGGGCTCGCCAGCCGATGTCGCTGCGGCAGAACCCTTCCGGCCAATCGATTGCCTCGACCATCGCGTAGGCGGCATCGCGGGCCTCGGCCAATGTCGCGCCGCGCGTGGTGACGTTGAGAACTCGGCCGCCATTGGCGACGATGCCGCCATCCCTGGCCTTCGTGCCGGCATGGAACACCATCGCAGAGGAGCTTGCCTCGAGCGCGTCGAGCCCGCGAATCTCCGACCCCTTCTCGTAGCTGCCCGGATAGCCCTTGGCCGCCATCACCACGGTCAGCGCGTGATCATCGGCCCATTGCGCCTCGACCGCGCCAAGTCGCCCCTCGGCGCAGGCCTGGATCAGGTCGAGCGCCTGGCCGCCAAGCCGCATCATCAGCACCTGGCACTCCGGGTCGCCGAAGCGGACGTTGTATTCCACGAGGCGCGGCTGGCCGTGATGGATCATCAGCCCGGCATAGAGCACGCCGCGATAGGGCGTGCCGCGCTTCGCCATCTCGCGCATGGTGGGGCGGATGATCTCGTCGAGCGCCTTCCGCGCCACCTGCGAATCGAGGATCGGCGCCGGAGAGTAGGCGCCCATGCCGCCGGTATTGGGGCCAGTGTCGCCGTCGCCGACGCGCTTGTGGTCCTGCGCGGTGCCGATCGGCAGCACTTCCTCGCCATCCACGAGCACGAAGTAGCTGGCTTCCTCGCCCTCCATGAACTCCTCGATCACCACCTCTGAGCCGGCGGCCCCGAATTCACCTCCGAACATGTGCTCGAGCGCGCGCACCGCCTCGTCGCGCTCGGTCGCCACCACGACGCCCTTGCCGGCCGCCAGGCCGTCGGCCTTGATCACGATCGGCATCGGCTGGCGGGCGAGATAGGCGCGCGCCGCCTCCAGATCGGTGAAATGGGCGTATCCGGCGGTGGGCGCCCCGGCGGCGTCGCAGATCGCCTTGGTGAAGCTCTTGGAGCTTTCGAGCCGGGCGGCCTCGGCGGAGGGACCGAACACGGTCAGCCCGGCGGCGCGGCAGGTATCGGCAACGCCGGCGGCGAGCGGCGCCTCGGGGCCGATGATGATCAGGTCGATCGCCTGCTCGGCCGCGAAACCCGCCACGGCGTCGCCGTCGAGAATGTCGAGATCGGCGCATTCCGCGATGGCCGCGATGCCGGCATTGCCCGGGGCCACGATCAGTCGGTCGCATTTCGGGTTCTGCATCACCGCCCAAGCGATGGCATGTTCGCGTCCGCCGGACCCGAGGATGAGGATGTTCATGTCGCGTCTCCCGCAGAGCTTGCCGTTGCGGCCGCTTCTAAGCGGGCGCGCCTCGGGGGGCAATGATGTGGCCCATCTGCCATGGCCGGCAGCGTCTCCTTGGCCCGATTGCCCCGAACCCACTGGCCGGGTGAGATCTCACATGTCATGCAACCCAAGGTTTAATTGGAGTTAACATTATGCAAAGACGTCATTTTCTTGCCGCAATTCCGTTCGCCTTGGCTCTTGGCGCCAAGAGCGCGCTGGCGCAAGACGACCCGCTCGGTGCGATCTTCATGCAGCTGCCCGCCCAGAGCCGCCGCGACCTGCAGGAGGAGCTGAGCTGGGGTGGCTTCTATGAGGGGGCGCTCGACGCCGCCTGGGGGCCGGGCACGCGCCGCGGTGTGATCGAGGCCGCGCAGTTCCTGCCGCAGAATTCGCGCGGCCGCATCCAGCCCGATCTGAGCAGCGTCGCCGGGGCGCAGCGCTTCATGACCGGTCTGGCCCGCAAGGAGTATTCCGCCTGGCTCTATGGCGAGGGCGAAGAGAACGACACCGGTCTCTGACCCCGTTGCCCCGTCGCGCGGCGTGGTGCAGTTAGGGGGCATGGACCTCTTCGAAGACGACGCGCCCGAACGGGGCGGCAACGCGCATGAGTTCACCGTCTCCGAGATCTCGGGGGCGGTGAAGAAAACCATCGAGGGCGAGTTCGGCCATGTCCGCGTGCGCGGTGAGGTCGGCCGCGTCACCGTGGCACGCACCGGCCACATGTATTTCGACCTCAAGGATGACCGCTCGGTGCTCGCCAGCGTGAGCTGGAAGGGCCAGGTCGCCAAACTCACCCACCGCCCCGAGGAGGGCATGGAGGTCATCGCTACCGGCCGGATGACGACCTTCGGACCGCAGTCGCGCTATCAGCTCAATGTCGAGGACGTGGTGCCGGCGGGGGCCGGCGCGTTGATGGCGATGCTGGAAAAGCGGCGGCAGGCGCTCGCCGCCGAGGGGCTCTTCGACGCGGGGCGCAAGCAGCCCATTCCCTACCTGCCGGAGATCATCGGTGTCGTGACCTCGCCCACCGGCGCGGTGATCCGCGACATCCTGCACCGGCTGCGCGACCGCTTTCCGCGCAAGGTGCTGGTCTGGCCGGTGGCGGTGCAGGGCAAGTCCTCGGCGGTCGAAGTGGCCGCCGCCATCCGCGGCTTCAACGCGATGACCCCGGGCGGCGCGCTGCCGCGCCCCGACCTGCTGATCGTCGCGCGTGGCGGCGGTTCGATCGAGGATCTGTGGGGCTTCAACGAGGAGATCGTGGTCCGCGCCGCCGCCGAAAGCGCAATCCCGCTGATCTCGGCGGTGGGGCACGAAACCGATACCACGCTGATCGACCATGCGAGCGACCGGCGCGCGCCGACCCCCACCGCCGCCGCCGAGATGGCGGTGCCGGTGCGTTCCGAACTTCAGGCCACGGTCGCGCAGTTCGGCGCGCGGTTGGGCCAGTGTTCGCGTGCCGGCCTTGACCGGCGGGCGGAACGGCTGCGCGATCTTGCCCGCGGGCTGCCGCGCATGGATGCGCTGCTTGCGCCGTATCAGCAGCGGTTCGACGCGGTCGAAACCCGGTTGCCGGGCGCGCTTCGGGGCGCGATCTCGGCCAAGCGGATCGAACTCTCCGAACACCCGCTGCGCCCCGGTCTCGTCATGCGGCCCTTGGAGCGGAGCCGCGACCGTCTGGCCGCTGTGGCGGCACGTCTTCCCGGTGCACATCAATCGGGCCTCGCGCAGAAGCGGCTGCGGCTGACAGGACTGCGGCTCAATCCGGGCGCGCTCGACGCGGCACTGAAGCGGGAACGGCGCGATTTCGACCGGTTGGCGGCGCGGCTGCGACCGGAGCTGGTGCTCGACCGGGTGGGCCGGCTGCGCGAGCGGCTCGCCGCGCTGGAGCGGCTGCGCGGCACGCTGGGCTACGAGGCGACGCTGGCGCGTGGCTATGCGGTGGTGCGCGGCGACGGCCATGTCGTGACCGACCGCGCTTCGGCGCAGGCCGCGACCTCGCTGGAGATCGAATTCAGGGACGGGCGGATGCAGGTCGGCCCGGCCTCTGCGAAGCCGCGCCGCGCTACGGCAACCACCCCGCCCGAACAGGGGACGCTGCTCTAGACGCCGACCTCGGGCTGGCAGGAGAGCGGCGTCTCGCTGTCGCCGGTCTCATATATCTGCGGCTGCGCGGGATCGTTGAGGAACTCGGCCACGATCCGACCTGCCTCGTCGTAGAAGCGCCAGCATTCCGGGCCGGTGCCATCCTCGTAGGCAAAGCAGATCGCCCCGGCATTGGGATACCATTCGCCGTCGAGGCAACGCCCGTCGAGGAACGACCAGGTCACCTGTCGGTCCGGGCCGTAATGCTCCATGCCGTAGGGGGCACCGCCGCTGCGATAGGTGAGCGTGCGGCCGGTCACCCGCTCCGCGAATGCCTCGGCGTCGAGCGGCACGCGCTCCTGCGCGGCGGCGGGCAGGGCGATCAGCAGCGTGAGGGCGAGGCGGAGCAAAACCATGTCCCAGCCTTTCATTCCGCAGCCTGTGCCGCCAGCCCTTCCATGCGCCCTGCGCGCCATTCCGCCACGCGCGGGTCCATGACGCGGCGCCACATCCGCGGCCAAAGCGCCAGGCAGGCCATTACCGGCAGCGACCGCGGCAGCATGGGCGCCGCCTCTGGCAGTTCGAGCGCCGGGTAGGGCCGCATCGGCCGCGCGTGGTGGTCCGAGTGGCGCGGCGCGTTCAGCATCATCCAGGACGAAACCGGATGCGGACTGTTCCAGCTATGGCGCGCGCCCACCGGTTCGAGCCTGCCGTCGGGGCGCCGGACGCGCTCCAGCCCGTAATGCTGCACGTAATCGGACAGCAGAAGCTGGACCTGCGCGAAGCTCGCCAGGGCCAGATGCGCGGCGATCCCGCGCCAACCCCCGATCAACGCCGATACTGCCAGCGCCAGCGCGGTGCCACCTGCATAGGCGGCGTAGGGATGGAGGCCTTGTCCCTTCCGCCGCACGCGCTCGGCCATGAAACCCTCGCGAAAACCGCCGCGCCAGGCCCGCAGCGCGTAGCGCCAGAACCCCTCACCGCGCCTGGCGGTGGCGGGGTCCTCGCGGGTCGCCACCCGGACATGATGAACCAGCGGATGGGCCGAGGCGTGATGGCCGAACAGCAGCGAGGCGTAGACGGCGACGCCGAGCCGGCGCGTGCCGCGCCCGCTGCGATGGATCAGCTCATGGGCATTGGCGTTGCTCACCTGCCCGAGCCAGAGACCGGCGGCGATAAAGAGGCCCGCCTTTTCCGCCGCGCCGAGCCAGCCATGCGAGAGGGCCGCCACCGTCGACGCGAGCAGCGCGAAATGGGAGAGGCCGATGATGCCTGACAAAAGGCCGGAGGCGGGAAACTCGACCCCCGCCCGGGGCGGCGCGAGCCGTGCCCCGATCTCGTCCAGCAGGGCTGTAAGCAGCGTCATCGCCAGTACCGCGGCCAAGGCCCAGGCACCACCCCAGATGGTCGCCGCACCGGTCAGCAGCAGGGGCGACAGCGTGGCCGTGGCAAAGGCGAGCGAGGCAGGCGACATGGGCGATTCCCGGGGCAGGGCGGTGGCGCCATCCTCGCGCGGCCCGCCCTCCCTTTCCAAGACCCCCTGCAAGGGTTAGGTGAAAGGGACCAGACGCGACAGCAGGACCGGACGGCGCATGTCCTTTTTCGGAAAACTCAAGGATCGGCTCTTCACCTCTTCCTCCAAGCTCGATCGCGGGCTCGAGGAGATCGTCGAGGAGGGGGCGGAGGCCAAAGGGCCCGCCGAGACGGCAGCCGAGCCGTCTCCCGAACCGGTTTCCGAACCAATGCCCGAGGCTCGGCCAGAGCCCAGCGCCCCGGCCGGACCCCGTCCAGCAACGCCCGATGCCGAACCGCCGGTCGCGCCGCCGGTCACTCCGGGCATGCCCGCCGCGCCGGTGACGCCGCCCGCGCCGCCGGTGCGCGAGGAGCCCGCGCCCGAACCCATGCCAGAGCCGGCACCGCAGAAGCCGGGCCTGATCGGTCGCCTGTTCGGCCGGGGCGAGACGGCGGCACCGCGCCGCGAGCTTGACGATGCGATGCTCGAGCGGCTCGAGGAGCTGCTGATCCAGTCCGACATGGGGGTGGAGACGGCGCTGCGCGTCACCGCCAACATCGCCGAGGGGCGGATGGGCCGGAAGCTGTCGGTGCCCGAGATCAAGGACCTGCTCGCAGCCGAGATCGCCCGGATCATGGAGCCGGTGGCCAAGCCGATGCCGATTTATGCTAAGACACCGCAGGTGGTGCTGGTGGTCGGCGTCAACGGTTCGGGCAAAACCACGACCATCGGCAAACTCGCGAGCCAGTTCCGCGAGGCCGGCAAGTCGGTGGTGATTGCCGCGGGCGATACCTTCCGCGCCGCCGCCGTCGAGCAGCTGCAGATCTGGGGCGACCGCGCCGGCGTGCCGGTGATGACCGCGCCGCAGGGCACCGATCCCGCGAGCCTCGCTTTCGATGCGATGACCAAGGCGCAGGCGGAGGGTGCGGACCTCTTGCTGATCGACACCGCCGGACGGCTGCAGAACCGGCAGGACCTGATGGAGGAACTGTCGAAGATCGTCCGCGTCATCCGCAAGAAGGACCCCGACGCGCCGCATAACACGCTTCTCGTGCTCGACGCCACCACGGGCCAGAACGCGTTGAGCCAGGTCGAGATCTTCCGCAATATCGCCGATGTGTCCGGCTTGGTGATGACCAAGCTCGACGGCACGGCGCGCGGCGGCGTGCTGGTGGCGTTGGCGGACCGTTTCGGGCTGCCGATCCATGCGATCGGCGTAGGCGAGCAGATCGATGATCTCGCGCCGTTCGATCCCGAGGATTTCGCGCGCGCGCTGACCGGGGCGGAAGGTGAGCTCGCCTAGTCGTGCCAGCCGAGCATCCGCTCGACTTCGCGCAGCAGCATCAGCACCACCACCACCATCAGGCTCGCCATCGCGGCCAGAGGGATCTGACCCGCGCCGCAGCCGAGGCCCACGGCCCCGGCGAGCCATAGCGACGCGCCGGTGGTGATGTTGCGCACCTCGCCGCGGGCGGTGAAGATGATCCCGGCCGCGAGGAAGGCCACGCCCGAGGTCACTGCCTCGATCAGGCGCAGCGGGTCGATCCGCTTGTCGTCGGTGCCGCCGAAGTCGAGCTGCGTGACCTCCTGCCCCAGCATCACGAAGAGCGAAGCTGCCAGCCCGACGAGGATATGGGTGCGCAGGCCCGCGGGCTTGCCCCGCCATTCGCGCTCCACCCCGATCAGCCCGGCCAGAACGATGGCCGCCATCAACCGCATCGCCGCCACCCATGGGCCGGTGGCGCGGAACCCGGTGGAGAGATCGGCCTGCAGGGCTTCGAGCATGGGTTTCGGGTCTCCCTGACGTTTTCGTGACAACGGCGAGGGCGGCTCGACTGTTCCCGCATCGGCGAGACTGGCTTCGCGGCCTCCGAACACCTATGTCTGGCCCCGACCGGCTCTGATGCGCCGGGCAGCCGGACGAGGGGACCGCAGGCATGGCGAAACGCGACATCAATCCTTGGCTCAAGCAGGCGCTCGAGCTGGGCCCGACGCTGGCCTTCTTCCTTGTCTATCTCAGGCTCAAGGACGGCAGCTTCGTGATCGCCGGGACCGAGTATTCGGGCTTCATCCTCGCCACGCTAATCTTCATCCCGATCCTGCTCGCCGCGATGGGGGCGCTCTGGGCGCTGACCGGGGCATTGAGCCGGATGCAGGTCTTCACCGCCTTCATGGTGATCTTCTTCGGCGGGCTGACCGCCTGGTTCAACGACGAGCGGTTCTTCATGATGAAGACCACCATCGTCTACGGCCTGTTCGCGGCGATCCTCGTGACCGGGCTAGTACTGAAGAAGAGCTGGCTCGAATGGGTGATGGGCGAGGCACTGCCGATGCGCCACGAAGGCTGGATGCTGCTCACCCGGCGGCTCGCCGCAATGTTCGCGCTTCTGGCCGTCGCCAACGAGATCGTCTGGCGCACCCAATCCGAGGAGCTTTGGGTCAAGATCGAGACCTTTGCCTTCCCTGCGGCGCTGTTCCTGTTCCTCTGGCTGCAGATCGTGAGCCTGCAGCGCTACATGATCGAACCCGAAGGCAAGACCGAGGGCTGAGACCCTCAGAGACGCCCGAAGAGATGGGCCTGCTGGTCACGGGTCGCGGTGCCCTGGCGCAGCTCGAGATGCAACGCCACGCCACGCGCCACGGCCGGGCGCGCCTCGAGCGTCTCCAGCCAGCGGCGCATGTTCGGAAACGTCTCGATCTGCTGCTCCTGGCGCTGCCACAGCCGCGCCCAAGGAAAGATCGCCATGTCTGCGATGCTGTAATCGCCGCCCGCGACGTATTCATGCGTGGCAAGCTGGCGGTCGAGCACGCCGTAAAGGCGCGCGACCTCATCCCGGTAGCGGTCCTTTGCATAGGGAATGTCCTGCGGCGGCGTCATGCCCGGGGCATAATGCAGGAAGTGATGCGCCTGGCCGGCCATCGGGCCCAAACCTCCCATCTGCCACATCAGCCACTGATCGACGTCGATGCGGTCGCGCTCGGTCGCGCCGCAGAAGCGGCCGGTCTTACGGGCCAGGTATTGCAGGATCGCGCCGCTTTCGAAGAGCGAGATCGACGCGCCGTCGGGCCCCTCCGGATCGGTGATCGCCGGCATCCGCCCGTTGGGTGAGATCGCGAGAAACTCAGGGCGCTTCTGTTCACCCGCGCCGATATTCACCAACCGCACCCGGTAGGGCAGGCCCATCTCCTCGAGCGCGATCGACACCTTCCAGCCATTCGGTGTGGGCCAGTAATGCAGGTCAATCGGGGCGGTCATATCGGCGGTCCTCCTGTGGCGACGGGCGGAGCCTGACCGCGCACCGCGCCCGATGCAAGCGTGGCCCGCGCTTGACCGAAACCGGGCCGGGGGCTATCGCGGCAGGGAACTGCGGCGCCGGTCACCGCCGGCCAAGACAATCAGGCCCGGAGGCCCCGACATGACCGAGTATCGCAAGCGCACCCGCGCCGTCCACGCCGGCTCCCGCCGCAGCCAATATGGCGAGGTGAGCGAGGCGATCTTCATGACGCAGGGCTTCGTCTACGAGACCGCCGAAGCCGCCGAGCAGCGCTTCGTCAAGATCGAGGGCGACGAGTTCATCTACGCCCGCTACGGCAACCCGACCGTCAAGATGTTCGAGGACCGGCTCGCCTCGCTGGAGGGCGCCGAGGCCGCCTTCGCCTGCGCCTCCGGTATGGCCGCCGTCAACGGCGCGCTGACCTCGATGCTCCGGGCGGGCGACCACGTGGTGTCGAGCCGGGCGCTGTTCGGCTCCTGCCTCTATATCCTCGAGGAGATCCTGCCGCGCTATGGCGTCGAGGTGAGCTTCGTCGACGGCAAGAACATCGACGAATGGAAGGCGGCGATCCGCGAGGACACCAAGGCCGTGTTCTTCGAAAGCGTGTCGAACCCCGCGCTCGAGGTGGTCGACATCGCCGCCGTGTCCGAGCTGGCCCACGCGGTCGGCGCCAAGGTGGTCTGCGACAACGTCTTTGCCACGCCGGTCTATTCGGATGCGATCGCCCAAGGGGCCGATGTCGTCGTCTATTCCGCGACCAAGCATATCGACGGGCAGGGCCGGGCGCTGGGCGGCGTGATTCTGGGCACCGAGGAACATATCCGCGGCGTGGTCGAGCCCTATATGAAGCACACCGGCGGCTCGCTCTCGCCCTTCAGCGCATGGCTGATGCTCAAGGGGCTGGAGACGATCGAGCTGCGGGTGAAGGCGCAGGCGGAAAGCGCGCAGCGCATCGCCGAGGCGCTGTCGCACGAAGACAAGCTGGCACATGTCGCCTATCCGGGCCTGCCCGCGCATCCGCAGCATGATCTGGCAATGCGGCAGATGGGGGCTGGCGGCACCGTCGTGGTGTTCGACGCGGGAAGCCGCGAAGCGGCCTTCCGGCTCTTGAACGCGCTCGACATCGTCATCATCTCCAATAACCTCGGCGATGCGAAATCGATCGCGACGCATCCCGCCTCGACCACGCATCAGAGGCTGCCGGAGGCGCAAAAGGCGGCGCTCGGCATCACGCCGGGGCTGATCCGGCTTTCGGTCGGGCTCGAGGATGCCGAGGATCTGATCGAGGATCTGCGGCAAGCTATTGGTGAAATGTGAATTTTGTCTGAAACTGGGCGAAAATGGCTTGACGAAAAGGCTAAGTCTCCCCTCACTATAGGTATAGAAAGCTATACTTAAGTAACAGCGCCGCCGGAGGACCCCATCGTGACCAAAGCCACACGTGACCTGCATCGCCCGGCGGCGGCCGTCCAATCCGACGCGCCCGACCGCGCCGATGCGGCGGCGGCGCTGCGCCTCCTGCGCGAATGGGCCGCCACGGCCAGCCCCGAGGAAGTGGCCACGCTTGATCCGCTGGTCGGGCGTCTCCTGCCCGGGCAGGAGCTGTCGAACTATCCCGCGCTGGGCCGTGCCTATCCCGAGGATTTCGTCGTCGACGACGACTATCGTGCGCTGCTGCCGGACCTTCAGAACGGGCCTTCCTCGCTGATCCGCGGCGCGGCGCGGCCGATCCAGCATGTCGGGATCTCGAATTTCCGCCTGCCGATCAAGTTCCACACCCGTGACGGCGGCGATCTCGCGCTCGAGGCCAGCGTGACCGGAACGGTCAGCCTCGAGGCTGAGAAGAAGGGCATCAACATGTCGCGCATCATGCGGTCCTTCTACCGCCATGCCGACAAGACCTTCTCCTTCGAGGTGATCGAGGCGGCGCTGGCCGACTACATCGCCGATCTCAAGAGCTTCGACGCCCGCATCCAGATGCGGGTGCGCTTTCCGATGCTGCGCCCGTCGCTGCGTTCGGGGCTGGCGGGCTACCAGTATTACGACCTGACGCTGGAGCTGGTCGAGCAGGCCGGCGTGGCCAAGAAGATCCTGCATCTCGACTATGTCTATTCCTCGACCTGCCCCTGCTCACTGGAGCTCAGCGAGCATGCCCGGCAGTATCGCGGCCAGCTCGCCACGCCGCATTCGCAGCGCTCCGTGGCGCGGCTCTCGGTGGTGACCAACCCTGGTCCGGTGCTGTGGTTCGAGGATCTTGTCGAGATGGCTCGCGCGGCGGTGCCCACCGAAACGCAGGTGATGGTCAAGCGCGAGGACGAGCAGGCCTTTGCCGAACTCAACGCCGCCAACCCGATCTTCGTCGAGGACGCGGCCCGGCTCTTTGCCGAGCAGCTGATGGCGGATCCGCGGATCGGTGATTTCCGGGTGATGGCCAGCCATCAGGAAAGCCTGCACAGCCATGACGCGGTGAGCCTGCTGACCGAGGGACCGACCTTCGCCTCCGAGAGCCTCGACCCGCAGCTCTTTGCCAGCCTGCTGCACGCCGGCTGAGGCCGCGGCGCGGCGCGGAAACCACGACGTGGTACCGGGCTGCGCCGCTCGCTTGACAGGGGCGGGGGGCTGGGCCAACGCTCCCGCATGATCGACCTGCGTCCCGTCGGATACGTCAACGGCCTGCTGCTCTCGGTGCTTGGGCTGACCATGCTGGGCCCGATGCTGGCGGATCTCGCGGCTGGCAACGGGCATTGGCCGGTCTTCCTCGAGAGCGCCGTGCTGACGCTGCTGACCGGGATGCTGATGGCGCTGTCGTGCCATAACGGCGTGAAGCCCAAGCTGTCTCTGCGACAGACCTTCCTGCTGACCTCCTCTGTCTGGATCGCGCTGCCGGCTTTCGGCGCGCTGCCCTTCGTGCTCGGCGCCACCGACTCGAGCTTCACCGACGCCTTCTTTGAGGCGATGTCGGGCATCACCACCACCGGGGCCACGGTGCTGACCGGGCTCGAGGAGTTGCCGCGCGGCCTGCTGCTGTGGCGCGGCATCCTGCAGTGGCTGGGCGGCATCGGCATCATCGTCGTCGCGATGGTGTTCCTGCCCGAGCTCAAGGTCGGCGGCATGCAGGTGTTCCGCTCTGAGGCGTTCGAGACGATGGGCAAGATCCTGCCCCGCGCCGCCGAGATCGCTGCCGGCATCGCGGTGATCTATGTCGGGATGACCTTGGCCTGTGCGCTGGCCTACATCGCCACCGGGATGGAGCCATTCGATGCAATGGTGCACGCGATGACCACGCTCTCCACCGGTGGGTTCGCGAATACCGACGCCTCTTTCGGGGCCTATGGGGCGGGGCCGCACTATGTTGGCACCCTTTTCATGTTCCTGTCGGCGCTGCCCTATGTCCGTTACGTGCAGTTCGCCGCAGGCCAGCCCCGGCCGCTGCTGCGCGACAGTCAGGTGCGGGACTTCTTCCTGACCATCATGGTCTGCGTGCTGCTGATCGCGCTGTCGCTGGCCAATTACAGCCATGGATTCACTGAGATCGCGTTCCGCGAGTCGCTGTTCAACGTGGTCTCGATCATGTCCGGCACCGGCTATGCCAGCGCCGACTACATGACCTGGGGCCCGTTCCCGGTGGCGATGTTCTTCTTCATCGGGCTGATCGGCGGCTGCGCCGGATCGACGGCCTGCTCGGTCAAGATCTTCCGCTACCAGATCCTCTTCGCCTCGATCGCCGCGCAGATCCGCAAGATCCACCAGCCGCATGGCGTCTTCACCCCGCGCTATGACGGACGGCCGGTGCCGCCGGACGTGCTGTCCTCGGTGATGAGCTTCTTCGTGGTCTTCGTGGTGTCGATCGGCATCACCTCGGTGCTGCTGTCGCTCGCCGGTCTCGACTTCATCACCAGCGTTTCCGGCGCGGCGACGGCGATCGCCAATGTGGGCCCGGGCCTCGGCCCGATCATCGGCCCCGCGGGCAATTTCCAGCCGCTGCCGGATCCTGCCAAGTGGACGCTGACGCTGGCGATGTTCGTGGGACGGCTCGAACTTCTGGTCGTGCTGGTCGTCGTCACTCGCGAGTTCTGGCGGCCATGAGCGGGGCTGGGGCAGGGGCGCCGCCGAGCGCGGGGGAAGACCGGCGGCCGCTGGGTGCGCGGATCGCGCAGGCACTGGCGGCGCGCGGCGCCGAGGTGCTGTTCGGGATCCCCGGCGTTCACAACCAGGAACTCTATCGTGGCATCGAAGAGGCTGGGCTGCGCCATGTGCTGGCGCGGCACGAGCAGGGCGCGGGCTTCATGGCCGATGGCTATGCGCGCGCCACCGGACGGCCCGGCATCGCCTGCGTGATCACCGGGCCGGGGCTGTGCAACCTGATGACGCCGCTGGGCCAGAGCTGGTCCGACAGCGTCGCGATACTGGCGCTGTCCTCCTGCCTGCCCAATGGCGGCCCACCCGATCACCGGCTGCACGAGATGCGCGACCAGCGGGGCGCGGCAGCCGCCGTCACCGCCTGGTCCGAGGAGGCACGCGACGCCGAGCATGCCTATGGCCTGCTCGATCGGGCCTTCGCGGGTTTCTCCGCGCGGCGGCCGCGTCCGGTGCACCTGCAGCTGCCGGTGCCGCTGCTCGAGGCGATGGCGCCGCCACCGCCGCCGCCATCCCGCCCGCAACCGCCCGGGCCGCCCGATGCCGGGCTGGTTTCCCGCGCGGCGCGCATTCTGGGCGAGGCACGTCGTCCGCTGCTGATCCTGGGCGGCGGCGCGCGCCGTGCGGCGCCGCAGGCGCGGGCGCTGGCCAAGCGGCTCGGCGCGGCGAGCTTCACCACCATCGCCGGGCGCGGGGTGATCGCACCGGGCGATCCGCTGCATTACGGCTGCTTCCTCGGCCGCCCCGACAGCGCCCGCGAGATCGCCCGTGCAGATGCGGTGCTGGTCGCGGGCTGCACCCTGTCCGAGACCGATCTGTGGCGCGCCGAATGCGGTTTCGATCCGGCGGCGCGGGTGATCCGGCTCGACATCGATCCCGCGATCCTCGCGGCCGACCGCCGTTCAGAGTTGCGGCTGACCGGCGATGCCGCGGCGGGGCTGGGGGCGATGACGGCGGTGCTGGGGGCGGGCGCGCCGCATGGCGACTGGTCGCCGGAGCGGATCGACGCCGCGCGCCGCCGCTGGTTCGCGCAGATCGACGCCGAACGGCCCGGCCTGCTGGCGGTGATCGACGCGCTGCGCGCGGGGCTGCCCTCCGACGCGATGGTCTTTTCGGACATGACGCAGATCGCCTATGCGGCGGTCGAGACCTGGCCCGCCGTCGCGCCGGGGCTGTGGCACCACCCTTCTGGCTTCGGCACGCTGGGCTATGCGCTGCCCGCTGCGATTGGCGCGAAGATCGGGCGCCCGGACGCACCGGTGGTCGCGCTGGCCGGCGATCACGGGCTGCAATACACGATCTCCGAACTGGGCACGGCGGTCGAGCTGGGCCTGCCGCTGCCGCTGCTGGTCTGGGACAACGCGGCGCTGGGCGAGATCGAGGACAGCATGCGCGCGGCGCAGATCGCGCCCTTCGCCACCCGCGCCCGCAACCCCGACTTCGCGGCGCTGGCCCGCGCATGGGGCGCGCGTGCCGAGACGCCCGACAGCCTCGACGCGATCGGACCCGCGCTGGAGCGGGCGCTGGCCGCGGACGGGCCAACGCTGATCCGGCTCACCCCCGAGCTGATCTGAGGCTCAGTCCCAGCAGCTGACCAGCGCGGTGATTTCGCCGGCGCGACGGGCCACCGCCTGCACCGTCTGGTCGTCGCGCGCCTCGCTGCGCTGCGCCGTAATGCCTTGTGCTTCGAGCGCTGCAATCAGCGTGTCGGCGTCGAGCGCCAGCGCCACGCCTTCGGGCAATACCCGGTCGGCCTGCCGGTCGCCAGGCAGCGTCAGCCCCAGCACCGCGCCGCCCATGTCGAGCACCGGGCCACCGGCATCGCCGGGCTGGACGCGCATGTCGAGCCGTCGCAGATCCGCCTCGCCGCCGGGGCCGCGCGTGTCCGCCAGCCGCCCGAAGGTGGCCGCGGCGCGCGGCAGCGCACCGCCATAGGGGAAGCCCGCAACCGCCACCTTGTCGCCGATCCGCGGCGCGCCGGTGCGGAAGCTGGCGACGTCGCGCGGCGCGAGTTTCCCGGCCGGGGCCAGCAGCGCGAGCCCGGTGGCCTCGTCCTCAAGTAGAACGGTGGCGCCCGACTGCCCGTCGATCGACAGTTCGCCGCAGCCTTCGACGGTGGCGGCCGCCGTCGCAACGTGCCCCTGCGCATCCACGAAAATGCCCGCTGCCTCGCGAAGCGGTCTGCGGACGCGGAGCCCTGCAACCAGATCGACGGAGGGGGCGTCATCGGCGGGCAGGACGGCGGGCTCCAGCGCGCCGGGCAGGGCGCGGAAGCTCGCCGCCATCTCGGCCAGCACCCGGCCGCGTCGGCCCTCGTCGCCAGCCGGCCAGATCAGAGCGAAGCCCTTGATCGCGCCGTCGATCAGCGTTGCCTCGACATGGGCGACCCGACTGTCATCGGTGCCCTCGATGACGAAGCTGCGGGATTCGAGGCCGCGCGGCCCTTCGGTGGGCACGATCTCGAGCGTCTGAATGATCTCGTAGAGCCCGGCCAGCCGCCGCGAGTCCCCCTGCTGCGAGATCAGCAACACCTGCGCCGCGACGTCACCCTTGGCATCGTAATGCACGAAGGGCGGCTCGACGTCGCCGCGTCCGACCAGGGCGGTCGGCATCACCATCTCGATCCCGGCCTCCTCATCGCGCACCGCCTCGAGGCCGAGCCCTTCGAGCACTGCATCATAGGCGCTAAGGAGGGCCGTCCGCTGCGAGCTGGTCAGCACGCCGGTCGCCTCGAAGCCGTTCCGCTGCTGCCAATCGGCCATGGCCGAACGGGTGCCTGTGCCAAAAGCGCCGTCGATCGCCGCGTCGTAGACGCCGGCCCAGCGCAGCGCCGTCTGAAGCCGCTCGCGCGCCGCCTGATCGAGCGCGGCCTCGGCGGCGCGGGCTTGGGCCAGCGTTTCGCGCGGAGGCTCTGAAGTCTCCTCGGCAACTTCCGGCGCTGGCTGCGCGGCCTGTTGCGGGGCGGGGGAGGCGGCTGTTCCGGCGCCCGGCGCATCGCCGCGTGCGCCGACCGGCCAGAACCGGCTGCGATACTGCCCGCCATCGGCGATGAAGGCATCACCGGGAATGGCGCCGCTCGACTTGAGCTCCTTGAGCAGGCGCCGCGCCTCGCTCGGGTCATAGGGGCCGAGCGCGATGCCGTACCAGCCCGAGCCGAGCGCGTAGCCAGACACGGCGTCGAAGCGCCCGGCATAGGCACGGGCGCGGGCCTGCGCCTGGTTCAGGGTCGGGCGCGCCTCGACCTGCAGCCAGACGCCGCCGTCCTGGGCCCAGCCGGCGCCGCTGAAGAAGCCGGAGGCGAGCAGGGCTGCTAGCAGTCGTTTCATGTGAATCGCGCGTCCCGTGGTTCTGGATGTGGCGGGAGAGCATAGCATCCCCACCGCCGGGGGCCACGCCGAACCGGCCGCCTCGACCCGGCCTGTTGCGCCGCCGCGCCATGATTGACCGTCACGGCGGCGCGCCGTAAGCAGGCCCGCGATCCGCCAACCCGCGAGAGGCCCCATGACCGACGCCCCCCTTTCCTTCCAGGAGATCATCCTGCGGCTGCAGTCCTACTGGGCCTCCAAGGGCTGTGCCGTGCTGCAGCCCTACGACATGGAGGTCGGCGCCGGCACCTTCCACCCGGCGACGACGCTGCGGGCGCTGGGCTCCAACCCCTGGGCCGCGGCCTATGTGCAGCCCTCGCGTCGCCCCACGGACGGCCGCTACGGCGAGAACCCGAACCGGTTGCAGCATTACTACCAATACCAGGTCATCATCAAACCCTCGCCGCCGGACCTGCAGGCGCTCTATCTCGGCTCGCTCGACGCGATCGGCATCGACACCTCGCTGCACGACATCCGTTTCGTCGAGGATGACTGGGAGAGCCCGACGCTGGGGGCGTGGGGGCTGGGCTGGGAGGTCTGGTGCGACGGCATGGAAGTGTCGCAGTTCACCTATTTCCAGCAGGTCGGCGGGCATGACTGCCGCCCCGTCTCGGGCGAGCTGACCTATGGTCTGGAGCGCCTGGCGATGTACGTGCTCGGCGTCGATCACGTCATGGATATGCCGTTCAACGACCCCGACGCGCCGATCGCGCTGAAATACGGCGACGTGTTCCGCCAGACCGAAGAGGAATATTCGCGCCACAACTTCGACACCGCGACCACCGAGATGCTGCTACGGCATTTCGAGGATGCCGAGGCCGAATGCGCGAAAATCCTCGCGGCCCCGGCCGAGGACCCGCGCAGCGGCAAGCGCATCGTCATGGCGCATCCCGCCTATGACCAGGCGATCAAGGCGTCGCACCTGTTCAACCTACTCGATGCGCGCGGCGTGATCTCGGTGACCGAGCGGCAGGCCTATATCGGCCGCGTGCGCGCGCTGGCCAAGGCCTGCGCCGACGCCTTCGTCACCACCCGCGCCGGCGGGGCCGAGGCGTGATCACCCGCATCGTCATCTCGGCGTTGCTGGCCTTCGCGCTGCTGTCTGGCGTGCTGATGTGGTACCTACAGGTCTATGCCTATTACGAGGAACTGACCCCGGCGCAGGTCGGCGAGGTCGTAGTGCTCGACGACCGGGCGGCGCCGATCCCGGTCGCGGTGAGCGAACTGCGGGCCATCGATGCCGACAGCTCGCCCATCCGCTTTCGCGCCTGCATGACCGTCGAGGATGTCACCCCCTTCGAGCACGCCGTGGAGCATGAACGCGCCGAGCCGCTGGTCGCGCCCGGCTGGTTCGACTGCTTCGACGCGCGCGAGGTAGGCGAGGCGCTCGAGAGCGGGCAGGCCAAGGCCTATGTCTGGAAGCTCAACGAGCCCTACGGCATCGACCGCGTGCTGGCCGTGATGCCCGATGGGCGCGGCCTCGCCTGGAACCAGATCAACGCCTGCGGCGAGATCGTCTTCGACGGCGATCCGGTGCCGCCGGGCTGTCCGACCCCACCCGAAGGGACCAATTGATGCCCGACCTGCTGATCGAACTGTTTTCCGAGGAAATCCCCGCCCGCATGCAGGCGCGTGCCGCGGAGGACCTCAAGCGCATGGTGACCGACGGGCTGGTCGAAGCCGGTCTCACCTATGCCTCCGCCGGGGCCTTCCACACGCCGCGCCGCCTCGCGCTGTCGGTGGAGGGACTCTCCGAGGCCAGCCGCGACACCGTCGAGGAGCGCAAGGGCCCACGCACCGATGCGCCCGAAAAGGCGCTCGAGGGCTTCCTGCGTTCGACCGGGCTGACACGAGAGCAGCTCGAGATCCGCGACGAGAAGAAGGGCCAGGCCTATTTCGCGCGGATCACCCACAAGGGGCGGCCCGCCGAGGCGATCGTCGCCGAGGTGCTCGAGGGCGCGATCCGCGATTTCCCCTGGCCCAAATCCATGCGCTGGGGCGCGGGCGACCTGCGCTGGGTGCGGCCGTTGCACTCGATCCTGTGCATCCTGTCGGACGAGCAGGGCGCACGCGTCGTGCCGATGGGCGTCGGCGGTATCGAGGCGGGCGCGCAGACGCGCGGTCACCGCTTCATGGGGCCTGATGCCTTCACCGTCACGGACTTCGAGGATTACGAGGCGAAGCTCAAGCGCGCCAACGTGGTGCTGCGCGCCGAGGAGCGGGCCGAGACGATCTGGTCCGAAGCCTCGTCGCAGGCCTTTGCGCAAGGCCTCGAACTGGTCGAGGATCGCGGCCTGCTCGACGAGGTGGCCGGGCTCGTGGAATGGCCCGTGGTGCTGATGGGCGAGATCGGCGAGGATTTCCTCGACCTGCCGCCCGAGGTGCTGCAGACCTCGATGAAGGAGCACCAGAAGTTCTTCTCGGTGCGTGATCCGAAATCCGGCAAGATCACCCGCTTTGTCACCGTCGCCAACATCGAGACCCGCGATCACGGCGCGACGATCCTCGCCGGCAATGGCAAGGTGCTCGCCGCACGGCTCTCGGATGCCAAGTTCTTCTGGGAGAACGACCTGCGCGTGGTCCGCGAGCAGGGGCTCGAAGGCATGGCGGCGGGGCTCTCCAACGTCACCTTCCACAACAAGCTCGGCAGCCAGTCCGACCGCATTGCCCGCATCGCGGCGCTGGCGCGCGCGATCGCGCCGCAGGTCTCGGCCGATGCCGATGATGCCGAGCGCGCGGCCAAGGTCGCCAAGGCCGACCTGCGCTCCGAGATGGTGGGCGAATTCCCCGAGCTTCAGGGCTTGATGG
This sequence comes from Limimaricola variabilis, assembly GCF_034371605.1. NCBI lineage: Bacteria > Pseudomonadati > Pseudomonadota > Alphaproteobacteria > Rhodobacterales > Paracoccaceae > Limimaricola > Limimaricola variabilis. Next base: position 1,525,667 of record NZ_CP139691.1, on the reverse strand, counting down.
GTCGCTACTACGCGGATGCTCAGGGTCTCAGCCCGGAAATCGCCGCTGCCGTGCAGGAACATTACCAGCCGCTCGGCCCCTCGGACGCGGTGCCGTCCGCGCCGATCTCGGTCGCCGTGGCTCTCGCCGACAAGCTCGACACGCTGGCGGGGTTCTGGGCGATCGACGAGAAGCCTACCGGCTCCAAGGACCCGTTCGCGTTGCGCCGCGCCGCGCTGGGCGTGATCCGTCTCATCCTGTCGAACGGGTTGCGGCTGCGACTGCGTGAACTGATCGGCAAGGCGGATACACGCGCCGATGCGGACGACCTGCTCTCCTTCTTCCACGACCGGCTCAAGGTCCATCTGCGCGCCGAGGGCATTCCGCATGACGTCATCGACGCCTGCATCGCCATGCCCGGCAATGATGATCTCGCGCTGCTGGTCGCGCGGGCCGAGGCGCTGGCAGCCTTCCTCAAGACCGAGGATGGCGAGAACCTCGTGCAGGGCTTCAAGCGCGCCAACAACATCCTGACGCAGGCCGAGGCGCGCGACGGGGTGGAATATTCCTACGGTGCCGACGCGAAATTCGCCGAGGATCCCGAGGAGAAGGCGCTCTTCGCCGCGCTTGACGCGGCGCAGCCGAAGATCGACGGGGCGATGGCCGCCGAAGATTTCGGTGCGGCGATGGCGGCGATGGCGGGTCTGCGGGCTCCGATCGACGCCTTCTTCGAGGCGGTGCAGGTCAACAGCGAAAACCAGGTGCTGCGGCGCAACCGGCTCAACCTGCTGTCACGGATTCGCGGCATCTGCGGCGCCGTGGCCGACCTGTCGAAGATCGAAGGCTGAGATCGATACGAAGGCCGTGCTTGGCGGATCGCCCGGCACGGCCTATCTTGCGGTCCAAAGGAGTGCCGCAGTGCAGCAATTTCCGCGCGACCCAAAGATCCTGCTGATCACCGACGAGGCCGACATGTCGGCGGCGCGTCATGGCGGCCGGGCGAAATGCCTGCAGCGGCTGGTGCGGATGGGGCTCCCGGTGCCGACCACCGTGGCGCTGTCCTTTTCCTGCGTGCACGGCATCGCGAACGGCCGCATGCCCGACATGGACGAGATCATGCGCCATTTCGGCGAGTCTCCTCTCCTGTCGGTGCGCCCGTCGAGCCAGGATCCCGATTGGGGCGGGCCTGGCGCGATCCTCAACATCGGCATGACCGATCACAGCCATGCCCGGCTGTGCGAGGAGATCGGCGAGGAGGCGGCGACCTCGCTCTATATGCGCTTCATCCAGTCCTGGGCGGTGCATGTGGCGCGGCTCGATCCGGACAGCTTCGACATTTCCGGCCCGCCGGGGCCGGAGACCCTGCGCAGCCTGCTCTCGGCCTATGAGGCTGAGGCCGACGAGCCCTTCCCGCAGGACCCCGGCGTGCAGCTTTGCGAGGTGCTCCGCTCCATGGCCCGCGCCTGGGAGGGCACGACCGCACGGCTGCTGCGTCAGGCCAAGGGCGCGCCCGCCGATGCGGGGCTGGGGCTCGTGGTCCAGCAGATGGCGCTCGGCGTCGGGCAGGGCGAATGCGGCTCTGGGGTGATCCAGTTCGTCGACAGCCAGACTGGCAAGCCGCAGGTGACGGGCCGCTATCTCAGCCAGAGCCAGGGGCGCGACGCGCTCAAGGCCGGGGCAGGGGCGATCTATCTTACCCGCGACGATCGCGGCCCCTCCTTCGAGGATCTCTGCCCCGACGCCTTCGCGCGGCTCCTGCGGATGGGCGATCTGTGTCGCGAACGCCTGCGCGAGGAAATGCAGATCGAGTTCACCCTGCAGGAGGGCAAGCTGCACGTGCTCGACGCCGTGCGGGTGCAACGCTCCTCCCGGGCCTCTGTGCGCATCGCCGTGGCGCTGGCTGAGGACGGGATGATCCCGCGCGAAGAGGCGGTGCTCCGGGTCGAGCCGCAGGCGCTGTCCGAGCTGCTTCATCGCCATGTCGATCCTTCGGCGCCCCGCGATCTCGTAGTGTCGGGCATTGCCGCCTCGCCCGGCGCCGCCACGGGCCGGATCGTGTTCTCGGCCAACGCGGCGCAGGCTTCGGCGGCACGCGGCGAGCCCTGTATCCTAGTGCGGCGCGAGACCACGCCTGAGGACATCCGTGGCATGCACGCGGCCGAAGGCGTGCTGACGATCCGCGGCGGCATCACCAGCCACGCGGCGGTGATCGGCCGCGGCCTCGGCCTGCCCTGCGTGGTGGGGGCCTCCGACCTGACCATCGACCGCAAGAAGCGGCAGATCGTGGCGCCCGGCGGACGTCGGCTGTCGGAGGGCGAGATCATCACCCTCGACGGTACCTCTGGCGAGGTGCTGGCCGGGGAGCCCGCGATGTTCGAGGCGGTGCTCGACGGCGCCTTCCGGACGCTACTCGATTGGGCCGATGATTTCCGCGACATCGGCGTGCGCGCCAATGCCGACACCCCTGCCGACGCGCAGACCGCGCGCAACTTCCAGGCCCAAGGCATCGGGCTGTGCCGGACCGAGCACATGTTCTTCGAAGAGGGGCGCATCGGCATGATGCGCGAGATGATCTTCGCCAAGGACGAGGGCGCGCGTCGCGCCGTGCTGGAGCGGTTGCTGCCGATGCAGCGCGCCGATTTCGCGAGGCTGTTCGAGATCATGCAGGGCCAGCCGGTCTGTATCCGGCTGTTCGATCCGCCGCTGCACGAGTTCCTGCCGTCGGATCGCGCCGGCATGCGAGACCTGGCCGACGGTCTCGCCGTGTCGCTGTCGGATGTCGAAGCGCGGGTCACGGCCCTTACCGAATACAACCCGATGCTGGGCATGCGGGGGGTGCGTCTCGGGATCACCGTGCCCGAGATCTATGAAATGCAGGCGCGCGCCATTTTCGAGGCGACGGTGCAGGCCAGCCGCGACGGCGATCCGGTGGTGCCTGAAGTGATGATCCCGCTGGTTTCGGCGATGCGCGAGGTCGAACTGGTCAAGGCCCGCATCGACGCGATCGCGGCGCAGGTCCGTACCCATTCGGGGGTCGAGTTCGACTATCGCCTCGGCGTGATGGTCGAGACGCCGCGCGCCGCGCTGCGTGCCGCCGACATCGCCCAGCATGCGGCGTTCCTGTCCTTCGGCACCAATGACCTCACCCAGATGACTTACGGGCTGTCGCGCGACGACGCGGGTCGTTTCATGTCGATCTACGTCAAGAACGGTGTCTATGAAGAGGACCCGTTCCACAGCCTCGACCTCGAAGGCGTGGGCGAGCTGCTGAAGATCGGCGCAGAGCGCGGGCGGGCCGGACGGCCTGACGTGACGCTGTCGATCTGCGGCGAGCATGGCGGATCACGCTCGGCGATCGAGTTCTGTCGCAAGCAGGGCTTTGATTACGTGTCCTGTTCGCCGTTCCGCGTGCCTGTCGCGCGGCTCGGCGCGGCGCAGCTTGCGCTGCGCGACAGGGAGGCCAAGCCCAATACATGACCTTTGGGCATGGCAGGAATACCACCAACGTATACCGATTTTCTGGAAATGGCGATTTTCTGCTTGCAACTGTGGCATAGAATCGCCGGTTCCATACCGATTGCCTGACCCGAAGGTAGACACTTCGGAAGCGATCCCATACCTCCCCACTGCCAGCGCGGGGCCGACCGCGAGGAACCGGGGATACTGCAATGAAGCGATTGAACTTTCTGCGCCTGCCGATGTTCGGCGCGATGGCTTGTCTTGCGGCGGTTGCGGCCGCAGCACCAGCCACCGCCAGTGGGGAAGCCCCCGCAGCGGCGCGAATCTCGAAGATCTCCGCCCCGGCGGCGGATACCCGGCTCTCTCTGCTTCTGGGCCAACAACGCGACGACGTGGAAATTGTTCCCGCCGTTGCGACGACCGAGGTGGAGCCGCTGCCGGCCGCCGCAGAGCGCGGGCTGAGCATCGCTTCGGGCAGCAGCCAGGATTACGACGTGCTTCTCGCCTCGCTGCCGCAGGCCAAGGGCGACGCGCAGTGGGAATGCCTGACCGAGGCGCTGTACTTCGAGGCCCGCGGCGAGAGCGTGAAGGGCCAGTTCGCTGTGGCCGAGGTGATCCTCAATCGCGTCGACAGCCCCGACTACCCCGATGACATCTGCGGCGTGGTTAACCAGGGCACCGGTCGCAAATATGCCTGCCAGTTCTCTTATACCTGCGACGGCATTCCCGACACCGTCAACGATCGGCGCTCTTGGACCAAGCTGGGCCGGATCGCGGCGATCATGATGGATGACGGCCCGCGCGAGCTGACCGCCGGGGCGACGCATTACCACACGACCGCGGTTAACCCCTCGTGGTCGAAGCGGATTCCGCGCACCGCCGCGATTGGCGCCCATCTGTTCTATCGCGAAGCGACGCGTACCGCGTCGAACTGATCGACGCGGTAACGCGCCGGGTGCTTGCCGGGCGGGCGGAGGGCGGTTAGATGCCCCATGCCCGCAAGCCCGGAGGGGCCCGATGACCGACGAGACCCGCCACGCCTTTGCCCATCCGCAGGCCCGTGCCGCCGCCACGCCCCACGGCGACAGCCCCCGCGATCGCATCCTGCTCGAGGATCACGTGGTCGAGGTCGAGATCGGTGCGTTCCGGGCCGAACGTGGCGCGACCCAGCGCCTTGCCTTCGACATCGTGGCCGAACTGGCCCCCGCGCCGCCCGCCGGGGACGATGTCGACCGCATCCTCTCCTATGACCGGCTGACCGAAGCGGTGGCCGACGCGCTCGCGACCGAGCGGCTCGACCTGCTGGAAACACTCGCGGAGCGCATTGCCGACCGCATTCTCGCGGAGCCGCAGGCCGAACGCGTCTTCGTGCGGATCCGCAAGCTCGATCGCGGCCCCGGCGCGCTGGGGGTGGAGATCGTGCGCGCGGGACCGAGCAGCCTCGCCCCCTCGGCCGCGCCGCGCCCGGTGCTGGCGCTGATCTCGGTCGACGCCGCCGCCCGGCCCGAAAGCTGGCGCGCGGAACTGCTGGCCATGCCGGACCCGCTCATCCTGTGTGTCGAGGCCGGATCGGTGGCTGGCGACGTCGCGGATCCCGCGGCGCGCGACCGGATCGAGCTTCTGGCTCATGACCAGGCCGCCTGGCGGCTGGCGCCGGCGCTGCCCGAGGTGGAGGTCCGCGACAATCGCACCGAGATCGACTGGGCCCAGCGTCGCGGAGCGCCGACTCTCTGGGCGCCCGCGAGGATGGCCGTTTCGGCGGTGGCGGGACCCCGAGGCACGCGCGGCGTCGATCTGGCGCTATGGCTGGCCGATGCGCTCGATGCTTCCGAGATCGTGCTGGTCGGGGCCGACGCCCCGGAGACCGCCCGCCCGCTGCGACGACTGGAGATCGGGACGTGAGACCGGTTGTCCCGCTGCCGCTCTGGCCGCTGGGCGAGGCGCGCGCCACCCCGCTGGCGGGGCTGAAGGGGCTGCGTTTCGCCGAGGCGCTCGACGCGACCGGGCGGGTCGTCCTCGCTGACAGCCTCGATCCGGCGCTGCGCGAACGTCTGGGCCGGGCGCGCGCTCCCATGGCCGGGCTGTCGCTCGATCGTCCGCGGCTGATGGGTATTCTCAACGTTACGCCGGACAGCTTCTCGGATGGTGGCGATCATGCCGATCGCGCCGCTGCCGTGGCGCATGCGCAGGCGCTGCTGGCCGAGGGTGCCGACATCCTCGACATCGGTGGTGAATCGACGCGTCCCGGCGCCGCGCCTGTCCCGGTGGAGGCGGAGATCGCCCGAGTTGTCCCCGTGGTCGCAGCATTGCGGGCGGCCGGGGTCGCGGCACCGATATCCGTCGATACGCGCAACGCCGCCTGCGCCAAGGCCGCGCTGGCCGAGGGCGCCGACATGATCAACGACGTCTCGGCACTGAGCCACGACCCCGGGATGGCCGAGGTGGTCGCTGAGGCCGGGGTGCCGCTTTGCCTGATGCATGCCCAAGGCAGCCCTGCCGAAATGCAGCAGGCGCCGCGCTATGACGATGTGCTCGCCGAGGTGTATGAGGCGCTGGAACGGCGCATCGCTGCTGCCGAGGCGGCGGGCATCGACCGGTCGCGGCTGATCGTCGATCCCGGTATTGGCTTCGGCAAGGATCTGGATCACAACCTGACGCTGCTGCGCGGTTTGACGGCGTTCCACGGTTTCGGGCTGCCGCTTCTGGTGGGCGTTTCGCGCAAGCGCTTCATCGGCACGATCGGCGGCGCCGAGACGCCGAAGGACCGGATGCCGGGCTCGATTGCGGTCGCGCTGTGGGCCGCGCGGCAGGGCGCGCAGGTGATCCGTGTGCATGATGTGAAGGAAACGCGGCAGGCGCTGGCGCTGCAGGCCGCCTTGATGGGGAATGAGGGATGACTCGCAAGCTGTTCGGCACCGACGGGGTGCGCGGCACCGCAAATACCTGGCCGATGACGGCCGAGATCGCGCTCCGGATCGGCGCCGCCGCCGGGCGCTATTTCCGCAATGACGGCTCGAACGGCCATCGGGTGGTGATCGGCAAGGACACGCGGCTCTCGGGCTACATGTTCGAAAACGCGCTGACCGCCGGCTTGACCTCCACGGGGATGAACGCCCTGCTGCTCGGCCCGGTGCCGACGCCGGCGGTGGGCCTGCTCACCCATTCGATGCGCGCCGACATGGGCATCATGATCTCGGCCAGCCACAACCCGCATCATGACAACGGCATCAAGTTCTTCGGCCCCGACGGCTTCAAGCTCTCGGACGAGGCCGAAGCCGAGATCGAGGCGATCGTCGCCGGTCAGATCGAACCGGCCAAGGCTGCCAATATCGGCCGTGCCCGGCGGATCGACGATGGCCGCTTCCGCTATGCCGAGCGGCTGAAATCGACCTTCCCGCAGGGCAAGCGGCTCGACGGCCTCAAGGTGGTGATCGATTGCGCCAATGGCGCCGCCTACAAGGTCGCGCCCGAGGTTCTGTGGGAGTTGGGCGCCACGGTGATCCCGGTGGGGGTCACGCCGGACGGCACCAACATCAACCAGAACTGCGGCTCGACCGCGCCGCGCCATGCCGCCGCGCGGGTACTGGAGGAGGGGGCCGATCTCGGGATCTGCCTCGATGGCGACGCCGATCGGGTGATGATCATCGACGAGACCGGCCAGATCGCCGATGGCGACCAGCTGATGGCGTTGATGGCGGGCCGCTGGGCCGCCGAGAACCGGCTGCGCGGCGGGACGCTCGTGGCCACGGTGATGAGCAATCTCGGGCTCGAGCGCTTCATGACCGCGCAGGGCCTCAAGCTGGAGCGGACCAAGGTCGGCGACCGTTACGTGGTCGAGGCGATGCGGCGCGGCGGCTGGAACCTCGGTGGTGAGCAGTCGGGTCATATCGTCATGACCGACTATGCCACCACCGGCGACGGCCTGCTCGCCGGCCTGCAGTTCCTCGCGGCGATGATCGAGACCGGGCGGCCCGCCAGCGCGCTGGTGCGGCAGTTCGAGCGGGTGCCGCAGCTTCTCAAGAACGTGCGCTACGCACCCGGTCAGGACCCGCTCGGTGCGGCGGCGGTCAAGGCCGCGATCGCCCAGGCCGAAGGTCTGCTCGAAGGCAAGGGGCGGCTGCTGATCCGCAAGTCGGGCACCGAGCCGCTGATCCGCGTCATGGCGGAATGCGAGGACGACTCGCTGCTCAACCAGGTGGTCGAGGGCATCGTCGCCGAGGTGCAGTCGGTCGCCTGACCTCAGGCGGGCCGGGAGCCTGTGCGCGCGAACAGCGCCTGCAGGTTCCGGCCCTGGCTGATCCCGAGGCCCGTGAGGATCAGCGCCAACGCTGCGAAGAAGCGCCAGGGCAGCGCCTCGCCGAGCGCCAGCGCTCCGATCGCCATCGACCAGACCGGGACCTGATAATTCACCAGCGTCATGAAGACCGAGCCGGCCGAACGGATCACCGTCACCCGGATCAGCGCCGCGAGCGCAGTCGGTAAAAGTCCCAGGAAGATGAGCGCCGCGCCGGTGGCAGGGCTGTCCCAGCCCGGCAGGCCTTCGGTCAACAGCATCATCGGCAGCAGGATCACCGCCCCTACTGCAAGGCTGAGGGCGGTCAGCACGATCCCGTCCACCGGCGGGCAGCGCCGGGTCAGGATCGAAGCCACCGCATAGGACAGCGCCGCGGCGAGACAGGCCATCTGGCCCCAGGCCGCGAGGCCCGCGCCCGGCGCCAGCACGCCCGGCCCGATCAGGACCAGCGCGCCGGCAAAGCCGACGCCGACCCCGGTGGCGGCGCGTGCGCTGAACGGCTCGTCGGAGAAGAGGGCGGCCAGCGGCAGGACGAAAAGCGGAAGCGCCGCCATCGAGATCCCCGCGAAGGCGGAAGGCACGTATTGCTGGCCCCAAGCCAGCAGCAGGAAGGGCAACGCCGTCGAGAGCGCGCCGATCGCGGCGAGATATCCCGCGAGACGCCGATCCAGTCGCGGCACCCGCCGTCCCATGGCCTGCATCAGCCCCAGCATCGCCAGAGCGCCGAGCGTGGTGCGGGCGCAGGCCACGGTGATCGGCCCGTAACCATCCAGCGCGACCCGCACGACGGCAAAGGTCCCGCCCCAAATCAGGCCGAGAAGCAGGATGGAGAGCCAGTTGGCGGTGGTCGGGCGCGCGGTCATGGCACCGCTTGAGCACGCCTGACGGGCAAAGTCCATGCGTGTAGCACGGATCCGCGACTCGCCTTGCACGGCGATTTGACCCACTGATGCACAATCTGTGAGCAACATAGCTCACGCATGCTCACCTGTCCTCACATCCGCCAAGGCAGATCTTCGTGATCCTCACGAAACGATCACGAGATCGCGAGCTAATATAGGCAGGGGTGATACGCTCTAGGTTGAAACCGGTGCGCCACGGAAAACTCGGTTGTTTTCTGCCGCGCCGAATCCCCCCTCTGCTCGGGCTAGGCCTCGGTGCAAGTGGTCACGCTCTTCAAATCTGCGGTACGGTTTCGTGATGTTACAGCGCTCGCGCTGTGAATGAACGAGGCGCAGCCTGTTCCTGCGGGTCGCGGACCCGGTGAGTCACAGGAAGGTCCATACCATGTATGCAAAGCTTCTCATGGCGGCGGTTCTCGCCACCACGGTCACCGGAGCGCAGGCGATGATCGGCCATAACGGTTTCACCTCGCTCCATCGTTTCCAAGAAGAGCAATCGGTTGTTGATATCGGCCGGGTTCTGATCGAGCGAGATGGCACTGTCGAACTCTACGTCAAGGGGCCGGACGGCTCCCAGACCCTGATCGGCACCCAGCGTCTCCATGCGGGCGCCAACAGCAATGTCAGAGTCCCGCTCAGCCAGCCCATGCGGCGGGATGTCACGGCGGTGCTGCGGGTCGACGGACAGATCGTCGCGACGCGGCAGTTCGAAGTCATCAACCGTTGATGCGCGTCATCTGGCGTGGAAGGGGCCGGTCAAGGAGCCGGCCCCAATTCGTTCAGGCACGCAGTTCGGCCGTGGCCTTGGCCGTGTCGGTCGGCGCAGCCGAACTGTTGGCGGCATAGGAATTCGCCGCGGACTTGGCCGCCTTCGCGGATTCGATCGGGGCGATGTTCGGCGCCTTGGCGCCGCCTTCCGACACCGAGGCCACGAGCGAGGCCGTCTTCATCTTGTTCTGCGCGGCAATCGCTTCGGCGCGCGAGCGGGCGAGGTCGTCCGCGCTGACGCTCGCTTCGGCCTCTGCCGCGACCGCTCCGTTGCTGGCCCCTGCGCTGGCGCTGGTGCTGGCATTGATATTGGCGGTCGTGCCGCTGCCAGAGGCGCTCTTCGTGCCCTGATCATTCGCGGAGGCCTGGTTCTCGGCTTCGACTGCCTGGGCTCCGGCGACGGAGAGGCTGGACTGGGTGTTGGCGCTGGTCGCGCTGGCGACGGCGGCGTCCGGATCGTTGGCGGTGGGCGCCGGTTCCTCGGCGGCGGCCGTCTCGGTCTGCGCGGCCTGCTGCTGGTTCGTCGGGCTGGGCGACAGAACCGATTGGGCGGTAGAGACGATTCCACTGATCATTACAGATGCTCCTTGCATGAATTCGTCACTCTCTCGACCGCGATTGCGGCAACAATTGACGAAAATCATGGCCTTAGCCCTGAACTATACCAATGGGGTGGGGTTCTATCCCATTGAATTGAAAGGGGCGCCGATTGGCGCCCCGATCCTTGTGTTCGCTGTGGTCCGCCGAAGCGCGGATCAGTTGCGCGACTTGTCGACCATCTTGCCCTTGGAAATCCAGGGCATCATCGCGCGCAGCTTCTCGCCGACCTGCTCGATCTGGTGCTCGTCGTTGAGACGGCGGGTGGCCTTGAAGTAGGGCTGGCCGACCGCGTTCTCCTGCATGAAATCGCGCACGAACTTGCCGTTCTGGATGTCGGTCAGAACCGCCTTCATCCGCGCCTTGGTCTCTTCGTAGGGCAGGACGCGCGGGCCCGACACATATTCGCCGTACTCGGCGGTGTTCGAGATCGAGTAGTTCATGTTCGCGATGCCGCCTTCGTAGATCAGGTCGACGATCAGCTTCACCTCGTGCAGGCACTCGAAATAGGCCATCTCGGGCTCGTAGCCGGCCTCGACCAGCGTCTCGAAGCCCATGCGGATCAGCTCGACGAGACCGCCGCAGAGCACGGCCTGCTCGCCGAACAGGTCGGTTTCGCATTCTTGGCGGAAGTTGGTCTCGATGATGCCGGAACGACCGCCGCCGATGGCGGAGCAGTAGGACAGGCCGATTTCCATCGCCTTGCCGGTCGCATCCTGATGCACCGCGACGAGGCAGGGCACGCCGCCGCCCTTGACGTATTCGCCGCGCACGGTGTGGCCCGGACCCTTGGGCGCCATCATGATGACGTCGACGCCGGGCTTCGGCTCGATCAGGCCGAAATGCACGTTCAGGCCATGTGCAAAGGCGATGGCGGAGCCTTCCTTCAGATGGTCATGCACGTGCTTGCGATAGGTCTCGGCCTGCAACTCGTCGGGCATGGTGAACATGATCACGTCACACCAGGCGGCGGCTTCCTCGATGCCCATGACCTGCAGGCCTTCGCCTTCGGCCTTGGCGCGCGAGGGCGAGCCGTCGCGCAGCGCCACGACGAGGTTCTTGGCGCCCGAGTCGCGCAGGTTCAGCGCGTGGGCATGGCCCTGGCTGCCATAGCCGAGGATCGCGACCTTCTTGTCCTTGATGAGGTTCACGTCGCAATCGCGGTCGTAATAAACGCGCATGATCTGCTCCCTAATGCAGTGCCGTGTCTGGTTCTGTCGGCACAATACGCAATGGCGGCGGCAATGCGAGGAACGCAGCGCATGTTTTTCGCGCTATGATGGTTCTGGTCATGCGCGGATATGACCATTATCGTGATTTTCATGCAGGACGATACCGACCGCCGACTTTTGCGCCTCCTTCAGGAGACGCCGGACCTCACCACCGCCGAACTAGCGGACCGCGCTGGCCTGACCGCGATGCGCTGCGCGCGGCGCCTCGCGCGGTTGGAGGATGCGGGCGTGCTGCGCGGCCAGCGCGCGGTGATCGATTGGAAGGCGCTGGGTTTCGAAGTGGCGGTGAGCCTGCGGGTGACCCTCGACAAGACCCAGCCGCGCGCCTTCGACGAATTTCTCGCCCGCGCCCGCGAGGTCGCCGAGGTGATCGAGATCCAGACCTTTCTGGGGCGGGTCGATGTGCGGCTGCAGCTGGTGGCGCGCGATCTGGAGCATTACCGGGCGGTTTACCGCGAGCGCATCCTCGCGCTGCCGCATATCGCCGACATCGAGAGCCTTATGACGGTCAGCGTGGTGAAGTCAGACGAAAAGCTGCCGCTGTGAACGATCTCGACGCCATCGACCGCAGCCTGCTGCGCGCGCTCAGCCTCGACGCCTCGCGTCCCGCCGCCGATCTGGGCCGCGAGCTGGGTCTTTCGCAGCCCGCCACCTGGCGCAGGATCCGGCGGTTGCGCGAGATAGGCGCGCTCAAGGGGCGTCGTCTCGATCTCGACGCGGCCGCGCTGGGGTTTGGCGTGACCGTATTTCTTGGCATCAAGCTGGCCAGCCGGGGTCGTGCCAGCCTCGAGGATTTCGAACGCGCGGTCTGCGCGATTCGCGAGGTACAGACCGTGGAGCACGTGCTGGGGCTCTACGACTACAGGCTGCGGGTGGTGGCGCGCGATCTAGAGGATTTCGAAAGGGTTCTCAGGCGGCGGATCATGACGCTGCCGGGGATCGGGCCGGTCGAGGCCAACGTGCTGCTTTCTGAGGAGCGGCTGCCCGGGCCGCTCTAACGCGCCCCGAGCCCGAGACGCATCAGCCGCCGCCGCAGGGGTGCCACATCGTGCAGCACGCCGAGGCCGAGGCCGCGCAGCCCTTGAGCTACTGGACCGCCCACCATGGCGAGGCGATTGAGCGCGTCGATGCCGTGTTCGCGGAGTGCGATGTCGCCCGCGCGCCGTTTGGCGTAGACGTCGAGCATCGCCGCATCGCCGAGCCCCTCGGGTCGCGCCGCCGCGAGATCGACGAGGCAGGCAATGTCGGCGAGCGAGGTATTGAGGCCTTGCGCGCCGATCGGGGGCATCACGTGCGCGGCCTCGGCCACCAAGGCCACGCGCTGGGCGGTCAGGGCCTGCGCGGTCTGCATGACGATCGGCCAACTCTGGCGCGGGGTCACGAGGTGCAGCCGGCCGAGAATGCGTTCCGACCGGGCCGTGGCCTCGATGTCGAAATCCGGCACCGGTAGGGCCACGAGCCGTTCGGCCTCGCGTCCCGGCTCCATCCAGATCACGGCCGAGGAATGCTGTCCCTCATGATCCGGCAAAGGGACGAGCGTGAAGGGGCCACCCGAGCGGTGGATCTCGGTCGAGACGTTCTCATGCGGGCGCTCATGCGTGACCGCGAAGGCGAGCGCCTTCTGGCCGTAGCGTCGCGTGCGCAGGCCGATGCCGCAGGCCTCGCGCACCGGCGAGGCACGGCCATCTGCCGCCACCACCAGCTTGGTGGCCACGGAGGTGCCATCCGACAGCCGAACCAGGGCGCGGTCCTCACGGGTCGAGAGCCCGGCAAAGCCGCAGCCGGCCCGAAACTCGACCCGCTCCATTTCGTCCAGCCGGGCGGCCATCTCGCGACGCAGGAGCCAATTGGGCAGGTTCCAGCCAAAGGGCAGGGGGCCGAGATCGGCGGCATCGAAATCGCGGATCACCGGCGCGCCACGCCCGGCCTCGACGATCCGCATGACCTGCAATGGCGTCGCATGCGGGGCCAGCGCCGCCCACAAACCGGCGCGTTCGAGCAATTCGCGGGCGGGCTGCAGGAAGGCGGTTGAACGCAGGTCGGCGCCGGTATCGGCCATTTCGCGCACCGGCGGCGCGGGATCGACGCAGATCACCGAGAAGCCCGCCGCGCCGAAGGCGGCCGCGGCGGAGAGGCCGGCGATGCCGCCGCCTGATACCAGAATGTCGACGCGTGCTGTCATGGCTCACAGATAGGCCGGGCCGGGGGGCGGGGAAAGGTCAGACCAGCCGCGACACGAAGTCCCGCAGGTCCCCGGTATGGTGATGGACGTGGTCATGGCGGGTGACGGCAGGCGGCCCTACCAGCACCGTCCGCATCCCCATCGCGTGCGGCACGGCGAGGTTGCGCGGATCATCCTCGAACATCGCGCCCTGCTCAGGCGCCAGCCCGTCGAGCGCGAAGACCGCCTCGAAGGCCGCGCGTTGGGGCTTGGGCACCAGCCCGGCATGCTCGACCCCGTAGACCGCGTCGAACACGTCAGACAGGCCGCGCGCCTTCAGCACTCGCAGCGCATAGGGCTTCGAACCGTTGGTGTAGACGATGCGCCGCCCCGGCAGGGCCGCGATCGCGGCAGCCAAGCCAGGATCGGCGTCGAGTCCGCCGAGGTCGATCTCGTGTACGTCGCGAAGGAAATCGTCGGCCGGCAGGCCGTGCTCCGCCATCAGCCCGGCCAGCGTGGTGCCGTGCCGGGCCCAGTAATCGGCCCGCAGCCGGTCGGCTTCGACCGCGTCGATCCGCAACATCCGCACCATCCAGTCGCGCATCCGGACTTCTATCTGGTCGAACAGCCGCGCCTCGGGTGGGTATAGCGTGTTGTCGAGATCGAACACCCAGGCGCGGACATGGGTGAAATCGGCAGCGATGTCGGTGAGGGGATGCGTCATGTGCGCGACCCTATGGGCACGGCGGGACCGTCACAAGCGGGTCGCGGGTTGAACCGCGGCCGCCTGCGGGTCTATCTTCCGTCGATCCAGGGAAAGGCGGCGGATGCAGGATACCAGACCCGCGCAGAAGGACGCCTACGGGCTGATCCTCGATTCGATCGACGAGGGCATCTACAGGCCCGGCGACCGCCTGGTCGAAAGCGAGCTGGCGGATCGCTTCGGCGTGTCGCGTACCCCGGTGCGCGAGGCGCTGCAGCGGCTCGAGACCCAAGGCATGCTGACCCGCGACGGTCGTTCACTGATCGTGGCGTCGCTCGATCACACGCAGCTGGCGGAACTCTACGTGGTGCGCGGCGAACTCGAGGGGCTGGCCGCGCGGCTCGCGGCGCGGCACGCCGCGCCCGAGGAGGTGCGGGTACTGCGCGACATGCTCGAGGCGGATCAGGCGCTGGTGAACGATCCGGACGCGCTCGCGCGCGCCAACCGGCGCTTCCACAAGCAGATCCACCTCGCCAGCCACAACCGGTTCCTGGTGCGGCAGCTCGACCTCGTGCACCGCTCCATGGCGCTGCTGGCATCGACCTCGCTCGCCGCCGAGGGGCGCGGGCGCGGGGCGCTCGAGGAGCACGCTGCCATTGTCGCGGCGATCGAGGCGGGGGATGGCGATGCCGCCGACCGGGCGCTGCGCGATCACATCAGCCACGCCTTCGTCACGCGGTTGAAGCTGGACGCGGCGAAGGTGGAGGCGGCCCGCTAGGCGATCCGGCCGGGGTGAAGATGCCGTGCCGCGTTTTGTCCCAGTGGAAGGGGCGGCGCAGCACCTGCCACAGCGCCCGCCAGACCGCGATCGTCGCAAGCGGGAAATAGACCTGGAGCACCGGCGCCCAGAGCGCCAGCTTGGGCTGCCCGGCCCGCCACGCGGCCAGCGCGGCAATCGCGCAGGTCACGCATTCGGCCAGCACAAACAGCAAGGCTAGCCCACATAGCGCTCCTTCCCGCAGCCAGGGCGCCATGGGATGCGGCAGGCCGAAGACCACCAGCCAGAACGACCAGAGCAGAGGCGCCAGCGCAAATTGCGTCAGCGTGCCGAGAAACAGCGCCTGCACCCCGAGAAAGCGCCAAGGTCCCAGCTCGCGCCAAAGGCGGCCCGGGTCGTGCATCGCCACGCCCCAGCTCAACGCATAACCCTTGAGCCAGCGCGCGCGTTGCTTGATCCAGGGCCAGGCGCGGGCATTGGCCTCCTCCCGCGTGACCGTATCGATCAGCTCGGTACGAAAGCCGTGCCGGGCGAGCCGGACGCCCAGATCGGCATCCTCGGTGACATTGTGGGCATCCCACCCGCCGACCGTCTCGATGGCGTGGCGCCGCAGGAACAGCGTCGTGCCGCCCAGCGGCACCACCAGACCGAGCCGTTCGAGGCCGGGCAGCATGACCCGGAACCAGCTCGCGTATTCGAGCGCAAAGCAGCGCGCGATCCAGTTGCAGCGCGGGTTGTAGAAATCGAGCACGCCTTGGAGGCAGCCCGTGGCGCGCCCGCAGATCGCGAAGCGCGCGGCGACGCGCAGAAGCTGATCGGGCGCTGGCGCATCCTCGGCGTCATAGATGCCGATGATCGTGCCGGTCGTGAAGAAAAGCGCGTAGTTGAGTGCACGCGGCTTGGTTCGGACGCGGCCCTCCGGCACCACCACGACTTGGGCGCGGTCGGGCAACGCGGCATGGGCGAGCGCGGCGCGGGTCCGGCGATCACCCGCCTCGACAATCAGACGCAACTCGAGACGGTCGGGGGGATAATCGAGCTGTTCCAGGCGTTCGAGCAGCGGCTTGATCATCGCCGCCTCGCGAAACAAGGGCACCAGCAGCGAGATCATTGGAAGCTGCGCACCCGTGATCATCGCAGGATCCTGCTTGGTCGGAGGGCGCAGCAGCGTGGCGATGGCGGCGGCGAGCTTCAGGCCGCCATTGAGGATCAGTACCAAGGCGCCCAAGGCACAGAGCAGCGCCATGGCCGCCGAAGGGGCGAGCGCCACTGCGGCTCCGGTGGCGATGATTGCGCCCGCGCCCAACAGCGCCAATGGCCTGCGGCCAACCGCCCGGCAGCTCAGGTCGAACGGTAGCCGTGCCTCGGCCATGAGTAGCAAGAGGGGCGCCACATGCGGCAGCAGGGCTGCGCGTATCCGGTCGGGGGGGCAGGGCGCCCACCGAAGCTCTGTCCAGCCGGTCAGCGCGACCACGCGGCGCAGCTCCGGGTCGGGCGGGGGGCGGCCGAGCACGACCACCGCCCCGCCGACCCGTCGCCACGGCAGAACGCCCAAGCGCCAGGCACGCAGCGTGCCGAAGCGGCGCAACAGGCGCGGATCGGGCGGCTGGTGCAGCGGATCGGGGCCTTGGGCCGCGCTGGCGGTGGCCGCGCCGGGGGGCGGCCGGGCGGGCTGCGCCCCCCTTGGGGCAGAACTCTTCGTCATCGGGACGCCATTCCTGGGAATGTCGCCCCGATGCTCGCCCGTGCGTAGTTAACGCGTCATTAAGGGATCAGCCGCGCCGCGCTTCCATCGCCTCGGCGAAGCGCTCGAACAGGTAGTAGCTGTCCTGCGGGCCGGGGCTGGCCTCGGGGTGATACTGCACCGAGAAGACCGGCCGGTCGGTCATGCGGATGCCGCAGTTCGATCCGTCGAACAGCGAGACATGCGTCTCGATCACCCCGTCGGGCAGCGTCTGGCTGTCGACGGTGAAGCCGTGGTTCATCGAGGTGATCTCGACCTTGCCGGTCTCCTGATCCTTCACAGGGTGGTTGGCGCCGTGATGGCCGTGATTCATCTTCACGGTCTGCGCGCCAAGCGCCCGCGCCAGCATCTGGTGGCCGAGGCAGATCCCGAAGACCGGGATGTCGGACCGGTCCAGCACCGCCTTGATCGCGGGCACCGCGTATTCGCCGGTCGCAGCCGGATCGCCGGGGCCGTTCGACAGGAACAGCCCGTCAGGGTTCAGGGCGAGGATCTCCTCGGCGGTGGCGGTGGCGGGCAGCACGGTGACCTCGCAGCCCGAGGAGGCGAGGCTGCGCAGGATGTTGCGCTTGGCGCCGTAATCGATGGCGACGACCTTGTGGCGCGGGTTGTCCTGCTTCTTGAAGCCGTCCGGCCAGGCCCAGCGCATCTCGTCCCAACGGTAGGACTGGACGCAGCTGACTTCCTTAGCGAGGTCGAGACCGACCAGCCCCTTGAAGCCGCGCGCTTCGGCGACCAGCGCCTCGAGGTCGAAGTTGCCCTCGGGGTTGAACTCGATCGCGACATGCGGCGCGCCCTGTTGGCGGATCGCGCGGGTCAGGCGGCGGGTGTCGATGCCACCCATGCCGATCCGGCCACGCCGCGCCAGCCAGCCCGACAGGGTGTCGGTGGCACGCCAGTTCGACGGCTCGGTCGGGTTCCACTTGACGATCATCGCCGAGGCGACCGGGTCGGCGGCCTCGTCATCCTCTTCGGTGGTGCCGGTATTGCCAACATGCGGGAAGGTGAAGGTCACGGCCTGCCCGGCATAGGACGGGTCGGTCATGATCTCCTGGTAGCCGGTCATCGCGGTGTTGAAGCACAGCTCGGCCACGACGCGGCCCGGAGCGCCGAAGCCCTGCCCGTAGAACACGGTCCCGTCCGCGAGCGCGAGGCAGGCGGTCGGCTTGCCGGAAACATTTTGCGGCATGGCGTCATTGCTCCTGTTTTGAAACCCGCCGCTACCTAGGGGCAGGGGCGGAAAGAATCAAGACGCGGCGGCATCCGGCGCGGCTTGTTGTCAGGCCCCGCCGAACCGGGTAGCTTGCGCGCTTGTGTCTGCAACAATCCGGAACGGACCCGATGACATTGCGCGACAAGATCAACGCCTCGCTCAAGGATGCGATGAAGGCCAAGGAAGCCGATCGGCTGTCCACGCTGCGCCTCATCAACGCCGCCATCAAGGATCGCGACATCGCGGCGCGGGGTGAAGGCGAAGAGGGGCTGGTCTCGGACGAGGTGGTGCTGGCGATTCTGGCCAAGATGGTCAAGCAGCGCCAGGAGAGTGCACGTGCCTATGACGAAGCCGGTCGGATCGAACTGGCCGAAAAGGAACGCGCCGAAGTCGCGGTGATCGAGGAATTTCTGCCGCGCCCACTCAGCGAGTCGGAGACCGAGGCCGCGGTGGACGAGGCGATCGCCGCGGCCGAGGCGACCTCGATCCGCGACATGGGCCGGGTGATGGCGGCGCTCAAATCGCGCTATGCAGGTCGGATGGATTTCGGCCGGGTGGGGCCACTGGTGCGCGACCGGCTCGGCTGAGGGCCGGGAACGGGGCGCAACCCTCGGGCGTTTTCGAGACTCTGGCTATGGAGGATCGATATGCCGGCACAGTCCAAGGCGCAGCAGAAGGCGGCCGGGGCGGCGCTCTCGGCCAAGCGCGGCGACACCAAGGTCAAGGACCTCAAGGGGTCGTCGAAGGAAATGTATGACGACATGAGCGAATCCGAGCTCGAGGATATCGCCCATACCAAGCGCAAGGACCTGCCCGACAAGAAGGGCTGACCGCCAAAGAAAGGGGCGGCTTCTGCGAAGAAGCCGCCCCTCGTCATTTGGGCCCGGGAATGCCGCGCTAGATCAGCGCTGGCGTGGCTTGTTGACGGGAATCGGGATCGGTCGATGCTGGGGCCGGGGCTGCGGCAGCAGCGCGCCGGTGATGACGTCGGCGAGGGCACGACCGGCCTCGGCCAGCCTGCGGATCGTTTCCTTCTGGGGGGTATGCTTGGGCATGTCGAATCCTCCGTTGTCATGAAAATGCCCATCCCGGGCCCGGAGTTCCATGGCGACGTAACGACGCGGGGTCGGAAAGGGGATCACCGCCGGCCGATCCGGGCCAGCAGACGCTGCAGATCCTCGGCCAGCGCGCGGCGCTCGTCCTCGGGTAGAAAAGCGCCAAGCTCGACTTCGCGGCCCGCCCCCCGCAGCGTGAGATAGCCCGGTACCGGTCGTTCCCCCTCGTGCAGCCGCAGCTCGACCCAATAGGGATCGGCCTCCCAGACACGCTCGGGCCGACCGCGGTCGCGCCGGGTCAGCCGGATCCGGTCGGGGCGGATCTCAAGTCGTTCGATCACCTCGCCGTCGCGGTAGCTGCGCGCCAGCGCCCACCAGATCGCGGCGATGGCGCCGGCGAGGAAGGGCAGCAGTGCCCACAACACCGGCGTGCCCAGCACCATCAGCAGTGGCAGGGCGATCAGCGCCGCGGTGCCGCCGACAAAGCCCGCGAAGCCGCGCTTCGGGAGCGAGCGATAGGGCCAGAGTTGCAGCTCCGCCTCGACGGGGCCCGTCTCGGAAGGCGGGCGGGTCCATTCATGCGGCATGGAGATCCTCGTGAACGAAAAAGGCCCGGCGTTGCCGCCGGGCCCTTCGGTGATGTCGCGCGGGCCGTGCCTCAGTGGGCGTGGCTGCGGTCCCAGTCGCTCTGCTTGGGGAGCGTCTCGAAGGTGTGCTCCGGCGGCGGCGAGGGCAGGGTCCACTCGAGCGTGTCGGCATACTCGTTCCAGGGGTTCGCGACGTTGATCCGCTTGCCCTTGGCGAGGGTGTAGAACAGCACCACGATGAAGAAGATGAACGAGGCGAAGGCGATGAAGGCACCGATCGACGAGACCATGTTCCAGGTGGCGAAGGCCTCCGGGTAGTCGATGTAGCGGCGCGGCATGCCCTGACGGCCAAGGAAGTGCTGCGGGAAGAAGGTGATGTTCGCACCGATGAACATCAGCCAGAAGTGGATCTTGCCCGCGAGTTCCGGGAGCATCTTGCCGGTCATCTTGGGGAAGTAGAAGTAGATCCCCGCGAAGATGCCGAACACGGCGCCCAAGCTCATCACGTAGTGGAAGTGCGCCACGACGTAGTAGGTGTCATGATAGGCGCGGTCGATGCCGGCCTGCGACAGCACGATGCCGGTGACGCCGCCCACGGTGAACAGGAACAGGAAGCCGAAGGCCCAGAGCATCGGCGTCTTGAACTCGACCGAGCCGCCCCACATCGTCGCGATCCACGAGAAGATCTTAACGCCGGTGGGCACCGCGATGACCATGGTGGCCATCATAAAGTAGGACTGCTGCGTCAGCGACATGCCCACGGTGTACATGTGGTGCGCCCAGACGACGAAGCCGAGCACGCCGATCGCCACCATCGCGTAGACCATCGGCAGGTAGCCGAAGATCGGCTTCTTGGAGAAGGTCGCGATCACGTGGCTGATGATGCCGAAGGCGGGGATGATGATGATGTAGACCTCGGGGTGACCGAAGAACCACAGGATGTGCTGGTACAGGATCGGGTCGCCGCCGCCAGCGGGCTGGAAGAACGAGGTGCCGAAGTTACGGTCGGTCAGCAGCATGGTGATCGCGCCGGCCAGCACGGGCAGGGCGAGGAGGATCAGCCAGGCGGTGACGAAGATCGACCAGGCGAAGAGCGGCACCTTGTGCAGCGTCATGCCGGGCGCGCGCATGTTGAGGAAGGTGGTGATGATGTTAATCGCACCGAGGATCGACGAGGCGCCCGAGACGTGCACCGCGAAGATCGCGAGATCCATCGACATGCCGGGCTCGGAGGTCGAGAGCGGCGGGTAGAGCACCCAGCCCACGCCCGAACCGGACTGGCCGTTGCCGCCGGGGGAGAAGAGCGAGGCCACGCCCAGCGCGACGCCGGCGATGAACATCCAGAAGGAGAGGTTGTTCATGCGCGGGAAGGCCATGTCCGGCGCGCCGATCTGCAGCGGCATGAAGTAGTTGCCGAAGCCGCCGAACAGCGCGGGGATGACGACGAAGAACATCATCAGCACGCCGTGATAGGTGATCGCGACGTTCCACATGTGGCCGTTGGGCGTGCAGGCCTCGGAGGCGGTCGGCACCCAGGAGCGCAGCACGGTCATGATCGGGTTGGCGCCGACGTTCTCGGTGCACATGAACTGCACGCCCGGCTGCATCAGCTCGAGCCGCATGTGCAGCGTCAGCATCACCGACAGCAGGCCCACGAAGCCCGCCGCGAAGAGGTAGAGGATCCCGATGTCCTTGTGGTTGGTGGACATGAACCAGCGGGTGAAGAACCCCCGCTTGTCATCATGCCCGTGGCCGTGGATGGCGGCGTCTGCCATGTGGCTCTCCCGAGTTTTGGTTGCCTGACGGGCCCGCACGCAGACTCGCGCAGGCAATTGGCGCCCTTCTAGAAGGAGATGCCGGGCAGGGCAACGGTCACGGTGCCGCAGGTATGGGGGTCGTGGCGCCCTTTTGGTCCCGTCTGCGAGGGGCCAGCGCATGGTTTTCGGCGCGGCTGCCGCCGCGTGGCAGCGCCGCGCGCGATCCATTGGTCCACGGAGCGCTCACCAAGCCGCGCAGCTGGTTTCTGTCACAGATGCGGGGCGCGCCGCAGCTCTCCTTCGAACCGGCCCGCGAAGCAGCGCTCCAGCGCGGTGTCGAGGTCGGCCATCGTCACCGGAAGGCCGAGATCGACAAGGCTGGTCACCCCGTGCTCGGCGATGCCGCAGGGCACGATGCCGCCGAAGTGCTCCAGATCCGGCTCGACGTTGATTGCCAGCCCGTGAAAACTCACCCATTTGCGCAGCCGGATGCCCAGCGCCGCGATCTTGTCCTCGGCGACGGCGCCCGTGGGGGTCAAAGGCTTGTCCGGCCGCTGGACCCAGACGCCGACCCGGCCGTCGCGCAGCTCGCCCGTGACGTTGAATTCCGCCAACGTGTCGATGACCCAGCCTTCCAGCGCCTTGACGAAGGCCCGCACGTCGCGGCCGCGCGCGCCGACGTCGAGCATCACGTAGACGACGCGTTGGCCGGGACCGTGATAGGTGTATTGCCCGCCACGCCGCGTCTCGAAGACCGGGAAGCGGTCGGGCGTCACCAGGTCCGCGGGCTTGGCCGAGGTGCCGGCCGTGTAGAGCGGCGGATGTTCGAGCAGCCAGATTGCCTCGGGGGCCTCGCCGGCGGCGATGGCCTGCGCCCGGTTTTCCATGGCGGAGAGGGCGTTCTCATAGGGCGTCAGCCCGTCGCTCACGATCCAGTCCACCATTGCCCGTGCTCCGATCCGGTTTCCCTGCGAATGAGGTGCCGTGGGCGGGGCGAAAAGTCAAAGCCGGTGGCGCGATGCGTTTTCTCGCGCTTGACGTGGGGTAGGGGTGATTTTCGCTCTTGCGCTCCCCCGAGAGCCAAGGCTATGAGGCCGCCATCCTACCTGATCACGTGCGGTCGTGGCGGAATTGGTAGACGCGCAGCGTTGAGGTCGCTGTGGGGTAACACCCGTGGAAGTTCGAGTCTTCTCGACCGCACCATTCAGGAGGGCCCGCCGGAGCGGCGGGCAGACAGCCTCCTCGATGACCTGATGAACCGGATGCCGGGCCGCGGAAACGCAGGCCCTTTTTTCGTGTTCGCGGCCTCGCTGGATCCACCGCATTCCGGCTCGCCGATCATGTCGTTTCGCGACATTCGCATGTCGCCATGAGACAGGTGAGAATCGTATTTCGAGAAAATCCTGCTGAGATACATCTTCAGATTGTAGGAAATCTTCCTTGATCTGCCTGCGGCATTGCACCGCGTTGCGAAGCGCGAGAGGCTTGCAGCGCAGGAGGTTGATGCCGCGCCGCAGCGCGAGTGACCCGGCGTCATATCGACTTCTCGGCTATTCGGTTGCAATGCGGAGGGCGGCTTGTTTTAGTTTCCCCAGACAAGCGCGGACCAATCCGCCGGCACAACAACGGGGAGCAAGGCTTGGCCAACGGCTCGAGTTCGGAGGCGTTCGTAGAGTTCGAACGCGTGCAGAAAAGCTATGACGGCGAGAAGCTCGTCGTGAAGGACCTCAACCTGTCTCTGCCCAAGGGGGAGTTCCTGACCATGCTGGGGCCGTCCGGCTCCGGCAAGACCACCTGCCTGATGATGCTCGCGGGCTTCGAGACCGCCACCCATGGCGAGATCCGGCTCGACGGCAAGTCGATCAACAACATCCCGCCGCACAAGCGCGGCATCGGCATGGTGTTCCAGAACTACGCGCTGTTTCCGCACATGACGGTGGGGGAGAACCTCTCCTTCCCGCTCGAGGTGCGCAAGCTGAGCAAGTCCGAGCGCGAGCAGAAGATCGCCCGCGCCCTCGACATGGTGCAGATGGGCGAGTTCAAGAACCGCCGTCCCACCCAGCTTTCGGGCGGCCAGCAGCAGCGGATCGCGCTGGCGCGCGCCTTGGTGTTCGAACCCGAGCTGGTGCTGATGGACGAGCCGCTCGGCGCGCTCGACAAGCAGCTGCGCGAAAGCCTGCAGTTCGAGATCACCGAGCTGGCGCACCGTCTCGGCATCACCGTGGTCTACGTCACCCATGACCAGACCGAGGCGCTGACCATGTCGGACCGCGTGGCGGTGTTCGACGATGGCCGGATCCAGCAGCTGGCGCCGCCCGATGAGCTCTACGAGAAGCCGCAGAACAGCTTCGTCGCCCAGTTCATCGGCGAGAACAACACGCTCGAGGGCGTGGTCGAGAAGATCGACGCGACCTCCTGCCTGGTGCGGCTCGACGGTGGCGAGGTGATCGACGCGCTGCCGGTCAACGTCTCGAAGGTGGGCGAGCGCACCCGCGTCTCGATCCGCCCCGAGCGAGTCGAATCCAACCTCGATCGCCTGCATCCCGACGCGCATACGCTGCCGGCCACGGTGCAGGAGTTCATCTACATGGGTGACACCTTCCGGACGCGGCTCAATGTCGCCGGGCGCGACGACTTCATCATGAAGACCCGCAACGCCCCCGACCAGCCGCGCCTGAAGCCGGGCGAGCAGATCCGGATCGGCTGGCTCGCCGAGGATTGCCGCGCGCTCGACGCCTGACGTCGATCGCGCCACCGCGCCCCGCAAAAGGGGCGCGGCCTATGCGGGGCGTCGTCACCCGGACCGCGTCCCCTGTGAAACCAAGAACCGGGTAAACAACGGGAGTTCTGAATGAACATCACTCGTCTTCTGACCGCGACCACCGCGCTCGTGGCCTCCGCCACCGTCGCCGGGGCGGAAAGCCATGTCGAAATGGCCAATGAGATGACCATCGTCAGCTGGGGCGGCGCCTACCAGCAGAGCCAGCTCAAGGCCTATGTCGAGCCCTATCTCGAGATGCATCCCGAGGTAACCGTCACCTGGGACGAAAGCTCGGCCGAGGCCGTGGCCAAGCTGCGCGCCCAGAACGAAGCCGGCAACGTCACCTGGGACCTCGTCGACGCCACCGCCGCCGACGCGATGCGTCTGTGCGACGAAGGCCTCGCGATGGAAATCGATCCCGATGAGGATCTCGCCCCGGCGCCCGACGGCACCCCGGCCTCCGAGGATTTCGGCGAGGAGATGCTGGTCTCCGACTGCTTCATCCCGCAGATCGCCTATTCCTACACCTTCGGCTACCGCAACGACGTGGCTGAGTGGAACGGCAAGGAGCCGGACAGCATCTGCGACGTGTTCGACCTGGAAAACTTCCCGGGCACGCGGTCGCTCGAGAAGCGTCCCCACAACAACCTCGAATGGGCGCTGATCTGTGACGGCGTCGCCTACGAGGACGTCTACGACGTGCTCGAGACCGAGGAAGGCCAGGACCGCGCCTTCGCCAAGCTCGACACCATCAAGGACGAGACCATCTGGTGGTCCTCGGGCGCCGACACGCCGCAGTTGCTCGCCGATGGCGAAGTCGTCTTCGGTTCGACCTACAACGGTCGCCTGTTCAGCCTGATCGTCGAGCAGGACCAGCCGGTCAACATGATGTGGGACACCCAGTCCTACGATCTCGACGGCTGGATCATCCCCGAGGGTCTCGACGAGGCGTCGCTCGCCCGCGTCAAGGACTTCCTCTACTTCGCGACCGACACCCAGCGTCTCGCGGACCAGGCCAAGTACATCTCCTACGGCCCGGCCCGCAAATCCTCCGCGCCGCTCGTCGGCGAGCACGCCGAGCTCGGGATCGACATGGCGCCGCACATGCCGACCAACCCCGAGAACGCCAAGGGCGCGTTCGTGCAGAACTACGAGTGGTGGGCCGACTACCGCGACGATCTGGACAGCAAGTTCCAGGCCTGGCTCGCCCAGTGACGTCGCGCGCCTGAGCGCATGAGGGACGGGGCCACCACGGCCCCGTCCCACCCCCCAATACCGGAGGCATGATGACCGACAGCGCGACGACACCCCCGAGACAGCCGATGGCGGCGCTCCCGGGCGGCGAGGTGACCGAAGGAGGCCCGATGCTGGCCGCCGATGGCAGGCCTCTCAAGCACAGCCTGAAACGGGCGCTCCGGCGCGAGAAGCTGCGCGCCTTCCTCTTGGTCTCGCCGCTGCTGATCTTCATCCTCGTGGCCTTCGTGGCCCCGATCGCGGACATGCTGTTCCGCTCGGTCGAGAACCAGATCGTCTCCGAGACGCTGCCCCGCACCGTGGTGGCGTTGCGCGAGGACCAGAACCTGCCCGAGGCCGCTCCCGGCGAGCCGGTCTACGAGGCGCTCTACACCGACCTCTTCATCGCCGCCGAGTACAAGTCGCACACGCGCCTCGGCAGCCGTCTCAACTACGAGATGACCGGCCTCAGCTCGCTGTTCCGCGGCACCGGCCGCGATGTCGGCCGCTTCGACACCGATATCTACACCGACCAGTTCGTCGAGGCTGAGCCCGCGCTTGAGGACCCCGTGGCGTGGTCCAACTGGATGGCGAACGACGAGATCCGCGCGGCGCTGCCCGCGACCGCCGACGCCTGGGATGCCTGGGTCAAGCTGACCGTCGAGGCCTATGAGGACGACCCGCTCGAGGAGGATGTCGAGGACTTCGTCTATACCGCGCTCTATCGCGATCTTTCGAACGGCGCCGCGCCTGCCGGCTTCCCCGACGTCGACGTCTCCGGCTTCGAAAGCGTCTCGATCAAGGCGCTGTTCGAGGAGTCGGACGAGGATTGGGTCGATCCCGAGATCTGGCAGGTCATCAAGACCTACAGCCCGGCTTATACCGACGGCTATTTCCTGAACTCGGTCGACATGATGAACGGCCCCGGTGGCGACGCCCAATGGCGCCCCGCCGACGAGCAGATCTATCTCAAGCTGTTCTGGCGCACGATGTGGATGTCGCTGGCGATCACCTTCTCCTGCATCCTGCTGGGATACCCGATCGCCTACTTGCTCTCGACGCTGCCGCTGCGCTCGGCCAACGTGCTGATGATCCTCGTGCTGCTGCCGTTCTGGACGTCGCTGCTGGTGCGGACCTCGGCCTGGAAGGTGCTGCTGCAACAGCAGGGCGTGATCAACGACACGCTGGTCTGGCTCGGCATCGTGTCCGACGCCAACCGTCTCGCGCTGATCAACAACGCCACCGGCACGGTGATCGCGATGACGCACATCCTGCTGCCCTTCATGATCCTGCCGCTCTATTCGGTGATGAAGACGATCCCGCCGAGCTACATGCGCGCTGCCAAGTCGATGGGCGCGAATGACTGGACCGCGTTCTGGCGGGTGTGGTTCCCGCTCTCGGTGCCGGGCATCGGCGCGGGCAGCATCCTCGCCTTCATCCTGTCGATCGGCTACTACATCACGCCCGAGATCGTCGGCGGCACCGAGGGTGTCTTCATCTCGAACCGGATCGCCTATCACATCTCGTCGTCGCTGAACTGGGGCCTCGCGGCCGCGCTGGGCACGATCCTGCTGGCGCTCGTGCTCACCCTCTACTGGGTCTACGACCGGATCGTCGGCATCGACAACGTCAAGCTGGGAGGCTGAGACATGGCTGGACTTCCCCCCTATGCCTCGACCGGCCAGAAGGTCTGGCACTATTCCTACCTGGTGATCTGCGCGGCGATCTTCTTCTTCCTGATCGCGCCGATCCTCATCATCATCCCGCTGTCGTTCAACGCCGAGAACTTCTTCACCTTCACCCCGGAGATGCTGGCGCTGGACCCGGAGGGATATTCGACCAAGCACTACCGCGACTTCTTCACCAACCCCGACTGGCAGGTGCCGTTGTGGAACTCGCTGAAGATCGCGCCCGTCGCGACCTTCCTGTCGGTGGCGCTGGGCACGCTCGCGGCGATCGGCCTGAGCCAGCCCCACGTGCCGTTCCGGCGCGCGATCATGGCGATCCTGATCTCGCCGATGATCGTGCCGCTGATCATCTCGGCCGCGGGCATGTACTTCTTCTACAGCCGGATCGGCCTGCAGGGCACCTATTGGGGCGTCGTGCTGGCGCATGCGGCACTGGGCATCCCATTCGTGATCATCACCGTGACCGCGACGCTGGTGGGCTTCGACCGCTCGCTGACGCGGGCGGCGGCGAACCTCGGCGCGGGTCCGGTGCGCACCTTCTTCAAGGTGCAGATGCCGCTGATCCTGCCGGGCGTGGTCTCCGGCGGTCTCTTCGCCTTCATCACCTCCTTCGACGAGGTGGTGGTGGTGCTCTTCGTCGGCTCCGCCGGGCAGAAGACGCTGCCGTGGCAGATGTTCACCGGCCTGCGTGAGCAGATCTCGCCGACCATCCTCGCCGCCGCGACGGTGCTGATCTCGATCTCGGTGGTGCTGCTGGTCACGCTCGAGGTGCTGCGGCGCCGTTCCGAGCGGCTCCGGGGCATGTCGCCGGGCTGATCCGCCGACCTATTCGCAGAGCTCGAAATGCCCCGCCTGCGTGCGGGGCATTTTGCTGTCGGCCCTTCGGGTTGGGGTCCAAAGCCTAGGGGAGCAGCGCCAGCCAGAGCGTCGCGGTCCCGATCGAGGCCGCGGTGCCGATCAGCACCGCCGAGGCCGCGACCCGCTTGGCCGTGCCGTAGATCGAGGCGAAGAGATAGGCATTGACGCCCGGCGCCATGGCCGCGGTGATCACCGCCGAGCGGAACGCCTCGAGCTTGAGGCCGGCCAGCGAACCGAGGCCCCAGACGACCGCCGGATGCAGCACCAGCGACACCGCGACGACGTAGAGGATCACCCGCATGTCGCCTTCGGGCCGGTAGCGGTAGAGAATGCCGCCCAGCCCGAACAGCGCTGTCGGCAGGCCAGCGCGCGCCATCAGCTCCAGCGCCTCGACGAGCACCTCCGGCATCGGCAGGTTCGACACGTTGACCAAGGCGCCCAGTGCGATGCCGAGGATCAGCGCGTTGCGCCCCATGCCCTTGAGCACCTTGCCGGGCAGCTGCCGCAGCCCGCCGCCCCGGGCCCTCACCAGCTCCATCGCGGTGATGCCGACCGCGTAGCAAAACGGTGAATGCAGAGCGATGATCGCGAAATTTGCCTGCAGCGCATCCGGTCCGTAGGCCCGCTCGGTGATCGGCAGGCCAAGGAGCAACGAGTTCGAGAACAACCCGACGAAGCCGATCGCCACCGCGTCCTCCCAGCTCCGGCCGAAGATCAGCCGGGCGCCGAACAGCCCCGCGAAGAAGCCGGCAAGGGCGCCCGCATAGAAGCTGCCAAGTAGGGCGAGGTCGAACTCCTGCGCGAGATCGAGGCGCGCGATGGCCAGAAACAGCAGGCAGGGGATCGCGAAGCCCTGAGAGAACTTCATCACCCCATCGATCGCCGTCTCACCGATCCAGCCACGCCAGGAGGCGAGGTAGCCGAAACCCAGCACCAGAAAGACCGGTAGAGTGACGGTCAGCAACAGCATGATCGGGCCTCCGCGCGGGCGGGTGCCGCGGAAATGCGTATGGTCGGAACGGCGAAGGGGCGGGGCCCCCGCGTCTAGATGTCGAAGCCGATGGTCATCCCGTCATGCGCGGGCACGACATGATCGGGCGTCTCGGCCGCGAGGGTGGCGTAGTCGAGATCGAAATGCATGTTGGTAAGCACCGCGCGGGCAGGGGCTGCACGGGCGATCCATTCAAGCGTCAGCTCGAGATGCGCGTGGCTCGGATGCGGCTTGCGGCGCAGTGCGTCGACGATCAGGCAGTCGAGCCCGTCCAAGTGTGACCATGCCGCGTCCGGGATCTCTTTGACGTCAGGCAGGTAGGCCAGCGGCCCGCAGCGCAGGCCGAGCGCGGTGATGTCGCCATGCTGGAGATCGAAGGCGGTCAGGCTGATCGGCCCGCCGGCGCCGTCGATCGTCGCCTCGCCTTCGAGCATGTGCAGGTCGCAGATCGGCGGGTAGGAGGAACCTGGCGGCGTCTCGAAGGCGTAGCCGAAACGCGCCAGCAGCGCCTCGCGCGTCGGCGCGTCGGCCCAGCATTGCAGCCGCGCCCGCATGTTGAAGGCGATCATCCGCAGATCGTCGATGCCGTGCACGTGGTCGGCATGGGCGTGGGTCCAGACCACGCCGTCAAGCTCGCCGACCTCGGCTGCCAGAAGCTGGGCGCGCAGGTCCGGCGACGTGTCGACCAGCACGCGGGTTGCGCCGTTCGCGCCATAGCGGGTCAGCAGCAGCGAACAGCGGGTGCGGGCGTTGCGCGGCTCCGACGGGTCGCAGTCGCCCCAAAGATTGCCGAGCCGCGGCACGCCGCCCGAGGAGCCGCAGCCGAGAATGCGCGCCTCCAGCCGGTCGGTCATGCTTGGCTCCGCGGCGAGGACCAGGCGGCTGCCTTGGCGAAGAGCCGATCGAAATTGGCCGATGTCCGGGCCGCGAAATCGGGCAGGGACAGGTCGAACAGCTCGGCACCGACCTTGGCGGTATGGGCGGTGTAGGCGGGCTCGTTCCGGCGGCCGCGATGGGGCGGCGGCGCGAGATAGGGGCTGTCGGTCTCCACGAGAATGCGGTCGAGCGGCGCCGAGGCGAAGATTTCGCGCAGCTCCTTCGAGCGCGGGAAGGCGGCGATGCCCGACATCGACAGATAGAAGCCGAGGTCCAGCGCCGCGCGCCCCAGTGCCGCCGAGGAGGAGAAGCAGTGCATCATGCACTGATACGCCCCGGCCGCGTGTTCCTCCGACAGGATCCGCGCCATGTCGTCATCGGCGTCGCGCGCATGGATGATCAGCGGCAGGCCGCTGCGCCGGGCCGCCTCGATATGGATGCGCAGGCTCTCCTGCTGCACGCTTTTGCTGTCGGCGGTGTAGTGGTAGTCGAGCCCGGTCTCGCCGATGCCGACCATCTTGGGATGTTCGGCCAGCGCGAGCAGATCCTCGACCGAGGCCAGCGGCTCGTCCGCGGCGCTCATCGGATGAGTACCTGCGGCCCAGAACACCGGGTCATGCGCGTCCGAGATGGCGCGCACGGCATCCGCGTTCTTCAGCCGGGTGCAGATCGTGACCATCCGCTTCACGCCGGCTTCGATGGCGCGAGCGATCACCGCGTCGCGTTCCTCGGCAAAGTCGGGAAAGTCGAGGTGGCAATGCGCGTCGACAAGTTGGAAATCTGGAGAAGTCATCTGGCCTCAGGCTGCGGCGACACCGGTCGCCATCGCTTCGATCCTCAGCAGCATATCTAGGAGCAGCGCCGATGGGTCAAGGTTGACCGCCCGCCCGTGCCGCGCCCGCGCCGACAGCTCCTGCTGCAGCCCGGCGACGCGCCGTGCCGCCGCCGGATCAGGCGCCAGCGTGACAAGAAGGCGCGCCTCGCCCGGCGCGGCTTCGGTCTCCGGCGCGCCCGCGAGTCCGGCCCGCGCCGCGCGTACCAGCAGCAGGTCGATCAAGTCGAGCAGCAGGGGAAAGCGTGTCTCAACCCCCTTGCCGCCGCAGCTGTCGGCCATGGCGATGGCGCGCGGACGGTCGAGATGCGGTAGCCCCGACAGCAGCGCCACCAGCTCGCCATAGAGCGCGACGCCCTCGGCCTGCGCGACCCGGGCAGCGGCCCCGACGGATCCCGCGGCGAGGACCGACAGCGCCTCGGGCGCCGCGCCGGTCACCCCGGCCTGTTCCAAGGCCCGCGCCATCGGCTCAGGCGCGAGCGGGCGCAGTCGCAGCACGCGGCAGCGCGAACGGATCGTCGGCAGGAGCGCCGAGGGCTGGTGCGCGATCAGCATGAGCGTGGTGTCGGCGGGCGGCTCCTCCAACTCCTTGAGCAGCGCATTGGCGGCCGAGACGTTCATCTCATCGGCGGCGTCGACGATGACAGTGCGGTGGCCACCATCGGTGGAACTGAGGTGGAAGAAGCTGCGCAGCTTGCGCATTTCCTCGGCACGGATCTGCGCCGACAGACGGTCGCCCTTGTCGTTCGGTCCGCGCCGCAGCACGAAGAGCCGCGGATGTGACCCAGCCCGGATCAGCCGCAGATCGCGGTCATCCGCCGGCAGGTCGAGACCGCGATCGGCGTCGTGACCGCCCAGCAGATGCGCCGCGATGCGGTAGGCGAGCGTGGCCTTGCCCACCCCCGCCGGCCCGGTCAGCAGCCAGCCCGAATGCAGCCGCCCTCCCGCCTGTGCAGCGAGGAACTCCTCGACGGCGGCGTCCTGGCCAAAGAGCTGCGCCGTCTCGCGCGGATGCGGCAGGCCCGGCAGGCCGGTCGGATCGGGGAGATCCTCGCTCACGGCGCGAGACCGAGGCGGGGCAGGGCGATGGCGGCGATCTCTTGGGCCAAGGCCTCCGGCGCGCGATCGCCATCGATCACCCTGAAGCGGTCGGGTGAAGCGGCGGCAAGTTCAAGAAAGCCGGCGCGCAGTGTCTGCTGGAAGCCGAGGCCCATCTCTTCGAACCGATCCTCTCCGGAACCGCGGGCGAGCCCGCGCGCCAGCGCGGTCGCCGGGTCCATGTCGATGAGGAAGGTGAGATCCGGCTCGGTGCCTATCGTCAGCGCGTGCAACCGGTCCACCATGTCGCGCAGATCGCCGCGCGTCGCACCTTGGTAGACCCGGGTGGAATCCGCGAAGCGGTCGGTGATCACCGGGCGGCCCGCCTCCAGCGCCGGACCGATGGTCCGCTCCAGATGGTCGCGCCGCGCGGCGGTGAACAGCAGCAATTCGGTCTCGGCCGACCAGCGGGCCGTATCGCCGGTTAGAAGGAGCTGCCGGATTTCCTCGGCACCGGGGCTGCCGCCGGGCTCACGGGTCAGAACGGGGTCGAGGCCCCGGGCCCGCAGGCTGTCATGCAGGCGACGCGCCTGGGTCGACTTGCCCGAGCCGTCGATGCCCTCGAAGCTGATGAAGAGGCTGCGTGCCACGTGCTCAGGTTTCGTCGCCGGTCGTCGCCTCGGCATTCGGGGCGGGCTCGGCCTCGGGCTCCGCCCGCGGCACGCCGCCCAGCGGGTCCAGCCCGGGAAGGGCGACGCCCTCGGGGCCGAAGCGGTCGAACAGCACCGTGGCCGCGACCCGGACGCGCGGCAGGAAGCCGCCACGCGCGACCGCGTTCTCGGCCACCAGCGGCACCCGGGTGGCCGGCATGCCTTCGCGCGCGATCACCAGCTCGGCCAGTTCCTGACCGGCTTCGATCGGTGCCTCGATCGGACCTTGGTAGACCACCTCGGCCTCGACATCGTCGCGCGCCGTGATCGGCAGCAGCAGCGAGACATCCTCGGCCAGCGTCAGGCCGACGCGGTCGCGCTCGCCCATCCAGACCTCGGCTTCGGCGATCCGGGTGCCAGCCTCGCCGATGTCACGCTGCGCGAATTGGCGAAAGGACCAGTTGACGATCCGCTCGGCCTCGACCCGCCGCGCTTCGTTGCTGTCGAGACCGGTGACCACGAAGATCACCCGCCGCTCGCCCTGCTTGGCCGAGCCAACGAGGCCATAACCGGCTTCAGAGGTGTGGCCGGTCTTGAGCCCGTCGGCCCCGATGCCCAAGCCAAGGATCGGGTTGCGGTTCTGGCTGTTGGAGGGCACCCGGCCGTCGAACTCAAACTCCTGCTCGGCGAACATCGGGTAGAAGGTCGGGAAGTCCGAGATCAGGTGGCTGGCGAGAATGCCAAGATCGCGCATCGACATGCGCTGCGACGGGTCCGGCCAGCCGTTGGAGTTGGCGAAGGTGGAGTTCATCATGCCCATCTCGCGGGCCCGCTTGGTCATCAGCTGCGCGAAGCCCGCCTCGGTTCCGTCGGGCGAGAGCGCCTCGGCCAGCACGGCGGAGGCGTCGTTGCCTGACAGCACGATCACGCCGCGCAGCAGGTCCTCGACCCGGACGCGGTCGGTGGTGTCAAGGAACATCGAGGAACCGCCATAAGAGGCGGCATGTTCGGAGACCGGCAGGCGCTGGTCGATCGACAGCCGGCCCGAGGCCACCGCCTCGAACGCCATGTAGAGGGTCATCAGCTTGGACATCGAGGCCGGCGGCAGTGGCTCGTCCGCGTTCTTGGCCAGAAGCTCTGTGCCGGTGGTGTGGTCGAGCACGTAAGCTGCGCGGGCGGGCGTATCGAAGCTCTGGGCACGGGCCAGCGGCACGAGGGCCACGAGCGTCGCGGCAGCGAGGAAGACGGCACGGATCATCAGGGTCGCTCCGGTCGGTTGGCGGGCCGCGCCGGGGCGGCCGGTCGGGTTGGGCGATCCGGGCCCGTCGGGGCCCGGATCGCGTCAGTTTCGCACGAAATAGGCGTCGGTGAAGCCCAGCGCCTTCACGCGAGCGAGAGCGGCGTCGCGCGCCGCCGCATCGGCGGCCGGGCCGACCACCACCCGCCAGTAGGGCGCGCCCTGGATCTCTGAGGCCACGACCTTGGCGGTAAGCCCCTCGACTTCCATCGCGGTGGCGGTGTTGCGCGCATTGGCCTCGACCGAGAAGATGCCGAGCTGGATGAAGGGCCGGTCGAGATCGCTCGCGGCCGGGGTGGGGGCCGCCGCGGCCGCGGTCGGCGCAGGCTCGGACGTCGTCTCAGGCGCGGTGCCTTCGGCGGGCGGCAGCGGCACCGCGGCGATCGGCTCGGCAGCGTCGAAGTCGGTCATCGCGCCGGGGGCCTGCGGCGTGCCGGAATCATCCCGGCGCAGCGCGGTGACGTTGAGCGTCGCGGGCGCGCCGGCCAGCATGCCCAGCGCTTCGGCGGCCTCGGAGCTGACCTGCAGCGCCGGACCCGGCGTTTCACGCTCGCGCCGGAAGAGCGCGCCGATCACGAAGCGGCCATTGGCCTGATTGCGGATCACCACCTGACCGATCTGCTCGACGTCGACCTCGGGATAGGCGACCCAGACGCCGCCCAGGGAGGGGCGGCCATCCCACAAGCCCGGCTCGGTGACCTGGAACACGCCCGGCGCTTCGACATCGCGCGAGACGATCTCGGTGCGGGCCGTGTCCGAGGCCACGCCACCGGAACCGGTCTCGCCGCAGGCGCCAAGCGTGAGCAGCGCGCCGGTCAGCATGATGACCGGCCGCGCGAGAATGGTGGCTGGCATGTCTCGTTCCTCGTTTGCCCCGATCGGGCCGTTGTCCGGCCGACTGTTTTCTGCGCGCCGCCGCCGGGCTGGCCGGAACGGGCGGCGCGGGCCGACCATATCGGCGGCCTCGCGGCATGGAAAGCCGGTAGCTGCGCGGACTTGCGGAAATTCGCGGAGACGGGCCTCTTCCCGAATCGCGCTCCAGCGCTTAGGCGATGCCGGCCGGAGGAGTGGCAGAGTGGTCGATTGCAGCGGTCTTGAAAACCGCCGTGCGTGAGAGCGTACCGTGGGTTCGAATCCCACCTCCTCCGCCAAGGATGTGCGTCACACCCGAAAACATCAGTGGCTAAGGCTTGTACCGAAAGGGTGTACTGCCCCTGCAGCCCTCCGACTCGGGTTCGGCTTAGCTAGCCTTTGCATTCGACGTATCGAGATGCGGGCGAGGGCGGCCTAGCCATCCTTGAGCTGGCGTCTCGCCTAGAAGACAAAGCGCTCAGCCTGCTCGTGACGAGGGGATGGTTGAAGGCATGAATTCCAACATCTTAGACCCCGGCGACAGCCTCTCTATGTGAATGCCATTCACCGCTACGTTCCACGACTCCCTAAAAAGCTTCCAGTCGTGCACGCCACGGAAAGCCTTCTCGATCAGAACTAGGGCAATCTTTCAGGGGTATAGTCGATGTGGCCTGGCAATTAGTGTGGGCCAAGCTTTGATTCAGATACGAAAAAAAGTGACACTCTCATTTCTCAGCATCACACGCTCAAACGCGGCGAGATCGCGTGAATGGCGATACTCGGCCATCCGGTGCCACCCTCAAGCGGCCGCTGGTTCAAGCGTAGTGCCGGGACTGGGCTGAGGCGACGATCTGCATCGCCCAAGCCTGTTCTTATTCGTCCACCGTCTCAGGCGAGCACTTCGATGGTCACGCGGCCGACGCCGGTGTCGAGGATGCCGATATCCGCCGCCGCTTCCTTCGACAGGTCGATGACGCGGTTCTTGGCATAGGGGCCACGATCGTTGATCCGCACCACGACCGACTCGTCGGTCGCTTCATTCGTGACGCGGACTCGCGTTCCGAAAGGCAGGTTGGGGTGGGCCGCGGTGAGGTCGTTCATGTCGTAGGTCTCGCCATTCGCGGTCTGGCGGCCATGGAAGCCGGGTCCGTACCAGGAAGCGGTTCCCTCGAAGACCTTGGTAACGCCGCCGTCATGAGCGGATGCAAAGGGCGTCGTCGCAAGCAGGCAGCCGGCGGTCAAAGCGGTTCGAAGCATGTTGGTCATCTTGATCACAGGCCCGTCCTTCAGTCCCAATCATTTGCCGTGCAGCCTACCTGCCTATCGCATGCCGTATGCGCAACGTTGATTGGCTTGCGGTTCCGACCGGAGGTAAAAGCCGGCGAGGGCCTGCCAATTGCCCTTCCCGTGGGTGGCGCATATCCGCCGGAAACGAGCATTCCCCATCCTTTGAACGGCGCGCCTCTTGAAGTGTCTCGGTTGTGCCCGATGTCAGAGCGCTTGTCTTTTCGGCTACTGGATCGAGCCCCCTACGTTCGGCTGAAGCGCTTGGTACGTCGGAGGGATTGGCGGTCGAGCTAGAGACCCCTTCCAAGAATGATTGCCTCAAATGCTCTGGCCGAACCTGCATCGAGCCTGCCGATCTGCTCCTGCGATGAGTTCTCAAGCGGTCATCCCCGGCAAAATCGTGATACCTTGGCGATATCAGCCAAGCGGATCCATAGTCTGGTTTTCGCTTCATTTCCGATTTCTGGCAGCGCTCTCGATCAAGCCGTCGGTTTTCCAGTTAAGGGGTAAATATGCGTTTTTCCTATTCAATCAGTCATTTGATGACCCGTGTCGTCGCGATCGCGGTGTTGTCTTTTCCGGCGCTCGCGCATGCCGAACTTCGGGTCGAGCGGAGCCTCAACGACACACCGCATGGCTTCTTGCGGGTGTCGTCGCCGGTACGAGCCGGGCGTACCGCGCAGTATTTCGAACTACGCCACGGCGATTGCGGGGCGGATCGCTGGCATAGCGATTGCGCCACCGATCGCGAGCGTACCGAGGTTTGGCTGCCGGACGATCAATGGGGGCCCGGCACGCTGCAATGGATCGGGTACAGCATCTATCTTCCGCCGGATTTCCCCGAGATCGATCCGCTGGGAACCGTCGCGGGGCAGATCCACATGCAGGGCGGACCGACCAACATGCGCGGCGGACATCCGTCGCAGCCCGGGGTTCTGCTCATGGATCTGAACCAGTCGGGCTACACCGCCTGCGTCATCAGGCTGAGCGGACCGCGACAGGCGGTGCAGGACGATTGCCTGCATGTGCAGATCGCCACTCTTGGCCAGATGAGGGGGAGGTGGACGGACATCCAGATTGGCCTCGACCTGCGTCGACAGGGGGGCAGCATCGAGATCTGGGCGAATGGCCGTCTCGTCAAACGCGTCGAGGGTTTCCACCCGCACATGGGGGAGCGTTATTATTTCAAATACGGCCTCTACCGGTCCTTCATCTCTCGTTATCCCGGACGCATCCCGACGCAATGGGTGGTGTTCGACGAGGTCCGCCTCGGTCAGTCGCGCGAAGAGGTGGTCGTGCGCGAGCAGGCCCCGGTCAATTGAGGGGGGCAGTCCGGAGCGCAGGACAGGCCGTCGCCCATGCGGCGCGGAAATGTCCCAGCCCGGCACTTTCTCTGGCCTGAACGAGACATTGCGCGCCTCGCGATGGACAAGCGCCACTGCACCGGTCCAGTCTGAGGCGGCAACCGAAAGGGGCTGGAATGGGCAGGACCGTGGCGGAGGCCGATGGCAACGGGGCGCTCGACCTGTTGCGGATCGAGGTGCTCGCGGCACGGATCGAGGCGCATGGGCGCGCCGACCCGGATGCAGGCAATCTGTGGCGTTCGGAAATGGCAGTGGCCGAGGCCGTCGCTTCCGTGGCGCTCGAAGGGCGGCGGCTGAGCGAGACCGACCTGCTGCCGCGCGTTGCGGGTGGCGCCGTCGCCGGCGACCCCGTGGCGGGCGAACAGGCGCTGGCGCTGATCCGGGCGCTGAAGGCGCCGGGCGATCCGATCGCGCAGCCGGCCGAGACACTGGAGCGGCTCGAACGCCGGGTGGGCGGGCGCGGCTGGAATGACGATCAGACGGAGCCGGACGCCGATGCCTCGCTCTTCGCGCTGCGCGATGCTCTGGCGACCTTGCGGCCCGGGGATCCCCCGATCCTGGCTGGGCTGCGGGTCAGTGCCGCCTACGCATTCGCCACCGAGCGCGCGCAGCCGATGGTCGAACGGGCGCTGTTCATGGCGGTGGAGGGCGCGCGGCGCCGGGAGGTGCCCGGACCCGGCGGCGCCGTGACACATGAGGAGGATCCGTTGCGTGGGCTCTCGGGCCGGGTCGATGCCGACTGGGTGGCGACGCCGGCGCTGGCGCTTTCGACCCATGGCTACAAGCCGTGGTCGCCAGCGAGCCCTGCCGGTCTCGCCGATCTGCTCGAGGGGCTGGGGCATGTGCTGGGCATGGAGATTGGCCGTGTCGGCCGGGCCCGCGACTGGCTGCGCCGCGCCCGGGCCTGCGGCGAGGGGCGGCACGGCCGCTCGCGACTGGGCGACGCGGCGCAGGCCTTCGCCTCGGCGCCCTGCCTGACGGCAGGGCTTCTCGCCGACCGGATCGGCGTGACCCCGCGTGGCGCAACCA
Source organism: Limimaricola variabilis (assembly GCF_034371605.1). Lineage (NCBI taxonomy): Bacteria > Pseudomonadati > Pseudomonadota > Alphaproteobacteria > Rhodobacterales > Paracoccaceae > Limimaricola > Limimaricola variabilis. The sequence goes on along the minus strand of NZ_CP139691.1, from coordinate 1,487,682 downwards.
ACCTGATCGACGCGCTGGTGGCTGAGGGGCTGCTGCGCGAGATCACCCGCCGGCGGACAGCGCGGATCTGGTCGGTGCCGGGGCTGGCGGAACGGCTCGCGGCGCGCCCGCGGAAGGTGGCGACCCGGCCGCCGACTGAGACCGTCGCGCCTGATCCGCAAGCCGGCCGGGCGGCGATGGCACGCGCCTTTGCTGATCTCGACGCGGCGCTGGGCCGGGCCGACTTGCTGCTGGGACGCCGTCGCGGCGGCTGAGCCCCGGCGGTGCCGTGCCGGCAGGGGCAGGCAAGGCTTTTCTTCTGCTCTGTCAACGCCTATCGATGGCGCCGCCGTGACCAGTTAGGATCCATCATGACCGCAGCGATGACCGAGGTAAGCCGCCTCCTGCAGGAGGATTTCGAAGAGGTGGTCGACGCCTGGTTCGCCACGCAGAAGCGCGAGGGCGTGCGCCGGCCCGATCTGTTTTCCGATCGCGAGAGCCGCCGCCAGCTCTCGGATCTGCTGCGCGCCTTCGCCGATACGCTGGGGCGGATCGATATGAGCCAGAGCGTCGACGTCGACGCCGAGGAGTGGTCGGACCTGCGCCTCGCGCTCTCAGAGATCACGCTTGTGCGCGCCGAGCGCGGCGTCGCGCCCTGGGAAATGACGACCTTCGTTCTGGCGCTCAAGCAGCCGGTTTTCGGCAAGCTGAACGAGCGGCTGCGCGACACGCCCGATCGGCTGTTGCAGGAGGCCGCCGATTTCGGGCGCATCGTCGATGCCTTTGCGATGCACATCAACGAGCACTTCATCGCCGAGCGCGACGAGATCATCGAGCGTCAGCGCGCCGAGATGATGGAGCTGTCGACCCCGGTCGTGCAGCTGTGGGAGCGGGTGCTGACCATCCCGCTGATCGGCACGCTCGACTCGATGCGCGCCCAGGAAGTGATGGAAAACCTGCTCAACGCCATCGTCGAGCATCAGGCCGAAGTGGTGATCGTCGACATCACCGGCGTGCGGGTGGTGGATACCCAGGTCGCCCAGCACCTGCTGCGCACCGCCGCCGCGGTGCGGCTGATGGGTGCCGAGGCGATCATCTCGGGCATCTCGCCTAAGATCGCCCAGACCATGGTCGAGCTCGGCGTCGACGTGGGCGAGGTGACTACGCGGCCCTCGATCCGCGCGGCCCTGGCCGAGGCGTTCCGCAGGGTCGGCTTCGCCATCACCCGGGTCGAGGACACCCGTGTCTGAGGCGGCCTCGATCTACAAGGTCGACAAGGTGCTGCTGGTCGCGATCCGCGACAACATCACCGACACCGACATCATCAATCTTCAGGAGGATCTGTCCGAGCGGATCGTCAGCGAAAAGGCGCGTGGTGTCGTGATCGACATCGAGGCGCTGGAGATCGTCGACACCTTTGTCGGCCGCATCCTCGCGCAGCTCTCGGCGATCTCGCGGCTGCTGGCGGCCGAGACATACATCGTCGGCATGCGCCCGGCGGTGGCGATGACGCTGGTCGAGCTGGGCATGGACCTGCCGGGCTCCAAGACCGCGCTGTCGCTCAGTCACGCGCTGCGCGCGCTGAAGGCCAAGGGGCTGGCGTGAGCGGCCCGCCGGCCGAGCCGGCGGCCCGCGTCGAGCTGCGCCAGGAGCGCGACGTGGCGGCGGCGCGGCTCGCCGTATCGCGGGTGATGGATGCGATGGGCGCCCGGGCGCTGCGCAAGACCCGTTTCGTCACCGCCGTGAGCGAGATCGCCCGCAACGCGCTCGACCATGGCGGCGGCGGGGTGATCGAGGTCTGGCGGCTGGACCGGCCCGCGCGAATCATGATCCGCTGCCGCGACGAGGGACCCGGCATCGCCGATATCGATCAGGCGATGACCGACGGCTTCTCGACCGCGCGCAGCATGGGCAAGGGGCTGGGCGGAGCCAGACGACTGGTCGAGGCGTTCCGCATCGACAGCCGGCCCGGGGTCGGGACCACCGTCGAAATGGAGGCCAGACCATGAGGCATGTCGTCGAAGTGAGCGAACCCAGCGCCGTGGCCGAAGCCCGGCGGCTGGGGCGCAATCTGGCCGAGAACGTGGGGCTGGACGCGACCCGCACGGCCGCGCTGGCCATCGTCGTGACCGAAATGGCAACCAACCTCCTGCGGCATGCCAAGGGCGGGCAGTTGATGCTGCTGGCGCAGCCCGTTGCAGGGCCGCGCGTGGCGCTGGCGGCGATCGACCGCGGTCCCGGCATCCCCGATATCGAGCAGGCGCTCTCCGACGGGTTCTCGACCGGATCGAGCGCGGGGGGCGGCCTCGGTGCGATGAAGCGGCTGGCCGACAGCTTCGAGATCCAGTCGACGCCCTCGCAGGGGACCGTCACGGTCTGCGGCTTCGGCGAATCGCCGGTGCTGGCCGGGGTCGAGATCGGCGGTTTCCTGACAAACTACCCCGGTGACCGGGCCTGCGGCGATGCCTTGCATGCGCGCAATGTCGGCGGTCGGGTCGATCTCATCTCGATCGATGGGCTGGGCCATGGGGCCCGCGCTGAAGTCGCCGCCACCGAGGCGCTCGACGGCTTCGCCGCGTTGCGGGGCGACGATCCCGCGCGCCTTCTGGCCGAGCTGTCGGCGCGGCTTTCGGGGAGCCGCGGCTCTGTCGCCGCCCTGGCGCAGATCGAGGCTGCGGATGGCCGGCTCAGCCTTGCGGGCATCGGCAACATCTCGGCGCTGTTGGTGCGGCCCGGGGGGCGGATGCGGCGGTTGATCAGCCGCGAGGGGCGGCTTGGCGGAGCGGTGCGCACGCCGCCGATCGAAACCGAGACGATGACGCTGGGTGACGTGCTGATCCTGCACAGCGACGGGCTTTCGACGCTGCGCAGCCCGGCCGATCTGCCGGAGCTTGCAGGCATGAGCTGCGCGATGATCGCGGCGCAACTCATTCGAGACCGGGCGAAAGGGCGCGACGACTGCTGCGCGCTGGTCGCCCGGCTTGCCCCGGAGGAGGCGGCATGAGGATCACGACGCTGAAGATCGAGGCCGATGACGACATCGTGCGCCTGCGCATGGTCGGTCAGGAGGTGGCGCGACGCTGTGGTTTCGGCAAGTTCGCCGAGACCCGCATCGTCACCGCGCTGCTCGAGCTGGGCAGGAACATCGTTCAGCATGGCGGTGGCGGCCGGATGATCCTGACGCTCGAGCCGCGCGACGCCGGCCTCGACCTCGTGGCCGAGGCGATCGACCATGGTCCGGGCATCTCCGATCTCGACGCCCGGCTCTCGGCCGCCGGGCCGCTGCCGGGCACCAATGGCGGACCCGCTGCGGGCCTTGGCCTCGGACTGCGCGGTGTCCGGCGGATCGCCGACCGGATGGATGTGGATACCGGTCCGGAAGGGACGCGGATCCGGGTGATCTTCGCCACCTCGTGCGGGGCAGCTGAGGCGGCCGCGCTGGGCAGCGAGATCGGCGAGGCGCTGGCGGTGCTGCGACGGGCCGACCCGGCCGCGATGCTCGCCCAGCAGAACCGTGATCTCCTCGATGCGCTCGAGGAACGCGATCTGCTGATGGCCGAGGTGCACCATCGCACCAAGAACAACCTCGCCCTCGTGACCGGGCTGATGCGGCTGTCGCGCAGCGCCGCCAAGACCGAAGAAACCCGCGAGGTGCTGCGCGATCTCGAACTGCGGGTGAAGGCGATCACGGCGCTGCACGACCGGCTGCAGCGCGCCGCCGGAGCGGACAGCACGCCGCTGCTGCCGTTGTTGCGCGACGTGGCGGAGCAGACGCGGCAAGCCTTCTCGACGCCGGATCAGGAGGTCGCGGTAGCGGTGACGGGTGAGGCCCTGAGCCTGTCGGGCAATGCCGCGACCGATCTCGCACTGGCGGCCGGCGAGTTGATGACCAACGCATGCAAGCATGCCTTTGCCGGTCGCGACAAAGGCCGGCTGCACGTGGCGCTGGCGCGCGAGGAGGGGATGCTCAAGCTCACCGTCGCGGATGACGGCTGCGGTCTGGCGCCGGGGATGGAGCGTCCCGAACGCTCGGACTCGCTGGGCTGGCGGATGATTCGCACCATGGTTCAGAAACATGGCGGCTTTGTGCGCACCTCTGGCGGCACGACCGGTCTGACGGTGGAGCTGGGCTTTGGCGAGGCGCAGCTGGGACTGCGCGAGGACTGAATCAGTATCCCGGAAAAGAGAAAGGCGGCGGCGCCCGGGAGGAGAGGTGCCGCCGCCTTGTTATGTGGACGGTGAGGGAGGAGGGCCGTCATGTACCGCCCAACCCCCTAGGTTCGGAAAAGATCCGCGCCGGATGGCGAAAAACTCAGCCGCGGCGCGCCGACTGACGGGCGATCTCTTCGATCATCGAACGATGGATGCCCAGATCGGCCAGCTCGCGCTCGCTCAGCGCGGAGAGTTCGCGGCGGGTGGTGCCGTAGGCGCGGGCGCTGGCCCGCCAGGCGGTCAGGCGGCCAATGAGACGGGCGAGGGGAGAGGTGGGGCGGGTGGCGACGAGCGTGGTCATTGGCTTTGGTCCTTGGGCTTGTGCGACGGGCAGCACGCCGTCGACCGGAGCGGCAACCCTGTGGCGCCGTTGAGCCTCATCTGGCGTTTCACGGCACCGGTGACCATGGCCGAAAGCGCCGCAGCGACTTGCATCCACCGCATGGCACCATAATAGCCGAACCGTTTCGGGATTTCACTCTACCGAAGGCGACGACACCGATCCCGCCTCGATCACCTCGAAATCACCCAGCCGCTGCAGATCCGCGAGCGGCTGCCCCTCGATCGCGCCGATCAGCCCTTGGGCCAGCGGCTCCCAGCTGAGGGACAGTGCCGAGCGGGTGCCCGAACAGGGCGGTAGCGCCAGCAGGTCCTCGCCCGGAAGCGCATCGTCATGCGCCACCACCGAAACATCATGCGGCACCCGCAGGCCGAGCATCGCGAGCGCATTGTGGATGCCCTTGGCGATCAGCATGTTGCCGGCAATGAGCGCGCTCGGGCGGGGGCCATCGCTGGACATCATTCTCAACGTGGCAAGGGCGCCGTGGCTTTCGGTCATCTGGCCGTGTTCGTGGAGGGCAGGGTCGGCCGGAAGCCCGGCCGCCTCCAGCGCCCGCTCCCAACCGAGACGGCGATGATCGGCATAGCACATCTCGGCCAGCCCGTTGATGAAGCCGATCTTGCGATGACCGGCGCGCAGCAGCATCTCCGTCAGCGTCCTGCCGACCGCCAGGTTGTCGATGTCGTAATAGGGATAGTCGGGCGCGTCGCTGCCACGACCATGCATCACCAGCGGCACGCCCCGCCCCTGCAGATAGGTCACGCGGCGGTCGTCCCGTTCCGGCTCGATCAGCACGAAGCCGTCGAGCGACCCGCCATCGATCAGCCTGCGATGCACCGCCACCACGTCCTCGCCCTCTTCGGCGGCGTGCAGCACGAACAGTCGGCCGCGCCGCGAGAAGGCCCCCGACAGCCCCCGCACCATTTCCACGAAGAGACTGTCGCGCGGTGTCCGGTCGAGCGGCGGCAGCACCAGCCCGACGATGTGGGAGCGGCCGGAAGCCAGCTTGCGCGCCGAAAGATTCGGGCTGTAGTTCAACGCCTTGGCTGCTTTTCTCACCCGGATCTTGGTTTCGGCGCTGACATCGGCGTGGTCGTTCAACGCACGGCTCACCTGCGTGACCGACAGCCCTGTGCTGGCCGCGATGTCCTTGAGTGTCGCCGACATGATCTCTCCCGCGTTTGCCGCGGCACCTTGTCAAACCGAAACGCTTCGGGCAAGCCTGCCCGTGACCCGATGGCACCCCTGGGACGAAAGGATTCGAGGATGAGCAAGGCGAATTGGTGGAAGGGTGCGGTGATCTACCAGATCTATCCGCGCTCCTATCAGGACGGCAATGGCGACGGCATCGGCGACCTCAAGGGGATCACGGCGCGGCTGCCCCATATCGCCGATCTCGGCGTCGACGCGGTCTGGCTGTCGCCGATCTTCACCTCGCCCATGGCCGACATGGGTTACGACGTGTCGAACTACACCGACATCGACCCGACCTTCGGCACGCTCGCGGATTTCGACGAGATGGTCGCCCGCGCGCACGAGCTTGGGCTCAAGGTGATGATCGACCAGGTGCTGTCGCACAGCTCCGACAAGCATCCCTTCTTCGAGGAAAGCCGGCAGAGCCGCGACAACCCCAAGTCCGACTGGTACGTCTGGGCCGATCCCAAGCATGACGGATCTGCCCCCAACAACTGGCAGGCCATCTTCGGCGGCATCGCCTGGGAGTGGGAGCCGCGCCGTCGGCAGTACTACTTCCACAACTTCCTGAAGGAGCAGCCCGACTTCAACTTCCACAATCCGGAAGTGCAGGACTGGCTCCTGGGCACGATGCGCTTCTGGCTCGATCGCGGCGTTGACGGCTTCCGTCTCGACACCGTGAACTTTTACTTCCACGACAAGCATCTGCGCGACGACCCGGCCGATTTCCGTCTGAACGGCACCCAGGCGGTCAAGCCCTACGACATGCAGTACCACATCTTCTCGAAGAACCAGCCGGACAACATCGCCTTCCTCGAGAAGATGCGCCGGCTGATGGACGAGTATGACGATCGCACTCTGGTGGGCGAGGTCGGCGAGAGCCACCACCCGATCGAGATCATGGGCGAGTACACCTCGGCCAACCGGCTGCACATGGCCTACAGCTTCGAGATGCTGGGGCCGAACTTCACCGCCGAGCATTTCCGTCACCAGATCGACCAGTTCTTCAAGCACGCGCCGAAGGGCTGGCCGTGCTGGGCGCTCTCGAACCACGACGTGCCGCGCCACGTGACCCGCTGGGCCGAGCATGGCGACCAGGAGGCGGTGGCCAAGCTCGCCGCGGCGATGCTGCTGTCGATGGAAGGTTCGATCTGCGTCTATCAGGGCGAGGAGCTGGGTCAGACCGAGACCGAACTGGAGTTCGAGGAGCTGACCGACCCGCAGGGCATCAACTTCTGGCCCGCCGACAAGGGCCGCGACGGCTGCCGCACGCCGATGGTCTGGGAGCGGAACGCGCCCAATGCCGGCTTCTCCGACAGCGACAAGTCGTGGCTGCCGGTCAAGGCACCGCAGGCGGCGCGTGCCGTCGATACCCAGAAAGGCGTCGAGGGGTCGGTGCTCGAAACCTACCGCGCGCTTCTGAAGCTGCGGCGCGAAACCCCGGACCTGCGCGAGGGCCGCACCATGTTCGCCGAGACCGAGGAGCCGGTGCTGGCCTTCCATCGCGGCGAGAAGACCGTCTGCGCCTTCAATCTTTCGGCCACGCCGCAGGAAATCGAGCTGCCGGGGATCACCGAAACCCTCTTCGCGCTCTCGGCCGAGAGCGCGGATGGCAAGGTCTGGCTCGGTCCGAACGGCGCGCTGATCGCACGGCTCGGCTGATACTCTGCAGGCACGGCCCCCGGGCCGTGCCGCCCCCCTTCAAGCTGCCTTTTGGTGCCCCCTCAAAGCTGCTAGGAGGCACTGACCGGCGTGAAGGAGCGGAGCCCATGAGACCCAAGGAGTATGCCCGTACCGGGGTGCCAGGGCTCGACGATGTTCTGGCAGGAGGGCTGACCCGCCGCCATGTCTTCCTGCTCGAGGGCGCGCCCGGCACCGGCAAGACCACCACCGCGATGCGCTTTCTCCTGGAAGGCGCCGAGCGCGGCGAGACCTGTCTCTACGTGACCTTGTCGGAGACCGAGGAAGAGCTGCGCGACAGCGCCGCCTCGCATGGCTGGACCTTGGACGAACGCGTTTCCGTCTTCGAGGTCGTCCCCGCCGAAAGCCTGCTCGATGCAGATCAGCAGCAAAGCCTGCTCTACTCATCGGATCTGGAGCTGGGCGAGGCGACCCGCCAGATCTTCGACGCCTTCGAGCGGATCCGCCCCCAGCGGGTGGTGATCGACAGCCTCTCGGAGATCCGGCTGCTGGCGCAGGGCTCTCTGCGCTACCGCCGCCAGATCCTCGCCATGAAGCACTACTTCGCGCGGCAGGACGCCACCGTGCTGATGCTCGACGATCTCACCGCCGAGGCGCATGACCGCACCGTGCACAGCGTCGTGCACGGGGTGATCCAGCTCGAAGAGCTGGCGCCTGAATACGGGGCCGAGCGGCGCCGTCTTCGGGTCACCAAGTATAGGGGGCAGCGCTACCGCGGCGGCTACCACGACTTCGCCATCAAGACCGGCGGCATCGAGGTGTTCCCGCGCCTCGTGGCGCTCGAGCACCGCACCGATTTCGACCGCAGCCCGCGCGGCAGCGGCATCCCCGAGCTCGACAAGCTGCTGGGTGGCGGGGTCGAGCAGGGGTCGAGCACGCTCGTGCTCGGGCCCTCGGGTACCGGCAAGAGCCTGTTCGCTTTGCAGTTCGCGCTCGCCGCGATCGAGCGGGGCGAGCGTGCCGCGTTCTTTGTCTTCGACGAGGAGCTGAGCCAGCTCGAGGCGCGATTGGTCAAGATGGGCATCGACCTGCCGTCGCTGCGCGAAAGCGGCGCCTTGCTGGTCGAGCAGATCGACGCCGCCGAGATGTCGCCCGGCGAATTCTCGCAAAAGGTCCGCGACTGCGTGGCGACGCTGGGCGTGCGCACCGTGGTGATCGACAGCATGAACGGTTACCAGGCCGCGATGCCGCACGAGAACGCGCTGATCCTGCACATCCATGAACTCCTGCAGTTCCTAAATCGGCAGGGCGCCTCGACCTTCCTGACCGTGGCGCAGCACGGGCTGGTTGGCGACATGCGGTCGCCACTCGACCTGACCTACCTGGCCGATACCGTCGTGCTGCTGCGCTATTTCGAGGCGATGGGACAGGTCCGCCGCGCGGTCTCGATCATCAAGAAGCGAACCGGCGCGCATGAGGACACCATCCGCGAATACCGGATCGGCGGCGAAGGGCTCGAACTCGGCGCACCGCTGCGTGGCTTCCAAGGCGTGTTGCGCGGCGTGCCGGACTTCATTGGCTCCGCCGGGCCGCTGATGGGGATGGATGCCGACAATGCCGGGAGCTGAACCGGCACGCGCGCTAATCCTCGCGCCCGGCGGGCGGGACGCGCGGCTCGCATCGGCATTGCTCGCGGAAATCGGCCAACCTTCGATTATCTGCGACGACATGCCCTCCTTCGTCACGGCGCTGGGCGAGGGCACGGCCTTCTGTCTGCTGACCGAGGAGACGGTCCAGCATGCCGATCTCGCGGCCTTGGCCACGGCGGTCGAGGCCCAGCCAAGCTGGTCGGCGTTGCCCTTCATCATCCTGACCCGGCATGGCGGCGGGCCCGAGCGTAACCCGGAGGCGGCGCGGCTCTCCGAAATCCTGGGCAACGTCACCTTTCTCGAGCGGCCCTTCCACGCCACCACCTTTGCAAGTGTCGCGCGCAGCGCCCGGCGCGGCCGCGAGCGGCAGTTCGAGGCGCGAGCTGCGGTCGAGCAGCTCCATCGCAGCGACGAGATGCTGCGTACCGCGCTGACGGCCGGGCGGCTCGGAGCATGGAAGCTGCGGCCCTCGACCGGCGAACTGGTTACGTCGCCGCTACTGCGGGCGATCTTCGGCCGGCAAGAGGCCGAAGGGCTGACCTATGAGGAATTCATCGCCGGCCTGCATCCCGACGATGTCGAAAGGGTGAGCGCCACCATCGCCGATGCGGTCCGCGACGGGACCGAGTATCGCGCCCAGTTCCGAGTTGTCTGGCCCGATGGCAGCCAGCGCTGGGCCGAGGCGGTGGCGCGGACCGAGCGCGAGCCTGACGGCGAAATCCAGCTCGTTGGCGTGACCTCCGACATCACCGACCGCAAGCGGGCCGAGGCCGACCAGCGCGAACAGACCGAGGAACTGGAACGGCGCGTGGCCCAGCGCACCGCCGAGCTGGAAAGCGCGCATGCACGCGTGCTCGAGGAAATCCGCCAGCGCGAACGGACCGAGGGCCAGCTGCTGCAAAGCCAGAAGATGGAGGCGATCGGGCAGCTCACCGGCGGCGTGGCGCATGACTTCAACAACCTGCTGATGGCGGTACTGAGCAATCTTGACCTGCTGTCGCGCCATGTCGCGGGTGATGCGCGCGCGGCCAGGCTGATCGACGGCGCGATCCAAGGGGCGCAACGCGGTGCCGCGCTGACCCAGCGCCTGCTCGCCTTCGCGCGCAAGCAGGAGCTGGAGGTCGCGCCGCGCGACCTAGCCGGGCTCGTGCGCGAGTCCGAGGAGCTGCTGCGCCGATCGCTGGGAGACGGGATCGAGCTGCAGATTTCGCTGCCCGAAGGTCTGCCCGCGGCGCAGGTCGACGGTCCCCAGTTCGACCTCGCGCTGCTGAACCTCGTGGTCAACGCGCGCGACGCGATGCCGGGCGGCGGCCGGATCGCCATTTCGCTCGAAGAAGCTGCGGCCGCGAACGCGCCCGACCTCGCGGATGGCCGGTACCTGCGGCTGATCGTCGGCGACACCGGCATCGGCATGGACGCCGCGACGCTCGATCAGGCGACGCAGCCTTTCTTCTCGACCAAGGAGCTGGGCAAGGGCACGGGCCTGGGCTTGTCGATGATCCATGGGCTGGCGCAGCAGCTGGGCGGCGCGCTGCGGCTGTCGAGCCAGGTCGGAGAGGGCACCCGGGCCGAGCTGTGGCTGCCGGTGGCGACGGGCGTGGCCATGGCGGCGATGGAAGCGCCGGCCAGCAGTACGACGCCGGGCGCGTCGCTGCGGATCCTGTTTGTCGACGACGACGCGCTGATCGCGATGAGTAGCGTGGAGTTGCTGGAGGATCTGGGTCACGAGGTGACCGAGGCCAATTCGGCGGCGCAAGCGCTGGGCCTGCTCGAAGGCGGGGCGGAAATCGATCTGCTGATCACCGATTTCTCGATGCCGCGGATGAATGGCGGCGAGTTGGCGCGCCGGGCACGCGCTTTGCGGCCCGATCTGCCGGTGCTGCTCGCTACCGGCTATGCCGAGCTGCCCGAGGGCGACGCGCTCGATCTGCCGCGCCTCGCCAAGCCCTACATGCAGCGGCAGCTCTCAGACGCGATCGCCCGGCTCGGTCTCTGAACGACCGCGGCGGTTGCGCGACAGGTGGCGACGCATGTCTCGCGGCCATGGCTTGCGTTCGCGCTTTGTGCTAGGGATCGGAAAAACCACGTAGAACAAGGGCCGGGGCGGAGAGCAGCCGCGATCGGCGAATGGGGGCACATGCGAGTCATCGGGATCGATCCGGGTCTGCGGAATCTCGGCTGGGGCGTGATCGAAGCGCAGGGCGCCCGCCTGCGCCATGTCGCCAACGGCACCTGCCATTCCGAAGGGGACGATCTGGCCGAGCGCCTGCTGTCGCTGGCCCACCAGCTGCGCGCGGTGATCGCGCTGCATGCACCGCAGGCGGCTGCCGTGGAACACGTCTTCGTCAACTCCGACGGCGCCGGCACGCTCAAGCTCGGTCAGGCGCGCGGCATCGCGCTGATGATCCCGGCCGAGGCGGGGCTGGCGGTGGGGGAATACATGCCCTCGACCATCAAGAAGGCCGTGGTCGGCAACGGCGCCGCCGCCAAGGCGCAGGTGCAGCACATGGTGAAGCTGCAGCTTCCCGGCGTGAAGCTCGACAGTGCCGACGCCGCCGACGCGCTGGCTGTCGCAATCTGCCATGCCCATCACCTGCAATCCGCCGGCCACCTTGCGGCCGCTGTCGCGCGGGCCGAAACGACGAGGGCCCGGGCATGATCGGCCGCATCGCGGGACGGCTCGAATACCGGGCCACCGATCACGTGCTGATCGACGTGCGTGGCGTGGGCTATGTCGTCTATGTCTCCGACCGGGTGCTCGCGCAGTTGCCGGGGCCGGGGGAGGCCGTGGCGCTCTATACCGAGCTTCTGGTGCGCGAGGATATCCTTCAGCTCTTCGGCTTTCCGACGCTGGTGGAAAAGGAATGGCACCGGCTGTTGCTCACCGTGCAGGGCATCGGCGCCAAGGCGTCCCTGGCGATCCTGGGCGCGCTCGGCGCGGACGGGCTGAGCCGCGCCATCGCGCTTGCCGATTGGTCGGCCGTGGCCCGCGCCAAGGGAGTCGGCCCCAAGACGGCGCAGCGCGTGGTCAACGAGCTCAAGGACAAGGCGCCTTCGATCATGGCGATGGGCGCACAGCCGGCCGCGATGCGTATGGACGACGCCGAGGCGGTGCTCGAGGATGCGCCTGCCGCCGCGCCCGCGCCGAAACGGCAGGCTGCCAGGAAGAAGGACGAGGGCAATGCCGCGGCGCAGGCCGAGGCGCTCTCGGCCCTGGGCAATCTCGGTTATGGCCTGTCGGAAGCCGCGGGCGCCGTGGCAGAGGCCGCGCATGAGACGCCCGAGGCTGACACGGCGGTGCTGATCCGCGCGGCGCTGCGCAAGCTCGCCCCCAAGGAGCGGTGAGATGCCGCGCTGCCTTACAATGTTGCCCCGCGATGCTAGGACTGGACGATGACCGACGCTCCCGATCCCGCGCTGCGCCCCGAGCGGCTTCCCGAGGACCACGACCGCGCGTTGCGGCCTCAGGGTCTCGACGAGTTCATCGGCCAGGCCGAGGCCCGCGCCAACCTGCGCATCTTCATCGAAAGCGCCCGGATCCGTGGCGAGGCGATGGACCACACGCTGTTCCATGGCCCGCCGGGTCTCGGCAAGACGACGCTGGCGCAGATCATCTCTCGCGAGCTGGGCGTGGGATTCCGCATGACCTCCGGGCCAGTGCTGGCCAAGGCGGGCGATCTCGCCGCCATTCTCACCAATCTCGAACCGCGCGACGTGCTCTTCATCGACGAGATCCACCGTCTGAACCCGGCGGTCGAGGAGGTGCTCTACCCTGCGCTCGAGGATTACGCGCTCGATCTGGTGATCGGCGAGGGTCCGGCCGCGCGCACCGTGCGGATCGAGCTGCAGCCCTTCACGCTGGTCGGCGCGACGACCCGGCTCGGCCTGCTCACCACGCCGCTGCGCGACCGCTTCGGCATTCCGACGCGGCTGCAATTCTATACCGTTGACGAGCTGCACGAGATCGTCACCCGCAATGCCCGGCTGCTGGGCACCCCCGCCGATGATGATGGCGCGCGCGAGATCGCGCGTCGGGCGCGCGGCACCCCCCGTATTGCCGGGCGGCTGCTGCGCCGGGTCGTCGATTTCGCGGTGGTCGAAGGCGATGGGCGCGTGACACGCGAGATCGCGGACAGTGCGCTGACCCGGCTCGGCGTCGACGATCTCGGCCTCGACGGGGCCGACCGGCGCTACCTGCGGCTCATCGCAGAGGCCTATGGCGGCGGGCCGGTGGGGATCGAGACACTGTCGGCGGCGCTGTCGGAAAGCCGGGATGCGCTGGAGGAGGTGATTGAGCCCTTCCTGCTGCAGCAAGGGCTGATCCAGCGCACGCCGCGCGGACGGATGCTGGCCCATGCTGCATGGCGGCATCTCGGCCTCGCCGCGCCGCGCGCGCCCGAATCGGGGCAGGGCGTCTTGTTCGATTGATCCCCCGCGCTTGCCCGACAGGGCCGCGACGCGTATCCCGGCCCAAACAGGAGGACCGGCGATGTTGGATGCAAAAGCCGTCGAGGCGATGTTCACCCGGGGCGATGGCGGCTATATGTGCGCGCGCTGGGGCCGGCCGATCGTGCCGGTGGTGTTCGGGGTCGAGGACGAAACGCTCGGCGTGATGAAAGCGGCGCTGCAGGCGCTGTGCCGCCTCGCCGATCACGACATGGCCGAAACCGATCCCGAGCTGGGCGTGAACCTGCTGGTTTTCTTCTGTCGCGAATGGGACGAGCTCGCAGCCGTGCCCGATCTCGACAAGCTGGTGCCGGGCCTGCAGGAACTGCTGGCGAAGCTGGCGGAGAACGATGCCAGCCAGTACCGCGCCTTCCGCTTCGAGCCGGACGGCGCGATCCGGGCCGGCATCGTCTTTCTGCGCATGAAGGGCGAAGCGGCCGAGGTGCCCGCAGACGTGTTGGCGCTGAGCCAGGCGGTGCTGTCCATGCTGACTTGGTCGGAGAGCGCTTTCGACGCGACCTCGCCGCTCGCCTCTGCCCCGGATGGCACGGTCGTGCTCAAGCCCGAGATCGCAGCGCTGATACGCGCCGCCTATGACCCGGTTCTGCCGGCGGCTTCGGACGACCCGGCCACGGCGTTGCGGCTCGCCGCGCGAATCCGTGCGGGAGAAGGCAGCGCGGCGGCGGCTCCTGACGAGGCATGAACGGCGTCGTGTCCGAAATGTCACTCGTGCTCTATCGCGCCGAAGGCCACGTATGACGCATCGTTTCGACATCCGTGTCTACTATGAGGACACCGATCTCGCCGGGATCGTCTATTACGCCAACTACCTGAAATTCATCGAAAGGGCCCGCACCGAATGGGTGCGGGGCCTGGGCGTCGATCAAGCCCGTCTCAAGGCGGAGGATGGCATCGTCTTCGCGGTCCGGCGGGTCGAGGCCGACTACCTCGTTCCTGCACGCTTCGATGACGTTCTGACGGTGGAGACCAATCTCGAAGAGCTTGGCGGCGCACGGATCACTCTGTCCCAGGCGGTGCGGCGGGGCGAGACGGCATGCTTCGCGGCGCAGGTGCAACTCGTGGCGCTGTCGCAAGCGGGGCGGCCAATCCGACTGCCAGCCGGGCTGCGCGCCGCGCTGGCGGCAGGGTAGGGCGGCGGAGTTCCGCCGACGACGCCATGGGGGTGTCGGCGGGGCTGTCCCCTCTCACCGCACCGTGCAAAGCGCGAAGTGGATTTCGCCTTGAGGATCGGGTATGCGCCCCCCTAGCGGCCCGGCAGAGGCCGCGCGCGCGTCACAAAGAGCAGGCAGATGGATCAGGTAGTAGACTTCTCGATGTGGGGGTTGTTCGCCCGCGCGACGATCACCGTCAAATTCGTCATGATCGCTCTGATCCTGGCTTCGATCTGGTGCTGGGCCGTGATCGTCGACAAGGTCATCCAGTACCGGGCCGCTCGCAGCGAGGCCGCGCGATTCGACCGCGCTTTCTGGTCCGGCGAACCGCTCGATCAGCTCTTCGACGAGATCGGTGCCAACCCGCGCGGCGCCTCCGAGAGGATCTTCGCCGCCGGCATGACCGAATGGCGCCGGTCGCATCGTCAGGATGGCGGGCTGATCGCCGGTGCTCAGGCACGGATCGACCGGGGCATGGACGTGGCCATCGCCAAGGAGGCATCGCGGCTGCAACGCGGCCTGCCGGTGCTGGCGACGACCGGATCGACCGCGCCCTTCGTCGGCCTGTTCGGCACCGTATTCGGCATCATGAACGCCTTCATCGAAATCGCCGAGGCGCAGAACACCAACCTCGCCGTCGTGGCGCCGGGCATCGCCGAGGCGCTGCTCGCCACGGGTCTCGGCCTCATGGCTGCTATCCCGGCCGTGATCTTCTACAACAAGCTGTCGGCCGATGCCGACCGGCTAATCGGCGGCTACGAGGCCTTCGCCGACGAATTCTCGACCATCCTGTCGCGCCAGCTGGATAGCTGAGATGGGCGCTGGGGTCATGAAATCGGGCGGAGGCGGCAATCGCCGCGGACGCCGCCGGGGCCGGGCGCAGCCGATGGCCGAGATCAACATCACGCCCTTCGTGGACGTGATGCTGGTGCTGCTGATCATCTTCATGGTCGCGGCGCCGCTGATGACCGTGGGCATCCCGGTGGAGTTGCCGCAGACCGCGGCCGCGGCACTGCCCTCCGACGAGGAGGAACCGCTGACCGTGACCGTGACCGCCGAGGGCGGGCTGATGATTCAGACCACCGAGGTGCCGCAGGGCGAGCTGATCGGCCGGCTGCAGGCGATCGCGTCCGAGCGCAGCTCGAACCGCATCTTCCTGCGCGCTGACGGCGCCAATGCCTGGAACCGGGTCGCCGAGGTGATGGGCGCGCTCAACGCTGGCGGCTTCTCGAATATCGGCCTGGTCACGGATGTGGGCGGGTCGGATTTCGGGGCGGGCGCGCCGACCGCGCTGCCCTCGGGCGGCTGAGGCCCTTGCTATGAGCACCGGCGGCTACATTTCGGGCATCGGCCACGCCGGCCTGCTGCTCTGGCTCGTCATGGGCTGGGGTTTCGACGCCGAACCGCTGGATTTCGAGATCGCGCCGGTGTCCGTCGTATCCGGCGAGGAATATGCCGCGCTCGTCGCCGCGACCTCGCCGCAGCCGCAGACCGAGCAGCCGCCCGCGCCCGAGACGCCCGTGGTCGAAGAGACCCCGCCCGCGCCCGAGACGCCGCAGGAGACCCCGGCCGAGCCGGCCCCGCCGCCGCCCGCCCCGGCGGCCCCGGCCGAGGAAACCCCGCCGCCGCCTACCCCGGAGCCGTTGCCCGAACCGCCCGCCGAGGCGGTCGAGGAGATCGCAACGCCGCCGGCGCCCCCTGCCGCTGCGCCGCCGCCGGTGCCGGAGCTGCCGAACATCTCCGAGCGCCCCGTGCCCCGCCCCGCGCCCCGCGTGGCGCCGGAGGCCGTTGCGCCGCCGCCGCCTGACGCGCAGGTGGCCGATGCCGTGCGCGAGGCCGCGACGCCCGATGCTGAAAGCGCCGAGGTGGCCGAGATCGAGGAGGAGGCAACCGCCCCCGAGGAGGCCACGACCGAGATCGTGACCGAGGCTGAGGAGCCCGCCAGCGCGCCCGAGACACCGCCCGCCCCGCAGGTCGCGGCGCTGGCGCCGCCCTCGGCGCCACGTCCGCCATCGCGTCCGGCCCGCCGCGATCCAGCTCCGGCGCCCGCCCCCGAAACGCCTGCCGAGACGCAGAGCGCTTCATCGCAGGAGGCCGAGCCCACGCCCGCGCCGGTCGACACCAGCGACGCCGTGGCCGATGCGCTGGCCGCTGCGCTGGCCTCCACGCCTGCTCCGGCGGCGCCCGCCGCCAATCCCGGCCCGCCGATGACCGGCGCCGAGCAGGACGCCTTCCGTGTCGCGGTGCAGCAGTGCTGGAACGTCGATGTCGGCTCCGAGGCGGCACGGGTGACGCTGACCGTGGCTTTCGATCTCGACCCGCAGGGCCGGGTGCAGGGCGACGTGCGGCGGATCTCCGGTGAAGGCGGCAGCGACGGCGCGATCGAGGCGGCCTTCCAGGCGGCCCGGCGCGCGATCCTGCGCTGCCAGCGCGACGGCTACGTGCTGCCCGCCGACAAGTACGAGCAGTGGAAGGAGGTCGAGATGACCTTCGACCCCTCGGGCATGAGGATGCGCTGATGTTTCGGCGCGCTCACGAAACCGTTGAACCCGCGCGCCCGAAGGGGCGTTGCCCAAACACACGCCGCTGCGCACAAAGGGGCGCCAGACCCCCGCGGCCTGACGGAACGAGGACCAAGATGCTGACCAGAACCATCGCGCTTCTGCTGGCGCCGCTCGTCGCGGCGACCCTGCTTCCCGCCCCGGTGACCGCCCAGAGCGGCCCGTTGCGGATCACCATCTCCGAAGGCGTGATCGAGCCGCTGCCCTTCGCCGTGCCGATGTTCCAGGCCGAGACCGGCGGCGCCGAGCAGATCGCCGCCGACATCACCCGCGTGGTGGCGCAGGACCTGACTGGCACCGGCCTGTTCCGCGAGATCCCGGCCTCGTCCTTCATCTCGACCCCCGCGAGCTTTGCCAGCCCCGTGGCCTACCCGGACTGGCGCGCGATCAACGCGCAGGCGCTGATCACCGGCGCGGTCGCCGTGAACGGCAACCAGCTCACCGTGAAGTTCCGCCTGTTCGACGTCTTCACCGGCGCCGAGCTGGGCGAGGGGCTCCAATTCGCCGGCACCACCGGCGGCTGGCGCCGCATGGGTCACAAGGTGGCCGACGCGGTCTATTCCCGCATCACCGGCGAAAGCGGCTATTTCGACAGCCGCGTCGTGTTCGTCTCGGAAAGCGGCCCCAAGGACAACCGCGCCCGTCGTCTGGGCATCATGGATTACGACGGCGAGAACCGGCAGTTCCTGACCGACAGCAACAGCCTCGTCCTCGCCCCGCGCTTCTCGCCCAATGGCGACCGGGTGCTCTACACCAGCTACGAGAGCGGCTTCCCGCGGATCAGCCTGCTCGACGTCGCCAGCGTCGGCCGGCGGCAGATCACTACCGTCGAGGGCGAAATGGCTTTTTCGCCGCGCTTCTCCAAGGATGGCAGCGCGGTGATCTACTCGGTCTCCACCGGCGGCAACACCGACATCTACCGCACCGATCTCGGCTCCGGTTCGCATAGCCGCCTGACCTCGGCGCCCTCGATCGAGACCTCGCCCTCGCTGTCGCCCGATGGCAGCCGCATCGTTTTCGAGAGCGACCGTTCCGGCACCCAGCAGCTCTACGTCATGTCCGCCTCCGGCGGTGAGCCGCAGCGCATTTCCTTCGGCGAGGGCCGCTACGGCTCGCCGGTGTGGTCGCCGCGCGGCGACCTGATCGCCTTCACCAAGCAGAATGCGGGCCGTTTCCACATCGGCGTGATGCGCACCGACGGTTCCGAGGAGCGGCTGCTCACCTCGTCCTTCCTGGACGAAAGCCCCACCTGGGCGCCGAACGGCCGCGTGCTGATGTTCACCCGCGAGACGCAGGGCGCCTCGGGCGGCCCGCAGATCTACTCGGTCGACATCTCTGGTCGCAATCTCAAGCAGGTGCCGACCGGTGGCTTTGCCTCGGATCCGTCCTGGGGACCGCTGCAACAGTAAGGACCCGGCGTTTGCACGGGGGCGACCCCGTGCTAGGCATTTTCACGAACACTCCTCGAGGGGCAGGACCAATTTCATGAACAAGTATCTCACCGTATCCATCCTCGTCGGCGCGCTGGCGCTCTCCGCCTGTACCAGGCCTGACCGCTTCGGCGCGGGTGCCGGTGCTGGCGCGGACGGCATGGGCGTCGGCGCGGGCGCTGGCGCAGGCTTCGATCAGGCCGGTATCGGCCAGAGCGGCCTTGGCGCCGGCAACCCCAACAGCCCCGAATACTTCCAGCAGACCATCGGTGACCGCGTGCTCTTCGCGGTCGACCAGTCGACGCTGAGCGCGGAGGCGATGGCGACGCTGGACGGGCAGGCGCAGTGGCTGCAGGCCAACAGCGATTACCTCGCGGTGATCGAAGGCCATGCCGACGAGCAGGGCACCCGCGAATACAACGTCGCGCTGGGCGCGCGGCGGGCCAACGCGGCGCGCGAATACCTGATCTCGCGCGGCGTGCCGGCGAACCGTCTGCGCACCATCTCCTACGGCAAGGAGCGTCCGATCGCGACCTGCTCCGACCCGAGCTGCTACGCGCAGAACCGTCGCGCCGTCACCGTGATCGCGGCCGGGGCGCTGAGCTGATGAAGGCCCCCCTGCGCAGCCTCGCGCTCCTGTGCGCCCTTGCGGCTCCGGCCGTGGGCAATGCGCAGGGGCAGTCCCAGACCCTGGCCGACATCCGGCAGGAGCTGTCGGTGCTCTATGGCGACATCCAGTCGCTCCGCCGCGAGCTCGACACCACCGGCGCCACACCGCAGGCGGTCGGCGGAAACTCGGCGCTGGAGCGGCTCAACGCCATCGAAGCACAGCTTCAGGGCCTGACCTCCAAGACCGAGGAACTGGAGTTCCGGATCAACCGGATCACCACCGACGGCACCAACCGGGTCGGCGATCTTGAATTCCGGATCTGCGAGCTGGAGCCCGATTGCGACATCAGCCAGCTCGGCGACACGCCGAGCCTCGGCGGCGTCGACAGCGCGTCTTCCGTACCCACCCCTGCGGCCCCGGCTCCGACCGGGTCCGGCCCCGCTCTCGCCGTCGGCGAGAAGGCGGATTTCGAGCGGGCGTCGGAGGTGCTCGCCCAAGGTGACTTTCGCAGCGCCGCTGACCAGTTTGCGGCCTATCTCCAGGCCTACCCAGGCGGCGCGCTGAGTTCCGAAGCACTGTTCGGTCGCGGCGAAGCGTTGACCGGGCTGGGTGACAACGCCGGCGCGGCGCGGGCCTATCTCGACAGCTTCTCCGGCGATCCCGACGGCAAGGTCGCACCGCAGGCGCTGCTCAAGCTCGGCCAGTCGCTCGCGGCGCTGGGCCAGGTGCCCGACGCTTGCGTGACGCTGGGCGAGGTCGGGACCCGCTTTCCGGGCGACCCGGCAGCGACCGAGGCGCAGACCGCGATGCGAAACCTGTCCTGCCAGTGACCACGCGGCCCGATCCGCCGGGCGCCGTGGTCGCGAGTTTCTTCGAGACGTTCGAGACCGAGCTCCGAAATGGGCTCGGTCTCGCCGTGTCGGGGGGCGGGGATTCCATGGCGCTGCTGCATCTCATGACGCGTGAGGCGCAGGCCCGTGGTATCCCTTGCCGCGCGGCCACGGTCGATCACGGGCTGCGCCCCGAGGCCAGGGCCGAGGCGATGCGCGTGGCCAGTGCCTGTATGGAATTGGGCGTGCCGCACGAGATTCTCCACTGGACCGGTTGGGACCGCAGGGGGAATCTGCAGGACGCCGCCCGCCACGCGCGGCAACGCCTGCTCGGGAACTGGGCCGCGTGCCATGGGCTCGGCACGGTGGCACTGGGACACACGCTGGATGATCAGGCCGAAACGGTGCTGATGCGGCTGGCGCGCGGCTCCGGCGTCGACGGGCTCTCGGGGATGGCTCAGGCGCGGCGCGAAGGCGGTCTCGCATGGCTGCGGCCGCTGCTCGGTCTGCGTCGCGACGCGTTACGTGACTGGATGCAGGAACGGGGTATCGCGTGGGATGAGGATCCCTCCAACGCCGACCCACGGTTCCAGCGGGTTCGCGCCCGGGACGCGCTTGCGCAGCTCGAGCCGGTCGGCATCGATACGCAGGGGTTGGCCGAAACCGCGGAGCGCATGGCGATGGCGCGTGCGGCGCTGGATCACCTTGCCGGGGATCTCTCTGCCCGCGCGCTGCGGCTTGCAGGCGGCGCGGTCCGGATCGACGCCACCGCGATGCGCGAGGCCCCTGAGGAGACGCGACTGCGGCTGGTATCGGCGGCGCTGCGCTGGATCGGCGGGGCGGCCTACCGGCCAAGGCTCGACAGCTTGCGCCGCGCGCTCGACCAAGCGGCGGCTGGGCATTGGCGCAGCCTGTCAGGGGTGCTGTTGGGCGAGAGGGCAGGGCAGCTGTGGCTATGCCGAGAACCCGCGCGGGTCGGACCGGATGTGGCGCCTGATGCGGTGTGGGACGGGCGCTGGCGGCTCGAGACCCCGCCACGGGAGGTGGGGCTGCGACTCGGGGCGCTGGGCACGGCCGGACTCACGCACTGTCCGGACTGGCGCGATACCGGACTGCCGCGACCCGCCTTGCTCGCCAGCCCGGCGCTGTGGCGCGGCGAAACGCTCCTCGCGGCGCCGATCGCCGGATTTGGGAGCGATTCCGGCGCGCGGATTGTCGCGGAGTTCCCTTATCCGGCGCTTCCGCATTGAAGATGCCACGGCAATCTCTATCTTGATTTCACGGTCCTCGCGCCGATAAGCGCGGACTGATCTATTTTTCGGAGGAAATCCCTTGGGCAACGCGCGCAACATCGCCTTCTGGGTCGTGCTCTTCTTGCTGATCCTGGCGCTGTTCAACCTGTTCAGCGGCGGGCAGTCCACGCTCCAGTCGAATTCCCGCAATTATTCCGACTTCGTCGAGGCGGTGGAGACGGGCAATGTCGCGCAGGTGACGCTCGACGGCGAAGAGGTCCGCTATCGCGGCACCGACGGCCGTGACTATGTCACCATCAAGCCCGAGGATGCCGAGGTCACGCAGCTGCTGATCGAACGCGACATTCCCGTGAGCGCGCGCAGCCAGGAGCAGTCGGGTTTCACCACCTTCCTGCTGTCGCTGTTGCCCTTCCTGCTGCTGATCGGTGTCTGGATCTATTTCATGAACCGGATGCAGGGCGGCGGACGCGGCGGCGCCATGGGCTTCGGCAAGAGCCGGGCCAAGCTGCTGACGGAAAAGCATGGCCGCGTCACTTTCGACGACGTCGCCGGCATCGACGAGGCCAAGGACGAGCTCGAGGAGATCGTCGAATTCCTGCGCAATCCGCAGAAGTTCTCGCGCCTCGGCGGCAAGATCCCCAAGGGCGCGCTGCTCGTGGGCCCTCCTGGCACCGGTAAGACGCTGCTGGCACGTGCCATCGCGGGCGAAGCGGGCGTGCCCTTCTTCACCATCTCGGGCTCCGACTTCGTCGAGATGTTCGTGGGCGTCGGCGCCAGCCGCGTGCGCGACATGTTCGAGCAGGCCAAGAAGAACGCACCCTGCATCGTCTTCATCGACGAGATCGATGCCGTGGGCCGGTCGCGTGGCGTGGGCTATGGCGGCGGCAACGACGAGCGCGAGCAGACGCTGAACCAGCTTCTGGTCGAGATGGACGGCTTCGAGGCGAACGAGGGCATCATCATCGTGGCGGCGACCAACCGTCCCGACGTGCTCGACCCCGCGCTGCTGCGCCCGGGCCGTTTCGACCGCCAGGTGCAGGTGCCGAACCCGGACATCAAGGGCCGCGAGAAGATCCTCGGCGTGCATGCCCGCAAGGTGCCGCTTGGCCCGGATGTCGATCTGCGCATCATCGCGCGTGGCACCCCCGGCTTCTCGGGCGCGGATCTCGCCAACCTCGTCAACGAGGCGGCGCTGATGGCCGCGCGCGTCGGCCGCCGGTTCGTGACGATGATCGATTTCGAGAACGCCAAGGACAAGGTCATGATGGGCTCGGAGCGTCGCTCCATGGTCATGACCGAGGACGAGAAGAAGCTGACCGCCTATCACGAGGCCGGTCACGCCATCGTCGGCCTCAACGTTCCGCAGCATGACCCGATCCACAAGGCGACCATCATCCCGCGCGGCCGTGCCCTCGGTCTGGTGCTGAGCTTGCCCGAGCGCGACCAGCTCTCGGTTACCTACACCAAGTACAAGTCCAAGATCGCCATGGCGATGGGGGGCAAGGTCGCCGAGGAGCTGATCTTCGGCAAGGAAAACGTGACCTCGGGCGCCACCTCGGACATCCAGCAGGTGACCAAGATCGCCCGCGCGATGGTCACGCAGTTCGGCTTCTCGGACAAGATCGGCCATATCGACTACGCCAACGAGCAGCAGAGCTATCTCGGCTCCTATTCCGGCGGGGCGAGCCACTCGGCCGAGACCCAGAAGATCATCGATGAAGAAGTCCGCCGGATCATCGACGAGGGCTACGAGACCGCCAAGCGCATCCTGACCGAGCGGCGCGAGGATCTCGAGCGTCTGGCGCAGGGCCTCCTCGAGTACGAGACGCTGACCGGCAACGAGATCACCCGCGTGATCGCCGGCGAGCCGCTCAACAGGGGCGACGATGACGACCATCAGAAGCCCGAGCAGGGCGGCGGCGCGTCGATCACCGCGATCCCCAAGACGCGCAAGCCCAAGGCGCCCGATGGCGGGCTGCCCGAGCCCAGCGCCTGAGCGCCACGTTCCACGTGAATCGATATGAGCCCCGGCCCCGCAAGGCGCCGGGGCTTTTCGTGTGCGCTTGAGCGAGGCGGAACCTGCTGGCATGAGGAGTGCAATCAATGCAGGAATCGCCATGCCCGCGCTTGCCCCTACCGAATTCACTGGACGCATCACTTGGCTCGGCCGTGTTCCGCACCGCAACGAAGCGCCGATCGAAACGCTGGCACTCGAGAAGATGGAGCTCGGTTTCGGTGGCATGGATGGTGAGGTTCATGCCGATCTGACCCGTCCCTCCTGCTCGCGCGTCACCTCGCAGCATCCCAAGGGGACCGAGATCCGTAACACCCGTCAGCTCAGCCTTGTGGGCGCAGAGGAGCTCGACGAGATCGCGAAACGGCTCGACCTCGAGGCGGTCGATCCCGCTTGGCTCGGCGCCTCGGTGGTGATCGCTGGTCTGCCGGATTTCAGCCACCTGCCGCCCTCGGCGCGCCTGCAGGGGCCAGACGGCTGCACCCTTGTCATCGATATGCAGAACCGGCCCTGCCAGTTCCCCGCCATGACCATCGAGACGGCACGGCCGGGCCATGGCAAGGCGTTCAAATCGGCGTCCGAGGGGCTGCGCGGTGTAACGGCTTGGGTCGAACGCCCCGGCACATTGCGGCCGGGCGATACGCTTCGCCTGCATCTGCCGGATCAACGGGCGTGGCGTCCCATTGCCGCAGGCGACGCATAAGGGCCGCGATGGGTCGCCTGGGCGCGGGACAGCGCGGCCGGGCGGGTGAGGCTGGGGTCAGGACAGGGGGGAACTAAGCGCATGGCACAGAAATCCGACATCGAGATCGCCCGCGCGGCGGATAAGCTGCCGATCCGCGAGATCGGCGCACGGCTGGGCATTCCCGAAGCCGACCTGCTGCCCTACGGGCACGACAAGGCCAAGATCTCCCAACGCTTCATCGACGGGCTGAAGGACCGCCCTTCGGGCAGGCTGATCCTCGTCACCGCCATCAACCCGACCCCGGCCGGCGAGGGTAAGACCACGACGACCGTGGGGCTGGGCGATGCGATTAACCGGATCGGCCGCAAGGCCGCGATCTGCATCCGCGAGGCGTCCCTCGGACCGAATTTCGGCATGAAGGGCGGCGCCGCCGGCGGCGGCTATGCGCAGATCGTGCCGATGGAGGAGATGAACCTCCATTTCACCGGCGATTTCCACGCGATCACCAGTGCCCACAACCTGCTCGCCGCGATGATCGACAACCACATCTACTGGGGCAACGAGCTCGACATCGACA
Source organism: Limimaricola variabilis (assembly GCF_034371605.1). NCBI lineage: Bacteria > Pseudomonadati > Pseudomonadota > Alphaproteobacteria > Rhodobacterales > Paracoccaceae > Limimaricola > Limimaricola variabilis. The sequence continues at coordinate 1,463,089 of NZ_CP139691.1, read as the reverse complement.
CCCGCCGCATCACATGGCGCCGGGTGATCGACATGAACGACCGGGCGCTGCGGCAGATCACCGCGAGCTTGGGCGGCGTGACCAACGGCTTTCCGCGCGAAGCGGGGTTCGACATCACCGTCGCGTCCGAAGTCATGGCAATCCTCTGCCTCGCTACCGATCTGCGCGATCTGCAAAGGCGGCTGGGCGACATGATCGTGGCCTACAGGCGAGACAGGTCGCCGGTCTTTGCTCGCGATCTCAAGGCGGATGGCGCGATGACGGTGCTGCTGCGCGACGCAATGCAGCCCAATCTCGTGCAGACGCTCGAGAACAACCCCGCCTTCGTCCATGGCGGCCCTTTCGCCAACATCGCACATGGCTGCAACTCGGTCATCGCCACTACCACGGCGCTCAAGCTTGCAGATTTCGTGGTGACAGAAGCCGGTTTTGGCGCCGATCTGGGCGCCGAGAAGTTCTTCGACATCAAGTGCCGCAAAGCCGGGCTGCACCCCGATGCGGCGGTGCTGGTGGCGACGATCCGGGCGTTGAAGATGAATGGCGGCACCGCCAAGGAGGATCTCGGCACCCCGGATGCCGAGGCCGTCTCGCGCGGTTGCGCCAATCTTGGGCGGCACCTCGCCAATCTCAAGGGCTTCGGCGTGCCGGTAATCGTCGCGATCAATCATTTCGCAGGTGACAGCGAGGCCGAGATCGCCGCCGTGACGGACTATGTCCACCAGCACGGCTCCGAGGCGGTGCTGTGCCGGCATTGGGCCGTGGGCGGCAAGGGCGCCGAGGCGTTGGCCGAGCGGGTCGTGAAGCTGGCCGAGAGCGGCGCCTCCTCCTTCGCGCCGCTCTACGAGGACGAGATGGGCCTCTTCGACAAGATCGACACCATCGCCCGGCGCATCTACCACGCCGATCAGGCGATCGCGGATGCCAAGATCCGCGACCAGCTCCACGCCTGGGAGGCACAAGGCTACGGCCATCTGCCGGTCTGCATGGCCAAGACGCAGTATTCCTTCACCACCGATCCGACCCGGCGCGGCGCGCCTACCGGCCACGACGTGCCGGTCCGCGAGGTCCGGCTGTCGGCTGGGGCGGGCTTCGTCGTCGCGGTCTGCGGGGAGATCATGACCATGCCCGGCCTGCCGAGCCGTCCTGCAGCAGAGAAGATTCGGCTATGCGATGCCGGTCATGTCGAGGGTCTGTTCTAGGCCGCCGCCTTGTGGGAAAAGGCCCCCGAACGAGCTTTCGGAGGGTTTCGAATGACGGCAGCGGCCGAAATCGGCGACATGGCGGCGCTCAGGCGCGAGATTGACGCGATCGACGCGGAGCTGGTGCGGCTTCTGGCGCACCGCTCGACGATGATCGAACGCGCGATCGAGCTGAAGCCGCGCGAGGGGCTGCCCGCCCGGATCGAAAGCCGGGTGCAGGACGTGCTCGACAAGGTGATCGCCCGCGCCCATGCCGAAGGCCTCGACACCGGCCTGACCGAGCGGCTGTGGCGCGAGATGATGGAGCATTTCATCGCGCGAGAAGAAGAGGTTCTGGGCAAGGGAGACGCCGAATGAGCGCCACCATCATCGACGGCAAGGCGTTTGCCGCCGACATTCGCGGCCGTGTGGCCGAGCAGGTCGCGATCCTGAAGGAAGCGCATGGCATCACCCCCGGCCTTGCCGTGGTGCTGGTCGGCGCCGACCCGGCCTCCGAGGTCTATGTGCGCTCCAAGGGGCGGATGACGGTCGAGGTCGGGATGGAGAGCTTCGAGCACCGCCTGTCCGAAGACACCTCCGAGGCCGATCTGCTGGCGCTGGTGAACAAGCTCAATGCCGACCCGAAGGTGCATGGCATCCTCGTGCAGCTGCCGCTGCCCAAGCACATGAACTCCGACGCTGTCATCAACGCCATCGATCCGGCCAAGGACGTGGACGGCTTTCATATCTCCAATGTCGGCCTTCTGGGCACCGGACAGAAGGCGATGGTGCCCTGCACGCCGCTGGGCTGTCTGATGATGCTGCGCGACCATCTCGGCGACATGTCCGGAAAGGAAGCGGTGGTGATCGGCCGCTCCAACATCGTCGGCAAGCCGATGGCGCATCTGCTGCTGGGCGAGAGCTGCACAGTGAGCATCGCCCATAGCCGCACCAAAGACATCGCCGATGTCGTGCGCCGCGCCGATATCGTGGTCGCCGCGGTGGGTCGTTCGAAGATGGTCAGGGGCGACTGGATCAAGCCCGGCGCGACCGTGATCGACGTCGGCATCAACCGGGTCGAGGCCGAGGGCGGCAAGACGCGGCTGGTGGGTGATGTCGATTTCGACGCGGCGAAGGAGGTCGCGGGCGCGATCACCCCGGTGCCCGGCGGCGTCGGCCCGATGACCATCGCCTGCCTGCTGGCCAACACGCTAACGGCTGCCTGCCGCGCCAATGGTCTGGCCGAGCCCGAAGGGCTCACCGTCTAGAACCGCCTGCGACCTCGCCCCGCGCCTGCGCGCGCGGGGTAGGGGATGAGCAAAGGCTTCGATCCTGTCAGCACCGCGAAGGCAGGGCTACCGATCAAGGCGCGCAGTTCCGGCGCGGTGGCAGGCATGCCGCCGGTATAGGCCCCGTAAGCGGGCAGGATCATCCGGGTCGCGTCGAAGAGCAAACAGGCCCGCGCTCCGCCGCAGCCGGGCAGGCCGAGCTTGGGGTGGTAATGCCCTGACAACTCGCCCTGCGCGCCCGGCTCGGCGATATGGCGGAAGGTGAGCGGCCCTAAGACCAGCTCGGCATGATGCGCGCCAGGCAGCCCCGCCGGGCCGGGATCGTGGTTTCCCTCGACCCAGTGCCATGTCCGCCCCTCGATCAACGAGACCAGATGCGCGCGGTCCTGCGGCTCCAGACCGGTCGCCGCGTCGAGATCGTCGAAACTGTCGCCCAGGCAAAGCACGCCATTCGCGCCCGTCGCGGCGAGATCTAATTCCAGCCGCTCCAGCGTCGCGCGGGTCTCGTAGGGCGGCAGCATGGTGCCGCGCCGTCGCGCGATGCGCTCGGACTTGCCCAAGTGCAGGTCCGACACGATCAACAGGTCGCGCGCGCGCCAAAGCAGCGCGCCCGAGGCCAACGCGCAAAGCGTCTCGCCTTGGAAGGGAATCTCGATGGCGTTCATGGAACGTCCCCATGCCCGCGCCGGTCGCGTCATGCAAGCGGGCGGTCCCTCACACCCCCGCGACGGTGGGCGCACCGAAGGCCGCAAGGCCTGACTCCTTCAACAGGCGCGCCGCCTCCTGCTCGGCCAGCCGTTCGCGCCCGGCGCCCGCCACAGGCACTCGGTCCCGCTCCAGCAGCATCGCCGCGGCAAGCGGGGTGGGGCGAGCGGCGCGGACCAAATCGACCCGGCCCTTGGTACGCTCGAGCATCTCCTCGACCCGGGCGAAATCGACGAGGCCGCGCATCGCCTCATCGCGGGTCACGCGCAGGATCAGGTGGTCGGGATCGTATTTCGCCAGCGTGTCATAGAGGATGTCGGACGAGAACGTCGCCTGCTTGCCAGTCTTGCGAACCTGCGGCAGGTTCTTCTCGATCAGCCCGGCGATGCTGGCGACCCCCCTGAAGGTCCGCTTCATCACCGCGTTCGAGGTCAACCACCCTTCCAGTCCCTCGCGCAACTCATGCGCCTCGAACAACGGCGCCGGATCGGTGAGTTCGTTGAGCCCCCAGACCAATGTCGCGTAGTCCGTGCCGACGAAGCCCAGCGGGTGCAAGCCGAGCGTCTCCATCCTGCGGGTAAGCAGCAGGCCGAGCGTCTGCTGGGCGTGCCGGCCCGCGAAGGTGTGGAAGCAGGCATGGTGACGCCCGTCATGCTCAAAGGTCTCGACGAGGATGCGGCCACGCTCAGGCATCTTCGACACTTCGCGCTGGAGATGCAGCCAGTCGCGCGTATGGCGCGGCAGCTCGGGCCAGTCGGGGCGTTGCAGATCGTCGAGGATGCGATGCGCGAGCTGCGCCGAGGTCGGCATCTTGGCGCCCGCATAGGTGGCGATGCGCGGCTCGCGGTCGGCGCGGCGGGTCACTTCGACCGTCATCTCGCGCAGGGTTTCGTAACGCACCACCTGCCCGCCGATGAGGAAGGTGTCGCCGGGGGTGAGTGAGGAGGCGAAGCCCTCCTCGACCTCGCCCAATGGCCGGCCGCCGCCACCGCGCATACGCACCTTGAGCATGTCGGCATCCTGGATCGTGCCGATATTCATGCGAATCCTTAGGGCAGAGCGCGGATCACGCAGCTGCCATAGCCCGTCGGGGCGCCGCAGCAGCCGTTTCCACTTGTCATAGGCGCGCAGCGCGTAGCCGCCCGTGGCGACGAAATCGAGGCAGTCGTCGAACTGCGCCCGACTGATCCCGGCATAGGGGCCGACGGTCTTCACCTCGGTGAAGAGCGCATCCTCGTCGAAGGGTCCGGCACAGGCGGTGATCATGATGTGCTGGCACAACACGTCGAGCGGTCCGGGCCCGCGGGGCGAGCCGTCGAGCTCGTGCGCCTTCACTGCCTCCAGCGCGGCCATGCATTCGACCACCTCGAAACGGTTGGCGGGCACCAGAAGCGCCTTGGAGGGGGCGTTGTAGCGGTGGTTGGCCCGGCCGATCCGCTGCACGAGCCGTTTCACGTTCTTGGGCGCGCCGATCTGGATCACGAGATCGACGTCGCCCCAGTCGATGCCCAGATCGAGGCTGCCGGTGCAGACGATGGCCTTGAGCTCGCCCGCCACCATCGCAGCCTCGACATTGGCACGGACCTGTCGGCTCAGGCTGCCGTGATGGATGCCGATCGGCAGGTCATCCTCGTTGGCGAGCCAGAGCTTGTGAAAGAAGATCTCGGCCTGCGCACGGGTGTTGTGAAAGATCAGCGTCGTCTTGTGCTTCTTGACCTGCTCGAGCACCTCGCGGACGGCGTAGCCGCCGCCGGCCCCCGCCCAGGGCGGCGGAGCCTCAGTGCGCAGCATGGAGATGTCGGGATCGGGACCGGGATCGGCCTCGATGATCTCGCAAGGCTCGGGATGCTTCGCGAGTAGAGAGGCCAGCGCCTCGGGGTCCTCGACCGTGGCCGAAAGGCCGACCCGGCGCAGGCCGGGCGCGAGGGTTTCCAGCCGTCCGAGGCTCAGCATCAGCTGATCGCCGCGCTTGCCCTCCATCAGCGCGTGGATCTCGTCCACCACGATGCGCTTGAGCCCCGCGAAAATGCGCGGTGCATCCTCGTAGGAGACCATCAAGGCGAGGCTTTCGGGCGTGGTCAGCAGGATATGCGGCGGATCGGCACGCTGGCGCTTCTTGGCCGTCTGCTTGGTGTCGCCGGTACGGTCCTCGATCCGGATCGGCAGGCCCATCTCCTCGACCGGGATGGTGAGGTTGCGCCGGATGTCGGTGGCCAGCGCCTTCAGGGGCGAGACGTAGAGCGTGTGCAATCCCTTGTGGCTGCCATCCGCCAGCTCGGCCAGCGTCGGCAGGAACCCGGCGAGGGTCTTGCCGCCCCCGGTAGGCGCGATCAGCATCAGGGCTGGAGCATCGGCGCGTGCGAGCATCTCGCGCTGATGCGGATGGATGCACCAGCCGCGCTTGGCGAACCAGTCGTCGAAGAGGGGGGGCAGCGCGGTCATCCGCTTGATCTAGGGCGACCGGCCCCCCGTTTCAAAGCGTGGCGAGGTGCTGCGCCAGTTCGTCGCGCAGCCGGGCGATCCGGTCCTCAAGCCCCGCCTCGTCGGCGGTGGCGCCGCTCTCGGACCAGTGCGAGAACCGCTCCAGAAGCGGCAGCAGCGTCTCGCGCTCGTCCGGCGTCCAGTCCGACAGGAAACCGCCCAGCAGCAGAAACTTGTAGCGTCGCACCGCCTCGACCATGGCCTGTCCCGACGGCGTCAGCGTCACGATGCTGCGGCGCGCATCGGCGCGGCTGGTGGCGCGCGCGGCGAGGCCGCGGCCGATCAGGTCGGTGACGATCCGGCTGGCCCGCGACGGGTCGATGTTGAGGCGCTGCGCTACGGTGGAGACCATGGTCTCCTCGGCCGGGTCGTCGGCGAACTCGTTGGCTGGGGCGTGGATCGCGATCATCACGTCGAGCTGGGCGAGATCGAGCGGCAGCCCGAGCTCGTCGAGCGCCCGATGTCCGAGCTCGCGGGTGCGCACGCGTCGCCGCCAGCGCTGCAGCACCGCGTCGAATGCCAGCGCCGCGCGGGTGACCTCCGGCGCGATCCCGGCCCGCGCCATGTCTCCGATCAGCTCCTCGTCGCGTTCGGCCATGTTCCGCCCTTCGGTTCGCGTGTCGTGCCGCCGGGCCATCGGCCCGCCGTTCGACCTGATAGCCCATGCGGCCACGAGATTGCCACAGCGGATGAGGAAGGACGTTCCGTCGCGGTCGCGCCTAGTGGACCACCATGCCGTCGCGCACGAACATGTTGTCCCAGGCGCGATCGACCAGTTCGGGGGTCATCTGGTAGGGGATGCCTTCGAACTCGCAGATCGCGATCATCTGGTCGATCAGGAAGATCGGCTGGTAGTTGGCGAAGACGTTGCCGATGCTCGGATATTTGACCTTGAGCAGGTGAAGCATCGCCGCCTGGTCGAGCGGCATCTTCCTCTTGCGGGCGACCATGGCGAAGATCTTCAGGAAATCCTCCTGACTCGGCCCGTCGATCCGGATCTTGTAGAAGATCCGGCGCAGCGCGGCCTGGTCGAAGATCTCGTTCGGGTGGAAGTTGGTAGAGAAGATCACCAGCGTATCGAAGGGCACCTCGAACTTCTCGCCCGACTGCAGTGAGAGGATGTCGCGGTTTTCCTCGAGCGGCACGATCCAGCGGTTGACGAGCTTCTGGGGGGGCTCCGCCTGGCGGCCGAGGTCGTCGACGATGAAGATGCCGCCGGTCGCCTTGAGCTGAAGCGGCGCCTGATAGGTCCGGGCCACTGGGTTGTAGACCAGGTCGAGCATGTCGAGCGACAGCTCGCCCCCGGTCACCACGGTCGGGCGTTCGCAGCGCACGTAGCGTGGATCGAACCGCATCCCGGCGCGGCGCAGCGCGCTGGGCGCGTCCTCGTTGTCCTCGACGCTGGCATGGATGATCGGGTCGTAGACCGTGATCACCTGACCGCCATATTCGAGCGCGCGGGGCACGTAGACCAGATCGCCCAAGGCGTCGCGGATGCCGTTGGAGATCGAGGATTTGCCGTTGCCGGGCGGGCCATACATGAGGATCGAACGGCCGGCGCCGATGGCCGGGCCAAGCTGGCCGAGCAAGGCGTTGGGCAGCACGAGATGCCCCATCGCCGCGTCCAGCCGGTCGCGGGTCATGGTCAGGTTGCGCACCGATTGGCGGGCCACCTGCTCGCGATAGGTGGCAAGCGGCACCGGCATCGCGCCGAAATATTCGGACTGCGCCAGCGCATCGAGCGCCCGCGCCCGGCCGGTATCGGTGAGCTGGTAGGGCATCTCGGTGCCGGGATCGATGCCGTTCAGCGTGCCCATCGCCTCGAGCAGCTTCTGGCCGCGAAGCGCGTCGATCAGCTCCTGCGCGACATTGACCGGCAGGCACAGTGCCCGGCCGATCTCGCTCGGCAGCCGGACATTGGTGCGAAAGATGGTCTTGAGCGCGATGTCACGCATCATGACCGGCGGCAGCCCCGCCGCCTCGAGGCTGCGCGGGACCTGCGGCGCGGCCGTGCCGACCTGCATGTTCATGGATCACTCCGCTACGGCGATCGGTGTCCTCCCGACCTGACGCGGCCAAGTTGCACGATCATTGTGGCGGCAAGTGGGAGCGAGCCCGGCAGTACGGCGTCAACCGCCGTCGAGTGCGCGCAAGGCGCGCGCCGCTTCCTTGAAATGCTGGGGATGGGTATCAACGGCGTCGCGCAGAAGCTCCTTGCCGATCGTCACGTCGTTCTGCTTGATCGCCGTGAGCGCCAGCGTGTAGAGCAGCTGCGCTCGTTCGGTCTGGGTCATCGGCATGACCGGCAGCTTGTAGTTGCGCTGGGCGCCACGGGCGAGGACGAGGTTGTTCTTGGCGGTGAACAGCCCCGGCTGCTGGCGCAGCGCGTCGGTGAAGAGCCGCTCGGCGGCGCGGTAATCGCCGCGGGTCAGCTTGGAGTAGCCCCAGTTGTTGAGCACGCCGCCCGGCGTTGTCGTCAGCCCCGCGGCGGTTTCGTAGAAACTGTCGGCTCGGGCCCATTCCTCGTTGCTGTCGGCGACCATCGCCTCGAGCCGGTAGCGCTGGAAGGTCTCGTAGGTGGGCGGAATGGCATCGAGCACGCGCTCGGCCTCGTCCCATTCGTTGACCCGGATCAGCGCGTCGGCCAGCTCGACCGAATCTTCGGGCCCCGCCTCGGGATGCGCCGTCACCTTGCGCCAGGCGGCCACGCCTTCGGCGCCGCGCTTGGCGCGCACCAGCGAGGTGGCGAGACCGCGCTGCGGCGTGATGGCTTCCGGTTCGGCGGTGGCGAGCCGTTCGAAATAGGCGACGCTCTCGGCGGGTTCGGCCACGGTCAGCATGATCTCGTTGAGATCGGCATCACGCGCCTCGCGCAGGTCGTCGACCGCGCGCGACACCTTGCCGTCGGACGTGCTGCAGGCCGCGAGCGCGAGCGCGGCCGCGAAGACGCAATAACGGGCCGGAAGGCGCATGAGGGGTCCTTTGCTGCTCGTCATCCTCAAAGCGCGGTCAGGATCGCGTATTCACTCGGTCCGCGCCGCACCAGTTGGAACTCTTGTGGTTCCTCCTCGCCAGCATAGAGGGCGGCATCGCGCTTGGCGATAGCCCGGCGGAGGTTGTCGCGGACGCTGTCATCATTGCCATCCACCAGCGCAAAGGCGCGCAGGAAGCTCTCGGCCGCCTCGGGGGCGCGGTCGGTCTCCATCAGCACCACGCCGAGGTTGTTCCAGGCCGGCGCGAATTCGGGGTCGAGTTCAACCGCGCGGCGCAGCAGCCGTTCGGCCTGACCCAGTCGCCCGAGCCGCAGATTGGCCGATCCCATCGCCGAGAGCGTGTCGACATCCATGCCCTGCTCTGCCGCCGCGCGGCCATAGGCGGCAAGCGCCAGCTCGGCTTCGTTCGCGGCCATCAGCCGGTGACCGACGATCAGACCATCGACATCGGGGGCACCGGACGGGCCGGGCGCATAGACCCCACCCGCGGATTCAGACAGGCCGCCCGCGTCGGAGCAGGCGGCCGCGAGCAGGACCACGAAAGGCAGGAGCGGTGGGCGCATGTCGGTCGCGTCAGTTCCCTGAAGCCCCGCCGCCAAGGGTCATGTAGATGTCGAGAAGCGACGGCCCGATCAGGATGATGAGCAGCGGCGGCACCGTCAACATCATCGTCGCCAGCGTCATCTTCGTCGGCAAGGTGTTGGCCTTTTCTTCGGCTCGCATCACCCGCTTGTCGCGCATCTCGGCCGAGAAGACCCGCAGCGCGTCGGCGATCGAGGTGCCGAATTGCTGGCTCTGCACCAGCACGGTCACGAAGCTCGAGATGTCGGTCACGCCGCAGCGCTCGGACAGGTCGCGCAGCACCTGCGTCTTTTCCTTGCCCGCCTTCATCTCATGCGCCACCTGGCCGTATTCCCAAGCCAAGTCAGGATAGCCCGCGCGCAGCTCGTGGCTGACGCGGATGATCGATTGGTCGAGCGACTGGCCCGCCTCGACGCAGACCAACATCATGTCCAGGCTGTCGGGAAAGCCGTCGGTGATCTGCTGGCGCCGCGCTTCGCGCCGCCGGGTTACCCAGTAGCGCGGCAGCAGATAGCCGATTGCCGCCGGAATCAGGGTCGGCGCGATCTGGTCGGTGGCCCCCTCGGCGCCTTGGCTCAGCACATAGGTCAGCCCGCCGATCAGCGACACGATGCCCAGCGCGAACTGTGAGAAGTGGAAGATCCGGACGGCATGGCGCGACCGGTAGCCGGCCTGCATTAACTGCAGCCGGATCGCCGAGAACTCCTTGGCGTTCTGTGGCTCGAGGAAGGTGGCGTAGCGTTCCAGCTTGTCGGCGGCCGAGGGGGTGCGCAGCCGCGCGGACTTGGCGGCATCGGCTGGTGCGACCGGGCCGTGGCCGTTCTGCGCCTTGAGCTTGTCGAGCGGGTCCTCGCGGCGGTGGAGCAGCGAAGGCAACGTCAGCAGGATCAGCACGATCCCGATCAGCCCGAGGGCGAGAACCGGTCCCGCGGGTCCGAAGCGCTCGACGAGCATGGCCTGGATCTGTTGCAGTTGGAGCATCGGTCAGACCTTGATGTTGACGAGGGCGCGCATGACGATGATGTTGATGATCAGAAAGGCCGCGACGGCGAAGCAGGCCGGAATGAACACCGACGTCTGGCTGACTTCATCGTAGTAGTTCGGGTCCATCAGGTTGATGCCGATCAATGCCGCGATCGGAAATCCCGACAGGAACATGCCCGACCACTTGGCCTCGGCGGTGATCGCCTTGACCCGCCTGAACAGCCGGAACCGCGCCCGCACCACTTTTGCCAGGCCGTCGAGGATTTCGGCCAAGTTGCCGCCCGACTGGCGCTGGATCGTCACCGCCACCGCCAGGAAGCGCAGATCCTGCATGTCGAGCCGCTCGGCCATCGATTTGAGGCTCTCGCTCATGTCACGGCCATAGGCGGCCTCGTCTGCGATCACCCCCATCTCGGAGCCCAGCGGGTCGGGGACCTCGCGCGCGACGATGCCGATCGCCGAGGAAAACGGGTGGCCGACGCGCAGCGAGCGCACCATCAATTCGATCGCCTCGGGCAGTTGCGCCTCGATCAGGTCGATCCGTTTCTTGGCCTTGTTGCTAACCCAGACATAGACGCCGCCGACCCCCATTGCGGCGGCGACCGCGATGCGGATCGGCAGACCGGCCCCGGTTCCGAGCGTCAGCCCGGCGAAGGCCACGCAGCCCAGCCCCGCCATCAGCATGACGAGCTGGGCCGGGCTGAAGGCGATGTTGGCCTTCTGTGCCTTGTGCGCCAGCAGGGCATAGAGCGGAACCCGGCGGGCCTTAAGATGCTGCGTCATCTCCTTGCGCAGCTGCTCGAGCACCTCCTCGCGCCGCGTGCCCTTCTCGAGCAGAGTGAGTCGGCGGTTGACCCGGCTGTTGAGGCTGATCGAGCGGCCGAAGATGGTGAGATACACCCCTTCGACCAGCACGAGGACGGCGATGAAGACGAGGCCGTAGATGACCGGTTCGGCGCTGAGGTTCATGCGTCACTTCCCTCCCACGGGTTCGAACACCGAGGCGGGCAGGTCGTAGCCCCAAAGCCGGAACCGCTCGGAGAAATGGCTGCGGACGCCGGTCGCGGTGAAGTGGCCGATGATGCTGTTGTCGGGATTCAGTCCGACCCGGCGGTAACGGAAGATCTCCTGCATCGAGATCACGTCGCCCTCCATGCCGGTGATCTCGGTGATCGAGGTCATCCGGCGGGAGCCGTCCTGAAGGCGGCTGGCCTGGACGATCAGGTGGACGGCGCTGGCGATCTGGCTGCGTACCGCCTTGATCGGCATTTCGAGCCCGGCCATGGCGATCATGTTCTCGAGTCGGCTCACGCCGTCGCGGGCCGAGTTGGCGTGAATCGTGGTCATCGAGCCGTCATGGCCGGTGTTCATCGCCTGCAGCATGTCGATCACTTCCTCGCCGCGGGTTTCGCCGACGATGATCCGGTCGGGCCGCATCCGCAGCGCGTTCTTGAGGCAGTCGCGCTGGCTCACCGCCCCCTTGCCCTCGACGTTGGGGGGGCGGCTCTCCATGCGACCGACATGGGTCTGCTGCAGCTGCAGTTCCGCGGTATCCTCGATGGTCAGGATCCGTTCGTTGTCGGCGATGAAGGAGGACAGCGCGTTGAGCGTGGTGGTCTTGCCCGAGCCGGTGCCGCCCGACACGATGATGTTCAGCCGCGTCGCCACCGCCGCCTCGAGATAAGCGGCCATTTCCTCGGACATCGCGCCGAAGCGGATCAGGTCGTCGATGCCGAGCTTGTCCTTCTTGAACTTGCGGATCGAGACCAGGCTACCATCCACTGCGATCGGCCCAACCATGGCGTTGAAGCGCGAGCCGTCGGCGAGGCGGGCGTCGACATAGGGGTTCGATTCGTCGACACGCCGACCCACGGCCGAGACGATCTTGTCGATGATCCGGAGCAGGTGGCGCTCGTCCTTGAAAGTGATGTCCGTGAGTTGCAGCTTGCCGTCGCGCTCCACGAAGATCTGGTGCGGGCCGTTGACGAGGATGTCGTTGACGCTGTCATCCTTGAGCAGGGTTTCGAGCGGGCCGAGGCCGGTCACCTCGAAATACAGATCCTGCCCAAGGCCGGCGCGTTCCTCGCGGGTGAGCGACACCCCCATCTGGTCCAGCGTCTCGCTGGCGATGGCATTGATCTCGTTGCGGAGATCCTGCTCGCTGGCCTTGTCGAGCGCGGCGAGGTTGAGGGTGTCGAGCAGCGCCTTGTGCACCTCGAGCTTGATCTCGGCGAGGCGCTCCTTGCGGCGCCGCTCCTTCTCGGCGGGCCCTGCTTCGGCGGCGCGGCGCGCGGTCTCCGCGGTGGCCGTCGCAGCTCGGCGCGCGGCGGCGGTCGGCGGGGGCAGGGCGGCCGCAGCTGTGGCCGGGGAGGCCGGCGCGTTGGCAGGAGCGGTCTGCGGGGCGGCCACGGGCTGGCCTGGCTCTGGCTTTCGGAACTTCGAGAACATGGGTTGCGCTCCCTTCGGGGCGTCAGGCGGGGGCCCGCGCCTCGGACATGTTGACCTTGTGGACCGAGCGGGCGAGCTTGGCGATCTCGCGGCGCAGCGCGTTCTTGCCCGCACCCTCGGCCAGCGGCGTGCCGTGATCGGCGCTCTGGGTCACCGCGCGGCCGCCATCGGGCATCTGCAGCTCGATCGAGATCCCGAGCGAATCCGCGAGCCGCTTGGCCCGGCTCTTGCCGGACAGGTCGGTGAAGCCCGGCGCGCGGTTGAGCACGAAGCGCAGCTTCTCGAAGGGCAGCTCCTCGGATTGCAGCGCCCGCTTCATCCGCATCGTGTTCTGGGCCGAGCGCATGTCGAGTTCGAGGGTCGAGAAGTAGACATGTGCCGCCTGCAGCACCGTCGCGGACCAGTCGACGAGGCTCGAGGGCATGTCGATCACGACGTAGTCGAAGTTGACCCGGGCCATCTCGATCAGCCGCTCCACCTCCGAGGGGCCGATCAGGTCGAGCGGCACCAGCTCGGCCGGCGAGGTGAGCACCTGCAGCCGATCCTGGTAGGGGACCATGGCGGTCATCAGCCGTTCGCCCTCGGCGGTGGCGAGGTCGCTCAGGAACTCCAGCACCGCCTCGCGGCGCGGCAGGTCGAGATAGGTGGCGACCGAGCCGAACTGCAGGTCGAGATCGATCAGGCAGACCTTCGGCGGCGCCTTGCGGTCGACATTGGCCAGCTCCCAAGCGAGGTTGACCGCGAGCGTCGTCGCGCCGCTGCCGCCGGACAGACCTTGGACCGGGATCACCACGCCCGAGCGGTCATTGGTGACCTTGGGCGGCGCGGCTTGCTGCTCGGGCAGGATCGGTCCGGCCCCCGAGCGAAGCCGCTCGATGGCCTGCGCCAGTTCGCCTTCGGGCAGCGGGTAGGGGACGAACTCGTCGCCGCCCTCGCGCAGCAGCTGGTGCAGTGCGCCGGGGCTGACCTCGTCGGCGATCAGCACCACCTTGATGCCGCGTCGCTTGGCATGGGCGATGATGTCGGCGATCAGCGGCAGGTCGCGCTCGTCTTCCTTGCTCAGCGCGACGGCGATGAATTCCAGCTCCTCCGCCTCGGGCTGCTCGAGAAAGGCCAGGGCGTCGGCAAAGCCGAGATCGCCCCAGTTCTCGCCCATCGCGGCCTCCATGTCCTCGATCAGCAGGTCGAATTCCTGCACGTCACGACTGATCGTGCAGGCTGCGATCGGCTGGGGCTCGGGTTGCAGGGGGGCCGTGCTGTTCATGCCTTCCAATCCTCTGTCATGCGGGAGGGCCTCGCCGGGGCGAAGCGTGCGATCCGTGGGACGAACCCTCGGGGCCGCTCCTCCACACTACGAGTCTTGCCGTTCAATGATGGCTGCAATGGGGCTGAAAAGCTGAAATTGTTGGAACGGTGGCAACGATCAAGGCATGGTTCGACGCTTTGTCGCCACGCGACTCAGGGCTCCGCGGTGCCGCCACCAAGCGCGCTCTGGCCTGCCGCGACGGCGCTGTCCGGGGCGGCGCTGGCGACGTAGCCCGAGAACACGACCGCCGCGTATTTTCCATTGAGCAGGTTGGGATGGCCCTGAACGAAGCCCGACACCTCTGTGACGGTGCGGCGGTTGGCACGCTCCGGGTCGGTGGTGGCGATGAGCGGCCGAGTCTCGCCGAAGGAGGCCACCGCCTCGAGACGGCGCGCGTCGAGACCCTGAGAGACCAGATAGGCGACCGCGGCGCGGGCCCGGCGCAGGCCGAGCGCCTGGTTGTAGGCTTCGGAGCCGACGAGGTCGGTGTGACCATAGACGCGGAACCGCAATTCCGGGTAACGGCGGATCCAGGCGGCCTGGCGCTGCAGGGCGGCGCGGGCGGCGGTGTCGAGCGCATCCGAATCAAAGGCGAAGGTGATCGTGGTGTCGACCTCGGCCGCGAATTGCCGGGCGAGATCCACGCGCAGCCCTTCCGAGGCCCCGCTTTGGGCGAGGGTGTTGGTCCGGGTCGCGGTGCCGAAGCTCGGATGGACCAGCCCTGCCTCCTGATCGAAGCCGGGCGGGGCGGTGCAGGCCGCGAGCGCGAGCGCGCAGCCGCATGAGGTCAGAAGGCGGCGCATCTCGGATCTCCTCTCAGTCCATCACGTAGCCGTAGGAGCCCGAGAAGTCCTGGCGCGCGATTTCCCCGGCGCTTCCGCTCTGGGGCGCGCGGTCGGCGGCGACGCGGCCGAACAGGAACAGCTCGCGCTCGGAGGGCGGGCGGACCCGGTCGGTCGGCATGGCCAGCGTCTCGCCGCGCGTCGGCGTCACCAGGTGCGGCGTGATGATGATCACCAACTCGGTCTGCTGGCGGGAATACTCGGCCGACCGGAACAGCGCGCCCAGCACCGGAACGTCGCCGAGCCACGGCACCTGGCCCTTGAGGTCACGGAAGTCATCCGAGAGCAGCCCGGCGATGGCAAAGCTTTCGCCGTCGCGCATCTCGACCGTGGTCGATGTCTCGCGGCGGCTGAAGGCGTCGACGGTGAAGCCGTTCGAGGTGAAGCCATTGGTCGGATCGATCGAGCTGACGGCGGCCTTGAGTTCGAGATTGATCAGGTCGCCCTCGACCACTCGGGGCACGAATTGAAGCTCGACCCCAAACGGCTTGTAGTCGATCGAGATGTTGCCGTTCTCCTGGCTCACCGGGACCGGGTATTCGCCACCCGCCAAAAAGCTCGCTTCCTGCCCCGACAAAGCGGTCAGGTTGGGTTCGGCCAGGGTGCGTACCACGCCGCGGCTCTCCAGCGCCTCGAGCAGCAGACCGACCTCGACCCCGCCGGCGTTGAAGCCGAACAGCGTCGAGGCATTGGCGGTGCCGGCGGCGGGCAGCGAGCCGCTCAAAGCGGTGCCCAGGCCACCGGAGTTGTTCAGGGAGTTGGTGCCGATGGCCAGGCCGAGATCGTTGCCCAGCGCCGTGCCGCGCGCGCCGAGCGAGGCCGAGAGCGACTTGCTCACCGAGCGCTGCATCTCCGAGAAGCGGACCTTGAGCATCACCTGCTGGGTCCCACCGACGCTCATCAGGTTCGACACGCGTTCGGGCGCGTAGCGCTGCGCAAGCTCCAGCGCGCGGTCGAGCTTGGCGATCGAGCTGACCACGCCCGACAGCACGATGCCGTCATTGGCGGTCCGCACCTCGATCGGCTCGCCCGGCAGGATCTGCTCAAGCCGTTCCTTGAATTCGGCGATGTCGGGGGTGACCTGCACCTCGACATTGCTGATCAGCCGTCCGTTCTCGCCCAGCACGGTCAGTGTCGTGCGCCCCGGCGCTTTGCCCAGCACATAGATGGTCCGGTCGGTGAGCGACGAGATGTCGGCGATGCCGGGATTGGCGATCGACAGTTCGACGAAGGGAATGTCGCTCTCGACCACAACGGCGCGGTTCATCGGCACCTGCAGCGCCGCCGAGGGCGACCCGGCGAGGATGCGCAGCGGTTGGGCCGTCGCGGCGCCCGGCAGGGCGAGCCCGAAGGCGAGCCCGGCCAGCCCGACCCGGAAGATGCTTGGGATGTTCATCGTGCCGCCTCGCTGCAGGTCCTGCATCGGGGTCTTGCAACGCCCCGTCCGGCCGAAGCCTGCCCGACGGGGGCAGGCAATGCAACGCGCGTGTCCCATGCGGCCCGACCCCCGGACCTCGTTTGTGGGCGCCCGGCCACAGGCCGCGCGCCCAGTCGGTTCAGTTCGTGCAGGGAATCGGGATCTCGACCACCTCGGCTCCGCGACGGGTGCGGACCGAACAGACCTGCGGCGCGGGGGCAGGGGCCGCGACCACTTGCGGTTCGGGTGCCTCCTCCTCGACGATGCCGAGCAGGCTGCGCTGGTCGACCTGAACCGCACCGGCCACGGCGTCGTCGCTAAGGCCCACCAGCGACAGGGCAAGCGTTCCGGTCGACTGTGCCTGCGCCAGCTTGGCGACCTGCTGCGGCGTGGCCTGCACCGTCACGGTGCGCGCGATCATCGCCTCGGACCGACCCTTGTCGGCGGTCTGGTCGACGCCGACGAGCTCCAGCCCGGTTTCGATCAGCTTGGTCACCTCGCGAGCCTCGCCCTTCATCGAGACCGAGCCGGTCCAGTAGACGTCGACCCGGTCGCCCGGCCGCAGGAAGCCCGAGACGCCGCTGGTGGCGTTGACGGAGATCGCAAAGGCCCGCATGCCGGCATCGAGCCGCGTGCTGATGCCCGCATCGCCGCCCGGCGCGGTGATCTTGGAAGCCAGCACCGGCTCGTTCGGCTCCATCGGCCGCAGCACGATGCGGGGCACGTCCTCGCCTTCGGGGAACAGCTCCTCGAGGCCGGGGAAGGTGCCCTCCGGCAGGAAGGCTTCGGTGTACTGGATCGGCTTGAGATCGGCGCGGGTGATCACCGTGCCGTAAGGCAGAGGGTTCTTCACGCCCACCACCTCGACCGTGGGGAGCCTCTGCGCGGCCGCTGCGCGTTCGGCGGCGAGCGCGGCCTGCTGCTGGTCGAAATAGCCTTTGACCATGTAGACGGCGAAGCCAGCGAGCCCGAGGCCCAGGGCGAAAACCAGTCCGAATACTGCTCTCATCTCGTGTCTCCTTGCGCGACGGGCGTCATGGGGTCGGGGCGGTATCGTCCCGCAACTCGGTCTCGACCGTGCTCTTCAGATCCGCCAGCATCTTGGTCGCGACCTCGCTGAAGGCCGCGCCCGCGAGAAGTGCCAGCGCAACGGAGCCAGCCAGCAATGCGCTCCATTCGGTGACGGACCCATCCTGATCGGACTGGATCCTGAATTTACGACGCTTCATCCGGTCGACCCTGTTGTGGGCACGAGGCCCGCGTTTTCATGTTGCTTCGACACTGTCGGCCGATTGTGGCGCGGCCATGGATGCGTGGCGTCAAGGGCGGGGCGTCTGTCTGGCGCCGAAGGTGCAAGACGATGGATTGGCCATTGCTACTGCCGCCCGCCCAAAAACAAAGCGGGGGCCGCACTAGAATGCGGCCCCCGGGAGCTTAGAAAATCACGTACCTTTAGTAGGTGCCGCCATCGCCTGCGCCCATGATGGTAGTCGTCGAAAGCTCAGAACCGATCTTGCCGGCCATCGTCTTGGTGCCGCTGGCAACCTGGCCCATGATGGCGACGCCGAGGCCCACCACAGCGGCGGTCAGGACGACCCAGTCAACGGTCACGGCGCCAGCTTCGTCACGGGCGAAGGTCTTGATGAAGTTCAGCATGTCAGATCCCTCCTGGGGGGTGGTAGGTATACGCTTGCCTCTGCGGGTCCGTGTGTTGGCTGTGTACTCGTCCATCGCAGTGGATGAACCCATATGGCCGTCGGAATGGGGCGGGAGTTTGTCCCGGTTGGAGCGATTTCACAGCGGCTGACGCCGGCCGCTATACGAAAGGAAGTGGCGCATTCTCACCATCTGCAAAATCCTCGCCGCAGGGGGGCATCGTTGCGCGATCGGCATCGCTACTCTCGACAGGGAATCGGACGAAAACGGGCGGTGAGGCATGGCGTTGGGCAGGAGAATCGCCGGCACGGTGTTGCTGGCCGCCCTGATTCTCGGCCCTGCGATGCCGGTGATGGCGGAGCGGATCGGCACCGACTTCACCTATCGCCGGATCGCGGTCCCCAAGCCCGGCGCGCGTCGGATCACCGTGCAGATCGACCCCGCGGCGCCGCGTGCGCCGGCCGCGCCCCCGGCGGCGGGGCAGGGCGGCCAGCCTACAGGCGCGGCTTCTTCGGGTAAGTCACAAGGTGCGACGACGGCGGCCTGGTTCTGGGAGACGGTGTCGCCCCGGCTCGCCGATGGCGGTCCGGGCCGGCTCGAACCGGCGCTGGCCGCGCTTCGTGCGGCACCGCCGGGGGCGGCCGTCGCGCCACGGCTGCAGCAGCTGCAGGAAATCGCCCGCATCCACGGCCCCGACATCATGCGCGCCACCATCGGCACACGCGTCTCGCCAGCTCTGGCGCTGGCGGTGATCTCGGTCGAAAGCGCGGGGCGCGCCGACGCGGTAAGCTCGGCGGGGGCGCAGGGGCTGATGCAGCTCATGCCCGCCACCGCCGCCCGTTTCGGCGTACGCGACCGGGCCGTGGCTCCCGACAACATCCGCGGCGGCATCGCCTATCTCGACTGGTTGATGGGACATTTCAACCGCGACCCCATTCTGGCGCTCGCGGGCTACAACGCGGGCGAAGGGGCGGTGCGCGACAATGGCGGGGTGCCGCCCTATGCGGAAACCCGCGCCTACGTGCCCAAGGTGCTCGCGGCCTGGGGGGTGGCGCGGGGGCTGTGCATCACGCCGCCCGTGTTGATGAGCGACGGCTGTGTCTTCGGCGTCAACAATCTCTAGACGAAATGCGTCGCCGCCTCGGGGTGCCTGCGCGCCCAGAGCGCGACGTAGGAGCAGGCGGGAACGATGCGAAAGCCTTCGGATTTCGCATCCTCGACCATAGCCGCGACGAGGGCCGCGGCGTGACCGCGCCCCTCGAATGCGCGCGGCACGCCGGTATGGGTGGCGATGCGGGTGTCGCCCCGCGCCACCCAGGTGAGCTCCGCCTCCGCCCCACCGCCGAGATCGAGCGCGTAGCGGCCCCTGTCGGGGCCGCCTTCGCGACGGATCTCGCGATCAGACAATGGTCGCCTCGGTCGCGTCGCGGATTTCCTGCTCGGTCACGCCCGGGGCGCATTCGACGATCCTGAGCCCGCCCTCGACCACGTCGAGAACGCCGAGATTGGTGATCACCCGGTCGACCACGCCCTTGCCGGTAAGCGGCAGGGTGCATTCCTTCAGCAGCTTGCTCTCGCCATGCTTGGAGGTGTGGTCCATGACCACGACGACGCGACCGACGCCCGCGACGAGGTCCATGGCGCCGCCCATGCCCTTGACCAGCTTGCCCGGGATCATCCAGTTCGCGAGGTCGCCGTTCTCGGCCACTTCCATCGCGCCGAGGATCGCCATCGCGATCTTGCCGCCACGGATCATCCCGAAGCTGGTGGCGCTGTCGAAATAGGCGGTGTGCGGCAGCTCCGTGATGGTTTGCTTGCCCGCGTTGATGAGGTCGGGGTCGATCTCATCTTCGGTCGGGAAGGGGCCCATGCCCAGCATCCCGTTCTCGGACTGGAGCGTCACGTGAACGCCTTCAGGGATGTAGTTCGGCACCAGGGTCGGAATGCCGATCCCCAGATTGACATAGGTGCCGTCCTCGAGCTCGCGCGCCGCGCGTGCCGCCATCTGCTTGCGGTCCCAGCCCATGTTCAGCCCTCCCTCACGGTGCGTTGCTCGATGCGCTTCTCGTGCTCGCCCTGGATCAGCCGGTGCACGTAGATGCCGGGCAGGTGGATATGGTCGGGATCGAGGCTGCCGGCCGGAACGATCTCCTCGACCTCGGCCACGCAGATCCGGCCGCACATCGCCGCCGGCGGGTTGAAGTTGCGCGCCGTTTTGCGGAACACAAGGTTTCCGGTCTCGTCGGCCTTCCAGGCCTTGACGATCGACAGGTCGGCGACGATGCCTCGCTCGAGGATGTAGGTCTCGCCGTCGAAGACCTTCTCCTCCTTGCCCTCGGCCACCTTGGTGCCGACGCCGGTCTTGGTGTAGAAGCCCGGGATGCCCGAGCCGCCTGCACGCATGCGCTCCGCGAGCGTGCCCTGCGGCGTGAATTCCAGCTCGAGTTCTCCGCTCAGATACTGGCGCATGAACTCGGCGTTCTCGCCCACATAGGACGAGATCATCTTCTTCACCTGCCGGGTCTGCAGCAGCAGCCCGAGGCCGAAATCGTCGACGCCGGCGTTGTTCGAGGCGAAGGTGAGATCCTTGACGCCCGCATCGCGAATGGCGGCGATCAGCAGCTCGGGAATGCCGCACAGGCCGAAGCCTCCGGCGGCGATCAGCATCCCGTCGGACAGAAGCCCGTCGAGCGCGGCAGCCGCGTCCGGATAGGTCTTTTTCATCGCTCTCCCCCTGTTGTCACGGGGGGAGCCTTGCGCCGAGCGGGCGCGAAGTCAATGGAAATGCCGCGCCGCAGCGGGCGGCGCGGCTTCCAGCCTCATTCGGCCGCGTCGGCGGCCTTTTTCGTAGTTTTCTTGGCCGGGGCCTTCTTGGTCGCGGTCTTGGCCTTGGCCGTGGTCTTCTTGGCGGCGGGCTTCTTCGCCGCCGCCTTCTTGGCCGGGGCCTTCTTGCCGCCCTTGGCGGCCTTCGCATCGACCAAGGCGATCGCCTGCTCCAGCGTCACCGTCTCGGGCTCCACGTCCTTGGGCAGGGTGGCGTTGACCTTTTCCCATTTCACATAGGGCCCGTAACGCCCCGGCATCACCGAGATCGCGCCGCCCGAAGGGTGCTCGCCCAGCTCCTTGAGCGCCTTGGCGGCCGCGCCGCGGCCACCGCGCCCGGCGGCTTTCTGGGCCAGTACCTCGACCGCCCGGTTCATGCCGATCTCGAAGACCTCGTCAACCTCCTTGAGGTTGGCATAGAGCTTGCCGTGCTTGACGAAGGGCCCGAAGCGACCAAGCCCAGCCTCGACCGGCTCGCCATCCTCCGGGTGGTGACCGACAAGGCGCGGCAGCGACAGAAGCGTCAGCGCCTTGTCGAGATCCATCGCATCGGCCTGCCACCCCTTCGGCAGCGAGGCGCGCGGGGGCTTGGGCTGGTCCTCGGTCGGCTCGCCACGCTGGACATAGGGACCGAAGCGCCCGGTCTTGAGCCAGATCTCGTCGCCGCCATCCTCGCCCAGAACCCGGTCGGCGCCGGTGTCGGCGCCGTCACCGCCGATCGGGCGGGTGTAGCGGCATTCGGGATAGTTGCCGCAGCCGACGAAGCCGCCGGTGCGCGAGGTCTTCAGATGCAGCTTGCCGGTGCCGCATTGCGGGCAGATGCGCGGATCGGAGCCATCCTCGCGCGGCGGATAGAGCTGCGGCGCCAATGCCTCGTCGAGCACGTCGAGAACCTCGGTGATGCGCAGTTCCGAGGTTTCGGCGATGGCCGCCGAGAAATCGCGCCAGAACTGGGCCAGCAGCTCCTTGTAGTCCGCCTTGCCGGCCGAGACGTCGTCGAGCTGTTCTTCGAGTTCGGCGGTGAAGTCGTATTCGACGTAGCGCTTGAAGAAGTTGAGCAGGAAGATCGTGACGATCCGCCCCTTGTCCTGCGGGATCAGCCGGTTCTTGTCCTTGGTGACGTATTCGCGGTCCTGGATCGTGCCGATGACGCTGGCATAGGTCGAGGGACGGCCGATGCCGAGCTCTTCCATACGCTTCACCAGCGTCGCCTCGGTGTAGCGCGGCGGCGGCTGGGTGTGGTGCTGCAGTGCCAGCACGGCATCGGGGCCGCCGAGAACAGCCGCGTCCTTGTTCTCCTCGGTCGCCTTGGCGAAGGCACCCTTGAGCGTGCCGGAGGCGAACTTGGCGGCCTCGCCCTGATGGATCTGCGGCAGGCGGCGGTCGTCATCGCTCTCGACGTCGTCGCGGCCCTCTTCATAGACCTTGAGGAAGCCGTCGAAGAGCACGACCTGGCCGGTGGCACGCAGCACGACCTGCTCGTCCCGGCTGGCGATGTCGACGGTGGTGCGCTCCATCCGCGCGGCTTCCATCTGGCAGGCGAGGGTGCGCTTCCAGATCAGGTCGTAGAGCTTGCGCTGGTCCGCCTCCAGCCGCGCCAGTTTCGACGCGTCGCGCGACATGTCGGTAGGCCGGATGCACTCGTGGGCTTCCTGCGCGTTCTTGGCCTTGTTCTTGTACATGCGCGGGCTCTTGGGCACGTAGGCCTCGCCGTAGCGCGACTTGATCTCGTCGCGGGCGGCCATCACTGCCTCGGGCGCCATGTCGATGCCGTCGGTCCGCATGTAGGTGATGTAGCCCGCCTCGTAGAGGCGCTGGGCGGCCGACATCGTGGCGCGCGCGCCCATGCCGAACTTGCGGCTGGCTTCCTGCTGCAGCGTCGAGGTCATGAAGGGTGCGGAGGGGTTGCGCGACGCCGGCTTCGCCTCGACCGAAGATACCGTGAGATCGCGCGAGGCCACGGCCTGCACGGCCATTTCGGCCTGGGTCCGGTCGGCGATGTCGAAGCGGTCGAGCTTCTTGCCGGCCAGCACGGTGAGGCGCGCTTCGTATTCCTGGCCACGCGGCGTGACCAGCTGCGCCTTCACGCTCCAGTATTCGCGGGGCTTGAACGCCTCGATCTCCATCTCGCGCTCGACGATGAGCCGCAGGCAGACCGACTGCACCCGGCCGGCAGATTTCGCGCCGGGCAGCTTGCGCCACAGCACGGGCGACAGGTTGAAACCCACCAGGTAGTCGAGCGCGCGGCGCGCCAGATAGGCGTGCACCAAGGGCGCGTCGACCTCGCGCGGGTTCTTCATCGCCTCGGTCACGGCGGCCTTGGTTATCGCGTTGAACACGACGCGCGACACCGGTGTGTCCTTCTTGAGCACCTTGCGCGCGGTCAGCGCCTCCTGAAGGTGCCAAGAGATCGCCTCGCCTTCGCGATCAGGGTCGGTGGCGAGGATCAGGTTCGGGTCGTTCTTGAGTGCGTCGGCGATCGCCTTGACGTGCTTGCGGCTGTCGGCTCCGACCTCCCAGCGCATGTCGAAATCGTTCTCGGTGTCGACCGAGCCGTCCTTTGGCGGCAGGTCGCGCACATGCCCGTAGGAGGCGAGGACGGTGTAGTCCGACCCGAGATAAGTGTTGATCGTCTTGGCCTTGGCCGGAGATTCGACGACGACGACGGGCATGGGGAATCCTCGGGACAGGGGAGGGGCGCTTTGGGCGCGCAACATGTGGCGGCCGCCGCCGCAATGTCAATCCGCCCTCTGTCGCTTGGTCTCAGCCGGTCCGGGCAAGGTCCCGGCGCACCAGCAGCCCCCCGGGCTGCCGCTCGACCCGGCCCGAGAGCTCGAGGTCGACCAGCGCCGGGGCCACCTGCGCCGCCGGAAGGCCGAGATCGCGCAGCAGCTGGTCCTCGGCCAGCGGCGCGGCCGAAAGGGCCGAGAGGATGCGCCGCTCCAGCTCCTCGACCGGAGCATCCGGCGGCCGGGGCGTCGGACGCTCGGCGATGGTCGGCGCAGGCGCGGCGGGTGTTCCGAGGATGTCCAGCACGTCACGCGCACCGCGCATCAGCGTCGCGCCGTCGCGGATCAGCGCGTTGCAGCCGCCGGCGCGGGCGTCGAAGGGGTGTCCGGGGACGGCCATCACCTCGCGCCCCGCCTCGAGTGCTGCTCGGGCGGTGATCAGGCTGCCGGAGCGGGGCGCGGCCTCGACCACGATGGTGGCACGTGCGAGTCCGGCGACGATGCGGTTGCGGGCCGGGAAGTGCCGTCCCTGCGGTGCGAGGCCCATGGGTTGCTCCGACAGGATCAGCCCGTCATGGGCGATGCGGTCGTACAGCTTCGCGTTTTCGGGCGGATAGGTCACGTCGACGCCACCAGCGGTCACCGCGATCGTGCCGCCGCCGAGTGCGGCCTCATGCGCCTGGGCGTCGATGCCGCGCGCCAGCCCCGATACCACGACCCAGCCCGCCTCCGACAGATCCGCCGCCATGCGCCGCGCCATGCGCAACCCGAGAGACGAGGCGTTGCGCGCGCCGACCACGGCCAGCAGCGGACGGCGCAACAGTGCCGCGCGACCGCGCATCCACAGCAGCGGAGGCGCGTCGGGCAGGGCAGCAAGGTCAGAGGGGTAGAGGGGATCGCCATGCGCCAGCAACCGCGCCCCGAGCCGCGCGGCGGCCGCCATTTCGGCCCGCGCGGCCTCGGGCGGGCAGGGGACGTAATTCTCGATCCCGGCGGCACGGGCAATGTCGGGCAGCGCCGCGAGCGCGTCGCGCGCGCAACGATGCTCGGCGATCAGGCGCCAGTAGGTGACGATCCCCACGCGGCGGGAGCGCAACAGGCGCAGGCGGGACAGCGTGTCTTCTTCCGAGGTGGGTGGGAGTGGGGGGTGAGCGGAAGAAGTCGGGTTCTGGGCCATCCGCGCCTCGCCTGTTGCCCGACCAGAACTAGGGCGACTCGGTTAACAGCGCGTAAATCGAAAGGCGTATCAGCTGCCCGATCCGCCCACCGTCAGGCCTCCGATCATCAGGGAAGGCTGGCCCACGCCGACCGGCACCCATTGGCCCGCCTTGCCGCAATTGCCGATGCCGGGGTCGAGCGCGAGGTCATTGCCGATGGCGCGGATCTTCTTGAGTGCAGTGGCGCCGTCGCCGATCAGGGTCGCGCCCTTGACCGGCGCGCCGACCTTGCCGTTCTTCACCCGGTAGGCCTCGGTGCAGGAGAAGACGAACTTGCCGGAGGTGATGTCGACCTGCCCGCCACCGAAGCCCACCGCCCAGATCCCGTCCTTGAGGTCGGCGACCATGGCTTCGGGATCGTCATTGCCCGCCAGCATGTAGGTGTTGGTCATGCGCGGCATCGGCGTGTGGGCAAAGCTCTCGCGCCGGCCATTGCCGGTCGGCGCGACGCCCATCAGCCGCGCGTTCTGCCGGTCCTGCATGTAGCCCACCAGCTTGCCATCCTCGATCAGCGTGGTGCGGTTCGAGGGCGTGCCCTCGTCGTCGAAAGTGATCGAGCCGCGGCGATCCGGAATCGTACCGTCATCGAGCACTGTGACGCCGCGCGCGGCGACCTCGCTCCCCATCAGCCCCGAAAAGGCCGAGGAACCCTTGCGGTTGAAATCGCCCTCGAGGCCGTGGCCCACCGCCTCGTGCAGCAGGATGCCGGGCCAGCCCGGCCCGAGCACCACGTCCATGACGCCGGCGGGCGCTGCCTCGGCGTCGAGATTGACCAGCGCGATCCTCAGTGCCTCGCGCAGCACCGGCTCCCAGTGGTCGCGCGCCATCAGCCCGTCGAGGCCGAAACGTCCGCCGCCGCCCATGTGGCCGCTCTCGCGGCGCCCGTCCTTCTCGACGATCACGCCGATCGAGATCCGAGCCATCGGGCGGATGTCGGTATAGAGCGCGTCCTCGGGCCGCAGGATCGCCACCTCCTGATGCGAGGCGGCGAGGCTGGCGGTCACCTGCACCACCCGCGGGTCGAGCGCGCGCGCCACCGCGTCGATCTCGCGCAGGATGTCGACCTTGGCGCCGAAGCTCGCGCCCATGATCGGGTCGGCATCCGTATAAAGGTGGCGGTTGGTGCGCGCCGGCGCCTCGGCCAGCGTGCCGCCGCCATCGCCCACAGCGAGCCGGGCCGTGGCGACGGCGCGGGCCACCGCCGCTTCGTCGATCGTGGTCGAATGGGCGTAACCGGCGGTCTCGCCGCGCACCGCGCGCAGCCCGAAGCCCTCGGCCGCGTCGAAATTGGCGTGCTTGAGCCGCCCGTCGTCGAAGCCCAGCACCTCGGAACGGCGCCGCTCGAGAAACACCTCGCCATCATCGGCGCCCGCCACCGCCTCGCGCAGGAGCCGCAACGCCGCGGCGCGGTCGAGATGTGTGGCAAAGGGGTCGAAGGCGGGTTCGGCCTGGCGTGCGGTCATCTGGCGTCCTCGGCGGGTGGGAAAGGGGCGCCGGGGCAGGTAGGGCGAGCGTCCCTTTGCCGCAACCCGACAGCTTGTTCTGCGCGACAGTTTATGGGAATAGACCCGCGGACGACAGGGGATTCCGCCCGCGCGGGGGCCTCGGGGCGCCGGATTACGCCACACATGCAAGGTAGAGACATGCACCTCACAAAGCCCCTCGCCATGCTCGGGACCATCGCCGCCAGCCTGACGGCGGGCGCGGTTTCGGCACAGGAGACGATCGCCGAGCTGCCGATCATCGGCCGTCCGGTTGACGGGGCCGTGGGCTGGCAACCCGCCGCGACCAAGCTGGCGCGCGACATCCACTGGCTCGACGGCATGCTGCTGGTGATCATCACCGCGATCACGCTCTTCGTCACCGGCCTGCTGGCCTTCGTGATCCTGCGCTACAACCGCAAATCCAATCCGAAGCCCGCGACCTTCACCCACAACTCGCCGCTCGAGATCGCCTGGACCGTTGTGCCGATCGTGATCCTGATCTTCATCGGCGCCTTCTCCCTGCCGGTGCTGTTCGACCAGCAGGAGATCCCCGAGGGTGATGTCCGGATCAAGGTGACCGGCTTCCAGTGGTACTGGGGCTACGAGTATGTCGACGAGGACGTCGCCTTCGAGAGCTTCATGATCGGTGCCGGCATGGGCAACCTCAACGAGGAGATCCTGGCCGAGCTGAACGAAGCCGGCTACGGCGCCGACGAGTTCAAGCTGGCGACCGACACCGCCGTGGTGGTGCCGGTGGGCGCGACCGTGGTGATGGACGTCACCGGTGCCGACGTGATCCATTCCTGGACCATCCCGGCCTTCGGCGTGAAGCAGGACGCGGTGCCGGGCCGGATCGCCCAGCTGTGGTTCGAGGCCGAGCAGGAAGGCGTCTATTTCGGCCAGTGCTCGGAGCTGTGCGGCAAAGACCACGCCTACATGCCGATCACCGTCAAGGTGGTGAGCCCCGAGGCCTACGAGCAGTGGCTCGCCGGCGCCAAGGAAGAGTTCCCGGCCTGACCCGGGACGTGGCTGACGGGGCAGGGCGCGCAGGCGCCCGCCCGACGAGGCGGCATCGCCGCCATTCGACATGACGACCGGCCGGGACCGCCCGGCCGCGACGGCGGGGTCGACGCGCCCTGCGACCGCGCCAGCAGCGACGGCGGATGATGACCGCCGGACGGGAGCCCGCATGACCGATGCCAGCATGACCGACCTGAGCTATCCCGGGGCCCCCGAAGCGGGGCTCAAGGACTACTTCGCGCTGCTCAAGCCGCGGGTGATGTCGCTTGTGGTCTTCACCGCGCTGGTCGGCCTCGTGGTCGCGCCGGTACCGGTCAATCCCTTCATCGGTTTCGTGGCGATCCTGTGCATCGCGGTCGGTGGCGGTGCCTCCGGCGCGCTCAACATGTGGTGGGACGCCGACATCGACGCGATCATGCGCCGCACCAAGTCGCGCCCGATCCCGTCGGGCAAGACGACGCCGGGCGACGCGCTGGCGCTGGGGCTGGCGCTGTCGGGCTTCTCGGTGGTGGTGCTGTTCCTCGCCGCCGGGCCGCTGGCCGCTGGCCTGCTGGCCTTCACTATCTTCTTCTACGCCGTGATCTACACGATGTGGCTCAAGCGCTCGACGCCGCAGAACATCGTCATCGGCGGCGCCGCAGGCGCCTTCCCCCCGATGATCGGCTGGGCCGCCGCGACCGGCGACATCGCCCTCGAGAGCGTGCTGATGTTCGCGCTGACCTTCATGTGGACGCCGCCGCATTTCTGGGCGCTGGCGCTGTTCGTGAAATCGGATTACGGCGACGCGGGCGTGCCGATGCTGACCGAGACGCATGGCCGCCGCTCCACCCGCCGCCACATCCTCGCCTATACGCTGCTGCTGCTGCCGGTGGCGCTGGGCCTTGGCTTCACCTCGATCGGCGGGCCGATCTACCTCGCCATCGCGGTCGTGCTGAACCTGCAGTTCCTGGGCGGCGCCTGGAAGCTGCTGCGCCGCGACGAGGCGCAGGCGGAGGCCGATGGCTACGCCGCCGAGAAGAAGGTCTTCAAGATCTCGCTCGGCTATCTTTTCCTGCATTTCGGCGCGCTTCTGATCGAGGCGGCGCTGCGTCCCTGGGGCGGTTCCTGGCAGATCCTGTCGGGGCTGGTCGGGGCATAAGGAGACATTTCCATGCGTGTCGAACATGAACTGCATCACCGCCGGCGGGGCCGCAACTTGGGCGTCGGGCTGCTGCTTGTCGGCTTCGTCGCCCTGATGTTCGGCCTGACCGTGGTCAAGACGCTGAGCCTGGGCAACATCGTCGAGCTCGAGCGTTTCGACCATGTCGCCCGGCCGCAGCTCGTTCCGCAGGAGGAGGCGCCGGCGCAATGACCGATCGGGATCGCAGACTGCGCCGCACGGCGCTGCAGATGGTCGGCGTGGTCGTGGTGATGGGCGCGCTCGCCTGGGCCGCCGTGCCCTTCTATTCCTGGTTCTGCCGCGTGACCGGCTTCGGAGGTGCCACCTCGGTGGCGGAGGCCGCCTCGGACACCGTGCTCGACGAGACCATCACCGTGCGCTTCGACGCCTCGCTCGATCGCGGCATGCCCTGGACCTTCAAGCCGGTCGAGCGGCAGATGACGCTCAAGATCGGCGAAACCGGGCTGGCCTTCTACGAGGCCCACAACCCGACCGATCGGCCGGTGGCGGGGCAGGCGGCCTACAACGTCGCGCCCTATGCGGCCGGCGGCTTCTTCGAGAAGATCGACTGCTTCTGCTTCACCGAGCAGGTGCTGCAGCCCGGCGAGACGGTGCTGATGCCGGTGAGCTTCTACGTCGATCCCGAGATCGTGGAGCATCGTGAGGCGAAGTATGTCCACGAGATCACGCTGAGCTACACTTTCTACGAGATCGACCTGCCAGAGGACACGGAGACGGCGGCGCTGGCGCCGGGCAACGAGTCTTTGACACGAACCGCCGTGCAGGCGATAGACACGAACTGAACGAAAGGCCCGAGGGACCGACGCAATGGCGCATGAGAAGAACCACGACTACCACATCCTGGCCCCGTCCATCTGGCCGCTCATCTCCGCCGGTGGCGCCTTCGCGATGCTGTTCGGCGCCGTCGTCTGGATGCATGGCTCGGGCCCCTGGCTGTTCCTGATCGGCCTCGCCGCCGTGCTCTACAGCATGTATGGCTGGTGGGCCGACGTGGTCGGCGAAAGCCGGGTCGGCGATCACACCCCGGTGGTGCAGATCGGCCTGCGCTACGGCGTGATCATGTTCATCATGTCCGAGGTGATGTTCTTCGCGGCATGGTTCTGGGCCTTCTTCAAGAACGCGCTCTACCCGATGGGCCCCGAAAGCCCGATGGTCGACGGCGTCTGGCCGCCCGAGGGCATCACCACCTTCGACCCGTGGCACCTGCCGCTGATCAACACGCTGATCCTGCTGTGCTCGGGCGCGGCGGCCACCTGGGCGCACCACGCGCTGGTGCATGAGAACAACCGCAAGGACATGCGCAACGGCCTGATCATCGCCGTAGTGCTCGGCCTGATCTTCACCGGCTTCCAGGCGCTGGAATACTGGGAAGCGCCCTTCAGCTTCGGCGGCAACGTCTATGGCGGCGTGTTCTTCATGGCGACCGGCTTCCACGGTGCGCATGTGATCATCGGCACGATCTTCCTGCTGGTCTGCCTGATCCGCCTCGAGCGCGGCCATTTCACCCCCGAGAAGCATGTCGGCTTCGAAGCGGCGGCCTGGTACTGGCATTTCGTCGACGTGGTCTGGCTCTTCCTGTTCTTCGCGATCTACGTCTGGGGCAGCTGAGCGGTCGGGGCGAGACCGCCCGCCACATGGCCCACCGATTCACGGACGCGCGGGGCCTCCTCGCGCGTCCTTTCGTTTCCGGAGACGAGATGCGCCGAACGATCCTTCCCCTGCTCATGGGACTCATGGGCTGCGCCATCCTGCTCGGCCTCGGTGTCTGGCAGGTGCAGCGCCTGTCGTGGAAGACCGCGATCCTTGCCGATCTCGACTCACGCATCCTCGCGGCCCCGGTGCCGCTATCGGGCGTGTCGAGCGCCGACCCGCAGGCTCAGCGCTACCTGCCGGTGGTGGCCCAGGGCCGATTGACCGGCGAAGAGATCCACGTGCTGAGCGCGGCGGATGGCCCCGGCTTCCGGGTGATCGGCGTGCTCGACACCGGCGGTCGCCGGGTGATGATCGATCTCGGCTTCGTGCCCTTGGAGGCCAAGGAGCGCGGCCGCGCCGCGCTCGACGTGATGGTCACGGGCAACCTGCACTGGCCGCAGGAAGCTGACGAATGGACCCCGCCCGCCGACACCGCCGCCAACATCTGGTACGCGCGCGACGTCGGGCCGATGGCCGCCGCGCTCGGCACCCGCCCGCTTCTGGTGGTGGCAAGACGGATCAGCCCGTCGGTCGGCACCATCCCCATGCCGCTTGACAGCGGCGCCGTGCCGAACGACCACCTCGGCTACGCGATCACCTGGTTCTCGCTGGCCGCCGTCTGGGCCGTGATGACCGGATTTTTCCTGTGGCGCGGCCGCCGCGCCGCGTCCTGACCACGAAGGACCGATCCATGCGCTACGTCTCGACCCGGGGCCAGGCCCCGAGCCTCTCCTTCGAAGAGGCGATGCTCACCGGTCTGGCCCGCGACGGCGGCCTCTACGTCCCCGAGACGGTGCCGATGTTCGACCGCGCCCAGATCGCGGCGATGGCGGGCCAGCCCTACGAGGAGGTGGCCTTCCGGGTGATGCGCCCCTTCATCGGCGACGCCTTCACCGATGACGAATTCCGCGAGCTGATCGCGCGGGCCTATGCGGGCTTTGCCCATCCCGCCCGCGCGCCGCTCAAGCAGCTCGGCCCGAACCACCACCTGCTGGAGCTGTTCCACGGGCCGACGCTGGCCTTCAAGGACTTTGCCATGCAGCTGATCGGTCAGCTGTTCCAGGCCTCGCTGGAGCGGTCGGGGCGGCGCATCACCATCGTCGGCGCGACCTCCGGCGATACCGGCTCGGCGGCGATCGAGGCTTTCCGCGGGCTCGCCAATGTCGACGTGGTGATCCTCTACCCGCATGAGCGGATCTCCGAAGTGCAGCGTCGGCAGATGACCACGCCGTCGGAAGAGAACGTCCACACCCTCGCGGTGAGCGGCGATTTCGACGATTGCCAGGCCGCGCTCAAGGACATGTTCAACGATTTCGACTTCCGCGACGAGGTCGGGCTGGCGGGGGTGAACTCGATCAACTGGGGCCGGGTGCTGGCGCAGGTGGTGTACTACTTCACCGCCGCCACCACGCTCGGCGCGCCGCATCGCGACATCGACTTCACCGTGCCGACCGGCAATTTCGGCGATATCTACGCCGGCGACATCGCGCGGCGCATGGGGCTCAGCATCGGGCGGCTGGTGATCGCCACCAACCGCAACGACATCCTGCACCGGACCATCGAGAGCGGCGAGCACCGCAAGGCGGGCGTCACGCCGACCATCAGCCCGTCGATGGACATCCAAGTGTCGTCGAACTTCGAGCGGGCGCTGTGGGATGCCTATGGGCGCGACGGCGCGGCGGTGACCCAGCTGATGAACGAGCTCAAGCGCGAAGGCGGTTTCGCGGTGAGCCAGGGTGCGATCGGCCGGCTGCGTGACAGCTTCGCCTCGGGCCGGGCCTCCGAGGAGGAGACGCGCGAGACCATCCGCCGTCTCCATGCCGAGACCGGCGAGCTTCTGTGCCCGCATTCTGCGGTCGGCGTGCACGTGGCCGAGACGCATCTGGGCGACAATCCGATGGTGACGCTCGCCACCGCGCATCCCGCGAAGTTCCCCGACGCGGTCGAGGCCGCCACCACGGTCCGGCCGCCCCTTCCCACCCGGATGGCAGGGCTGTATGACCGCCCCGAGCGGGTGACGCGGGTCGAGAACGACCTCGCCGCCCTGCAATCCGTCATCCGGGAGAAGATCGCACGGTGAGTGTCCAGCTGCATACCCTGTCCAACGGCTTCCGCATCGCCACCGAGCGGATGCCGGGGCTGCAATCGGCCTCGATCGGCATCTGGGTGCTGGCCGGCGGCCGACACGAGACCGAGGACCAGAACGGTATCGCCCATTTCCTCGAGCACATGGCGTTCAAGGGCACGGCGAAACGCTCGGCGCTGGCCATCGCCGAGGCGATCGAGGACGTGGGCGGCTACATCAACGCCTATACCTCGCGCGAGATGACCGCCTATTACGCCCGGGTGCTTGGGCAGGACGTGGACCTCGCGCTCGACGTGATCTCCGACATCCTGCTGAACCCGGTCTTCTCGCCCGAGGAAATCGAGGTCGAGCGCGGCGTGATCCTGCAGGAGATCGGCCAGGCGCTGGACACGCCCGACGACATCATCTTCGACTGGCTCCAGGAAGAGGCCTATCCAGGCCAGTCGCTGGGCCGCACCATCCTCGGCCCCGCCGAGCGGGTGGCGCGCTTCAGCCGCGCCGATCTCGAGGCGTTCACCCAAGCCCATTACGGCCCGGGGCAGCTGATCCTGTCGGCGGCGGGCGATGTCGATCACGAGGCCATCGTGGCCGCGGCCGAACGGCTGTTCGGCGGGCTGGCGCCGCGCGTCACCGCGCCGATCCAGCCGCCCGCGCGTTTCCTCGGCGGCGAGAGGCGGGTGATCAAGCCGCTCGAGCAGGTGCATTTCGCGATGGCGCTCGAAGGCCCGCATTACCGCGATCCGGCGATCTACACGGCGCAGATCTACGCCACCGCTTTGGGCGGCGGCATGTCGTCCCGCCTGTTCCAGAAGATCCGCGAGGATCGGGGTCTGTGCTACACTATCTTCGCGCAGGCCGGGGCCTATGAGGACACCGGCATGACCACGATCTATGCCGGGACCTCGGCCGAGGAGATCGGCGATCTGGCGCGGCTCACCATCGACGAGATGAAGCGCGCGGCCGACGACATGAGCGAGGCCGAGGTCGCCCGGGCCCGCGCGCAGATGAAGGCCGGGATGCTGATGGGGCTGGAAAGCCCGTCGAACCGGGCCGAGCGCCTGGCGCGGATGCTGGCGATCTGGGGCCGGGTGCCGGGCATCGAGGAGGCGGTCGAGAAGATCGACGCCGTCACCGTCGAGGATGTCCGCGCCTTCGCCGCCCATGCGGCGGGCGGCGCCGGCAGTGCCCTGGCGCTCTACGGCCCGGCGGAAAAGGCGCCGCGTCTCGACGAGCTGAAGGAAAGGCTCGCCGCCTGATGCTCGGCCAGCGGCGGCGGGTCCAGATCGAGACCGAGCGGCTGACCCTGCGCCCGCCCGTGCATGGCGATTACCGGGCCTGGGCGGCGCTGCGCGAGGGCTCGGCGGATTTCCTGACCCGCTGGGAGCCGACTTGGGCGGCCGACCACCTGACCCGCCGCGCCTTCACAAACCGCGTCTACTGGGCGCAGCGCTCGATCGCCCAGAACACCGCGCTGCCGCTGTTCCTGATCCGGCGCGCCGACCAGATGCTGTTGGGGGCCATTACCCTCGACAACATCCGCCGCGGCCCGGCGCAGGCGGGCACGACCGGCTACTGGATCGGCAAGCCCTTCGCCCGTGCGGGCTACATGCGCGAAGCGGTGCTGGCGGTGGTGCACCACGCCTTCAACGTCATGGACCTCAGCCGGATCGAGGCGGGATGCCTGCCCGAAAACACCCCCTCGCGCCGCCTGCTCGAGAGCTGCGGCTACAAGTATGAGGGCGTGGCGCAAAGTTACCTGCAGATCGACGGCCGCTGGCGCAACCATGTGCTCTACGCCAATCTGCGGGCCGACCGGCGCGGTCGCGCCGAGACTGGCTAGGGAGGAGACCTGCCATGCTGAACCCCGCCACGCCTGCGTTCCTCGACACGCTCCGCGCGCACCTGCCCGCGGCCGCGTTCCGCGAGGCGGGGCCGGAGCATCTGCAGGAGCCGAGGGGCCGCTACACGGGGCAGGGGCTGCTGCTGGCACCAAGCTCGACCGAGGAGGTGGCCACGATCCTGCGGGCCTGCCACGCGGCGCGCATCGGCGTGGTGCCGCATGGCGGCGGTACCGGCCTCGTGGGCGGGCAGGTAATGCAGGATGGCGCGGCGCCGGTGATCCTGTCGCTGGCCCGGATGGACGCGATCCGCGCGGTCCACCCCTCCGAGAATGTCATCGTCGCCGAGGCCGGGGCAATCCTGGCCGGCGTTCAGGACGCCGCGCGCGACGCCGGGCGAATGTTCCCGCTCTCGCTTGCCTCGGAAGGCTCGGCCCGGATCGGCGGGCTCCTGTCGACAAATGCAGGCGGGCTCAACGTGCTGCGCTACGGCAATGCGCGGGCGCAATGCCTCGGGCTCGAGGTGGTCACGGCACAGGGCGAGATCTGGCACGGGCTGACGCGGCTCTACAAGGACAACACCGGCTACGACCTGCGCGACCTGATGATCGGCGCTGAGGGCACGCTGGGCGTCATCACCGCCGCGGCGCTGAAGCTGGCGCCTGTGCCCGCGGCCTCCGGCACGGCGCTTCTGCAGGTGGCCTCCCCCCGGGCCGCGCTCGATCTGCTGGCGCTGGCGCGCGACCGGGTCGGCGACAACGTCACCGCGTTCGAGCTGATGCACCGGCAAGGCCCCGAGTTCCTGATCGAGGCCGGTCTCGACGCGCGCGTACCTCTCGATCCGCTGCCGGAATGGATGGTGCTGATCGAGTTGGGCCTGCCCGAGGGGCTGCGTCCGGCGGACAGCCTCGCCACGATCTTCGAAGCAGCGCTCGAGAAGGGGCTGTCCGAGGATGGGGTGATCGCCTCCTCCGAGGCTCAGGCCGAGGCGCTCTGGGCAGTAAGGGAGACGATCCCCGAGGCCAACCGCCGCATCGGCTCGATCTCTTCGCACGACATATCTGTCCCGCTCTCCTCCGTGCCGGACTTCATCGCGCAAGGCGGCTCGGCGCTGCAGGAAGTGGGCGAGGTGCGGATCAACTGCTTCGGTCATCTGGGCGACGGCAACCTGCATTACAACGTCTTCCCGCCGAAAGGACGGGACCAGCGGGAGTTCGACGACATCCGCCCGCGCGTGAAGGAGATCGTCCACGACCTCGCGCATGGCTTCGGCGGCTCTGTGAGCGCCGAGCATGGCATCGGTCGGCTCAAGGTCGGCGATCTGGAGCGCTACGGCGACCCGGTGAAGCTGTCGATGATGCGCGCAATCAAGTCGGCGCTCGATCCGAACGGTATCCTCAATCCGGGCGCGGTATTGAGGGGCTGAGGCCCGACATGCGAATGGCCGCATCGCTGCGGCCATTCGAGCTCACGCGGAGCCGGGATTTCGGAAGACGGGCTCAGATGTCGTCGCCCAGCGCCCCCTTGATCGAACCCGAGACGTTCTGAGCCGTGCCGCGCGCCTTCTGTGCCTTGCCCTCGGAGCGCAGCCGCTCGTCGCCCGTCGCCTCGCCGATGGCATCCTTGGCGGAGCCAGCGGCCTTATTGGCGGCGGCCTTGGTCTTGTCGATGAATTCACCCATTGGGGACGTCCTCAATCGCGGCAGGCGCGGCGACCATCGCCGCACCTCGCTTCGTGGACATCAAACGCTGGAGCCCGCCCCGCAGTTGCGCGCGGCGTGCCGCCAAGCTTCACGTCTGCGAGATGGGCTCAGGCCCCTTCATAGGCGCAGAGCGCCTCGACCCGCTGACCCAGCCCCTCAAGCCGCTTCCGGCCGCCCAAGTCCTTGAGATCGATCACGAAGGCGCAGGCCGTGACCTCGGCGCCCAGCCGCTCGATCAGCCTGATCCCCGCTTCGGCCGTGCCGCCGGTGGCCAGCAGATCGTCGACCAAGAGTACCTTCTGGCCGGCATGCAGCGCATCGTCATGAATTTCGACCACCGCTTCGCCATATTCGAGGCTGTAGGCCTGCTCGATGGTCTTGCCGGGCAGCTTGCCCTTTTTGCGGATCGGCACGAAGCCGGTGCCGAGCCGGTCGGCAAGCGCCCCGCCCAGGATGAAGCCGCGGGCTTCGAGACCTGCCACCGTGTCGATTTCGAGCCCTTCG
The DNA here is from genome assembly GCF_034371605.1 of Limimaricola variabilis. Lineage (NCBI taxonomy): Bacteria > Pseudomonadati > Pseudomonadota > Alphaproteobacteria > Rhodobacterales > Paracoccaceae > Limimaricola > Limimaricola variabilis. The sequence continues at coordinate 1,426,932 of NZ_CP139691.1, read as the reverse complement.
CAGGCCGTGACCAGCCCCTCGATGGCGAGCCGCAGCCCGTCGCGATCGGCGAAGAGCGTGGTGACGTCCCTGAACATGATGCCTTCATGCGGGAAGTCGGGGATGGTGCGGATGTAGTCGGTCACATGGGCCATGACGGCTCCTTGTATTGCGGCTGTACGTGTCCCCGAGGGACGGGCGGCGCGTTCATAGGGCGTGCAGGGCCGCTTGCGAAGCCCGATTCGGGGAAACGGCGCGTTTGCGGGTTCCGTCGCGGGGCGCGCTGGGCTATGCCGCGACCGCATCCCGAACGAACCTGTCCGCGAAAGTGAGCCGATGAGCCGATCCCCGCTGGCCGTGCTGGCCAATGCCGTCTCCTCCGAGAACGCCCCGGCGCTGCCCGGCAGCGCCGCCGATTACAAGACCGAGATCCTGTCGGGGCTGACGGTGGCACTGGCGCTGGTGCCCGAGGCGGTGGCCTTCGCCTTCGTCGCCGGGGTCAACCCGCTCGTCGGCCTTTATGCGGCCTTCCTTGTCGGCCTGATCACGGCACTGATCGGCGGCCGGCCTGGCATGATCTCTGGCGCCACAGGCGCGCTCGCAGTGGTGATGGTCAGCCTCGTCGCCGAGCACGGCGTGGAGTATCTCTTCGCCACCGTGGTGCTAATGGGCATCCTTCAGGTGCTCGCCGGCATCTTCCGGCTGGGCAAATTCATGCGGCTGGTACCGCATCCGGTGATGCTCGGATTCGTCAACGGCCTGGCCATCGTGATCGGCCTGTCGCAGCTCGAACAGTTCCACGACCCCCAGACCGGCGGCTTCCTCAGCGGTGGACGCCTGGTGCTGATGCTGGCGCTGGTGGCGCTCACGATGTTCATCATCTGGATCATGCCACGCCTGACCCGTGCGATCCCCGCGCCGCTCGCCGCCATCGGCATCGTGGCCGCGCTGGTGATCGGCTTCGGCCTGCCGGTGCCGCGCGTCGGCGACCTTGCGCAGATCTCGGGCGGGCTGCCCGAGTTCTCGATCCCGATGGTGCCGCTCAACCTCGAGACCTTCGGCATCATCCTGCCCTACGCGCTGATCCTTGCCGCGATCGGCCTGATCGAAAGCCTGCTGACGCTCAACCTCGTCAGCGAGATCACGGGCAAGCGCGGCGGCGCCAGCCAGGAATGCGTGGCGCAGGGCATCGCCAACGTCGTCACCGGCTTCTTCGGCGGGATGGGCGGCTGCGCGATGATCGGCCAGTCGATGATCAACGTCTCCTCGGGCGGCCGCACCCGTCTTGCCGCCGCATCGGCCGCGATCTTCCTTCTGTGCTTCATCCTCTTCGCCGCCCCGGTGATCGAGCAGATCCCGCTCGCCGCGCTGGTCGGCGTGATGTTCATGGTCGTGATCGGCACCTTCGCCTGGAACAGCTTCCGGGTTATGCGCCGGGTGCCGCGGGTGGATGCCATCGTCATCGTGCTGGTCACGGTCATCACCGTGCTGACCGACCTCGCCACCGCGGTGGTCGCGGGGGTGATCGTCTCGGCGCTGGCCTATGCCTGGCAGAACGCGACCCGGATCGGCGCGCGCACCTTCCGTACTGAGGACGGCGCCAAGGTCTACCAGATCCAGGGCCCGCTCTTCTTCGGTTCGGCCGATGGCTTTTCCGAGCTGTTCCAGGTCGAAAACGACCCCGACCACGTGATCGTCGATTTCGAGCACAGCCGTGTTGCCGACCAATCGGCGCTGGCGGCGATCGAGACGATGGCCGAGCGCTACACCAATGCCGGCAAGCGGCTGGTACTGCGTCACCTGTCGCCGGACTGTCACGCGCTTCTGCGCCGGGCAGGCCAGCTCGTGGTCGAGAGCGATGACGATCCGAATTACGGTCTGGCGGTCGATTACGACGTCCGGCTCGGCGCGCTGGGCGGCGGGCACTGAGCCCACCGGCCTTTGCGAAAATCGAGAGGCGGCCCCTTGGCGGGCCGCCTTTTGCGTTCAGTCAGCGGGCCGCTTGAGGCTGAACAGCTCGGTCACGCGGGCATAGTCGCGATAGCCGAGCCGCGCCAAGGGCTGGAATCGGGTCACGTCGAAATGGCCATCGACGAGGCAGTCGTCGCGCATGTGCACGCCGGTCACTTCGCCGATCGCCATCACGTTCATCTCGCCTTCCAACTCGACGAAGCGGACCAGCTTGCACTCAAGTGATGCAGGCGCCGACGCCACCCGCGAGCAGGGGATGGTCTCGCATTCCGCCCGCTCGATGCCGGCATGCTCGAATTCGTCGGTGCCGCGCGGCCACGGTCCAGAGGTCGCGTTCATGGCGTCGCGCGCCGCGTATTCGACGATGTTGACGCAGAACACGCCGGTCTCGCGGATGTTGGACATGCTGTCCTTGGACCAGTCTCGGTCCTCCTTGGCCGAGGTCGAGGCGAACATCACCTGCGGCGGGACGTAGGCCACGGCGTTGAAGAAGGAGTAGGGGGCGAGGTTCTCCGATCCATCGGCGCCACGGGTGGAGATCCAGCCGATCGGGCGGGGCGTGACGATGGCGTTGAACGGGTTGTGCGGCAGGCCGTGGCCATCCTCGGGGCGGTAGAACATCGCGCTTTCCTTTTCAGTTGTACCGAGAGGTAGCGGCCCGGCCCGCGTCGGTCCAGCGGCCTGAGGCGGTTTGCACCGCGCCCCCGCCATGCTAGGGCGCGGCGCGCGGCGCGCTTCGCCGCGGGGGCGGGAGTGACGCATGGCCGAGATCGCGCGCGAGGCGCCCGGGGATTTCCACGAGGTCGAAGCTCTCTACGACCTGTGCTTCGCACCGGGACGCGAGGCGCTGTCGTCGTATCGCTTGCGTGACGGAGTGCCGCCGGAGGCGGCGCTGTGCCTCGTGGCGCGCGGCCGCGCGGGCGAGGTGGCCGGGGCGATCCGCACCTGGCCGGTGCGCGTGGACGAGGTGCCCGCACTGCTTCTAGGGCCGGTCGCGGTGCATCCCACCCGGCAGGGTGAAGGCCTCGGCGCGCTGCTGATCCACGAGGTGGTCGCCCGGGCACGCGATCTGGGCCATCCACGCATGATGCTCGTCGGTGACGCGCCCTATTACGCCCGCTTCGGCTTCGCGCGGCTAGAAGGCGTGATCATGCCGCCGCCGACCAACCCCGAACGTGTGCTCGGGCTTGATCTCGTCGAGGGCGGCTGGGACGGGATCGCGGGCGAAGTGACGCGCGCGGTGGATTGAAAACCTCTCCGGGCATCCCAGATATCGGCGCATGAGCCCCGTCATGCGCGAGATCAATCCCGAACATCCCCCCGCGCCGCTCGATGCGGCGGTGAAGGACGAGATCACGGCGCTGGCCGAACGGCAGGCGCGCGCGGGGCGCGGGCTGATGCGGATCATCAATCTGGCCGGCAATCGTGTCGAGGGCGGCATCCGGATGCTGCCAAAGCCCGCCCGGGCACGGATCGAGGCAGCAGCACGGGCCGCGCTGACGCGCAGCTACGACATGGCCGAACGCACGCGCGCCCCTGGCAATGGCGCGGCCGTACTCGAGGCGGCCTTCGGCTCGGACCGGGCGGCACGGTTCATGTGCACGCTGTCGGGGGCGCTGGGCGGCCTGGGCGGAATGACCACGGCGCTGGCCGAACTGCCGGTCGCCACCACGATGATCTTTCGCGCCGTCCAGCGCGTGGCCGAGGCCAATGGCGAGGATCCCGCCAGCGCCGAAACCCGGGCCGAATGCCTGCGCGTCTTCGGCGCCGGGGGCACGGAGGAGGATGACGACGGCGTCGACACCGCCTTTCTCGGCGCGAGGCTCGGCCTGTCGGGCGTCGCCGTGAACCGGCTGATCTCGCGCGTGGCGCCGCGCTTTGCCACCGTGCTCGGACAGAAGCTTGCAGGTCAGGCCGTTCCGATCCTTGGCGCGGCGGCCGGTGCGGGCACGAATTACGCCTTCATCGACTATTACGTCGAGATCGCGCATGTCCATTTCGGGCTGCGGCGGCTGGCGCGCGTCCATGGCGAGACGGCGGTGCTCGATGCCTTCCACGCGGCGCTCGACCGCCGCCGCATGCCGGCGCGGCGCTAGGTCTTGCCGGTGTTCACCCGCTTCGACAGCGCCGCGTGGCTTTCCACCCGCTCGGAGTAGCGGTCGGTGAGGGCGGGACGGCCGCGGGTCATATAGGTGAACTTCACCAGCTCCTCCATCACGTCGACGATCCGCGCGTAATAGGGCGACGGCTTCATCCGCCCGGCCTCGTCGAACTCGTCCCACGCCTTGGCGACCGAGGACTGGTTGGGGATCGTCACCATGCGCATCCAGCGGCCCAGCACCCGCATCTGGTTGAGGGCGTTGAAGCTCTGCGAGCCGCCGCAGACCTGCATCAGGGCGAGGGTCTTGCCCTGGGTCGGCCGCACGCTGCCCAACGAGAGCGGGATCCAGTCGATCTGCGCCTTGAGGATGCCCGTCATCGCGCCATGCCGCTCGGGGCTAGACCAGACCATGCCCTCGGACCAGTCCGCGAGTTCCCGCAACTCAGCCACCTTGGGGTGGTCGGCAGGCTCGGCATCCGGCAGCGGCAGACCGGTGGGGTCGAAGATCCGCACCTCGGCCCCGAGATGTTCGAGCAGCCGCGCGGCCTCCTCGGCAGCGAAGCGCGAAAAGGAGCGGGTGCGCAGGCTGCCATAGAGGATCAGGATGCGCGGCGCGTGACCCGGATCGCCGGCGGCGGCGTAGAGCGCCGGATCGATCGGCTCCAGCCGGTCGCGGTCGAGATTGGGTAGGTCGGACATGGCCGTCTCCTCATTTCCACTTTTCTAGATATATGGAAGTGAGGAGAGCGGTTCAAGTCGTCACATCAGCCAGCCCTGCGAGGTCAGCCATTTGGTCACGGCCGGCCGCACCGAGGCGGCGCCCTCGGCCCGGGCCTCGTCGATGACACCGCGCAGCGCCTTGAGGTTGCAGTGCCGGATCAGGTGCTTGACCGGTCCGACCGAGGCCGGGCGCATCGACAGCATCGGAAAGCCGAGGGCGGCGAGGCACAGCGCCTCCATCGGCCGTCCCGCATCCTCGCCGCAGAAGGAGATCGGCGTGCCGGCCGCTTTGGCGCGGGAGAGGATGTGGTCGAGGAAGCTCAGGAAGCTCACGTCGAGCGTGTCGTAGCGGCGGCGCACGCGCTCGTTCTCGCGATCGGCGGCGAAGAAGAACTGCTTGAGATCGTTGCCGCCCACGGAGAGGAAGTCGACCTCGTGGTAGAAGCAGTCTGGCGCGTAGGCGAGGCTCGGCGTCTCGAGCATGGCGCCGACCTCGATGGTTTCGGGCAGCGCATGGCCGAGGATGCGCTCGCGCGCCATCGCCTTCTCGAATTCCTCGCGCGCGGCATAGAACTCGGCCGGCAGGGTGACGAAGGGAAACATCACCGATAGCGGGCGGCCATTCGCGGCGCGGATCAGCGCCTGCAACTGCATCCTGAGCACGCCGGGCTTGTCGAGCCCAACCCGCACCGCGCGCCAGCCCATCGCCGGGTTCGGCTCGTCGTTGGGCTTCATGTAGCTCAGCACCTTGTCCGAGCCGATGTCGAGCGTTCGGAAGGCGACGCGCTTGCCGTCCGCCGCGTCCATCACCCGCGCATAGAGCGCCGAGAGCTCGGCCCGCTTGGGCATCTTGTTGCGGATCAGGAACTGCAGCTCGGTGCGAAACAGCCCGACCCCTTCGGCGCCCGAGCCCTTGAGCGAGGGCAGGTCGGCCATCAGACCGGCATTCATGTGCAGCGAGATCGTGCTGCCGCACAGCGCCGTGGCCTTCAGATCGCGGATCGAGGCATAGCGTTCGAGCGCACGGGCCTGCATCGCGATCTTGTCGCGGAACGCGGTCTTCACCGTCTCCTCGGGCCGCAGATGCGCCACGCCCTGATCGCCGTCGACCAGGATCACGTCACCGTTCAGCGCCTCCTGGGTGATGTTGCGCGCATGGATCACCAGCGGGATCGCCCAGGCCCGGGCGACGATCGCGGCGTGGGAGCCGACCGAGCCCTCTTCGAGCACGATGCCCCTGAGCTTCTTGCCGTATTCGAGAAGCTCGCCGGGGCCGATATTGCGCGCGACCAGCACAGGGTCGTCAGGCATCTCGGCGCCGGTGTCGCGGCCCTGGCCGGTCAGGATGCGCAGCAGCCGGTTCGACAGATCGTCGAGATCCGAGAGCCGCTCGCGCATGTAGTGATCGCCCGAGCGGTTCATCCGCGAACGCGCCAGCGACTGCTCCTTTTCCACGGCGGCCTCGGCCGAGAGCCCGCTCTCGATGTCCTCCTCCATGCGCCGCATCCAGCTGCGCGAATTGGCGAACATGCGATAGGTCTCGAGCACCTGCACCTGATCGGCATTCGCGGTCGTCGCCCCCGAGAGCATCTCGTCGACGGTGACGCGCAGCTTGTCCACAGCCTGGCGCAGCCGCTCCAGCTCGATCGCCGGGTCGTCGGCGATCGGGTTGGTGACGACGACGCGGGGGTCGTGCAGCCAGACATGGCCTTCGGCCGCGCCCTCCTGTCCGGAGGTGCCCTTGAACATCACCGCCTGCTGGTGGCGCGCCGAGAGCGCGGCACCGGTATCGATGAAGGCGCCCAGCTCGGTCATCTCGGCCAGCACCATGGCCACGACCTCGAGCGCATAGACCTCGTCGGGGGTGAATTCGCGCGCCGCCTTGGACTGCACCACCAACACGCCCAAGGGCTCGCCCAAGCGCTGGATCGGCACGCCGCAGAAGCTGGAATATCGTTCCTCGCCGGTCTCGGGCATGTAGCGGAAGCCCGGCTCGGCGGGAGCATCGGCGGTGTTGACCACCTGGCGGGTGCGGGCGGTGCGGCCGACCAGGCCCTCGCCAAGCCGCATCCGGGTCTGGTGCACGGATTCGGCCTTGAGGCCCTCGGTGGCGCAGAGCTCGAGGGTCTCGGCGTCGCGGAACAGGTAGATCGAGCAGACCTCGGTCTTCATCGAGGAGGCGATCAGCCCGACGATGCGGTCGAGCCGCGCCTGGCCCGCGCCGCCCTCGGCCATCACGGCCGAAAGGCGCCCCAGCAGCTTGCGGCTCTCGGATTCTACCTGTCGATCGACCATCGCCGCCCCTTCGCCGCCCGTACCTTGGGGGGAGTCGTCCCGGTCAGGCGGCCTTGTCCAGCCCGAAGGCATCATGGAGGGCCTGCACGGCGAGTTCCATGTATTTCCGGTCGATCAGCACGGAAATCTTGATCTCCGAGGTGGTGATGACCTTGATATTGATGCCTTCGGCGGCAAGCGCCTTGAACATGTCGGCGGCGACGCCGGTGTGGCTGCGCATGCCGATGCCGACGACCGAGACCTTGGCGACACCGGTGTCGGTGACGAGGTCGTTGAAGCGGATGTCGCCACGCTCGCGGGCGGCTTCGACCGCCTTCTCGGCGCGCATCACCTGGTCGTTGGGGCAGGAGAAGGTCATGTCGGTGCGACCCTCTTCCGAAATGTTCTGGACGATCATGTCCACGTTCACGCTCGCATCGGCGAGCGCGCCGAAGATCGCCGAGGCGATGCCGGGCCGGTCGGCCACGGAGATGAGCGTCATCTTGGCCTCGTCGCGGGAATAGGCGACACCGGCGACCACGTTGCTTTCCATGATATCCTCCTCGTCGCAGACGAGCGTTCCCGCATCGTCGGACTGTTCCTCGAAGCTCGACAGCACGCGCAGCTTCACCTTGTAACGCATCGCCAGCTCGACCGAGCGGGTCTGCAGCACCTTGGCCCCGAGAGAGGCCAGCTCCAGCATCTCCTCGAAGGCGATGCGATCGAGCTTGCGGGCCTTCTCGCAGATCCGCGGGTCGGTGGTGTAGACCCCGTCCACGTCGGTGTAGATGTCGCAGCGCACCGCGTCGAAGGCGGCCGCGAAGGCCACCGCCGTGGTGTCCGAGCCACCCCGGCCCAGCGTGGTGATGCGGCCCTCGGGACTGACGCCCTGAAAGCCCGCAACCACGGCGACCTTCATGCCCTCGGCGAACTTGGCGCGGATGTTCTCGGGCGGGATGTCCTCGATGCGCGCGGCGCCATGGGCACTCGTCGTCTGCACCGGCACCTGCCAGCCCTGCCAGCTGCGCGCCGGGATATCCATTTCCTGAAGCCGCAGCGCCATCAGGCCCGCGGTCACGTTCTCGCCCGAGGAGGTGACGGCGTCGTATTCGCGCGCGTCATACATCGGGGAGGTCTCGTTGACCCAGCCCACCAGCTCGTTGGTCTTGCCGGCCATCGCCGAGACGATCACGATCACCTCGTGCCCCTTGGCCACCTCGACGGCCACGCGTTTCGCGGCACGGTGGATCCGATCGAGCGTGGCGACCGAGGTGCCGCCGAATTTCATCACCAGGACCGACATGGCTCTCCCCGCGCAGATTCCGGCGCCTCCATAGCGGCCGGGCGACGCGAGGGCAATGGAGGTAGGATCAGTTGGTCCGGCGCTTGGGCGCGAAAGGCAGCGGCGCGACCGGGATCCCGTCCTCGATCAAGCGCCGCGCCTCTTCGGGGCGGGCTTCGCCGTGGATCGCCCGCTCGGGGGTCTTGCCTTCATGCATGGACCGAACCTCGCGCACGAAGGCATCGCCGACATAGTCGGAATTCGCCTCCAGCTTGCGCCGCAGCTCGGCCATCGCCTTTTCGAGCGGGTTGCCCGGCTCCGACAGCCGCCGCTTCGGCGCGGCGGCGTTCTCGTTGACCGAGGGCGCCATCAGCGCCTTCTTCACCCGCGCATCGCCGCAGACCGCGCAGGAGAGCTGCCCGGCCTTCTCGAGCGCGTCATAGGCGCTCGCGGAGGCGAACCAGCTATCGAAGGCGTGGCCGTTCTGGCAGGTGAGGTCGTAACGGATCATCGGCGGAAATCCTGGTCTGATAGCCATCAGATAGGCGCAGAGGCGGAAAGGTGCAAAGTGCCGCGCTTCACGAGGCCGGGGGCGGGTCCGCCTCCGTCATGCGCGGGCGCTGCGGCGCGGGGTCGAAGCCGAGCACCATCTGCCGCAGCTCGGGCGCGGAGAGCTTGGCCGCGGCTGCCTCGCGGGTGAACCACTTGCGGCGTCGTTCGCCGCGTTCGGGCCAGTCCGCAAGCACCTGGGTGACCCGGACCGGAAAAACCATGGCGAAATGCGGCCGCCCGCTGCGGCCGCTACCCTTCACATAGGACCATATGCCAAGGCAGCGATCCTCAGGCTGGCCGACCAGCCCGGCTTCCTCGCGCGCCTCGGCCGCCGCCGCCTCGGCCGGGGTAGCACCGTCCATTGGCCAACCCTTGGGCAGGATCCAGCGGCCACGCCCCCGGCTGGTGATCAGGCAGATTTCGATCGAATCGCCGGCCACGCGCCAGGGCAGGGCCGCGAACTGGGTTCGGCCCATGCGCTGGTGCCGCTTGGCGACGCGGAGCGGGTGCTGGATCATGGGGTCTCTCGGGGCCGCTGAAGGTCTGCCAGTGGTTCCATGAGCGGGCGGGGGCTGGCAAGACATGGGCGCGCCCCGGCTGCGACGACGTGGCGATGGCGCCGCGTTCGAACACGCAGGGGGCGGGTAGGGGACGGGGCATGACAACAAGAGCGCGTTTCATCGGATCCGAGATCTACCGGGGGTCGTCCTATGGTGCTTGGCATCCGCTACGGGTGCCGCGCGTCTCGACCGTCATGGACCTCGCCCGCGCGCTCGGCTGGCTGCCCGATGCGGCCTACATCCGCAGCCCGCGTGCCCGGCCGGCGGCGCTGCATGCCTTCCACACGCCGGACTATGTCTCGGCCCTGTTGGCGGCCGAGGAGACACAACAGGTCGCCGCCGAGACCCGCGCGCGCCACCAGCTGGGCACGCCGGCCAACCCGGTCTTTCCCGAGATGTATCGCCGCCCCGCCACCGGTGTGGGCGGGGCGCTGCTGGCGGGCGAACTGCTGCGCGATGGCGGGCGGTTGCATCTGCCGGGCGGCGGGACCCATCACGGGCTGCCGGATCGCGCCAACGGCTTTTGCTATCTCAACGACCCGGTCTTCGCGATCCTGTCTCTCCGGCATCATGGCGCGCGGCGCGTCGCCTATGTCGATATCGACGCGCATCATTGTGACGGGGTCGAGGCCGCCTTCGCACGCGACTCCGACACGATTCTCGTTTCGACCCATGAGGAGAACCGATGGCCCCGCACCGGCGCGCTGGAGGATGTCGGCTCCGGGCAGGTCTTCAACCTGCCGCTGCCGTCCGGCGCCGGCGATGACGCGATGGCGCTGGCGCGGGACCGGGTGATCCTCCCTGCCGTAGCCGCGTTCCGGCCGGATGCGATCGTGCTGCAATGTGGATCCGACGCGCTGGAGGAAGACCCGCAGTCGCGGCTCGCCATGTCGGGCCATGCCCATCTGTCGGTGTTGCGCGCGCTCATGCCGCTGGCGCCGCGTTTCCTGCTGCTGGGCGGCGGCGGCTACAACCCGTGGGGCGTCGGTCGGCTCTGGACGGCGGCATGGGGTGTTCTGGCGGGGCACGCGCTGCCCGACCGGCTGCCGGAACCGGCGCAGGCGGTGCTGCGGGCTCTGGAATGGGGCAACCAGAAGCGCGTGAAGCGGCCGCCGGCGGAGTGGCTGACCACGCTGGTCGACCCGCCGCGCCCGGGTCTCCTGCCGGACCTGCTGCGCGACCGCGTTGCGGCGCTGGAGTCGCGGCTGGTGGCATGGGTCTGAGCCGCACCCTTGCGGGGCAGGGGCGGGGGATGCGAGAGGGGAGCGTCAGACGGGGAGAAACATGCGCACCGGAATCCTGCTCGCAGCGTTGCTGGCGGCTTCGCCCGGTCTCGGCCGGGCCGAGATACTGACCTTCGCGGCGGCGAGCCTTGGCGGCCCGCTCGACCGCGCCATCGAGGTCTGGGAGGCGCAGGGCGGCGCCCCGGTGACCGTGTCCTATGCCGGCAGCTCGGCTTTGGCGCGCCAGATCGCCGCCGGTGCCCCGGCCGACCTCTTCGTCTCGGCCAGCACGGAATGGATGGACGAGGTGGCACGAGACGGGCTGATCCAGCCTGAAAGTCGGCGCGACCTTCTGGGCAACGCGCTGGTGCTCGTCGCCGAGCCGCACGCTGAACCGGTGACGATCGGCCCCGATCTCGACCTTCCCGCGCTTCTGGGCGATGGCCGTCTGGCCATGGCACTGGTCGACGCGGTACCGGCCGGCCAATACGGCCGCGCGGCGCTGGAGAGCCTCGATCTATGGAACGAGGTCGCGCCGCGCGTCGCGCAGGCCGAGAACGTGCGCGCCGCGCTGGCGCTCGTGGCCAGCGGTGCCGCGCCCTATGGTATCGTCTACGCCACGGACGCGCATGAGGAGCCGCGGGTGCGCGTGGTGGGTCAGTTTCCCGAAGACAGCCACCCGCCGATCCTCTACCCGGCCGCCCTCGTGGCCGGGGCGGATGAGGACGCGGCGGCGTTTCTAGACTTCCTGTCCGGCCCGCTGGCGGGCGAGATCTTCGCGGAGGCGGGCTTCACCCGGCCGCCGCAGGCGGAGGCGCCGGAGTGATCGACTGGCTCGGTCCCGAGGAATGGCAGGCGGTGCGGCTGTCGCTCAAGGTGTCGGCCACCGCCGTCGCGGCGAGCCTTCCGCTCGGGCTGCTCTGCGCGCTGGCACTGGCCAAGGGCCGGTTCCCGGGGCGGCAGCTTCTCAACGGGCTGGTGCATCTGCCGCTGATCCTGCCGCCGGTGGTGACCGGCTACCTGCTCTTGATCGCCTTCTCGCGGCAGGGCCCGCTGGGTTCGCTGCTCGAGCCGCTCGGCGTGTCCTTCGCCTTTCGTTGGACCGGCGCGGCACTCGCTGCCGCGATCATGGCCTTTCCGCTGATGGTGCGGCCGATGCGGCTTGCCTTCGAGGCGGTCGATCCGGGGCTCGAGGCGGCGGCGGCGACGCTCGGCGCGTCGCGGCTCAGGGTCTTCATCACCGTGACGCTGCCGTTGGCGCTGCCCGGCGTGGTGGCGGGCGCCATCCTCGCCTTTGCCAAGGCGATGGGCGAGTTCGGCGCCACCATCACCTTCGTCTCAAACATCCCCGGCGAAACCCGGACCATCCCGACCGCGATCTATGCGTTCCTGCAGATGCCGGGCGGCGAGGGCGCGGCATTGCGGCTCGTGGCGGTCTCCATCGCGCTGGCCATGGGCGCGCTTCTGGCCTCGGAATGGCTGTCGCGGCGGATCGCGCGGCGGGTGGCGGCATGATCGCGATTCACGTGAAAAAGCGGCTCGGCGCCTTCAATCTCGACGCAGAGTTCGAGGCGCTGCCCGGCGTCACCGCGCTGTTCGGTCGCTCGGGCTCGGGCAAGACCAGCGTCATCAATGCCGTGGCGGGGCTGCTGCGACCGGATGCGGGGCGGATCGAAGTTGACGGTGCGGTTCTGTATGATCGGGCGGCGCGGGTCGACGTGCCGGTGCATCGTCGCCGCGTCGGCTACGTGTTTCAGGATGCACGGCTGTTCCCCCACATGTCGGTGGAGAAGAACCTCGCCTATGGCGGCCGCCACGATCGCGACCGGGTGATCGCCATGCTCGGGCTGGAGGGATTGCTCGATCGTCGTCCTGCCGCGCTTTCGGGGGGTGAGCGGCAGCGCGTGGCGATCGGGCGCGCGTTGATAAGCGACCCGCGCATCCTGCTGATGGACGAGCCGCTCTCTGCGCTCGACGCGGCGCGCAAGGCCGAGATCCTGCCTTGGCTCGAGAGGCTGCGCGACGAGGCCGGATTGCCGATCCTCTATGTCAGCCACGCCGCTTCCGAGGTCGCTCGACTGGCCACCACGGTGGTGGTGATGGAGGCGGGCCGCGTGCTGCGCGCGGGCGCGGTCGCCGAGGTGCTGTCGGACCCGGCGGCGGTCGGCATGATCGGTGCGCAGGAGGCGGGCGCGGTGGTGCGGGCACGGATCGCCGGGCTCGACCGGATCGACGGGCTGACGGAGCTGGCGCTGTCCGGCGGGCGGATCGTGCTGTCCGGTCGGCTCGGCGGCATCGGTACCCATCTGCGACTGCGCATCTCGGCGCAGGACGTGATCCTCGCCCGCGAGAAGCCGCAGGGGCTGAGCGCGCTCAACATCCTGCCCGCCGAGGTCACTGCCCTCGACGAGGGCCCCGAAGGCGTGGCGGTGGGCCTGCTATGCGGCAGCGACCGGCTGCTGGCGCGGGTCACGCGCCGCTCGGCCCGGGCGCTCCGGCTGGAGCCGGGGCAGGGGGTCTGGGCGATCGTCAAGGCGAGCGCGGTGGCCCCTGACGATGTCGGCGGCGCGGTCTGAACTCCGGGCGTCCGTTCCGGTCATGCTTCCCCGAATCCGCGGAGCCGCTCTCCTTGTTCAGCGCAGCTGGCTGTCCTTGGAGCCACGCCGATTGATGCCGCCGCGGGCTTGCGGGCGGGCGTCGCGCCCCTGCTGACACTCGATGCAGAGCTTCACGCCGGGGATCGCCTCTCGCCGTCGCTCGGGGATCTCCTCGTCGCATTCAGCGCAATGGGTCGCGCTTTCGCCGACCGGGCCGCGCCGCGCCTGCATGCGCTTCAGCTCGTCATTGATCGAGGCCTCGATCTGCTCTTCCACCGCGCCGTCGCGGGCCCAGCCTCCGGCCATGATCGCCTCCCGTGATTGGCTCTTCTTTCACCTAGGCGCTCGCGCCGCGAAGTGAACCCCTAGGCCCCGACATGAAAAAGCCCCGCCGAAGCGGGGCTTTTGGGTCTTCTGCGAGCCTGGTTCAGACCGGCATGGCTTCCTTGGCGGGGCCGGGGTCGCCGAGGTGGTCGTGACCGGAGAGGTCCATGACATCCTCGTTGTCGCGAGCCCAGTTGGCGCGGTCCTTGTCCGAGGCCTTGGGCGAGAACAGCCCCGTGACGGCGTAAAAGATACCGATTACCGGCGCGGTCCAGCAGGCGAAGGCCAGCGGGATGTAGAGCAGGTTCTCCATGTTGCCGTCCATGATGCCGAGGCCCAGCGCGGTGATCACGAAGGCACCGCCGGCGTTCCACGGGATCAGCGGGCTCATCAGCGTGCCGCCTTCCTCGGTGGCTCGGCTCAGGTTGAGCGTGGAGTAGCCCATGCCGCGATAGAGCGGCGCATACATCCGGCCCGGCAGGGCGATCGAGATGTAGGGGTCGCCCGCAACCACGTTGGTGGCAAACGAGGTGACGATGGCCGAGGACTGCACCGCGGCAAAGCTCTTCACCCGGTTGACGATGGCGAGGATGATCGCCTCTAGACAGCCGGTACGCTCCAGAGCGCCGCCGAAGCCAAGTGCAATCAGCATCAGCGAGATGGTCCACATCATCGACTGGATGCCGCCCTTGTTCAGCAGCGCGTCGATGTCGGCGATGCCGGTCTCGATCGAGTAGCCCGACTGCGCGTAGGTGAACACGTCATGCAGGCCCACACCCTGCTGGAACATGGCGATGATGCCACCCAGCAGCACGCCCGCGAAGAGCGAGGGCAGCGGCGGCTGGCGGAACAGCGCGAGGCCGATGACCAGCAGCGCCGGGGTCAGCGGGATCAGCCCGAGGGCGAAGTCCTGCTCGAGCCGTGCGGTGATCTGGGTGATCGCCTCGAGCGAGGTATCGGCCGGCTCGATCAGCCCATAGCCTGCCACGATATAGACGCCCAGCGCGATCAGCATCGCGGGCACCGTGGTCGGCAGCATGTTCTGGATGTGGTCGAAGATGTTCACGCCGGTCACGGCGGGGGCGAGGTTGGTGGTGTCCGACAGCGGCGAGATCTTGTCGCCGAAGAAGGCGCCCGAGACGATCGCGCCGGCGGTCCAGTACATCGGGATGCCGAAGCCCGCGCCGATACCCATGAGCGCGACGCCAATCGTGCCGACCGTGCCCCAGGAGGTGCCCAGCGACAGCGAGACGACCGCACAGAGGATCATCGCGGCGGCAAGGAAGATCGAGGGGTTCAGCAGGGTCAGGCCATAATAGATCAGCGTCGGCACGGTGCCCGAGGCGATCCAGACGCCGATGATCATGCCAACCACGATCAGCACCGAAAGCGACGGCAGCGAGACGTGGATGACGTGGAACACGCCCTCGCGGATATCGGTCCATTTCTGGCCGCGCATGACCCCGAGCAGGCCGGTGATTGCGAGGCCGATGACCAGCGGGATATGCGGCGTGAAGTCACCGAAATAGAAGAGCTGCAGGCCAAGCAGGCCCAAGGTCAGAACGACCGGCAACAGGGCCAGTCCGAGCGATGGCAGTTTTCTGTCTGTCGTGTCGGTCACGTGGGAGCGATCTCCTGACTGTTGAAAAAGGCGCCTTATGGGGGAATTAGCGGAGAATTGCCACCGGGGTAGGGGAATTTCGGCTGAAAAATTCGTCTTTCGAAGGCATATGGAACCGTCATGGCTGCATCATTGCAGGCGGATCGGGCCGTGGTGCGGAAGTGCGCAACGGATTGTGCAGGGCCTCTCCCTCGACAGCCACCTTCCGCAGGGACATCTACCGGACCAACCCGTCACAGATGTCAGGACACCCGCGATGAAGGATCTCACCGAGTACACCCCGCCCAAGGTCTGGACCTGGGATGCGGAGAATGGCGGCCAGTTCGCCAAGACCAACCGCCCCATCGCCGGGGCGACCCATGACAAGCCGTTGCCCGAGGGCGAGCATCCGTTCCAGCTCTACTCCATGGCCACCCCCAATGGCGTTAAGGTCACGATGCTGTTCGAGGAACTGCTCGAAGCGGGACATGAGGGCGCAGAATACGACGCCTGGCTCATCAGGATCGGCGAGGGCGACCAGTTCGGTTCGGGCTTCGTGGAGATCAACCCAAACTCCAAGATCCCGGCGCTGGTGGACCGCACCGGCGATGCGCCGCAGCGGGTCTTCGAATCGGGTGCGATCCTTCTGCATCTGGCGGAGAAGTTCGGGGCCTTCCTGCCGAAGGAGCCGGGCCGGCGCACCGAGGCGCTGAGCTGGCTGTTCTGGCAGATGGGAAGCGCGCCCTATCTGGGCGGCGGCTTCGGACACTTCTATGCCTATGCACCGGAAAAGTTCGAATACCCGATCAACCGTTTCGCCATGGAGACCAAGCGCCAACTCGACGTGCTCGACCGGCATCTGGCCGAGCATGAGTTCATGGCGGATGAGTACTCGATCGCCGACATGGCGATCTGGGCCTGGTACGGTCAACTGGTGCTGGGCCGCCTCTACGATGCCGCCGAGTTCCTCGACGTCGAGAGCTACGGCCACGTGATGCGCTGGGCCAAGGCCATCGATGCCCGGCCCGCGGTTCAGCGGGGCCGCATGGTCAACCGCTCCTTCGGCGATCCGGCCCTGCAGCTGCACGAACGGCACGCGGCCGAGGATTTCGAGACCAAAACGCAGGACAAGATCGGCGGCTGAGCCGGCGCATCTTCGAGTAAAGAGGGCTGGCGCCGTGAGACGCCGGCCCTTTTCGTTTGCATGTCAGCGCAATGCGGCCTTCATCCCGGCCTCGGGAAAGCAGGTCGGCGCCCGCCCCTGCGTGGCCTGCCACTGGCCGATCGAGCGGCGGGTCTTGTAGCCCGCTAGCCCGTCGGCCCCGCCAGTGTCGTAGCCCTTGGACATCAGCGCCTGCTGCATGGCGGCCACGTCGCCGCGCATGAGCCCGCCCACCGCGCCCCAGCCCGCCGCGAAATCGCCGGACCCGTAGGCGATGCGGTCACCGACATGGCCGACGAACAGCGCGTAGAGATCGCTCATGTTGTAGTCCTTGAGCACGTAGAAGTTGGGCGTGACGATGAAGGCGGGACCGTGCCGGCCGGCCGGCATCAACAGAAAGCCCGTCGCGGCGGCTTCATGCGCCGGAAACGGCTTGCCCGAGACGCGGCTGATGCCCATGGCGGCCCAATCGCGGATCAGGCGGCCCTGATCCGGTCCTTCCAGCGCGCAGGAGACATTCGCGGGCACCCGTACCTCGAAGCCCCAGTCACGCCCCGCCACCCAGCCGTGCCGCGCGAGGTAGTTGCCGATCGAGGCGAGGGTGTCGGCCTCGGATCGCCAGATGTCGGCCCGACCGTCGCCATCGCCGTCGGCTGCGAACTTCAGAAAGCTCGACGGCATGAATTGCGGCTGGCCCAGCGCCCCGGCCCAGCTCGACTTCATCGCACCGGCAGGCGCGTGTCCGGCCTGCGCGATGCGCAGAAGCGCCAGCAGCTCGGCGGTGAAGTATTCGGCGCGGCGCCCCATGAAGGCCTTGGTGCCGAGGACGCGGAAGGCGTCATGCGGGATCGCCGCGCGGCCATAGGCGCTCTCGCGGCCCCAGATCGCCAGGATGATGTGCCCCGGCACGCCGGTCGCCCGCTCCACCGCGCGCAGCACCCCGGAATGGCGCGCCGCCATCTGCCGGCCGGTCGCCGCCGCGCCTTCGACCGCGCCGCGCGAGAAATAGGCGGCGGGGCTGGCGAATTCTGCCTGACGCTGGCGCCCCTGGGGCTGGGCCGGCGCGCCGGGCGGGGCGAGATCCGGGATGTCCCAGTCCAGCGCGACATGTCCCAGCGCCGCGTCGAAAGTGCCGCGCGACACGCCCTCGCGCGCCGCCTGCGGCCAGAGCGTCCGCTCGCGCCATTCGCGGAACTGCCGCTCGACAGCCGCGCGGTCCTGTGCGCTGGCGGCAAGGGGCAGGACAGCGGGCAGGGCGATCAGCAAGCACAGGGCGATCAGGCGGATCATCGGGGCCTCCGGCAAACGGAATGGTCTGGGGACCCTAGACCGCCGACCCGTCCCGGTCACGGCGCTGTGGAGCGCGGGGCAGGCCACCCGGCGTGATCCCGCCGGGGACGCCGAGCTTGCCTGCGCTGCGGACCGACGCATGTTCACTGACGCGAAGGTCGCAGGACATGGCAGGCGAGGCGGATGCAGGAAGAGGCGTTTTTCGGGTTCAATCGCTACCACATCGCGTTGGCGGTGCTGGGGCTGGTGGTGATCGCGGCACGCTGGCTGCCGCGGCTGGTGTCGCGGCGCGAACCAGCCGCGGCACCGCTAATGATCCTGTTCGGTGCAGGCGTGGCGCTGCTCCTTCCCGACCTCGCCACGCTGCCCGACCCGCGCGAGGCGCCGCTGCCGTGGGAGCTTGCGAGCGAGTTGACCGTGATCGTGGCGCTGTTCGGAGCCGGCATGCGGATCGATGATCTGGGCTCCTGGGCGCGGTGGATGCCGACGATCCGGATGCTGGGCATCGCCATGCCGCTGACGATCCTCTCCGTGGCGCTTCTCGGGGTCGGGCTCACCGGCATGACCGTGGCCGGGGCGATCTTGCTCGGCGCGGTTCTGGCGCCCACCGACCCGGTGCTCGCCGCTGACGTGCAGGTCGGACCGCCACAGGAAGGCGAGGAGCATCCCGTCCGCTTCACCCTGACCACAGAGGCAGGGCTGAATGACGGCCTCGCCTTTCCCTTCGTCTATCTCGGTCTGATCGTCGCGGCGGAGGGGCTGAACCCCGGCAACTGGTTGATGGAGTGGCTGGCGCTCGACGTGGTCTACCGGATCGCCGTGGGCACGGCCATGGGCTGGCTGGGTGGCAAGGCGCTGGCCTTTATACTGTTCCGGCTGCCCTCCGACGCCGCCCTGGCCGAGACCGGCTCGGGCGTGGTAGCGCTGGCGGGTATCCTGCTGTGCTATGGCTCGACCGAGCTGGTCGAGGGCTACGGGTTCATCGCGGTGGCGATCCTCGGCCTGACGCTCCGCCGGATCGAGGCGGATCACCATTTCCACCGCCGCCTGCACGACTTCTCCGAATCGATCGAGCACGCGCTGACCGCCGTGCTTCTGGTGGCGCTGGGCACGGTGCTGCCGCTGCTGTTCCGCGACCTCAGCTGGGGGCAGGTTGTGGCGGCGCTGGCGCTGCTGTTGGTGATCCGGCCGCTGGCGGGCTGGGTGTCGCTCGCCGGGAGCGGTTTCCATCCACGCGACCGGATGATCGTCGCCGTCTACGGCGTGCGCGGCATCGGGTCGATCTATTACCTGTGCTATGCTGGCAGTCACATGGAGTTCGTCAACGAGGACGCGCTGTGGTCCTTGGTGGCGCTGGTGATCCTGATCTCGACCATTCTCCATGGCTTCAGCGTCGGCTGGGCGATGGAGCAATCCTCCGAGACGCGTGAACGTCGAAAGCTCGCTGTCGATCGATGAGGGGGCGCCGCTAGGTGCGGACCGATCCGAGCGATCTGCCCGGATCGGTCTTCCAGTTCAGGGTGATGTTTCGCCTCAATCGGCTAGCGCATCCGCGCCTCGTAAGCCTGAACGATCAGCGGTCCGCTACTTCCTGTGGACCTCTCATCCGATCAGTTCGACCTGCCTTTGCAAAGGGGCCGCGGGGCTGGGCCGGGCGAATGTCCGAATGCGGGATACGGCGTGCAAGGCGCGGGTCAGCGGCGCGATCTGGTCATGCCTGAGCCCCGCGACGTTGATGCGCCCCGTATCGGTGCCGTAGATCGCGAACTCCTCGCGCAGCCGCCGCATTTCCTCCGGTCCGAGTGGCAGCAGCGAGAACATTCCCTTCTGCCGACGCAGACCGGCAAAGGCCGGGTTCGCCCCCTCCGCTTCCAGCGCATCGCCCAGGGCCGAACGCAGGCCGTTCACCCGCGCGCGCATCGCGTCGACCTCGCGGAGCCAGCTTTCCGGCGCGGCGAGGATCTCAGCCGCGATTGCCGCACCATGCTCGGGCGGCATGGAGTAGCTGGCGCGGGCGATCCGCTCCAGCAGCGGGCCGACCGGGGCGATCGCGGCGGGGCTTTCGCCCACCACCAGCGCCGCGCCGGTGCGTTCACAATAGAGCCCCATGTTCTTGGAACAACTGGCCGCGATCAGCACGGTGGGGTTCTCGTCCACCACGCGGCGCAGCCCCGCGGCGT
This sequence comes from Limimaricola variabilis, assembly GCF_034371605.1. Taxonomy (NCBI): domain Bacteria; kingdom Pseudomonadati; phylum Pseudomonadota; class Alphaproteobacteria; order Rhodobacterales; family Paracoccaceae; genus Limimaricola; species Limimaricola variabilis. The sequence goes on along the minus strand of NZ_CP139691.1, from coordinate 1,407,117 downwards.
CTGCCTCCATGCCATCGCCGAAGCCTTGATAGGCCATATCGACCAGCGGGATCAGTCCACGTACCGCGCAGAAGGCCGAGACTTCGGCCCATTGCGGATCTGACAGGTCGATGCCCGACGGGTTGTGGCAGCAGCCATGCAGCAGCACCACGTCGCCGGGCACCGCCGCCTTCAGATCGTCGAGCATCGCGTCCAGATCGAGGCCCCGGGCGTCCTCGCGCAGCCGGTAGGTCTCGAAGCGCAGGCCCGGTGCGGTCATCAGGGGCCGGTGGTTGATGTAGCCCGGATCGCTCGACCAGACGGTCGCATCCGGGTGGGCGGCGGCGATCATCTCGGCCAGAAGCCGCAGCGCGCCGGTGCCGCCGACGCTCTGCATCGCATGGGTGCGGGCGAGGCGAGCCGACACGTCGCCCAGCAGGAGACGCGCCATGCCCACGTTGAATGCGGCATTGCCGGACAGCGCGCGATAGGCCTTGGAGGGCGCGGCCTGCGCGAGCTGCGCCTCGGCCCGGCGCACCGCCGCAGGCACCGGTGTCTCGCCGCTCTCATCGCGGTAGACGCCAACCACGAGATCCATGCGCCCCGGGCGCGGGTCGGCGCGGAAGTCTGAGATCAGACTCCACAGCGGATCGGAGCCGGGCTGGGGCAGTCGGTCGAGCATGACGGTCTCCTTCGGGATCAAGAACGGGCGGCGCGGAACACGCCAAGGGTGACGATGGCGATGCCGGCGAAGATCATCGGCGTCAGCGACTCGCCCAGCAGCGGCACCGCGCCGAGGGCTGCGAGGGCAGGGGCGAGGGAGCCCACGGCGGCGCAGGTCGCCGGGCCGAGGCGGGCGATCGCGGCGGCGTAGGCGAGGCTCGCCAGCACGCCGACGCCGAGGCCCTGCACCACGAGGAAAGGCAGGATCTCCGCGAAGGGCACGGTCATGATCCGCGTCTCGACCATGCCCGTGGCGATCATCGCGGCCAGCGCGGCAAGCGAGGGCAGGCACAGCAGCAAGGTGCAGCCGATCGGGTCGAGCCCGGCGCGCCGCAGCCCGAGCGTGTAGGCGCCCCACATCAGGCTCGCGCCCAGCAGCAGCCCCGCGCCACCGAGCGCCGCGCCGTCGAGCGCGCCTTGGCCCGCCACGAGCAGCGCCACGCCGCCGAGGATCAGGGCCAGCGCACGGCCCCGCGCGCGGGACACGGCGGTCCTGTCGATCCGGAAGGCGAGCAGCGCGACCGAGAGCGGCGTGGTCCCCGCGATCAGGGCGCCGACATGCGCTGCCGAGGTAAGCCCACCGCCCCATGAGGCGGTAAAGAAGAAGGGCAGTCCCGCCCCGAGCGCCACCAGCGCGGCATCGAGCGGCCGCACCCGGCGCAGCGCCGGAAGCCGCGAAGCGAGCCACGGCGCGAGGATCAGCACCGGCAGGCCGAAGCGGATCAGCGCCACGTCGGCCGGTGCCAGCGCCGATGCGCCGATCGCCCGGATCGAGAGCGCGAACCCCGCCCAGATCGTCACCGCCACCGCGACGGCGACCCAGCCTGCCAGCCGAGGCGCGGCGGGCCACGCGTCGGTCGGTGTCGTGAAGGTCGTGGTCATGCCGCTCTCCTGCCTGTCTCGGGCGCAGCATGGCGTGGCGTCTCAGCAATCGGCTTGCTATCTCTGCTTGGAGAGAAGGCGATTTTGGCAGAATCTGCCAAGAAGGGGCGGGAAATGGACGAGAAGGACAGGCAGATCATCGCTGCGCTCCAAGCGCATGGGCGGCTGACCAACCAGGAACTGTCGCAGAAGGTGAGTCTCTCACCGTCGCCCTGCCTGCGACGGCTGCGGATTCTGGAGGATAGCGGCGTTATCCGTGGCTACGCCGCCATCGTCGACGAGACCGCCTATGGCCTGCCGATCACCGCCTTCGTGCGGGTCCGGCTGGAGCGGCATGGCGAGGCGCAGGTCGCGGAGTTCGAGCGCAAGGTACGCGACATCGACGCGATCCTCGACTGCTACATGATGACCGGGGATGACGACTATCTGCTGCGGGTGCTGGTTTCGAGCCTGCAGGATTACGAGATCTTCGTGCGCCAGAAGCTGCACCAGATCGGCGGCATCGCCGCGATCGAGACGAGCTTTGCCTATGGCACGGTCAAGCGACGGACGGTGTTTCCCCGGATCGACTGACCGGGTGCCTGGCGGCAATTCGACTGCGACAGGAACCCAGCTTCAAATCTCTTGCCATTCGAGGAGGGGCGAACCCTGATGGATCAGCGCCACCGGTGTTCCGGCTCACTGCCCTCGGTCGGTGCTGCGCTTCGAACGATCGACGTCATTCCATCGAACGCGAAGTCTAGGAGGTGCCATGTCCAGACTACGGAACAAGACCGCTCTGGTGACAGGGGGCGCGCGCGGGATCGGAGCCGCCATTGCTCGCGCCTTTCGCGACGAAGGTGCTGCCATGATCCTGACCGACATCGATGCCGATGCGGGCCAGGCGACGGCCGACCAGATCGGCGCGCGTTTCGCTCGGCTCGACGTATCCTCCGAAGCGGACTGGGACGCGGTGGCCGAACGCTTCCCCGCCCTCGACGTGCTGGTGAACAATGCGGGCATCACCGGTTTCGAAGGGCCGTTCGATGGCCCGCCGCCCGCGCACGACCCCGAGAATGCGAGTCTCGCCGACTGGCGCGCGGTGCACGCGGTCAACAATGACGGCACCTTCCTCGGCTGCCGCTATGCCATTCGTGCGATGCGGGCGAAGGGGGCGGGCTCCATCATCAACATCTCGTCGCGCTCCGGCCTCGTGGGGATCCCGATGGCGGCAGCCTACGCGGCGTCGAAGGCCGCGATCCGCAACCACACGAAGTCTGTCGCGCTCTACTGCGCGGGCCAGGGCCTCGCGATCCGCTGCAACTCGATCCACCCGGCGGCGATCATGACGCCGATGTGGGAGCCGATGCTGGGCGATGGCCCGGACCGCGCCGAACGGGAGGCCGCGATGGTCGCCGACACGCCATTGCGGCGGTTCGGTGAGGCGGAGGAGGTCGCCGCGTTGGCCGTCATGCTCGCTTCGGACGAGGTCACCTACATGACCGGGGCGGAGCTGACGATCGACGGTGGTATCCTCGCAGGACCGGCCGCCACGCCGGGCGACTGAGGCGAGACCTTCGCTGGCACGCATGCACCCGCTGCATTGGTAAGTCTGCTTCGTCTGAAGTGATGCTCAAGCCCGGAGATGCAGGCAGCCGCGCACCTAGTGCCTCGTGCCCTTGGCCCTCAGCGATCCAGATCCATCGCGGCGACTGTCGCGACGAGCTTGGACTGATCCACCGCGATCAACCCGCGGCGCGGCCGGTCCAGATCCATGATCAGGAAGACCAGGACGACGATCAGGATCATCATCGCATAGACGGGGACGCCGGGCCGGATGTTCGAGATCCAAGTGGAATAGCCGACCACGCCGCCGAGAAGGATGAAGGTTCCGAACAGCAGTATCAGGACCAGCTCCGGGACGTGACGGTCGATGGCCGCGTCTCTCGTGGCCAGCGCGTCGATCATGTCGTTCAGGCTGGCAGCGAAGCTCATCGCCACCGGGTTGCCCATCTCCCGCGCTTCGACTGCGGCCACGCGCCAGAGACGGCCGAACACCTCCTCCGCCTCGGCGAGCAGGTGGGCCCGTTCCTCCTGATCGGATGCGGCCACCGTCGCGGATTCGAGCCGGATGGCGCCATATTCCCGGAGCAGCGTCCGGGCCTCCTCGCGCCGCTCGTCGCCTATCAGATCGGTGCGCAGCCACGCGGTTCCGATGGCATTCGCCTCGAGAACCACTGCGGCGGATCTCTGATCGTAGCGCCCCAGCGACAGGGAAAAGGTGAAGCCTAGCAACAGCGCCAGAAGGCCGAGGAGCGAACCCTGAACGGCGTTCGCCTGGCTCTTGCTGTCTCCGTTCGCCGTCACATGGCGCCGTCTGCCGATCGCGCCGCCCAGCCACATGGAGGCAAGCATGGCGAGAGCCAGGATCAATGCGATCACATAGGAGGGGACGTCATACATCGCTCTGGCCCGATCAACCTCGCGCTTGGAGATCAGGCGCTCTCAGCGGTTGATACACATCGTCCCCCGTCACCGGCAAGATCCGGCCTGTTCACGCAGGGCGCCGTTCAAGTGTGAGCTGTAGTAGAGAATGTGGGGGACGCCCGTTTGGCCCTGCCAGGAGGACGAAAGCGAGACGCGGCCCGTGATCCGTCAGACCGGAAGCAAGAGCGCAACTCTCGCCTACTCGGCGGCGCAGATCGTATGTGCTTGAAATGATGTGGAGGCGGGTACCGGAATCGAACCGGTCTACACGGATTTGCAATCCGCTGCGTAACCTCTCCGCCAACCCGCCTCGGTGGCGGCTTCACTAGGCGCTGCGGCGCGGGTCGTCAAGCGGTTATCGGGGCGGATGAGGGGCAGGGCGGGGCGGCGCCGGCGCCGGCGCGCGCCAGGTGTGGCCGCCGCGGCACTGGATGGGGCGAAGCCGGGACCGCCGGGCGGCGGGAGCAGTTGCCGCCTGCCCGGGGTTGTGGCATCACGGTCATGGCGAAACTGAACGAAAGAGTCCGGTCCGTGGTTGATTATGCGACCCGCCGCGTCTTCATGGTCGACACCCAGGTGCGGCCCTCCGACGTGACGAAATTCCCGATCATCGACGCCATGCTCGATGTCCCGCGCGAGGCCTATGTGCCGGCGGGCCTGCGCGAGGCGGCCTATGTGGGCGAGAACCTGCCCCTGGGCGGCGACCGGGTGGTGCTCGAGCCCCGGACCCTGGCCAAGATGCTCGACGCGCTCGAGATCGATCCGCAGGACGCGGTACTCGATCTGGGCTGCGGGCTCGGCTATTCCACTGCGCTTCTCGCGCGGCTCGCGGGATTCGTGGCCGCCGTCGAGGATGACGAGGCGCGCGCCGCCGAGGCGCAGTCGATCCTGTCCGAGCACGGCGTCGATAACGCCGCGGTGATCTGCGCACCCTTGACCGAGGGCGCCCCCAAGAGCGGCCCCTACGACGTGATCATGATCGAGGGCGCCATCGAGCGCTTCCCCGATACGCTGGCCGATCAGCTGCGCGAGGGCGGCCGGGTCGCGGCAATCTTCGCGGAAGGTGCGCTCGGCGTTGTTCGTGTCGGCTACAAGATCGACGGCAGGATCTCCTGGCGTTTCGCATTCAATGCCGGGGCGCCGCTGTTGTCGGGCTTCGAGGCGGCGCAGGATTTCGTGCTGTAACATAGCGATTAAAGAAAAGGGGACGGGGCGGTATGCGGCGTTTGATTGGAAGCTTGGTTCTCGGCGCCGGTCTGGCCGCCGTGAGCCTCGGAGCGGCGCGGGCCGACACCTTGGCCAGCGCGCTGGCGCATGGCTACGAGCATAGCGGCCTGCTCGACCAGAACCGGGCACTGCTCCGCGCGGCCGACGAGGATGTCGCGCAGGCGCTGGCAACGCTGCGGCCTATCCTGAGCTGGTCGGCACAAACCGCGCTCTCCACCAGCAGCCAGCGGCGCGACAGCGCCTCGGGCGTTGTCGGTGTGGACAGCTTCGACGTCTCCTCGCAGGTTTCGCTGACCGCCTCGCTGCTGCTCTATGACGGCGGCCAGACCCGCTACGGCCTCGATTCGCAAAAGGCACTGGTGCTATCGACGCGCGAGCGGCTGCGCCAGATCGAGCAGCAGGTGCTGCAGCGGGTCGTCGAGGCCTATATGGAAGTGCGCCGCGCCGCCGCCTTCGTCGAACTGCGCCAGAACAACCTGCAGCTCATCACCCAGGAACTGCGCGCAGCCCAAGACCGGTTCGAGGTTGGCGAAATCACCCGTACCGACGTCTCGCTCGCCGAAGCGCAGCTCGCGTCGGCCCGCAGCCAGCTCGCCGCCGATGAGGGCCAGCTCGCCCAGGCGCGCGCCGAGTTCCGCGCCGCCGTCGGCCGCGCCCCCGGTCCGCTCGGGGCGGTTCCGGATGCCCGGATCCCCGGCAGCCTTGCCGAGGCGCAGGCGATCGCACGGCGCGAGCATCCCTCGATCCTCGAGGCCCAGCATTCCATCTCGGTGGCCGAGATCAACATCGCCGCGGCCGAGGCCGCCAAGCGGCCGACCGTGTCGCTCAGCGGCACCCTGACGGTCGATGACGAATTCGAGGACAGCCAGCAGATCGGCATCACGGCAAACCAGACGCTCTATTCTGGTGGCCGGATCGCCAGCCAGGTGCGCCAGGCCAAGGCCCGGCGTGACGCTGCCCGGGGCGCCCTGATCAACACCAGCCGTACCATCGACCGCAACGTCGAGAATGCCTATGCGCTGCTGGCCGTGGCGCGGGCCAGCATCGAAGCCTCGGGCCGCGAGGTTCGGGCGGCGCAGGTGGCCTTCGACGGCCTGCGCGAAGAGGCCCGCCTCGGGGCGCGGACCACGCTCGACGTGCTCAACGCGGAGCAGGACCTGCTCGACGCGCGCGCCACGCTTGCCTCGGCGCAGATCGACGAGACTCTGGCGACCTATGTCGTTCTGGCCTCGATCGGCCGGCTGACGGCGGAGCAGCTGGGGCTCGCGGTGCAGGTCTATGACCCGGTCGCGTATTACAACCTCGTGCGCAATGCGCCGTCGAGCACCTCCGAGCAGGGCAAGGCCCTCGACCGCGTGCTGGACGCCATCGGACGTTAATCCCGTAACGTCGGGATCGTTGCCGGAGGCGGCGGGCTTCGCTAGACTCCTGACGAGGCAAGCAGGGAAGATCATGTCGGATCCGGTCAAGAGCGTCGAAATCGAGGATGTGCTTTCCTCCATCCGCCGGCTTCTCGCCGATGGCGAGGCGCCGGGCGCCGGTAGCGGGGCGCGACCGCGCCCCGAAGCCGCTCCGGAGCAGGGGCGGGAACTGCCGTCGCGTGCCCGCGAAGAACGTCGCGAGGACGCCCCCCTCATGCTGACGCCGGCACTGCGCGTGGCGGGGCGCTCGGAGGCGGGCGCACGGCCCGCGCCGACGCCTTTTCCCGGCCCATCGCAATCCCAGCCCGAAGTCGAGGACGACGATCAGGATTTCGAGCCAACCGGCATTGCCGCGGAGCCGCAGCCGGCCCCCGCGCCGCGTCCCAAGCTGAAGGAAACGATCGCCGAACTCGAATCGGCCGTCACCCATCAGGACGATGAATGGGAGCCCGATGGCAGCGAGCCGGCGCCGGTCATGGACTGGTCGAACGCCCGCGCCGAGGATGCGCCCTTCCTGAGCCGCCGTCACCCGGCGCGCCCGGCACCGAAAGTCGCGCTGCCGCCCAAGGCGCTCGAGCCCGTGGCCGAAACGCCTGCCGTTCGGGAGCCGGCGCCCGTCGTCGCATCGGCGCCAGAGCCGCAAACCACCGCCGCCCCGGCCGATGAGATGCCCCAGATCGACGAGGATCTCCTGCGCGACATGATCCGCGACGTGCTGCGCGAGGAGTTGCGCGGTCCGCTCGGCGATCGCATCACCGGCAACCTGCGCAAGCTGGTGCGTCGGGAAATCTTCCGCGCGCTGGCCAGTGGCGAGTTCGACTGAGCCTCAGACCGGCTCGGCGAGGGCGAGCAGGCGATCGATGTCGAAATGGCGCTCCAAATGCGCGGCCAGCGCATCGAGCGCCGTTTCCACGCCGGCTTCGTAGCTCGCACCCGAGGCGCGCCCGCCTAGTTCCGTGAGGAAGGCCGCGCGGAACGCGTCGTCGGAAAACAGGCCGTGCAGGTAGCAGCCGCGCACCCGTCCATCCGCGCTCGCTGCCCCCTCGGGTCGGCCGTCGATCTCGATCCAGGCCCGGGCCGCATGATCCGGGCCTGCGGTTTCGCCGATATGGATCTCGTAGCCGTCGATCGCGCCGCCGTCGCGCAGGCGGCCCCGCACCAGCCCCAGCCGCTTTTCCGGGCGCATCACGGTTTCGACGTCGAGCAGGCCCAGCCCCTCTACGCTGCCGGGTGCGCCCTCGATGCCCTCCGGGTCGGCAATGCTGCGCCCCAGCATCTGGTAGCCGCCGCAGATGCCCAGGACCCGGCCGCCGCGCCGCACATGCGCCTTCAGATCGATGTCCCAACCCTCGGCGCGGAAGGCGGCGAGATCGGCGATGGTGGATTTGGAGCCGGGGATCAGCACGAGATCCGCGTCGCCGGGCAGGGGGCGGCCAGGTGCGATCATCTCGACGCTGACATCGGGCTCGGCCGAGAGCGGGTCGAGATCGTCGAAATTGGCGATCCGGTTCAACCGGGGCACCGCGATCTTCACCGGCCCGCCGGGACGCGAGACGATCTCGGCCGCGTCCTCGGCCGGCAGTCGCCAGGCCTCCGCGAAATGCGGCACGATCCCGAGCGGCGCCCACCCCGTGCGGGCGGCGATGAACGCCATGCCGTCGGCGAAGAGGGACGAGTCGCCGCGAAACTTGTTGACCGCGAAGCCGCGGATCAGACACGCGTCATCGGCGTTGAGGACCGCATGGCTGCCCACCAGCTGGGCAATCACGCCACCTCGGTCGATGTCCCCTATCAGCACGACCGGCACGCCCGCCGCCCGGGCAAAGCCCATATTGGCTATATCGCCTGCCCGCAGGTTCACCTCGGCCGGGCTGCCGGCCCCTTCGACGATCAGCAGGTCATGCGCCGCCGCGAGTCTATGGAAGCTTTCGAGCACCCGCGGCAGCAGCCGGGGTTTGAGCGCGGCATAATCGCGCGCCCGTGCGGTGGTCAGGCGCTTGCCCTGCACCACGACCTGGGCACCGGTCTCGCTCTCGGGTTTCAGGAGAACGGGGTTCATGTCGACCAGAGGGGCAATGCCGGCAGCGCGGGCCTGCAGGGCCTGGGCCCGGCCGATCTCGCCGCCATCGAGGGTGACGGCGGCGTTGTTCGACATGTTCTGAGGCTTGAAGGGCGCGACCGAGAGCCCGCGCCGTCGCGCGGCCCGCGCCAGCCCGGCCACGATCAGCGATTTGCCGACATTCGAGCCGGTGCCCTGGATCATGATCGCCCGCCCCATCGCGTGCTCCCTCGTTGCCTGCGCCGCAGGTACAGGGGCAGATGAGCGGGGAAAAGGCCAAGAAAAAACGCGGCGTCCCGAAGGAGCCGCGCTTTTTTCTCTCAAGCTGGCGCGCGGATCAGGCGGCGCGGGATTCCAGCTCGGCAGCGTGACGACGCTCGCTCTCTTCGCGCGACAGGGCGACCGAGGTACGCACGCCTTTGCCGACGAATTCCATCAGACCAGCGACGACGCGCTCGTTGGGGTCGATACCGGCGCAGGACAGCACTTCGCGGCCATCACGCGACCGGGCCCAGCGGGCGATCTGCTCGGGGCCATTGCCATATTTCTTGTCGTCGGCGATGGCGTCATCCAGAGCGGCAAGGACGACGGCCGCGAAGAGCTTGCGGGCGCGGTTGCCCTGCTCGTTGTTGTAGGCGGTGCCGTCAACGAAATCCTTCATCATGCTTCCTTACGTTCTTTTTGCTCTTGTCGCCAATGCGTCCCGGTGACTTATCGAATTTGCTACCGATTCGATGCGCCCTAAACGGAATGGCAGCCATGCGTATGGTGCATGGCTCGTCGCTCAAGCCCCTGCGCCGTCGGCTCAGCTTGCCTTGCAGCGACCCGCGAGATATAGGCGGAGGCCAATTGCGATCAACCCATCGCCCCAATTCCGTCACATGGACCGACATGCCCAAGATCAACGGTAACGAAATCCGCCCCGGCAATATCCTCGAGCATAACGGTGGCCTGTGGGCTGCCGTGAAGGTCGATCACGTGAAGCCCGGTAAGGGCGGTGCCTTCGCCCAGGTCGAGCTGAAGAACCTGCGCAACGGCTCCAAGCTCAACGAGCGCTTCCGCTCTGCCGACAAGGTCGAGCGCGTGCGTCTCGAGCAGAAGGACCAGCAGTTCCTGTTCGAAACCGACGGCATGCTGACCTTCATGGACAGCGAAACCTTCGACCAGATCGCGCTGCCGGCCGAACTGCTCGGCGAACGTCGCCCGTTCCTGCAGGACGGCATGACCGTGCATATCGAGTATTTCGGCGAGGAGGCGCTCAACGTCTCGCTGCCGCAGAAGGTGACCTGCAAGGTAGTGGAGACCGAGCCGGTCGTGAAGGGCCAGACCGCGGCCAACAGCTTCAAGCCGGCGCTTCTCGACAATGGGGTGCGGGTGATGGTGCCGCCCTTCGTCGCTCAGGACGAAGACATCATCGTCAACACCGAGACCATGGAATATTCCGAGCGCGCCTGACCCCTTGCCCTTGCGGCAGGGATCTCCAGACTGCGCCCGAACGGGGCGGCCCTTCCCGGGCCGCCCCTTCTTATTGGCGAGGTGCGGCGATGATCGGCAATGACGAACTGGCGGAGATCCTGAAGGCGGCGGCTCGGGCGGAGATCCTGCCGCGTTTCCGCCGGCTGGATGCCGACGCGATTGCTACCAAGAGCCGCCCCGACGATCTCGTCACCGAGGCCGATACCGCCGCCGAGGCCCGGATCACGGAGGCGTTGCGCGCGCGGCTCCCGGAGGCGCTGATCCTCGGCGAGGAGGCGGTGGCCGGGAACCCTGCCTTGCTGGATGGGCTGGGCGAGGCGGAGGTGGCGGCGATCATCGATCCGGTCGACGGGACCTGGAACTTCGCGCGCGGTCTCGCGCTGTTCGGCACGATCCTGGCCCTCGGTGCCCGTGGCCGTGTCACCCATGGCATTCTCTACGATCCGTTGCTCGACGACCGGGTCGAGGCGCACGAAGACGGGCCCTGCGAGATGGTGACGGCGGACGGTGCGCGCCGACGGCTGACGACCTCGTCCGAAACCGACCTGTCGCTGATGACCGCCTATCTGCCCCTGTCGTTGCTGCCGGGCGAAAAGCAGGCCGCCATGGCCGCCACATTCCCAAGCTTCGGGCGCGCCATGGGGTTGCGTTGCGCCTGCCACGAGTACCGGCTGATCGCCCAGGGCCACGCTGAGATCGCCTTGGCGGCGGTGCTCAACCCCTGGGACCACGCCGCCGGAGCGCTCGCGGTGACGCGGGCAGGTGGCGTGGCGCGGATGCTGGATGGGCGCGACTACCATCTCGGGCTGGCGCCGGATGCGGGCTACCTGCTGACGGCGGCGAACGAGGCGGCTTGGGACGCTGCGGCCAAGCGGATCGGCCCTGCGCTGCTCTAGTCCAGCCGTATCACGCGGGCTTCGCCTGCGCGCATCTCGCCCTCGGCCCAGTCGAAGCGCAGCCATGCGATGGCCTGATCCCCGGCACGGCTGTGCAGGGTGCCCGCGGGTCGCTCACCCGCCACGATCTCGGCACCCGGATCGGCGGCGCCCTCGACCGCGACGCGGGCAAATCCCTTGCGCAGTTCGGTCTTGTGCTTCATCCGCGCCGTGACCTCTTGGCCGACATAGCAGCCCTTGCGGAAATCGACGCCGTTCAGGCGTTCGAACCCGGCTTCAAGGACATAGCTCTCGGGGCCCAGCTCGCTGCCCCATTCGGGGATCAGGTGCTCGACCCGGATCGCGGCCCAGTCACTGCCGTCATCGCCCTCAGCTGCGCCATAGAGCCGCCAGCCGAGCGCGGGATGGCGCGGGTCGGGCAGGGCGCCCTCCGGGGCGGGTCCGGTGCCGCGCGAGACCTTCACATCGGCTTCGGCCAAAGCCACGTCGGCGCGCAACTTGTACATCGAGAGCCGTTGGAACAGCTGCGGCGCCACGTCGGCGGCGACGTCGATCAGGATGCGGTCTGGCTCTCCCTTGAGGAAGAAGTCCGCGATCAGTTTGCCCTGCGGCGTCAGCAGCGCGGCATAGGCGAGGCCGTCCTTCGCACGGGCGATGTCGTTGGTGACGAGCCCCTGCAGGAACTCCTCTCGGTCGGCGCCGGTGACGGCGATGATGCTGCGATCCTGTGTCATGAGGTCCTACATAGGCGTGACAAAGGGCGGCGTCAGCCCGTCTCGGCGTCGCGGAACTGCAGGGCGTGCAGATCGGCATAGAGGCCACCGCGCGCGAGCAGCTCGCCATGCGTGCCCTGGTCGACCACGCGGCCATGATCCATGACCACGATGCTGTCGGCACCCTGCACGGTCGAAAGCCGATGTGCGATCACCAGCGTCGTGCGCCCCTCGGACAGCCGCTCCAGTGCCTGCTGTACCACGGCCTCGGATTTTGTGTCGAGCGCGCTGGTCGCCTCGTCCAGCAGCAGCACCGGCGTGTCCCGCAGCAAGGCGCGGGCGATGGCGACGCGCTGTCGTTGCCCGCCCGAGAGCGCCGAGCCACGGGGGCCTGCGGGGCTGTCGAGGCCGTTGGAGAGCCGTGGCAGGAAATCCGAGACATGCGCGGCGTCGAGCACCTCCTTCAGCCGCGCATCGCTGACATCGGTGCGCCCCAGCAGGATGTTGTCACGGATCGTCTCGTCGAAAAGCAGCGCGTCCTGCGTGACGACCGAGATCAATCCGCGTAGTTCCTCCAGCTTCAACGCGCGGGTCGGCACGCCACCGATGGTGATCTCGCCCGATTGGGGATCGACGAGGCGCGCCAGCAGGTTGAACACCGTGCTCTTTCCCGCGCCCGAGGCGCCGACCAGCGCGGTGGTGCGGCCCGCCAGCGCGGTGAAGCTCGCGCCGCGCAGCACCGGCAGATCGCCGTAGGAGAGCTGCACGTCCTCCAGCCGGATCTCCGGCGCACCGTTGGGGGCGGGGCTCGGCTTGGCCGGCGAGACAAGGCTGGGGCGCGCGTCGAAGATGGCGCGCATCCGCTCGAGGCTGGCCGCCGCCGTCTGCCACTGACCCGAGATGTTGCCCAGCCGGCGCAGCGGTTCGAAGGCGAGAGACATGGCGGTGAAGAACGCCATGAACTGGCCCACCGACTTGTCACCGGCGATGATCTCGGCGCCGCCGTAGAACAGCACCCCGAGAAAGCCGAGACCGGTCATTATGTCGATCATCGACGGGATGGCGGCCTGACCCGAGGAGGAGCGGATCTCGGCGCTTACCCGTTGACGGATCAGCTTGCCGTAGCGCGCCGACTGGTAGTCCTCCAGCCCGTTGAGTTTGATCGGCGCAATGTTGTGGAACACCTCGTCGAGCCGTGTCGACATGCGGGCGGCGATCTCGCGCGAGGCGCGCGAGCGGCGGCGCACGTATTTCTGCGCGATCAGCGAGGGCAGAACCAGCAGCGGGATGCCGATCAGCGCCACCAGCGTCCAGCGCCAGTCGACAGAGATCGCCACGGCAAACAGCGCGATCACCGAAGTCAGGTCGCGCCCGGCGCCGGTGACGAGGCCGGCCCAGATCTGATTGATCGCCGTGACGTCGCCCTGCACCCGTTCGATCAGGTAGCCCGGCGGATGCGCCTGGTGCCAGCCGCCATCGAGCCGCATCAGATGCGCCAGCAGGTCGCCGCGCAGATCGGCCGCGCTGCGCTCGCGGATCGTGGTCATCAGCACCCGCTGGCCGAGCGAGGTCACGGCGCGCACGATGAAGATGCCCATCACCACCACGCCGACGATCCACAGCGCCTCGGTGCGGCCGGCGACGAAGACCTCGTCGAACATCGGCTTCATCATCGAGGCGAAGAGCCCGAGCGAGCCGCCCTCGATCGCCATCAGCACCATCGCCACCAGCAGCCAGCGCCAGTGCCTGCGCAGGTAGCTGCGCCAGAGCCAGAGGAACAGGCCGCGCCGATCGGCCCGCAGATCGCCGGTTTCCGCCGGGGCGGGGCTGCGCAGGGTTGCGGTCACTGTCCCACCCGCCCTTCGTCGAAGCCACGCTGGGCGGCATCGGCGTCGTACTCGGTGGAGATCCACTCCTCGATGCCGATCGGGCCGCGCTCGAGCCGGGCGGCGTAGAGATCGAGGATGTGATCGAGGATGCCCGTGCGCGAGCGCCGGAAATGCAGGAAGCGCGGGTGCAGCTGCCGCCGTGCCTCCTCAATCGAACGCCCCTCGGCCAGCAGGTGCAGCGCCGAGGCGAAGCCGGCGCGGTCGGCGCCGGACTTGCAATGCATGACCACGGGGCGCTCGGCTTCGCGCAGCAATGCGAAGAGCCGCAGGATCTGGTCGCGCGGCGCAGCGCGGCGCGCCGAAAGCTGGGTCGAAACCAGCCGGAGCCCGAGCGCATGGCAGCTCTCGGCCTCGAACAGGTAGCGCGGATGCCCGCCCTCGCCGCGCAGGTTGATGACGGTGCGGACACCGATCCTGGCCATCTTTTCGAACCGGCCATGGGTCGGCTGGTTGGACCGGAACACGCCGGGCGTCACGAGGTGGAAGTTGGTCCACCAGTAGCGCAGGATCGCATGGTCGAGGATCAGGTAGCTTGCAAGTGCGCGCCGCCGCGCGCCGGCATCACCCAGATGATGGTGCCGCCCGGTGCGGGCGCGCCTTTCCCAGGCCTTCAGCTTCTGCAGAACCGTCATTGCCCATTCCATCGCACGCATCCGGCCTTGCATAAGCATCCCGGCCCCCCCTCGCAAGGCGCGAGGATTTGACGGGATCGCCTCGGCGGCCTAGGGCAAGACGACAGGCTGGAGGCGCGGGCATGGATGATCTGGACGTCGAGGTGATCGACAAGGTGCGGCTGTGGCCCAGCCATGCAAGCGTCGACGGGCACCTGCGGCGGGTGAAGTGGGGTGCCTGGGCAGTCTATCTGCCGGGGTCCCAGCTCAAGCTGATGCATGCGGTGGCCGGGCGTCAGCATTGCATCTACTACAAGGCACCCCGACGTGAGGAAGTGCTTGGCGGGTTCGATAAACGGCCGAGCGCCCCGGACTGGGCGCGCGCCTTTGAGACGCCGGTGCTGCGCCGGGTGGCCGAGAACTGGGTGATGTTCGCGCGGCTGCATGCCGCCGGCCTCGGCCCGGAGCCGATGGGGCTCGTCGCGGTGCGCGACTATCGCAGCTTCTTCTCGCGCGGACGGGGGATCACCGCCGGGCTCAGGCTCGCGGATCTCACGAAGTATCCGGAGAAGGCGCCCTGCACCGAGGAGGAGCTGCGCGCCGCCGGTATCCTGCCCGATCGCAGCCGCGCTTCACTGCGCGAGCAGATCCGCGGCTATGTCAGCGATCTCAACAACCTGCATGGCGCGATGCCGGAGGATGGCGCGGCCGAGGTCGCACGGGTGGAGGCGGCGCTGGCGCGCGCTCTAGGGCGCTGAAGCCCCGTTGACGGCGGCGCCGGGCAGGGCGAGGCTGCGCGCGAACCACCGCTCCGAAGGCCCCTCGCATGACGCTCTCCCACGGTCGCCCCTATCTCGCCATTCCCGGCCCGTCGGTCATGCCCGACCGGGTGCTCGCCGCCATGCAGCGCCCGGCGCCCAACATCTATACCGGTGCGCTGCACGAGATGACCGAGACGCTGTTTCCCGATCTCCGGCGGGTGGCGGGCACGGCGCATCACGCGGCGATCTACATCTCCAACGGCCACGGCGTCTGGGAGGCCGCGCTTCTCAACCTGCTGGCGCGCGGCGACCGGGTGCTGGCGCTGGTCACGGGCCATTTCGGACGAACCTTCGCGGCCACCGCGCGGGCGCTCGGCGCCGAGGTCGAGCTGATCGAAACCGACGGGGCAGGTCCGGTCGATCCGGCGCGGCTGGAGGACCGGCTCAGATCCGATCCGGGTCACGAGATCCGTGCCGTGATCGCCTGCCATGTGGACACCGCATCGACGGCCCGGGCCGACATGGCGGCATATCGCACGGCGATCGATGCCTGCGGGCACCCGGCGGTCCTGGTCGCCGACTGCATCGCCTCGATGGGCTGCGACCGTTTCGAAATGGACGCGATGGGCGTCGATGTGGCGATCACCGCCAGCCAGAAGGGGCTGATGACGCCGCCGGGCCTCGGTTTTCTCTTCTTCAACGAGCGCGCCGCTGAAGCGCGCAAGCGAGCCGACATGGTGACGCCCTATTGGGACTGGACGCCGCGCGCGACGCCCGATCTCTACTACCAGTACTTCGCAGGCACCGCGCCGACGCATCACCTCTACGCGCTGCGCGCCGCGCTCGACCTGATCGTCGAAGAGGGCTTGGAGAATATTTGGCAGCGCCACGCCCGGCTCGCCGAAGCGATCTGGGCGGCGGTGGCGCAATGGGGACGCGAGGGCGAGATGCGGCTCGGCGTCCGGGTGGCAGGGGAACGCAGCCATGCCGTCACCTCGATCCATCTCGGAGCCCCCGATGCAGACAGGCTACGGGCCTGGTGCGAGGCAGAGACGGGGGTGACCTTCGGGATCGGGTTGGGACGGACCCCGCCCGAGGGTTGGTTCCGGATCGGCCATATGGGCCACGTGAACGCGCATATGGTGCTGGGCGCGCTGGGCGTGATCGAGGCGGGGCTCGCCGCCTTGGCGATCCCGCATGCAAGCGGCGGTGTGACGGCGGCGGCCAGAGCGCTGGCCGCCGCCTGAGGTGTCAGTCGTTGGCGGCGCGGTCCGGGGTACCGGGCTTCGCCGGCTGTTCCGGGCGATCCGTCTTGGCGGTCTCGTCCTTTGCCGAGCCAGCGGCCGGCTGCGGCGTGCCAGCCTGTTCCGTCTTCGCTTGAGGGGCAGGCGTGCTCGCCACAAGGGTGGGCTTCGACGGTGCGGGTTTGGGCGCCTCCTGCGGAGCCGGTGCCGGGGGAGTCGTTTGAGCCTTCGGCTCGGGCGTCGCCTGAACGGCTTTGGGCGCTTCCTTCGGCGCCTGGGGCGCCGGCGCGGCCTTCACCTCGGCCGCGGGCTTCGGCGCGGCGGGCTTGGGTGCCTGCTGCGGAGGAGTCGGCTGGGTCGTGGCCTTGGTCTTGGTCTTGGGCGCGGGTTTCACCGGGGCGGGCTTGGCCGCTTTCTTGAGCTTGGCGGTCGCTGCCGGCTTCGCCGCCTGCGGCTTGGCCGGCGCATCGGAATTGGCGTCGATGAAGCCGAGCACCAAGGGCCGGATGTTGTTGCGCCAGCTCGACCCGGCGAAAATGCCGTAATGCCCCGCGCCGGGCTCGAGATGCGCGGCCTTCTTGGCGTCGGGCAGACCGGTCAGCAGGTCCAGCGCGGCGAGACACTGGCCCGGCGCCGAAATATCGTCCTTCTCGCCTTCGACGATCTTCACCGCGACGGTGGTGATCTTGCCGAAATCGAGTTGGCGACCATCGACGGTAAAGACGTTGCGGGCGATCTCGCGCGTCTTGAAGATCCGCTCCACGGTCGAGAGATAGAACTCGGCCGTCATGTCCATCACGGCGAGGTATTCGTCGTAGAACTGGTTGTGCTTGTCGTGCTCGGAGGCTTTCCCCTGCGCGGCGCGGAAGATCTGGTCGGTGAAGGCCTGGGCGTGAGTCGACGCGTTCATCGCGATGAAGGAGGCGAGCTGCAGCAGCCCCGGATAGACCTGCCGGCCGACGCCCCGGTATTTGAAGCCGACGCGCTGGATCATCGAATGCTCGAGCTGGCCCATGGTCACGCGGCTGCCGAAATCGGTGACGTCGGTGGCCGCGGCGTCGGGATCGACCGGACCACCGATCAGGGTGAGCGAGCGCGGCTGCGCCGCCGCGTCATCCTCGGCCAGCATCGCGGTCGCCGCGAGCGTCAGCGGCACCGGCTGGCACACCGCGATGACATGCAGGTCCGGGCCCAGATGCCGCATGAAGTCGGCGACGTATTTGGTGTAGTCCTCGACGTCGAACTTGCCCTTGCTGACGGGAATGTCGCGGGCGTTGTGCCAGTCGGTGATGTGGACGTCGCAATCGGGCAGGAGGCTGATCACCGTCTTGCGCAGCAGGGTCGCGTAGTGCCCCGACATCGGAGCAACCAGGAGAACCCGCCGCTTCGGCGATTTTCTGCCGGGCGTTGTAAAGCGGATCAGGTCGCCGAAGGGACGCTTCACCAGCGTCTCGACCTTGACGATGTGGTCCTTGCCGTCGGGGCCGGTGATCGAGGGGATACCCCAGTCAGGCTTGACCACCATGCGCTCGAAGCTGCGCTCGGTCACCTCGCCCCAGGCCTTCAGCATCTGCATGCCGGGGTGGTTGGTCATCGCCATCGCCGGGTAGTCACCCAGGGCCCGCGCGGTCGCGCCAAGCCACTGGTTGGTATTGCGCATGCTTTCCATCAGGTCGTAGGTCGGCATATACTTCATTTGACTGCTCCAGGCAGGGTTCCGGGGTTCGCAGGGGCCTCCCCCGCCTCGGCTGCACACGGGTCCGACCCTCCCGTCAGGTCGTATGCTGCGGCTGCAAAATAGGGCGCGGGAGGGTGTATGACAACTGACGATCACGGCAAGGGCGACAATGGTCTCGGCGGGGGTGACGCCGCTGCCACGGGGGCGAAAGCCCGGCTCGAGGCCAATCTCGCCCGGATCGAGGCGCTGACCCAGCGCCTGGTCGGGGCGATGGGGCAGGGGCGGCAGGTGCCCAAGAACCTGCAGGGCCCGAGCCACGACCTCTACGTCAAGGCCGCCGGCACCTACTGGGCCGAGATGATGCGCGACCCGGCCAAGCTGATGGAGCATCAACTCGGCTATTGGGGCCAGACGCTCAAGCATTACGTCGAGGCGCAGCAACAGATGATCCCCGGCACCGCGCCGACGGCCGATGGCCCGAAGGACCGCCGCTTCGCCAACCCGCTCTGGGACACCAACCCCTGGTTCAGCTTCATCAAGAACCAGTACCTGACCAATGCCGAGGCCGTGCGGCAGGCGGTGAACTCGATCGAGGGACTGTCGGATCGCGAGAAAAAGCGGCTCGACTACTTCGCGACGCAGATCGTCGACATGTTCAGCCCCACGAACTTCCTCGCCACCAATCCCGACGCGCTGCAAAAGGCGCTCGAGACCGAGGGGCAGAGCCTGATCGACGGGCTCGAGAACCTGGTGCGCGACCTCGAGTCGAATGGCGGCGACCTCGTCGTCACCCTGGCCGATGGCGACGCCTTCCGGGTCGGTGAGAACCTCGCCACCACGCCGGGCGAGGTGGTGTTTCGGAACCATCTGTTCGAGCTGATCCAGTACGCACCCACCACCGAGGACGTGCACGAGACGCCGGTGGTGCTGTTCCCGCCCTGGATCAACAAGTACTACATCCTCGACCTGAAGCCGCAGAACAGCCTGATCCGCCACGTGGTCGAGCAGGGCCACACGCTCTTCGTGGTCAGCTGGATCAACCCCGACCCGAGCTATGCCGAGATCGGCATGACCGATTACGTCGAGGACGGCTACATCCGCGCGATCGAGACGGTGAAGGAGATCTGCGGCACCAAGACGGTCAATGCCGTCGGCTACTGCATCGCCGGGACGACGCTGGCGCTGACCCTGTCGGTGCTCAAGGCGCGCAAGGACAAGTCGGTCAACTCCGCCACCTTCTTCACCACGCTCACCGATTTCTCGGACCAGGGTGAGGTGGGCGTGTTCCTCGACGACGATTTCGTCGACGGGATCGAGGCCGAGGCGCGGGCCGCCGGGGTGCTCGACAAGTTCTACATGTCGCGCACCTTCTCGTTCCTCAGGGCGCGCGACCTGATCTACCAGCCTGCGATCCGCAGCTACATGATGGGCGAGGCGCCGCCCGCTTTCGATCTGCTCTACTGGAACGGCGACGGGACCAACCTGCCTGCGCGCATGGCGGTCGAGTACCTGCGCGGGCTGTGCCAGGAGGACCGCTTTGCACGGGACGGGTTCGAGGTGGCCGGGCATCTGGCGAAACTGTCGGAGGTCAGCGTGCCGGTCTTTGCCGTGGGCTGCGAGAGCGACCATATCGCAGCCTGGGACTCGAGCTGGCGCGGCGTGAAGAAGATGGGCGCCAAGGACAAAACCTTCGTGCTGTCGGGTTCGGGCCATATCGCCGGTATCGTCAATCCGCCCGCGAAGAAGAAATACGGCTACTGGACCAACGCGGCCGACGCGACGACGCCGGAGGAATGGCGCGCCGCCGCGACCCGGCACGAGGGGTCGTGGTGGCCGCTCTGGACCGAATGGCTGAAGCCCCGCGCGGGCGAGCTGGTGCCGGCCCGCGAGCCCGGCTCCAAGGCGCATCCGCCGCTTGGCCCGGCGCCCGGCCGCTATGTTCTCGGGGGTCGACTCGCTGCCGAGTGAAGGGCGTGTGGGTGAAGCCTGCCCCTAGGGAAATTTTTTGCTGCACCGCAGAATAATGACTTGAAATGCTGCGGTGCAGCATGCATATTCCCCTTACGAGTTCGATAGAGCGGGGCCTTGGAGCTGCCGCAGCGACCAGAAAGGGACCTCAAATGGCCAACACCCAAGACTTCACCTCGATCTTCAAAGACATGATGGGCTCCTTCCCCGTCGACACCAAGAACATGGAAGAGATGTTCAAGAACCAGAGCACGCTCGCCGAGAAGCTGTCGGCCGCCAACTTGGAAGCCGCCCAGAAGTCGACCGAGCTGTCGGCGAAGTGGGCCCAGGACACGCTCGCCAAGTTCGGCGAAGTGACCCGCGCCAAGTCCGAGCCGGCCGACTACGCCAAGTCGATGAGCGACTTCCTCTCCGCTTCGGCCGAAGCCACCTCTGAGCACATGGCCGCCTTCGCCGAGATCGCCAAGAAGCTGCAGACCGAGACCCTCGAGCTGATGCTTTCGGCCGGCAAGGACCTGAGCGACGACATGACCAACGCCGCCAAGAAGGCCGGTGCCGACGCCCAGGCCGCGACCCGCAAGGCCTCTGCCCAGACCGCGCAGGCTGCCTCTAAGTAAGCCGCACCGCGGCGATCCTCCCTCGCCGCGAAGGGCGGGCTGCCAAGCGCAGCCCGCCCTTTCTTTTTGTGAAACACCATCCTAGGCTTTGCTGCAGCGCATCATGCCTTGGGGGGAACCGAGATGGCCGAGACCACGAAACCGCTTCTGATCAAGCGCTATGCCAGCCGCCGGCTCTACAACACCGAGACCAGCGACTACGTCACGCTCGAGGATATCGCAGGCTTCATTCGCGCGGGCCGCGAGGTGCAGATCGTCGACCTCAAATCCGGTGACGACCTGACCCGGCAATACCTGCTGCAAATCATCGCCGAGCACGAAAGCCGCGGCGAGAGCGTGTTGCCCGTCGACGTGCTGACCGACCTCGTGCGCAGCTACACGAGCCAGGCCAGTTCGGTGGTGCCGCAATTCCTCGCCGCCTCTTTCGAGATGCTGCGCGATGGGCAGTCGAAGATGATGGAGAACATGACCAAGGTGTCGCCGATGGGGCAGATGCCCGGCTTCGACGCGATGCGCGCGCAGCAGGCCGCCTTCTTCAAGGCGATGACCGGCGGCATGATGGGCTCCACCGGTCCCAAGCCGGAGCGCGAGGAGGACAATCTCGACGACATCAAGAAGCAGCTCGCAGAGCTTCAGTCCAAGCTGGCGCGGATGAGCAAGTAACGCCGACCTCGGCGCTCTCGTCCGTTACGATTTCGGGGGAATGGTGAGGCGCGGGCATGTCCCGCGCCTCCTTGTCTTCCGACCTAGGTCAGGTGACTTCGGCGAACACCTTGTCCAGCGCCGCTTCGAGCTTGGCGAACATCTCGTCCATCTGGCCCTCGGTGAGGATGAAGGGCGGGCAGAGCACGATCGACTGGCCCAGCGGCCGGCAGATCAGCCCTTGATCGGTGCAGGCATTGGCGATCCGCTCGCTGACCGAGAGGTGCCCTTCGAACGGCGTCTTCGTGGCCTTGTCCGCGACCGCCTCCAGCGCGCCCATGAAACCACGTCCGCGCCATTCGCCGATATGCGGATGCTCGGCGAGCCGCGCCATACCGGCCTCGAAGCGCGGCGTCAGGCGCTTCACATTGTCTGCCAGCCCCTCATTCATCACCACGTCGATCGCCTTGAGCGCGATGGCGCAGCCCACCGGGTGCCCCGATGCGGTGAAGCCGTGCGGGAACTCCTCGATCTTCTCGGCGGCGCGGCCCATCCGGTCCGACAGCTCCGGCCCGAGGATCACCGCGCCCATCGGGAAGAAGCCCGCGGTCAGGTTCTTGGACGAGATGATGGCGTCGGGCATGAAGTCGTAGGTCTCGCAACCCCAGGTGTTGCCGGTGCGACCGAAGCCGGTGATCACCTCGTCCGAGATGATCGGGATGCCATGGCGACGCAGGATCGGCTCGATCGCTTGGAAGTAGCCCGCGCTGGGTGGGATCACCCCGCCCGCACCCATTACCGGCTCGGCAAAGAAGCCGGCGATGGTCTCGGCGCCCTCGCACGCGATGGTCTCCTCGAGCTCGTCGGCCATGCGCTGCGTGAACTGCGCCTCGCTCTCGCCATCGCGCCCCTCGCGCCAGTAATGCGGGCAGGAGAGGTGGATGAATCCCTCGAAGGGCAGGCCGAAGACGGAATTGTAGGGTTTGCCGGTCATCGAAGCCGAGACCGCCGTGACGCCGTGATAGGCGTTCTTGCGGGTCAGGATCTTGCGTCGCTGCGGCTGGCCCTCGCTGGCCCAGAGGAACCACAGCATCTTGACCATGGTGTCGTTCGCCTCGGAACCGGAGTTGGTGTAGAACACCTTGGCGCTCTCGAAGGGCGAAACCTCCGACAGCTTCTCCGACAGCATCACCGTCTGGTCCGACATCCGCCCGAAGAAGGCGTGGTAGCCGGGAAACCGCGCGTATTGGGCCTGTGCCGCTTCGATCATGCCGGGATGGTCGAAACCGGCCACCATGTTCCAGAGCCCCGAATTTGCGTCGAGATAGCGACGCCCTTCGGTGTCGACGATGTAGGGCCCCTCGCCATGGGTCACCACGATGGTGCCGCGTTCGGCCACCGTGGGCAGGTCGGTGAAACCGTAGAAGGAATGCGCCGCCGCGCGGGCGCCCCAGCTGTTCGGGCCGTGTTGGGTCATCTTGCTCTCCTGCGTCTTGCAGCGGAGCCTAGACGCGGGCTCGACGCGCCGCAATCGGGACGACGGGCGACGCGGGGGCAGGGCCGGCCACGAAAAAGGGGCCGGCGTTTCCGCCGGCCCCCTCGGGTTCCGAAGTCCTGGTGCTTACTCGCGATTGCCGAAGAGCTGCAGCAGGAACATGAACATGTTGATGAAGTCGAGGTAGAGCTGCAGCGCGCCCATGATGGCGGCCTTGCCCAGCCACTCGGCGTCGCCATGCGCGGCATGGCTGACATAGACGTTCTTGATGTTCTGCGTGTCATAGGCCGTCAGGCCCGCGAAGATCAGAACGCCCAGCACCGAGATCGCGAAGGCGACCGCCGAGGAGGCGAGGAAGATGTTCACGATCGAGGCGACGATCAGGCCGATCACGCCCATGATCAGGAAGGTGCCGAAGCCCGACAGGTCCTTCTTGGTGGTGTAGCCGTAAAGCGACAGCCCCGCGAAGGCGATCGCCGTGATCAGGAAGACCTGCACGATCGACACGCCGGTGAAGACGAGGAAGATCGAGCTGAGCGACAGGCCCATCACCGCGGCGAAGGCGTAGAACACGGTCTGGGCGGTGGCCGCGGACATCCGGTTCATGCCGGCCGAGAAGCCGAAGACAAAGAGCAGCGGCGCGAACATGATCAGCCATTTCAGCGGCGAGGCATAGATCGCGGCGCCGAAATTGGTCAGGTACTTGCCGGCGCCGATCTGCGCGGCGGCGAGCGAGGGGTCGGTGGTGGTGGCCAGCCCCGCAATCGCCCAGGCGGCGGCGGCGGTGATCACCATGCCCACGGACATCGTGCCGTAGACCTTGTTCATGTGGGCGCGCAGGCCCTCGTCGATCCGAGCGGTGCGGGCTCCGGCCGTCGCACGGATCGTGTTGAATTCAGCCATAGAGACCTCCGTTCAGAAAGCAGTTCAGTCGCTGTCCGATATTGGGGATCGGCCCGCTCTTTTCAAGTGTGTCGGAGCGGCTCGCCCCTCGCTCTGTGACGCTTTCGGGCGCGTTTGGAGAGCCGGAAAATCAACGCCGCTCGTTACGTTGCGTCGTGTTCGTTTTTAAAGCGATATTCTTACCGGGAGGAGAAGACCGGCACGCTAGCGGCAATCCGCCCGCACAACCCGAATGGCGTTGCAATTCATGAAGTTGCGATACAATCCTGACCTTCCGGACAGGTGACGCCCTGCGGATGCCCCGATTTCTGATCTAAAAGCAATGATGACCGATGCAACCAAAACGTGTCTTAATGGATATATACTGACGGGCAGTTCTTGCTCGAACATTAATCGACTTGGGAGCGTCGCTATCCGGGAGGAGGGCGCCCGAAGGTAGGAAGGCCGGCATTATGAAGCATCCAGTAGACGTCCATGTTGGCAAGCGTATTCGCCACCGGAGGTGGATGAACGGCACCACCCAGCAGCAGCTTGCCGAAAAAGTCGGCATCAAGTTTCAGCAGATCCAGAAATATGAAACCGGCATGAACCGGGTCAGCGCCTCCCGGCTGTGGGACATCGCACACGCGCTCGGTGTGCCGGTCTCCTTCTTCTTCGAGGGCATGGAAGCGGCCCAGCCCGAGGCCGGCCCCGGCGACATGCCCGGCGACGTGATGGCGGATCGCGAGGCGCTGGAACTGCTCCGCTCCTATTATGCGATCCCCGAGCAGCAGCGCCGTCGGTTGTTCGATCTCGCCCGCGTGCTGAGCGACGCCGCCTGAAAGCCCCGATCCGAGGGTGAGCCCCCGGCTTGACCGGGGCGACACCTGCGCGCTACCGCCGGTGCCGGGCGGGATGCTCCGTCCGGGCTCGACGGAGACATCATGACCGGCACGCTTACCCCCGATCTGCAGCGCGACCTCGCGGCCACCGCCCATGCGCTGGCCGACGCGGCCCGCCCCGAGGCGCTGCGCCATTTCCGCACCCAGATCGCGTCCGAGAACAAGCTCGAAACCGGCTTCGACCCGGTTACCGAGGCCGATCGGGCCGCCGAGCGTGCGATGCGCGCGGTTCTGGCCGAGCGCCGCCCCGATGACGCGATCCTGGGCGAGGAATACGGCCACAGCGCCGGGACCAGCGGCCTGACTTGGGTGCTCGACCCGATCGACGGTACCCGCGCCTATATCGCCGGCACGCCCACTTGGGGCGTGTTGATCGCGGTGAACGACGCCGAGGGGCCGGTCCATGGGCTGATCGATCAACCCTATATCGGCGAACGCTTCGAAGGCGGTTTCGGCGCGGCGCGGCTGGCCGGCCCCCGGGGTGAAACCCCGCTTGCCACCCGTGCCCCGCGTCCCTTGGCCGAGGCGATCGTGATGACGACCTTTCCGGAAGTGGGCAGCCCCGCCGAGCGGGCAGGGTTCGA
This sequence comes from Limimaricola variabilis, assembly GCF_034371605.1. Classification (NCBI taxonomy): domain Bacteria; kingdom Pseudomonadati; phylum Pseudomonadota; class Alphaproteobacteria; order Rhodobacterales; family Paracoccaceae; genus Limimaricola; species Limimaricola variabilis. Next base: position 1,382,002 of record NZ_CP139691.1, on the reverse strand, counting down.
GGCGGTAAGCCAGGCCGTCCGGCTGACCCGCTATGGCATGGATTGCTACGCCTATGCGTTGGTGGCGCTGGGTCAGGTCGATCTGGTGATCGAGGCCGGGCTCAACAGCTACGACATCTGTGCGCCGATCGCGGTGATCGAGGCGGCCGGCGGCATCGTCACCGATTGGGAGGGCGGCCCGGCGCATGGCGGCGGTCGCGTAATCGCCGCCGCCAACAGCCGGATCCATGCCGAGGCGCTGGAACTGCTGCGGGGGCGCTAGCCCTTCATCCGCCGCCCGGCGACATAGGTCGCCGCGACCGCCCGGTCGTCGCCCATCATGATGGTCGGGAACAACGCCTCCCAGATGTCGGAGGCCACCGCGCTGCGCTGCGCGATGCCCGGCGTTGAGGCGAGGTCGAGCACGATCATGTCGGCCATGGCGCCAGGCGCCAGCCGGCCGATCTCGCCTTCGGCATGCAGCACCTTCGCCGATCCTTCGGTGGCCAGCCAGAGGAGCTGCGCCGGATGGATCGGGTTCCGCTTGAGTTGGCCGATCTCGTAGACGGCGCCCATCACCCGCAGCATCGAGAACGACGAGCCGCCGCCGGTATCCGAGGCCAGCCCGATCCGCTGCCCCTCGGCCACCCGTGCGGCCATGTCGAACAGGCCGGAGCCGATGAAGGTGTTCGAGGTCGGGCAGTGCACCAGCCCCGCGCCGGTCTCGCGCAGCCGGTCGGCCTCGCGCGGCTCAAGGTGGATCGCGTGGCCGTAGAGTCCACGTTCGCCCAGCAGCCCATGCGCCTCGTAAGTGTCGAGATAGTCGCGCGCTTGCGGGTAGAGGCCCTTGACCCATTCGATCTCATCGACCTGCTCGGAAAGATGGGTCTGCATCAGGCAGGAGGGGTTCTCGCCCCAGAGTGCGCCCAGCGCCCCGAGTTGCTCGGGCGTCGAGGTGGGCGAGAAGCGCGGCGTGATGACATAGGTCGCGCGGCCCTGGCCGTGCCAGCGTTCGAGCAGCGCCTTGCTGTCGTCATAAGCACTTTGCGCCGTGTCGCTGAGGTAATCGGGGGCGTGGCGGTCCATGCAGGTCTTGCCCGCGAAGCCCGCCATGCCGCGCGCCTGCGCGGCCTCGAAGAAGGCGTCGACGCTGCCGGGATGAATGGTGCAGAAGCTGGTCAGCGTGGTGGTGCCATGCGCCAGTGCCAGATCGAGCGTGCGACCCGCGATCTCGTCGGCATAGGCCCGGTCGGCGAACTTGCCTTCCTCGGGAAAGGTATAGCTGTTGAGCCAGTCGATCAGCCGCTTGCCCCAGCTCGCGATCATCGCGGTCTGCGGGTAATGCATGTGCGCGTCGACGAAGCCGGGCAGGATCAGGCCGTCACCGTGATCCTCGACAATCGCCTCGGGATGCGCGGCGCGCAGCGCGTCGGCCTCACCGGTGGCCGCGACGCGTCCGCCCTCGACCAGCACCGCGCCGCGGCTCGAATGGGTGGCGGCGACGGGGCCCTCGATGAAAGGATCGCCGGTGAAGCTCAGGGTCTGCCCGAGATGCAATGTCTTTGTCATGTGCCAACGATAGGAGCGCCGCGCGCGCAGGTAAATCGGCCAAGCGGGCCGCGCTCCGGTTGCCGTGGCGCGAACAATCACTATGGTCCGCGCAAACACCGGGAGACGCCATGAACGACCAGATCGAGAGCCCGGAGCTGGAGACCGAGGAGGACGATTTCGGCCTGCCGGCACGGCTCTTCGACGAGGTGCTCGACGCGGTCGAGGCAGGCGACGCGGCGCGGCTCGACGCGCTGCTCGATCCGCTGCACCCGGCCGACGTCGCCGACCTTCTCGAACAGATCGATGGCCGCGACCGTCGCGCGCTGCTCGCACTGTGGAAGGGCGGGATGGACGGAGAGATCCTGTCCGAGCTCGACGACAATCTGCGCGAGGAGATCATCCAGAGCCTCGCGCCGACCGAGCTGGCCGAGGCGGTGCGCGAGCTCGAATCCGACGACGTGGTCGATCTCGTCGAGTATCTCGACGAGGACCAGCAGGCGGCCGTGCTCGACGCGCTGGCCGCCACCGACCGGATCGCGGTCGAGAAGGCGCTCGCCTATCCGGAGGAATCCGCCGGCCGACTGATGCAGGTCGAGGTGGTGCGCGCGCCCGAGCACTGGACCGTGGGCGAGGCGATCGACTTCCTGCGCCGCTCGGAGACGCTGCCGGACCAGTTCTACCATGTCATGTTGGTCGATCCGCGCATGAAGCCGGTGGGCTACGTGCAGATCGGCAGGCTCCTGTCCAAGCCGCGGGCCACGCCGTTGCGCGACATCACCGAGGAGAGCTTCCGCACCTTCCATGTCGAGGATGACGAGGGCGCGGTCGCCTATGCCTTCAACCAGTACCACCTGATCTCGGCCCCGGTGGTCGATGACGACGACCGATTGGTCGGGGTCATCACCATCGACGACGCGATGAACGTGCTCGACGAGGAGCACGAGGAGGACATCCTGCGCCTCGCCGGCGTCGGCGGCGAAAGCGAGCTGTCGGATTCGGTGCGCGAGACGACCAAGCAGCGTCTGCCGTGGCTCGCGGTGAACCTCGGCACGGCGATCATCGCCTCGCTCGTGATCTCGCTCTTCGAGGAGACCATCGCCGGGCTGGTGGCACTCGCCGTCCTCATGCCGATCGTCGCCTCGATGGGCGGCAATGCGGGTACACAGTCGCTCACCGTCGCGGTGCGGGCCATCGCGACGCGCGACCTCACCACGTCGAACGTCTGGCGGGTGATCCGCCGCGAGGTGGCGGTGGGGCTGATCAACGGCCTAGCCTTCGCGCTGGTCATGGGCGTGGTCGGCCTGCTGTGGTTCGGGTCGCCGATGCTCGGCGCGGTGATCGCCGTCGCCATGGTCATCAACCTCGTCGTGGCCGGGCTGTCAGGGGTGGTGGTGCCGGTGGTGCTCGATCGGTTCGGGATCGACCCGGCGCTGGCCTCGGGCACCTTCGTGACCACGGTGACCGACGTGGTGGGCTTCTTCGCCTTCCTCGGCCTCGCCTCGGTGATCCTGCTGTGAGCGATCTGGCGGCGCGCAAGCGGGCGGCGCGCGAGGCGGCCTTCGCGCGTCGCGCCGCGGCCCATCGCGTCGAGGGGCCGCAGGCGGTGCATCTCGCACGATGGTTGCGCGCGCATCCGGGGCTCGACGTCGCGGGATACATGCCGATGCGCACCGAGATCGACCCGCTGCCCGCCATGGCGGTGGCCGCCGAGACGGCGCGCGTCGGCGTGCCGGTGATCGACGGGCCGGGACTGCCGCTGCGGTTTCGCGAATGGCGGCCGGGCTGCGCGCTCGAGCCGGGCCGCTTCGGCGCGCAGGTGCCGGTTTCGGGTGACTGGATCGAGCCGCGAATCGTCATCGTGCCGCTGGTGGCCTTCGACCGTCAGGGGCACCGGCTGGGCTATGGGGGCGGCTTCTACGACCGGACTCTGGCGCGGCTGCGCGCGCTTGGATCGGTGACGGCGGTCGGTTTCGCCTTCGCGGCGCAGGAGGCCGTGGAAATTCCGATCGAGCCGACCGACCAGCCGCTGGACCTGATCGTGACCGAAACCGGGATCGTCGTTCTGGGCTGAATGCGGCCGGGGAACGGGCGTTCCGAAGGCAGGCACGGCCACGGATCGGGCGGTCCGACAGGGGGCGCCGGAGACGCTGCGGCGCGCCGCAACGCTGCGCTTGCCCTTTACGGATGCCCCCCCTAACACCTGCGGAATGAGAATATTATTCCTTGGCGATGTGATGGGGCGTGGCGGACGACAGGCGGTGGCCGAGCGCCTGCCGAACCTGCGTCGCGACTGGCGGCTCGATTTCGTGGTGGTCAATGGCGAGAACGCCACCGGTGGGCGGGGCCTGTCGCCGGAGCATGCCAAGGGCATCCTTGAGGCCGGCGCGGACGTCATCACGCTGGGCGATCATGCCTTCGACCAGAAGGAGATGATGCGCTTTTGCGAGACCGAGCCGCGCATCATCCGTCCCCTGAACTACTCGAAATCCGCGCCCGGCACCGGCGCGCGGGTGTTCGAGGCGACGCGCGGCCGCAAGGTGCTGGTGGCGCAGGTGCTGGGGCAGGTCTTCATGAGCCGCCCCTATGACGATCCGTTCTCGGCGCTCGACCCGGTGCTGCGGGCGCATCCGCCCGGCGGCGCGGTCGCGGCGAGCCTGATCGACATCCATTGCGAGGCGACGAGCGAGAAGATGGGCGTCGGCCATTACTGCGATGGCCGCGCGAGCGTCGTGGTCGGCACCCATACCCACGTGCCCACCGCCGATGTGCAGATCCTTCCGCGCGGCACCGCCTTTCAGTCGGATGCCGGGATGTGCGGCGATTACGACAGCGTCATCGGCATGCAGAAGGATGAGCCGCTCAGGCGCTTCGTCACTGGCATGCCGGGCGGACGCTTCACCCCGGCGATGCAGGAGGTCACGCTGGCCGGTCTCTACGTGGAGACCGACGACCGGACTGGCCTCGCCACCCGGGTCGAGATGGTCCGTCAGGGGGGGCGGCTGTCTCAGTGCGGACCCGCGGCAGCAACCGCGGGGCAGTAGAGTTCCGGCCACATCCGTGGTCGTAGAAAGGTTCTGAAATGTTCGGAATTTCCCTGTCGCCGGACGCCGAGGCCATCGCGGCGATGTTGATCGTGCTGGCGATGTTCCTCGCCTTCCTGCGCGAGTTCTACCCGGTCGAAGTGGTGGCGATCACCGGGGCCGTGCTGATGCTGGTGCTGGGCATCCTGCCCGAATCCACCGCGATCAGCATCTTTGCCAACCCCGCGCCCTGGACCATCGCCGCGCTTTTCGTCGTGGTCGGGGCGCTGGTGCGCACCGGCGCGCTCGACTGGCTCTCGGCCCAAGCCGCCCGCCATGTCGAACAGCGGCCCAAGACGACGCTGATCACGCTGACCTTCACCGTGCTGGCAATGTCGGCCTTCATCAACAACACGCCGATCGTCGTGGTGATGATCCCGATCTTCGTGAAGCTGTCGGGGCAGATGGGGCATCAGCCGTCAAAGCTGCTGATCCCGCTCAGCTACTTCGCGATCTTCGGCGGCATGCTGACGCTGATCGGCACCTCGACCAACCTGCTGGTCGACGGCGTTGTGCAGGCCACCGGGATGAAGCCCTTCGGTATCTTCGAGATCACCGGGCCGGGGCTGATCATGGCGGCCGTGGCGGTCACCTATCTCGGGCTGTTCGGGCGCAAGTTGCTGCCAGACCGCGACTCGATGGCCGGGCTGCTGTCGAACAAGTCGAAGATGCGTTTCTTCACCGAAGCGGTGATCCCGCCCGACAGCAACCTGATCGGCCGCGAGGTCACCGACGTGCAGCTGTTCAAGCGCGACGGCGTGCGGCTGATCGACGTGGTACGCGGCGACGCCTCGCTGCGGCGCGACCTCACCGGCGTCACGCTGCAGGTCGGCGACCGGGTGGTGCTGCGGACCGCGATGACCGAGCTGCTCTCGCTGCAGGCCAACAAGAGCCTGCGCCGCGTCGACCAGGTCTCGGCGGTCGAGACCACCACGGTCGAAGTGCTGATCACCCCCGACTGCCGGATGGTCGGGCGCAAGCTGGGCGATCTGCGACTGCGCCGTCGCTACGGCGTCTATACGCTGGCGGTGCATCGCCGCGACCGCAACATCGGCCGCCAGATCGATGATCTCGTGGTTCGGATCGGCGATACGCTGCTGCTCGAGGGCGCGATGGCCGACATCCAGCGTCTCGCCACGGACATGAACCTCGTCAACGTCGCCCAGCCGACCGAGCGGGCCTACCGGCGCAGCCACGCGCCGATCGTGCTCGCCGTTCTGTTCGGCATCGTCGGGCTGTCGGCGATCGGTGTCGCCAACATCGCGGTGATGAGCTTTCTCGGCGTCGCGGTGGTGCTGCTGACGCGGTGCATCGACGCCGATGAGGCCTTCGGCTTCATCGACGGAAGGCTGTTGGCGCTGATCTTCGGGATGCTGGCGGTGGGAGCGGGGCTCGACCATTCCGGCGCGGTGGCGCTCCTGGTCGAGTGGCTGACGCCGGTGCTGCAGCACATGCCGAGTTGGGCGCTGGTGCTGGTCGTCTACCTGCTGGCCTCGGTGCTGACCGAGATCGTGTCCAACAACGCGGTGGCGGTGATCCTCACCCCGGTGGCGATCGGTCTGGGGCAGGCGCTGGGCGTCGATCCGCGGCCGCTGGTGGTGGCGGTGATGTTCGGCGCGAGCGCCAGCTTCGCCACGCCGATCGGCTACCAGACCAACACGCTGGTCTATGGTCCCGGCGGCTACAAGTTCACCGACTTCCTTCGGATCGGCGTGCCGCTCAACGTGTTGACGGCGCTGACCGCGGCGATCGTGATCCCGCTGTTCTTTCCGCTGTGACGCTGCGCTTGCCCCCTTCGAGGGGGCTGGCATATAGAGACCCGGTTCTCGCATTCACGACAGGAGCCCCGCCATGGCCGGCCATTCCAAATGGGCCAACATCCAGCACCGCAAGGGGCGGCAGGACGCCGCGCGCTCCAAGCTGTTCTCGAAGCTCTCCAAGGAGATCACCGTCGCCGCCAAGATGGGCGACCCCGATCCCGACAAGAACCCGCGCCTGCGCATGGCGGTTAAGGAGGCCAAGTCGGTCTCGGTTCCCAAGGACGTGATCGACCGCGCCATCAAGAAGTCCCAGGGCGGCGACGCGGAGAGCTATGATGAGATCCGCTACGAGGGCTACGGCCCCGGCGGCGTCGCCGTCATCGTCGAGGCGATGACCGACAACCGCAACCGGACCGCCTCGAACGTGCGCTCGACCTTCGGCAAGAGCGGCGGCAATCTGGGCGAGACCGGCTCGGTCTCCTTCATGTTCGATCGCAAGGGCGAGATTTTCTACAAGCCCGAGGTCGGCGACGCCGACACGGTGATGATGGCCGCGATCGAGGCCGGCGCCGAGGATGTCGAAAGCGACGAGGACGGCCACTGGATCTATTGCGCTGACACCGATCTCAACGAGGTCGCGACGGCGCTCGAGGCCTCGCTCGGCGAGAGCGAGACCACCAAGCTGATCTGGAAGCCGCAGAACCGCACGCCGCTCGGCGCCGAGGAATTCGCGAAGCTGATGAAGCTGGTCGAGACGCTCGAAGATGACGACGACGTGCAGACCGTCACCACCAATGTCGACGCTTCCGACGAGGTGATGCAGGCCTATGCCGAAGGCTAAGGCCTAGGGCTCACGTTGACAGAAACGACCGCGACGCCGGGGACCCAGATGGGTCTCCGGCGTTTTTCGTCAGAGCGCCGCGAGGATCGGCCAGAGCGTGGCGACCAGCAGCGCCGCCATCGTGACGTTGAAGATCCTGAGACGGCGGGGCTGCGACAGCAGGCGCCGCAGCGAAGTCCCGAGCACGATCCATAGCCCGGCCGAGACCGTGCCCATCACGGCGAAGACCGCCACCACCAGCGCCACACCCCAGAGCCCGGCATCCCCGACATAGGCGCTGGTTGCCGTCACCGACATCGCCCAGGCCTTGGGGTTCACCCATTGGAACGCCGCTGCCTGAATGAAGGTGAGGGGACGACCTTCGGTCTCGGGCGCGTCGGCCGATTTCGGCGCCGCCGTGGCGATCTTCCAGGCCAGCCAGAGCAGGAAGCCGATCGAGGCGATCCGCAGCACGGTGGTCAGCGCCGGCCACAGCTCGAAGACCCGTGCAAGTCCGAGGCCTACGAGTCCGGCCATGGCGGCGAAGCCCAGCGCCACGCCCGCCATGTGCGGCACCGAGCGGCGCAGCCCGAAATTGGCGCCCGAGGCCATCAGCATGAAGTTGTTCGGCCCCGGCGTGAACAGGGTCACGAGGGCGAAGCCCATCAGGGCGGGCAGGAGCGCGAGCGAGGTCATGCCGTCAATCTGCACGCGTCGGGGAGAATGGAAAGTCCCAAAACGAGAAACGGCGACGCCCAGGGAGGAGGAGGGGCGCCGCCGTCTGTTCCGGTCCGCGGGTCCTCAGGGAGGAGGAGGAGAACCCGTGTCCGTCTCTGTCGACCGGCGGAGCCAGGGAGGAGGAGGGCCCGGCCGGTCCATGCAACGGATGCCTGTATGGGAGGAGGGGCATCCGTATCCTGTGCGACCGGCGGGGTCAGGGAGGAGGAGGACCCCGCCGGTCTGATGCGCGCCGTTCCAGGGAGGAGGAGGGAACGGCCCGTATTCGAATGTCTGCGAGCGGCGGGGCAGGGAGGAGGAGAGCCCCGCCGCTCAGATCCACGAGGCACCCAGGGAGGAGGAGGGGCACCGCGCGTCTCGGTCGACCGGCGAGGGCCAGGGAGGAGGAGGGCCCGGCCGGTCTGATCTACGTGCGCACCCCAGGGAGGAGGAGGGGGCGGCCCGTATTCGAATTCCTGCGAGCGACGGGGCAGGGAGGAGGGAGCCCCGCCGCTCTTTGGTCCGCGTGCGCTCCAAGGGAGGAGGAGAAGCGCCCGTGGTGTGCGACCGGCGAGGGCCAGGGAGGAGGAGGGCCCGGCCGGTCTGATCTACGCGCGCGCCCCAGGGAGGAGGAGGGAGCGGCCCGTATCTCGGTGTTCGTCAAGGCGACGGCATCAGGGAGGAGGAGATGCCGTCGCCTCGTTGCGGATCGCCCAGGGAGGAGGAGGGGCGATGCCGCGGCTCGCGACCGGTTCAGGGAGGAGGAGGAACCGGTCGGGAAGCGGGAATCTTACTTGGCCTCGGAGGCCTCGATCGCCACGCGCTTGATCATCGAGCGGCTCAGGCCGAGATCGGCGAGGTCACGGTCGCTCAGCGCCTGCAGCTCGTTGTAGGTCGCGCGATAGATCTTGTTCTTCGCCACACGGTCGGCCAGAGTGGCGCGGAAGGCGGCGATGCGCTGGCCCAGGCCAGCGCTGCGGGTTTCGGTCGTGTATGCCATGTCGCATACCTCTTTCATTCAGGGCCCGTTCGGGGCCGGTCTCTACTGCTCTGGTCGATCCCAGATTTGCGGGACCGGTCGTCGAAGCCGCCGTATTGCGTCTTCGAGGATCAAAATAGGCTCATGCTGCGGATGCACAATCCCTCGCATCGGCAATGCTGCTATGCAGCGAATGCATGGTAAAAGTTTCATGAAAACATGGGCTTCCCTAGGGGAATTGTGGCTTTTCTGGGGCTGCTTGCGCTTTGGGCGGCAAAGCGCGAGTCTTGCGCGGCGATCGGGCAGGGGCCTGACGAAACACAAGGAATTGGACCCGAGATGACAGTGACCCGCGACCAGATCCTCGATGAACTGCGCCGCATCGGCCTTCCCGGCGGCGGCGATCCGGTGTCGCGCGACATGGTGCGGGCGCTGGGAATAGATGGGGGGCGGGTGCGTTTCGTACTCGAGGCGCCCGATGCCGCGACCGCGCGCGACTTGGAGCCGGTGCGCCGCGCCGCCGAATCCGTGGTGGCGGCGCTGCACGGGGTCGAGTCGGTCAGCGTCGTGCTGACCGCCCATGGGCCAGCCGCCCCCGCCGCGCGTCCTGCCGGCGAGGCGCCCTCGCTGAAGATCGGCCGCCATCCCACGCCGCAGGCGCCGGGCCAGAGCGGTCCGCAGCGGGTGGCGGGCATCGACCGGATCCTCGCGGTCGGGTCGGGCAAGGGCGGGGTCGGGAAATCGACCGTGGCCTCGAACCTCGCCGTGGCGCTGGCCCGGGAGGGGCGGCGCGTCGGCCTGCTCGACGCCGACATCTACGGCCCCTCGCAGCCGCGCATGATGGGTGTGTCCAAGCGCCCGGGCTCGCCGGACGGCAAGACGATCGAGCCGCTGGTCGCCCATGGCGTCACGATGATGTCGATCGGGTTGATGCTCGATCCCGACAAGGCGGTGGTCTGGCGCGGGCCGATGCTGATGGGCGCGCTGCAGCAGCTGATCGGCCAAGTCGCCTGGGGCGAGCTCGACGTGCTGATCGTCGATCTGCCGCCGGGTACCGGCGACGTGCAGCTGACCTTGTGCCAGCGCACCCACCTGACCGGCGCTCTGGTCGTCTCGACCCCGCAGGATGTCGCCCTGCTCGATGCGCGCAAGGCGATCGACATGTTCAACACCCTCAAGACGCCGGTGCTCGGGCTGATCGAGAACATGTCTCTTTATATATGTCCCGAATGCGGCCACGAGGCGCATATATTCGGCCATGGCGGCGTGGGTCGCGAGGCCGAGCGGATCGGGGTGCCGCTGTTGGGCAGCCTGCCAATCGATCTCGACACCCGGCTTGCCGGGGATTCGGGCCGCCCGGTCGCGGTCGGCGAAGGGCCGATGGCCGATGCCTATCTCCAGATCGCCCGCGGTCTCGTCGCGGGCGGAATGGCCTGAACAATCGCGGGGTGGGATCCGATGGAATCCCGCTCCGGCGCGTCCCGGGAATTCCTGGGACGCTCGTTTCATTCCCGAATCGTGACAATCGATTCGACTAGTTGGAACGGCTTACCCCCGGCCTTATCCACAACCGGTGGAACTTTTCCCTGATTTCGACGTTCTGATGGTGAAGTCGGGCCCGCACCTTGTGCGGTCTCTTTCGGGTGGGTTCGGGAAATGGTGGCCCCACCTCACCTTCATCACATCCCCATATATTGATGAGTCTCGCTCCTCGCCTCTAGATGGTGTGTTCATGGGGTGACCGAATCGTGACAATGGCGGTGCGGTTGAGAAACAACACTCCCGACAAGCGCCAATTTGGCCCGGAAATTTGTTGCCTCCCATGAATTCCCATGGCATCCCTATGGCCAAGGAAACGGTGGACAGACGGACTAGGGGCACCCAAGACCCCATCGGCAAAATAGAGCAGGTTCATACAGGCAACCCGCTGTTTTCTAACAAGAGATCCGGCGCGCGAGCGAGCAGACATCCCCCCAGGTGGCGCGCGCGATCGGACATCCCGGAAACGGGACGATGCGGCGGATCGAGCAGTGGCAGCAGCTCGATCCGCCGTTTTCGTATCACGGGTCTGACGACCTGGGCGGGCAGGAACGAGGGTCGCGGACAGCGTGCTGGGGTTTACCGGAGAGTATCCGCAGAAGATCGACGGGAAAGGGCGCATGTCCATCCCGGCTGACTTCCGCCGCGTGCTCGAGGCCGGTGACCCGGACTGGACCGAAGGACTTTCTCCCAAGCTTTACTTGCAGTTCGGCGATCATCTTAAAGACAATCTGCGGGTCTATTCGGTCGAGGAATTCGACCGTATCGCCGCGCAGATCCGCGCCATGCCCGCAGGCTCCAAGCAAAAGCAGATGGTGAGCCGGCTCTATCTCGGCCAGTCGATGAAGCTCGAGGTCGACCGCGACGGCCGCATCGTCATGCCGATCCGCCAGCGCCGCAAGCTGGGACTGGAGCAGGGCGAGGTCTTGTTCATGGGCGTGGGCGACTATTTCGAGATCTGGAAGGCCGATACCTTCGAGCAGACCGTGGGCCAGGAGGTCACCGACTGGCTCGAAGAGCAGCCCGAAGGTTTCGATCCGCTGAGCCTGGTAGAGGGGCTCTGAGCCTATGACCGACGCGCCGCATATCCCGGTCCTGCTGCGTCCGCTGATCGCCGCGCTGGCGCCGATCGAGGGCGTCTGGCTGGACGGCACCTTTGGGGCCGGTGGCTATACCCGGGCGCTCCTGGACGCGGGGGCCGACAAGGTCTTCGCGGTGGACCGCGATCCCTCGACCTTCGAAATGGCCCAAGCCTGGGCCGGGAAGTATGGCGACCGGCTGCAGATGCGCGAGGGGCGGTTCTCGCAGCTCGACGCGCTGGCGGGCGAGCCGCTCGACGGCGTCGTGCTCGATCTGGGCGTGTCCTCGATGCAGATCGATCAGGCCGAGCGGGGGTTCTCCTTCCAGAAAGACGGCCCGCTCGACATGCGCATGGGGCGCGACGGCCCCTCCGCCGCCGATCTGGTCAACGAGGCCGACGAGGCGCATCTGGCTCGCATCCTGTTCCTCTATGGCGAGGAGCGGCAGAGCCGCCGCATCGCTCGCGCGATCATCGCGGCGCGCCCTGTCACGACGACGCTGCAGCTCGCCGAGATCGTGAAATCCTGCCTGCCGCGTCAGAAGCCGGGTCAGAGCCACCCCGCCACGCGCAGCTTCCAGGCGCTCAGGATTGCGGTGAACGAAGAGTATGACGAGCTGTTCGAGGGCCTCGCCGCCGCCGAGCGCGCGCTCAAGCCCGGTGGTCTCCTGGGCGTGGTGACCTTCCACTCGGTCGAGGACCGGATGGTCAAGCGCTTCATGCAGCTGCGATCCGGCGCCACCGGCAACGCCAACCGCTTCGCCCCGGAGGTCGAGGGCCCGCCGCCGGCCTTCGAGCTGGTGGGGCGCAAGGCGGTGGCCGCCGATGATGATGAACTCGCCGTCAATCCGCGTGCCCGCTCGGCGCGGCTCAGGATCGCGCGGCGCACCGATGCCCCGGCGGGCCGGGCCGAACCGGCCGCGCTGGGAATGCCCGTTCTGGACAAGGGGGAGAAACGCCGATGAGGGGCGTGATCTACGTGTTTTCGGCCTTGGCCGTCGTCGCTCTGGGGTTCTGGGCCTACCAGGAGAACTACGCCACGCAGCAATCTCTGCGTGAGGTTCGGCAGCTCTACGCCAAGATCGGCGCGGCGCATGCGCGGCTGGGCATGCTCAACGCCGAATGGGCCTATCTCAACCGTCCCGACCGGCTGCGCGATCTCGCCGACCTGAACTTCGACCGGCTCGGCCTGCTTCCGTTGCGCCCGGAGGCCTTCGGTCATGTCCAGCAGGTCGGCTTCCCGCCCGAGATGCTGCCGCCGATCATGAACCCGGTCGAGGTGTCCTCGGCCTTCATGAACACCGACGAGGAACCGCTGTGATCCGACGGCCGCTGCGCCCGCTGGCGCGTATCCTCAAGGCCCGCGAACGCGGCGAGAATCCGGACGCGATCGAACGCGAAAACCTCCGGCTCCGTCACGAGGAAGTCCGCGACCGGGCGAGGAGCCGCGCCGAAGGACGCCTCCTGGTGATGGGCGGTTTTTTCCTGCTGGCCTTCGGCGCGATCGGCGTGAAGATGGCCGGCATGGCCGGCGCCCCCGCCGAAGAGCCGCGCGCCTCGGCCTCGGGCAACCCGATCATCGCCCAGCGCGCCGACATCATCGACCGCGAGGGCCGGATCCTCGCCACCAATCTCGACACCTACGCCCTCTACGCCCAGCCGCCACAGATGATCGACCCGGTCCGCTCGGCGGCCGAGCTGGTGCGGATCTTCCCCGAGTTGGACGAGCAGGAACTGCTCGAGGACTTCACCGGTCCCCGCAAGTTCATGTGGATCCGCAAGCAGATCAGCCCCGAGCAGCGGCAGGCGGTGCATGACATAGGCGATCCCGGCCTGCTGTTCGGCCCGCGCGAAATGCGGATCTATCCCAACGGGCCGATCGCGTCGCATATCCTCGGTGGTGCGAGCTACGGTCGCGAGGGCGTCTCCTCGGCCGAAGTGATCGGCGTGGCCGGGGTGGAGCGTCGATTCGATGCCTACCTGCGCGACCCGGCCAACGAAGGCGCGCCGCTTCGGTTGTCCCTGGACCTCACCGTGCAGTCTGCGGTGGAGGAGGTGCTGCTGGGCGGCATGAATCTGCTCAACGCCCGTGGCGCGGCCGCCGTGTTGATGGAGGCCAAGACCGGCGAGATCGTCGCCATGGCCAGCCTGCCGGACTTCGACCCGAACAACCGGCCCCGGCCGCTGACCAAGGGCTCGCCCGCCGACAGCCCGTTGTTCAATCGCATGGTGCAGGGCGTCTACGAGCTTGGCTCGGTCTTCAAGATCTTCGCTGTCGCGCAGGGTCTCGAGATGGGGCTGATCCAGCCCTCGACCATGATCGACACCAAGGGCCCCATGACTTGGGGCCGGTTCCGAATCCGCGATTTCCACGATTACGGCCCGCAGCTCTCGGCCACAGACGTGATCGTCGAAAGCTCCAACATCGGCACCTCGCGCATCGCGCTGATGTTCGGCGCTGAGAAGCAGAAGGAATTCCTCGGCAAGCTCGGCATGCTCGAGCCTACGGCAGTCGAGATGATCGAGGCGCCGACCGGCAAGCCCCTGCTGCCCGCCCAGTGGTCGGAGATCTCGACCATGACGATCTCCTATGGCCACGGCCTCTCGGTCACGCCGCTGCACCTCGCCGCGGGTTACGCGACGCTGGCAAATGGCGGTCTCAAGGTCACGCCGACGCTGCTGCACAAGGCGAACCGGGCCCCCGGCGAGCGGGTGGTGAGCGAGCAGACCGCCGCCGCCACCCGTGCCATGCTACGCGCCGTGGTGAGCCGCGGCACCGCGAGCCTCGGCGATGTCGACGGCTACGAGGTCGGTGGCAAGACCGGCACCGCCGACAAGCCCAAGGAAAACGGCGGTGGCTATTACAAGGACAAGGTGATCTCCACCTTCGCCGGCATGTTCCCGGCCTCCGATCCGAAATACGTCTTCGTCGTGACCTTCGACGAGCCCGTGGAAACCACCGGTTCGATCCCGCGCCGCACCGCCGGCTGGACGGCCGTTCCTGTGGCCGCCGAGATGATCCGGCGGACCGCGCCGCTGCTGGGTGTCAGGCCGCAGGTTGAAGGTGCGCCCTTCGAGGGTATATCGCTCGCTGCGAACTAGGCTGCGAGGGGCTGACATGGACGGCAAACAGGCCACGCTGGCCGAATTGGGGCTGACGGCCCAGGGTGGCCGCGAAGCGCGGCTGACCGGGCTGACGGCGGACAGCCGCGAGGTCCGCGAGGGCCATCTCTTCGCGGCGCTGCCCGGCAGCGTCGCGCATGGGGCGGGCTTCATCGAGACCGCGCTCGAAAAGGGCGCGGCTGCGATCCTCACCGATGCGGAGGGCGCACGCATCGCCGCGCCCACGCTGGCCGGATCGGATGTCGCGCTGGTGGTGGCCGAGGAGCCGCGCCAGGCCCTGGCGCGGGCAGCCGCGCTCTGGTTCGGAGCGGCGCCCGAGACCATCGTCGCGGTCACCGGCACCAACGGCAAGACCTCGGTCTCGACATTCGCCCGGATGATCTGGATGGCGCTGGGCCGCCGCGCGGTCAATCTCGGCACCACCGGGGTCGAGGGCGCCTGGACCTACCCGCTGCGCCATACCACGCCAGATCCGCTCACCCTGCACCGGACGCTGGCGCAGGCCGCGCGCGAGGGTGTCACCCATGTGGCGATGGAAGCTTCCTCCCACGGGCTCGATCAGCACCGGCTCGACGGGGTGATCCCGGCGGCGGCGGGCTTCACCAATTTCAGCCAGGACCATCTCGACTACCATCACAGCTTCGAGGCCTATTTCGAAGCCAAGCTGGCGCTGTTCGAGCGGGTGCTCCCCGAAGAGGGGGTGGTCGCCACCAATCTCGACGATGCGAAGGGTGCCGAGATTGCCCGCCGTTGCGCTGCGCGTGGCCAGGAAGTGATCGGCGTCGGGCGGGGCGAGGGCGCGCGGCTGCGGCTGCTGGCCCAGCGCTTCGATGCCACCGGGCAGGAGCTGCGATTCGCCTGGCAGGGGGTGGCGCGGATGTGCCGGCTCGATCTCGTCGGCGGATTCCAGGCCGAGAACGTCCTGCTTGCCGCGGCGCTGGTGATCGGGGCGGGCGAGGATCCCGACGAGGTGTTCCGCGCGCTGCCCGAGCTCACCACCGTGCGCGGCCGAATGCAGCTTGCCGCGCAACGCGACAACGGCGCCACGATCTTCGTCGACTATGCCCATACGCCTGACGCGATCGAAACCGCGCTCAAGGCGCTGCGCCCGCATGTGATGGGGCGGATCATCGCCATCGTCGGCGCCGGCGGCGACCGCGATCGCACCAAGCGACCGCTGATGGGCGCGGCGGCGGCGCATCATGCCGACGCGGTGATCGTCACCGACGACAACCCGCGCTCTGAAGATCCTGCCTCGATTCGTGCCGCCGTGCTCGAAGGTGCGCGGGGCGTGATGGGCGGGGCCGAGAGCGTCACCGAGACCGGCGACCGGGCCGAGGCGATCCTGCGCGGGGTCGACGCGCTGGGGCCCGGCGACGCGCTCCTGATCTGCGGCAAGGGGCATGAGACCGGCCAGATCGTCGGCCAGGATATCCTGCCATTCGATGACGCCGAGCAGGCCTCGGTCGCCGTGGCCGCGCTGGAGGGGCACGCATGACATTGTGGAGCGCCGCAGACGCGGCCGAAGCCACTGGCGGCCGGGCCACGACCGGCTGGGCCGCCACCGGCGTCTCGATCGACACCCGCACCATCCGGCCTGGCGACCTGTTCGTGGCGCTCGCTGCCGCGCGTGACGGGCATGACTTCGTGGCGCAGGCGCTCGACAAGGGGGCGGCGGCCGCGCTGGTCAGCCGCATTCCCGAAGGCGTCGATCCCGATGCACCGCTGCTGATCGTCGACGAGGTGCTCCCGGCGCTGGAGCGGCTGGGCATGGCCGGTCGCGCCCGCACGAAGGCCAAGGTCGCGGCGATTACCGGCTCGGTCGGCAAGACCTCGACCAAGGAGATGCTTCGGGCCGCACTGGAAGGGCAGGGCAAGGTCCATGCCGCCGAGGCCAGCTACAACAACCATTGGGGCGTGCCGCTGACGCTGGCGCGGATGCCCGCCGACACCGATTTCGCGGTGATCGAGATCGGCATGAACCACCCCGGCGAGATCGCGCCGCTGGCGCGCATGGCGCGGCCGCATGTGGCGATGGTCACCACCGTCGCCGCCGTCCATCTCGAGGCCTTCGAGAACGTCGAGGGGATCGCGCGCGAGAAGGCCTCGATATTCGAAGGGCTGGAGCCCGGCGGCTGTGCCGTGGTCAATGGCGATCTTCCGACCAGCCCGATCCTGCGCGCGGCAGCACGCGCCGCCGGAGCGCGGATCGTGGGCTTCGGCGCGGGTGTCAGCAATCATCACCGTCTGCGCGAGGCGCATCTGCGCGACGGCGCGACGGTGGGCCGGGCCCGGCTGTGGCGGACCGAGGTGGCGCTCAAGGTGGCGACCGAGGGGCGGCATTTCATGCTCAACGCGCTTGGCGTCATCGCCGTGGCCCAGGCCATGGGCGCCGACCGGGCGCGGGCGATCTGCAACCTCTCGGCATGGGCACCGCCCGCCGGGCGCGGCACGCGCGAGACGGTCGTGCTCGACCCCGCCCGCGAGGGCGAGACGCTGGAGTTGATCGACGACGCCTTCAACGCCAACCCGACCTCGCTTTCGGCCTCGCTCGCGGTGCTGGCCGCTTCGACCCCGCGCGACGGGGTAGGGCGGGTGCATCGCGGCCGGCGCATCGCGATCCTCGGCGACATGCTGGAACTCGGTCCACAGGAGCACGAGATGCATGCGGCGATGGCCGATGATCCGGCGATAGCGGCGATCCGTACGGTACATTGCGTCGGCCCGCGGATGCGGGCGCTGCACGCGGCGCTGCCGGCCGAGCGGCGCGGCCGCTGGGTCGGGCGGGCCGAGGAACTCCTGCCCGATCTGGCAAGGCTCGTCGATTCCGGCGATGTCGTGCTGGTCAAGGGCTCGAAGGGCAGCCAGGTGAGCCGCCTCGTTGACGCGATCCGCAAACTGGGGCAACGCAACCCCTCCGGCGACAAGGAGGCCTGAGGCCCATGCTCTATCTGCTGACGCTGCTCTCCGACGGCGGCGACTTCTTCAACCTGTTCCGCTACATTACCTTCCGGGCAGGCGGGGCCTTCCTGACGTCGCTGCTGTTCGGCTTCCTGTTCGGGCCGCCGCTGATCAACGTGTTGCGCCGCACGCAGGGCAAGGGCCAGCCGATCCGCACCGACGGCCCCGAGGGACATTTCGTGAAGGCAGGCACCCCGACCATGGGCGGCCTGCTGATCGTCGGCGCGCTGTTGACCTCGACGCTGCTCTGGGCGCGGCTCGACAACCCCTACGTGCTGATGGTGCTGTTCGTGACGCTGGGCTTCGCGCTGATCGGCTTTGCCGACGATTACGCCAAGGTGCGCAAGCAGAACACCGACGGCGTCTCGGGCAAGGTCCGCCTGGGGCTGGGCTTCGCGATCGCCGGTCTCGCCGGCTGGTGGGCGGCGATGTACCACCCTGACAACCTGACCCATCAACTCGCCTTCCCGGTCTATAACGAGATGCTGCTGAACCTCGGCATCCTCTTCGTGCCGTTCGCGATGATCGTCATCGTCGGCGCGGCCAACGCGGTGAACCTCACCGACGGGCTCGACGGGCTCGCCATCATGCCGGTGATGATCGCCGCCGGTGCCTTCGGCGTCATCGCCTATGCCGTGGGCCGCACCGACTTTACCGAGTATCTCGGCGTCCATTACGTGCCCGACACCGGCGAGATTCTGATTTTCGCCATGGGGCTGATCGGCGGCGGCCTCGGCTTCCTGTGGTACAACGCGCCGCCTGCGGCGGTGTTCATGGGCGACACCGGCAGCCTCGCGCTGGGCGGGGGCCTCGGTGCCATCGCGGTCGCGACCAAGCACGAGATCGTCCTGGCCATCGTCGGCGGGCTCTTCGTGGTCGAGGCGCTCTCGGTGATCATCCAGGTGCTCTATTTCAAACGCACCGGTCGCCGGGTCTTCCTGATGGCGCCGATCCACCATCACTACGAGAAGAAGGGCTGGTCCGAGCCGCAGATCGTGATCCGCTTTTGGATCATTTCGCTGATCCTCGCGATGATCGGCCTCGCCACGCTCAAGCTGCGCTGACATTACGGAGAGACACGCATGATCCCGGTTCGTGGAATGGACGGCCAGACCGTCGCGGTGCTTGGCCTTGGCCGGTCGGGCCGGGCCACGGCGGCGGCGCTGCGCGCGGGTGGCGCGCAGGTCGTCGCTTGGGATGACGGTCCCTCAGGCCGCGAGGCCGCCGAGGCCGAGGGGATCGAGCTGCGCGACCTGACCCGTGCCTCGGCCTATGAAGGCGTGTCGCTGCTCGTCACCTCGCCGGGCATCCCGCATCTCTACCCCGCGCCGCACGCGGCCATCGCCGCCGCTTGGGAGGCAGGCGTGCCGGTCGACAACGATATCGGCCTCTTCTTCCGCAGCTACGCGACCGAGGATTTCGACCAGTTCGATACCATGCCGCGCATCGTCGCGGTCACCGGCTCGAACGGCAAGTCGACCACCTCCGCGCTGATCCATCACATCCTGACCGAGAACGGGCGGCCCGCGCAGCTTGCCGGCAATATCGGGCGCGGTGTGCTCGACCTCGACCCGCCGCATGACGGCGAGGTGGTGGTGCTGGAGCTGTCGAGCTACCAGACCGAGCTCGCGCGCGCGCTGACCCCGGACATCGCGGTGCTGACGAACCTGTCGCCCGATCATCTCGACCGCCACGCGGGGCCGGGCGGCTATTTCGCCGCGAAGCGCCGGCTCTTTTCCGAGGGCGGCCCGGATCGCGCCGTGGTCGGAGTGGACGAGAACGAGGGGCGCTACCTCGCCAACCAACTCGCTACCGGGCAGGCCGACGACCGCGTCATCGCGATCTCCTCGGGCCGCAAGCTCACCGGGCCGGGCTGGAACGTCTTCGCCCGCAAGGGTTTCCTCGCGGAGTATCGCAAGGGGCGGCAGGTCGCCTCCGTCGATCTGCGCGACATCCCCGGACTGCCGGGCGCGCATAACCACCAGAACGCCTGCGCGGCTTGGGCGGTGGCGCGGGCGCTCGGGCTGGGGCCGCGCGGCATCGAGGCGGCGCTGCGCTCCTATGGTGGCCTGCCGCACCGCTCGCAGCGCGTGGGCGAGAAGGACGGCGTGATTTTCGTCAACGACAGCAAGGCCACGAATGTCGACGCGGCTGCCAAGGCGCTGGCCGCCTTTCCGCGGATCCGCTGGATCTGTGGCGGGCTGGAGAAGGAAGGCGGCCTCGGCGGCTTGGGCACGGGGCTCGCGAATGTGGCGAAGGCCTACGTGATCGGCCGCGAGGCCGAGGCGTTCGCCGTGAAGCTTCCGGGCGTCGAGGCGGAGGTCTGCGGCACCATGGCCGTCGCAGTCGAGCGCGCCATGGCCGAGGCGGAGCCGGGTGACACGGTCCTGCTGGCGCCGGCCGCGGCGAGCTTCGACCAGTACGACAATTTCGAGAAGCGCGGCGAGGATTTCGTCGCGCAGGTGCGCGCGCGGCTCTGAGATCCCGGGGCCACACGCCCAGGCGGGCGACCCCGGGCGGCAGGGCGGTCAGCCGCCCTGCGCGATCGCAGTGCCCGCCGCGAAGCCCGAGGCCCAGGCCCATTGGAAATTGTAGCCGCCGAGCCAGCCGGTGACGTCGACGCATTCGCCCACGAAATACAGCCCCGGCACGGTCTTTGCCGCCATCGTCTTGGAGGATAGCGCGTCGGTGGACACGCCGCCCAGCGTCACCTCGGCAGTGCGGTAGCCCTCGGTCCCGGCGGGCACCAGCCGCCAGTCCCGCAGGCTCTCGCAGAGCGCGTCGATGGCGCGGTCAGACTGGTCGGCCATGTTGCCCGGCATCGGGTGCTCGGCGGCCCAGGCATCGACCAGCCGGGCCGGCAGGTGCTGGGCCAGCACGGTGGTCACCGCCTTGCGGCCATCGCTGCGCCGCGCCGCGCGCAGTGCCTCGGCCAGCTGCCCGTCGGGGGCGAGGTCGATGCGGATCTCCTCCCCCTCGCGCCAATAGGACGAAGCCTGCAGGATCGCGGGGCCGGAGAGCCCGCGATGGGTGAAGAGCAGCGCCTCGTCGAAGGCAGGCCCCTGCGCCTGCGCGCGCACCGGTAGCGCCACACCCGACAGCCCCGAGAACCTGTCCGGGAAGGTCAGCGGCACCAGACCGGGGCGGGTTTCGGTGACGGCGATGCCGAATTGCTCGGCGATCCGGTAGGCGAGGCCCGTGGCCCCCATCTTGGGAATCGACTTGCCACCGGTGGCCACGACGACCCGGGCCGCGCGGATCGTCTCGCGGCGGCCGCCGCGCTCGATCACCGCGCGGAAACTGCTCTCGTCCCGGTCGATCTCCACGAGGGCGGTCTCGAGGGACAGGGTGGCACCAGCGGCGCGGGCCTCCTCCACCAGCATCGCGACGATCTGCGTGGCGCGACCGTCGCAGAACAGCTGCCCCAGCGTCTTCTCATGCCAGGCAATGCCGTGCCGTTGCACGAGGTCGAGGAAGTCCCACGGCGTATAGCGGGCCAGCGCCGACTTGTGGAAATGCGGGTTGGCCCCGAGAAAGCATTCGGGTGCGGTGCGCGTGTTGGTGAAGTTGCAGCGCCCGCCGCCGGAGATTCGGATCTTCTCGCCGGGGTTGCGCGCGTGATCGATTACCAGCGTGTCGCCGCCCGCGTGGATCGCCGCGAACAGGCCAGCGGCGCCGGCACCGAGGATCAGGGTGTTGATATGTCGAAGGGACTCCATGTCTCGCGACCTGCCGCTTTTCGGCCACGGGCTCAAGCCTTGGTGCGAAAATCACTGGACGTTATTTTCATGGTCAATCCGGGCCATCCACGCTAGTCTCTCGTATAGACCCGCTCAAGCGGGCAGGGCAGAGGCAATCAGGCAGCAGGTTCATGACCGAAATGGTGCATGGCGCGGTCCCGGTCAGGACCGTCGATCCGATTCTCCCGCGCTGGTGGCGCACTATCGATGTCTGGACCATGTCCTGCATCCTGTTGCTGTTCGCGATCGGCCTTTTGCTGGGCCTCGCGGCCTCGCCGCCGCTCGCGTCGCGCAACGGGCTCGATCCGTTCTACTACGTCAGCCGCCAGGCCTTCTTCGGGGTGCTCTCGCTCGCCGTGATGCTCGGCATCTCGATGATGAAGCCCTATCTGGTGCGCCGTCTCGCGGTGGTGGGCTTCCTTGGGGCCTTCGTCGCGCTGGCGCTGCTGCCGATCTTTGGCACCGATTTCGGCAAGGGCGCGGTGCGCTGGTATTCCTTCGGCTTTGCCTCGGTTCAGCCGTCGGAGTTCCTCAAGCCCGGCTTCGTCGTGGTCGCCGCCTGGTTCATGGCAGCCGGGATGGAGCCGTCGGGCCCTCCGGGCCGGCTGTGGTCCTTTGCACTGGCTTTCACCATCGTCATGTTCCTCGCGCTGCAGCCCGACTTTGGACAGGCGGCGCTGGTGCTGTTTTCCTGGGGCGTGATGTATTTCGTCGGCGGCGCGCCGATGGTGCTGCTCCTCGGCCTCGCCGGCGCGGTCGTCGCCGGCGGCACGTTGGCCTATAACAGCTCTGAGCACTTCGCTCGCCGCATCGACGGCTTCCTCGCCGCCGAGGTCGACCCCAACACCCAGCTCGGCTACGCCACCAACGCGATCCGCGAAGGCGGCTTCTTCGGCGTCGGCGTCGGCGAGGGCCAGGTGAAGTGGTCGCTGCCCGACGCGCATACCGACTTCATCATCGCGGTGGCCGCCGAGGAATACGGGCTGATCTGCGTGATCGCGATCATCCTGCTTTATGCGACCATCGTCGTCCGCTCGCTGCTGCGGCTGATGAAGGAGCGCGACACCTTCATCCGCCTCGCCGGGACCGGCCTCGCCTGCGCCTTCGGCGTGCAGGCGATGATCAACATGGGCGTGGCGGTCCGGCTGCTGCCGGCCAAGGGCATGACGCTGCCCTTCGTGAGCTATGGTGGCTCCTCTGTGATCGCCTCCGGCATCGCGCTGGGCATGCTGCTGGCCTTCACCCGCACCCGTCCGCAGGGCGGCATCGGCGACATCCTGTTGCGGCGGAGCCGCTGATGGCGGGACCGCTTCTCGTGATCGCCGCCGGCGGCACCGGCGGGCACATGTTCCCCGCCCAGGCGCTGGCCGAGCTGATGCTGACCCGCGGCTGGCGGGTGAAGCTGTCCACCGATGCGCGCGGCGCGCGCTACACCCAAGGCTTTCCGCGCGCGGTCGAGATCGAGCAGGTCGGCTCGGCCACCTTCGCGCGTGGCGGGCTGACGGCCAAGGCGCTTGCGCCGCTCAGGATCGGCGGCGGCGTGGCCGCGGCGGTGAGCCGGATGATGCGTGACCGCCCGGCCATGGTGGTGGGTTTCGGCGGCTACCCGTCGATCCCGGCGCTCTCGGCCGCGACCATGCTGGGCCTGCCGCGCATGATCCACGAGCAGAACGGCGTGCTGGGCCGTGTCAACGCGCTGTTCGCGCGCCGCGTCCACGCGGTGGCCTGCGGTACCTGGCCGACCGAACTGCCGCAGGGCGTCGAGGCGATCCATACCGGCAACCCGGTACGCGGCGCGGTGATCGAGCGCGCCGGTGCGGCCTATATCCCGCCGGGCGATTACCCGATGTCGGTGCTGGTGATCGGCGGCAGCCAGGGGGCGCGGATCCTCAGCGACGTCGTGCCGCCGGCGATCGCGAACCTGCCGGGCGAGCTGCGTCGCCGGGTCCGGGTCAGCCATCAGGCGCGCGAAGAGGATGTCCAGCGCGTCTCGACCTATTACGCGGACGAGGGCATCGACGCCGACGTCCAGACCTTTTTCGCCGATGTGCCGACCCGGATGAGCGAGGCGCAGCTGGTGATCTGCCGGTCCGGTGCCTCGACCGTCGCCGATCTGAGCGTGATCGGACGCCCCGCGATTCTCGTGCCTTATGCCGCCGCCGCCGCCGATCATCAGACGGCGAACGCGCGGGGGCTTGTCGAAGCGGGCGCGGCGATCATGTTCCCGGAGAGCCGGTTTCACGTCGAAGCGCTGTCCGAGCAGGTGGCGCGGGTTCTGAGCGACGGCGAGGGCGCGATGCGCATGGCGCATGCGGCGCGCTCGGTCGGGGTGGCGGACGCGGCGGAGCGGCTTGCGGGGGTTGTCGAACGCCTCGCGGATGAACAGAAGGGCACGGATTCTTGATGGACGGGACACAGGTCATGAACGCTGCGACGAAATTGCCGCTCGATGTCGGACCGATCCACTTCGTCGGCATCGGGGGTATCGGCATGTCCGGTATCGCCGAGGTGCTGCTCAACCAGGGCTACACGATCCAGGGCTCGGATCTGAAAGGCTCGAAGATCACCGAGCGGCTCGAAGGGCTGGGCGCACGGGTCTTCATCGGCCAGTCGGGCGAGAACCTCGACGGCGCGCAGGTCGTGGTGATCTCCTCGGCCATCAAGCCGGGCAACCCCGAACTCGACGAGGCGCGCCGCCGCGGTCTGCCCGTCGTGCGCAGGGCCGAGATGCTGGCCGAACTGATGCGGCTGCGCTCGAACGTCGCGGTCGGTGGCACCCATGGAAAGACGACCACGACCACCATGGTGGCGACGCTGCTCGATGCCGGCCATTTCGACCCCACCGTGGTCAATGGCGGCATCATCCACGCCTATGGCTCGAACGCCCGGATGGGCCAGGGCGAGTGGATGGTGGTCGAGGCCGACGAGAGCGACGGCACCTTCAACCGGCTGCCCGCGACGATCGCCATCGTCACCAATATCGATCCCGAGCACATGGATCACTGGGGCTCGATCGAGGGGCTTCGGAAAGGCTTCCTCGACTTCGTCTCGAACATCCCGTTCTACGGTCTCGCGGTCTGCTGCACCGACCACCCCGAGGTGCAAGCGCTGGTCGGCAAGATCACCGACCGTCGCGTCACCACCTTCGGTTTCAACGCGCAGGCCGATGTGCGCGCCGCCAACCTGACCTACAAGGCCGGCGTCGCCCATTTCGATATCGTGCTGCGGGCCGAGGACATGGTGATCGAGGGCTGCACCCTGCCGATGCCGGGCGACCACAACGTGTCGAACGCCCTGGCTGCGGTTGCCGTGGCCCGCCATCTGGGGATGAAGCGCGAAGAGATCCGTGCCGCGCTCGCCGCCTTCGGCGGGGTCAACCGCCGCTTTACCAAGGTGGGCGAGTGGAACGGGGTCGCGATCATCGACGATTACGGCCATCATCCGGTCGAGATCGCCGCCGTCCTGCGGGCGGCCCGGCAGGCCAGCGAGGGGCGGGTGATCGCCGTGCACCAGCCGCATCGCTACACACGGCTCGCCTCGCTGTTCGAGGATTTCTGCACCTGTTTCAACGATGCCGACGTGGTCGGGATCTCCGACATCTACGCCGCCGGTGAGCAGCCGATCGACGGGGCCGGACGCGACGACCTCGTCGCCGGGCTGATCCGCCACGGCCACCGCCACGCCCGCGCCGTCACCTCCGAGGAGGATCTGGCGCGGTTGGTGCGCGAGCAGGCGCGGCCGGGCGACATCGTGGTCTGCCTCGGCGCGGGCACGATCAGCGCCTGGGCCGGGGCGCTGCCCGCAAGGCTGGAGCAGGGCGGGTGAGCGGCGCTCAGCTCTGGCCGCTGGCGATGGCGGCGCTCTGGCTGATCGCGGCCAATATTCTGGCAATGCGGCCGGTGCAGGACGGCCGCCATGGTCGCAGCGCCATCCTGGTGGCGACCGGTGTGCCATTGCTCGGCTGGACCACCTTCGCATTGGGCCCGGTCGCGGGCGTGGCGCTGTTCGCCCTGGGTGCCGCGATGCTGCGCTGGCGGCTGACGGCGGAGCGGGCATGATGGCGGCGCTTCCCGAAGTGCGTGGACGGCTGACGCCGGACCGGCCGCTGGCCGACCTGACCTGGCTGCGCGTCGGTGGCCCGGCCGACTGGCTGTTCCAACCGGCCGATCGCGAGGATCTCGCGGCCTTTCTGCGCGATCTCGACCCTTCGGTTCCGGTCTTCCCGATGGGAGTCGGCTCCAACCTGATCGTCCGCGACGGCGGGGTGCGGGGCGTTGTGATCCGGCTTGGGCGCGGCTTCAACGGCATCGAGATCGCAGCGGATGGCACCGTCACCGCGGGCGCCGCCGCGCTCGACGCGCATGTCGCGCGCAAGGCTGCTGCTGCGGGGCGCGATCTGACCTTCCTGCGCACCATTCCCGGTGCGATCGGTGGTGCGGTGCGCATGAATGCAGGCTGCTACGGCGCCTATGTCGCCGACGCGCTCCGCGAGGTGACGGTGATTCACCGCGACGGCCGCGAAGAGGTGCTGCCGGCCTCCGCGCTGGAGCTGGCCTACCGTTCCAGCCATCTGCCCGAGGGGGCGGTGATCGTCGAGGCGGTGTTCGACGCACCCGAAGGTGAGCCGGAGGCGCTCGAGGCGCGGATGGCCGAGCAGATCGAGCGGCGCGATGCCAGCCAGCCGACCAAGGACCGCACTGCCGGATCGACCTTCCGCAATCCGGCAGGATTCTCCTCCACCGGGCGGGCCGATGACAGTCACGAGCTCAAGGCGTGGAAGGTGATCGAGGATGCCGGTCTGCGCGGCGCCCGGTTGGGCGGCGCGGTGATGAACGACAAGCATCCGAATTTCCTCACCAATTCCGGTGACGCCACGGCGGCCGAGTTGGAGGGACTGGGCGAGCGGGTCCGGAAAAGGGTTTACGATCATTCCGGCCTGACGCTAGAATGGGAAATCATGCGGATCGGCGATCCGGCCGCGTGACAAGCGAATAACGAGACCCTCGCGAAGCGGGGGAGGTCCGTAATGGGCCGAAACAATGACGCGTCGGTCAGCGGCGCGCGAATGGGGCAGTTTGGGAATGTCGAGCGGGACACATCCCAAGGTCGTCGTATTGATGGGCGGACCCTCGGCCGAGCGCGAGGTATCGCTGTCGAGCGGGCGCGAATGCGCGACGGCCTTGCGGCAGGCGGGTTACGAGGTGATCGAGGTCGATGCCGGCCCCGACCTGCCCGCGCAACTGCGCAAGCACGCCCCCGACGTCGTCTTCAACGCACTGCATGGCCGCCGCGGCGAGGATGGCTGCGTTCAGGGCCTGCTGGAATGGTTGGGCGTTCCCTATACCCATTCCGGCGTGCTGGCCTCGGCGCTGGCCATGGACAAGGAAGCGACCAAGGCCGCCTTCCGCGCCGAGGGGCTGCCGGTCGCCGAGAGCCGTCTGGCCACCAAGGCCGAGGTCATGGCCGCGCATGTCATGCCGCCGCCCTATGTGGTGAAGCCCTATAACGAGGGCTCCAGCGTCGGGGTCTATATCGTGCCCGAGGGCGCGAACCAGCCGCCGACGCTCTCCGACGACATGCCCGAGATCGTGATGGTCGAGGCCTTCCTGCCGGGACGCGAGCTGACCACCACCGTGATGGGTGAGCGCGCGCTGACCGTGACCGACATCGTGACGAGCGGCTGGTACGACTACGACGCCAAGTACAAGACCGGCGGCTCGCGCCACGTCGTGCCGGCCGAAATCCCCACCGTGATCTTCGAAGCCTGCCTCGACTACGCGTTGCGGGCGCATCGCGCGCTGGGCTGCCGTGGGCTCACGCGGACCGATTTCCGCTGGGACGAGACCAAGGGGCTCGACGGGCTGGTGCTGCTCGAGACCAACACCCAGCCCGGCATGACCCCGACCTCGCTCGCGCCCGAGCAGGCGGCGAAGGTCGGGATCAGCTTCCCGGATCTGTGCCGCTGGCTGGTGGAGGACGCTTCGTGCGATCGCTGAGCCGCCTGTTCCGCCGTCCCCCCGCCCATGGTGTGCGCCGCGACCCGGCGCCGACCCGCTGGGGCTATCGCTACCAGCGGCTGATGCTCACCCCGGCCTTCCGGATCGGCATGCGCTTCGGTCTGCCGGCGCTGTTCGTCGCGTTGATCGGTGGCATCTGGTTCGGCCAAGCCGACAACCGCGCGACATTTGCCGCGCAGGTCGACCGGGTCAAGGCGATGGTGCAGCAGCGCCCCGAATTCATGGTCGGCGCCGTCGAGATCGAAGGCGCCGAGCCGGCGCTCGCCGCTGCGATCAAGGCCTTTCTCCCCGAGACCTTGCCGGTGTCCTCCTTCGACCTCGACCTGCCCGAGATCCGCACCCGGATCCGCGAGCTGACGGCGGTGGCGGACGCGACGGTGCGGGTGCGCCCGGGCGGCACACTCGAGATCGTGGTGACCCAGCGGGTGCCGGTCGCGGTCTGGCGCTATGTCGACGGGCTGCGGCTGGTCGACGCCGAGGGCGTGATGACCGGCATGATCGCGCAGCGTTCCGACCGCTCCGACCTGCCGCTGATCGCGGGCGACGGTGCCCGCGAAAAGATCGACGAGGCGCTGGCGCTCTTCGCCGCCGCCGCACCGGTGGCGCCGCGAATCCGTGGTCTGGTGCGAATGGGCGAACGGCGCTGGGACCTGGTGCTCGACCGTGACCAGCGCATCCTGCTGCCCGCCGAGGACCCGGTCCCGGCGCTGGAGCGGGTGATGGCGCTCGATGAGGCAGAGGACATGCTCGACCGCGATATCGCGGCGGTCGACGTCCGGAACGAGGATCGGCCGACCATAAGGCTGACCGAGCAGGCACTGGTGCGGCTCCGCCGCGTCAGCGAGAACAATTAACGATTACGGAGCGGGGACGGACAGATGGGGCAGCTCTACCAGACGCAGCGGGCAATGCGGCACATGCGCAAGGCGGCGATGCAACGGGGCGTTATCGCCATTCTTGACGTCGGCACGTCCAAGATCGCCTGTCTGGTGCTGCGCTTCGACGGCGATGCCCCGGCGCTCGAGGGCGTCGGCTCCATGGCCGGTCAGTCCAATTTCCGCATCATCGGCGCCGCCACCACCCGCTCGCGCGGCGTGTCCTTCGGAGAGGTCGCGGCGATGGCCGAGACCGAGCGGGCGATCCGCACCGCGGTGCAGGCAGCGCAGAAGATGGCCGGGGTCCGGGTCGATCACGTCATCGCCACGCTGTCCGGAGCGCGGCCGCGCAGCTACGGGCTAGACGGCGAGGTCGAGATCGAGGCCGGGCAGGTCACCGAGGGCGATATCGGCCGGGTGCTCGCGGCCTGCGAAATGCCCGATTACGGCGATGGCCGCGAGGTGCTGCACGCCCAGCCGGTGAACTTCGCGCTCGACCACCGCTCGGGTCTCGCCGATCCGCGCGGCCAGATCGGCCAGCGGCTGACCACCGACATGCACCTGCTCACGGTCGACGCGACCGCGATCGAGAACCTGCTCTATTGCATCAAGCGCTGTGATCTCGAAGTCGCGGGTCTGGCATCCTCGGCCTACGTCTCGGGGATCTCCTCGCTGGTCGAAGACGAGCAGGAGCTGGGCGCCGCCTGCATCGACATGGGCGGCGGCTCGACCGGCATCTCGGTCTTCATCCGCAAGCACATGATCTACGCCGATTCGGTGCGGATGGGCGGCGATCACGTCACCTCGGACATCTCCATGGGCTTGCAGGTGCCGATGGCCACCGCCGAGCGGATCAAGACCTTCTATGGCGGCGTCGTCGCCACCGGCATGGACGACCGTGAGATGATCGAGATCGGTGGCGATACCGGCGACTGGGAGCATGATCGCCGCACCGTCAGCCGGGCCGAACTGATCGGCATCATGCGGCCCCGCGTCGAGGAGATCCTCGAGGAGGTGCGCCAGCGGCTCGACGCGGCGGGCTTCGAACATCTGCCCTCCCAGCAGATCGTGCTCACCGGCGGCGGCAGCCAGATCCCCGGCCTCGACGGGCTGGCGACGCGGATCCTCGGCCAGCAGGTCCGGCTCGGCCGGCCGCTCAGGGTGCAGGGGCTGCCGCAGGCGGCCACCGGGCCGGCCTTCGCGGGCTCGGTCGGGTTGTGCCTCTTCGCCGCGCATCCGCAGGACGAATGGTGGGATTTCGACGTGCCCGCCGAGAAACACCCGGCGCGCTCCTTCAAGCGTGCCTTCAAGTGGTTCAAGGACAACTGGTGATCCGGCAAGATGTCGCTTACCAGCCCGAAAGGCCGGGAATCGACGCTGCGGAAGGCGCCGAAAATAAGTAAGAACGCCCGAGTTTCCCCGTGACGCTGCGCGCGCGCGCGGATAGTTTGGCCGAATAGTGGCAAAAACGCCCGGCGGGACGGGCCAGATTCAGGACAGGCAGACAGCGATGGCACTCAACCTCTCTCTGCCGGGGCAGGAAGATCTCAAGCCCCGGATCACCGTCTTCGGCGTGGGCGGCGCTGGTGGCAACGCGGTCAACAACATGATCGAGAAGGAACTCGACGGGGTCGAGTTCGTGGTCGCCAACACCGACGCGCAGGCGCTGCAGCAGTCGCGCGCCCACTCCAAGATCCAGATGGGCGTGAAGGTCACCGAGGGCCTCGGCGCCGGGGCCCGGCCGACCGTCGGCGCCGCCGCGGCTGAGGAATCGATCGAAGAGATCGTCGACCACCTCGCGGGCGCGCATATGTGCTTTATCACCGCCGGCATGGGCGGCGGCACCGGCACCGGTGCGGCGCCGATCATTGCCCAGGCCGCGCGCGAGCTCGGCGTGCTGACCGTAGGTGTCGTCACAAAGCCGTTTCAGTTCGAGGGCGGCAAGCGCATGAAGCAGGCCGAGGCCGGCGTCGAGGCGCTGCAGAAGGTGGTCGACACCCTGATCATCATTCCGAACCAGAACCTGTTCCGGCTCGCCAACGAGAACACCACCTTCACCGAGGCCTTCGCGCTCGCCGATGACGTGCTCTACCAGGGTGTGAAGGGCGTGACCGACCTGATGGTGCGGCCGGGCCTGATCAACCTCGACTTCGCCGACGTGCGCGCGGTGATGGACGAGATGGGCAAGGCGATGATGGGCACCGGCGAAGCCGATGGCGAAGATCGCGCCGTGCAGGCCGCCGAGAAGGCGATCGCAAACCCGCTGCTCGACGAGATCAGCCTCGAGGGCGCGCGTGGCGTGCTCATCAACATCACCGGCGGCTACGACCTCACCCTGTTCGAACTCGACGAGGCGGCCAACAAGATCCGCGAGAAGGTGGATCCCGAGGCCAACATCATCGTCGGCTCGACGCTCGACACCGGCATGGAAGGCCGGATGCGCGTCTCGGTGGTCGCCACCGGCATCGACGCGATGGTCAAGCCCGAGGAAGTGCCGGTGCCGCGCCGCAAGATGAGCGAGCCGCTGCGCGAGCGCGTCTCGGCCGAGGAAGAGGCGCCCGCCGCGCCGGTGCCGCCGCGCCGCGAAGCGCCGCAGCAGCCCGCCCGCGCTCAGGCGCCGCGCCGCGAGGCTCAGCCGCAGGCGCGCCGCGAGCCCGAGCCCACCTATGAGCAGGAAGAGGATTACTCCGAGGGCTTCGACACCCGTCGTCCTGCCCCGCGCGAGGAGAGCCGCTTCCAGCCGCAGCGCGACGACGAGCTGCCGCCGCCGGCCTACGAGCCGCGTCGTGAGGCGCCGCAGGCCGAGCCCGAGAGCTTCGTGGCGCCCGCGCCGCGTCAGGGTGGCAGCTCCGCTGGCGACATGGCGCGTCTGCGCGCCGCTTCGCAGGGCCAGCCGCGTCAGGCTCAGCCCGAGATGCCGCGCGCCGAACCGCGCAGCCCGGCCGCTCCGGCCCGCGCCTCCGAAGCCGACCGCCAGCAGCAGCCGCGCTTCGGCATCAACTCACTGATCAACCGGATGACCGGCCAGGGCGAGGCGGGCGCCGCGCCGGCGCCGCAGCCGCGTCAGCAGCCGCAGGCCCAGCGTCCGCAGCCGCAGCAGCCTTCCGGTCCGCGCCAGGCGCCGAACTGGTCGGATGACGGCGAGACCGATCCCGAGCAGGAACGCATCGAGATCCCGGCCTTCCTGCGCCGTCAGGCGAACTGAACTCAACGCATAGCTGTTATGCGTGAAAAGGGCCGCCCTTCGGGGCGGCCCTTTGTTTTTGCTTGCCAAATCGCCGCCGATGCGGGCTCGGGGTCACATGTTTCACGCTGTCGCAAAGAGTGAATTGTGACCATCGCCATAAGGACTTAGGTCACGGGCAACGAAATCCGAAATGGATCCGGGCAGAAAGACGTGCAGACGACGATGATCACCAAAACCGGCTTTGCCGGTACAGGCCTCCATTCGGGGCGTCCGGTGCGGCTCTCGCTGCAGCCGGCTCCGGCGGATCATGGCATCGTCTTCCGCCGTGTCGACGTGACCGATCGCGACGCGATCCTGCCCGCTCGTTGGGACCATGTGGAGATCTCCCCGCTCAACACCCGGCTGGTCAACGCGGCTGGCGTGTCGGTGTCGACCATCGAGCATCTGATGGCGGCGCTGGTCGGCTGCGGCGTGCACAACGCGCTGATCGAGATCGACGGACCCGAAGTGCCGATCCTCGATGGCAGCGCCGCGGGCTTCGCCCGTGCGATCCTCGCCGCCGGTCTGCGCCGGCTCGACGCGCCGCTCCGCGCGATCGAAGTGCTGAGACCCGTCGAGGTCGAGCAGGGTGCCGCGCTGGCGCGTCTGCGGCCGCAGCGCGCCGATGAGCCCGCCGGGCTGCAGATCGATTTCGAGATCGATTTCCCGGATCCGGCGATCGGCCATCAGAGCCGGACGCTCGACATGGCCAACGGTGCCTTCCTGCGTGAATTGTGCGATAGCCGCACCTTCTGCCGCCTCGCCGATGTCGAGGCGATGCAGGCGCAGGGGCTGGCTCTGGGCGGCACCTATGACAACGCCGTGGTGGTCGATGGCGCGCGGGTGCTCAGCCCGGGCGGGCTGCGGCACCCCGATGAGGCGGTGCGTCACAAGATGCTCGATGCGCTGGGTGATCTGGGCACCGCCGGGTTGCCGATCCTTGGTGTCTATGAGGGCCGCCGGGCCGGCCATGCGATGACCAACCGGCTGCTGCGCGCGCTCTTCGCGCATCCCGACGCCTGGCGCGTCGTGACCTGCGACGCCGCGCTTGCCGATCGCCTGCCGGGCAGCCGCCTGAAGCCGGCGGACTTCGCCGCAGTGGCCTGAGGCCTGCTGCGGGACGGCTTCGGGAAAAGCCATTTTGCCCCCGATTTTTTCATGCTAGACCGAGGCCTGAGCGGCCCCGGTACGGGGCGTGAACGGGGCGTGGACCCCGGGATGGGCAGATGACCGACAGGATGCAGGACGCGCGGATGGCAGGCAGCGGAACACGGGCCGGCTTGGGCCTGATACTGGCCCTCGGACTCTTGGCCGGCTGCGGCAGCCCCAGCGACCGGCTGGAGCGCGGCGCGCTCGAGGAGCTCAGCGCCATCGAGATCTACCAGCAGGGCGAGGCCAGCCTCGAAGGCGGCGCCGCCGACGACGCGGCCTTCTATTTCGGTGAGATCGAGCGGCTTTATCCCTATTCCGAATGGGCCAAGCGCGGTCTGATCATGCAGGCCTTCGCCCATCACAAGGACCGGGCCTATGACGAGAGCCGCGCCAGCGCGCAGCGCTATCTCGACTTCTACCCGACCGCCGAGGATGCGGCTTATGCGCAGTACCTGCTGGCGCTGAGCTATTACGACCAGATCGACGACATCGGCCGCGACCAGGGTCTGACCTTCCAAGCGCTGCAGGCGCTGCGCGCGGTGATCGAGCATTATCCCGACAGCAGCTATGCCGCCGAGGCCAAGCTCAAGTTCGACCTCGCCTTCGATCACCTCGCCGGCAAGGAGATGGAGATCGGGCGCTACTACCTCAAGCGCGGTCATTACGCCGCCGCCGCCCGGCGTTTCCGCGTCGTCGTCGAGGATTTCCAGACCACCACCCATACCGCCGAGGCGCTGCACCGGCTGGTCGAGTCCTATCTCTCGCTCGGGCTGGTGCAGGAGGCGCAGACCGCCGGCGCGATCTTGGGCTACAACTACCGTGGCACCGACTGGTACCGCGACAGCTATGCCCTGCTGACCGGGCGGGGCCTGCCGGTGGAGGCCGCGGGCGACAACTGGCTCGCCACGATCTACCGCCAGCTGGTGCGCGGTGAATGGATCTGAGATGCGCGCGCTGACGTTGGCTCCGGGGGGATAAGCCTATGCTGCGCGCGCTCGACATTCGCGACATGCTGATCATCGACCGGCTGGAGCTCGAGTTCCAGCCCGGCCTCAACGTCCTCACCGGCGAGACCGGCGCGGGCAAGTCGATCCTCCTCGATTCGCTGGGTTTCGTTCTGGGCTGGCGTGGCCGGGCCGAGCTGGTGCGCGCGGGCGCGAGCCAAGGCGAGGTCACGGCGGTGTTTGAGGTCGGACCGGATCATCCCGCCCGCGCGGTACTGGCCGAGGCCGGGATCGAGGCCGAGGGCGAGCTCATCCTGCGTCGGGTCAACACCGAGGGCGGCCGCAAGACCGCATGGGTCAATGATCGCCGGGTGTCGGGCGAGGTGCTGCGCGCCCTGTCGGACGAGTTGCTCGAACTGCATGGGCAGCATGACGACCGTGGCCTTCTGGATCCGCGCGGGCATCGTTTGATGCTCGACGACTTTGCCGGGGCCGAGCCGCTGATCGCCGCGACCCGCGCCGCCTGGGCCGCGCGGCGTACCGCGCGCCGGGCGCTCGACGCCGCCGCCGAGCAGGTCGCCGCCCTTCGTGCCGAAGAGGAGTATCTGCGCCATGCCGTGGCCGAACTCGATGCGCTCGACCCGCAGCCGGGCGAGGAAGCCGAGCTCGACACGCTGCGTCGTCGGATGCAGGGCGCGGAGAGGGTGCGCGGCGACATGGCGCGCGCCCATCAGGTAATTGCGGGCGAAGGGGCCGAGGGGCTGGTGGCAGACGCGCTGCGCTGGCTCGACGGCGCTGTCGAGGCCGCCGAGGGACGGCTCGATCCGGCGATCGAGGCGCTCACCCGCGCGCTCGACGCGCTCGGCGAGGCCGAGACCGGCGTGCGTGACGCGCTCGACGCGATGGAGGTCGATCCGCGCGCGCTCGAGACGGCCGAGGAACGGCTCTTCGCGCTGCGCGGCCTCGCGCGCAAGCACGAGGTCATGCCGGACGAGCTGCCGGAATTCGCCGAAACGCTGCGCGCCCGGCTGCGCGCGCTCGACGCCTCCGAAGGCGACATGGCCGATCTCGAGGCGGCGGTGCGCGCGGCCGATGCGGCCTATGACGCGGCCGCGTCTGAGCTGACGGCCCGCCGCGTCGAAGCGGGCGGGCGCCTGGCGCGCGCGATGGCCGAGGAGCTGGCCCCGCTCAAGCTGGACCGCGCGGTCTTCGAGGTCGACGTTGCCCCCACCGATCCCGGCCCAGAGGGCCGCGACGAAGTGAGCTTTCGGGTTGCCACCAACCCCGGCGCGCCCTCCGGGCCCCTGTCGCGCATCGCTTCGGGCGGTGAATTGTCGCGCTTCCTGCTGGCGCTGAAGGTCTGCCTGACCGGTGACAATGCCGGCAAGACGCTGATCTTCGACGAGATCGACCGCGGTCTGGGCGGGGCCACGGCCAACGCCGTGGGACGACGGCTGTCGCGGCTGGCCTCGAGAGCGCAGGTTCTGGTGGTGACGCATTCGCCGCAGGTCGCGGCGCTCGGCGCCCATCATTGGCGAGTCGAGAAGTCCGTCAGCACCGGTCCGACCGGTGAAATGACGACCTCGCGGGTCGTTCCGCTCGACGAACCGGCGCGGATCGACGAGATCGCGCGGATGCTCGCGGGCGATATCGTGACCGATGCCGCACGCGGCGCGGCGCGTGTCCTGCTGGGGGATGCCGACGCGGCCTGAGGCGGCGCTCGACGGTAATAGGGCGATGCGTCGGCGGGGGATTCCCGAAACCGTCACATCGCCCGAATACGGCATTGCCCGGCCGGACGGGTAGAAATGAGATCCTGCCGATCACGGCTCCTCACCGCATCTCGGCCAATGCATGTCCGCGCGAAGCGTGCGGAATTAATCGAGGGTCGCTAATGTCTCAGGTCAATGAGACGATCCTAGCCGGTTCCTGCCCTTTTTATCATACCCCGTTCGGTTAGGATGGCCGAAAAAACGGGCAGGCCTCGTATGCGGCGTCGCCCGAAGGCGACCGTTCGGCTTCTCCTTTTGGGCGCAGCCCCCTAGAAGCGAAACGGAAATGGCGGGGTACGAGCCGGCATGAGCGGCATGGAAGACGATCAGAAGGAGCGGCTGAGCGCGCGTCTGGGCCGGTCCTGGCGCGGAGGCTGGGCCCTGCTGCGCAGCCACGGGCCGAGCCAGGTGCAGTTCTGGTTCATCGCCCTGGCGCTGGGCGGGGCCTCTGGCTTGGCCGCCATCGGCTTCCGCGCCGGGATCGAATGGCTGCAGGCCGCGCTCTACGGCACCGACGACGTCGCCATGCTGCACAGCTTCGCCGCCTCGCTGCCCTGGTACTGGCTCTTGGGGCTGCCGGTCGCGGGGGGCCTCGTCGTCGGTCTGCTGCTCGACCGCTTCACCGAGGACGGTCGCGTGCGTTCGGTGGCCGAGGTGATCGAGGGGGCCGCGCTGCGCGAGGGACGGGTCGAACGCAAGCGCGGGCTGATCTCGGCGCTGGCTTCGATGATCACCTTGTCTACGGGGGGCTCCACCGGCCGCGAAGGACCGGTCGTGCATTTGGCCTCGGTCTTCGCCACCTATGTCTCGAGCTGGATCCGGGCCGACGGGATCACCGGGCGCGACCTTCTGGGATGCGCCGTCGCGGCGGCGGTCTCGGCGAGCTTCAACGCCCCCATCGCCGGTGCGCTCTTCGCGCTCGAGGTGGTGCTGCGGCATTTCGCGGTGCACGCCTTCGCGCCGATCGTCATCGCCAGCGTCGCCGGAACGGTGCTGAGCCGGCTGATCTGGGGCGACGTCACCGAGTTCGTGCTGCCGGACAAGAACGCGCTGGCCTTCTATGTCGAACTGCCCGCCTTCATGCTGTTGGGCCTGCTATGCGGCCTCGTCGCTGTCGTCCAAATGCGTGCGATCTTCTGGGCCGACGATCTCGGCAATACCGTGCAGGAGCGGCTGTCGCTGCCGCGCCGGCTGCGCCCGGCGGCGACCGGGCTGATCCTCGGGCTGATCGCGATCTTCTTTCCGCACATCATCGGGGTCGGCTACGAGACCACCTCGGCGGCGCTGCAGGGTAACATCGCCTTCGACCTCGCGGTGATCTTCGTGGTGATCAAGGTGGCGGCGGTGGCAATCACGATGGCCGGACGGATGGGCGGCGGGGTGTTCTCGCCATCGCTGATGATCGGGGCGCTCACCGGCCTGGCCTTCGGGACCGTGGCCACGGGCATCGCCCCGGAATTCTCGGGTGAGGGGACGCTCTACGCGCTGGCAGGCATGGGGGCGGTGGCGGCGGCCGTGCTGGGCGCGCCGATCTCGACCACGCTGATCGTGTTCGAACTGACGGGGGACTGGCAGACCGGCCTCGCGGTGATGGTGGCGGTGTCGCTTTCCTCGGCGCTGGCCTCGCGGCTGGTTCACCGGTCGTTCTTCCTGACCCAGCTGGAGCGGCGCGGCGTGCATCTCGCGGCCGGGCCGCAGGCTTGGCTCGCCGGGACGATCCGGGTCGAGACGGTGATGCGCGCCCAAGGCGCGCCGCGGGCCGCGCCCGACGACGCCTGCGCCGAGATGATCGCCGAGGGCGTCTTCATTCAATCCGGGGCGACGCTCGAAGAGGCGATGCCGCTCTTCGAGACCGTGCAGCGCCCCTTCGTGCCGGTGGTCCGCTTCGGCCCCGGCGACGCCGCGCCGGAGCTGTGGGGGGCGCTGTTCCAGGTCGATGCGCTGCGCGCGGTCAACCGCGCGCTGACGCGGATGGCCGCCGAGGAGCACTCCTGAGACAGGCGGTCAGACCTGCTCGACCGCGACCTTGTTCTTGTAGAAGGCGAGGCAGTCCTTGATCTGCTCCATGCCGTCCTTGGGCTCCTCGTAGGACCAGACCGCGTCCTCGATCGCACCGCTCTTGGCGATGATGTTGAAATAGCGCGCATCACCCTTCCACGGGCAGTGCGAGCGGGTCTTGGACGGCTCGAGGAAGGCCATCGCGATGTCCTCGCGCGGGAAGTAGATCACCGGCGGGTAGTCGCCCTCGACCAGCTCGAGTGCCCGGCTGCTTTCGCCCAGAACCGCACCGCCCGCGCGCACCACCCAGGTGCCCTCGGCGGGGCGGATCGTGATGTGATCGCTCATCTCGTCATGCTCCCTGTGGATGGCCCGCCGTCACAGCGGCGCGCAGGCGGCTTCGAGCCATTCCCGCGCCGCGCCGTCGAGGCGCGGGGCGATTTTCGCGACTGTAGCGGCGTGGTAGGTGTCGATCCAGTCCCGCTCGACGGCCGAGAGCATCTCCGCGACGATCAGTCGCCGCTCCAAGGGTACGTAGGTGAGCGTCTCGAACTCGTACATCTCGCGATCATCAGCGCCGGGCAGGGCGGCGGCCGTGCGGGTGACGATCAGGTTCTCGATCCGGATGCCGAAGGCCCCCTCGCGGTAGTAGCCAGGTTCGTTCGACAGGATCATGCCCGGCTCGAGCACGGTGTCAGAGGCCCGCGAGATCCGCTGCGGCCCTTCATGGACCGAAAGGAACGCGCCGACGCCGTGGCCGGTGCCGTGGTCGTAATCGAGCCCGGCGGTCCAGAGCGGGAAACGCGCCAGCGCGTCGAGGTCGCGCCCCGCGAGCCCCTTGGGAAAGCGCGCCCGGCTCAGCGCGATCATCCCCTGCAAGACGCGGGTATAGCATTCGGCGGCGTCCTCGGGGGGCGTGCCGATGGCGATGGTTCGGGTGATGTCGGTGGTGCCGTCGAGATACTGGCCGCCCGAATCCACGAGCAGCAGCTCGCCCGTCCGCACGTCGCGGTCGGTCTCCTCGGTGACGCGGTAATGGGTGATCGCCCCATGCTCGCCCGCGCCGGCAATGGTCTCGAAGCTGATGCCGCGCAGCGCGTTCGTGTCACGGCGGAAGCCTTCGAGCGCGGTGACCACGCCGATTTCGGTCAGCCGGTGGCCGGGATCATTGGCAAGGCTCTCGGCCTCTTCTTCCAGCCAGTGCAGGAAGCGGCAGACCGCCGCACCGTCGCGCAGATGCGCTTCGCGGGCACCGGCGATCTCGGCGTCGTTCTTGCGCGCCTTGGGCAGGATGCAGGGATCCTCGGCCTCGGCGATATGGGTTTCCCAGCCCTTGAGCGTCGTCTCGATGATGGAGGGCGCCGATTTCGGGTCGAGCCGCACCGGCCCCGACAACTGGCCCAGCGCCCCGAGAAAGGCGTCGATGTCGAGCACGTCGACATTCGGCCCGAGATGGTCGCGCAGCTCGTCCGCCTTGCCCTTCGGGCAGAACAGCTCGCAGCGGCCGGTGTCGTCGAGGATCGCGAAGCTCAGCGGCACCGGGGTGCAGGGCACGTCGGCGCCGCGGATGTTGAGCAGCCAGGCGATCGAGTCGGGCAGGGTGAGGACCACGCATTTCTGGCCCGCCTCGCGCAAGACAGCGGCAATCTCGGCGCGCTTCTCGGCATGGCTCCGGCCTGCGAACTCCTCCGGCCAGGCAAAGAATGGCGCGGGCGGCGGCGCCGGTCGGTCTTCCCAGATCGCATCGACGAGGTTGTCATGCGCCTTGAGGCCGATGCCCTTGGGCTGCAGCCGGTCATGCAGGGCGCGGATTTCCTCGGGCGTGTGCAGCCAGGCGTCGTAGCCCACCGTGCCCCCCTCGGGCAGCGCCGAGATCAGCCAGTCGGCGAGCTTGGTCGCGGGCCAGTCGACGGGGGTGAAGTCCGATGCGACCTGCGTCTTGATCTGGATCTTGTAGCGGCCGTCGATGAAGACCCCGGCCCGGTCCTGCAGGATCGCGGCGAAGCCGGCCGAGCCGGTGAAGCCGGTGAGCCAGGCGAGACGCTCGTCGCGCGCGCGCACGTTCTCGCCGCGCCAAGTATCGCCGCGCGGCACGATCCAGCCGTCGAGGCCCACGGCTTCCATGCGCTCGCGCAGCTTGGCGAGCCGAGGCGGCCCCTGTTCGGGGCGGGCGGTGGTGGCGAAGTTCTGGTACATCAGGCGACCCTGTTTATTCCGAGGACGCGGGCCCGCTTGCGCGGATCCGCATCGAAGAGCGAGGCGAGCTGTTCGGTCATCGCCCCGGCGAGTTGATCCACATCGGTGATCGTCACCGCACGGTCGTAGTAGCGCGTCACGTCGTGCCCGATGCCGATCGCGGCCAATTCCACGGCCTTGCGCTTCTCGACCATGGCGATCACGTCGCGCAGGTGCTTTTCGAGATAGTTGGCAGGGTTCACCGACAGAGTGCTGTCATCGACCGGCGCGCCGTCCGAGATCACCATCAGCACCTTGCGCGCCTCGCGCCGCGCCAGCAGCCGTCGATGTGCCCATTCGAGCGCCTCGCCGTCGATGTTCTCCTTCAGCAGCCCTTCCTTCATCATCAGCCCGAGATTGTCGCGGGTGCGGCGCCAGGGCGCGTCGGCGCGCTTGTAGACGATGTGGCGCAGATCGTTGAGACGGCCGGGCAGGGGCGGGCGCCCGGCGGCGAGCCAGTCCTCGCGGCTCTGGCCACCCTTCCAGGCGCGGGTGGTGAAGCCGAGGATCTCGACCTTCACCTGGCAGCGCTCCAGCGTGCGGGCGAGCACGTCGGCACAGATCGCGGCGATCGAGATCGGCCGTCCACGCATCGAGCCCGAGTTGTCGATCAGCAGCGTCACCACGGTGTCGCGGAACTCGGTATCCTTCTCGACCTTGAAGGAGAGCGGCGTTGTCGGGTTGGCGACGACGCGGGCGAGGCGGCCCGCGTCGAGGATGCCTTCCTCGCGGTCGAACTCCCAGGACCGGTTCTGCTGCGCCTGCAACCGGCGCTGCAGCTTGTTGGCGAGGCGGCTCACCGCGCCCTTGAGCGGGTCGAGCTGCTGGTCGAGATAGGCGCGCAGCCGCTCCAGCTCGGCCGGTTCGGCCAGATCCTCGGCACCGATCTCCTCGTCATGCCGGGTTTCGAAGACGGTGTAGTTCGGGTCGGCATCCGAGATCGCGGGGGGCGGCGGGTCCTGCGGCGCCTCGCCCTCGGGCATCTCCTGTTCCTCGGCATCCTCGGCCTCGGCCTGCTCGTCCATCGAGACCTGGGCCTGGCTCTGATCTTGCTGCTGATCCTGGCTCTGCTCGGGAGAGGCCTCGTCCTCTTCCTGATCCTCGTCCTCGCCGGTCGAATCCGGCTGCTGGTCGTCCTCTTCTTCGGAGGCCTCGTCCTCCTGATCGGGATCC
Organism: Limimaricola variabilis; assembly: GCF_034371605.1. Classification (NCBI taxonomy): domain Bacteria; kingdom Pseudomonadati; phylum Pseudomonadota; class Alphaproteobacteria; order Rhodobacterales; family Paracoccaceae; genus Limimaricola; species Limimaricola variabilis. Next base: position 1,341,283 of record NZ_CP139691.1, on the reverse strand, counting down.
TCCATATCCGGATCGTCGCCGAGCTGGTCGCCATAGCCGAGGTCGCGGATCAGTTCGCGCGTGAAGCGGGCGAAGCTCTTCTGGTCGTGCAGCGCCTCGGTCAGCCCCTCGAGCCGGTCGCCGCCCATCTCCTCGATGAAGCCGCGCCACAGCTCCATGACGTTGTCGGCGCCGCCAGGCAGGTCGCGCCCGGTGGCGAGGTGGCGGATCAGGTAGCCCGCGGCGACGGCGAGCGGCGCGTCGGCCTTGTCGCGGATCTGGTCGTAGCCCTTGCGCCGCGCCTCGGCGCCGATCTTGGCGTCGATGTTGCCGGCGGTGCCGGGCATGCGCTTGGCGCCCACCGCCTCGACCCGCGCACCCTCCATCGCGTCATAGAGATCGCGCGCGATGCCGGCCTGCGGCTGGTAGCGCGCGTTGACGGCGGCATCGTGGTAGCGGTGGCGCAGCGCCAGCGCGTCGGCGGTCCCGCGCGCCAGCAGCACCTCCTCGGCGGTCATCCTACGGCTCACCTGCGGTAGGCGCAGGCTGTCCGGTGACAGGCCCGGCGGATCGACCGAGAAGCTGACATTGAGCTCGCGGTCGTCGGCCATGACCTTGGTCGCCTCGGTCAGGGCCTTCTTGAACGGATCGGCGGGGTTGTCGGACTTGGGGCTCATGACAGAGATATTTCACCTGAGTGGCAGGGCGGCAAGGGCCGGGGGACCCGGCCCTCGAGGTAGCGCGCGGCCGGTCCTAGTCGCGCAGGGTGTCGAGGCCGCGGGCCCCGGAGGCAAGATCGGCCAGCAGCGCCACATGCACGTCGAGCGCATCGATCACACGATAGCCCGGATCCTGCCCGTCGAAGACGAGATTCAGGTCGGTGCCTGCGAGCACGATCGCCTCGGCGCCCTGTTCGTCGACCATGCGCCGCCCGGCCTCGATCAGCGCCGTCCGAGTGGCCGTGTCACAGCGCCCGGCCACGGCGAGATCCTGATAGAGCTGGCCGAGGCGGTCGATCTCGTCGTCGAGGGCGACGGCCTGCGTGCGCTCGAGCTGGCCATAAAGGCGGGTGCGCATCACCACGCGGGTGCCCAGCAATCCAACCCGCGACAACCCCTCGGCGGCGAAGAAGGCGTCGAGCGGGGCGACCGCCGAGACCAGCGGCAGGGAGGAGAGGGCGCGCGTCTCCTCGATGCAGAAATGCCCGCCGAGAGAGGTGATGGCGGCGCAATCCGCGCCGGCGGCCGCGAGCCGGTCGATCAGCCGGGCATAGATCTCGGCCTGCGCCTGACGCCGATCGGCGAGGTTGTTCTCGATCAGCGCGTGGATGTCGGTCTGCACCACCGTCAGCTCCAGCGTGGCGCCTCGCGCGCGCATCGCGTCGCAAAGCCGCTGGTAATAGACGATGGTGGCCGCCGGGCCGATGCCGCCGATCAGGCCGATATGCAGCCCGGCCCCCATTCTCAGCGTCCGGCGGTGCTCACCGCGCTCTCGGGCAGCTCCTCGTCGAAGCAGCGCTGGTAGAACTCGGCCACGGTCTGCCGCTCCAGCTCGTCGCACTTGTTGAGGAACGACAGGCGGAAGGCATAGCCCACGTCGCGGAAGATCTCGGCGTTCTGAGCCCAGTTGATGACCGTGCGCGGGCTCATCACCGTCGACAGGTCGCCATTCATGAAGGCGGTGCGGGTGAGATCGGCCACGGTGACCATCTGGCTCACCTGCTGGCGGCCCTCGGCGGTGTTGTAATGCGGCGCCTTCGACAGGACGATCGCCGCCTCGGCGTCATGGCTGAGATAGTTCAGCGTCGCCACCAGGCTCCAGCGGTCCATCTGCGCCTGGTTGATCTGCTGGGTGCCGTGGTAGAGGCCGGTGGTGTCGCCGAGGCCGACCGTGTTGGCGGTGGCGAAGAGCCGGAAGAAGGGGTTCGGCGTCAGCACCTGGTTCTGGTCCATCAGGGTCAGCTTGCCGTCGGTCTCCAGCACCCGCTGGATCACGAACATCACGTCGGCGCGGCCCGCATCGTATTCGTCGAACACGATGGCGCAGGGGTGGCGCAGTGCCCAGGGCAGGATGCCCTCGGCGAACTCGGTGACCTGCTTGCCGTCCTTGAGCTTGATCGCGTCCTTGCCGATCAGGTCGATGCGGCTGATGTGGCTGTCGAGGTTGACGCGCACGCAGGGCCAGTTGAGGCGGGCGGCGACCTGCTCGATATGGGTCGATTTGCCGGTGCCGTGATAGCCCTGCACCATGACCCGGCGGTTGTGGCCGAAGCCCGCGAGGATGGCCCGGGTGGTGTCGGGGTCGAACTTGTAGGTGGGATCGATGTCGGGCACCCGGTCGGAGCGCTCGGCGAAGCCCTTGACCTTCATGGCGCTGTCGAAGCCGAAGGTCTCGCGGATATCGATTTCCTCGGTCGGGCGGGCATTGGGGTCGGTCTGGGCGTCGGCCATGATGATCCTTTCGCGTGCGGGCATGGGCCCTGTCTGCGGTCGCGCCAAGTGATGGAGCATCGCGCGGCGGGGTTCAAGGGCCGCAGGCTGCGACCATCGGCCGGGGGCTGCTTGCCTTTTCAGGGCGCGGCGTCATTGTCTGCAACCGAACGCAGGGGGGATCAGCATCATCATGTCGCGCCTGACCGAGATCGAGGCGATGATCGCCCGTGTCGCGCTGGGCGACCGCGCCGCCTTCGGCGCGCTCTACGACGCCACTTCGGCGAAACTCTTCGGCATCTGCCTGCGTGTCTTGGACAATCGCGCCGAGGCCGAGGACGCGCTGCAGGAGATCTATGTGAAGGTGTGGCACAATGCGGGGCGCTATCAGGTGAACGGGCTGAGCCCGATGACCTGGCTCATCACCATCGCCCGCAACCATGCCATCGACCGGCTGCGGACGCGGCGCCGCGCGGAGCGGCGTGCGGGGGGTGACATGGCCGAGGCGGCGGATCTGGCCGACGCGGCGCCGGGGCCGGAGGCGCTGGCCGTGGCCGGGTCGGAGCGGGTTCGGATCGAGGGCTGCCTGACCGAGCTGGAGCCCGATCGCGCGGCAGCCGTGCGTGGCGCCTATCTGGCGGGAGAGAGCTACGCGGACCTCGCCGCGCGCTTCGACGTCCCGCTCAACACGATGCGGACCTGGCTGCGGCGCAGCCTGTTGCGCCTGAAGGAGTGTCTGACGCGATGACCGGGGCAGGAGATCAGCACGAAGAGGATCGCCTGCTGGCCGCGGAGCACGTGCTCGGGCTGCTGGAAGGCGAGGAATTGGCGCGGGCCGAAAGGCGGCTGGAGACGGATGCCGCCTATCGCGACGCCCATGCCGCCTGGGCCGAGGATTTCGCGGCGCTGGCCGACGAAGTGGCGCCTGCGGCACCGCCCGCGCGGCTCAGGCAGGCGATCGAGAGGCGGCTTTTCGGCGCCCGACGCGAGAGCCTGCTGCGCCGGCTCGGGCTGTGGCCGGCGCTGACGGCAGCGGCGCTGGCCGCCGGCACCTACGCGGTGGTGACCAATCTCGACCTGCTGCGTCCCGACCCGGTGGGGCCGGGGCTGCAGGCCGAGATCGCGGCCGAGGATCGCAGCCTCGTGGTACAAGTGGCCTATGACCCGTCCGAGCCGGATGCGCTGCGCGTCTCGCGTCCGAGCGGCGAAGCCGCGCCCGGGCGGTCGCTGGAGTTGTGGCTGATTGCGGGCGAGGCGGCGCCTGTCTCGCTCGGCCTGCTGCCCGAAGACCGCGAGGGGCGCGTGAGTGTGCCCGAAGAGCTGCGGCCAATGCTCATGCAGGCGGTGCTGGCCGTTTCGGACGAGCCCGCGGGCGGTTCGCCCGCGGCGGGGCCCACCGGCCCGGTCCTGGCGGCGGGACCGGTCACAACCCTCTGACCGGTCACGTCCCTCGGGCTCATGCGAGATCCCGGCTGCCGCTTGCGCGGCGCCGGTATCTCTCTCGCATTCAGTCCTTGTCGCGGAACGACTTGCTGTCCTTGATCTGATCCCAGGCCCAGACCACTTCGGAGAGCTGCTCCTCCTGGGAGCGGTCACCGCCGTTCATGTCCGGGTGCAGCACCTTGATCAGCGCCTTGTAGGACTTGCGGATCTCCGCCTTCGACCAGCTGTCCTTGGCGTCGAGCACCTCGAGCGCGCGGCGCTCTGTCGCCGGCAGGCGGCGGGTATGCCCCTGCTGGGCGGCGTTGCGGCCGGGATTGCGGGTGGCGTTCTCGCCGAGCACCTGGTGCGGGTCGTCGACACCGAGACGTGCCCAGGCGCGCTGCTCCTCGCTGCGCTTGCCGAAGGGCTTGGTGGAACGGCCCCAGACCCGGTCATTGTCGACCTGCTCGGCGTATTCCGCCTCTGTTGAGCCGTCGAAGAAGTTCCACTTGAGATTGTACTCGCGCACATGCTCCTTGCAGAACCAGAAATAGTCGTCGAGCACGTCGGGAGATTTAGGAGCCCGGTACTTGCCCGCCTCCTCGCATCCCGGGTGGTCGCAGACCCGCGTCGATGTCTCGAAGGCACCGGACATCCCGCGTCTGCCGCGCGGGTTTTTCTTCTTCGATGCCGATACGGACATATCGAAACCGAAGGGGTCGTTCTTCGCCATGCTCTGCCTCATCCTATCGAGTCGGACGCGGCAGTTTAGTCCAAGGAGCCGGAGATTGAAGGGGCGGCGGGCATTTTCCGCCCCCTCGGCGCGGCTCCGCCGGGATTATTCTCCGCGATCGGCCGTAACCGGCGGCGCCGGACGGTCGGGAATCTCCTGCGCCTCGCGGCCGGAGGCGACCGGGCGGGCGGCGGCGGGCGTCTCGTTGCGGCTGGCGCTCAGCCCCGGGGCTTGGGGCTGAGCCATCGGCTCGGCCGCGACCGGGGTGGCTGCCGGCTGGGCGGCGGCGCCGCGGCGGAACACCAGCACCGAATGATAGACCGTGCTGCGGCCCCGGAAGCCCTGGCGCTCCTCGCAGGGCAGGGTCTCGGCGCGCAGGTATTCCCAGCCCTTCGCACCCATCTCGTTGATCGTGCCCTGCAGGGCGTGGGCGTAGCGGTCCTCGCCGGTCTTGAGGCCGCGTTCCTTGACGCCGCGCTTGGGCGCGGGGACGACGCGGTATTCGTAAGCGGTCATGGCGCTCTCCTGTGGCGGGCTCAGAGTCCGAGCTTGGCGGTGACGATCTGGTTGACGGCGGCGGGGTTCGCCTTGCCGCCGGTGGCCTTCATGACCTGGCCGACGAACCAGCCCGCGAGCTTGGGATTCTGCTTGGCCTTCTCGACCTGCGCCGGGTTGGCGGCGATGATCTCGTCGACCGCCGCCTCGATGGCGCCGGTGTCGGTGACCTGCTTCATGCCGCGTTCCTCGACGATCTTCGCCGGCGCGCCGCCCTCGGTATAGACGATCTCGAACAGGTCCTTGGCGATCTTGCCCGAGATGTCGCCCTTGGCGATCAGCGCGACGATGTCGCCGAGCTGCGCCGGGCTGACCGGGCTTTGCTCGATGCCCAGATCATCCTTCTTGAGCCGCCCGAACAGCTCGTTGATGACCCAGTTCGCGGCGAGCTTGCCATCCTTGGCGCTGTCGAGATGGTTCACCACCGCCTCGAAATAGACGGCATTGGCCAACTCGGCGGTCAGCACGCCCGCGTCGTAATCCGACAGGCCCATATCGGCCATGAAGCGCGCCTTCTTTGCGTCGGGCAGCTCGGGAAGATGGGCCTTGATATCGTCGACCCAGGCCTGCTCGATCTCGAGCGGCAGCAGGTCGGGGTCGGGGAAGTAGCGGTAGTCATGCGCCTCTTCCTTGGAGCGCATCGACCGGGTCTCGTTCTTGTCCGGATCGTAGAGGCGCGTCTCCTGCACGACGCTGCCGCCATCCTCGAGGATCGCGATCTGGCGCCGCGCCTCGAAGTCGATCGCCGCCTGGATGAAGCGCATGGAGTTCATGTTCTTGATCTCGCAGCGGGTGCCCAGATGCGAGAAATCCTGCGTTTCCTGGTACTTCTCGTAGTCACCGGGGCGGCAGACCGAGACGTTCACGTCGGCGCGCAGGTTGCCGTTCTGCATGTTGCCGTCGCAGGTCCCGAGATAGCGCAGGATCTGCCGTAGCTTGCCGACATAGGCGGCGGCCTCTTCGGGGCCGCGGATGTCGGGGCGGCTGACAATCTCCATCAGCGCCACGCCGGTGCGGTTGAGATCGACGAAAGACATGTGCGGGTCCATGTCGTGGATCGACTTGCCCGCATCCTGCTCGAGATGGATGCGCTCGATGCGCACGCGGCGGGCGACGCCCGCGCCCATCTCGACGATCACCTCACCCTCGCCGACGATCGGGTGGTAGAGCTGGCTGATCTGGTAGCCCTGCGGCAGGTCCGGATAGAAGTAGTTCTTGCGGTCGAAGGCCGAGCGCAGGTTGATCTCCGCCTTGAGGCCGAGACCGGTACGCACCGCCTGCGCCACGCAGCCCTCGTTGATCACCGGCAGCATGCCCGGCATGCCCGCGTCGATGAAGGAAACGTTGGAATTGGGCTCGGCGCCGAACTCGGTCGAAGCGCCGGAGAACAGCTTGGCGCGGGTGGCGACCTGCGCGTGCACCTCGAGGCCGATCACCAGCTCCCAGTCGCCCGTGGCACCCGCGATCACCTTGGGGGCGGGGGCCTCGTAAGTCAGGTCCAGCATGGACGCCTCTCCTTGCACCGTTGTCGGGGCCTGATTAGGCGCGAACGGGGCCGTCTTCAAGGGTGACGGCCGGGCGGGCATCACGGCGCGGGATGCGCGGAACGGTGCAGGCGATGGGCGATATCCCGCTCAAATCATGGGGATGGGTCGAGCAGGCTCGACAGCGCGTCGCGCCGCGACGCAGATCGTTCCAGTTGCTGCCACAACGGATCAATTCTGAATATGTTCCAGAAACGTGTTTCCGCGCGTTTGCGCCGTCTCGTGCCGATCGCCGCGCTGAGCCTCGCCGCCGCCTGCGCCCAGCTGCCCGAGCCCGAAGAACCCGTTGCCGCCGCGCCCGCCGCGATGCCGGTGATGGCCTGGGACCACAGGCCCGAGAGCGCGCAGTGGACCGATGCGACCCTCGCGGCGCTCAAGGCGCATGGCGCACCGCTGCTGAGCCAGGTGCCCGGCGACATCGCGACATGGTGCCCCGGCTACGTCCAGGCCTCCGAGGATGAACGCGCCGCCTTCTGGGCGGGAATGCTGTCGGCGCTGGCCAAGCATGAGAGCACTTGGAATCCTGCGGCCGTCGGCGGCGGTGGCAAGTGGTTCGGCCTGGTGCAGATCGCGCCCGCGACCGCGCGCAGCTATGGCTGCGCGGCGGGCAGCGGCTCGGCGCTCAAGGACGGCGTCGCCAACCTGTCCTGCGCGGTGCGGATCGCCGCCCGCACGGTGCGCCGCGACGGCGTCGTTGCCGCCGGCATGCGCGGTCTCGCCGCCGACTGGGGTCCGTTCCACTCGGCGCGCAAGCGCAACGAGATGGCGGCCTGGACCCGCAGCCAGAGCTATTGCCAGCCGCGCCAGTCCGCGCAGGCGGGTGACCCCGCCAAGGCCGGCTGAGACGGGTGGCTGTCGCAGCCGCGACACAGGCCGGCTGCGACCGGCGCCAACCTCGCGGCATATCGTCGTTTTCGCGTTGCATCGTGGCCGCGCCACGGTGCAGTTATCGCCCCATGCTCGTGGCACTGACGATCCTGGGGGGTTGGATGGCCGTGATGCCGGGTCCGTCGGTCCATGCCGAGCCGTCGGGCCCGGCCGTGCACCTCGCGTCCGAAAAGGCGCCGGCGCACCCCACTCCGAACCCGCCAGAAACCGGTCCCGCCATCCCTGACCTGGCCGTGCCGGAGGCGCCGGACACGCTTGGCGATCCCCTGCCAGCCGCGACATTGCGACCGATGCCACGGCCCATGACGCTGGCCGCACCCGCGCCGTCCAGCGTCGCCACCCTGCGGCCCCGCGCGCGCGATCCTTTCCTGCCGGCGGCGCGCTGGGACGGGCGCGAGGGCACGGGGCTGTGGACCCGTGGGCTGATGGCGGCGCTCCGGGGACCGGCTGCTGAGCTGGCCGAAGTCGTGCCCGCCGACATCGCCGATTGGTGCCCGGCCTACGCGGCCAACCCGCCGCGGATGCGTCGCGCCTTCTGGGTAGGGGTGATGTCGGCGCTGTCGCGCTTCGAGAGCCGGCACCGGGCCGACGCGGTCGGTGGGGGCGGGCTCTATCACGGGCTGCTGCAGATCCTGCCCGGCACGGCACGCGGATACGGCTGCGTCGCACGGGACGGCGCGGCGCTGCGCGACCCGGTCCGCAACCTGAGCTGCGCCGCCCGGATCATGGCCCGCACCGTCAAACGGGACAACGCCGTCGCGCTGAGCGGCGGCCGCCGGGCCGGGATCGCTGCCGATTGGGGGCCGATGACCAAGCCGACCATGCGCGCCGAAATGGCGGCATGGACACGTTCGCAGAGTTACTGTCGGCCCGCGCCGCTGGCGCGGGTGCCGCGCCCCAAGGCGCGACCGGCCTGAAGCTCAGGCGCGGGTCCGCAGCAGCGGTCGCGTCGCACGTACGAGGCTCACTGTCGGTGCATCGCGGCCGCCCAGCGCCAAGGTCGCCTTGCGCAGCATCTCGATGCCTTCCTCGGACTTGGCCGGGAGCGCCGCCGGAGAGATCTCCTCGCCGACCGTCACGACATAGGGCTGACGGTCCTTGTTGAGCATCTCGTGGAACAGCGTGATGTCACGCAATGTCGGGTGGATCAGGTCGAACAGGTAGAACAGCGCCGAATTGCGGGCGCGGATGTTCACCGGGATCACCGGCAGGTCGTATTTGCGCGCCAGCATCGCCGCCGACGCCATCCAGGGCCGCTCGTGCAGCCGCAGGCCGCGACGCTTGGCCAGCCGCCCCGAAGGGAAGATCACGCCGAGCCGTTCGTCCTCGACCGCCTGACGGGTCAGGTCCATCGTCACCTTGGTCTTGGCGTGGCTGCGCTTTTCCTTGCGCCACTCGACCGGCACGATCAGGTCCGCCATCTGCGGCAAAACACGCAAGATGTCGCCATTGGCATAGATGAAGAGGTCGGGCCGGATCGTCTTGAGAACATGGTAGAGCATGATCCCGTCGGCGATGCCGGTGGGATGGTTGGCAACGATCAATGCCGGACCATGCCGGGGAATGTTGTCGAGGCCGTTCACCGTCAGGTGCCGCGCCAGCATGTCGCCCATCTCCCCCATGATCCGTGGGGTCGGCTCATCTTGCAGCCGCGTACCGATGGACACGGTGCGGTCATAGCTCAGAGCGAGATGCAGAAGACCGCGCAACGGCCGGATCAGGGGCGACCGCCGGAACATCCAAGGCGCACGTTCGGCGATCAGCGGGTCGATGCGGTCTTTCATGGAGCCTCAATACCCATTCCCACACGGCGGTTCCGTGACATTTGAGGCATCATGGTCGTTTTGGCAATGACGCGGACCGGATCGTTGCGAAAGCGGCGGCCCTGCGCCGGGCCCGAAACGGGGCCGTGACGCCGGTTCGCCACGGCCCCTCGCGACGTCGTCACGCGGCCTGCCTCTCATGACGGCCTTCGCGGATTTCCTCGATGATCTTGGCCACGAAGGCGTCGAGATCGCCGGGGTTGCGGCTCGTCACGATGCCCTGATCTGTGGCCACTTCCTTGTCCACGATATTGGCGCCCGCGTTCTTCAGGTCGGTGCGGATCGAGTGATAGCTCGTCACCTCGCGTCCGCGCACGACGTCGGCTTCGATCAGAAGCCAAGGCCCGTGGCAGATGGCGGCGACGATCTTGCCGGAGAGGGTGAAGTCCTTCACCAGCTGCACCGCTTCGGGCACGGTGCGCAGCTTGTCGGGGTTGATCTGGCCGCCCGGCAGCACGATGGCATGATAGTCCTCGGCCTTAGCGTCCGCGATCTTCAGGTCGACCGCGGCCTCGGGGCCCCAATCGGTCTCGTCCCAGCTCGTGATCGCGGTGCCGTCGGGGCTTGCCACATGCACCGTGGCGCCGGCGTCGCGCAGCTTGTCGCGCGGCACCTCCAACTCGGATTTCTCGAAACCATCGGTGGCGATGATCAGGATCTTCGCGTCTTTGATATCGGTCATGTCCGTCTCCTTGCGGTTCTCGGCTCGAATTCTTCGAGGTCCAAACCGAAAGGAGGGAGGGGGCGTTCCGGGACGCCCCCTCACGTCACCGTCAGTCGGCCAGCATCCGCCCGACCATCTCCGAGGTGTCGCGGCTGAGCCCCTGCGCGCCCGCGATCCGCTCCAGCTCGGTCCGGATCAGGCGCTTGCGATCTTCGTCGTATCGCTTCCAGGTCGAGAAGGCCTGCGTCATCCGGGCGGTGGTCTGCGGGTTGAGCTTCAGCAGCCAGTCGGCGAGCAGCCTGTAGCCCGCACCCGAAGGATCGTGAAAGCCCGCCGCGTTGCCCGCCAGCGCGCCGAACACGGCGCGGAAACGGTTGGGGTTCTTCCAATCGAAGGCCGGGTGGCGCGTCAGCGCCTCGGCGGTGACGGCGGTCTCTTCGGGACGGGCGGCCGCGACCTGCAGGCCGAACCATTTGTTCATCACCAGCCGCTCATGATGCCACTGCTCCTCGAAGGCCTTCAGTTCGGCTTCGCCCTCGCCAATGACCAGCAACGCGCCCAGCGCCGCGATCTGCTGGGTCATGTTGTCGGCGACGCGGTACTGCGCCCGCGCCCGGTCGCCGCCCTGCGTGAGCGTCAGCAGCGACAGGGCAGCATTGGTGAGCGCCCGGCGGCCAGCATCCTTGGCCTCGGGGCTGTAGGGGCCGGTGACCTGATGGGTCTCGTAGAGCCGGGACAGCGTGTCGCCCAGTCGCTCCGCGATGGCCCGACGCAGCGCTTCGCGCGCCGCGTGGATCGCGGTCGGGTCCGGCGCGGTCCCGGTCTCGAAGATCGCCTGCGCCAGTTCGTCCTCGCCCGGCAGGGCCAGCAGGCGCGCGCGGAAGGCCGGGTCGAGCGCCTCGTCAGAGACCGCCTGGCCCAGCGCGTCGACATAGCCCGCATCCGGCCCGGCGCCGTCCAGGATCATCGCCAGCAGGCCGGTCCTGGCGAGGTCGCGCCCCGCCTCCCACTTGTTGAACGGGTCGGTGTCATGCGCCAGCAGGAAGGCGCGGGTCTCGTCGGACTGCTCGTGGCGCAGGATCACCGGGGCGGAGAAGCCGCGCAGGATCGAGGCCACCGGCCGGGTGGAGAGCCCCTCAAAGGCAAAGCTCTGCTCGGCCTCGCTCAGCTCCAGCACCCGCGTCGCGACCACCTCGTCGCCATTCGGGTTCAAAAGGCCCACCGCGACCGGGATCACCACCGGCGCCTTGTCGTCCTGGCCGGGGGTGGGCGGCGTCTCCTGACAGAGCGTCAGGGTGTAGGTGCCGTCGGCATAGTCCTCGGCCACATGCACGCGCGGCGTGCCGGCCTGATGATACCAGCGCGCGAATTGCGACAGGTCCCGACCGGTGGCGTCCTCGAAGGCCTTCAGCCAGTCCTCGATCGTCACCGCCTGGCCGTCATGGCGCTCGAAGTAGAGGTCGAGTGCCTTCCTGTAGCCCTCGTCCCCCACGAGCCGCTTGAGCATGCCGACGATCTCGGCGCCCTTCTCATAGACGGTGACGGTGTAGAAGTTGTTGATCTCGACGAAGCTCTCGGGCCGGACAGGATGGGCGAGCGGGCCGTTGTCTTCGCGGAACTGGGCCGAGCGCAGCAGCATCGCGTCGTCGATGCGTTTCACCGGATGCGAACGCATGTCGCCGGTGAACTGCTGGTCGCGGAACACCGTGAGGCCTTCCTTCAGGCAGAGCTGGAACCAGTCGCGGCAGGTGACGCGGTTGCCGGTCCAATTGTGGAAGTATTCATGCGCGATGATCGCCTCGATCCGCTCGAAATCGGCATCGGTCGCGGTTTCGGGGGAGGCGAGCACGGCCGAGGAGTTGAAGATGTTCAGCCCCTTGTTCTCCATCGCGCCCATGTTGAAATCGTCCACCGCGACGATGTTGAACAGGTCGAGGTCGTATTCGCGCCCATAGACCTCCTCGTCCCATTCCATCGATTTCTTGAGCGCCTCCATCGCGAAGGCGCATTTGTCGATGTCGGCCTCGCGCACCCAGACATTGAGCGCGACCTCGCGCCCCGATCGGGTGGTGAAGCTGTCGGCATGGGCGACGAGGTCGCCGGCCACGAGGGCGAAGAGGTAGGACGGCTTGGGCCAGGGATCGTACCATTCGGCAAAGCCTTCGCCGCGCGCCACCTCGTTGCCGTTCGACAGCAGCACCGGCAGGTCGCTCTCGATGCGCACGTGGAACGGCGCCATCACGTCGGGGCGGTCGGGATAGAAGGTGATCTTGCGAAAGCCCTCGGCCTCGCACTGCGTGCAATACATGCCGTTCGAGCGGTAGAGCCCCTCGAGCGCGGTGTTGTTCTCGGGGTCGATCTCGACCTCGGCGGCAAAGGTGAAGGGCGCGTCAGGCGCGTCGAGCCTGAGGCCGCCCTCGACCAGCTCGGGCGTGACCGGGGCGCCATCGACATGGGCGGAGACCAGTTTCAGCTGTTCGCCATGCAGGAAGAAGTCGCGATCCGCCGCGTCGGGGTTGGGGCGGAAGCGGATTTCGGAGAGCACCCGCGTCGCGTGCGGCGCGAGGCGGAAGGTCAGCCGAACCTCCTCCACCAGATAGGCGGGCGGCGTGTAATCCCGCAAAAACACGGTGCGGGGGTCATGCTGCGTCATGCCGAAACCTTTCGCTGAACCTTCGGGGCAGGCGGGACGTTAGGCCCACGACAGGGGGCCTTCAAGCGCGCCCCGCGCCGTCGGGTCGATGCCCGCACGGCACCCAGCCAAGGAGAGACACCATGTCCGCCCCGCATACAGACGTCGAGAAACAGGAAAAACGCCACAAGGGACCGCTGACCGGCATGGCCATCGTGGCGGTGTTCGGCGTGCTACTGATCCTGCTGCTGGTCTTCCTCGGCTTCGGCCAGGGCAACGAGCCCGAGGCCGAAAGCACCGTCGAAGCCGTGGGCAGCGGCGAGGTCGAGACCGAAAGCGAAGACATCGTTGGTGCGCCCGAGCAGATCAACGACAGCGTGGGCACCGCCGAACAGCAGTAAGCGGAGCCGCCCGACGGAAAGGGAAGGGGGCGCGGGCCGGGGCCACGCGCCCCTTTTATGCAACAGGCTTCTAGTTGCCGCTCCCGCGGGGATCGACTAGCCATTGCGCAACGCAGTTTGAGGAGGAGACGGCGGATGGCCGAGAGGATCGACAAGCATGGGCTGATGGTGGCCCCCGAGCTGGTGGAATTCATCAAGGAAGAGGCGCTGCCGGGCACGGGGATCGACGCGGACGAGTTCTGGAAGGGCTTCGCCGCGCTGGCGCAGGAATTCGGTCCGCGCATCCGCGACGCGCTGTCGGTACGGGCCAAGATGCAGGCCGAGATCGACGCCTGGCACCAGACCCGCAAGGGCAAGCCGATCGACCCAGCCGAATATCGCGAGATGCTCAAGGGGATCGGCTATCTCGTGCCGGAGGGCGACGATTTCGAGATCGGCACCGAGAACACCGATCCCGAGATCGCCCATACGCCGGGCCCGCAGCTCGTCGTGCCGATCACCAATGCGCGGTTCGCGCTCAACGCCGCCAACGCCCGCTGGGGCAGCCTCTATGACGCGCTTTACGGCACCGACGCGCTGGGCAGCCTGCCGCAGGGCAAGGGTTACGACGAGGCGCGTGGCGCCGAGGTGATCGCCTGGGGCCGCAAGCACCTCGACGAGGTCGCGCCGCTCGACGGCACCTCTTGGGCCGAGATCGACCGGCTCGAGGTCAAGGGCGGCACGCTGGTCGGCTGCAAGGGCGACGCCGAGCACGGTCTCAAGGAGCCCGAGCAGTTCGCGGGCTCGAGCACCGGCGACGGCGCGGATCTGCGCGTGCTGCTGGAGAAGAACGGCCTGCTGATCGAGATCGTGGTCGATCCGTCGAGCCAGATCGGCGGCTCCGACCGCGCCGGTATCTCCGACATCCGCCTCGAGAGCGCCGTTTCGACCATCATGGACTGCGAGGATTCGGTGGCCGCGGTCGATGCCGAGGACAAGGTCCTGGCCTATCGCAACTGGCTCGGCCTGATGCAGGGCACGCTGCAGGCCACCTTCCAGAAGGGCGGCGAGGAGATGACCCGCCGCATGGAAGGCGACCGGGAATACACCGCGCCCGACGGCTCGACCCGCACGGTCAAAGGCCGCTCGCTGATGCTGGTGCGCAATGTCGGCCACCTGATGACCAACCCGGCGATCGTCGGCAAGGATGACGAGCGCGAGATCTCCGAGGGCCTGATGGACGCGGTGATCACGGTGCTGATCGCCATGCACGACCTCAACAAGGACCAAGGACCGCGCAACTCGACCCGTGGCTCGGTCTACATCGTGAAGCCCAAGATGCACGGCCCCGACGAGGTGCGTCTCTCGGACGAGATGTTCACCGCCGTCGAGAAGATGCTCGGCCTGCCGCAATACACGGTCAAGCTCGGCATCATGGACGAGGAGCGCCGCACCTCGGCCAACCTCAAGGAGTGCATCCGCGCCGCGAAGAACCGGGTGGCCTTCATCAACACCGGTTTCCTCGATCGCACCGGCGACGAGATCCACACCTCGATGGAAGCCGGGCCGATGGTGCCCAAGGGCGAGATGAAGTCCTCGGCCTGGATCCAGGCCTATGAGGACCGCAACGTCGATATCGGCCTGGCTTGCGGTCTCAAGGGAAAGGCGCAGATCGGCAAGGGAATGTGGGCGATGCCCGACCGGATGGCCGACATGCTCGACCAGAAGATCGGCCACCCCAAGGCCGGTGCCACCTGCGCCTGGGTGCCGTCGCCGACCGCGGCGACGCTGCATGCCACGCATTACCACCATGTCGACGTGCTGGCGCGGCAGGAGGAGATCGCCAAGGGCGGTGCACGTGGCACGCTCGAGGACCTGCTGACGATCCCGCTGGCGACGGGGCGCAACTTCGATGACGCCGAGGTCACCCGCGAGATCGAGAACAACGCCCAGGGCATCCTCGGCTACGTGGTGCGCTGGATCGATCAGGGCGTCGGCTGCTCCAAGGTGCTGGACATCAACGATGTCGGCCTGATGGAGGACCGCGCGACCTGCCGGATCTCGTCCCAAGCGCTGGCCAACTGGCTGCATCATGGCGTCGTCTCCGAGGAGCAGGTGATGACGGCCATGAAGAAGATGGCCGAAGTGGTGGACCGCCAGAACGAGGGCGATCCGGCCTACAAGCCGATGGCGCCGCATTTCGACAGCCTCGCCTTCCAAGCGGCCTGCGACCTCGTCTTCGAAGGCCGCAAGCAGCCCTCCGGCTACACCGAGCCGGTGCTGCACCGCCGTCGCCTCGAACTGAAGAACATGGAGAACGTCTGATGACCAAGCTCAACATCGACGCCGCCCGCACCATCATCCGCGAAACCCTCGCCAAGGCGCATGAGATGGGGCTCAAGCCCATGTCGGTGATCGTGCTCGACGCCGGTGGCCACCCGCTCGCCTTCGAGCGCGAGGACGGGGCGTCGCCCGGCCGTTACGCGATCGCCGAGGGCAAGGCCTATGGCGCGGTGATGCTGGGCATGCCCGGTTCGGCGCAGATGGCCCGTGCCGAGGCGCAGCACTACTTCATGACCGCCGCCAACGGCGCCTTCGGCGGCAAGGTCGTGCCGGTCCCGGGCGGCGTGATCGTGCGCGGCGAGGACGGCACCGTGCTTGGCGCGGTCGGGGTGACCGGCGATACCTCCGACAACGACGCCGAGGCGGCGCTGGCGGGGATCGCCGCGGCAGGGCTCAAGGGCGACGCCTGAGCGTCACCGCCCGATTGTGCCGTGATTGACGGCGAATGTGCGCGCGGCCCGGGTTTCCCGGGCCGCGCGATGCTTTTCACGAAGGGTTCGGCTGTATATCTGTAAGGGGCAGCAACCGGAGCGATCATGACCCGTCCCGTCATCGGCATCATCGGCAACAACCACGTCATCGACGGCCATTACGTCACCCATGGCGGCGGCGCGATGAACTCCTCGGCCGTGTCGCAGGTCGCGGGCGGGCTGCCGCTGGTGATCCCCGCCGATCCCAAGCTGGTCTCGGTCGAGGAACTGCTCGAGGTCTGCGACGGCTTCCTGCTCACCGGTGGGCGGCCCAATGTGCATCCCGACGAATACGGCGAGCCGGAGACCCCCGCGCATGGGGCGTTCGACCGTTCGCGCGACGCCATCACCCTGCCGCTGGTGCGCGCCTGCGTCGAGCGTGGCCAGCCCTTCCTCGGCATCTGCCGCGGTTTCCAGGAGGTGAACGTGGCGATGGGCGGCTCGCTGCATCCGGAGATCCGCGACCTGCCGGGGCGCACCAACCACCGCATGCCGCCCGATGGCACGCTCGAGGAGAAGTTCGCGCTTCGCCATGTCGTGACGCTGACCGAGGGCGGCCCGTTCCATCGGCTCTTCGGCGCGCGCGAGGTGTTGACCAACACGCTGCACGGGCAGGGGGTGAACCGCCCCGGCCGCCGCATCGTGATCGACGGCCATGCCCCCGACGGCACGCCCGAGGCGCTCTATGTCGAAGGCGCGCCGGGCTTCACCATGGCGGTTCAATGGCATCCCGAATGGAAGGCCGGCGACGACCCGGTGTCGCGTCCGCTGTTCGAGGCCTTCGGCGAGGCGGCCCGCGACTGGGCCGCGCGCAAGCAGCCCGCGACATCGGCGCGGCGCAGCGCCTGAGGCCTTGTGCCCGGCGGTGGCCGGGGGATTTGCGTATTTCAGGAATGGTGAAGGGGAGGCGTGCGCTTAGGGCGCGTTTCTCCGGGCATTGAAGGTCAGTGGAAGTCGCGGCTCGGCGGCAGGATGCGGGCGTTGCGCGGATGCCCGTTCGCAGGTGCGCCGCTGCCGCGAGCGGAGCCTTGGACCGGGTTCTTGACCGCATCCGCATGGCTCAGCGGGGGGACGAGGCCTCCGGGTGCAAGCCGGGTGAGGGCGTCCGAGCGGTCCTCGAGCCGTTGCGCAACGAAATGCACGATCTCCACGTCGCGCTGCACGTAACCCTCCACCACCAGAAGCCGGGCCTGCATCACTACGCGCCGGAACTGCGTCATCACCTTGGGCCACACCACGAGGTTGGCGACGCCGGTCTCGTCTTCCAGCGTGATGAAGCACACCCCCTTGGCGCTGCCCGGCTTCTGGCGGATCAGCACCAGCCCGGCGAGCTTGAGCCGCTGGCCCTGGCCGGCGCGGGCCAGGTCGGCGGCGCTGGCATAGCCTTGCGCGCGCAGGCTCTTGCGCAGGAAGGCCATGGGATGCGCCTTCAGCGACAGGCGCAGCGTCTGGTAGTCGGCCACCACCTGCTCGCAGACCGGCATGGCGGGCAGGGCGACCGGCACCTCCGCCCCCTCGTCGCGTACCTCGCGAAACAGCGGCAGATCGGGCGCGTCGCGCAAGGAACGTGCCTCCCACAGCGCCTGCCGCCGGTCGAGAAACATCGAGCGCATCGCATCCGCCGCCGCCAGCCGCCGCACCACCGCCGCGCCGATGCCCGCGCGGGATTTGAGGTCCTCGGGCGTCTCGTAGGGCGCATCGCGCGCCGCGACGATCCGCGCCGCCAGCTCGCTTGCCAGCCCGCCGATCATCCGCAGCCCCAGCCGCACCGCGAAGCCGCCCGACGAGACCGGCTCCAGCGTGCAGTCCCATTCGGACATGTTCACGTCCACCGGCCTGACCTCGACTCCATGCTCGCGCATGTCGCGCACGATCTGCGCCGGCGCGTAGAAGCCCATGGGCTGGGAGTTCAGCAGCGCCGCGCCGAAGGCCCCGGGGAAATGGCATTTCAGCCATGACGAGACATAGACCAGATGCGCGAAGCTCGCCGCATGGCTTTCGGGAAAGCCGTATTCGCCGAAGCCCTTGATCTGCTCGAAGCAGCGCGTGGCGAAATCCTCATCATAGCCGCGCGCGACCATCCGCCCGACCATCTTCTCCTGCAGAAGCGCAATCGTGCCACGCGAGCGGAAGGTGGCCATCGCCTTGCGCAGCTCGTTCGCCTCGGCGGGCGAGAAGCGCGCGGCGTCGATGGCGATCTTCATCGCCTGTTCCTGAAAGATTGGCACGCCCAGCGTCCGGCCGAGGATCGATTTCAGCTCCCCCGGATCATGCGGATGGCCGGGCGAGGGGTACTCGACCGCCTCCTCGCCGGCGCGGCGGCGCAGATAGGGATGCACCATGTCGCCTTGGATTGGACCGGGGCGGACGATGGCGACCTGGATTACGAGGTCGTAGAACGAGCGCGGGCGCAGCCGGGGCAGCATGTTCATCTGTGCCCGGCTCTCGACCTGGAACACGCCGAGGCTGTCGGCGCGGCACAGCATGTCGAAGACGCGCGGATCCTCGCGCGGGATCGAGGCCAGATCCTCGCGCCGGTCCCAATGCGCCGCCACCAGATCGAGGCTCTTGCGGATGCAGGTCAGCATACCGAGCGCGAGGATGTCGACCTTCAGGATGCCCAGCGCGTCGATGTCGTCCTTGTCCCATTCGATGAAGCTGCGATCGGCCATCGCGCCATTGCCGATCGGGACCGTCTCGGTCAGTGGTTTCTCGGTCAGGATGAAGCCGCCGACATGCTGGGAGAGATGGCGCGGCATGCCCACCAGCTGCCCGGCGATCAGGAGCGCCTTGCGCAGCAGCGGATCGGTCGGGTCGAGCCCGGCCTCGCGCACGTTCTCCTCGGCGATGCCGCTGCCCCAGTGGCCCCAGACGGTCTTGGCCAGCGCGCCGGTCACGTCCTCCGACAGCCCCATCACCTTGCCCACCTCGCGGATCGCCGAGCGCGGGCGGTAATGGATCACCGTGGCGCAGAGCCCGGCGCGTTCGCGGCCATACTTGGCATAGATGTGCTGGATCACCTCCTCGCGGCGCTCATGCTCGAAATCGACGTCGATGTCGGGCGGCTCGCGGCGTTCCTCGGAGATGAAGCGCTCGAACAGAAGCTGGTGCTGCGCCGGGTCGACGGCGGTGATGCCCAGCACGAAGCACACGGCCGAGTTCGCCGCCGAGCCGCGCCCCTGGCACAGGATCGGCGGCTGGGCCGTTTCGCGCGCGAAACGGATGATGTCATGGATGGTGAGGAAGTAGCGCGCGATGTCGAGCCGGCCGATCATCGCGAGCTCCTTCTCCAGCACGGCGCGGGTGGCGGGCGGGATGCCCTCGGGCCAGCGTGCCGCCGCCCCCTCCCATGTCAGCTTTTCGAGGTGGTCCTGCGGGCCACGCCCCTCGGGCACCACCTCGCGCGGGTATTCGTAGGCCAGCTCCTCGAGATCGAAGCGGCAGGCATCGGCGATCTCGCGCGTGGCGCGGATGGCTTGCGGCCATTCGGCGAAGAGCCGTTGCATCGTCTGGGGCGACTTGAGGTGCCGCTCGGCATTGGGGGCGAGGTGCGGCCCGGCCTCGGCCAGCGGCACGCCCTCGCGGATGCAGGTCATCACGTCCTGCAGCGGGCGGCGTTCGGGCGCGTGGTAGAGCACCTCGTTGGTGGCCATCAGCGCCAGCCCGACGGCGCGGGCCATGCGTTCGAGCGCGTTGATCCGGGCGCGGTCGTCGCCGCGATAGAGATGCGCGGCGGCCAGATGGGTCAGCGCCGGCAGACGGCGGGCGAGGCGAGGCAGGGTGGCCTCGAACCCCGCCAGATCGGCGGGCGGCACGAGGATCAGCTTCAACCCCTCGGCATGATCCGCGAGGTCGTCGAGCGTGACGTCGCTCACCCCCTTCTTCTGCCAGCGGCCCTCGACATCCCGCATCTTGGCCTTCGACAGCAGCGCCGAGAGGCGGCCATAGGCGGCGCGGTCAGTGGGGTAGGCGAGGAACGTCTCGCCGGTGACCAGCGCAAGGCGCGCACCGATCACCGGCCTGACATTCACCCGCTTCGCCGCGACATGCATCCGCACCACACCCGCCAGCGTGTTGAGGTCGGCGACGCCCAGCGCGTCGTAGCCCAGGCTCCAGCCCTGCACTGCGAGATCCACCGCATCCGAGGCGCCGCGCAGAAAGGAAAAGCAGGTGGCAAGGCCCAGCTCCACATAGGCGCTGGGCGGGTTGGGCGGGAACTCCGCCTGCTGTGGCACGTCGCGCCGGGGATGTTTCTCGGTCTCGGGCATGGCTCAGGCAAAGGCGCCATGGAGGAACCAGCGCGGCTCGGCCCCGCGCCCGTCGCCCAAGAGGCCCTCACGGTAGAGCCAGAAGCGGCGACCGGTCTGGTCCTCGATGCGGAAATAGTCGCGCAGCCGGGTGCCGGGGCGGTCGCGCCACCATTCGGGTGCGATCCGCTCAGGGCCGGCGAAGCGCGCCACGCGCAGCCGCTGGCGCCGCCACAGGAACTGCGCGGGCGGGCCTTCCGGCACGGCGTAGAGCACCTGCACCTCCTCGGGCGGCTCGAACAGCCGCAAGGGGCGATGCAGGCGCGGCGCGAAGGGGCGGCAGACGGCGTGCAGTGCCGGACGCCAGAGCACCTGCCGCTCGGGGATGTGGCTGGGGGCGGGCAGCGGCCGGGTCAGGGTCTGCGGCCCGAACCGCGCCGAGAGCCGGTCGATCATCCGCGCCAAGTCGTCGGCATCCTCCGCCGCATGGTCGAGGCGACGCTGGCGGTCGGGCAACGCCTCGGCCACCAGCGCGGCCAGCGTGACCAGGTCGAAGCCGAAGCCCGGATCAAGCCGGTCGAGCCGCCCGTCGAACAGCCGCAGCAGATGATCGGGATCGCGCGAGGGACGCGAGGTCGCGGCCTGCGCCTGCGCCACCTCGCCATCGGTCCGATAGAGCGCGAGCGCGAGCCGGCGCGCGCCGAAGCCTTCGGCAGCCAGCGCGGCGCAGAGGGCACGCGTCAACTCCGGCAGGTGCGGCAGCGGGTCGAGCACGGGCTCCGCCAGCCGGGCCTGTACCGCAAAGCGCGGCGGGTCGTCGGGGCTGTCGACCGGCTCGGGCGTGCGGCCCGAAAGCTGGTCGAGGCGCAGCAGCGGGTCGGCCTCGGGCAAGCCCGCGCGGAACCGCCGCGCCAGCGACAGGCGCGGCACGGCGCGCAGCGCGCCGATGGTCGAGAGGCCCAGCCGATCGAGCGTCCGTATCGTCGCCGCGTCGAGCCGCAGCGCCGCCACGGGCAGCGGGTCGGTGCGCGTGGCCAGCTCCTCGGCGGGGCAGAGGCCAGGTGCGAAGCGCGCCAGCGCCCAAGCCGCGCCCCGGGTCGGCGCGATCGCCGCGCGGCAGGTCAGGCCAAGCCCCGCGAGCCGCGCCGCGATCTCCTCCAGCATGGCGGCCTCGCCGCCCCAGAGATGGTCCGAGCCGGTGACGTCCATAACCAGCGCGTCGGTGCCGTCGATGGCGGTCCAGGGGCACCACCGCCGGGCCCAGAGCATGAGACGACCAAGCGCCGCCTTGTCGCCCCGCGGGTCGGCGAAGGCGGCACGCAGCTCGGGGCAGATCGCGCGCATGTCCACCAGCCGCGCGCCGGGCGCGATGCCCAGCGCCTGCGCGGCCGGATTCACTGTGTGGATCACCGGACCCTGCGCGCCTTCGAGCGCGAGCGCGAAGGGAAGGTCATCGGGGGGTGCCTCGCCTCGCCGCAGGGCCTCGTGGCGCCAGCGCTCGACCGCGAAGCGGGGCAGATGCAGCGACAGGATGCGCCGGGCCACGGGGCCGCCATCATCGGATGCCGTCCCGCCCGATGCACCGCCGCGCCGGATCTCCGGCGGCGCGGCGGCGGGGCCGGGTCGCCTTCGCGGGATGCCCACGGGGCTGAAGCTGTCCTCCGGCGCGGCAGGTATCGGCCCGGGAGCGGGCGCGGGCCGAGGCTCCGGCGCGGTGCCGGTTGCCTGGCGCAAGGCCTCGGCGGCCCGCGCGAGCTGGCGCGGGTTGGCGGCACGGGGCCGGGCCTTGGCGATATGGGGCGCGCGGAAGGCGAGGACAGGCAGCTTGTCCCCGCCGGTCATCGTCGTCGTCTCTCTGGCGAGAGACGCGACCGCTCGGGCCTGTCGGGAAGCGGCGCGCACGGGGCAGGGCGCATATGCCCCGCCTCGTCATCCATTCGATAGGCGCGCCCTGTCGACCGCCACGCGGCCGGGTCAGGCCGTGGCGCGGGCGGCTTCGGCCGCCTCCATGCCGATGGCGTGATCGAAGGCGAGATCGCCGGTCCCGGGGTCATGGCCGGCCACCCAGCGCCCCGGCGCCCGGAACCGGGTGCGGAACAGCTCGGCACTCCATAGCGGCGTGCCCGGCGCGCGGGCGTCGTCCGGTTCGGGCCGGGCCGGCAGCGAGGAGAGCCGCCAGCGTTCGCGCGCGGCGCTCAGCTCGGGCGGGGCGGCGCGCCGGATCAACCAGGCGGGCACCCCATGCGCCTCGGCGCGCAGGGCCAGCCGCTTGGTCGCGGTGAAGTCGACCGCGGGCGCGCTGCCCCAGACCTCGCCGATCACCGCGCCGAGCGCCGGGCATCCCAGCCCCTGTTCCATCGCCCAGAGCACGTCGATCGCGCGCGAGACCTGCAAGTGCAGCAATTCGCATCCCCCCATCCCGGGGGGGAAGGGGCGCCCCGTCTCGCGCGCCGAGAGCCGATCCTGTATCCACAGCACCGGTCCGCTGCGGGGGGACAGATGCGCCAGCGCAAAGGCCGGCGCGGCTGCGTCCGCCGCGGTCTCGGGAAAGATCTCGGACAAGCTGGGCTGGCGTAGCGCCGGCGCCTTGTGCGGCGTCGCGTCGGGGGCGGGGCATGAGGCGGGAGGCGACCACGTCACGGGATCTCTCTGCAAATTTATGTTCCTGTTTTGTTCTAGTCCTGTCGGGACCTTCCGTCAAATCCTCCGTGCGGCATTGCGCCGCGCGTGGCGCTGCGGCAACGTCGCCCTGTGAAGCGGGGGGCTTCGCCCTAGGGGGATCCGATGCGCCGCACCATCCAACGTCTCGCCGCACTGGCGCTCGTCGCGGCGCCGGCCGGGGTGTCGGCACAGACATTGCCCGCGCCGCTCGACGACGCGGCCTATGTCGCGGTCGATCCGGAGGCGGCGGCGCTGGGGCGCCTGCTGTTCTACGACCCGATCCTGTCGGGCAACCGCGAGGTGGCCTGCGCGACCTGCCACCACCCGGCCTTCGGCACCTCGGACGGGTTGTCCCTGCCATTGGGCGATGGCGGCCGGGGCCTCGGTCCGGCGCGTGTCGTCGATCCCGGCAACGCGCCCGAGCAGCGGGTGCCCCGCAACTCCCAGGCGCTGTGGAATCTCGGCGCGCGGGAATACGTCTCGCTGTTCCATGACGGCCGCGTGGAGATCGATGCGGCGCAACCGGGAGGCATGCGTACGCCGCTCGACGCGGACATGCTGGAGGGGTTCGACTCGATGCTCTCCGCCCAGACCATGTTTCCGGTGCTGAGCCCGGATGAAATGGCCGGGCATTACAGTGAGAACGAGGTGGCGCAGGCGGTGCGGCTGGGGCGGCTGACCGGGCCGGGCGGCGCATGGGAGCTGATCGCGCGGCGGGTTGCGGCGATACCGGACTACGCCCGCAGTTTCGAGACGCTCTACGATCTCGCGCCCGAGGAGATCGGCTTTACCGACATTTCCAACGTCATCGCCGCCTTCATGGCGCATGAGTTCCGCTCAGATACCAGCCCGTTCGATGCGCGGCTGCGCGATGGCACGCCGCTCGCACCCGAGGCCGAAGCGGGTCTGGCGCTGTTCTACGGCGAGGCGGGCTGTGCCGAGTGCCATTCCGGCCCGCTGCAGACCGATCACGGCTTTCACGCCATGGCCGTGCCGCAGCTCGGCCCCGGCAAGGGCGCGCGCTTCGAGACCCATGCCCGCGACGAAGGTCGGTTCCGGGTGACCGGCCGGGTCGAGGATCTGCATGCCTTCCGCACGCCGAGCCTGCGCAACGTGGCGCTGACCGCGCCCTATGGCCATGCCGGGGCACATGCGAGCCTGCGCGACTTCGTTGCCGACCACCTCGACCCTGCTGCGGCACTGGGCCGCTACGACCGGGCGCAGGCGGTGCTGCCGGAGATGGACGCGGCGGACTGGCGGATCCTCGACGATCCGGCCGAGACGGCGGCGATCGGCGCGGCGGCCACGCGAACGCCGCTCGACCTCGCCCCGGCGGAGATCGACGCGCTGGTGGCCTTTCTCGAAGCGTTGACCGACCCGGTTGCCAAGACGGGGCGGCTCGGCATTCCGGAGACGGTGCCGAGCGGGCTGCCAGTGCCAATGCCGATGCCCTGATCGCGCGCCGCGCGCCACTGCGCCGCCTCGTGCCAGTCGAGGCAGCGCCGGGCAGGGGCGGCTTTTGCGGCAATGGCCGTCTCCATGATCCGGCCATCGGCCCAGATCAACTCGGCCCTAGGCAGGCGCAGTCGCAGGGCCTGATCCGGCAGCCGCCCCTCGGTCGCGGGCGCGTGGCCCAGATGCCCTGCTTCGGCCAGCACTTCGCTGGTGCCGAACAGCTGCAGGATCAGCGTGCCGCGCAGCAGCAGCCTCTGTCGGGGCAGCAGGGCAAGGCCATTCTCGGGCTGCAGGACCCTGTGCGGATCGCAAGCCCGCCAAGACAGCTCGAGCACCGGTTGGAAGCCGTGATCGCGGGTCAGCACCCGGTCGTCGGGCTGCAGCGTCTCGACCCTGCGGGCGCCGCGTGCCGTGGCGATCCGGGTGCCGGGCAGAAACAGGCCCGGGCAGGCCACGGCATCCTCCGGGATAGGCGCCCGCTGCATTTCATTCCCCTCGCGATCGGCTCCGTTTTGGAATGAAACCCTTGAGGAAAGGTTACATTAACCCCGGAATTTCCGCGGTTCGGGGCGGAGACGTGGCGAGAATGCGGCGACGAGGGGGCGGACGCTACGTCTCGTCCCACGACGTCATGTCACGGCGGCGCGGGCGTGGAATTCGGGCCGATCCCAAGAGCCGTCGCGCAGGATCGACGCCATCACCTCGACCGCGCGGTCGATATCGGCTTCGTCGAGATAAAGCGGCGTGATGCCGAAACGCAGGATATCGGGCGCCCGGAAATCGCCGATCACGCCCTGCGCGATCAGCGCCTGCATCACCGCATAGCCCTGCGGATGCCGGAACGAGACCTGGCTGCCGCGTCGCGCGTGATCGCGGGGGGTCGCCAGCTCGAGACCGGGGCAGGCGGCCTCGACGCCCTCGATGAAGCGGTCCGACAGCGCCAGCGAGGCGGCGCGCAGATCCGCCATGTCGACGCCGTCCCAGATGTCGAGCGCGGAGTCGAGCGCCGCCATGGCCAGCACGGGGGGCGTGCCGACCCGCATCCGGGCGATCGCGGCGCCGGGGCGATAGCTCGGTTCGAAGGCGAAGGGCGCGTCATGGCCGAGCCAGCCCGACAACGCCGGCCGTACCGCGTCGATCAGCCGGGGCGCCACATGGATGAAGGCCGGCGCGCCGGGGCCGCCATTGAGGAACTTGTAGGTGCAGCCGACGGCGAAATCGGTGTCGGCAGCAGCGACGTCGACATCGACCGCCCCGGCCGAATGCGCCAGATCCCAGATGGCGAGCGCCCCGGCCTCATGCGCACGCGCGATCAGCTTCGGCATGTCGTGACGGCGCCCGGTGCGGTAGTCGACCTCGGTGATCATCATCACCGCGACGTCCTCGTCGATCGCGGCCTCGACCTCCTCGGGTGCCACCACGCGCAACTCGTGGCCGCGCCCGAGCTGTTCGATCAGCCCCTCGGCCATGTAGATGTCCGACGGGAAATTGCCGCTGTCGGTCAGGATCACCTTCCGCTCGGGGCGCAATGCCAGCGCCGCCGCCAGCGCCTGATGCACCTTGATCGACAGCGTGTCGCCGAGCACCGTGGTGCCTTCGGGCGCGCCGATCAGCCGACCGATCCGGTCGCCGAGCGTCGCGGGCTGCGCCATCCAGCCGGCCTTGTTCCAGCCGGTGATCAGCATCTCGCCCCATTCCTCCGTCATCGCCCGCGCCATGCGCGCCGGCGCCGCCTTGGGCAGCGGGCCGAGCGAATTGCCGTCGAGATAGGTCACGCCCTCGGGCAGCTCGAACAGGGCCTTGGTGGCCCGGAAATCGGTCGTCATGGCATGCCTCCCCGCAAATGTCGCAGATTGATGGCAGCCCGGCTCGATCCGCGCAACAGCGGGTGACAGCGCCCCGACGGCAAGGCAGAACAATGGCATGTACTGGATCGACTTTCCCCCCGCCTGGACCCTCTACGCGCTGCTTGCCGCCTGGGGGATCTCCGTGCTGGAGCCCGAATGGCTCGGTTTCGGCATGCATCACGCGGCGCTGGGCATGGTGGTGATCGCGCTGGGCCTCGGGCTGATGCTCTGGGCGAGTGCAGTGATGCTGTGGCACCGCACCCAGGTCATGCCGCGCCGCGAGGCGGCGACGCTGGTGACCACCGGGCCGTTCCGCTTCTCGCGCAACCCGATCTATCTGGGCGATCTGGTGCTGCTCACGGGCGGCGCGCTGATCCTCGACGCGCCGCTGGCGCTGGCGCTCGTGCCGGTCCTCGCCGCGATCCTGTCGCGCCGCTTCATCCGGCCCGAGGAGGAGATGTTGCGCGCCCGTTTCGGCCCCGCTTTCGAGGCTTGGTCCGGACGCACACGACGCTGGCTCTGAGGCCTTGTGACCCGGCGGCAGCAAAGTCCTGCGCCGCCCTTGTGCAACATTCTTTCCCCCGCTACTCCTTCGCCAACGCAGAATGACCGGAGGGGACGTGGCGTGAGGATCGGGGCACCGAGGGAACTCCATGACGGCGAGGCGCGGGTATCGATGACCCCGTCTTCGGCGCGTGACTTGCAGAAGCTTGGGCATGAGTGCCTGATCGAGGCGGGGGCGGGTCTGGCGGCGGGCTTCACCGACGCGGCCTACGCGGCGGCGGGGGTGCGGGTCGTGCCGGATGCCGAGACGCTGTGGGCCGAGGCGGAGATCGTCACCAAGGTGCGGCCGCCGCTCGACGCCGAGATGGACCGGCTGCGCGAGGGCCAGACGCTGATCTCGTTCTTCTATCCGGGCCAGAACGCCGAAGCGCTGGGCCGCGCCAAGGACGCCGGCGCCACGGTGATCGCGATGGACATGGTGCCGCGGATCTCCCGCGCCCAGAAGATGGACGCGCTGTCGTCGATGGCCAACATCGCGGGCTACCGCGCGGTGATCGAGGCGGGCAGCAATTTCGGCCGCTTCTTCACCGGCCAGGTGACCGCCGCCGGCAAGGTGCCGCCCGCCCGGGTGCTGGTGATCGGCGCCGGCGTCGCCGGCCTCGCCGCGATCGGCACCGCGACCTCGCTGGGCGCGGTGACGCTGGCGTTCGACGTGCGTCCCGAGGTGGCCGAGCAGATCGAGAGCATGGGCGCCGAGTTCGTCTATCTCGACTTCGAGGACAGCCAGGACAGCGCGGCCACGGGCGGCTACGCCGCCCCCTCCAGCCCCGAGTTCCGCGAGAAGCAGCTCGCCAAGTTCCGCGAGCTGGCGCCCGAGATCGACATCGTCATCTCCACCGCCCTCATCCCGGGCCGCGACGCGCCGGTGCTGTGGACCCGCGACATGGTCGAGGCGATGAAGCCCGGCTCGGTGATCGTCGATCTCGCCGCCGAGCGCGGCGGCAACTGCGAGCTGACGGTGCCGGAGGAGAAGTTCGTCACCGACAACGGCGTGACGATCATCGGCTACACCGATTTCCCCAGCCGCATGGCGGCGCAGGCCTCGACGCTCTACGCCACCAACATCCGCCACATGATGGCCGACCTGACGCCGAACAAGGACGGCGTCGTCGACCACGACATGGAGGACGACGTGATCCGCGGCGCCACCGCGACGCATCGCGGCGAGATCACCTACCCGCCGCCGAAGCCGAAGACCGCCGCCATCGCCGCCGCGCCCAAGAAGGAGAAGGCGCGCGAGCTGACGGTCGAGGAGAAGCGGTCGAACGAGATCGCGGCCTTCAGGAAGCAGACCAAGGACCAGATCGGCCTTCTGGCCGCGGGCGCGCTGGTGATGCTCTTGATCGGCGCGGTCGCGCCCGAGAGCTTCATGAGCCACTTCATCGTCTTCGCGCTGGCCTGCTTCGTCGGCTTCCAGGTGATCTGGGGCGTCAGCCACAGCCTGCACACGCCGCTGATGGCGGTGACCAACGCGATCTCGGGCATCGTCATCCTCGGCGCGCTCTTGCAGATCGGCTCGGGCAACTGGCTGGTGGTGTTTTTGTCGTTCATCGCGGTGCTGATCGCCTCGATCAACATCGTCGGCGGTTTCCTGGTCACGCGCCGGATGCTCGCCATGTTCCGCAAGTCGTAAGGGGGCCGGATCATGAGCATCGGCATCGTTTCCGCCGCCTATATCGTCGCGGCCATCCTGTTCATCCTGTCGCTCGGCGGCCTGTCGAACCAGGAAAGCGCCAAGCGCGCGGTCTGGTACGGCATTGCCGGCATGGCGGTGGCGGTCTTCGTCACCGTGTTCGGCCCCGGCGTGCACAACCTGTTTCTCATCCTCGTCGCGATCGCGGCGGGCGGCTTCGCCGGCTGGATCGTCGCCGGCCGGGTGCAGATGACCGAGATGCCGCAGCTGGTCGCCGCGCTGCACAGCTTCGTCGGTCTGGCGGCGGTGTTCATCGGCCTGAACGCCGACATCATGCTGCACGACGTCAACGCGCTGCTGGCCAGCCACGGGCTCGACCGCGCCGCGCTGGCGCTCTTGGACCCGACCGAGCTCGCGCAGGCGGGCGGCGGCTTCTTCGGCGAGCTCACCGGCTTCGGCAAGAAGCTGGCGCTGAAGGACGCGGCCGAGATCGGCATCCTCAAGACCGAGGTGTTTTTGGGCATCTTCATCGGCGCGGTGACCTTCACCGGCTCGGTGGTGGCCTTCGGCAAGCTCGCCGGAAAGGTCGACGGCAAGCCGAAGAAGCTGCCGGGCGGGCACATGCTCAACGCCGCGGCGCTGGCGCTGTGCTTGGCGCTGGGGCTTCTCTACCTCACCGGCGCCGGCATCTGGACCATGGTGCTGGTGACGATCATCGCGGGCTTCATCGGCTGGCACCTGATCATGGGCATCGGCGGCGCCGACATGCCGGTGGTCGTCTCGATGCTGAACTCCTATTCGGGCTGGGCCGCCGCCGCGATCGGCTTCACGCTGGGCAACGACCTGCTGATCGTCACCGGCGCGCTGGTCGGCTCCTCGGGCGCGATCCTGAGCTACATCATGTGCAAGGCGATGAACCGCAAGTTCGTCAGCGTCATCCTCGGCGGCTTCGGCGGCACCTCGGGCCCGGCGATGGCGGTCGAGGGCGAGCAGATCGCGATCGACGCCGACGGCGTGGCGCAGGCGCTGGAGGACGCCGACAGCGTGGTGATCATCCCCGGCTACGGCATGGCGGTGGCGCAGGCGCAGCAGTCGGTCTCCGAGCTGACCCGCAGGCTCCGCGCGCAGGGCAAGACCGTGCGCTTCGCGATCCACCCGGTGGCGGGGCGTCTGCCCGGCCACATGAACGTGCTGCTCGCGGAAGCCCGGGTGCCCTACGACATCGTGCTGGAGATGGACGAGATCAACGACGACTTCCCCGAGACGGACGTCGCCATCGTCATCGGCTCGAACGACATCGTGAACCCCGCCGCGCAGGACGACCCCAACAGCCCGATCGCCGGCATGCCGGTGCTCGAGGTCTGGAAGGCCAAACAGGTCTTCGTCTCCAAGCGCGGCCAGGGCACCGGATACTCCGGCATCGAAAACCCCCTCTTCTTCAAGGACAACACACGCATGTTCTACGGCGACGCCAAGAAATCGCTCGACGAACTGCTGGCCAAGATCGCCTGATCCCGGCCCGGATCACAGGAAGGCCCCGCCCCGCGCGGGGCCTTTTGCGTTGCAGGGGTGCACGCATTGGGCGAGTGTCGTCGCATGACGAATAGCCCTTTGCATGGCATCGGCCTGCGGTTGCTCGCGGCGTTCCTCATCACCGCGATGTCGGCGATGGTGGCGGTGGCGACGCGTGAGGTCGGGCTCGGCCAGATCGTGTTCTGGCGCTCGGCCGTGGCGCTGGTCCCGATCTGCGCCTACATGGCCCTGTGCCGCGAGTTTCCCGCCGCCATCGCCACCCGTCGCCCCGGCCTGCACCTGACGCGCAGCCTGTTCGGCGCGCTGTCGATGGCGCTGTCCTTCGTTTCGCTCGCCTACCTGCCGGTCGCCAATGCGCAGGCGCTGGGATACCTCGCCCCGGTGCTGACCTTGCCACTGGCGGCGCTCCTGCTCGGCGAACGGATCGGACCGATGGTCTGGGGCGCTGCCTGCCTCGGCTTTGCCGGCGTCATGGCGATGCTCGGCGCGGCGCTCGAGGCGCCGGGGCAGGGCGCGTTGATCGGCATCGCGGCGGGGTTGGGCTACGCCGTGACGATGGCCTTCGTGCGGGTGCATATCAAGTCGATGACGGTGAGCGAGCGCCCGTCGACCATCGCTTTCTGGTTTGCCGCCGTATCGGCGCTGGCGGGGCTCGCGACGCTGCCCTTCGGCTGGGAGATGCCTTCGACACAGATGCTGCCCTGGCTGATCGGCGCGGGGCTGACCGGCGGGCTGGCGCATGTCGCGGCGACCGAGGCGGTGGCCCGGGCGCCGGTCGGCGTGCTGGCGCCGTTCGATTTCACCGGGCTGGTCTGGGCGCTCGGCTTCGACGCGGTGCTGTTCGGCGTGATGCCGGATGGGCTCGGCCTCACGGGCGTGGCGGCGATCACCGGGGCGGCCCTGATGGTGACCTTTGCCACCTGGAAGCCGGGGCGGCCGGAGCGACCGGGGCGAAGCCGGACGCCGACCCGCTGAGGATGTGCTAGGCTTCCCGGGGCGAAAAGGGAGCCAGACGATGGAAAAGGTGACCGGTATCGGCGGCGTGTTCTTCCGGGCCCGGGACCCGGAGGCGCTCGCGAAATGGTATCTCGACCATCTGGGCATCGAGGGTCCGGGGCCTTCGATCTGGCGACAGGAAGCCGGGCCCACCGTGATGATGCCATTCGCGCAGGAGACGGACTACTTCGGCCGGTCCGAGCAGCAATGGATGATCAACTTCCGCGTCGCCGATCTCGACGCGATGGTGGCGCAGCTTGATGCGGCGGGCATCGCGGTCGAACGCCGCGATGAATGGGACAGCGAGATAGGCCGCTTCGCGCGTATCCACGACCCCGAAGGCAACCCGATCGAGCTGTGGCAGCCGGCGAGCTGAGCCCTCCACCGCATCCCGCACAGGCGGGCCGGCGTTCGGCGCCTTCGCGGCTCAGGCGTCGATCTCGCGCCATTCCCCCGGCGCCAGCCCGTCGAGCGCCCAGTCGCCGATGCGCCAGCGCACGAGCCGCAGCGTCGGGAAGCCGGCAGCGGCGGTCATGCGGCGGACCTGGCGGTTGCGCCCCTCGCGGATGGCGATCTCGATCCAGGCGTCGGGCACCGATTTGCGGAACCGCACCGGCGGGTCGCGTTCCCACAGGGCAGGTGGCGCGATCAGCCGGGCGCGGGCGGGCTTCGTCGGCCCGTCCTTGAGCGTCAGGCCGCGCCGGAGCGGTTCGAGATCGGCCTCGGTCGGCGCGCCCTCCACCTGCACGAGATAGGTCTTTTCCATCTTGTGCTTCGGGTCGGAGATCCGCGCCTGCAGCCGCCCGTCATCGGTGAGCAGCAGCAGCCCCTCGCTGTCGCGATCCAGCCGTCCGGCGGGATAGATGCCGGGCCGGTCGATGAAGTCCGACAGCGTGGCGCGCGGGCGCGGGCTCTTGGCATCGGTGAACTGCGACAGCATGTTCATCGGCTTGTTGAACAGGACGAGGCACGGCATGGCTGGTCTCCGGATGGGTGCGGCATCCCTAGGACGGGAGGGGGCGGAAAGAAAACCGGGCTGGGAAAAAATACCCCCTCGGGTCGGAATTCGCTCTTGATCCGACCCGGCGTTTATCCCAAATGCCCCCGCAAGACGCCAACGCACGCGCCTCTGGCCACGCCTGGACGCAAGCCTCCCCAAAGGGGGCCTACGCACAGACCCAGCACGCGTTTATGCAGCGACGGTAACGTCTCCCTTGGAACCGCCGGCCTTTCGGGGCCCCCGTCAGTCTATCGGAGATGCACATGACTGCATATGTCGCGGGCGCCAGCGCCCCCTCCTTCGCCGTTGCCAATCGCCTCGAAGCCTATGCCGCGACTGCCGAATTCGACCGGCCGACGCTGGTGATCGACGTCGACCGCGTGGAGACCCAGTTCGAGGCGCTGAAAGCTGGCCTCGGCCGCGCCGACATCCACTACGCGGTGAAGGCCAACCCGCATCCCGCCATCATCGAGCGGCTGGTGCAGCTCGGCTCGCATTTCGACGCCGCCTCGCGCGCCGAGATCGAGCTGTGCCTGAGCCAGGGCGCGCGGCCCGAGCATGTCTCCTTCGGCAACACCATCAAGCGCGTCTCCGACATCGCCTTCGCCTATGGCGCCGGCATCCGCATGTTCGCGGTCGATGCCGAGGAAGAGCTGGAGAAGATCGCCGAGCACG
Source organism: Limimaricola variabilis (assembly GCF_034371605.1). Classification (NCBI taxonomy): domain Bacteria; kingdom Pseudomonadati; phylum Pseudomonadota; class Alphaproteobacteria; order Rhodobacterales; family Paracoccaceae; genus Limimaricola; species Limimaricola variabilis. Next base: position 1,308,810 of record NZ_CP139691.1, on the reverse strand, counting down.
CACCGGGCGCGCAGGTCTATGTCCGCCTGATCGTCGAGACGTCTTCGGCCGACTGGCCGCTGACTCGCAAGTTCGGCTGCGACCGCGACACCGCGCTCAAGCTGCTCGACCGAGCCATCGAGCTGGGTCTCGAACCGCTGGGCTTCTCCTTCCATGTCGGATCGCAGACCCGCCATGCCGAGATGTGGGTGCCGGTCCTCGACGAGCTGTCGCGCATCTGGACCGCCGCGCAGGAGGCCGGCCACCGGCTGCAACTCCTGAACATCGGCGGCGGTTTCCCGGCCTTCTACGGCGAGGAGATCCAGGCGCCGACAGAGTATGCCGCCGCGGTGATGGCGCTTGTGGAGGCGCGTTTCCCGGGGGCCGAGCGCATCATGGCCGAGCCCGGCCGCGGCATGGTGGCCGAGGCGGGGGTGATCGCTTGCGAGGTGATGCTGACCTCGCGCAAGTCGGACCGGGACCTGCACCGCTGGGTCTATCTGTCGATCGGCCGCTTCTCCGGCCTGGCCGAAACCGAGGGCGAGGCGATCCGCTACCAGTTCGTGACCTCGCATGACGGCGAGGCCACCGGGCCTTGCATCCTCGCCGGTCCGTCCTGCGACAGCGCCGACGTGCTCTACGAGAAGCGCCCGATGAACCTGCCGCTCGGCCTCAAATCGGGCGACCGGGTACTGATCCGCAACACCGGGGCCTACACCTCGACCTATTCCTCGGTCTGCTTCAACGGCTTCCCGCCGCTGGACGTGGTCATCCTCTGAGAGATACCGGGCGGCGCTGCCGCCCGGTTGACGACCCACGGGGCTGCATTCCCGAACAGGTCTCCGCCCGCCATGGCCCTCAGGCCATGGCGGGCGTTTTCATGTCGGAGAGCACCTCGGCGCCGATCTCGAAGCTGCGCTTGCGTGCCTCAGGGTCGAACATCATGCCGGTGAGCATCAGCTCGTCCGGCCGATAGCGCTCGATGATCTCGCGCAGCTGCCGACGGACCGTGTCCCGGCTGCCGGTGGCCGAGACCGAAAGCGCCGCTTCGGCACCGGCGATGGCGCTGGCCGGAACGTGGTCCGCGACGTTCTTGACCGGGCGGGAGAGGCGGCCCGGCGTGCCGGTCCTGAGCCGCGCGAAGGACAGGATCTGCGAGGAGCGGTGATAATACGCCTCTTCGTCCGTATCGGCGGCGTGCAGGCCGGCGGCCATCATGAAATAAGGCTTCTCCAGCCGCTCCGATGGGCGGAATCCCTCGCGATAGGCCTGGATCGCGGCCTCCAGCATCTGCGGCGCGAAATGGCTGGCAAAGGCGTAGGGCAGGCCGAGATAGGCGGCGAGCTGCGCCCCGAAGGTCGAGGAGCCGAGGATCCATACCGGCAGATGCGACCCCATCCCCGGCACCGCGCGGACCGGGCCTTGGCCCGCATCGTCGTCAAGGTAGCCCATCAGCTCGACCACGTCCTGCGGGAAGGCGTCGGCCGACTGGTGGTAGCGGCGCAGCGCCTGGGCGGTCGCCCCGTCGGTGCCGGGCGCGCGGCCCAGCCCGAGGTCGATCCGGCCCGGGTGCAGCGCGTCGAGCGTGCCGAACTGCTCGGCCACGATCAGCGGCGCGTGGTTGGGCAGCATGATGCCGCCCGCGCCCACGCGAATGGTCGAGGTGGCCTGCGCGACATGGCCGATCACCACCGCGGTCGCGGCCGAGGCGATGCCGGGCATGTTGTGATGCTCGGCCAGCCAGTAGCGGTGATAGCCCAGCGCCTCGGCGTGGCGGGCAAGGTCGGCGGCATGGGCCAAAGCCTGCGCCGGCGTCTCGTCTTCGGTCACCGGGGCGAGATCGAGTAGGGAAAACTTCTGCATGTCATGGCTCCTGCGTCGATGCCGATATGGGCGCATGACAGCGCGGCGAAAACCGCCCCGCATGCACAACCCGGACGCGGTATGCGAACGCATGCGCCAAGCCGCTGTTCATGCGACCTTTTCCCCTGTTTACAGTGCCGTCGCGCCCGGCCATCCTCCCCCGACGTCAAGCCGGAGCCACCATGACCCTCGCCGACCACCCGCTGCGCCAGGAACTGGCGAACGAGCTGCACGCCCGGCCCTTTCCCAGCCTCGGCGCGCCGGGGCAGGCGGCCTTTCTCGCCATCGGTCCAGCGGAGGGGCAGCCGCGCGATACCGAGGCCGAACGCGCGCATCTGCTGGCGCTCTTGGACTGGTTCGGCGCGCCGCATCCGCAGCCCGGCGCCACCCATTGGTCCGGGCAGATCGGCCGGCATCGGCTGAAATGGGAAAGCCATACCGAGTTCGTCAGCTACATGATCCTGAGCGACGGCCCCTCCGAGCCGCCGTTCCGCGAGGGGCTGTCGGGCTTTCCCTCCGACTGGCTGGCACGCGCCCCGGGCCGCCGCCTGACCTCGGCGCTGGTCCGGGTGGAACTCGCGGCGGGCGAGGAGGAGATCGCCCGGCGGGCGGAGGCGTGGTTCGTGGCCGAGAGCATGGCGATGGCGCGGGTGCTCGACGACCAGCTGATCGTCGCCGGCGATTTCCGGATAGATGCGGCAGGGCACATGCGCTTCGCGGTCTTTGCCCGACCCGGTACGGGCGAACGACGGATCGGCAGGGTCGTGCAGCGGCTCTGCGAGATCGAGACCTACAAGACCATGGCGATGCTCGGCCTCGCTCAGGCGCGCGGCATGGGTGAGCGGATCGGTGCGCTGGAAACCCGGCTGTCGGATCTGGTGGCGGAAATGGCGGGCGGGCCGGGGGATCCGGCCGAGACGCTTGCGGTGCTGCTCGAGGTGTCGGCCGAGCTCGAGAAGCTGCGCGCGCAGTCGGGCTTCCGCAGCGGCGCGACGCGAGCCTACGAAACACTGGTGAACCAGCGCATCAGCGTGCTGCGCGAGTCGCGCTTCGGCGGGCGGCAGACCTTTGCGGAGTTCATGATGCGCCGTTTCGACCCGGCGATGCGCACGGTCGAATCGACCGACCGACGCCTCGCCGTGATGTCGGAGCGGGCGGCGCGGGCGGGCGATCTGCTGCGCACGCGGGTCGATGTCGAACGCTCCGCCCAGAACCAGGCGCTGCTGGCCTCGATGGACCGCCGCGCCGATGCGCAGCTCAGACTGCAGCACACGGTCGAGGGGCTCAGCGTCGTGGCGATCAGCTACTACGCGGTGAGCCTCGCCACCTACCTGCTGGCGCCGCTGGCCTATCCCATGGGGCTCGACAAGACGGCGCTGACCGCGGCGCTTGTGCTGCCGGTCGTGGCGATGGTCGCGCTGATGCTCCGCCGGATCCGCCGCGGCCTGCACTGACCCGGCTGGCCGCCATGGGCTTGCCACGCTAGACAGGCGCGGCAATTGACGGGGGCGAGCGATGATCAAGCAGGTGATCTGCATCAACTGGGGCACCAAATACGGCGCGCCCTTCATCAACCGGCTCTACGGCATGGTGGCGCGCAACATCACGCCGCCCTTCAGCTTCACCTGCTTCACCGATAATCGCGAGGGCATCCGACCGGAGGTGGATTGCCAGGACCTGCCGCCGATCGACGTGGAGATGCCGAAGAATTCCAAGGGCATCTGGCCCAAGTCGCGCCTCTGGGGGCCGAGGCTGGGAGACCTGACCGGTCCGGTGCTGTTTCTCGATCTCGACCTCGTCATCACCGGCTCGCTCGACGACTTCTTCACTTATGGCGATCCGCAGGACGTGATCCTGTCGCGCAACCCGAACACGCCGCTCGAAAAGTTGGGCCAGACCTCGGTGTTCCGCTTTCCGGTGGGCGGGCTTCTGCCGCTGCAGGAGCGGTTCCGCGCAGATCCGCAAGGCATCGCCGACGAGTACCGCTTCGAGCAGCGCTTCGTGACCCGCAACGCGCCGGGCGGGGCCAAGCTCTTTCCCAACGCCTGGGTCCGGCATTTCCGCATGCATTGCCGCCGGCCGTTCCCCCTCAACTACGTGGCCGCCCCCAAGCTGCCGCGCGACGCGCGCATCGTGATCTTTCCCGGCGGGCTGCATCCCAGCCACGCCATCGACGGGCATTACCCGCCCTATGCGCCCGACAGTGCCGGCGAGCATCTGCGCGGCCTGTTTTCTGAGGTGCGGCAGGACAAGCCGCTGCGCTACCTGCGGCACTACATCCGGCCCGCGCCCTGGGTGGCGGAGCACTGGCGCGCCTGACTGCGCGGCAGCGCCGGCATCGGCTTGCACAGCGCGCCGCTTGGGCGCAGTCTCGGGCCGCACCCGATAGGCCCGAAGGACGCATCATGCCGATCAAGAACCGCTTCGCCGAGCTTCTTCCCGAAATCACCGCCTGGCGGCGCGACCTGCACGAGAACCCCGAGATCCTCTACGAGACGCACCGCACCTCGGGGATCGTGGCGGAAAAGCTGCGCGCCTTCGGCTGCGACGACGTGGTCGAGGGGCTGGGTCGGACAGGCGTGGTCGGCGTGATCAGAGGCCGCTCGACCGCGTCGGGCAAGGTGATCGGGCTCAGGGCCGACATGGATGCCCTGCCGATCCACGAGCAGACCGGCCGCGACTATGCGTCCAAGACGCCCGGCGCGATGCATGCCTGCGGCCATGACGGGCACACCGCGATGCTGCTGGGCGCGGCGAAGTACCTCGCCGAAACCCGCAATTTCGGCGGCACGGTCGTGGTGATCTTCCAGCCCGCCGAGGAGGGCGGCGGCGGTGGCCGCGAGATGTGCGCCGACGGGCTGATGGAGCGCTTCGGCATCCAGGAAGTCTATGGCATGCACAACTGGCCTGGTATCCCGCTCGGGCAGTTCGCGATCCGGCCCGGCGCCTTCTTCGCCTCGACCGACCAGTTCGAGATCACCGTCGAAGGCCGGGGCGGCCATGCGGCCAAGCCGCACGAGACGGTGGATTCGACGCTCGTCGCCTCGCATATCGTGCTGGCGCTGCAGTCGATCGCGAGCCGCAACGCCGATCCGACCGAGCAGATGGTGGTGTCGGTGACCTCTTTCGAGACCTCGTCCAAGGCGTTCAACGTGATCGCCCAGCGGGTGCAGATGAAGGGCACGGTCCGCACCATGTCGCCCGAGCTGCGCAAGCTGGGGCAGGAGCGGCTGACGGCCATCGCCGAGTCCACGGCGCGGGCCTATGGGGCCGAGGCCAAGGTGAACTACATCAAGGGCTACCCGGTGATGATCAACCATCCCGACGAGACCGAGTTCGCGGCCGAAGTCGCGCGCGAGATCTCGGGCGACTGTGCCGAGGCGCCGTTGGTGATGGGCGGCGAGGATTTCGCCTACATGCTCGAGGAACGGCCGGGCGCCTACATCCTCGTCGGCAACGGCGACACGGCCTCGGTGCATCACCCCGAATACGACTTCTCCGACGAGGCGATCCCGGCGGGATGTTCGTGGTGGGCCGGCGTCGTCGAACGGCGGATGCCGGCGGCCTGACCTCAGGCCAGGGTGAAACGCGGGTCGGCGGCGATCAGCGCCGCGACCCGATCCCGCTCGGCCGCGAAATCATGCGGGACATCGGCGGCGCCCCGCCCGCCCGAGAGCGATTTCGAGGCGAAGAAGTCAAAGCCATACAGCCGCGCCTGCGCCAGATCTGAGCGCGTAAGTAGGTCGATGGCGAGCATGCCGGTGGTCGGCCGCGCGCCCAAGGCAGCCCTGAGCGCATCGGCACGCACGGCGGGCAGCATCGCAAAGCCCGGCGCATGCGCCACGCGCCAGGGCAGGCGCTTGCGCTTGGGGGTCATCCACAGCAGCAATTCGGGGTCGCGCGCGGCGATCACCTCGTCCGGGACCGGAATCGACATGGCGAGCCAATCGGTGCGGCAACCATGCGAGGCCGGCTCGGGCATCGGCGCGGCGTTGAGCCGGATCACGATGTCGGCCGCGTCGATCTCGGCGCCTTGCACCTTCTCTGCCAGCGAACGTGCATTCCCGACCAGCGCCACGCCCCGTCCCGCGAGCCGCTCCAGCAGACCGGTCTCTGGCAGTCCCAGCCGTGACAGCCGAGCCTCGTCGCCCCGCCGCTTGGCGATCTCGAACACCAGCCGGTTCATGCCGTCCCCCGTGCCAGCGCCGCGATATCGGCATAGAGGGCCTCGGCATCGCGCGCGGCTCTGTCGCGAAACGCGCGGATCCGCTCGAGCTCGTCCGCATTGAAGGGGCGATCGTTCGTGTCGAGATGGTCGGGCGGGACCAGCCGCTCCGTTCCCAGTCCTGCATCCGACAGCAACCGCTCGATCTTGGAGGCGTTGGAGCCGAGCGCCAGAAAGGGCGTCTCGGTCAGCATCGACAGGCAGACCGCGTGGAAGCGACCGGTGAGATGCAGCCGCGATCGGGCGATGCGGTCGAGATAGGCGAACTCGTCCTCGGGCATCTCGAGGCGCGGCAATCCGAACCCGCCATACCATGCGGCTGCCAATGCCGTGCGCGCGGCACTGTTGCGCCAGACCGGCGAGATGAGCGTCTTGGTCGGGACGAGAACAGCGTCGGGGCAATCCTTCGCCACCCGTCCCAGCGCCCTGCGCGGCCCCGGTTTCACGCTGTCGCCGATCATCACGCCGTGGCGCTCGGCCGCGGTGACTTCGGCGGGGGCCGAGAGCGACAGATCGGGCAACCAGCGCACGTCGCGGCGGGTCGCGCGGGCCATCGCCTCGGCGCTAACGCTGTCGCGCGCGGCGATGAGGTCGAAGCGGGCCAGCGGGCGAGACCAGTCGTCCGGATTGTCCTGCCACAACGCGTTGACCAGAACGAGCGGCGTCGTACCGCGCGCCTCGTGCATCGCCACGTCGAGCAACCGGGCACCGAAGGGCCGACCGTGATGCAGCGTCCCCTCCCCGTTGACGACGATGACGTCCGCCTCGCGCATGGCCGTCAGGAACGCCTCGTCCCGGGCCCAGTCATGCCGGGCCGGGCTGCGGGCCGTGACCGTCAGGCCGTGCCGCTCCAGCCCCTCGACCAGCAGCCGCATCACCCGCGAACAGCCATGGTGGTAACGGGTCGAGGTGTCGTTGAGGATCACGGCGTTCAGGGTCACCTCGTGCCTCCGTTCGGGGGCGTGGCTTCCATCAGCCCGATCAGCGCGGCGAAGGTTCGTGGCCGGGCCTGACCGCGATCGGCCATGACCCGGCTCGCGGCAGCCCGCATCTCGTCGAGCGCCGGGCTGCCGAGCAGCGTCGCGACCGCTTCGCCCAGCGCCTCGCCATTCGCGACCATGCGCGCCGCCCCCGCCGCGTCGAGCGCGGCATGGGCTTCGGCGGCGTTGGCGACATGCGGGCCGTGCAGCAGGGCTGCGCCCAGCGCTGCCGGCTCCCAAGGGTTGTGGCCGCCTTGCGGACCGAAGGAGCCGCCGAGAAACACCAATGGCGCAAGCCGGAAGATTGCCCCTGTCTCGCCCAGCCGGTCGACCAGCCAGACCTCGGCCTTGCCGGGTCTATCGCCTCGCGCGACCTCCAGCCCGGCCGCCGCGAGGGTGCGCGCCACGGCGTCGGCCCGGTCGGGATGCCGGGGCGCGAGGATCAGCCGCAGGCCGGCATGGCGCTTCCGGGCTGCGAGATGCGCGGCGATGACCGGACCCTCATCCTCGGCATGGGTCGACACGGCGGCCCAGCAGGGGGCAAGCCCGAGGTCGCTTCGAAGCGCGGCGAGCCGGTTAGGATCGGCGGGTAGGGGGGCTGCGGCGGCCTTGAGGTCGCCGGGAGCAAGGACGCGCGCGGCGGGCAGCCCCAGCGCCACGATTTCATCTCGAACTGCCGGCGTCTGCGCGGTCACGAGGTCGAACCCCTGCAACAAGGTCGCCGTGCTCTTTGGCGCACGATTGCGCGAGCGCGACGGGCGCGCGTTGAGCAAAGCGAGCGGAATCCGGCGGCGCTCGGTCTCGGCGAGCAGGCGAGGCCAGAGGTCGCCTTCAACGAAGCAGGCGAGGTCCGGGGACCAATGGTCGAGGAAGCGCCGGGTCGCCCGCGCCGTGTCGAGGGGTTGATACTGGTGCAGCACGCCGTCGATCCGCCGCGCCCGCACGCCCCCCGTGGTCGTCGTCGTGGTCATCAAGACCGTGTAGCCCCGGGCCTGCAGGTCATGCGCCAGATCGGCCACGGAGGCGACCTCTCCCACAGAGGCCGCGTTGATCCAGACCAGCCGTCCTTCGGGACGGGGCAGGGTAGCTTTGCCAAGGCGTTCGGCCAACCGGGCCGGGGCCGATGATTGGCCGCGATGCACGCGACGCGCCAGCGCGATCTCGGCGAGACGGGGAAGGGCGCGGGATCCCCCGAGCCACAGCCTGAGCGGCCAAGGCGCGGCGGTCATCCGCCGGTATGGCTCATGTGGCGGCTGACCCGACCCTCGACGGTCTGGCGCGAATAGTCGAAATCATGGCCCTTGGGCTTGAGCGCGATCGCATCGCGGATCGCCGCTTCGAGGGCAGGATCGCCTTCGCTGGCCCGGAGCGGACCGCGCAGGTCGGAATGCCCCTCCTGCCCGAGGCAGGTATAGATCTCGCCGGTGCAGGTGATCCTGACCCGGTTGCAGCTTTCGCAGAAATTGTGGCTCATCGGCGTGATGAAGCCCACCCTCTGGCGCGTCTCGCCCAGCCGCACGTAGCGCGCCGGACCACCGGTCCGATCGGGCAGGTCGTGCAACGTGTAGCGGGTGCCGAGCGTGTCGCGCAGTTCGCGCAGGTTCCAATACTGACCGATCCGATCCTCGTTGCCGATATCGCCCATCGGCATGACCTCGATGAAGGTCAGATCCATTCCACGCGCAGCGCAGAACTCGGTGAGGGTGAAGAGTTCGTCCTCGTTGAAGCCCTTGAGCGCGACGGTGTTGATCTTGACCTTGATCCCGGCAGCGAGCGCCGCGTCGATGCCATCAAGCACCTGCGGCAGCCGGCCCCAGCGGGTGACGCGGGCGAACTTGGCCTCGTCGAGCGTATCGAGCGAGACGTTCACCCGCCGCACCCCGGCAGCAAAGAGCTCCTCGGCATACTTGCCCAGCTGGCTGCCATTGGTGGTCAGCGTCAGCTCCTTGAGCGCCCCACTGTCGAGATGGCGCGTCATGGAGCGGAAGAACTGCATGATGTTGCGGCGCACCAGCGGTTCCCCGCCGGTGATGCGCAGCTTCTCCACGCCGAGGCGCACGAAGGCCGAGCAGAGCCGGTCGAGCTCTTCCAGTGTCAGCAGATCGGCCTTGGGCAGGAACTGCATCTTCTCGGACATGCAGTAGACACAACGGAAATCGCAGCGATCCGTCACCGAGACGCGCAGGTATCGGATGGCCCGCGCGAAGGGGTCGATCAGGGGCGCCGTCAGGGCGTGGTCGGAGACTGCTGTCATGTCGGGAAACTAGGCGGGGGCCGGTATGAAAGCAAGCGGGCGAGCCGCACTTGCCGGTGAGGGGCGGGCCGCTATCCTTGGCGCATGACACGCCTCATCATCCCCTCCGCCCTCACCGCGCTTGGCCTGCTCTCGGCCTGCGCCGAGCTGCAACAGGCTGCCGCCCCGGCCGAGGCGCCTTCGGCGACCGCGCCGGCCCCGGCCGCTCAGCCCGCACCCACCGCCGCGCCGGCCCCGCCTCCGCCGCCCGCTGGCGGGGCCAGCGCCGAGGCGCTCGACACCACCACGGCCGAGCAGCGCGCCGCGGCGACCGCTACCCCCGAACCCGCGGCCGAAAAGCGGCTCGGCACCACCATCGCCTCGCTCGGCGCGCCGACTGATCCAGGACTGTGGATCGAGACCCCGCTGGTGAGCAGCGTGACCCAAGGCCGCGTCGAGGCGGCGAACGGGAAATCGGTGAAGCTCGAGCTGCGCCCCTCGGGCGGGGCTGCCGGATCGGGCAGCGAAATCAGCCTGCCGGCGATGCGGCTGCTCGAAGTGCCGCTGACCTCGTTGCCGGAACTGACGGTCTACAGCGGCTGAACGGTGGCGATGTATAGATGAGAACGGAAAGGGGGCCGTTGCGGCCCCCTTTGCATGTCACTCGACGGTGACCGATTTGGCGAGGTTGCGTGGCTGGTCGACATCGGTGCCCTTGGCCACAGCGGTGTGATAGGCCAGAAGTTGCGCCGGCAGCGCGTAGAGGATCGGGGCCCAGAGCGGGTCGATCTCGGGCAGGGTGATGACCTCCCAGGCACCCTCGGCCGCGACCTGCGCGCCCTTGGCGTCGGTGATCAGCAGCACCTTGCCGCCGCGCGCCATGACCTCCTGCATGTTCGACACGGTCTTGTCGAACAGCTCGTCATGCGGCGCCATGACGATCACCGGCACATGCTCGTCGACGAGCGCGATCGGGCCGTGCTTCAGTTCGCCGGATGCATAAGCTTCGGCGTGGATGTAGCTGATTTCCTTGAGCTTCAGTGCGCCTTCCAGCGCGAGCGGGAACATCCGGCCGCGGCCAAGGAACAGGATGTCGCGTGCTTCGGAGAGCCCCCGCGCGACACGCTGGCACTCCGCTTCGATGCTCAGCCCCTGCTCGATCAGGGCCGGCAGTTCCCGCAGGCCGCGGACATGCGCCGCCAGTTCGGCCGCATCGAGCGTGCCCCGCTGCCGCGCCGCCTCGAGCGCCAGCATGCCCAGAACCAGAAGCTGGCAGGTGAAGGCCTTGGTCGAGGCGACGCCGATCTCGGCACCGGCCAGGATCGGCAGCGCGATGTCGCTGTCGCGCGCGATCGAGCTCTCGGTGACGTTGACCACCGACAGGATGCTGTCGGCCTGTCCCCTGGCGTAGCGCAGCGCCGCCAGCGTGTCGGCGGTCTCGCCCGACTGGCTGACGAACAGCGCGGCAGAGCGCGCCGGGATCGGCGGCTCGCGGTAGCGGAACTCCGAGGCGACGTCGATCTCGACGGGCAACCGCGCCACCTGCTCGAACCAGTACTTCGCGACGTTGCAGGCGTAGAAGGCGGTGCCACAGGCGACCAGCGTCAGCCGGTCGATCGCGGTGAAGTCGATGCCGGGCTCGGGCAGGGTGATGCCGCCCTCAGGGGTCAGGTAGTGCCGCAGTGCCTCGGCGAGCACGCGGGGCTGCTCGGCGATCTCCTTGGACATGAAGTGCTTGTGACCGGCCTTGTCGACCTGCGCGGCCGCCTGCGCGATGCGCTTTTCCGGACGCGTGACCTGGCGGCCCTGCGCATCGAAGATCACTGCGCCCGCGCGCGTCACCTCGGCCCGGTCGCCTTCCTCGAGATAGGTGATCCGGTCGGTCAGGTTGCCGAGCGCGATCGCGTCGGAGCCCACGAACATCTCCCCTTTGCCATGGCCCACTGCCAAAGGGCTGCCCTTGCGCGCGGCGATCAGGAGGTCGGGCTCGTCCTCGAAGAGGAAGCACAGCGCGTAGGCCCCGGTCAGCCGGGCGATGGTCGCCTGTGCCGCGGCGCGGGGCGTCATCTGTCGGTCGAGGAAGAGCTGGCACAGCAGCGCCACCGTTTCGGTATCGGTGTCGGTGCGGGTCTCGATCCCTTCTGCCGCCAGTTCGGCGCGCAGTTCGCGGAAGTTCTCGATGATGCCGTTATGGACCACTGCCACGCGCGGCCCGGCATGCGGATGGGCGTTGGCCTCGGTCGGCGCGCCATGGGTGGCCCAGCGGGTGTGGCCGATCCCGGCAAACCCACGCAGGGGCTCGCGGACCAGCTTGTCCGACAGGTTCACCAGCTTGCCCACGGCGCGGCGGCGGTCGAGTTGGCCCTCATGCACAGTGGCGATGCCGGCGCTGTCATAGCCGCGATATTCGAGCCGACCCAGCGCCTCGACCAGGATGGGCGCAACCTCGTGGCTGCCCAGAACGCCTACGATTCCGCACATTTCATTCGCCTTTCGACTTGGCGGCCTTGGCGGCGCGCAGTTTTTCGAAGAACCGGGTGGCGAAACCCGGTTTGTTGGTCTGCTTGGCACGCCCCACGGCCATGTCGCCCGCCGGCACGTTGTGGGTCACCACCGTGCCGGTGGCGGTCATCGCGCCGTCGCCCAGCGTCACCGGCGCCACCAGCATGGTGTTCGAGCCGATGAAGGCGTCGCGCCCGATGGTGGTGCGGTGCTTGAACACGCCGTCGTAATTGCAGGTGATGGTGCCGGCGCCGACATTGGTGCCGGCACCGATATCCGCGTCGCCGAGATAGGTCAGGTGATTGACCTTGGCGCCGGTGCCGACCTGCGCGTTCTTGATCTCGACGAAGTTGCCGACATGGACGTCCTCGGCCAGCTCGGCGCCGGGACGCAGCCGGGCAAAGGGGCCGACGGTGGCGCCGCGCGAGACGTGGCATCCCTCGAGATGCGAGAACGCGCGGATCCTGGCGCCGCTCTCGATCGTGACGTTCGGGCCGAACACGACATTGGGCTCGATCACCGTATCGCGGCCGACCACCGTGTCGCGGGCGAAGGTGACGGTCTCAGGGGCGAGAAGGGTGACGCCGTCCTCCATGGCCTCGAGGCGGCGACGCGACTGAAACGCCGCCTCGGCGGCGGCCAGTTCGGCGCGGGTGTTGATGCCCAGCGTTTCGGCCTCGTCGCAACGTACGACTTCGGCGGTGAGCCCGGCTTCGCGCGCCAGCCCGACGATGTCGGTCAGGTAGTACTCGCCCGAGGCGTTGTCGTTGGTCACCTGGTCGAGCAGGGCGAAGAGCGTCTCGGCACTCGCGGCGATCACGCCGGAATTGCAAAGGGTGATGGCGCGGGTCGCGTCATCGGCGTCCTTGAACTCGACGATCCGCTCGAGCCTGTCGCCTTGCGTGACGAGCCGGCCATAGCGGCCCGGATCGGCCGCCTCGAAGCCCAGCACCACCACATCGGCGCGGCCCCGCGCGGCGAGCATCGCCTCGAGCGTTTCGGGTCGGATGAAGGGGGTGTCGCCATAGAGCACGATCGCGTCGCCGGAGAAGCCGTCCAGCGCGGCGCGGGCCTGCATCACGGCATGGCCGGTGCCATCCTGGGTTTCCTGGCGGACCGTCACGATGCCCTCGTCGAAGTCGGTCGCGGCGCGCTCGACCGCTTCGGCGCCATGCCCCGCCACCACGATCATCCGCGACGGCTCGAGCGCCATGCCCGCCGCCATCGCGTGATGGAGAAGCGGCGACTGGCCGATCTCGTGCAGGACCTTCGGCAGGTCCGAGTTCATCCGCGTGCCCCGGCCCGCGGCCAGGACGATCAATGCCGTGCCCATCACTGCCCCTCTTGTTGCTTGCAGCGTCTTCTACTAGCCGCAACTCTAGGCACAAGCCCGGGGCCGTCCCCGGCCGATCAATTCAGCCTACGCATCGTTACAGGAGAGCCGTTCATGCGCGCCGTGATCTTCGACCTCGACGGAACGCTGGCCGAAACCAGCGGCGACCTGATCGCTGCCGCGAACCGCTGCTTTTCGGATCTGGGGCTCGGCCCGTTGCTCGATCCCCGCGAGGACGCCGCCACCGCAATGCATGGCGCGCGTGCCATGCTGCGGCTTGGCCTCAGCCGGGTGGGCGAGGTCGACGAGGCCGAGGTCGACCGGCAGTATCCGCGCCTGCTCGCCTATTACGAGGAGGAGATCGACCGCCATTCGACGCTGTTTCCCGGCGCGATGGAGGCGATCGCGGAGCTCAAGCGGCTCGGCCATCCGGTCGCGATCTGCACCAACAAGCCCGAGGCGCTGGCCGAGAAGCTGATGATCCGGCTCGGGGTGCGCGACCATTTCGTCTGCCTCGTCGGGGCCGACACGCTGGCGATGCGCAAGCCCGACCCCGAATGCCTGCGGGAGACGGTGCGGCGCGCGGGCGGGGATCCGGCGCATTGCGTTCTGGTCGGCGATACCGAGACCGATCGGATCACCGCCCGTGCCGCCGGCGTGCCTTCGATCCTGGTGAAGTTCGGCCCCAATGGTCATCGCACCGCCGACCTGCATCCTGAGGCTCTGATCAGTCATTACGACGAGCTGGTGGCGGCGGTTCAGGCCTTGGACTGAGGCCTAGCCTCGAGTGGCCAGGAAATGGGGCACGTTACTGCGCGGCCCCGGTGTCGTAGAGCGGGATCGTCGAAAGCGACATCTTGGCCGAGCCTTGGGTGAGTTCGCTGCCATGGGCGAGATAGATCAGCACTTGGTTCGTCTCGTCGTAGATTCGCGTGATCCTGAGGGATTTCAGGATGATCGAGCGGCTCTCGCGGAACACGGATTCGCCATCGCGCGAGCGATTGATGTCGCCCAGCGTGATCGGTCCGGTCTGACGGCAGTCGATCGAGGCGTTTGAGGGATCCTCGAACCAGTTTCCCTGGCTCAGCCGATCGATCACCGAGCGTTCGAAATAGGCGATGTGGCAGGTCACGCCCTCGACCTTGGGGTCGGGGATCGCCTCGACGATCACGTCGTTGCCAACCCAGTCGACCCCGACCTTGCCGACCACCTCGGCTGAGACGGAAAGGGGAAGGAGGGCGAGGGCGGCGGCCGCGAGGCGAGTCATGCGTGTCATGCGCGGCCAACGCCGGTGCGGAGCCCCGGTTCCCCCGCTTGACCGGTCAGCGCCCCGAGACAGTATCCGGGTGACAGGCGAAAGGGGGCCGTATGGGGTCGATCTGGGAATTCGGGGCCGAGGAGGGCGTTCTGCACGCGCATCTCGGCTGGTTGGTCGCCGGGCTCGAATGGGTCGCGGCGCTGATCGATCTCTTCGCCATCGCGCTGCTTTTGGTGGGGGCGGCGCGCTTCGTGGCCGGGGTGATCCGGGCCGAGACGCGACGCGACGACGCGGCGCGGGTGCGCGGCACCAATCTGGAACGGATCGAGCTGGGACGCTACATCCTCGCAGGGCTCGAGCTGTTCATCGTCTCGGACATCATCCACACGGCGCTGAGCCTCGCTTTCGCGGATCTGGTATTCCTGGGGCTCCTGGTGATCATCCGCTCGCTGATCTCGTTCTTCCTCGATCGCGAGCTGGAACAGGTGAAGCACGAGCTGCAGGGCGAGGGGCGATCGGACTGAAACGCGCGCATCGGACGCAGCTTGGGCGTGCCGGGCTCGGTTGACCCTTGCGGGGCCGGGGTTTATGGATCGCGCAATCGACCGACAGCTCCCGCGCGAAAGGACCCGACGTGGAACTGCTTCTTGCGGAATACCTTCCCATCCTGATCTTCCTCGGCCTCGCGATCGGCCTGGGGCTGGTCTTCATTCTCGCCGCGGTGGTCTTTGCCGTGCGCCGGCCCGACCCCGAGAAAGTCTCGGCCTATGAATGCGGCTTCAACGCCTTCGACGACGCCCGGATGAAGTTCGACGTGCGGTTCTACCTCGTCTCGATCCTGTTCATCATCTTCGACCTCGAGGTGGCCTTCCTCTTCCCCTGGGCCGTGGCCTTCGGTGACGTGTCGATGATGGCCTTCTGGTCGATGATGGTGTTCCTCGGCGTGCTGACCATCGGCTTCGCCTACGAATGGAAGAAGGGAGCTCTCGAATGGGAGTGATGACCGGCGCCAACACTGCGGGTGCGGACCGTGAGGTCGCGACGCAGAACCTGAACCGCGAGCTGAGCGACAAGGGTTTCCTCGTCACTTCGACGGCGGACATGATCAACTGGGCGCGCACCGGCTCGCTGCATTGGATGACCTTCGGTCTGGCCTGCTGCGCGGTCGAGATGATGCACACCTCGATGCCGCGCTACGACCTCGAGCGTTTCGGCACCGCGCCGCGCGCCTCCCCGCGCCAGTCCGACCTGATGATCGTCGCCGGCACGCTGACCAACAAGATGGCGCCGGCGCTGCGCAAGGTCTACGACCAGATGCCCGAGCCGCGCTACGTGATCTCGATGGGCAGCTGCGCCAATGGCGGCGGCTACTACCATTACAGCTACTCGGTGGTGCGCGGCTGCGACCGGATCGTGCCCGTGGACGTCTACGTTCCCGGCTGCCCGCCGACCGCCGAGGCGCTGCTCTACGGAATTCTGCAGCTGCAGCGCAAGATCCGCCGCACCGGCACGATCGTCCGCTGAGGCCCCGGCGGGCCGGACCGGCCCGCCAAGACATCTTTTTCGGGGGAATCGCCATGAGCGAGGCACTGAACGACCTGGGCGCGCATCTCGAAGCCAAGCGCCCCGACTGCGTGACCGGCTGGGAGATCGCCTTCGGCGAACTCACCGTCACCGTCACGCCCGAGGCGATCCCCGGCTTCGTAGAACTGCTGAAGACCGACCCGACCTGCCGGTTCTCGACGCTCGTCGACATCACCGCCGTCGACTATCCGGGCCGCGAGAAGCGCTTCGACGTGGTCTACCACTTCCTGTCGATGTACCAGAACCAGCGCATCCGGCTTCGCGCCCAGCTGCGCGAGGACGAGATGGTGCCCTCGATCATCGAGATCCACCCCTCGGCCAACTGGTTCGAGCGCGAGGTGTTCGACATGTTCGGCATCCTGTTCTCGGGCCATCCGGACCTGCGCCGCATCCTCACCGATTACGGCTTCCGCGGCTTCCCGCTGCGCAAGGACTTCCCGACCACGGGCTACACCGAGGTGCGCTTCGACGAGGTGCAGAAGCGGGTGGTCTACGAGCCGGTGAAGCTCGTGCAGGAATACCGTCAGTTCGATTTCATGAGTCCGTGGGAAGGCGCGCAATACGTGCTCCCGGGCGATGACAAGGCCGCCGACACCGGCGCGAAGGGGTAAGTCATGGACGGCTCGACCATCAACGCCCGCGGCTTCGAGGACACGAAGACCGGCGAGCAGAAGATCCGCAACTTCAACATCAACTTCGGCCCGCAGCACCCGGCGGCGCACGGCGTGCTGCGCTTGGTGCTCGAGCTCGACGGCGAGATCGTCGAGCGCTGCGATCCGCATATCGGCTTGCTGCATCGCGGCACCGAGAAGCTGATGGAAAGCCGGACCTACCTGCAGAACCTGCCGTATTTCGACCGGCTCGACTACGTGGCGCCGATGAACCAGGAGCATGCCTGGTGTCTCGCCATCGAGCGGCTGACCGGCACGGAGGTGCCGCGTCGCGCTTCACTGATCCGCGTTCTCTACTCCGAGATCGGCCGCATCCTGAACCACCTGCTCAACGTCACCACGCAGGCCATGGATGTCGGCGCGCTGACGCCGCCGCTGTGGGGCTTCGAAGAGCGCGAAAAGCTCATGGTGTTCTACGAGCGGGCTTCGGGCGCGCGCCTGCACGCGGCCTATTTCCGGCCCGGCGGCGTGCATCAGGACCTGCCGCCCGAGCTGATCGAGGACATCGACGCCTGGGCCGCCGGCTTCCCGGCCTTCCTCGACGACATCGACGGGCTGCTGACCGAGAACCGCATTTTCAAGCAGCGCAACGTCGACATCGCCGTGGTGAGCGAGCAGGAGGCCACCGATTGGGGCTTCTCCGGCGTCATGGTGCGCGGCTCGGGCCTCGCCTGGGACCTGCGCCGCGCGCAGCCCTACGAGTGCTATGACGAGTTCGACTTCCAGATCCCGGTCGGCAAGAACGGCGACTGCTTCGATCGCTACCTCGTGCGGATGGCCGAGATGCGCGAGTCGACCAAGATCATCCGCCAGGCCTGCGAGAAGCTGCGCAACGAGCCGGGCGACGTGCTGGCCCGCGGCAAGCTCACGCCGCCGAAGCGGTCGGACATGAAGACCTCGATGGAAGCGCTGATCCACCACTTCAAGCTCTACACCGAGGGCTTCCACGTACCGGCGGGCGAGGTCTATGCCGCCGTCGAGGCGCCCAAGGGCGAGTTCGGCGTCTATCTCGTGGCCGACGGCTCCAACAAGCCCTACCGCGCCAAGCTGCGCGGCCCGGGCTACCTGCACCTGCAGGCGATGGACCACGTCGCCACCGGCCACCAGCTGGCTGACGTGGCCGCCATCATCGGCACCATGGACATCGTGTTCGGCGAAGTGGACCGCTGAGGCGGGCCAATCGAGGCAACCGGCCGCGCGGCGGCCCAGACAGGACGGAACTGCAGATGACGGCGATGCGGATGATCTCGGCTTTCCTGGCGCTCGGCGCGCTCGGGGCCTGCACGGCGGGTGCGCAGATCGGCGGAATCGGTGCGCAGGGCAGCCTCGGCAGCGTCAGTCCGGCCGCCGCGCGCGCCCCGCAGGCCGCGCCTGCCGACCGGCTGGTGGCCGCGATCGAAGCCCAAGGCTGCGCGATCACCGCCGACAACGTGGCGCAGGTGCTGCTCAAGGCCAACCTGACCCAGCAGCAGCTGCTCGAACTCGGGCCGCAGCTGACCGCCCAGGGTCGCGCCGAGGTCACCGATGACGGCACCATCCGGGTGCTGACCGACAACTGCATCTGAGGGCACGCCCTCACGACATGATCCGCGCCGCCCGAGGGGAGGCGCCCAGAACACCGGAACGAGCGAATGCTGCGCAGACTTCATCCCGAACAGCCCGAGAGCTTCGCCTTCACCCCGGCCAACCAGGCCTGGGCCGAGGCGCAGATCACGAAGTATCCCGAGGGACGGCAGGCCAGCGCGGTGATTCCGCTGCTGTGGCGAGCGCAGGAGCAGGAAGGCTGGCTCTCGCGCCCCGCGATCGAGGAAGTCGCGCGGATGCTCGACATGGCCTATATCCGGGTGCTCGAGGTCGCGACCTTCTACTTCATGTTCCAGCTCCAGCCGGTGGGCTCGGTCGCGCACATCCAGGTCTGCGGCACGCTGTCCTGCATGCTGTGCGGCTCGGAGGACCTGATGAAGGTCTGCCAGGAAAAGATCGCGAAGAAGCCGCATGACCTGTCGGCGGACGGCAAGTTCTCCTGGGAAGAGGTCGAATGCCTCGGCGCCTGCGCCAACGCCCCGATGGCGCAGATCGGCAAGGACTATTACGAGGACCTGACCACCGAGCGGCTGTCGGAGATCATCGATGAGATGGCTGCCGGCCGCGTGCCGACGCCTGGGCCGCAGAACGGCCGCTACGCTGCCGAGCCCAAGGACAACCTGACCTCGCTGGCCGAGGGCGCCGACGACCGTGACCCGCACAACGCCGCCGTGGCGCTGGCCGTGGAGATCGGCGACACGATCAAGCGGATCGACGGCACCGAAGTGCCGCTGACCACGCCGTGGCAGCGCCAGGACGACCACGAGGCCGAAGGCTACGAGGATCCCGCGGAGCCCGCCCCGGCGCATGGCCGTCCGGCCGACGCCTCCGGCGTGACCGAGCAGGAGGCCCCGGCCTCGAGCGCGGCCAAGCCGGTCTCGGCCGATTTCCCGGCCGAGGAGCCGCAAAACGCGACCGAGGGCAACGAGGCGCCCGAGGGCGGCAAGCCGGTGGCTCCTTCGGGTGAAGGCGCGCCCGCGACCGATGCCGATGACGCGACCGAGGACAAGGTGGGCACCGCCGACCCGGTGGCACCGGGTGGCGCTTACAACGCGCCCAAGACCCAGAAGCCGGGCGACACGGCCAAGTCCGACTCTTCCTCCGAAGACAAGTGATGGGCGGCGGCGCCCTCTGGATCGACGCGGTGCGCGGGCCGGAAGGCTTCGCGCATCCGTTTGATTCGGCGGGCATCCGTCCTATGACGAAGGACGGGGCATTTGGCCCCGGCCATCGGGAGGACGCGGCATGAACGGCTTGGGAAACTGTCGGACCATCACCATCGGCGGCGCCGCCTTGGGCGGGGTGCTGTTGTGGATCCTGCTCGCGCTGGGTGAGCGCGGCTGGTTCTCCTCGCTGCTGATCGCGGCGCTCCTCGCCGCCGCGGGGGCGCTTCTCGCGCTGGCGCTGGTCTGCCGTGACGACGAGCCGGAGACAGAGACCGCATCGTCCCCGGCCCCGGCCGTGGATCGCAAGGATGCGGTGCCGGCGCCGGAGACCACTCAGCGCGATAGCGAAGCCCCGCAGAGTGCACCTGCGAAAGGCGCGGCAGAGGCTGAGACCGGCGGTCGTCGCACCGAAAGCATAAAGCCCAAGGGCGGTGAGGCGGGTCGTGTGAACGACAGCGCCGTGCTCGAGGGCGCGGATGACGACGCCGCCTCGGACGAAGGCGATCTGGGCGAGGAGGTGTCGCGCACCGAGGACCTCGATCGTGCGGCTGCCGAAGCGGATGATGGCGCGGGCGGAAGGGAAAAGGGCGATGCGTCCGAATTGCCGATGCCCGACGGCGTCGCCGCCGACATGCGCGAGAAGCCCGAGCTGCTCGACGCGCCGCGCGGCCAGCCCGACGATCTCAAGCAGCTGCGCGGCGTCGGCCCGCGGCTCGAGGAGCAGCTGAACCGGCTCGGCGTCTGGCACCTGCGGCAGATCGCGTCGTGGAGCGAGGGCGAGGCGGCTTGGGTCGACGACCATCTCGAAGGCTTCAAGGGCCGCATCCTGCGCGATGACTGGATCGGTCAGGCGCGCGAGCTGACGAAGGACGAGGCATGAGCGGTGCGGCGGGTCGGCGCGCGGCGCTGGTGCTCGCCGGGACCGGCGTGTTCTGGGTGATCGCCATCGTCGCGGGCAACGCGTTCGACCTGCCGCATAGATGGCGCGGATTGTTCGACCTGATGGCCCTTGCCGGGTTCGTCATGGGATTGTGGATGACTTATCAAACCTGGCGTGCGCGCCGGGACGACGAAAGGTGAGCCGATGCTCAAGGATCAGGACCGCATTTTCACCAACATCTACGGGATGCATGACCGCACGCTGAAAGGCGCGCAGGCGCGGGGGCATTGGGACGGCACCGCCGGCATCATCCAGAAGGGCCGCGACTGGATCGTCGAGCAGATGAAGGCTTCCGGTCTGCGCGGCCGTGGCGGCGCGGGCTTCCCGACCGGCCTGAAGTGGTCCTTCATGCCCAAGGAGAGCGACGGCCGTCCCTCCTATCTCGTCGTCAACGCCGACGAATCCGAGCCCGGCACCTGCAAGGACCGGGAGATCATGCGCCACGATCCGCACACGCTGATCGAGGGCTGCCTGATCGCCTCTTTCGCGATGGGCGCGCATGCCAGCTACATCTACCTGCGCGGCGAGTACATCCGCGAGCGCGAGGCGCTGCAGCAGGCGATCGACGAGTGCTATGACGCGGGCCTGCTGGGCCGCAACGCCGCCGGGTCGGGCTGGGATTTCGATCTCTACCTGCATCACGGCGCGGGCGCCTATATCTGCGGCGAAGAGACGGCGCTGCTCGAGAGCCTCGAAGGCAAGAAGGGCATGCCGCGCATGAAGCCGCCCTTCCCGGCGGGCGCGGGCCTCTATGGCTGCCCGACCACGGTGAACAACGTCGAGTCCATCGCCGTCGCGCCGACGATCCTGCGTCGCGGGCCGGAATGGTTCGCGGGCTTCGGTCGTCCGAACAACACCGGCACCAAGCTCTTCGCGATCTCGGGCCACGTCAACAAGCCCTGTGTCGTCGAGGAGGAGATGTCGATCTCCTTCAAGGAACTGATCGACAAGCATTGCGGCGGCATCCGCGGCGGCTGGAAGAACCTCAAGGGCGTCATTCCGGGCGGCTCCTCGGTGCCGGTGCTGCGCGCCGAGACCATGGAAGACGCGATCATGGATTTCGACTGGCTGCGCGAGCAGCGCTCGGGCCTCGGCACGGCCGCCGTCATCGTCATGGACCAGTCGACCGACATGGTGAAGGCGATCTGGCGGCTGTCGAAATTCTACAAGCACGAGAGCTGCGGCCAGTGCACGCCCTGCCGTGAAGGCACCGGTTGGATGATGCGGGTGCTGGAGCGGATGGTGCGCGGCGACGCGGCGATCGAGGAGATCGAGATGCTGCTCGACGTGACCAAGCAGGTCGAGGGTCACACGATCTGCGCGCTCGGCGATGCCGCTGCCTGGCCGATCCAAGGCCTGATCCGCAACTTCCGCGACGAGATCGAGGATCGGATCCGGGGCCGCGGCGTCGCGGCTACCATCGCCGCTCAATGACCGGGCGCGGCGATCAACGCCGCACCGTTACCTGGCGCGACCAAGCGCTGAAGAATTTCGGCGTCTGGCTCGCGGTCTATCCGGCCGTGCTGATCTCCAGCTACATGTTCTCGTGGCTGGCGCCGGGGGTCCCGCTCTAGCTGGAGATCCTGATATCCACCGCCTTTACCGTGCCGCTCATTTCCTATGTCGCGGTGCCGTGGGTCGAAAAGCGTCTTGCCCATGCCAAGGGCGAGACCGCCGCCGAATTCAAGCATCAGGAAGCTGATCAGGCCGAGGGCGGCCCGCGCGGCTAGTCGGGCAGGGTTCCGCTCACCGAAAGACGCTCTCTGCAGCGTGATATTGAATAGCGCGTCTTCGGGTCCAACGTCTCACCCAGAAGCGCCGGCCGGAAAGAGCAGTTTCCGGAACCGGCCCGATAGGAGAGACCCGCATGACCATCCCCCATTTCGCGCGCACTGCCGCGCTGATCCTGGGCTTTACCATTGCCGCCGGTGCGACCGCCGCGCTGCCCGCGCTGCGCGACAACGCCAAGATCCGCGAAGGCCTGATCTCGACCGCGATCGCCTATGAGATCGGCCGCAAATGCGACAGCATCGACTCGCGCTGGTTGACCGGGATCGGATTCCTCAACTCGCTGCGCAGCCACGCGCTGGAGCTGGGATATACTCGCGCCCAGATTTCCGCCTTCATCGATGACAAGGAAGAGAAGGACAAGCTCGAGGCCGAGGCGCGTGCGCTGCTGCGCCAGAAGGGCGGGGTCGAGGGCGATTGGGAAACCTATTGCGAGGTCGGCCGCCGCGAGATGGCGGCGGGCAGCCGGATCGGCACGCTGCTGCAGTAGGCAGGTCGGGGCTGCGCCCGCGTGCCGCAGCCCCGAAGCCGCCCGAGGTCGGAAATTTCCCCGATCCGGCACGTGGATGCGCTGGCATCACCGGGCGAGCCGCGCTAGAACCCCCCTCGATCGCGGCCCCCGATCCGGGGACACGCGTCCGACGCGAGGAAAGGGGCGGCCTGCCATGTCCGATTTGCGCAAAGTCAGCATCGACGGAAAGGTCATCGAGGTGCCGGGGGCGATGACGCTCATCCAGGCCTGCGAGACCGCGGGGATCGAGATCCCCCGTTTCTGCTATCACGAGCGACTGAGCATCGCCGGCAATTGCCGCATGTGCCTCGTCGAGGTGGTCGGCGGCCCGCCGAAGCCGGCGGCCTCATGTGCCATGCAGGTCAAGGATCTGCGCCCCGGGCCCGAAGGTGCCCCGCCGCAGGTCAAGACCAACTCGCCCATGGTTAAGAAGGCCCGCGAGGGGGTGATGGAGTTCCTGCTCATCAACCACCCGCTCGATTGCCCGATCTGCGACCAGGGCGGCGAATGCGACCTGCAGGATCAGGCGATGGCCTATGGCGTCGACTTCTCGCGCTACCGCGAGCCCAAGCGCGCCACCGAGGATCTCGATCTCGGCCCGCTGGTCGAGACGCACATGACCCGCTGCATCTCCTGCACCCGCTGCGTGCGCTTCACCACCGAGGTGGCCGGCATCTCGCAGATGGGCCAGACCGGGCGCGGCGAGGATGCGGAGATCACCTCCTATCTCGGCCAGACGCTCGATTCGAATCTGCAGGGCAACATCATCGACCTGTGCCCGGTGGGCGCGCTGGTCTCCAAGCCCTATGCCTTCAACGCCCGCCCGTGGGAGCTGACCAAGACCGAGACGATCGACGTCATGGACGCGCTCGGCTCCTCGATCCGGGTCGACACCAAGGGCCGCAAGGTGATGCGCATCCTGCCGCGCAACCATGACGGCGTGAACGAGGAATGGCTGTCGGACAAGGCGCGCTTCGTCTGGGACGGGCTCGCGCGCCAGCGTCTCGACACGCCCTATATCCGCGAGAACGGCAAGCTGCGGAAGGCCGACTGGCCCGAGGCGCTGGCCGCCGCTGCCGCTGCCATGAAGGGCAAGCGGGTGGTCGGCCTCGTGGGCGATCTCGCCCCGACCGAAGCCGCCTTCGCGCTCAAGCAGCTGATCGAAGGGCAGGGGGGCGTCGTCGAATGCCGCACCGATGGGGCCAAGCTGCCCGCCGGCAACCGTTCGGCCTATGTCGGAACGGCGCGGATCGAGGATCTCGACACCGCCAAGCACATCATGCTCGTCGGCACCAACCCCGCCGCCGAGGCGCCGGTGCTTAACGCGCGGATCCGCAAGGCATGGCTCGCCGGGGCGAATGTCGGCCTGGTCGGCGAGCCCGTCGACCTGACCTACGACTACACCCATGTCGGCCCCGGCCGCGGGCCGCTGTCGCGGACCATCGAGCACAAGTTCACCCGCATTCTCGACGAAGACTCGGTCGTCATCGTGGGGCAGGGGGCACTGACCGGCGCCGACGGCGAGGCCGTGCTGTCCTATGCGATGGAGCTGGCGAGCCGGACCAAGAGCAAGTTCATGGTTCTGCACTCGGCCGCGAGCCGGGTGGGCGCCATGGATGTCGGCGCCACCTCCGAGGGCGGCGTCGAGGCTGCGCTCGAGGGTGCCGAGGTGATCTACAACATGGGTGCGGACGAGATCGCGCTGCCTTCGGGCACCTTCGTGATCTACCAGGGCAGCCATGGCGATCGCGGCGCGCATGCCGCCGACCTGATCCTGCCGGCCGCGGCCTGGGTCGAGGAGCAGGGCCTCTTCGTCAACACCGAAGGCCGTCCGCAGCTGGCGCTGCGCGCTTCCTTCGCGCCCGGACAAGCCAAGGAAAACTGGGCGATCCTGCGGGCGCTCTCGGCCGAGCTGGGCGCGGTCCAGCCGTGGAACAGCCTCGCGCAGCTGCGCCAGAAGCTGGTCGAAGCGCATCCCCATCTGGGCCGTATCGACGAGGTCGCCGAGAATGAGTGGCAGCCGCTCGAATTGGGCACGCTGGATGAGAGCCTGGGCGATTTCGACTGCATCGTCGCGGAGCACTACCTGACCAACCCGATCGCCCGCGCCAGCGAGCTGATGGGCGAGCTTGCCGGCAACGCCCGCGCGCGGCGGCAGCAGAAGATCGCGGCCGAGTGACGATGCGGGGCGCGCTCCTCCTGCCCCTGGTGGCGCTCGCCGCCGGCTGTGCCGAGGCGGACGCTTCGGCCGGGCGGGAGGGCGCGCCGCGCCACGACGGCGTCGAGACCCGCCTTCTCGACGGCGACCTGGTCAACTTCCACGTCGCGATGAGCGGCGGTGCCAAGGCCGAGGACGTGATCGCCTATGCGGAGTGCGCGGCGGCGCAATATGCCCTGATCCGGGGCTATGGCTTCGCCCGTCACGTCCGTACGCAACTCGATGAATCGGCTGGAAACTGGCGCGCCGATGCTGTTTACACCATCTCGCCGGCCCTGCCTGAGGGGCTGCGCACGATCGATGCCGAAGTCACCGTCCAGAACTGCGGACTGAACGGCATCCCGACGGTCTGAGGGAAGCACCATGGTCGAATTCTTCACCGAAACCAGCATCGGAGCCGTGCTGCTGATCCTCGGTCAGTCTATGCTGCTGCTCGTGCCGCTGCTGGTCGCGCTGGCCTTCCTGCTGCTGGTCGACCGCAAGGTCTGGGCCGCCGTGCAGCTGCGCAAGGGCCCCAACGTCGTGGGGCCGTTCGGCCTGCTGCAAAGCTTTGCCGACTTCCTGAAATACATCGTCAAGGAAGTGGTCGTGCCCGCCGGCGCCGACCGCCCGGTGTTCTTCCTGGCGCCAATGATCTCCTTCGTGATGGCGGTGATCGCCTGGGCGGTGATCCCCTTCGCCGATGGCTGGGTGCTCGCGGATCTGAACGTGGCGTTGCTCTACGTCTTCGCGGTCTCCTCGCTCGAGGTCTACGGCGTGATCATGGGTGGCTGGGCCTCGAACTCCAAGTATCCCTTCCTCGGCTCGCTGCGCTCGGCCGCTCAGATGATCTCCTACGAGGTCTCGATCGGCCTGATCATCGTCGGCATCATCATCTCGACCGGCAGCCTGAACTTCGGCGCGATCGTTGCGGCGCAGGACGGCGATTTCGGCCTGTTCAACTGGTACTGGCTGCCGCACTTCCCGATGCTGTTCCTGTTCCTGATCTCGGCCATGGCCGAGACCAACCGCCCGCCCTTCGACCTGCCCGAAGCCGAATCCGAGCTCGTCGCCGGTTACCAGGTGGAATATTCCTCGACGCCGTTCCTGCTCTTCATGATCGGCGAATACGTGGCCATCGTACTGATGTGCGCGCTGGTGTCGCTGATGTTCTTCGGCGGCTGGCTGTCGCCGATCCCCGGCCTGCCCGACGGCGTGCTGTGGATGGTGCTGAAGATGTTCTTCGTCTTCTTCATCTTCGCCATGGTGAAGGCGATCACCCCGCGCTACCGCTACGACCAGCTGATGCGCCTGGGCTGGAAGGTGTTCCTGCCGCTGTCGCTGGCCTGGGTCGTGATCGTGGCCTTCCTCGCGAAATTCGAGGTCCTTGGCGGGTTCTGGGCCCGCTGGACCCTGGGAGTCTGAGCATGACGCAGATCGACTACACCCGCGCCGCCAAGTATTTCCTGCTGCAGGACTTCATGCAGGGCATGAAGCTGGGCCTGAAATACTTCTTCAAGCCAAAGGCCACCGTGAACTACCCGCACGAGAAGGGCCCGCTTTCGGCGCGCTTCCGCGGCGAACACGCGCTGCGCCGCTACCCGTCGGGCGAAGAGCGCTGCATCGCCTGCAAGCTGTGCGAGGCGGTCTGCCCCGCGCAGGCGATCACCATTGATGCCGAACCGCGGGAGGACGGCTCGCGCCGGACCACGCGCTACGACATCGACATGACCAAGTGCATCTATTGCGGCTTCTGCCAGGAGGCCTGCCCGGTCGACGCGATCGTCGAGGGGCCGAACTTCGAGTATTCGACCGAGACGCGCGAGGAGCTCTACTACGACAAGGAGCGGCTTCTGGCGAATGGCGACCGGTGGGAAGCCGAGATCGCCCGCAACCTCGAGCTCGACGCGCCCTACCGCTGAGGAGCAGGCCGTGACCGATCAGAACCCCTTCGCGCAGATGATGAAAATGGGCCAGGACTGGGCCCGGAAGATGAATCCCGCGCTCGAGCACTTCACGCCGAAGGGCTTCGAGCAGCTCTGGCCGACCATGCCCAAGGAGATGATGGAGGCGTTCATGGGACGCACCCTCAACCCCGAGGGTCTCGACGCCAAGACGCGGCTGCTGCTGACGCTGACCGGTCTGACCATCCTCGGCGCGCAGGCCGAGAGCCAGGTCCGCCTCACCGTGCGCCACGCGCGCGAGGCGGGTGCCACGAAACAGGAGATCGCCGAGACCATCGCCCAGGCGGGGATGTTCGGCGGCGTGCCCGCGATGACCAAGGCGATGGAACTCGCCACCGAGGTCATGGACGAGGACACCGGAAAGGACACCGCACGATGACCGCCGCCGCCATCATCTTCTACCTCTTCGCGCTGTCGACCGTGGTCGGCGGGCTGTTCACCGTGGTTGCCCGCAACCCGGTCCATTCCGTGCTGTGGCTGATCCTCGCCTTCCTGAGCTCGGCGGGGCTGTTCATCCTGGTCGGCGCCGAGTTCGTGGCACTGCTCTTGGTGATCGTCTATGTCGGCGCCGTCGCGGTGCTGTTCCTCTTCGTGGTGATGATGCTCGACGTCGATTTCGCCGAGTTGAAGGCGGAGATGGCGAAGTACATGCCGCTGGCGCTGTTGATCGGGGTGGTCCTGCTGATGCAGCTGGCGCTGGCCTTCGGCGTCTGGGACTACTCGGAGGGCTATGACGAGCGCCTCGCCGCGCCCTTCATCGTCGATGTCGAGAACACCCAGCTGCTCGGCCTGCTGATCTACGATCGCTACATCCTGCTGTTCCAGCTCGCCGGCCTCGTGCTGCTGGTGGCGATGATCGGCGCGATCGTGCTGACCATGCGGCACCGCAAGGACGTGAAGCGCCAGGACATTCTGGCGCAGATGTATCGCGACCCGGCCAAGGCGCTGGAACTCAAGGACGTGAAGCCCGGCCAGGGCCTCTGATAGACCGCGAACGGGCAAAAGCCCGGAGGGACAATGATGGACGCTTATCTCGCTGAAGCCCCGATAGGGCTCGAACATTATCTCACCGTCGCGGCGGCGCTGTTCGTCATCGGCATCTTCGGGCTGTTCCTGAACCGCAAGAACGTCATCATCATCCTGATGTCGATCGAGCTGATGCTGCTCGCGGTGAACATCAACTTCGTGGCCTTCTCCGCCTATCTGGGCGATCTGGTCGGACAGGTCTTCACGCTCTTCGTGCTGACGGTCGCCGCCGCCGAGGCCGCGATCGGCCTCGCCATCCTCGTCTGCTTCTTCCGGATCCGCGGCTCCATCGAAGTCGAAGACGTCAACGTGATGAAAGGCTGAGGATCATGGAGACGATCATCCTCTTCGCGCCGCTGGTCGGCGCCCTGACCGCGGGCTTCGGCTGGCGACTGATCACCGAGGCCGGCGCGCAGTGGGTCTCGACCTCGCTGGTCGGTCTCGCCTGCCTGCTGTCGTGGATCGTGTTCCTCGGCCATGACGGGCAGATGGAGCAGATCCAGATCCTGCGCTGGATCGAGAGCGGCTCGCTCTCGACCGATTGGGCCATCCGACTCGACCGGCTCACGGCGATCATGCTGGTGGTGATCAACAGCGTGTCGTTCCTCGTGCATCTCTACAGCTTCGGCTACATGGCGCATGACGAGAACTTCCGCCCCGGCGAGAGCTATCGGCCGCGCTTCTTCGCCTACCTGTCTTTCTTCACCTTCGCGATGCTGACGCTGGTGACCGCCGACAACCTTGTGCAGATGTTCTTCGGCTGGGAGGGCGTGGGCGTCGCCTCCTACCTCCTGATCGGCTTCTACTACCGCAAGCCTTCGGCCAATGCCGCGGCGATGAAGGCCTTCATCGTCAACAGGGTCGGCGATTTCGGCTTCGCGCTCGGCATCTTCGCGCTGTTCTTCCTCGCGGACTCGATCAACTTCTCCGACGTCTTCGCCGCCGCGCCGCAGATGGCGCGCACCGAGCTGAACTTCCTCGGGCTCGATTTCCAGGCGGTAGAGATCGTCTCGCTGCTGCTGTTCATCGGCGCGATGGGCAAGTCGGCGCAGCTGCTGCTGCACACCTGGCTGCCTGACGCGATGGAAGGCCCGACCCCGGTGTCGGCGCTGATCCACGCCGCGACCATGGTGACGGCCGGCGTGTTCCTGGTCTGCCGGATGTCGCCGATCCTCGAATTCGCGCCCGACGCCAAGTCGATCATCGTCTTCATCGGTGCCTCGACCGCCTTCTTCGCCGCGACCGTGGGTCTGGTGCAGAACGACATCAAGCGCGTCATCGCCTATTCGACCTGTTCGCAGCTGGGCTACATGTTCGTGGCCGCCGGTTCGGGCGTCTATTCGGTGGCGATGTTCCACCTCTTCACGCACGCCTTCTTCAAGGCGCTGCTGTTCCTCGGGGCCGGCTCGGTCATCCACGCGATGCATCACGAGCAGGACATGCGCAATTATGGCGCCCTGCGGAAGAAGATCCCCTACACCTACTGGGCGATGATGATCGGCACGCTGGCGATCACCGGCGTCGGCATCCCGCTCACGCATTTCGGCTTCGCGGGCTTCCTCTCCAAGGACGCGATCATCGAGAGCGCCTATGCCGGTGCCACGCCCTACGCCTTCTGGCTGCTGGTGCTCGCCGCCGCGATGACGAGCTTCTATTCCTGGCGCCTGATCTTCCTGACCTTCCACGGCAAGGCGCGCGGCGATCACCACACCCATGACCACGCGCATGAAAGCCCGGCCGTGATGCTGGTGCCGCTCGGCGTGCTGTCGCTCGGCGCAGTCTTCGCCGGCATGCTGTGGTACGCCCCGTTCTTCGGCGACGAGGCGCGCGTGCAGCGCTGGTTCGGGATGCCGGTGACGGCGGCGGCGCATGGCGCGATCGAAGAGGCGCATGGTCCCGTCGATGCGGCGACCGAGCTGGCCGAGGGCGATCTCGACCACGCCGCCGAAGCGATCGTCGAGGAGACGCTGGTCGAGGGCGAGCATGCCGACATGGGCGAGGTGGCGCATGCGCCGACCGCGGCCGAGGTCGCGGTGGCCCGTCCGGGGCAGGGCGCGATCTACATGGCGCCGGGCAACGACGTCATCGACGAGGCGCACCACGCCCCCGTCTGGGTCAAGGTCTCGCCCTTCGTCGCCATGCTGCTGGGCCTGAGCCTCGCCTACCTGATGTATATCCGCAGGCCGGATCTGCCGGGCAAGCTCGCTGCCAACCAGCGGCCGCTCTACAACTTCCTGCTCAACAAGTGGTACTTCGACGAGCTCTACGATTTCGTGTTCGTGCGCCCGGCGCAGGCCATCGGCCGGTTCCTGTGGACCCGCGGCGACGGCAGCGTGATCGACGGCGGCATCAACGGCGTGGCGATGGGCATCGTGCCCTTCTTCACCCGCCTCGCCGGTCGCGCGCAGAACGGATACGTCTTCACCTACGCTTTCGCGATGGTTCTGGGCCTCGCCCTGATCCTGACCTGGATGACCTTGGCCGGGGGGGCCGAATAACAGATGGGCAACCTTCTCTCTCTGACCACCTTCATCCCGCTTCTGGGCGCCGGCATCCTCGCGCTGTTCCTGCGCGGTGACGACGCGGCGGCACAGCGCAACGCCAAGTGGGTGGCGCTGGCGACCACCGTCTTCACCTTCCTGGTGTCGCTGTTCATCCTCGCCGATTTCGACCCTGCGGCGCCGGGCTTCCAGTTCGTCGAGGACCGGCAGTGGCTCCTGGGGCTGCGCTACAAGCTCGGCGTTGACGGCATCTCGCTCCTGTTCGTGATGCTGACCACCTTCCTGATGCCGCTCGTCATCGCCGCCTGCTGGGACGTGACGCACCGGGTCAAGGAATACATGATCGCGTTCCTGGTGCTCGAGACGCTGATGATCGGCGTATTCGTGGCGCTGGACCTCGTGCTGTTCTACCTCTTCTTCGAGGCGGGCCTGATCCCGATGTTCCTGATCATCGGCATCTGGGGCGGCAAGAACCGCATCTATGCGAGCTTCAAGTTCTTCCTCTACACCTTCCTCGGCTCGGTGCTGATGCTGGTGGCGATGGTGGCGATGTTCGCGCAGGCCGGGACCACCGACATCCCGACGCTGATGGCCTACAACTTCTCGTCGCAGACGTTCCCGATCCTCGGCGTGCAGATCCTGGGCGGCGTGCAGACGCTGCTGTGGTTCGCCTTCTTCGCCTCCTTTGCGGTGAAGATGCCGATGTGGCCGGTCCATACCTGGCTGCCCGACGCCCACGTGCAGGCGCCGACCGCCGGATCGGTGGTTCTGGCCGCGATCCTGCTGAAGATGGGCGGCTACGGCTTCCTGCGCTTCTCGCTGCCGATGTTCCCGGTCGCCTCCGAGATCTGGGCGCCGCTGGTGCTGTGGCTCTCGGCAATCGCGATCGTCTACACCTCGCTGGTGGCGCTGGTGCAGAAGGACATCAAGAAGCTGATCGCCTACTCCTCGGTCGCCCATATGGGCTTCGTCACCGCGGGCATCTTCGCGCTGAACCAGCAGGGTCTCGACGGGGCGGTGTTCCAGATGATCAGCCACGGCTTCATCTCGGGCGCGCTCTTCCTTGGCGTCGGCGTGATCTATGACCGGATGCATACCCGCGAGATCGACGCCTATGGTGGCCTCGTGAACCGGATGCCGGCCTATGCCGCCGTGTTCCTGCTGTTCACCATGGCCAATGTCGGCCTGCCGGGCACCTCGGGCTTCGTCGGCGAATTCCTGACGCTGATGGGCATGTTCCAGGCCAACACTTGGGTCGCCGCCGTGGCCACCACGGGCGTGATCTTCTCGGCCGCCTACGCGCTCTATCTCTATCGCCGGGTCGTGATGGGCGACCTGATCAAGGAAAGCCTGAAGTCGATCACCGACATGACGGCCCGCGAGAAGTGGATCTTCGCGCCGCTCGTGGTCATGACCATCCTGCTCGGCGTCTATCCGAGCCTCGTCACCGACATCACCGGCCCGAGCGTCGCGGCGCTCGTCGATCAGGTCGAGGTCGCGGTCGCGGCCCATGGCAGCCAGAGCGCCGTCGCGGCGGCCGAAGTCGCGGCCCCGGCACAGCACTAAGGACCAGGACACATGTTCTCACTCGATCTCCAGACCGTCCTGCCCGAGGTGATCCTCTCGGTCTATGCGATGGTCGCGCTCATGGCGGGCGTCTACACCACCAAGGACAAGTCGGCCGGTCTACTGATCTGGGCGACCGCCGCGATGTTCACCCTGATGGCCTTCCTGATCGCCACCCGCGAGGGCACCGATCCGGCCTTCTTTAACAGCTTCAT
Source organism: Limimaricola variabilis (assembly GCF_034371605.1). Taxonomy (NCBI): domain Bacteria; kingdom Pseudomonadati; phylum Pseudomonadota; class Alphaproteobacteria; order Rhodobacterales; family Paracoccaceae; genus Limimaricola; species Limimaricola variabilis. Next base: position 1,276,724 of record NZ_CP139691.1, on the reverse strand, counting down.
CGATGACGGCTTCGCCCGTTTCGCCAAGGTGACGATCCTGCTCTCGGCCGCCGTCGTGCTGGTGATGAGCCAGGAATACCTCGCCCGCCGCAACCTGCTGCGCTTCGAGTATCCGGTGCTCGTGACGCTGGCCGTGGTCGGCATGATGGTGATGGTGTCGGCTGGCGACTTGATGGTGCTCTACATGGGCATCGAGCTGCAGTCGCTGGCGATGTATGTCGTGGCTTCGCTGCGCCGCGACAGTGAGAAGTCAACCGAGGCCGGCCTCAAGTACTTCGTGCTGGGCGCGCTCAGCTCGGGCCTGATGCTCTACGGTGCCTCGCTGGTCTACGGCTTCGCCGGCACGACCCAGTTCGAGGGTATCTTCATCGCCACCGCGCTCGGCGCGCCGCTCGGCCTGATCTTCGGCCTCGTCTTCCTGATGGTCGGCTTTGCCTTCAAGGTCTCGGCCGCACCGTTCCACATGTGGACGCCGGACGTCTACGAGGGCGCCCCCACGCCGGTGACCGCCTTCATGGCGACCGCGCCCAAGGTGGCGGCCATCGCGCTCTTCGCCCGCGTCGTCTATGACGGCTTCGGCGGGGTCGTGGGCGACTGGCAGCAGATCGTCGCCTTCCTGTCGCTGGTTTCGGTGTTCTGGGGCGGCGTCGCCGCGATCGGCCAGACCAACATCAAGCGCCTGATGGCCTATTCCTCGATCGCCCATATGGGCTTCGCGCTGATGGGCCTCGCTTCCGGCACCGCCTTCGGCGTGCAGGCGATGCTGATCTACATGGCGATCTACGTCACCATGAACATCGGCACCTTCGCCTTCATCCTGTCGATGGAGCGTGACGGTCGCCCAGTGACCGACATCAACGCTCTGCACATGTATTCGCGCTATGCGCCGATGCGGGCGCTGGCGATGCTGGTGCTGCTGTTCAGCCTCGCCGGCGTGCCGCCGATGGTCGGCTTCTTCGGCAAGCTCTACGTGCTGCGCGCGGCCTATGAAGGTGGGCTGACCTGGCTCGCGATCCTCGGCGTGATCGCCTCGGTGATCGGTGCGTTCTATTACCTGCGCATCGTCTACTACATGTATTTCGGCGAAGAGCGCGAAGCGCTCGACACCGGTACCTCGCCGCTGCTGTGGGGCGTGCTCATGGCCTCGGCCGCGGTGATGGTGTTCGGCGTGATCAACCTGTTCGGCATCGAGCCGTTGGCCGCGGCCGCGGCGGCGACCCTTGTCAACTGACCCCACATCCCGCGGGCTCTGGCCCGAGGGGTGGGAGCGGGTGGTGCTCGACACCGTCGACAGCACCATGGCCGAGGCCGCGCGACGCGCGGCCTCTGGTCTTGCCGGGCCGACCTGGATAATGGCGCATGAGCAGACCACTGGGCGCGGCCGTCGCGGCCGGGTCTGGAGCAGCGAGGCGGGCAATCTCTCGGCAACGCTGGTTTACAAGCCCGAGGCGACGCCGGCAGAAGCCGCGCGGCGCAGCTTCCTCGCCGCCGTCGCGCTGTTCGAGGCGCTGGCGATCCATGTCGACCGGACCCGCCTCTCGCTCAAATGGCCCAACGACGTGCTGCTCGACGGCGGCAAGGTCGCGGGCATCCTTCTGGAGAGCGCCGGGCAGGGGCCCTATGTCGACTGGCTGGCCATTGGTGTCGGCGTGAACCTCGCGCGCGCGCCCGAGGGGCTGGGCGACGCGGCCTTCCCGCCGATCGCGGTCGCCGACAATGGCGGGCCGCTGGTCGATCCGGAGGAATTCCTGACCCATCTCGCCGACGCCTTTGCCACCGAGGAGGGCAAGCTCGACGCCTTTGGCTTCGAGCGCATCCGCGAGGACTGGTTGCGTCACGCCGCCCGGCTGGGCGAGGTGATCTCCGCGCGTACCGGCACCGAAGAGATCACCGGCGTGTTCGAAACCGTGGACTTGGCCGGCAACCTGATGCTGCGGACAGCCAAGGGGCCCCGCGCGATCAGCGCCGCCGACGTATTTTTCTGAGAGGTCGGGAATGCTTCTCGCGATAGACTGCGGCAACACCAATACCGTGTTCTCGATCTGGAACGGGTCCGAGTTCCTCGCCACTTGGCGTACCTCGACCGAGTGGCAGCGGACGGCGGACCAGTATTTCGTCTGGCTGTCGACGCTGATGAAGATGCGCGGTATCGAGGCCCAGATCGACGAGATGATCGTCTCCTCCACGGTGCCGCGGGTGGTCTTCAACCTGCGTGTGCTTGCGGATCGCTATTTCAACTGCCGTCCGCTCGTCGTGGGCAAGCCGGATTGCCGCTTGCCCGTAGCACCGCGCGTTGATGCGGGCACGCAGGTCGGCCCGGACCGGCTGGTCAACACTGCGGGTGCCTGGGACCGGCATGGCGGCGATCTGGTGGTCGTCGATTTCGGCACGGCGACGACCTTCGACGTAGTAGACACCGATGGTGCCTATGTCGGCGGCGTCATCTCGCCCGGCGTGAACCTGAGCCTCGAGGCGCTGCATCAGGCGGCGGCCGCGCTGCCGCATGTCGATGTGAGCAAGCCCGAGCGGGTGATCGGCACCAACACCGTTGCCTGCATGCAGTCGGGCATCTTCTGGGGCTATGTCGGCCTCGTACGCGGGATATGCGACCGCATCCGGGCGGAGCGCGACCGTCCGATGCGGATCATCGGAACCGGGGGGCTTGCGCCCCTGTTCGCGCAGGGCGACATGCTGTTCGACGATATCGAAGACGATTTGACGATGCACGGGCTGACCGTCATCCATAGCTACAACAAGGAGACCGCATGAGCGGCGAAAGACTGATCTACCTTCCTCTCGGCGGTGCCGGCGAGATCGGCATGAACGCCTATGTCTACGGCTACGGCAAACCGGGGCAGGAACGGCTGATCGTCGTCGATCTCGGCGTGACCTTCCCCGACATGGACACGACACCCGGCGTCGACCTGATCATGCCCGACATTTCGTGGCTCGAGGCGCGCAAGGATCGCATTGAGGCGATCTTTATCACCCACGCGCATGAGGACCATGTCGGCGCGGTCGGCCATTTCTGGAAGCGTCTCGGCGCCACCATCCATGCCCGCAAATTCACCGCCGCGATCGCGCGGCACAAGCTCGACGAGCACGGCGCGCCGGACAGCGTGCTCAACGTGGTCGAGCCCTGGCCCGCCACGGTCGAGGCGGGGCCGTTCAAGGTCGGCTTCGTGCCGATCAGCCACTCGATCCCCGAAAGCTCGGGCCTCGTGATCGACAGCCCCGAGGGGCGGGTAATCCATTCGGGCGACTTCAAGATCGACCACACCCCGGTGGTGGGCGAGCCGTTCAACCCCGATCTCTGGGCCGAGGTTTCGCAGGGCGGGGTCAAGGCGCTGATCTGCGACTCGACCAACGTGTTCTCGCCCCAGCCGGGCCGCTCGGAGGCGACGCTCGCCCCCGAGATCGAGAAGCTGATCGCCTCGCAGCCGGGCATGGTCGTCGCCACGACCTTCGCTTCGAACGTGGCACGTCTCAAGACCATCGCCGTGGCCGCCGACCGCGCCGGACGCACCGTATGCCTGCTCGGCCGCGCCATGCGCCGCATGGTCGAGACCGCGACCGAGTGCGGCCTGCTGCACGGCTTTCCCAAGACCGTCGGGCCGGAAGAGGCCGCCTCGATCCCGCGCGAGAAGCTGCTGCTGCTCGTCACCGGCAGCCAGGGCGAGCGCCGCGCCGCCAGCGCCCAGCTGGCGCAGGGCAGCTATCTCGGCCTGAAGCTGCAGGAAGGCGACAGCTTCCTGTTCTCCTCGCGCACCATCCCCGGCAACGAGCGCGGCGTGATCAAGATCATGAACCAGCTCTCGGAAAAGGGTGTGGACGTGATCGAGGACACGCATGGCCTCTACCATGTCTCCGGCCACGCCAACCGGCCCGACCTACAGCTGCTGCACGACATCGTGCGGCCGCAGTTCCTGGTGCCGATGCACGGCGAGCACCGCCACCTGCGTGAGCATGTGAAGCTGGGCGCCGAGCGCGGGCTCTCGGGCATCGTGGCGGTCAACGGCATGATGCTGGACCTGTCGGGCAACGCGCCGAAGGTGGCCGAGTACATCGACACCGGCCGCAGCTACCTTGACGGTTCGGTGATGATCGGTGCCATGGACGGCATCGTACGCGACCGGATCCGCATGGCGCTCAATGGCCATGTCACGGTGACGATGATCATCGACGAGGATGACGAGCCGCTGGGCGATCCGTGGTGCGAGATCATGGGCCTGCCTGAGAAAGGCCGTTCCAACGCCTCGCTGGTCGAGACGCTCGAGTCGGATCTGGCGCAGTTCGTCAATCGCGCGGGCCGCAAGATGCTGCGCGACGAGGACAAGCTCGACCGCGAGCTCAAGCGTATCGCGCGTTCGACCACCCAGGCCGAGACCGGAAAGAAGCCCGAGGTCAACGTTGTGGTGAGCCGGTTGAGCTGATCGCTCGGTCGCGAGGTTCGGTGCCATTCGGCCCCGGACCTCACGGCGCATCCGTAAACGAACCGGGCCGCGCTCTCCGAGGAGGGCGCGGCCCGTTGCATTTCATCGATCGAATGCGTGCTCGCTGCGGAATACGGCTTCAGCCGCTGCAGACATAGACCGCCCCGCCGATCACCACGACCGATGCCGCGGCAGCGCCAAGCGCCACGGGGCCGGTCAGCGCGGCGGTGACGCCGGGCGCGGCGGTGCCGATGCTGGTGGCGAGCCAGTCCGCCGTGCCCTTCAGCACCAGCGCGCCCGAGCTGTGCAGCAGCCGCGAGGGCTCCGCCACGGCCTCGGCCGGGCTGGGCGGCGGAGTCAGCATGAGCCCGGCCAGCGCCGCGCCGGTATCGATCGCGCCATCGGCCGCGGCATTGACGCGGTCGCAGGTGGTGACACTGCATTGCGCCGTAGCGCCACGCGCCCCGGGGACCAGCAGCCAGCCATCATCGTCGGGATCGCGCTGGAGGCAGTAGCCCTCGGTCTCTTTGGGCGGCAACTCGACCGAGAGATAGGTGAAGAGCACGCGGCTGTCGCAGGCGGGCGGCGTGCCCCAGGCCTTGTTCCAGACCCGGCCCGGCCAGCGCGAGAGGCGCTCGCGGGTGCCGAGCTTGGTGTCGAAGGCGATCTCGTCGTCATAGGTGACAACGGTCTCGCGTCCGTTGACGCTGGCGGTGCAGCGCCGCTCCTCGGCCTGCGCGGGCAGGGCCGGGAGCAGCATGGCAAAAGCGAGGGCAATCAGGCTGCGCATCGCGTTCGGGCGCGGCCTTAGCCGGCGCGCCGCTCCTCGAAGCTCTTGAGAATGAAGGCGGGGGTATCGTCGCCCATGCCTACCACCTCTTCTTCGCGCGGCTCGTTGCGACGACGGTCGCGGCCGCGATTGCCTCGATCATTACGGCGCGGCTCGGCCTGCGCCGGCGCCGCTGCTGCGGCAGGCTCGGGAACCGGTTGGGGTGCGGGTTCCGGCTGCGGGGCAGGCTCCGGCTTGGTTTCGACGACGGTCTCGGCCTGCGGAGCGGCCGCTACGGGCTTCTCCTCGCGCTTGGCGTCGTCGCGGCTGCGGGACCGGGTGCGGCTGCGGCTGCGACGCGGACGCTCTTCCTCGCTGGTCGCGGCCTCGGCGGCAGGCGCGGCAGCGGGGCGCGCGCCGCGCGGGTCCTCGAGCCGCGGGATCGCCGACTGGACCAGCCGCTCCACGTCGTCGAGGTTCTTCTCGTCACGCGGGCTGCAGATCATGATCGCGGTGCCCTTGCGGCCGGCGCGGCCGGTGCGGCCGATCCGGTGCACGTAGTCCTCGGCATGGCTCGGGACGTCGAAGTTGAACACGTGGCTCACCGAGGGGACGTCGAGGCCGCGCGCGGCGACGTCGGAGGCCACGAGGATCTTCACCTCGCCGGCACGGAAGCCGTCCAGCGTCCGGGTGCGCTGGCTCTGGTCGAGATCGCCGTGGATCGGCTCGGCGTCGTAGCCGTGCTTCTTGAGGCTCTTGGCCACCACGTCGACGTCCATCTTGCGGTTGCAGAAGATGATCGCATTTGTGCAGGCCTCGCCTTCGGCGTCGATCAGGGCGCGCAGCAGCTCGCGTTTTTCGTCGGCCTCGCGCTCCTTGCGGCTGGCCCGGAACATCACCACGCCCTGCTTGATGTTCTCGCCCGTGGTGGCGGCGCGGGCCACTTCGATCTTTTCCGGGTTCGACAGGAAGGTGTTGGTGATCCGCTCGATCTCGGGCGCCATGGTGGCCGAGAAGAACAGCGTCTGGCGGGTAAAGGGCGTCAGCCCGAAGATCCGCTCGATATCGGGGATGAAGCCCATGTCGAGCATGCGGTCGGCCTCGTCCACGACCATGATCTGCACGCCGGTGAGCAGCAGCTTGCCGCGCTCGAAATGGTCGAGCAGGCGGCCGGGGGTGGCGATCAGCACGTCGACGCCCTTGTCGATCAGCGCATCCTGCTCCTTGAACGAGACGCCGCCGATCAGCAGCGCCTTGGTGAGCTTAGTGTGCTTGGCATAGGTGTCGAAGTTCTCGGCCACCTGAGCGGCGAGTTCGCGGGTCGGGCACAGCACGAGGCTGCGCGGCATTCGGGCACGGGCGCGGCCACGACCCAGGAGGGTGATCATCGGCAGCGTGAAGCTCGCCGTCTTACCGGTCCCGGTCTGGGCGATGCCCAGCACGTCGCGGCCTTCGAGCGCGGGCGGAATGGCGCCGGCCTGGATCGGCGTCGGCGTCTCATAGCCCGCCTCGGCGATGGCCTTGAGTACCTTGGGGTCGAGATTGAGGTCGTTGAACTGGGTCATGTGAGCCTTTCGAGACTGCGGCACCGATTGGCCGCAGGAGCAGGCGCGGCCCGCCCGGCCGGATTGCCGGGTCGTTCGACTTGGCCCGCCTTATGCCGAAAGCCCGTGCAGGTCAAGTTTGGCGAAGGAACGGGGCCTGCTTGCGTGCGTTGCGTCCGACAGCCCGCAAAGCGGGCGCGACCGAGATGGAGACGGCGATGATCAAGAAACACGGCAAGGCCCATTGGAGCGGCGGCATCAAGGAGGGCGGCGGCAAGATCTCGACCCAGACCGGTGTCCTGAGGGACGAGCCCTACGGCTTCAACGCCCGCTTCGAAGGCGGCCCTGGCACCAACCCCGAGGAGTTGATCGGCGCGGCCCATTCCGCCTGCTACGCCATGGCGCTGTCGCTGGAGTTGGGCAAGGACGAGCTGACCGCCGACGATATCGACGTGCAATCGACCGTATCCCTGGAGAAGGTCGGCGAGGGCTTCGAGATCACAAATATCCATCTCGACGTGCGCGCGAAGGTCTCCGGCGCCTCCGAGGAGCAGTTCCGCAAGGCGGCCGAGGCCACTAAGACCGGCTGCCCGGTGTCGAAACTACTCAAGGGGGCCGAAATCACGATGGACGCGAAGCTCGTCTGAGTGATGGTTCGGAAGAGGGAAGAGATGCGGCCCAACTAGGGCCGCATCTCTTATTCTTTCTATTACACCATCATTTCCTTGGTGGCGGTGAGGCGGATCTCCGGGTGATCGCGCTCGACCCGGTCGATGTCCCACTGCATCCGGGTGAGATAGACCAGATCGCCGTCATTATCGGTTGCGATGTGCTGCTTGTTTTTGGCGGCAAAGGTCTCGACCGCCGCCTTGTCGCCGGCCATCCAGCGCGCCGAGGTGAACTGCGACGGCTCGAAGCGCACCGGCAGGCCGTATTCCATCTCGATCCGGCTGGCGAGCACCTCGAACTGCAACGCGCCGACGACGCCCACGATGAAGCCCGAACCGAAGGTCGGCTTGAACACTTTGGCGGCGCCTTCCTCGGCAAACTGGCTGAGCGCCTTGTCGAGATGCTTGGCCTTCATCGGGTCGCCTGCGCGGCAGGTCTGTAGCAGTTCGGGTGCGAACGAGGGGATCCCCGCCACGCGCAGCATCTCGCCCTCGGTCAGCGTGTCTCCGATGCGCAGCTGGCCGTGGTTGGGGATGCCGATGATGTCGCCGGCCCAGGCCTCGTCGGCGAGTTCGCGGTCGGAGGCGAGGAACAACACCGGGTTGGTGATCGCCATCTGCTTCTTCGAGCGGACATGGGTGAGCTTTTGGCCACGCTGGAAATGGCCGGAGGCGAGGCGCACGAAGGCGACACGGTCGCGGTGCTTGGGGTCCATATTGGCCTGCACCTTGAAGACGAAGCCCGCGACCTTGTCCTCTTCGGGCGCGATCTCGCGCGGTTCGGCCTTCTGCACCTGCGGCTCCGGGCCATAGGTGCCGATGCCGGCCATCAGCTCGCGCACGCCGAAGCTGTTGATCGCCGAGCCGAACCAGATCGGCGTCATGTGCCCTTCGAGCACGGCCTGAGGATCGAGCGCGGGCAGCAACTCGCGTGCCATCTCGACCTCTTCGCGCAGCTTCTCGAGCAGGTGGGCGGGAACATGTTCCTCCATCTTCGGGTCGTCGAGACCCGAGATGCGGACGCTTTCGGCCACGCGGTTGCGATCGGCGCGGTCCATCAGTTCGAGCCGGTCGTTCAGGAGATCATAGCAGCCGAGAAAATCCCGGCCGACGCCGATCGGCCACGAGGCCGGGGTCACGTCGATGGCGAGGTTTTCCTGAATCTCGTCGATGATCTCGAAGGTGTCGCGGCTTTCCCGGTCCATCTTGTTGCAGAAGGTCAGGATCGGCAGGTCGCGCAGGCGGCAGACCTCGAACAGCTTGCGGGTCTGGCTCTCCACGCCCTTGGCGCCGTCGATCACCATCACGGCCGCGTCCACGGCGGTCAGCGTACGGTAGGTGTCCTCGGAGAAGTCCGAGTGGCCGGGCGTGTCGACGAGGTTGAAGCGGAAGCGCTCGAAGTCGAAGGACATCGCCGAGGCCGAGACCGAGATGCCGCGATCCTTCTCCATTTGCATGAAGTCCGAGCGCGTGCGCCGCGCCTCGCCTTTGGCGCGGACCTGGCCGGCCATCTGAATCGCCCCGCCGAAGAGGAGGAACTTCTCGGTCAGCGTGGTCTTGCCGGCGTCGGGGTGCGAGATGATCGCAAAGGTCCGGCGGCGGGCGATTTCGGGCGGGAGGGCGGGGCGGTTGTTCATGCGGGCGCTATAGCCACTCCGAAGCGCCGAGACAATTGCCGGGATCGAACCGATCTGCCGTGACGGCATGCCGAAGGTTCAACGCATTCGTCGTCGAGCGGTTCCACGATGTTTGGTAATAAAGAGCATATAAATCATATACTTAAGGTGACTATTGCCACAAGTTTGCCATGGTCCCTGAGCAACCTGAGGTGGTAAGTGCCGGTGGCGCGTGCGTCATCGGCTGCATCTGAAAGGAACGGATCATGACTTCAATGACCATTCGGACCACGATCGGAATGCTGCTGGTCGGCTCGACGCTCACCGCATGCGGTGAGCCGGATAATCTGGCGTTCCGTGGCGGAGCAGGGACGGACCGCTCGCTCGCGCTCAGCGCCAGTGGCGAAGCAGGCGGTTCCGGCGGGGGATCGACGAACGGCGGCGACGCTGGGGGCAGTGCGGGCACCGGTGGTGCGGCAACAGCCTCGGGCAACGGGAGCGCATCGGGCGGTGCAAGCGGCGGCTCCGGCTCCGGCTCAGGGTCGGGTGCTGGGTCCGGCTCCGGCGGCTCCGGCGGATCGGGTTCCAGTAGCGGTTCCGGTTCGTCCGGCGGCTCCGGTTCGGGTTCGCAGTCCGGAGGAAGTTCGGGCGGGGTTGCGAATGCGGATGCGGACGTCTCTGTCGGCGGCTCTGGCGGCTCTGGCGGCTCTGGCGGCTCTGGCGGCTCCGGCGGATCGGGTTCGTCGGGTGGTCTCGTGGATGCCAGGGCCGATGTCTCGGTCGGAAGCACCGGCTCCGGAGGGTCTGGATCGTCCGGCGGTTCGGGCTCCTCAGGCGGCTTGGTCGATGCCGGTGTCGATGCCTCGGTCGGCGGCTCGCGCTCGAATGGCGGGTTGCTGCTTGATGCGGATGTCGGCCTGTCGGCTGGCAAGCCCAGCAAGACGGGTTCGAAACGGCTCCTCGACGCGCAGGTCGATGTCGGGATCGGCGGCTGAGCGCTTCGCGTGACATGCGCCGGGCCGCTTGCCGCGGCTCGGCCTACAATCCCGAGGCGCGCCGCAGGAGGGCCACGGCCTCGCCCCCCGAGACCAGCCGTTCGCTGACCTCGTAGTCGAGATGGCGCGGCGTCGGATGTGCGGAGAGATCGTCGGGCAAGGCGCTACGGTTGCGGTGGTCGATCAGCAGGGACTCTGCGGCGATCCCCTCGGCATAGACGATCTGGTGCGAGTCGAAGACCAGCTGGAAATAATCGACGAAGCCGCCTTCGCGCTGCTGCACGCTGTCACCGTTGATCAGATGGCGTACCTTGACCAGAAGCTCGGCCCGTCCGACGCCGAGCCGATCCTCGCGCTGCCAGACGAAGACACGGTGATCGGGGCTCAACAGCAGGTCGCGCGCGTTGTGCAGGGCCCCTTCGCGGATCAGCACCGGAGCGAAGCCTCCGGTGGCGCGCAACGTCGTTTGGCCGATCCAGCGTAGAGGCTGCGGCCCGTCGTCGCGCGTCAGGACGCGGTCGCCGGGGCGAAGATCCTCGACCGGCACCTGCGCGCCGCTGGCGAGGGCGATATGGGTGCCGCGAGTGAAGGACACGCAGGTCACCTGAGCCAGGCGTTCCGTTCCCGCGTGCCGGTCGATCCCGACCAGCCGATACTCCCCCTCGGGCTCCAGCCGTCCCAGCGGCAGCAGATAGATCGCCACGGCATGGCCGTCCTCGACCTCGACGAGGATGATCGCCTCGCCGGAGGCGCCGCTCTTGGCCATCAGGGTCAGGCAGCTGTCGAGATGCAGGATACGCCCGGGCTTTTCGGCGGCGCCGCCGGACAGGATCCTGAACCCGCCTGCGGCCTCGGGCCGGACGCTGATCTGCCGTAGCTGGGCATCGGCGGCAAGCCGATAGACATCGCCCGGTACGAGATCGTCGGCGAAGCTCAGCGCCTCGCCGCGGGCCACGCCCTGCACCACCCGGAACGCCCCGGCCTCGTAGACGCCGAGCTGCTGCACCTGGTCATCATCCATCCGCGCGCTTCCCCTCCGCAGTCACGGGCATCATTGCCCGGGGTCCGGACCGATGCTAGGCCATCCGGGTAAACAGGGAGGTTATCTGATGGATCTGGGCATCAGGGGCAAGCGGGCGCTGGTCTGCGCGTCGTCCAAGGGCTTGGGCCGTGGCTGCGCCGAGGCGCTGGCCGAGGCGGGCGTCGATCTGGTGATGAACGCTCGCGGCGCCGAGGCACTGGAGCAGACCGCGCAGGAGATCCGCGACCGGTTCGGTGTCGAGGTCACGACCGTCGCCTGCGACGTGACCACCCCGGAGGGGCAGAGCAAGGTCATCGAGGCGGCGCAGGGCGTCGACATCCTCGTCACCAATGCGGGCGGCCCGCCACCGGGCATGTGGACCGATTGGGACCGCGAGGATTTCATCCGCGCGCTCGACGCCAACATGCTCACCCCGATCGCGCTGATGAAGGCGCTGGTGCCGGGGATGATGGAGCGCGGCTGGGGCCGCGTGGTCAACATCACTTCGCAATCGGTGAAGACGCCGATCGCGGTGCTGGGCCTGTCCAACTCGGCACGTGCCGGCCTGACCGGCTTTGTCGCGGGTACCTCGCGGCAGGTGGCCCATGCGGGCGTGACGATCAACAACCTGCTGCCCGGCATCCACGATACCGACCGGGCCGCGTCGCTCGATGGCGGCGTCTCCCAGAAGGAAGGTATCAGCGTCGAAGATGCGCGCCGCAAGCGCGAGGCGACGATCCCGGTCCGGCGCTATGGCACCGCGGCCGAATTCGGCGCCACCTGCGCCTTCATGTGCTCGCAGCATGCCGGGTTCATGGTGGGGCAGAACGTGCTGCTCGACGGCGGCGCGGGCAACCAGACCATGTGACTTGCGGGCGGGAGGCGGGATTGCTAGGGCAATCCGACGTATTTGATCGGGATTTGACCTTGTTCGAGACCGCCCCTCCCGCCCGGACCACTGCCGCGCAGACCGCGCCCGCACCGCGCCTCGAGATCCGCGACTTGACCCGTGTGTTCGGGGGCCGCGAGGTGGTGTCGGGCGTGTCGCTCAAGGTGATGCCGGGGCAGGTGACCTGCCTGCTCGGGCCGTCGGGCTGCGGCAAGTCGACGACGCTGAGGATCATCGCCGGGGTCGATAGGCAGGATGCGGGCGGCGTCTATGTCGATGGCGCGCCGATCTCCGAAGGCGCGCTGCACGTACCGCCGGAATCGCGCGGCATCGGGCTGATGTTTCAGGATTTCGCGCTGTTTCCGCATCTCGACGTGGCGCGTAACGTGGGCTTCGGCATCAAGGGCAGCAAGGCCGAGATCCGGACAAGGGTCGAGACGCTGCTCGACAAGGTGGGCATGCGCCGCCACATCGACCGCTATCCGCATGAATTGTCGGGCGGCGAGCAGCAGCGGGTGGCCTTGGCGCGGGCGCTGGCGCCCAGCCCGCGCATTCTGCTGATGGACGAGCCGTTCTCGGGCCTCGACGACCGGCTGCGCGACGACATCCGCGACGAAACGCTGGGCGTGCTCAAGGCCGAGGGGACGGCGGTGCTGCTGGTCACCCACGAGCCCGCCGAGGCGATGCGCATGGCCGACGAGATCGCGCTGATGCGCGACGGCCGGGTGGTGCAGCACGGTGCGCCCTACAACATCTACAACGCGCCCAAGGACCGTGAGGCGGCGGCGTTCTTCTCGGACATCAACGTGATCGAAGGCGTGGTGCAGGGGGCCCTATGCGACACCCCCTTTGGCGATTTCCTGACACCGGGCCTGCCCGACGGCACCGAGGTCGAGATCGTGATCCGGCCCCAGCACCTCAAGATCGATTTCGACCGGCAGGGGCGTGGCCCGAACCCCACCGCACGCGAAGGCACGCCCGCCGCCGGGACGGTGGAGCGGTCGCGGTTCCTCGGCGCGTCGAGTCTCGTGGAGTTCCGCATGGACCACGACAACGAGATCCTGCGCGCTTCCGTGCCGTCGGTCTTCCTGCCCAAGCCCGGCACGCGGCTGTGGCTGATGATGCGCCGCGACCGCTGCTTCGTATTTCCCAAGCGACGCCGAGGCTGACGCTCCGGGCGCCGCGTATCGGTGCGCTGGGCTAAATGGGCCAAAATTCGGATGTGAGTTTCTGAGCGGCTCTCAGAAGCTGTAGCGAAAGGCGTCGTTCGGATAGCTCTGGTCCCCGATCCGGAACTGCGTGGTTCCGATCCTCTCGAAGCCTTGGGATCGGTAAAATCCTATCGCTTGCATGTTCTCCGCATTCGTCGTCAGCCAGATCGACGGGCTGCCGGTCGTACGTGCGTGGCACAAAGACGCCTCCAGAAGGGCTCGGCCAATGCCTTTGCCGTGGTGCCGCGGCTGCACGTAGAGCGTGGACAGCTCCACGGTCGAGCGCGGGTCGAGCGGTGCCATTTTGCCCGAGCTGACACGGGCGAAGCCGTCTATCCCGTCCGCGTTCAGGGACACGATGACATGCTCGTCAGGGTCATCGAGCCAGGCGCGGTATCTCTCTGGCGTGAACTGGGTCAACGCGTAATCCGCGAAGAAACCGTTCACGCCGTTGCGGATATAGGTGCCCAGCCAGACTTCGATGGAGAGGGCCGCGAGGCTCGACGCGTCGGCCGCCTGTGCAGGTCTGAGGTTCATGGCGGCCTTCTGAACGAGAACGATACGCCGCTTTTCTGCGGCACCGCGGCCGGAGGCAAGTTCCGCGCGCTGAACTTCGGGCAGATCATCCGCCCCCAATCCTCCGAGCCCTATGCCCGGGCCCCTCGCGCGGCCTCGAGATCGGCGAGCATGCGCCCCGGCTCGTCCACGAAGAGCTGTGGCAGCACCTTGAGCGCGGCGATACGATCGACCCGCAGCTCGGCGAAATCGCGCGTGGTCTCGTTCCAGCCGGTCAGCGTCCACACCCGTCCCCAGTAATCGAGCCGCAGCGGCCGCAGCACTTGCGTGACCGGTGCATCGCGCATCGTCACCTGCAGCTTCTGCCGCGCCCGGATCGCGGCGCGCAGGCTGCCCATGTGCCGGAACCCCGTCACGGCATCGCCCAAGGGGGGCGTGGCAAAGCTCCAGCCGCCGGCGCGGTCGCGATCCTCGGGCAGAACCGCATCGATCCGCCCCGAAAGCGACAGCGCGGCGGCGCGCAGCTCGGCATCCTCGGCACGCGTCACTGCCGCGAGCCCCAGATGCAGCGCTTCCAATTCGGTCATCGTCAGGTTCAGCGGCGGCAGGGTGACGGCGGCGGTGGCGCGGTAGCCCAGCCCCCTGCGCCCCTCGATCGGCACGCCCGAGGCGATCAGCCGGTCCATGTCGCGATAGACCGTGCGCGCAGAGACGCCGAGCCGTTCGGCCATGTCTTCGGCGCGGTGCAACCGCCCGTCGCGCAGGATGCGGATCATCTCGACAAGGCGGTCGGAGCGGGGCATGGCGGTTCTCCTGTCGCGGTCTGGATGCGCTCCTGACAGTTTCGTGTCAAGAAAAGCGCTGCCTTTCACCGCTTGCGCTCTTTCGTAGCGGGGCGGGTCGGCGTATCTCGGGGCTGCGAGACAAGGCGCGGCCCCGAGGGCCGCCGGAATGGGAGACACGCCATGCTCAACAATATCGGCCTGCCGGGCCTGCTTCTGATCGCCGTCGTGGTGCTGGTGCTGTTCGGCCGCGGCAAGATTTCCTCGCTGATGGGCGAAGTCGGCAAGGGCATCACCGCCTTCAAGCGCGGCGTCGACGACGGCAAGCGCGAGATCGACGACCAGTCCAAGACCGTCAACGAGGCGGGCACCGTGCACGAGCCGGGCACCGTCGAGGACAAGGACCGGGCCTGAGCCCAAGACAGGATAGACCGACATGTTCGATCTGGGCTGGAGCGAGCTTCTGCTGATCGGGATCGTGGCACTGATCGTGGTCGGTCCCAAGGACCTGCCCGGCATGTTCCGCGAAATCGGTCGCTTCACCGGCAAGGCCAAGGCCATGGCACGGGAGTTCTCGCGTGCCATGGAAGATGCTGCGGACGAAAGCGGCATGCGCGACATCCAGAAGACCATCAAGGCCGCCGCCGATCCCAAGAGCTTCGGGACCGATGCGCTGAAGAAGAACTTCAAGTCGGGCAGCGACAAGCCGCTCTCCGAGGAGCGGGCCGAAACGCGTCGCAAGGTGGAGGAGGCCGCCGCCAAGGCTGCGACCGAACGGCAGGCGCGCGCCGCCGCCGCCGCGCCGACCGAGGAAGAACTGGCCGATCTCGAGCCGGAGTTCGAGCCCGAGCCGATCAGCGCCCCGGCCGAACCGCTGGACGACCCCGCGCCCGCTGCCCCCGCGCGAAAGGATGAGACGTCATCATGACCCCTGTCGACGAGATCGAGGACAGCTCCGCACCGCTGATCGAGCATCTGGCCGAACTCAGGTCGCGACTGATCCGCTCACTGCTCGCCTTCGTGGCGGGCATGGTCGTGTGCTTCACCGTCTGGAACCCGATCTTCGACTTCCTGACCCGACCGCTCTGCGCTGCCATGGCGACGCGCGGGCAGGAGGATTGCGGGCTGATCCTGATCGCGCTGCAGGAAGGCTTCTTCGTCGCGGTGTCGATCTCGATGCTGGGCGGGCTGGTGCTTGCCTTCCCGGTGATCTCCTATCAGATGTGGCGTTTCGTGGCACCGGGGCTCTACAAGTCCGAAAAGGGCGCCTTCCTGCCCTTCATGATCGCCTCGCCCTTCATGTTCTTCCTCGGTGCGTCCTTCGCCTATTACGTCGTGACGCCGCTGGCCTTCGACTTCTTCCTCGGCTTCCAGCAGCCCGGCAGTCTGGTCGAGGGCCCCGATGCCGAAACCGCCGTGGCAGGCATTGCCTTCCAGGGTTCGGCCCAAGCCTATCTGGCGCTCACCATCAAGTTCATCGTGGCCTTCGGGCTGTGCTTCCAGCTGCCCGTCCTGCTGACGCTTATGGGCAAGGCGGGGCTGGTTTCGGCCAAGGGGCTGGGCAGCGTGCGCAAATACGCGGTCGTGGCGATCCTGCTGCTCGCCGCCGTCGCCACGCCGCCCGACGTGGTGAGCCAGGTGATCCTGTTCACCGTGGTCTATGGCCTCTACGAGGTGTCGATCCTGCTTGTCGCCCGCGTCGAGAAGAAGCGCGAAGCGCGGCTCCGGGCCGAGGGGCTGTGGGTCGAGGATGAGGACGAGGATGACGAGGAGGCCGTGAAATGAGCCAGGACGCGCTCGACCGTATCGCACTGGCGCTCGAACGGATCAGCCCGCCGCCACAGCCGGCGCCCAGCCTGCGCGGCGCGCCGGCCTATATGTGGCAGCCCGATCCCGACCGCATGGTCGCGGTGCCAAAGGTAAGCCGGGTCGATCTCGACCTGCTGGTCGGCATCGATCGGGCGCGCGACACGCTTTTGGCTAATACCCGGCGGTTCGCGGCCGGGCTTCCGGCCAACAACGCGCTGCTCTGGGGCGCGCGGGGCATGGGAAAGTCGAGCCTCGTCAAGGCGGTGCACGGCGCACTCCAATCCGAGTTTCCGCAGCTCAAGATCGTCGAGGTGCAGCGCGAGGATCTGGCCTCGATCGACCGCTGCCTGTCGATCCTGCGGGCCGCACCGCAGCGCTTCATCCTGTTCTGCGACGACCTGTCCTTCAGCCATGACGACGCGCATTACAAATCGCTCAAGGCGGTGCTCGACGGGGGTATCGAGGGGCGGCCCGAGAATGTGGTGCTCTATGCCACCTCGAACCGGCGCCATCTGATGCCGCGCGACATGATCGAGAACGAGCGCTCCACCGCGATCAGCCCATCCGAGGCAGTCGAGGAGAAGGTGTCGCTGTCGGACCGGTTCGGTCTCTGGCTCGGGTTCCACCCCTGCGATCAGGACGAGTTCCTGTCGATGATCCGTGGCTACTGCGACGCCTTCGGGCTGAAGATCGACGACGCGCGGCTGCGCGCCGAGGCGATCGAATGGCAGGCGACGCGGGGCGGCCGCTCGGGCCGGGTCGCATGGCAGTTCTTTACCGATCTCGCCGGGCGCAAAGGCATCAGGATCGGTTGACCTGACGCCGGATTGAACGACGAAAGGGCCGCTCCTCGGAGCGGCCCTTCGCGTATTGGGATCCTGTTCGGGCGATCAGGGCAGGTAGTTGGTCGGGTCCTGGCTCTCCATGCCCTTGCGCACTTCGAAATGCAGCAGGCTGGGCGAGCCGGCCTTCACCTTGCCGATGGTCTGGCCCTTGGAGACCGACGCGCCACGCTCGACGGTCAGGTCGACCACGTGGGTATAGACCGTGAGCAGCTCGTCGGGATGGCGGATC
Source organism: Limimaricola variabilis (assembly GCF_034371605.1). Taxonomy (NCBI): domain Bacteria; kingdom Pseudomonadati; phylum Pseudomonadota; class Alphaproteobacteria; order Rhodobacterales; family Paracoccaceae; genus Limimaricola; species Limimaricola variabilis. The sequence continues at coordinate 1,259,397 of NZ_CP139691.1, read as the reverse complement.
ACGACGATCTGGATGCCTTCGGTGTTGGTGGTGATCGCCGCCACGGTGCCGGCGGCGGCGGCCTTAACCGCGCTGCCCGCCGGGGCGCCGATGTCGATGCCGTCGTTGCGGCCCTTGGCGTAGGCGCGGATGATGCTGCCCTGCGCCGGCATCGCCATCGCAGATGGCTTGGGCGCCGATTGCTCGGCCACGGGCTGAGGCGTGGGCGCCGGGGCAGGCGTCTGGGGCGTGCTGGGCGTCGCGGCGGCGACCGCAGCCGGACGTTCCTCGGGCAGCGGCGCCGAGGCCGAGGGCGGGGTCGGCGTCGGGCTGCCCTGACCGGGCTGCGTTACCGAGGCGGGGGCAGGCGCCGGTGCGGGGGCCGCCGAAGCGGTTGCGGCGGCGGCTGGCGGGATCAGCAGGAATTGCCCCTCGCGCACCGCGAGGTCCGAGCCCAGCCCGTTCCACTCCGCGAGGCTGCGCACCGGCACGTTGTAGAGTCGCGCGATCGAATAGGCGGTCTCGCCGCGCCCGACCTGATGCCGCACCGGCTCCTGACCCGTGGGCTGCACTGGGCGCACCGTCGGGGTCGAGCTGGCGGTGGCGCTGGCGGCCGGGGTTTGAGGGGCCGGAGCCGGGGTCGGGAAGGTAGGCTGCGCCTGCGGCGCGGCACGGTCAATCGCTGCGCCTGCCAGCGTGGTGACGTCGATCCGGCCGGTGCTGACGGGCGGCGTGCCGGTGTTGGACGGGGTGATCGGGCCGGTGACGGTGGCGCCGGTGGCAGGCGACGGTTCGGCCACGCGGCTGGGCAGGGCGATCACTTCGCCGCCGCGCAGGCCCGCATTCGCGGCGATGCCATTGTAGCGTGCCAGCGCGGCCGGCTCGAGGCCGAGCCGGTTCGCCAGAGTCACGACGCTGTCGCCCTCGCGGGCGACCGCAACTTGGTAGTTGGGGTAGGAGATGACACCGCGATCATCGGGCCGGGGCCGGGGCGCGGGGTTCAGAGCGTCGGCCGAGGTGTCGAAGCCGTTGCCCATGTCGCGCAGGTCCGGGTCGAAGGGCTCCGCGCAAGCCGCCAACAGCGCCAGCGCCGTGGAGCAAGACAGCAGGCGCCACGCCCGGCGGAGTGATGTGTTCTGCATCGATCTGACCTCGTTTCCCGATTTCCCCCGTGTCGTCCGGGGGTTTCATGCCTGTGGGCGCGTGCCCTCAATCCTGACCCAGCCCCTCGACGAGGGGCACGAAACGCACAGCGCGCAGCTCCTCGTAATCGAAGCCGGTTTCGTTCCGCGTCACCCGGATCAGGCTCTGCACCGTATCCGACTGCCCGACCGGAAGCACCATGATACCGCCCACCCGGAGCTGCGCCAAGAGCGGCCCCGGAGGATCCTCCGCGGCGGCGGTCACGATGATGCGGTCGAAGGGTGCCTGCTCGGGCAGCCCGTGCGAGCCGTCGGCGGTGATCGCCGTGATGTTGGGCAGGTCCAGTTCCGTGAAGATCGTGCGGGCCTCGGCGACCAGGCTGCGAAACCGGTCGATGGTGTAGATCCGTCGGCCCAGATAGCTCAGGATCGCGGCCTGGTAGCCCGAGCCGCAGCCGACCTCGAGCACCTTGTCACGCGGCTGTACGTCGAGCGCCTGTGTCATCAGTCCCACCACCGAGGGCTGGGAGATGGTCTGACCACAGGCGATCGGCAGCGGCATGTCGGCATAGGCACGCTCTGCGAACAGGCCTTTGACGAAGCGGGCACGGTCGATCTTTTCCATCGCGTCGAGCACCCGCGCATCCGTCACCCCGTGCGACCGCAGCGCATAGAGGAACTTCATCTTGGCGTCGGCGTCGAAGCTCATGCCACGGCATCTCCGAGCGCGGCGCTCACCGCGTCGAGCGCGTCATGGGCGGTCAGGTCGGCGCGCATCGGCACCACCGAGATGTAGCCGTCGAGATTGTCCTGCGCGTCGGTGCCGGGGCCGGTCGGGACGTCCTGCCGCCCGCCACGCACCCACAAGAACCGCCGCCCGGACGGGGAGACATGCGGCTCGACCCCGAAGCTGGTCTCGCGGCGGAAGCCCTGCCGCCCGACCTTCAGACCGCGCACCTCGGCCGCCGACAGGGCGGGGAAGTTGACGTTGTAGAACAGCCGGTAATCTGCATCCGCGTCCCAGATCCCATGATCGAGCAGGCGCCGTACCGTTGCGGCGCCGTGCCGGCGGGCCGCGTCGAACGGGTCGTCGCGTCTCGCATTGCCGGGGCCGTAGAACTGCGACAGCGCGATCGCGGGCAGCCCGTGCAGCGCCGCCTCCATCGCGCCACCCACCGTGCCGGAATACATGGCGTTCTCGGCGGCGTTATTGCCGCGGTTGACGCCGGACAGCACTAGGTCGGGGCGGCCGTCGGCCAGCACGTCGTGCAACCCGGCCATCACGCAATCCGCCGGGCTGCCCTCGGCCGCGAAACGGCGCGGGCCCAGCTCTGCGATCATCGTGGGATGGGTGTAGGAGATGCAATGGGCCACGCCCGATTGCTCGAAGGCGGGGGCCACGACCCAGACCTCGCCGGAGGGGCCGGCGATCTCGGCGGCGATCTCCTCGAGCACCTTGAGCCCGGGCGCGTTGATGCCGTCGTCATTGGTGATGAGAATACGCATGCCGGGCCCCCTTTGGCCCCTTGTTACGGGAGCCGCCGGGATGCGGCAAGCGCTGCGCGCGGCAGGCGCGCCGGGGCGCTCAGTCCGCCAGGATTTCGGGCAGCAGCCGCGCCGCCTCGGCCCGAATGTCGGCCAGCGGCTTGCGGTCCTCGCCGGGGTAGAACCGGGCGCGGGTCGCGGTGGGCATCGGGTGCGGGGCCAGGATGCGGACCTGCGGCCCGGTCTTCACCGTCTCGGCCTGCCAGCTCCGCGCCAGCGCCATCTGACCGGCCTTGGTCGAGCCGTAATGACCGAAGAACTTCTCGCCGCCCATGGGGTCGTCGAAGAACACCGCCCGCCCGTCTTGGCCCAGAAGCGGCGCGACATAGGCGATCAACCGCGCCGTGGCGCGCAGGTTGGTGGCGATGGATCGGTCGAGATCCTTGTCGGCCAGATGCGGCGCCGGGGCGAGGGGGCCTGCGTGGATGGCGGTGTGCACCCACATCGACAGCCCGCCCCAGCGGTCATGGATCGAGCGGCAGAGCTGCTGCATCGCTTCCGGGACGGTGATGTCCATCGGTGCCAGCGTCGCCTGGCCGCCGGCGGCGCGGATCCGGTCGTCGAGCTCTTCGAGCGCACCGGTCGTGCGGCCCACGGCAACGATGTGGCGGCCCGGCGCCAGCGCCTCGGCCAGGGCGGCGCCGAGGCCGCGGCTGGCGCCGGTGATCAGGACGGGCTTGGCGGTATCGGTCATGCCGGGGTGTCTCCTTGGGTCGCGTTGTGGCGGCGCGCCAGTTCGGCGCGGGCGGCGGCGAGATCGCCTTGTGCGCCGATCCAGCCGATGAAGCGCTCGAAATCGGCCTCGATCGTCTCCAGTCGCATCGTCATCACGTGGCGGCGAGTGGCGAGGAAGGCCTCGATATTGGCGGTGACGGTCTCGACATGGTCCCGGCACTGCTCGATCAGTGAAGCCTTCGGCTCCCGCCAACGGGTGTGGGTCAGCACGTCCTGCCGCCAGGCGCGCATGATGCCCTGATTGGCGCGACGCGCGAAGCTCTGTGCCACCGCCTCAGCATCACGGGTCAGGTGCACATAGGCCGCACGGTCACCAATGTCGCGGCCAATCCGCCCCAGATACCAGCTCAGCCGGTTGTCGATCTCGATGTGGCGCGACGGGTAGGAAAGCCGGGCCGCGCCGACCAGATGGGTCCGGCTTTCATGCGCCGCGCTCCAGCCGTCGAGATGCGCGCAGGCCCGGGCCAACGTCGTCGAGCCGCAGCGCCCCGTGCACAGCACGAGCACGAGGTCCGGGCGCTCCGGCGCAGAAAGGGGGGGCGGATGGTCGATCATTTCTCCTGCATTTGAAGCATTATCCCCGGCCCGGCAAGGCCTGCGGGCTTGACCCGACGGGGGCTGCCGATGACCCTGACCCGGTACCAAGATCGAGGAGCGGCCTCATGAACGGAACGCGCGTACTGGTCCGAACCCTCTGGAGAGAGAGCCTGTTCGTCCCGGTCGGGATCGCGCTGGGGGGGGCGCTGCTGGTGGGGCTGGCGGCGCAGATCGACGTGCCGATGTATCCGGTGCCGATGTCGCTCCAGACCTTCGCCGTCTCGGTGATCGGGCTCCTGTGTCGGCCGATGCTGGCGGCGGTGACGCTCCTCACCTATCTGGCGCTGGGGGCGGCGGGGTTGCCGTTGTTCGCCGGTGGCAATAGCGGCCTTGCGGCGCTTTCTGGGCCCACGGCGGGCTATCTGTGGGGCTTCGTCGGCATGGCATGGATGACCGCATGGCTGGTCGGCCGGTTGCGGCGGCACAGCTTCGGAGCCTTGTACGTCGCAGCCTTCCTGCCGTCCCTGGCGCTATTGGTGCCGGGTGTTCTGTGGCTCGCGGCGAGCACGTCGCTGACGCTCGGTGCCGCCGTGATGACCGGCGCGGCGCCGTTCCTCGTCGGCAAGCTGGTGAAGACCACGCTTGCGGTGCTCGTGGCGCGGCTGGTCGGGGGCGAGTTGGAGCGGCGCGGGGTGCCGCCATGGTATGGGCGGCGGATGACCGCTCAGCCGGAAGCACCGCCTCGCGGCGGTTGAGACAGGTGGCCCCGCGGCATGTAGCCTTGCCGAAAGGGAGGCACGCGCATGGGGTGGTCGCCGCAGCGGACATGTCTTTGGTTCTACGGCCAGTGCGAGGAGGCGGCGTCGTTCTACGTCACGCTCCTGCCGGACAGCCGGATCGACGAGATGTTGCGCCGACCCAATGACGAGGTGGCGACCGTGGTCGCCTTCACGCTCGGTGGCGCGGCCTATCTGGCGCTCGATGGCGGCCCGCATCTGCGATTGACCGAGGCCGTGCCGATTTCCCTGATGACGCGCGATCAGGCCGAGACAGACCGCCTTTGGGCGGCGCTGACGGCGGATGGCGGGGAAGGCGGGCGCTGCGGTTGGTTGCGAGACCGCTTCGGCCTGTCCTGGCAGATCCTGCCCGAGGCGTTGCCGCACATGCTCGCCCGCGCCAGCCGCGACGCGGCCGGGCGCATGGCCGAGGCGATGATGGAAATGGGCCGGATCGACATCGCGGTGCTGGAAGCGGCGGCGCGGGAGGCCGAATGAGGCCACCACCGCGCCGCGCGCGATCTCACTCGGCGGCGGTCTTGAGCTGGAAGCCCTTGTCGACCATGTCCGCCGGCACCACCGGATAGTCGCCAGAGAAGCAGGCGTCGCAATAGCGCGGCGCCTTGGGATCGCGGCCCTCGGACACGCCGACCGCGCGGTAGAGGCCGTCCAGCGAGATGAACTTGAGGCTATCCACGTCGAGATGGCGGCGCATCTCCTCCTCGCTCATATGCGAGGCCAGCAGCTTTTCGCGCTCGGGCGTGTCGACGCCGTAGAAGCAGGGCCAGGCGGTCGGCGGAGAGGCGATCCGGAAATGCACCTCGGCCGCGCCCGCATCGAGGATCATTTCCTTGATTTTGCGCGAGGTGGTGCCGCGCACCACCGAGTCGTCGACGAGGATCACCCGCTTGCCGCGAATGAGCGCGCGGTTGACGTTGAGCTTGAGCCGCACGCCCATGTTGCGGATCTGCTCGGAGGGCTCGATGAAGGTCCGGCCCATATACTGGTTGCGGATGATCCCCATGCCGTAGGGAATACCGCTCTCATGGCTGTAGCCGATAGCCGCTGGCGTGCCTGAATCGGGCACCGGGCAGACCAGATCGGCCTCGACCGGGGCCTCGCGGGCCAGTTCGACGCCGATCTGGCGCCGCGTCTCATAGACCGAGCGGCCGCCGAGGATGCTGTCGGGGCGCGAGAAATAGACGTGCTCGAAGATGCAGAAGCGCGAAGCGCGGTTCTTGAAGGGGAAGTTGCTCTCGACGCCCTTGGGGGTGATCACCACCATCTCGCCCGGCTCGATCTCGCGCACCAGCTCGGCGCCGACGATGTCGAGCGCGCAGGTCTCCGACGATAGCACCCAGCCATCGCCCAGCTTGCCCAGCACCAGCGGGCGCACGCCCAGCGGATCGCGGCAGCCGATCAGCTTGGTACGAGTCATCGCGACGATCGAGAAGGCGCCTTCGCATTTGCGCAGCGCTTCCTCCATCCGGTCGGGGATCGAACGACCCATCGAGCGCGCCATCAGGTGGATGATGCATTCGGTGTCCGAGGAGGACTGGAAGATCGAGCCACGCTCGATCAACTCGCGGCGCAGCGCGGCGGCGTTGGTCAGGTTGCCGTTATGGGCCACGGCGGCGCCGCCCATCGAGAATTCGCCGAAGAAGGGCTGCACGTCGCGGATCGCGGTCTGGCCCTTGTGGCCCGAGGTCGAATAGCGGACATGGCCGATGCCGAGCGTGCCGGGCAGGGTCTCGAGCACCTCGCGCGAGGTGAAGTTGTCGCGCACGTAACCCATCCGGCGGGCCGAGCAGAAGCCGGCTTCGGGGTCGTGGGTGACCATGCCGGCGGCTTCCTGGCCGCGATGCTGCAGGGCGTGCAGCCCGAGCGCGAGGAAGTTCGCGGCGTCCGCGACGCCGATAACGCCGAATACGCCACATTCCTCCTTGAGCTTGTCGTCATCGAAGGGGTGGGCGGGGAAATCGCGCATCTGGCTGGCTCCGAATCCGGTGCGTTGCGGGGTCCGTTTACGACCTCCGCGTCCGAGTGTCACGAAAGGATCATATCATCCTTTCCGTCGGGTCGCCCAATGCCCAATCCAGCGGCGCAGCGCAAGCCGGACCGCGTGCCGCAGGGTCACGATGTCGCGTTGTCAGGGGCAGATAGGTCCCTAAGTCAGGGTCAAGGCACAAGGAACCCGGCCATGGACACCTTTCTCGGCTTCGACGCGGTCATGCTGGCGCGGATGCAGTTCGGCTTCACCGTCGCCTTCCATTTCATCTTTCCGGCGGTCTCGATCGGGCTGGCGAGCTTTCTCGCGGTGCTCAACGGGCTGTTCCTGTGGACCAAGGACGAGGCCTATCTGCGGCTGTTCAAGTACTGGCTGAAGATCTTCGCCATCACTTTCGCCATGGGCGTCGTCTCTGGGATCACCATGTCCTACCAGTTCGGCACCAACTGGTCGGTGTTCTCCGACATCGCCGGGCCGGTGATCGGGCCGCTGATGGCCTACGAGGTGCTGACCGCCTTCTTCCTCGAGGCCGGGTTCCTGGGGATCATGATCTTCGGCCGCGACAAGGTGGGGCCAGGGCTGCACATGTTCGCCTGCCTGATGGTCGCGGTGGGCACGGCGATCTCGGCCACCTGGATCCTGTCGGTGAACTCGTGGATGCAGACGCCGCAGGGCTTTGCCGTGGCGGAGAACGGCCAGTTCGTGCCCGAGGACTGGTGGGCGATCATCTTCAACCCGTCCTTTCCCTACCGCCTCGCGCATACGCTGACCGCGGCCTATCTCACCACCGCCTTCATCGTCGGCGGGGTCGGGGCGTGGCACCTGCTGCGCGGGCAGCACGAGAATCCCGGCGTGCGCACCATGTTCTCCATGGCGATGTGGATGGCCGCCATCGTGGCGCCGGTCCAGATCTTCCTCGGCGATGCGCATGGTCTCAACACGCTCGAACACCAGCCCGCCAAGGTCATGGCGATGGAGGGGCATTTCGAGAGCCATCCCGACGGCGCGCCGCTCTACCTCTTCGGGATTCCGGATCAAGAGGCGCAGGAGCTAAAATACGCCGTCGGCATCCCCAAGCTGTCCTCGCTGATCCTCAAGCACCACCTCGACGCCCCGCTCGACGGGCTCGACACCATCCCGCGCGACGAGCAGCCGCCCGTGGCGGTGGTGTTCTGGAGCTTCCGGGTCATGGTCGGGATCGGCTTTGCCATGCTGGGGATCGGGATATGGTCGCTCTGGGCGCGGTTTCGAAAGCGGCTTTTCGAAGCGCCCTGGCTGCACCGCGCGGCGCTGGTGATGGGGCCCTCGGGGCTGGTCGCGGTGATCGCGGGATGGATCACCACCGAAGTCGGGCGGCAGCCCTACGTGGTCTATGGAGCGCTCAGGACCGCCGAGGCGCATTCGCCTCTGGGCGCCAGCGCGGTGGGGGCCTCGCTGATCGCCTTCGTGGTGATCTATTTCGTCATCTTCGGCGCCGGCGTCGCCTATATCCTCAAGCTCATGCACCATGCGCCGGCGCTGGGCGAGCGGGGCGTGCGGGTCGAGCCGGGCCCGATCCGCACCGCCGGCGTGACGCCGCAGAACCAGATGCGCGAAAGCGGTCATGACATCGCCCCGGAGACCCCGTGATGTTCTACTCCATCGACCTCACTATCGCCTGGGCCCTGCTGCTGGCCTTCTCGGTCTTCGTCTATGTCGTGCTGGACGGGTTCGATCTCGGGATCGGTATCCTCTACCCGTTCTTCCGGGAGAAGTCGGACCGGGACATCATGATGAACTCGGTCGCACCGGTCTGGGACGGCAACGAGACATGGCTCGTGTTGGGCGGCGGCGGACTCTTTGCCGCCTTCCCGATGGCCTATGCCATAATCATGCCGGCGGTCTATCCACCGATCATCGCGATGCTGCTGGCGCTGATCTTCCGGGGCGTCGCTTTCGAATATCGCTGGCGTGCCAATTCGCGACTGTCCAAGCGAGCCTGGGACGCGGCCTTCATCGGTGGCTCGGTTACGGCAGCGCTGGCGCAGGGGATCATCCTCGGTGCCTTCCTGCAGGGGATCGAAGTCGAGGGCCGCGCCTATGCGGGCGGCTGGTGGGACTGGCTCACCCCGTTCTCGATCCTGTGCGGCGTGGCGGTGGTTGCGGGCTACGCCTTTCTGGGGGCCTGCTGGCTCAACATGAAGCTCGAGGGCGAGATCCAGCATCGGGTTCGGATCATGGCGCGTGGCTTCTTCGTGGCGACGATCATTGGCATCGCAGCGGTCAGCCTTGCCACACCGTTCCTTGGCGCGGGCTACGCCGCGCGCTGGTTCGACTGGCCGCAGATCGCGTTGACCGCGCCGGTGCCGATCCTGATCGCCGGGATCGCGCTGCTGCTGTTCCGCACGCTGTTCCACCCCGAACGCGACCGACTGCCCTTCATTCTCGGGCTGGTGCTCTTCGCATTGTGCTTTCTGGGCTTGGGGATCTCGATCTGGCCGTTGGCGGTGCCGCAGGAGATCACCCTGTGGGAAGCGGCCGCACCGGCCAAGAGCCAGCTCTTCATGTTCGTGGGCGCGATCGTGCTGGTGCCGATCATCCTCGGCTACACTGCCTACGCCTACTGGGTCTTCCGCGGAAAGCTCGACCCCGAGAAAGGCTACCACTGATGTTGCAGCGGGTGCTTTGGTTCATCGCGCTCTGGGCAATGGGGGTCGGGGTTGTCGGCGCGGTGGCCTATGCCATCCGCGCCGTCATTCTCTAGCGATCAGGCCGGCGCGCCGCAAAGGCCGACGAGTTGCTCGTATTGCAGCGTGACCCAGGCCAGCGCCGCCTGCGGCTCCTCGGTCGAGAAGCTTTCGGTGATCTGGCCGAACACCGCCGCGGCGCGGCTGTTCTCGACCATCGGGATCTGCTGCGCCGAGAGGATCACCTCGTAGACGAAGAAGCCCACCGCGACGAGCAGAATGCCGCGCCCCACGCCGAACAGGAAGCCGAGGCCCTGGTCGATGCCGCCCAGCGCCGAACGCTGCACCGCGCCGGAGAAGACCGGCGTGAAAATCGAGAAGATGACCAGCGCCACCGCAAAGACCACCGCGAAGGCGGCGATGATCGACAGCTCGCAGCTGTCACCGATGAAGTCGCCGACGACCGGGATCTGCCGCACCAGCGGCCGCACCTGGTCGGCAAAGATGAAGGCGAGGATCGTCGCGCCGATCCAGCCAGCGATGGCGAGCGCCTCGCGCACCAATCCGCGCGAATAGGCGAGAAGCGCCGACACCACGACGATGAGCGCGACGATGCCGTCGATGATCGTGAAACTTTCCATGAGAGCCCTTATTCCCGTTCGCCCGGCGCCAATCCGAACACCGTGTCGACGAAGCCTGGCAGGTCGCGCATTTCGCGCAGTTCCAGCCCGGCCGCCATCTCCGCCGCCGCGCGGCGCTTGGGGCGCTGTGGCAGGATCGCCTGCGTGAAACCAAGTTTCGCGGCTTCTTTCAACCTGTTTTCCATCTGCGCCACGGGCCGCACCGCCCCGGAGAGAGAAATCTCGCCGAAGATCGCGCAGTCGACCGGCAAGGCACTGTCCTCGCGGGCCGAGATCAGCGCCGCGGCGACCGCGAGATCGGCGGCGGGCTCTGTGATCCGGAGGCCGCCCGCGACGTTGAGATAGACGTCGAGACCGGAGAAGGAGACGCCGCATCGGGCCTCCAGCACGGCGAGGATCATCGCCAGTCGGCCCCCGTCCCAGCCCACGACCGAGCGCCTGGTCTGGCCCGGCGCGGCGGGCGAGACCAGTGCCTGGATCTCGCACAGGATCGGGCGCGTGCCCTCGATGCCGGCGAAGACGACCGAGCCGGGCGCCGCGGTGTCGCGCTCGGAGAGGAACAGCGCCGAGGGGTTCTTGACCTCGGCGAGCCCCTTGCCGGTCATCTCGAACACGCCGATCTCGTCTGCCGGACCGAAGCGGTTCTTGTGGGCGCGCAGGATACGGAACTGGTGGCCGCGCTCGCCCTCGAAGTAGAGCACGCAATCGACCATGTGCTCGACCACCCGGGGACCCGCCAGCGTGCCCTCCTTGGTGACGTGGCCGACCATGATGACCGCGATGCCGCGGGTCTTGGCGAATGTCGTCAGCTCATGCGCCGCGGTGCGCACCTGGCTGACCGAGCCGGGCGCGGCCTCGACCTTGTCGGACCACATGGTCTGGATCGAATCGATGATCACGAGGTCCGGCCGCTCGGCATCGAGCGTGGTCAGGATGTCGCGCAGGTTGGTCTCGGCCGCGAGCGTGACCGGGCTTTCGGTGAGGCCGAGGCGCTGGGCGCGCATCTGCACCTGCGCCGCCGATTCCTCGCCGGTGACGTACATTACCTTGAGGCCCCCTCGGGCAAAGCGGGCCGCGGCCTGCAGAAGCAGGGTCGACTTACCGATGCCGGGATCGCCACCCACTAATAGCGCCGAGGCCGCAACGAGACCGCCGCCAAGGACCCGGTCGAGTTCGGCCACGCCGGACACGGTGCGCGGCGGCGCTTCGGGGGTGGAGGCAAGATCGGTCAGCACAAGCTTTCGGCCGCGTTGCGCGCCGAGCGCCTTGGCGCCCGGACCCGCGGTCAGCGGTGCCTCTTCCTGAATGGTGTTCCACGCGCCGCAGGCGTCGCAGCGCCCCGACCATTTCGAATGGGTCGCGCCGCATTCGGTGCAGACGTAAGCAAGATCCTTGGCCATGGGGTCTTTTCACCGATCGGGGCGGGACGAGCAATGGCCCGGCGCAGCGCGCCGGGCCATGAATGTTCACCTTGCGTTGACCCGATTATTACTCGGCCGCGGGCTTCATGTTGACCACCTTGGGCGCGTCCTCCTCCGGGGTGTGGCTGTCGCGCTTGGTGGCATCGTAGCCCAGTTCCGGCAGGATCTCGCGCAGCTGGTCGTCGAGCTGGGCCAACTGGCTGGCGACAACGCTTTCCTCCAGCTCGACTTGGTCGGACCAACGCTTGAGCTCGCGGCAGATATGCAGCGCCTCGATGATGCGCTCCTGCTGGCGCTCGGCGTCCTCCTGCCGTGCGGCGAGGAATTTCTTGGCGCGGGCGACCTTCTCGTCCGAGTAGATGTCGGCAAGCTCGCGGGCCTGCTCCCCCATCTGTGCCGCGACCTCCATCACCTCATGCTCGAGATGACCGAGATCGGGATGATCACGCAGGAAGGCGAGTCGTTCGCGGACCGCGTCGAACTCGGACGACATGGTGAAGACACCGGCCCGATCGGCGGTGTGGGCGACATGGTAGGCGCGTGCCACGTCGTTCATCGAGATGCGGAAGTTGCGGTGGCTGTTCTCAAGCGCGAGGACTCGGCCCGAGGACGGCAGGAAGAACACCAGCGTCACGAGCAGGGTGGTCAGGAAAATCTGGAGCGCCATCCCGGCCCACGGCACGGCGGTCTCGCCGAACCGGGCGGTCAGTTCGAGCCAGGGCAGATAGCCCAGCGCGGCGGCAATGGTCGCGGCCAAGGCAGCGGCGGCGGCGATCGCGAGGACCGCCATGGCGATCAGCTGCAAGGCACGTGTGGCGAGGGCGGCAGGGCTGGACTTTGGCACGAGCGGTCTCCGGCACGGATGTGTCAGTTTCCACTCTAACCTCGGCGGCTCCTTGCCGGTTCCTGAAAGGACGTCATCACGGTGAATTGTGATGCGATTGTCGTCAAATTTGATCCAAGCGGACCTTGGTCGCCCTGATCAGGCCGGATTCTCGAGGCGAACGTAGCGCCGACCCAGCGAGGTGAGGACCTCATAGCCGATCGTGCCGGCATCGCGAGCCAGCGAATCGACGCCCTGGTGCGGACCGAGCAGGGTCAGGTAGGCCGGATCACCTTCGAGATCGGTAACGTCCACGGTGATCAGGTCCATCGAGACCCGACCGACAAGCGGGCAGGGCGTGTCCCCGTGCCAGAAGGTGGCCTTGCCGGACAGCGACCGGAGCAGCCCATCGGCATAGCCGCCGGAAATCGTGGCGATCCGGCTCGGCCGGTCGGCCTGCCAGGAATTGCCATAGCCGACCACCTCACCGGCCACGAGGTCGCGGCACTGGACCACGGGTAGGTCGAGGCGGACCACTGCTTGGGCGTCCTCGAAGGGCAGCCCGCCATAGAGGCCGATGCCCGGGCGGGTCATGTCGAAATGGTAATCGGGACCGAGCAGGATGCCGCCGGTGGCCGAGAGGGAGCGGGGCACGCCCAGCCCGTCGGTCATCTGCCGGAAGATGTCGAGCTGGTAGGCGTTCATCTCGTGGTCCGGCTCGTCGGCGCAGGCGAGATGGCTCATCAGCCAGAGCGGCCCGTTGTCGAGGGCGATCGGCGCGGCTTCGGCCCAATCCGCCCATTCGAAGCCGAGACGGTTCATCCCGGTGTCGAGCTGGATGCCGAAGGGATGGCCCGGCAGGGCCTCCATGTGGCGCGCCAGCTGATCGATCGAGTTCAGCATCGGGATCAACCCGGCTTCGCTCAGGCGGCGGGCATCACCCTCCATATGTCCTGCAAAAACGTAGATTTCGGCTTCGGGTCCGACGGCGCGACGGACGGCGGCGCCCTCCTCGGCGACCGCGACGAAGAACCGTCGGGCCCCCGCTTCGGCCAGCTTGCGGGCGACGCGTCCTGCGCCCAGCCCGTAGCCGTTGGCCTTGACCACGGCGCCGGTCTCGCAACCGGTCATGGCGTCAAGCGCGCGCCAATTGGCGGCGAGCGCGTCGAGATCGATGGTAAGGGCGCCAGTGCTCATGCCCTGCCTTGTGACAGAGGCGCGCGTCGCGTCAAGAGGCTGCCCGGCGGCGCCGCGTCAACCGGCGGGTGCGGGCGTCTCGACGATGCCGTAGCGCTCCAGCTCCTCCGGCAAGAGCAGGTAGATCTCGTCCGGGGGCGTGGCGAGCGCGTGGCGCATCAGCGCCGGGTCGATCCCCATCTCGATGAGATAGCCCATTACTTCGGCCTGACCCCGCTGGATGTCCTCGACCGCGAAAATGGCAGGCAAGGCGACGTTCTGGTCGAAGTAATGCTGGTGCACACCTACCATTGCGCCATCCTCCAGCCGCCGCGTGGCACCCCCGGCGAGGATGTAGGGGCAGGCAGAGAGGCAGACGGCGCCGGTTCGCATGGCGGTGTCGAAGCCGCCGGCCCGCAGAGCCCGACCGATCTCCAGCGCGTCGGTGACCGAACCACCGGGACTGTCGAGCCATATGGTGATGTCCGCCTCGTCGCGGCGTTCGAGCCTCTCGGCCAGCCGGGCCGCGTCGCCTGGCGCGATGCGACCCCATAGATGCAGCCCGTCCTCCACCGTTTCGATCTGTAGCCGCTCGGGCATGTCGGCGGTGTCGGGCAGTGGCGTGCCATCGGGCCGCTGCCTGACCGGCAGCTGGTCGGGGCGAAAGCGACGGGTCTGGTCGCCGGGGCGGGCCGGTTCGGTCAGCTGGGGGGCGGTGGAGGGCCAGGCGATGCGGGGCAGGGCCCGGCTCAGATCGCCGCTGAAGAGCAGCGCCCCGAGCGCGATCTCGGCCGCGAGCACCGCCACGAGCCAGCGGCGCGGCCCGCTCATTCGGCCGGCCGCGCGATCTCGACCGTTTGGGGCCGGTCGCCCGGCGGCTCCGCGCCGGTTTCCTCTCGTACGAGCGGCCCGTCCGGCGCCGCCGCCTCGATATCGCGCAGCGCCAGTAGCGCCCCGCGCAGCTCCGCGAGCGTCATCCGTTCCTCGACCGCCACACCCTCGCGGCCCGAGCGCATCGCTGCCTGCGCGACCGCGACGATCAGCACGAGCACGGCCGGCAGCAGGTCGATGGCGATCGCGCCGGCCCAGGAGGGCACGAAGTTGCGGGCATAGAGGATGACCGCGTCCGCAGCCGAGATAGGCGTATAGGTGGTGTCGGCGGGCGGGGGCATCGCGATCACCGTCTCGGCGGCGCGGCGCAGGGTTTCGGCCCGCTGGCCCAGCACGGTCAGGACCGAATCGATGGTCGCCTGTTGCCCGGACCGCGCCGCGTCGTCGCCGCCGTCGAGCTGCGGTAGCACCACCGATGCGGACAGGTCGCTGGCCGCGCGGACCACGAGGGGCGCCACAGACAGCTGACGAAGCGTCGTGATGACGCCTGCGAGCCGCACTGCCTCTTCGGAGAACTCGACCGAACGGGCTTCGACCGGTCCGGGCTCGACGGTGAGCGCGCGCATCCGGCTGAGGATCGCGTTGCCCTCGGCGAAGGCCGCGTCGAGCAACGGCTGCTGGCTGGTAATTTGCGCTTCGAGCGCGGAGAGCTCGTCGGATTTCTGGCGCAGCAGGCGAAACACCGCCCCGCGACCGGCAAAGCCCGATAGCCCGCCGCTGGCTTCCTGTTCGCCCAGATCCTCGAAGCTGCTGCGGACCCGGGCGACGTCGCGGCCCAGCCCCTGCGCCGAAACGGCGATGGTGTTCGCCCGTTCCAGCGCGCCTTGGTAGCTTTGAACCGTGGTCGCCAGATGCTGCTCGACCGCCGCCGCCCCGGCAAGCGCCGCGGCGTTGAGCCAAGACGACATCGCCACGATTGCCAGCGATCCCAATGCCATGGAGGCGGCGAGCCCGATCCGGGACCCGGCCGAGCGCATCGCGGGCAAAAGGCGCAGCATGTAGGACCAGAACACGAAGATCCCGACCGAGACCGCGATCGAATAGGCCATCGCCGCGAAGACCGACAGCGCGCCGGTATCGTCAAGCAGCGTCGAGACGCCGAGATAGGTGTAGATGCCGCTGGCCACCGACAGCACGCCCAGCGCCGTGCCGGTGAAGCTGTCGAGCCAATCGAGATGTCCCTCGATCTCGCGCGCATGGCGCAGGCTCCGCGCCGCGGCGCGGCCTCGCTCCTCATCCATGATCGGCCCCCCTGTGATCCGCCATGCAGCCTAGATCGACCGAGCCGGAATGCGAAGGCCGCCCCTATCACGACTCGGCCATTCACCTAGGGTTAACCATGCGCCCGCCGCAATGCCGCCATGCGTGCGGCTTGACACGACTCACTAAATCGGTGAGTAATTGCTCATCGGCTAGGCAAATGCCCTGGCAGAACTTGGGAGGAGAGACATGACCAAGACGACCCGTATCCTCATGGGGGCGACCGCGCTGTGCGGCATGGCCGCCATTGCGCAGGCAGAGACCCTGACCATTGCCACCGTGAACAACGGTGACATGATCCGCATGCAGGAGCTGTCTTCGGACTTCACCGAGAAGCATCCGGACATCGAACTCGACTGGGTGACCCTTGAGGAGAACGTGCTGCGTCAGCGCGTCACCACTGACATCGCCACCAAGGGCGGCCAGTACGACGTGATGACCATCGGCACCTACGAGGTTCCGATCTGGGCCAAGCAGAACTGGCTTGTCCCGCTTGACGACCTTCCCGAGGAATATGACGCCGGCGACATCCTGCCGGCCATCGCCGGTGGCCTGTCGGTCGACGGCACGCTCTATGCCGCGCCGTTCTACGGCGAGAGCTCCATGGTCATGTATCGCACCGACCTGATGGAAGAGGCCGGGCTCGAGATGCCCGACGCGCCGACTTGGGACTTCATCAAGGAAGCCGCCGCGGCGATGACCGACAAGGAGAACGAGGTCTACGGCATCTGCCTGCGCGGCAAGGCCGGCTGGGGCGAGAACATGGCTCTCCTCACCGCCATGTCGAACAGCTACGGCGCCCGCTGGTTCGACGAGAACTGGCAGCCGCAGTTCGACAGCGAGGCCTGGAAGGCGACGCTGACCGACTATCTCGATCTGCTGAACAACTACGGTCCTCCGGGCGCCGCGAACAACGGCTTCAACGAGAACCTGGCGCTGTTCCAGCAGGGCAAGTGCGGCATGTGGATCGACGCCACCGTCGCCGCGTCCTTCGTGACCGGCGATGACAGCACCGTGGCCGACAAGGTGGGCTTCGCGCTCGCTCCCGACAACGGTCTGGGCAAGCGCGGCAACTGGCTCTGGGCCTGGAGCCTCGGCATCCCGGCCGGCACCGACGCCGAAGACGCCGCCAAGACCTTCGTGGCCTGGGCGACCTCCAAGGAGTACGCCGAGCTGGTCGCCGAGAAGGAAGGCTGGGCCAACGTGCCGCCGGGCACCCGCACCTCGCTCTATGAGAACCAGGAGTACCTGGACGCGGCGCCCTTCGCGCAGATGACGCTCGACAGCATCAACGCGGCCGACCCGAACAACCCGACCGTGGACCCGGTGCCCTATACCGGCGTGCAGTTCGTCGCCATTCCCGAGTTCCAGGGCATCGCCACCGCGGTGGGCCAGCAGTTCTCGGCGGCGCTTGCCGGTCAGAAGTCGGCCGAAGAAGCGCTGCAGGCGGCTCAGGAGCTGACCTCCCAGGAAATGCAGGCGGCGGGCTACGGCCAGTAACCCCCACCGCATGACAGGCGGGGCCGGACCCTCCCGGCCGGCCCCGCCGACCCCCGCCGATCACCCCATCATCGTCACGGGCCGCCGCCTGCCATCCTCTCCGGCCGCATTCGCGACCGGGTCGGGGGATCGCGCGCCGCCGCCCGTCCCAGACAATCGGAGAGACCGATGGCCACCCAACATTCCCGCTCCGCCGCGCGGATCATGATTTCGCCCGCCGTCGTGCTTCTGCTGGCGTGGATGATCGTTCCGCTGGCGCTCACGATCTACTTCTCGCTGCTGCGCTACAACCTGCTGATGCCGGGCACCGAGCGCTTCGTCGGGCTGCTGAACTACAAGCTGTTCTTCAACAACCCGGCCTTCTTCACCGCGCTGATCAACACGCTGCTCCTCGTGGGCGGGGTGCTGATCATCACCGTGGTCGGGGGCATCCTCCTGGCGATCCTGCTCGATCAGCCGATCTGGGGGCAGGGGATCGTGCGCATCCTCGTCATCGCGCCCTTCTTCGTCATGCCCACCGTGTCGGCGCTGGTCTGGAAGAACATGTTCATGAACCCGGTCTCGGGGCTCTTCGCGGAGTTCTCCAAGGCGGTGGGTTTGGCACCATTCGACTTTCTCAGTCAGGCACCATTGGCTTCGATCATCGGCATCGTGTCCTGGCAGTGGCTGCCCTTCGCCACGCTGATCCTGCTCACCGCGATCCAGTCGCTCGACAGCGAGCAGATGGAAGCGGCCGAAATGGACGGGGCCTCGGCGCTGTCGCGGTTCTGGTACATCACCCTGCCGCACCTCTCGCGCGCCATCACCGTGGTGATCCTGATCCAGACGATCTTCCTGCTGTCGGTCTTCGCCGAGATCCTGGTGACCACCAATGGCGGTCCGGGCAACGCCTCGACCAACCTGACCTACCTCGTCTACGCCCGTTCGCTGCTGAACTTCGACGTGGGCGGCGGCTCGGCCGGCGGTGTGGTCGCGATCATCCTCGCCAACATCGTCGCGATCTTCCTGATGCGGATGATCGGAAAGAACCTCGATGCCTGAGCAGATCACCTTCGCCGCGCGGGGCCTGACCCCGCGCACGCCCCGCACGCCGAACAGAGGGAGCGCCTGACATGGCCCGCGCCGTCTCCACCCGCCGCAAGATCGGCTTCACCATCGCCGCCTGGGCCGTTGGCCTCGCGATCTTCTTCCCGATCCTCTGGACGATCCTCACCAGCTTCAAGACCGAGGCCGAGGCGATCTCATCGCCGCCGAGCTTCCTGTTCTTCGACTGGACGCTCGAGAACTACACCACCGTGCAGGAGCGTTCGAACTACTTCCGGCACTTCTGGAACTCGGTGGTGATCTCGCTCGGCTCGACCGTTCTGGGCCTGATCATCGCGATCCCGGCTGCCTGGTCGATGGCCTTCGTGCCCGGCAAGCGCACCAAGGACGTGCTGATGTGGATGCTGTCGACGAAGATGCTGCCCCCCGTCGGCGTGCTGATCCCGATCTACCTGATCTTCCGCGACGTGGGCCTTCTCGACACCAAGACCGGTCTGGTGATCGTGCTGACGCTGATCAACCTGCCGATCATCGTCTGGATGCTCTACACCTACTTCAAGGAGATCCCGGGCGAGATCCTCGAAGCGGCCCGGATGGACGGCGCCACCCTGCGCGACGAGATCATCCATGTTCTGACGCCGATGGCCGTGCCGGGCATCGCCTCGACGCTGCTCCTCAACGTCATCCTCGCCTGGAACGAGGCGTTCTGGACGCTCAACCTCACGGCCGCCAAGGCCGCTCCGCTCACCGCCTTCATCGCCAGCTACTCGAGCCCCGAGGGCCTGTTCTACGCCAAGCTCTCGGCCGCCTCGACCATGGCCATCGCGCCGATCCTCATCCTCGGCTGGTTCAGCCAGAAGCAGCTCGTCCGCGGGCTCACCTTCGGCGCAGTGAAATAAGGAATATACCCATGGGACGCATCACGCTCGACAAGGTGACCAAGAAATTCGGGGATGTGGAGGTCATCCCGCCCCTCGACCTGACCATCGAAGACGGTGAGTTCGTGGTCTTCGTCGGCCCCTCGGGTTGCGGCAAGTCCACGCTGCTGCGGCTGATCGCCGGGCTCGAGGACGTCTCCGGCGGCGAGATCCGCATCGACGGAAAGCCCGCCACCGATCTGCCGCCCGCCAAGCGCGGCCTCGCCATGGTGTTCCAGAGCTACGCGCTCTATCCGCACATGTCGGTGCGCAAGAACATCGCTTTCCCGATGAAGATGGCGGGCATGCCCGAGGACGAGCAGAAGCGGCGCATCGACAACGCGGCACGGGCGCTCAACCTCACCGACTATCTCGACCGCCGTCCCGGCCAGCTCTCGGGCGGCCAGCGTCAGCGGGTCGCGATCGGTCGCGCCATCGTTCGTGAACCGGCGGCCTTCCTGTTCGACGAGCCGCTGTCGAACCTCGACGCGGCGCTGCGGGTCGGCATGCGGATGGAGATCTCCGAGCTGCACAAGAAGCTCGATACCACGATGATCTACGTCACCCACGACCAGGTCGAAGCCATGACCATGGCCGACAAGATCGTGGTGCTGCGCGCCGGCAACATCGAGCAGGTGGGCTCGCCGCTCGAGCTCTACCGCAACCCGCGCAACACCTTCGTCGCCGGCTTCATCGGTTCGCCCAAGATGAACCTGATCGACGGCGCCGAGGCCAAGAAGCACAGCGCCGAGACGATCGGCGTGCGGCCGGAGCACATCGACGTGTCGCCGAGCGAAGGCACCTGGAAGGGTCGGATCGGAGTCGCCGAGCATCTGGGGTCGGACACGTTCTTCCACGTGCACGACACGGGCCTGGCGGAAACCATCACCATCCGCGCCGGCGGCGAGGTGGGACTCCATCACGGTGACACCGTGTTCCTGACCCCGCAGGCCGACAAGCTGCATCGCTTCGACGGGCAGGGGCTGCGGATCGCATGAGCCGTCTCGCCGGAAAATCGGCGCTGATCACCGGTGCGGGGCGCGGCCTGGGCTGCGCCTTCGCCGAGGCCTATGTCCGTGAGGGCGCGACGGTCGCCATCGCGGACATCAATCTCGGCGCGGCGCAGAGCGCCGCCGCCGAGATCGGCGCGGGCGCCTACGCGGTCGAGATCGACGTGACCCGTCAGGACAGCATCGATGCCGCCATCGCCACGGTGGTGGAGCACGCGGGCAAGATCGACATACTCGTCAACAATGCCGCGCTGTTCGATGCCGCCGAGACCGTCGACATCACCCGCGAGAGTTATGACAAGCTCTACGCCGTCAATGTCGCCGGCACGTTGTTCACCATGCAGGCCACGGCGCGGCAGATGATCGCCCAAGGCCAGGGTGGCAAGATCATCAACATGGCAAGCCAGGCCGGACGTCGCGGCGAGCCGCTGGTGCTGGTCTACTGCTCGACCAAGGCGGCGGTGATCTCGATGACCCAGTCGGCCGGGCTGAACCTCATCAAGCACGGCATCAACGTCAATGCCATCGCGCCCGGCGTGGTCGATGGCGAGCACTGGGAGCATGTCGATTCCATGTTCGCCAAGCTCGAGGGCAAGCAGCCGGGCCAGAAGAAGGCAGAGGTCGCCGCGGGCGTGCCCGCGGGCCGTTTCGCCACGCCGGACGACCTGACCGGCATGGCCGTTTTCCTGGCCTCGGACGAGGCCGACTACATCGTGTCGCAGACCTACAACGTCGATGGCGGCCAGTGGATGAGCTGAGGCTCTTTCCCCAATTTTACAGGAGGCTGACAATGGCCATTGATCTCAACGCCGCAGCATTGGGCCGCCTTCCCGACGCCGTGAAGGGGCCGGGCTACGACCGGAACGCGCTGAGCGCGGGCATCGTCCATATCGGCGTGGGCAACTTCCACCGTGCCCATATGGCGGTCTATCTCGACCGGCTCTTCGCCACCGGTGAAAGCCATGACTGGGCGATCTGCGGCGCGGGCGTCCGTCCCGGCGACGCGAAGATGCGCGACGCCCTGCAGAAGCAGGATTGGCTCACCACCGTGGTCGAGCTTGACCCGGCAGGGCTTTCGGCCAGCGTCACCGGCGCGATGATCGACTTTACCGAGATCGACTCCGCCGCGCTGGTCGAGCGGATGAGTGATCCGGCGATCCGCATCGTTTCGCTCACGGTGACCGAGGGCGGCTGGTTCGTCGATGCGCGCAGCGGCGGCTTCGACGAGAACCATCCCGATATCCGGCACGACGCCACCAACCCCGACAGCCCGAAGACGGCTTTCGGCATGATCCTCGCCGCGCTCAAGCAGCGTCGCGCGGCTGGCAACGCGCCGTTCACCGTGATGTCCTGCGACAACCTCCCCGAGAACGGCCATGTCGCCAAGCAGACCGTCGTCGGGCTGGCGAAGCTGTCGGACGCGGATTTCGCCAGCTGGGTCGCGTCGAACGTGGCCTTCCCGAACACGATGGTCGACTGCATCACCCCGGCGACCTCGGACCGCGAACGCGCGCTGGTGCGCGACCGCTTCGGCGTGACCGACGCGGCGCCGGTGGTCTGCGAGCCGTTCCGGCAGTGGGTGCTCGAGGACAACTTCCCGCAGGGGCGCCCGGCGCTCGAGAAGGTCGGGGCGGAGTTCGTCGAGGATGTCGCGCCCTACGAACTGATGAAGCTGCGCATTCTCAATGGTGGCCATGCCGCCATTGCCTATCCCTCGGCGCTGCTCGGGCATCACTTCGTGCACGACGCCATGGCCGATCCGCGTATCGTGGCCTGGCTCGCCGCTCTAGAGACGCGCGAGATCATCCCGACCCTGGCGCCGATCGAGGGCGTCGATTTCGAGGCCTATCGCCGCAAGGTGGCCGAGCGCTTCGCCAACCCCGAGATCGGCGACACGATCCCGCGGCTTTGCCATGACGGCTCGAACCGGCAACCCAAATTCGTCCTGCCGGTGATCCGCGACGCGCTCGACGCCGGCAGCAACGTGGATGGGCTCGCCCTCGAAGTGGCGCTGTGGTGCCGTTACTGCGCCGGCACCGACGAAGAAGGCAACGCGATCGCCCCCAATGACGACAACGCCGAGGACCTCAAGCGCCGGGCGCTGGCCGCCAAGGACGATCCTGCGGCCTTCCTGTCGAACGAGACGGTGTTCGGTGATCTGGGCGAGCGGCCGGCCTTCGCCGATGCCTTCGCGCGCCAGCTGCGCGCGCTGTGGTCCGACGGCGTTGCAGCCACGCTCGACCGCTACGCCAAGTGATGAAACCGGGTCGGGCGGTCAGGCCTTGAGCAACCGCCCGGCCGTCACCTCGTCGGTGATCAGCCCGTCGATCAGCCGCCCGCGCAGCGCCGCGGCGATCGCCTGAGCCTTCGCCGGGCCGGTGGCGAGGCCGATCACCGGCCCGCCGCCCTGCACCGGCAATGGCGCCGAGGCGACGCGGGCATTGAAGGCGCAGTCCATGATCCGGCCCTCGGCATCATAGACCCAGCTCGTGATCTCGCCCGCAGCGCCCTGATCGACGAGCATCTGCATTTCCGCCGCCTCCATGAAGCCATCGACATGCAGCGGCGCGGTCGCGCCGACCTGTCCGACGCCGACAAGCGTCAGATCGGCGCGCGCGCACAGCTCCATCGTATGCCGCACCGGCTCCTGCCCATGCATGATCTGAAGCTCGGCTTCGTCGCGCGCCACGACCGGCAGCGGGTAGGGGTAGTGCTTGGCGCCGACCCGCTCGGCCATCCGGATCACGGCGTTGTAGGGCGTGGCCGAGCCGTCCGACATCATATTCCCCAGCCGGCTGACGATCCGGTGCTGCGGGCAATCCATGCGCGGCAACTGCTCCACACAGGCGCGCAGTGCGCGTCCCGTGCCCAGCGCGATGATTTTCTCGTCGGGGCTCTTGAGCATCTTTTCCAGCTCGGCCGCGGCCGCGATGGCGATGCC
Source organism: Limimaricola variabilis (assembly GCF_034371605.1). Classification (NCBI taxonomy): domain Bacteria; kingdom Pseudomonadati; phylum Pseudomonadota; class Alphaproteobacteria; order Rhodobacterales; family Paracoccaceae; genus Limimaricola; species Limimaricola variabilis. Next base: position 1,236,385 of record NZ_CP139691.1, on the reverse strand, counting down.
CGTCAGCAGTTCCGGGGCGTTGGGATCCGAAGGCACGACCTCGCTGACCCTGAGCTTGTAGCGTTCCGCGAGGGCCCCCGACAGGTCCATGCAGCGGGCGATCGGGTGATCGAGTCGCACCTTGACCAGCTTTTCGGACACGGCGAGCGACACTAGCCGCTGCGCCGATTGCCGCGAGACGCCCAGCTTTCTGGCGATCTCGTCCTGGGTGTTGCCGGCGACGTAGTAGAGCCAGCCCGCGCGCGCGGCATCATCGAGGCGCGTCGCCTCGGGGGTAAAGCGGGACTGGCTCATACGGCCTCCTGGGCGGGCAGACTGTCGAGCAGGGCTGGCAGCTCCGCCCAGTCGCGCAGGAGCGGCACATCAGGGTCGTGGCGGAGAGTGGCGCCGGCGAGATGGCCGCCGCCGATGAAGCGCACCGCCGTCATGCCGGCCGCCTCGGCAGCCTCCAGCCCCGGCAGGCTGTCCTCGATCACCAGGCAGCGGCCAGGGGTGGCACCCATGCGCTCCGCAGCGAACAGGAACAGGTCGGGGGCGGGCTTGCCGCGCTCGACCTGGCTCGCTGTGAAGACATGCGGCAGCGCCGGCGCGAGGCCCGCGATGGCCAGCGAGCGCGCTGCGCGCTGAGGCGAAGAGGAGGTCGCGACGCAGACCGGCATTCCGCGCGCGGCGAGCAGCGCCAGAGCCGGAGCGATCCCGGGCATCGGCCGCAGTTCGGTCTCGAACCGCGCCAGCAGCCGGGACCGGTAGAGCGCTTCGAATTCCGGCGCGAGCGGATGACCCAGCTCTTCGCGGATATGCCTGGCCACGGTGGGAAAGCTGCGGCCGAGAAAATTGCGGCGCACGTGGTCGAAGTCGATCTCGACGCCTTCGGTGGCCAGCAGAGCGATCAGCACCTCGGCGCTCAGCAGCTCGCTGTCGATCAGTACACCGTCGCAGTCGAATATGATCAGGTCCCAGTCGCGCGCCATGCCATCCTCCATGCAGTTCGCGGCCCTTATCTCCTCCGGGGGCAGACTGCCACAGCTTCGGGCATTTGCCCAGTGCCTGAGCTAATGCGCGAGATTCGGAGCGGCTTGACCACTGGAGGAGGATTGCGCACCCCTGTGCGGGAATTGCGAGAGGGGCGGAGCATGAGCGTGTGGGATTTCTGGATCGACCGTGGCGGCACCTTCACCGATGTGGTGGGACGGGCGCCCGACGGTGCGCTCCATCCGCTCAAGCTCCTGTCCGAAAATCCCGAGGCTTACGAGGACGCGGCGATCGAGGGCATCCGGCGCCTGCTCGGCGGCGCGATCGACCCCTCGCGGATCGGCACGGTCAAGATGGGGACCACCGTCGCCACCAACGCGCTCCTGGAGCGCAAAGGTGACAGAACGGCGCTGCTGATCACCCGGGGCTTCCGAGATGCCCTCCGGATCGCCTATCAGGCCCGGCCTGACATCTTTGCCAAGCAGATCGAATTGCCCGAACAGCTCTACAGTCGCGTGATCGAGGTCGATGAGCGGGTGCGGGCCGATGGCGCCGTCGAGCGGCCGATGGACGCGGAAGCCCTGCGTCCGGAACTCGAGCGGCTGCGCGCCGATGGCATCGACGCCGTGGCAATCGTGCTGATGCACGCTTGGACCGCACCCGCCCACGAGGCGGCGCTGGCGGAAATGGTGCGTGGCATGGGCTTCGGGCAGGTCTCGGTCAGCCATGAGGTGTCGCCGCTGTTGAAGCTCGTCGGCCGGGGCGACACCACGGTGGTCGACGCCTATCTCTCGCCGATCCTGCGGCGCTACGTGGCGCGGGTTTCCGGCGCGCTGGGCGCGACGCCGCCGGGCGAGGCGGGACCGACGCTGCAATTCATGATGTCCTCCGGCGGCATGACCGCGGCCGAGGCGTTCCAGGGCAAGGACGCGATCCTGTCGGGACCGGCGGGCGGCGTGGTCGGCATGGTCGAGACGGCCCGGGCTGCCGGTTGGGACAAGGTGATCGGTTTCGACATGGGCGGGACCTCCACCGACGTGGCGCACTGCGCCGGCGATTTCGAGCGCGCCTTCGACACAGAGGTCGCGGGTGTGCGGATCCGGGCGCCGATGATGCGCATCCACACGGTCGCGGCGGGCGGAGGATCGGTGCTGCATGCCGAGCCGGGCCGCTTTCGCGTCGGGCCTGACAGCGCGGGCGCCGATCCGGGGCCTCTGTGCTACCGGCGTGGCGGGCCGCTCACCGTGACCGATGCGAATGTCATGCTGGGCAAGCTTGACCCGAGTCTTTTTCCGGCGATCTTCGGGCCTGGTCAGGATCAGCCGCTCGATCGTGACGGGGTGAGGGCGGCCTTCGCGGAGATCGCGGGCGAGCGCAGCCCGGAGGAGGCCGCAGAGGGCTTCGTCAGGATCGCCGTGGAGAACATGGCCAACGCGATCAAGAAGATATCGGTCCAGCGCGGCCATGACGTGACGCGCTACCTGCTCAACTCCTTCGGCGGGGCGGGCGGCCAGCATGCCTGCCTCGTCGCCGACGCGCTGGGCATGGAGGCGGTGCTGGTGCACCCGCTCTCGGGCCTGCTCTCGGCCTACGGCATCGGGCTGGCCACCGTTTCGGCCAGCCGCCAGCAGGGGCTGGTGCAGCCGATGGAAGAGGCCACGCGCGCGGCGCTCGACGCGGTGATCGCGGATCTGACCGATCAGGTGCGCCGTGATCTGGCCGGGCAGGGCGTGACGCAGGAGAGCTATGCGACCCGGCTGCACCTGCGCTATGCCGGCACCGATACCGCGCTGCAGGTGAGCTATTCGGGCGACATGGCGGCCGCCCGCGTCGCCTTCGAATCCGCTCACGAGGCGCAGTTCGGCTTCCTCAGCCCAGGACGGGAACTGGTGATCGAGGCGGTCGAGGTCGAGGGCACCGAGCCGCCGCATGCGATGGCCGAGACCGGTAGTGATGCGCCCGCGCGCGGGCAGGCCGGCACGGGCGAGACGGCGCGCTTCTTTTCCGGCGGCGCCTGGCACGAGGCGCAGGTGCACCGCCGCGCCGATATCGCCCCGGGCCACGAGATGCGCGGGCCCGCGCTGATCGTCGAGCCGAACCAGACCATCGTGGTCGAGCCGGGATGGACCGCGCGGCTGACGGCGCGCGACGACATATTGCTTACCCGTCACGAACGCGCCCCGCGCCAGCTTGCGGCCGGAACCGAGGCCGATCCGATCCTGCTTGAGGTGTTCAACAACCTGTTCATGAACATCGCGGAACAGATGGGCGTGGCGCTGCAGAACACCGCCCAGTCTGTCAACATCAAGGAGCGGCTCGACTTCTCCTGCGCGGTCTTCGATCGCGACGGCGCGCTGGTGGCCAACGCGCCGCACATGCCGGTGCATCTGGGCAGCATGGATCGCTCGGTCGAGGCGATCATCCGGCAGAACGAGACGATCCGGCCGGGCGACGTCTTCGCGCTGAACGCGCCCTATAATGGCGGCACCCATCTGCCGGACATCACCGTCGTCTCGCCGGTCTTCGATGAAGCTGGGGCGGAGATCCTATTCTGGACGGCGAGCCGGGGACACCATGCCGATGTCGGTGGGACCGCGCCCGGCTCGATGACGCCGCTGGCGACGACGGTGGACGAGGAAGGGGTGCTGATCGACAACTTCCACCTTGTCGATCGGGGTGCGTTTCGTGAGGAGGCCTTGCGCGAGCTTCTGACCGCGCATCGCTACCCCTGCCGCAACCCCGACCAGAACATCGCCGACCTCAAGGCACAGGTCGCCGCCAACGCGCGTGGCGCGGCGGAGCTGCGGCGTATGGTCGGCGAGTTCGGCCTCGACGTGGTGCGCGCCTATATGGGGCATGTGCAGGACAACGCCGCCGAGGAGGTGGCGCGGCTGATCGAGCGGCTGTCGGACTGCGATTGCGATTACGAGACCGACACCGGTCAGGTGATCCGGGTGCGGATTACCGTGGATCGCGAGGCGCGGCGGGCACGGGTCGACTTCACCGGCACCTCCGAGGCGCGCGACAACAACTTCAACGCGCCCGAACCGGTTGCTCGTGCCGCGGTGCTCTATGTTTTCCGGGTGATGTGCGAGCAGCCGATCCCGATGAACGCGGGTTGCCTCAGGCCGATCGAGATCGTGATCCCCGAGGGCTCCATGCTGCGCCCCGCCTATCCGCGCGCCGTGGTGGCGGGCAATGTCGAGACCTCGCAGCACGTGACCAACGCGCTGTTCCAGGCGCTGGGCGCGCTGGCCAATGCCCAGGGGACGATGAACAACCTCACCTTCGGCAATGAACGGTACCAGTATTACGAGACGATCTGCTCCGGCAGCCCGGCGGGACGGCTGAATGACGGGCGCGGCTTTGCCGGGACATCCGGCGTCCACACCCACATGACCAATTCGCGGCTCACTGACCCGGAGGTGCTGGAAACGCGGTTCCCGGTGCTGCTGGAGAGCTTCGGGCTGCGCCCCGGCTCGGGCGGCGATGGGGCGTTCCGGGGCGGCGACGGCACGACGCGACGGCTGCGGTTCCTCGAGGAGATGGACCTGTCGATCCTGTCCTCGCACCGGCACCGCCCGCCGGAGGGCCTCGACGGTGGCGGCGCGGGCGAGGTTGGCCGCACCGAGGTCGGGCGGTTGGACGGCTCCGTGGAGACGCTGGCCGCCTGCGCGCAGACCCGGTTGCGACCGGGTGAGACGGTCACCGTGGTGACGCCGACGCCCGGGGGTGTCGGGCGGAGGGACTGAGAGCGGACGACGGTAGCGCATGTCTCGAGAAGGACGCCGGGGAACGTTTGCGAGCGCAGAGCCGACGCCCGTTCTCTCGCGGACCTGCGCTTGCCGAGCTTTGGGCCGTGCACCGTCACGGTGCCGTGCGCGCAGTGTCGTGTTCGGCCCGTGGCCTTTCCCCTCATGCGGCCGTAGTATTCGGGCCAAGTGATCTGACGGGCGGACCCCATGCACAGCACAGACATCGCGCGCGTCGATCCGGCGCATCTCATCGCCTGCCCGCAATGCGACGCGATCTACCGTGCCCGGATGCCGGAGCAGGGCGAACGCGCGGTCTGCGCGCGCTGCCACACCGTGCTGATCGCCCCGAGAAAACGCGCGGGCATGATCATCATCATGCTCTCCGCCACCTCGCTGATCCTGGTGCTCGGCGCGGTGTGGTTTCCGTTCCTGAAGATCAGCCGGCAGGGCTTCGTCAACGAGGCGACGCTGCTTGACGCCGCGCTGAGCTTCACTGGCGGGCCGCTGCTTCTACTGTCCATCGCGGTGACGGCACTGATCGTGCTGGTGCCGATGGCGCGCGCGATCCTGACCATCTACGTGCTCGGCCCGCTGGTCTTCGATCGGCCCGCGCCGCCGGGAGCACTTCGCCTCTTTGCGCTGGCCGAGGCGCTGCGGCCATGGTCGATGGCCGAGATCTTCGCGCTGGGCTGCGCCGTGGCGCTGGTCAAGGTCGCCGACCTTGCGCATCTGAGCTTCGGCCCGGCCTTCTGGATGTTCGCCGCGCTCGTCTTCCTGACGGTGATCCACGACCGCTGGATGTGCCGCTGGTCGGTCTGGGAGTCGCTGGAACATGGCTATGGCGCGCGTCGCACGAAGGCCCCGGCATGAGCGGCGCCGCTACCCCCATGACCACCGCTCGCGAGGCGGGTCTCGTCGCCTGCACGCGCTGCACCCGGGTCTGGCCGATGGGAACCGACCGCTGCGGCCGCTGCGGCAAGACGCTGGTGTCGCGCGACACCCATAGCCTGAGCCGGGTCTGGGCGTGGTGGGCGGCGGGGCTGCTGTGCTATTTTCCGGCGAACCTCTACCCGATGCTGCGCACCCAGGTGCTGTTCCAGGTCTCCGAGGACACCATCGTCGGCGGCGCGATCGAGCTGGCGAAGCAGGGCGCGCCCTTCGTGGCGATCATCATCCTGATCGCCTCGGTGGCGATCCCGATCGGCAAGTTCGCGGCCATCGCCTGGCTCGCCACCTCGGTGCGGCGCGGCTCGCGTACGCCGCCGCAATCGCGCCACAGGCTCTATGAAATCGTGGAGTATATAGGGCGCTGGTCGATGATCGACGTCTTCGTGGTTGCGATCCTGACGGCGCTGGTGCAGTTGAATCTGGCCGCCTCGATCAAGCCGGGCCCGGCGGCGCTCGCTTTCGCACTCTCGGTGATCTTCACGATGCTCTCCGCCCAAGCTTTCGACCCGCGCCTGATCTGGGATCGCGCGGCGGATGATTCCGCCTCGGACGAACGCGCGTGAGCGGCGAGATACCCGACGTGCCCGTCGAGGGCGAGCGGCGGCCGCTGCGCAGCCGCGTCTCGGTCGTCTGGCTGGTGCCGCTCGGCGCGCTGGCGGTGGCGCTGGGCATCGGCTGGAAGCAGTGGAGCGAGCAGGGGCCGCTGATCAAGGTGCAGTTCGACGAGGCGGGCGGCGTGCTGGCTGGCGAGACCGAACTGCGCTTCCGTGACGTGGCGGTCGGCATCGTCGAGCAGGTGAGCTTCACCGAAGGCCTCGACCAAGTGGCGATCTCGATCCGGGTCGACAAGGACATCGCCCCCTATATCGACGACGACGCCGATTTCTGGATCGTCCGTCCCGAGGTCTCGACCGAGGGCGTGTCGGGCCTCGATACGGTGCTGTCTGGGGTCTATATCCGCGGCCAGTGGGATGGTCAGGCCGGCAAGGCCGGACGAAGCTTCGCCGGGCTCGAGCGCGCACCGCTGCTCGGCCCCGACCGCGATGGCATCGAGATCACGCTGCGCGCGACCGAGGGCGTGCTCTCCGGCAACAGCCCGATCCTCTACAAGGGCGTGGAGGCGGGACGCATTGGCCAGGCCGGCGTGTCCGCCGACGGCTTCTATGTCGAGGCGCCTGCGGTGATCTACGCGCCCTATGACAACCTCGTCACCGAGACGACGCGGTTCTGGGATACCTCCGGCTTCTCGGTCAAGATCGGCACCGGTGGGGCCGAGATCGACTTCGACAGCGTCGCGGCGCTGCTCGCGGGCGGGCTCGCCTTCGACACCTTCGTGTCGGGCGCGACGCTGGCCCAGAGCGGCCAGACCTTCGAGGTCTATGACGCCGAGGAAACCGCCCGCAACTCGGTGTTCAACACCCCGGACGGCCCCTCGCTCAACCTCGTGGCCGTGTTCGACGGCAACGTCTCGGGTCTCGCGGTCGGCGCGCCGGTCGAGCTCGACGGCGTGCGCATCGGCTCGGTGTCCGGTCTCAACGGCCTCGTCGACGAGGAGCGCTTCGGCGATCGCGGCGTCAGGCTCCAGACCGTGCTGACCATCCTGCCGTCGAGGCTCGGCATGGCCGATGATGGTGGTGTCGAGGAGGCGCTTCAGTATTTCGTCGACGAGGTGGCCGATGGTTTGCGCGCGCGGCTCGTCACCGGGTCGATCCTGACCGGCGGCCTCAAGGTGCAGCTGATCGACGTGCCGGCCACCGAGCAGGCCGTGCTGAACGTCAATGCTCTGCCCTATCCGGCGATCCCGGTGACCGAGAGCGAGATCTCCGACGTGCAGGCCACGGCGCAGGGTACGCTCGACCGGATCAACAACCTGCCGATCGAGGAACTGCTGGCCTCGGCCACGAGCTTCCTCGAGAACTCGGCCCGGCTGATCGGCTCCGAGGATCTGCAGCAGACCCCGAGCGACATCCGCGCGCTGCTCGGCGATATCCGCGGCTTCGTCGGCTCCGATGAAGTGCAGGCCGTGCCGGAGCAGATCGGCGTGGTGATGAGCGAGATCGAGCTCGCTGTCTCGGATGTCCGCGCGATCCTCGACGACGTGCGCGCGGCCGAGGCCGTGACGCGCATCCTCGCGGCGGTCGATGGTGCCACGGCGGTGACCGCCGATCTCGACACCGCGCTCGACGGCGTGCCGGAGCTCATCGACAACCTCAACCGCGTGGCCGAGATGGCCGCCGAGCTGCCGCTCGAGACCCTGCTGACCGAGGTCTCGGGTCTGGCCGAGGAGGCACGTGGCCTCATCGGTGCCGAGGAGACGCAGGCCCTGCCGGGGCGTGTCAACACGCTCCTCGCCGAGCTGGAAGGCGGCACCGCCGAGGCACGGACGCTGATCGCCGGGCTGAACGAACAGCAGGCCGTCACGCGGCTGCTGGAGACGGTCGACGCGGCCCGCGCCGCGGTGACGACGCTCGACGAGTCGCTGGCCGGCGTTCCGCAGCTGGTGTCGCGGCTCGACACGCTGGCGGCCACCGCCAACGAACTGCCGCTCGAGACGCTGCTCACCGAGGTCGGCGATCTCGCCGGCGCCGCGCGCGGCCTGATCGACACGGACGACGCCCGCGCCCTGCCGGGCCGGGTCAACGCGCTGCTGGCCGAGCTCGAGACCGGCACTGCCGAGGCGCGGACCCTGATCGCCACGCTCAACGAGGAACAGGGCGTGACGCGCCTGCTGGAGACCGTCGACGCGGCAGGACAGGCGGCGTCGCGGCTCGACGCTTCGCTCGAGGGCGTGCCGCAGCTGATCGAACGGATCGACGCCGTGGCCGCGATGGCCCAGGAACTGCCGGTCGACACGCTGCTCGACCGGGTCTCGGGCCTCGCGCAGGACGCGCGCGCTCTGATCGGCACCGAGGCGGCGCGGGCGCTGCCGGGCCAGCTCGGCACGCTTGCGGGCGAGCTCGAGCTGGGGGTCGCCGAAGCGCGTACCCTGCTGGCCGAGGTTAACGCGGGCGGCGGGGGCGAAAGCCTCGTGGCAGCGATCGACAGCGCCGCACGCGCGGCCGACAGCCTCGACCGCTCGCTGTCGGGCGCGCCGCAGCTGATCGACAGCCTGAACGCGGTGGCGGGCAAGGCTGCCGATCTGCCGCTCGAGGTGCTCGTGGCCGAGGCCAACAGCCTGCTCAACAGCGCCGACCGGCTGATCAAGCAGGACTCGGTGCGTGCGCTGCCGGGTGAGCTGAACGGCGCGCTCGGCGAGCTGCGGGTCATCCTCGCGCAGATCAGCGAGGGCGGCGTGGTCGAGAACGCCAACGCCACGTTCGCTTCGGCCGCCAACGCCGCCGACCGTCTGGCCGAGGCCGCCCGCACGCTGCCCTCGCTGGTCAGCCGCGCCGAGGCGCTGCTGGTGACCTCGAACGGCACGGTGGCAACGATCGGCGACAGCACCGAACCGGCGCTGCGCGACCTGCGCGCGGCGCTGCGCGAGGTGTCTCAGGCCGCCGAGGCCGTGGGCTCGCTTGCCCGGGCCATCGAACGCCGCCCCAATTCGCTTCTGACAGGACGCTAGACCATGAAGAACCGTCCGTTCGCCGCCTTGGCGCTCCTCGCTCTGCTGGCCGCCTGCGGCGGGCCGGAACTGCGCTACGCGGTGCCGCAGATCGCCCCGACCGAGAAGGTTTCGATCGCCTTCGCCTCGGTCGAGGTGCGCGAGATCACGCTGCCGACCTATGCGGCGCTCGAGGAGATCTTCGTCGAGACGCCCGAAGGGGTGATCACCACCGCCGACAAGCTGCTCTGGGCCGACGATCCGGCGCGTGCCGCGACGCTGGAGCTGTCGCGCGCCCTCGGACTGTCGACGGGCGCACGGGTGGCGCCCGAACCGTGGCCCTTCGACGATTTCGCCGAGGCGCGGGTCGAGGTCCGCGTCGAGGAGTTCCTGGCCGACGCGCAGGGCCGCTTCCGGGTGGCGGGGCAATATTTCGTGGCCACGCGCGACGCGCTCGGCCGTGACAAGGCAGAGACCTTCGCCATCGCCGTGCCGATCCCCGAGGCCCCCGGTGCGGCCGGTCTCGCAGCGGCGCGCGCCAAGGCGATGACCGAGCTGGCCGAACTGATCGCCAAGTCCGGCTTGCGCTGACGTAAACTTCCCAAGCGGAACGAAACCCCGTGCTTCGTTCCGCTCTCTCGGGCATGATCGCGCGGACGATGTCGGGGCCCGAAGGGGCCACGGCAATGCCAACGGAGGCCGCCAGATGAGATTCTTCGACGTGCGCAGTCCGATCTTCATCCCGCTTTGGCGGCGGGTGCTGGTGTTCGGCCTCGTTCTGGCTTGGGCGCTGCTGGAGCTGTGGCGCGGCGCGCCGGGATGGGCGCTGCTGTTCGGCGTCGCGGCGCTCTGGATCGGCTGGCAGTTCTTCTTCGATTTCCGCCTCCCGGAGGACGACACCGACCGCGACCGCTGAGCCGGGCTGGACCGGGGCGAGGTGGCGCTATCTCCCTCATGCGACGCATGAAACAGGAGAGACGCGATGCTGGCTGCCTACCGACCCGATGCCCCCGGTCTCGCGCCGCTCGAGGCCGAGGGCGATCTTGCGAAGGCGATCTGGATCGACCTGCTCGAGCCCGATGCCGAAGAGACCGCGCGGGTCGAGGCGCTTGGGCTGTCGGTTCCGACCCTCGAAGACATGGAGGAGATCGAGATCTCCAACCGGCTGCATCGCGCGGGCGACTGCCAGGTGATGACGGTGATGCTGCCCGGGCGAGACGCCGAAAGGCGGCAGTTCTCTGGCCCGGTGACCTTCCTTCTGACGCCCGAGCGACTGATCACGGTGCGCCACCACACGCCGCGCCCCTTCGAGACCTTCGGCACCCGGGCCGAGCGGTCGAGCGCGGGCATCGGCAGTCCGGTGCGGGTCTTCCTCGGGCTGGTCGAGGAGATCATCGCGCGTCAGGCCGACCTTTTGGAAGCGACGGGCCGGGTGCTCGACCGCGTGGCGAGCGAAGTCTATGGCGAGGAGGCCAACGACGTGGAGGGGCTGCGGCTGGCCTTGCGCGATATCGGCCAGCAGGGCGAGCTGACCGCCAAGGTGCGGCTGGCGCTGTTCACCATGGAGCGGATGCTGTCGACCTTCATCGTCTGGAACGGCACCATGAAGAGCCGCGATCCGCAGATTGCCACGCTCGCCAAGGCGCAGATGCGCGACATCAACGCGCTCGAGGTGCATCTGGATTTTCTCAACAGCCGCGTGGCGCTGGCGACCGACGCCACGCTGGGCATGATCAATCTCGACGAGAACGCCGTGGTGCGCACGCTTTCGGTCGTCGCAGCGCTGTTCCTGCCGCCGACGCTTATCGCCTCGATCTACGGGATGAACTTTGCCCACATGCCCGAGCTGGACGAGCCCTATGCCTATTTCATCGCGCTGAGCGCGATGGTGGCCTCGGCGGTGGGAACCTGGATCTGGTTCAAGGCCAAGGGCTGGCTGTGAGGCCGAGGCCCCGCCGTTCGGGACGGCGGGGCCGGATTCGTCAGGTAATGACGTTGGGCGCGTCGCGGCCGGTATGGGCCTTGATGCCCGCGATCTCGTCGGCGGCGGCAATGATCGGCGCCAACGCGTCCTGCGGGTCGCGGTCGCATTTGGCGGGGTCGGTCTCCAGCGCTTCGAGATAGACGCGCAGCGTCGCGCCCACCGTGCCGGTGCCCGAGAGCCGGAATACAACCCGGCCGCCATCCTCGAAGCCGATGCGCAGACCCTGCGCCGTGGCACGGCTGCCATCGACCGGATCGTCATAGGAGAACTCGTCGGCGGACTTCACCGTCAGCCCGCCGAAGCTCTGGCCCGGCAGGCTGCCCAGCTTGCCGCGCAGCCCGTCCATCAGCGTGTTGGCCTTGTCGGTCTCCACATCCTCGTAGTCGTGGCGCGAGTAGTAGTTGCGCCCGTATTCGGCGTAATGCTCGGCCAGCAGCTCCTTCACGCTCTTCTTCGTCACAGCGAGGATGTTGAGCCAAAGGAGCACCGCCCAGAGCCCGTCCTTCTCGCGCACGTGGTCCGAGCCGGTGCCGGCGCTTTCTTCGCCGCAAAGCGTCGCCTTCCCGGCATCAAGCAGGTTGCCGAAGAACTTCCAGCCGGTCGGCGTCTCGTAGCAGGCGATGCCCTTCTTCTCGGCGACGCGGTCCACGGCGGCCGAGGTCGGCATGGAGCGGGCCACGCCCTTGAGGCCGCCGCTGTAGGCCGGTGCGAGATGGGCATGGGCCGCGAGCAGCGCGAGGCTGTCGGAGGGGGTGACGTAGACGCCGCGCCCCATGATCATGTTGCGATCGCCGTCACCATCCGAGGCGGCGCCGAAATCGGGCGCGTCGTCGCCCATCATCGCATCGACCAGATCCTTGGCCCAGATCGGGTTCGGATCCGGGTGACCGCCGCCGAAATCAGGCGACGGCGTGCCGTTGACCACCGATCCCGAAGCAGCGCCGAGCCGGTTTTCGAGGATTTCGACCGCATAGGGGCCGGTCACCGCGTGCATCGCGTCGAACCGGACGCGGAAGCCCGAGGCGAGCAATTCGCGGATCGCGTCGAAGTCGAAGATCTCCTCCATCAGCATCGCGTAATCGGCCACCGGGTCCACCACCTCGATCTGCATATCGCCGAGGCTGGTCGTGCCGGGGGAGACGAGATCGACGTCCTGCGCCTCGACGATGCGGTAACGGGTCAACCCCTGGGTCGCGGCGTGGATCTTGTCGGTGATGCTCTCAGGGGCGGGGCCACCATTGGCGGCGTTGAACTTCAGCCCGAAATCCTCGTCCTCGCCGCCGGGGTTGTGGCTGGCCGAGAGGATCAGCCCGCCATCGGTGCCGCGCTTGCGGATCAGGTGCGAGGCGGCGGGGGTGGACAGGACCGCGTCCTGACCGACGATGACCTTGGCGGCGCCGTTGGCGGCAGCCATGCGCAGGATCACCTGCGCCGCGCGGTCGTTGAAGTAGCGCCCGTCGCCTCCGAGAACCAGAGTCTTGCCCTCGACCCCGCCGATGCCGTCGAAGATCGACTGCACGTAGTTCTCGAGAAAATGCGGGCCCATGAAGACGCGCGTCTTCTTGCGCAGGCCGCTGGTGCCGGGCTTCTGGCCCTGGATCGGCTTGGTATCGACCGTGATCGGTTTCATGTCAGTCTCCTCGGCTTGCGGGTGTCTGGGCGGTCTCTGCGGGTTCGAGCACCATCACCACCACGGATCGGCCGCGGATGCGGGTGCGCAGCCCGTGCGGGCGCGGATCGGCCATGGGCCGGGCGCTGTCGATATGGCGCACCCATTGATAGCCCTCGGGCGGGGCGGGCAAGGCGACCGGGCAGGGGCCGCCATTGTTGATGACGATGAACAGCGCGTATTCCAACGCCGCGTAGTCTGGCGTTCCCGACGCGGTGCGCATCTCGCAGGCCAGCAGTCGCCGCTCGGGGTCCTGCCAGTCGGCGTCGGTCATCGGTCGGCCGTCGGCGCGGCGCCAGAACAGATCGGTGCGGTTGTCGATCTTGCGGCTGCGGGCGTGCAGGAAACGCTTCTGCCGCAGGATCGGGTGGGCGCGTCGGAACGCCACCAGCTTGCGCACGAAGGCGAGGAAGTCCGGGTCGTTGCCCGACCAGTTGACCCAGCCGATTTCGTTGTTCTGGCAATATGCGTTGTTGTTGCCCTGCTGGCTGTTGCCCAACTCGTCGCCGGCAAGCAGCATCGGCGTGCCCTGGCTGATCATCAGCGTCGCCAGCATGTTGCGACGCCGCCGGGCGCGGGCGGCGTTGATCGACACGTCGTCGGTCGGTCCCTCGACGCCCATGTTGTCGCTGTGGTTGGCGGAATGGCCGTCGCGGTTGTCCTCGCCATTGGCCTCGTTGTGCTTCTCGTTGTAGGACACCAGGTCCATCAGCGTGAAGCCGTCATGCGCGGTCAGGAAGTTGATCGAGGCGGTGGCAGGCCGGTTGTCGTGGTCGAATTGCTGGGCCGATCCCGAAAGCCGGCTGGCCAGCTTGCCGATCATGTCGGGGCTGCCGCGCCAGAAATCCCGCACCTCGTCGCGGAACTTGTCGTTCCACTCCGAGAAAGGCGGCGGGTAGGCGCCGAGCTGGTAGCCGCCTGGCCCAATGTCCCAAGGCTCCGCGATCAGCTTGACCCGGCCCAGCACCGGGTCCTGGCGCAGTGCCTGGAAGAACGGGGCGTTGCGGTCGAAGCCATCGCGCCGACGGCCCAGCGTCGTGCACAGGTCGAAGCGGAAGCCGTCCACGCCCATCACCTCGACCCAGTAGCGCAGGCTGTCCATCACCATGCGCAGCACCATTGGATGCTCGATATTGAGGGTGTTGCCGGTGCCGGTGTCATCGATGTGGTAGCGTCGGTTCTCCGCCAGCCGGTAGTAGCTGGCGTTGTCGAGGCCGCGGAAGCACAGTGTCGGGCCGAGCTGGTTGCCCTCGCCGGTGTGGTTGTAGACCACGTCGAGCAGTACCTCGATCCCGGCGGAGTGGAACCGGTCGACCATGGCGCGGAATTCGGCGATATCGTGGGAGGCGAGGTAGCGCGGCTCGGGGGCGAAGAAGCCGATCGACTGGTATCCCCAGTAGTTCGAAAGGCCCTTTTCGACAAGGAAGCGGTCATTGACGAAGGCATGCACCGGGAGAAGCTCGATCGCGGTGATGCCGAGGCGTCCGAGATGGTCGATGATCCGGTCCGAGGCCAGCCCCTGGAAACGGCCTCGGCTGGCGATGTCGGGCCGGTCTGCGGTGAGGCCTGCGACATGCGCCTCGTAGATCACCGTATCGGCCATGGGCCGGTCGGGATGGCGCGCGGGCAACAGCTTGGAGGTGTCGCAGACCACCGAGCGGGTCATGTAGGGCGCGCTGTCGCGGGTGTCGTAGCTCAGATCTTGCAGCTTCGAGCGGGTGTCGTAGCCATGCAGCGCGTCGTGCCAGATCGGATGGCCGCTGATCTGCTTGCCATACGGGTCGAGCAGCAGCTTGTTGGGGTTGAAGCGGTGGCCCTCGTCGGGGCGGTAGGGGCCATGGGCGCGGAAGCCGTAATGCTGGCCGGGTTTCAGTCCGGGGATGTAGCCGTGCCAGACATGCCCTTCGCGTTCGGGCAGATCGATCCGCGCGGTCTCGCGGCCGTGACGCTCGAACAGGCAGAGCTGCATTCGCGTGGCGTTTTGCGAGAAGACGGCGAAGTTGACCCCTTCGCCGTCATAGGTTGCGCCGAGCGGGTGGGGCCGGCCGGCGCTGATCCGGTTCTTCCTGTTCATGCCGCGGCGATAGCATCCCGGTAGAGCGCCGCATAGGCCCTCGCCGAGCTGGTCCAGCCGACCGGCTGGCGCATCGCGTTGGCCTGCAGCTGGGCCCAGACCTCCGGCTCGGCATGAAGGTCGCATAGCCGGTCGAGCGCCACGGCCAGCGGGTCCTTGGCGACCGGATGGAACTGCAGCCCGGTCGCCACGCCACGGTCGAGCGCGGCGGGAGAGGCGTTGATCACGGTATCGGCGAGACCGCCGGTCAGCGCCACCACGGGAATGGTGCCGTAGCGCAGGCCATAGAGCTGGGTCAGCCCGCAGGGCTCGAAGCGCGAGGGCACGAGGATCGCGTCGGAGCCGGCGATCAGCCGGTGCGACAGTGCCTCGTCATAGCCGATCCGTACCGCCACGTTGTCCTCCCGTGCGGCATCGCGGAACGCATCCTCCAGCGCCCGGTCGCCCGAGCCCAGAAGCGCCAGCTGGCCGCCGCGATCCAGAAGCGCGGGCAGCGCCTCGAGCAGCAGGTCGAGGCCCTTTTGCTCGGTCAGCCGCGACACGACACAGCACAGCGGCCCGGGGGCATCAGGCAGGCCCATCTCGGCGCGCAGCGCGTCGCGATTGGGCGCCTTCCCTGCCGGATGACGATAGCCTTCGGCGATATGCGGGTCGGTGGCGGGGTTCCAGGCCGTCTCGTCGATGCCGTTGAGGATGCCCGACAGGTCGCGCCGGCGGGCCCGCATCACCCCGTCGAGCCCCATGCCAAACTCGGGCCGCATCAGCTCGGCCGCATAGGTGGGCGAGACGGTGGTCAACCGGTCGGCGCGCATCAGCCCGGCCTTGAGCGCCGAAAGCTTGCCGTAATATTCGAAGCCGTCGGCGTGGAAGCGTGATCGTGGCAGACCGAGCCGCTCGATCATGTGGTGGCCCGTCAGTCCCTGGAACGCGATGTTGTGGATCGTCAGCACCGTCGCGCAGTCGCCGCCTTCGCGGTCGAGATAGTCAGGCACGAAACCGGCCTGCCAGTCATGGCAGTGGATCAGCTCGGGGCGCCATGCCGCGCCGTCGATCGTCAGACCCCGGGCCCCGATCCGCGCCGCCATGAGGCTGAGCGCGGCAAAGCGTTCGGGGTTGTCGGGCCAATCCTGCCCGTCCGGCCCGAGATAGATCGAGCCCTCGCGGGCGAAGAGATGCGGCGCGTCGAGCACCAGCAGGTCAAGCCCTGCCGCGTGCCCGGCGAGCAGCCGGGCCGGACCACCGAAGAGGTCGGATTCCGCGGCCACTTGCCCCGCGCCGTGGCCCAGTGCCGCCATCACCGCCGGGTAGCCCGGCAACAGCGTGCGCATCTCGACGCCCTCGGCGCGCAGCGCGGCGGGCAGGGCGCCCGCCACGTCGGCAAGACCGCCAGTCTTGACCAGCGGCGCGCATTCCGAGGCGACCGACAGCACCCGCATCAGAGCAAGGCCGCCCGCTTGTCGAGCATCGCCTGGGTAATCAGCGTCACGCCGCCTTCGGAGACGCGGAAGTGCTTGGCGTCTTCTTCCGGATCCTCGCCCACCACGAGCCCTTCGGGTATCTTCACGCCCGCGTCGATCACCGCGTTCTTCAACCGCGCATGGCGCGCGACGTTGACATAGGGCAGCACCACGGTGTGATCGAGCACCGAGTAGGAATTGGTGTGCACCTGCGTGAAGAGCAGCGAATTGCGCACTTCGGTACCGGAGATGATGCAGCCGCCCGATACCATCGAGGAGACGGCCGAGCCGCGCCGGTCCTTCTCGTCATGGATGAACTTGGCAGGCGGCACGCTTTCGGAATAGGTCCAGATCGGCCATTCGCGGTCCCACAGGTTCAGCTCGGGGTCGAAATTGGTGAGGTCGATATTGGCCTGCCAGAAGGCGTCGACCGTGCCGACGTCGCGCCAATAGGCCTCGCGCCCCTCGGGACGCACGCAGGAATCGTCGAAGCGATGCGCCATCGCCTTGCCGTTCTTGACGATGTTGGGGATCAGGTCGGTGCCGAAATCATGGCTGGAATTCTCGTCCTCGGCGTCCTTCGCCAGTAGCTCGCGCAGGAATTTCCACGAGAAGACATAGATCCCCATCGAGGCGAGCGCCTTGTCCGGCTGGCCGGGGATCGAGGGCGGATCCTTGGGCTTTTCGAGGAAGGAGGTGATGCGGCTGTTCTCGTCGACATGCATGACGCCGAAGGCGGTGGCCTCCATGCGCGGCACGGTCAGGCAGCCCACGGTGACGTCGGCACCCGAGTCCACGTGCTGCTGCAGCATGATCTCGTAATCCATCTTGTAGATGTGGTCGCCCGCGAGGATCACCACGTAATCGACGTCGTAGCCGTCGACGATGTCGATGTTCTGCGTCACCGCATCGGCGGTGCCACGGTACCACATGCTCTCCGAGACCCGCTGCGAGGCGGGCAGGATGTCGAGGAACTCGTTGCGCTCGGCGCGAAAGAAGGTCCAGCCGCGCTGGCAGTGGCGGATCAGGCTGTGCGCCTTGTACTGCGTCGCCACCGCGATCTTGCGGATGCCGGAGTTCATGGCATTGGAAAGCGCGAAGTCGATGATCCGCGCCTTGCCGCCGAAATAGACGGCCGGCTTTACCCGGCGGTCGGTCAACTCCCGCAACCGGGAGCCTCGGCCGCCGGCAAGTACGAAGGCCATGGAGCGCTGCGAAAGTCTGCGATGAGTCTGTGCCATGAGTACGGGCCTCCCTGTCCCTCGTCGTCCTGCCCGCGCGCCCGGCGCGGAGGCTCTCAGGTTCGTGAGCATAGGGCAGAATCAGCTATCAGCAACGTCCAAAGTCGCTTTGGAACACACGGATTTCGCAGGTTTTTTTGGTTTAGGCTAATCCGATGCGTGACGCGCGGCGGGCTGAGCCGATGACGCGGCGTAAGAGGGGCGCAAAACCAGATCGGCAGGCAAGGCGTGCTCGATCACCCGCTGCGCGTTGGGCACGTCGTTGTGCATCGCCCGCTGCGTCGCCGCCGCACGGCTCAACCCATGGCCGAGCCAGCGAGCGATGAGTCGCGCGCGCAACTCGGGAAGCGGCACGTCGAGCAGCGCCGAGATATCCCAGATCCGGGCCAGTTCGGACCAAGGCGCCTCGTCGAACAGCAGGTAGTTGCCTTCGACGATCACCACCCGGGCCTCGGCCTCCACCAGCTGCGCGCCGGCGATGGCGATGTCGCGCGTCCGGTCGAAGACGGGCGCCACGACCTCCTCGCCGCGCGCGAGCCGCTTGACCAGCAGCACGAAGCCGCGCGCGTCGAAGGTCTCCGGCGCGCCCTTGCGGTTGCGCAGGCCGCGCCGGTCGAGCACGGCGTTGTCGAGGTGAAAACCGTCCATCGGCACGAGCCGAGCCGAGAGTTTCTGTCGCTCCAGCCGCCGGGCCAGTTCGGCGGCAAGGGTCGACTTGCCGCTGCCGGGCGCGCCGGCGATGCCGACGATCACCCGGGGCTGGCGCTCGGCCAGTTCGTGGACCCGTTCCGCCAGCGCGTTGATGTGCGATGTCACGTCGAGCAAGCGCGCCTCTCGGTCCTGGTCGGCCGTCATGCGGCCTCGAACTCGTCTTCGGGTTCCTTTGCCCCCGTCATATAGGCAACCGCGTCCGACATCGAATGATTCTTGGGGTCGATGACGCAAAGCCTCTTGCCGAGACGGTGCACGTGGATCCGGTCGGCAACCTCGAAGACATGCGGCATGTTGTGGCTGATCAGGATGATCGGGATACCGCGCGACTTTACGTCGAGGATGAGTTCGAGCACGCGGCGGCTTTCCTTCACCCCGAGCGCGGCGGTCGGCTCGTCGAGGATGATCACCTTGGAGCCGAAGGCCGCGGCGCGGGCGACCGCCACACCCTGGCGCTGCCCGCCCGACAGCGTCTCGACCGCCTGATTGATGTTCTGGATCGTCATCAGCCCGAGGTCATTCAGCTTCTGGCGCGCGAACTGCTCCATCGCCGGGCGGTCGAGCTGACGGAGCCACTTGCCCCGGAAGCCCGGTTTGCGCAGTTCGCGCCCCATGAACATGTTGTCGGCGATCGACAGTGCGGGCGACATGGCGAGCTGCTGGTACACCGTTTCGATGCCGGCATGGCGGGCGTCGTTGGGCGAGTGGAAATGCACCTGCCGCCCCTCGAGCGAGACCTCGCCGTCGTCGGGCGTGACCGCGCCCGAGAGGGCCTTGATCAGCGTCGATTTGCCCGCGCCGTTGTCGCCGATCACCGCGAGGATCTCACCCGGGTAGAGGTCGAAATCGCAGTGATCGAGGGCGACCACCTTGCCGTAGCGTTTGACGAGATTACGGCCCGTGAGGATGGGTTTGCGGGTTTGCTGGGTCATGCCGACACCTTCCTGATCCACTGGTCCACGGCCACGGCGGCGATGATCAGCACGCCGATGAAAAAATAGGTCCACTGCGCGTCAGCCCCGAGCAGTCGCAGCCCGAGCGAGAACACGCCCACGATCAGCGCGCCGAACAGCGAGCCCATGATCGAACCGCGCCCGCCGAAGAGCGAGATGCCCCCGATCACCACGGCGGTGATGCTTTCGATGTTGGCGTCGTAGCCGGAGGTGGGCGAAACCGAGCCGATCCGACCGATCAGCGCCCAGCCGGCGAAGGCACAGATCAGCCCCGACAGCATGTAGACCGAGACGAGGGTGCGTTTGACGTTGACGCCCGACAGCTGCGCGGCCTCGGCATCGTCGCCCACCGCATAGACGTGCCGTCCCCAGGCAGTGTGGCGCAGCACCCATCCTAGCACGAGGATCAGCGCGATCATGAACACCACACCCACCGTGAACACCGCGCCGCCGATCTGGAACTTGGCGCCGAAGATCTGCAGGATCGGGGCGGCGGCCTCGATCTCCTGCGCCCGGATCGTCTCGTTGGCGGAATAGAGGTAGTTGGTGGCGAGGAAGATTTGCCAGCTGCCCAGCGTCACGATGAAGGGCGGTAGCCGCATCACCGAGACCAGCCAGCCATTGACGAAGCCGCAGGCGGTGCCGACGGTCAGCCCGCACAGAACCGCGATCGGGGCAGGGATGCCGTATCGGAAGGTGAACTGACCCATCACGACCGAGGAGAGCACCATGATCGCGCCGACCGAGAGGTCGATTCCGGCGGTCAGGATGACGAGGCTCTGCGCGGCGGCGACGATGCCGACGATCTGCACCTGCTGCAAGATCAGCGTCAGCGCGAAGGGCGAGAAGAAGCGCGAGCCCAGGAGCAGGCCGAAGATCACGATCGAGGCGAGCAGCACGATCAGCGGCACCAGCGCGGGCGTGACGTGCAACGCGTGCTGTAAGCGGCTGAGCGGGCTGCTGCGGTGTTCGTGGAACTCGGCTACCGTCTCGGCGCGTTTCTCGCGCACCGAGGCTTCGTAGTGATCGGTATCTGTCATGACGCGCCCCTCCCGTGGCGTGTGTCAGGGCACACGCCACCGGCGCGCAGCCCCTCGTGATCGGGGCGGGCACGGGGCCCGCCCCGTCTGGGACATCCTGCGCCCCCGAGGAGGCTCAGGACAAATCATTTGTGTGACAGGGCCTCAGCCCCAGCAGAGCTCCTGGCCTTCCTCGACCGAGATCGACTCGACGCCATCGACAGGCTCGTCGGTCACCAGCTTCACGCCGGTGTCGTAGAAGTCCTTGCCCTCGGTGTTCTCGGGCAGGGTGCCATCCTCGGCGTATTGCGCGATCGCCTCGACGCCGAGCCGGGCCATCTCCAGCGGGTATTGCTGCGAGGTGGCGCCGATGATGCCGTCGGCCACGTTCTGCACGCCGGGGCAGCCGCCATCGACCGAGACGATCAGCACGTCGTTCTCGCGGCCGATCGCCTTGAGCGCCTCGTAG
The DNA here is from genome assembly GCF_034371605.1 of Limimaricola variabilis. Classification (NCBI taxonomy): domain Bacteria; kingdom Pseudomonadati; phylum Pseudomonadota; class Alphaproteobacteria; order Rhodobacterales; family Paracoccaceae; genus Limimaricola; species Limimaricola variabilis. Next base: position 1,215,589 of record NZ_CP139691.1, on the reverse strand, counting down.
GCACCGGCGGCGGCGGGCTCGTTGATGGCGTAGACGACGTTGATCTCGGGGTCCTTGGCGAGAAGGTTCTCCATCGCCGTGCGACCGCCTTCCTCGTTGCCGGCCGTCACGTCGTTGCCGACGATGCGCGGGTCGTCCTCGTCGCCCCACTTGTTCGGATCCTTGGTGTCGATGCCGAAGCCGGTCAGGAAGCCCTGGTCGCGCAGCACGTCGACCGAAGGCTGGCTGACGCCGAGATCGAGCATCGCGATCTTGGCGTTGGCGGCCTCTTCGCCGAGCTTGGCGGCGGCCCATTTGCCGATCAGTTCGCCCGCGAGGAAGTTGTCGGTGGCGAAGGTCGCGTCGGCGGCGTCGATCGGGTCGAGCGGCGTGTCGAGCGCGATCACCAAAAGACCGGCGTCGCGCGCCTGCTGCACCGCCGAGACGATGGCCGAAGTGTCGGAGGCGGTGATCAGGATGCCCGAGGCGCCGTTGGCGATGCAGGTCTCGATCGCGTCGACCTGGGTCTCGTGGTCGCCGTCGATGTTGCCGGCATAGCTGTTCAGGGTGATGCCGAGTTCGTCGGCGGCCTGCTGCGCGCCCTCGCGCATCTTCACGAAGAACGGGTTGGTGTCGGTCTTGGTGATCAGGCAGGCCGAGACATCCTGCATGTGGCTTTCGGCCTGCGCAGCGCCGGCCGAAATGAGGGCGAGCGCGGTTCCCGCGAGAAATCGTTTCATGGTGTATCCTCCCAGATGACCTCCGGCGCTCCTCAACGCCGGGGTTGACCAAACGTTAGTCTCGTTACCCGAGACCGGTCAATAAATAAATTAAGTTGATTTATTAATCGAACGGCTCCCATGATCGGCAGGGGAGGAGATCGGATGGACAAATCCGAAGTGCGCAGCCTTGCGGGCGGCGCGAACCAGCGCGGGTTGCGCGACCACAACGAAAGGCTGCTGCTCAGCCTGATGCAGCGACATGGCCCCATGCCCGGCAGCGATCTCGCCCGGCATTCGGGCCTGTCGCCGCAGACCGTGTCGGTGATCCTGCGCCGTCTCGACGAGGACGGGGTGATCACGCGCGGTGCGCCGCAACGCGGTCGCGTCGGCAAGCCGCGCGTGCCCGTGGGGCTCGACCCGGACGGGGCGTTTTCGATCGGCCTCAAGATCGGTCGACGCAGTGCCGACCTGCTGCTCGTCGATCTGCACGGACAGGTGCGGGGCGGGCTGCAGGACACTTATGGCTATCCCGATCCGGTCCGCGTGCTGGGCTTCCTTGAACATGGGGTGGCCGAGCTGGCAGGGCGGCTGCGGCCGAGGCTCCGCGACCGGATCGCCGGCATTGGCGTGGCGCGTCCGCATGAATTGTGGATCTGGCCCGAAACCATCGGCGCACCGCCCGCCGCGCTCGACGGCTGGCGCGAGTTCGACTTCCAGGCGGAGATCGCGCGCTTCTCGCCGCTGCCAGTCTGGGTCGAGAACGATGCCACCGCCGCCTGCCGCGCCGAGCACATCTTCGGCCGGGGGCGCGAGTTTCGCGATTACGCCTATCTTTTCATCGGCTCCTTCATCGGTGGCGGGGTAGTGCTCAACCATACCGTGCTCGAGGGGCCGCATGGCAATGCGGGGGCGATGGGGTCCCTGCCGACCCGCGACGCGCATGGCCGCCCGGCGCAGCTCATCGATACCGCGTCGCTGCATCTGCTCGAGCGGCGGCTCGTCGCCGCAGGACACGATCCGGCCCAGCTCTGGGCGCTGCCACAGGATTGGTCGGGCATGGAGGAGGTGCTCGAGCCTTGGCTCGACGAGGTCGCAGAGGAACTCGCGCGCGCGGCTGCGACGGTTTGCGCGGTGATCGATTTCGAGGCGGTGCTGATCGACGGCGGCTTTCCCGAAACCGTGCGCGCGGCCCTCGTGGGGCGGGTGCGCGCCGCGCTGGGCCGGGTCGACCTGCGCGGGCTGATCGTGCCGGAGATCGAGGCTGGTGCGGTCGGGGGCAACGCACGTGCGCTCGGCGCCGCCTGCGCACCGATCGTCGCGCAATTCCTGCTCAACACCCATTCGGGGTTCACACCCGGCTGAGGTCGGCGGGTCGCGCTTGTCAAGCGACGCAACTTGGCAGACAAACAGAAGGGTGCCTGCCGCGACGGCAGGCCATGGATCGGCACCGCGCGGGAACCTGCCTAGGCGTGCAATGGTTGTGCCGGCAAGCCATGCCCCGCGCCCGCGGGACGCATGCCAGGCCCTTGAGGGCCCGTAAATTGGAGACAGGGAATGTACTACGAGATGATCGGCTTTCACGGTGAACACCAGAGCGAGCACACCGCCGATGGCGTGCCGGAGCCGAAGCTCGACCGCTCGACATTGTTTCTCGACTTCGACGGCACGCTGGTCGATCTGGCGCCGCGGCCCGATGCGATTGAGGTCGATCCCGGTCTGGGCGACCTGCTTCGCTCCCTCTCCGAGCGGACCGAGGGCAGGGTGGTGATCATCACCGGCCGCGCGATCGAGGACGTGACGCAGTATCTGCAAGGCTTCGACGGCCCGATCATCGGCGGCCACGGCGCGCAGGAGCGGATCGAGGGTGAGATCTGCAACCACGAGTTGGCCAACCCCGAGACCGTCAAGCGACTGGGCGAAATGACCACCGCCTTCGCGGCGACCCATCCGGGGCTGATCTGCGAACAGAAGCCCACCGGCGTCGTGCTGCATTTCCGCCAGAACGAGGATCTCGCCTCGCAGGCCTATGCCTTCCTGCGGGCCCTGTCGGAAACCCATGAGGGCTTCGACCTGCACCATTCCAAGATGGCCTATGAGCTTCGCCCGCAGGGCATCGGCAAGGACGTGTCGATGAAGCGCCTGATGGAGAGCGAGAAGTTCAAGGGCACCATGCCGATCTTCTTCGGTGACGACGTGACCGACGAGCCGGCGCTGCATTGGGTGGCTGAGCAGGGCGGCATTGCCGTCAAGGTCGGCGAAGGCGAAACCGCTGCCGGTTGCCGGCTGGGGGATCCGCAAGCGGCGCGGAGGACGTTGCGGCGTTGGGTCGAGGCCTGAGCATGGCTGACGGACGCCTCATCGTCGTTTCCAACCGTATTCCCACCGAAGAGGCCCCGTCAGGCGGCCTCGTCGTGGCCTTGCACGACGCGCTCAAGGAGCGCGGCGGGGTCTGGATCGGCAATTCCGGCAAACGGGTCGCGTCTGACGAGGCGCAGAAGGGCCTGACCCGGATCGCCGAGACTCCCTATGCACGCTACAGCTTCGACCTCACCGAAGAGGAACATGCGGGCTTCTACCTAGGCTATGCGAACTCCACGCTCTGGCCGCTGTTCCACCACCGTACCGACCTCTTGGCCGTCGACCCCGATCAGGCGCGCATCTACCGCGAGGTCAACGACCGCGTGGCGGGGCTGATCGCCGAAGTGGTGCAGCCGGGCGATGCGATATGGGTGCACGACTACCATTTCCTGCCGTTGGCCGAGGCGCTTCGCAAACGCGGCGTCGCCAACCGGATCGGATTTTTCCTGCATATCCCGTTCCCCAACCCCTCCGACATGCCCGCCTTGTCGGAACGCAAGCTGATGCCGGGCTGGCTTTCGGCCTTCGACCTGATCGGCCTGCAGACCCGGCGCGACGTGTCCAACGCGCTCGATTTCCTGCGCGACAACGGCGCCGAACTGCTGCTGCGCGGCAAGATGAAATATGGCGACCGCAGCTTCGAGATCGCGAGCTTTCCGATTGGCATCGATGTCGATGCCTTCGTGCGCGCCGCCGAGGAGCACGCGGATTCCGGCGAACATCTGCGCTTGTCTCCCGGCGAACGGCTCGTGCTCGGTGTCGACCGGCTCGATTATTCCAAGGGTTTGCCGCAGCGCTTTGCGGCCTTCGGCGAATACTTGTCGAACCGCCCCGATCCCAAGATCCGCGCCACCCTGTTGCAGATCGCGCCGCCCTCGCGCGAAGATGTCGAGGCATACAAGGAAATCCGCCAGGAACTCGAGACCATCACCGGCCGCGTCAACGGCGAGATGGCCGAGCTCGACTGGACCCCGATCCGTTACATCCGCCGCAACATCCAGCGCGACATCTTGGCGGGGCTCTATCGACGCGCCGACGCCTGCTTGGTGACGCCGCTGGCCGACGGGATGAACCTCGTCGCCAAGGAATTCGTCGCCGCGCAGGATGGATCCGATCCCGGTGTGCTGATCCTGTCCCATTTCGCCGGAGCGGCGGAGCAGATGGAGGCAGCGCTGATGGTGAACCCCTATGATCCGGGCGAGACCGCCCGCGCGATCGAGCAGGCGCTCTCGATGCCACTGCACGAGCGTCAGGCACGTCATCTGAGCCTGATGCAGACCATCCGCGCCACCGATATCGGCTGGTGGACGCGCACCTATCTGTCGGCGCTCTTGGAGAGGGAAGAGAAGGCGCCGCGCTGATTTTCAAGCGGCACATTTTTTCGGGAACCTTGGACGGCGAGACGGGTTGGATGGAAGAAGAGGCGCCGTTCCCTCGCCTCTCTCATTCCCCAAGGCCGGCGGCCGCTGCTTCTGATCATTCCCTCGGGGAGCAGCGACCGCCGGCCACCCCATTTTCCCCGCACACTTCACAACTTCCGGCTGCCATGCCATCTTCGCCGTGAGCGAAATTCCGCTCGGATAGAGCGGAGCCTGCATGCCCATCCTTTCGGCCCGGACGCGCCTGACCTTTCGCCGGTTCACGAAGCTACTGGGCGGGTTGTGGACACTGGCCGGCGACGTGCAGCTAGGGCTGATCGCGGCGGGTGTCGCCTTCTATTCGATCTTTGCCATCTTCCCCGCGATCGCGGCGCTGATCGCGGTATTCGGCCTTCTGGCCGACCCCACGGTCATCGAAGCGCAGCTCGAACTGATGCACGAAATCATTCCCGTCGAGGCCTATGGCCTGTTGCGCGACCAGCTCAACCTGATGCTGGCGACGCGGCCGGAGACACTGGGCTTCGCGACGATCCTTTCGACGCTAGTGGCGTTGTTCTCGGCCCGCAACGGTGTGGCCTCGTTGATCCTTGGGCTGAACCAGATCTATGGCCGTCCCAACCGCAATGGGGTGCGACAGATCCTGGTGGCGCTGTTGCTGACCGTGTCGCTGATCGCGATCGCCGTCCTAGCCATGCTGGTGGTGGTGATCGCGCCGATCCTGCTGGCGGTGCTGCCCCTCGGCCTGCGGGTCGGCTGGGCGCTCGAGGCGGTGCGCTGGATCGCGGCCTTCGGGGTGGTGCTGGCCGGGCTCGGGGTGATATACCGCTTCGGGCCGAACACGCGCGGCATGCGCGGTCGCTGGATCACGCCGGGCGCCTTCCTCGTGATCCTGTTCTGGCTCGCCGCCTCGGCCGGGTTTTCCTACTACCTGTCGCATTTCGGCAAATACAACGAGGTCTACGGCTCGATCGGCGCCGTGGTGGCGCTGCTGATGTGGCTCTATATCTCGGCTTGGCTGGTGCTGCTGGGCGCCGCCGTCAACGTGGTCTGGGCGCGCGTACTACGTGCCGAGACGCCTTCTCGGCCGCAGCCCTCTCCGATCGAACATCGGCCGATCCGGATTGGGTGAATACGGCCCGGCGCGATCGCCGGGCCGTGATCTGTCCTCAGCCGTGCAGCGGACCGGTCGAGGAGAAGAACATCGCCTGGCTGACCGCCGAACGCACCTGCTCTTCGCCATAGGGCTTGGAGATCAGGAAGGCCGGCTCGGGGCGCTCGCCCGTCAGCAGTCGCTCGGGGAAGGCGGTGATGAAGATCACCGGCAAGTTGCCATGCGCCTCGAGGATGTCGCGCACCGCGTCGATGCCCGAGGAGTTGTCGGCCAGCTGAATGTCGGCCAGTACGAGGTCGGGCTTCTCCTGTTGGGCGAGCTTGACCGCGTCGTCGCGGGTCCGCGCGACGCCGGTGATGGCGTGACCCATGTCGGAGACGATCGACTGCAGGTCCATGGCGATGATCGCCTCGTCCTCGATGACCAGGATCCGGCCCGAGATGCTGTCTTCCATCTCCTGCCGGGCGATCTTCACGAGATGCTCGACCTCGTCGATGTCGATCTGCATGATCTCGGCGATCTCTTCGCTGGAGAAATCCTCGATCGTGTGGAGCAGCAGCGCCTCGCGGGTGTTCGGGGTCAGCTTGGCGAGATGCGCCTGAGCTGCGGCGGCGAGGCCGCTTTCGTCACCCGAGACGGGTGCACCGGAGCTGATCCAGATGGTATGGAACACCCGGAACAGCGCGGTGCGCGGAGAGGCGTCCGTGTCGAAGACCGAGCGATCCTCGAGGATCGCCTCGAGCGTCGCCGCGGCATAGGTGTCACCGCTATTCTGGCTCCCTGTCAGCGCGCGGGCATAGCGGCGCAGGTAGGGCAGCTCGTGCCCGATCACCGTGGCGAGGTCGGGTGCGGTGGTGGTTGTCGTCATCGGCTGAGAGTCCCCAAATTCATTTTTTCTGGAACCGAACGTGCCCATCGGCATTGTGGTTCCATGATGCGGCCATGCTAAGCGAGGCTGCCGATAATGACGAGGGTATAAGCGGGAATGACACAAAGGGACCAGGGAAGCGCGCGTGGCGATATCGACGCCCACCTCAAGCGCGCGTTCCAGCAGCTCACCGACGAGGCCTTGCCGGACCGGTTCACCGATCTGTTGGCGAGACTGAAAGCTGGTGAGGGTGCGGAAGCCGCATCGTCCGAGGCCGACCAGCCGTCGCCGGACCGGGAAACCGCGCATGCAGGCAAGGTGGGCAGGGGCTAGAATGAGCCATCAAGATCCGAGAGATGAACTGGTCGGGCACCTCCCGGCCATGCGAGCCTTTGCGCTGTCGTTGACGCGCAACGGCGCCCAGGCCGACGACCTCGTGCAGGATACGGTGGTCAAGGCCTGGACGAACTTTGATAAGTTCAAGCCGGGGACCAATCTGCGTGCTTGGCTGTTCACCATCTTGCGCAACACCTTCTACTCGGGACGCCGCAAGGCGCAGCGCGAAGTGGCCGATGTCGACGGCGTGTTCACCGCGTCGCTGGCGGAAAAGCCCGCGCATGATGGCCGGCTGCAGATGAACGACTTTCTGCGGGCCTTTGCCCAGCTGCCCGACGAACAGCGCGAAGCGCTGGCCTTGGTCGGCGCATCGGGCTTCTCCTATGAAGAGGCGGCGGGCATGTGCGGCGTGGCGATCGGCACGATCAAGAGCCGCGCCAACCGGGCAAGGGTGCGCCTCGCAGAGCTGCTCGAGCTCGAGGACGAAGACGGGCTCGGGATGACCGACGAGGCGACGATGGCGGTGCTGGCAGCCCATGGTGGGCCGCACTTGTGACGCAAAGCATTGGCGAGCGGGACCGGGCGGCGCGGGCCGGCGGCTGGTTCAGCGCGCACGGATTGGTGCTGCGGGTGGTCGCTTTCCTGACCATCGCATTGATGCCGATCGGCCTGATCGCGATCTACCAGACCGCCGAGTTCCAGCGCGAGACGCTGCGGCGGTCCGAACTGTCTTTGCTTGCGCTGACCGCGCAGGCCGGCGCGCCGGTGGAACAGACCATCGAGCGCGCCTTCGGCGTGGCCGAGGCGCTGGGCGTGGTGATCGACGAACTCGACGATCCCGCGAGCTGCTCGGCCTATCTCAATCGCTATATCGAGGGCCGCAAGCTCTACGCGATGATCGGCCTCGTCGATCCCGACGGGATCATGCGCTGTTCCTCGCGGGCGGACTCGCTCGACATGCGCGGCACGCGCATCTGGGAGCAGATGGACATCGCCCCCAATGCGATCGTCACCCTGAGCCAGCGCCCCGAGATCGCCGAAGAGCCGGTGATCAACGTCGCGAGCCCGATCGTCGAGGACGGCGCGCTGGTGGGCTATGTCCAGCTGGCGATCCCCCAGCGGCGCATCGCCTCTCCGGTCACCGCGCTGCAGGCCGAACGGCAGCCGATGCAGCTCGTGACCTACAACGAGCTGGGCGAGATCCTGACCATCCAAAACCCTGACCGCCCGCTCGAAACCCTTCTGCCGGAGGGGTTCGACCTCGCCAGCAAGACCGGTCTGCGCGCCACCGTGACCGCCGCGCGCTCGCCTTCGGGCGAGCGTCTCGTCTATGCGGTGACGCCGCTGGTCACCGGCGCAGTCTTTGCGTTGGGCGTCTGGCCCGCCTCCGAAGGCTTCGCCTCGCCGCTGCTGCCGAGCCTGTTCCCGGTGCTGATGTGGGCGGCGAGCCTGCTGGTCGCCTATTATGCCATTCATCGTCTGGTGATCCGCCATGTAAGCCGGCTGGGCCGCTCGATGCGCCGTTTCGGCGCCAACCGGCAATTGCCGCCGCGCGGCAGCCCCAGCGACATGTCGCGCGAGCTGCGGGAGATCGAGGGCGAGTTCGTGCAGATGGCCGGCAACATCCTGCAGGACGAGGCCCGGCTCGAGGATCAGCTGCGCGAGCGGGGCATCCTGCTCAAGGAGGTGCATCACCGGGTCAAGAACAACTTGCAGCTCATCTCTTCGATCATGTCGATGCAGATGCGGCGGACCCGTGACGCCACCACGCGCGAGATCCTCAGCCGGCTGCAGGACCGGGTGCTCGGGCTGGCGACGATCCACCGCACGCTATATGAAAGCGAGGATGTGGGCCGGGTGAACGCGGCCCGGCTGCTGCGCGAGATCGTGGCGCAGCAATCGGGCGGGGCAGGCACGCGGGCCGACCTCGCGGTCAAGCTCGACCTTGAGGATTTGGAACTGTTGCCGGATCAGGCCGTTCCCCTCTCGTTGCTGACATCCGAGGCCTTGGCCAACGCGTTGGCCAATGCCGCACCCGATGCCGAGGGCGCGGTCTGGATTTCGGTGGCGTTGCGGAGGGAGGAGAACGGCATGGCCTGTCTCGAGATCGCGAACTCCGCAGCAGCGCGCGACGCAGCCTCCGCCGGGCCGCGGGGGCAGGGGCTCGGCATGAACCTGATCCAGGCCTTCGCCGCGCAGCTCGGCGGCCCGAGCGAGACCCGCCACGAAGCGGGTGTCTACCGTCTCACTACGCGTTTCGCGGTACGCGAGATGCAATACGACCCGCAGGATTACTGATGGCCGGAGACCCGGATGAAGGCGACGTGTTCCCGTTGCGCGAGCGACGCGGCACGCCGCTGACCGACACCGACTACGCCGAGAATAATCCCGCGCATGAGCGTTGGGGCCGGGCAGTACTGCCCGACCCCGTCTTGCCGGCGGATGCCGAGACGCCGATGCCGCTGATCACTGCCGAGCAAGCCTACCCGGTGTTAGAGCGCTGCTTTCTCGAGGCCCGCGACCGTGTCCGCATGTCGTTTCGGGTATTCGATCCCTTCACCCAGCTGCACAGCGTCTCGGCCCGCAAGATCGGCGATATCTGGTTCGACCTGATCGCGCACAAGCTCCGCGAGGGGTTGAAGGTCGAGATCGCCATCACCGATTTCGATCCGATCGCCGTCAACGCGATGCACGCCATGACCTGGGACGCGATGCGCGGGCTGATCGCGGCGGGCGAGGCTTCGGGCCATCCGGAGCGGCTGACCGTACGCGCGGCGATGCATCCCGCCCGCGTCGGCGCGGTGCCTCGGGTGCTGATGTGGTACAAGACCTGGAGCGAGCTGCGCCTGACCGCGCGGCGGCTGAATGGGATGCCGCGTGAAGAGCGCGAGGAGATGCTCAGCCTGCGCCCCGGCCTCGGAAAGCACCTTACCGAACGTGGCGGCAAGCTGGTGGCTCGGCTCTGGCCGATCCCGGAGCTGTATCTCGCCACCCATCACCAGAAATTCGCGGTGTTCGACGACAAGTGGCTCTACATCGGCGGGCTCGACCTCGACGACCGGCGCTACGACACGCTGCGTCACGACCGACCCGCACAGGAGACCTGGCACGACGTCCAGCTGTTGATGGGCGGCGACGCGGTCGTGGCCGATGCGCACCGCCATCTCGACAGTTATCTCGCGATCAATTGCGGAGCGCAGCCGCAGCCCACCGGACGCATCCTGCGCACGATCTCGGCCCATCGCCGTCCCGCCATTCTGCGTATGTCGCCAAAGCGCAAGGTGGGCGAGCTGTTCGAGGCGCATCGCGACTTGTTCTCGAAGGCGCGCGACCTGATCTACATCGAGACCCAATTCATGCGCGACCGTGACCTTGCGCGCGATCTCGCGCGAGCGGCGCGGGCGAATCCCGGTCTCGGTCTCGTCATGGTCCTGCCGGCGGCGCCCGAGGACGCGGCCTTTTCCAAGGCCCGTGTCGACGCGCGCTACGGCGACTATCTGCAGGCGCGTTGCATCCGCAAAATCCGCCGCGCCTTCGGCAATCGGGCGCTGATCGTCTCGCCGGCCGTGCCCCGCCGCGCCGATGCCAAGGATCAGGGGCCACGGGCGCGGATCTGGCGGGCGCCGATCATCTACGTCCACGCCAAGGTGACGGTCGCGGATGGCCGCGACGCGATCGTCTCGTCGGCCAATCTCAACGGGCGCTCAATGCATTGGGATACCGAGGCCGGGGTGCGGCTCGACGGCGGCTCGGCACTGCAACTGCGCGATGCCTGCATGCGGCATTGGCTGGGCGAGGATGCGCCTCCTGCACCGGGCGAAACCGGGCCTGAGCTGGTGGCGCGTTGGCGCGGCATCGTCGAGGCCGACCGCGCCCGCGTGCCCGAGCTGCGCCAGCACAAGCTGCTGCCCTATCCGCTCCGCCCCGCTTGGCGTCTGGGCCGCAACCTGCCGGGCGTGCCAGAGGCGATGGTCTGACCGGCGCCGCGTCGCGGCGGAACCTCACAGCGTAGGCCGCGTTGGGCGACACACGACTTGACCGAGAGGACGCCATGACCATCGCTGCGATGGTGGCCGCCCTTGCGGGTCTGGTGGTGGTTGCGTTCCTGATCTTCGTGCTGACTGGCGGAGACGACTGAGCATGCAGGGGCGGACCATGGCCGTTTCGCTGCCGGACGGTCACCGGGCCGTCGCCCCGCCCGGCGCTGCCGGCGGCGCGGCGGTCCGAACCGCCGCGCCGCGCCAGGTGCAGTTGAAACCCCCCAAGCGGACAACTAAGACTCTGTGAGGACAAGATCCGCACGAGACGCAAGCGTTCCCGAAAAGGCAGAGCAGATGCACGATCCCGTTGAGACCTACATGAACCTCGTCCCGATGGTGGTCGAGCAGACTAGCCGCGGCGAGCGCGCCTATGACATCTTCTCGCGCCTGCTGAAGGAGCGCGTGATCTTCGTCAACGGCCCGGTGCATGACGGCATGAGCCAGCTCATCGTCGCGCAGCTTCTGCACCTCGAGGCCGAGAACCCGAAGAAAGAGATCTCGATGTACATCAACAGCCCCGGCGGTGTCGTCACCTCCGGCCTGTCGATCTACGACACCATGCAGTACATCCGGCCCAAGGTCTCGACGCTGGTGATCGGCCAGGCGGCCTCGATGGGCTCGTTGCTGCTCACCGCCGGCGAGAAGGGCATGCGCTTCTCGCTGCCCAACTCGCGCGTCATGGTGCACCAGCCCTCGGGTGGCTATCAGGGCCAGGCGACGGACATCATGATCCACGCCGCAGAGACCCAGAAGCTGAAGAACCGGCTGAACGAGATCTACGTCAAGCACACCGGCCAGCCGCTCGAGAAGGTCGAGGCCGCGCTCGAGCGCGACAACTTCATGTCGCCCGAAGAGGCGCGTGACTGGGGCCTGATCGACGAGATCCTGACCAACCGCGATCAGGGCGACGACAAGACGCCCAACACCGCCGGTTGATGCGACGCGCGGTCACCCCGTCAATCCGGGGTGATCGCTCTCCCTGCACCGGGATTTTGGCGTTGTGGCCGCGAAATGGCTGCCCTATCGTTTGGAGAAGGGCAGTCCGAGAGAGATAAGCAGGGCCGATGGCCCGGGGGTTCGATATGGCAAGCACGTCCGGCGGCGACAGCAAGAACACGCTCTACTGCAGCTTTTGCGGCAAGAGCCAGCACGAGGTGCGCAAGCTCATCGCGGGGCCGACCGTGTTCATCTGCGACGAATGCGTCGAGCTGTGCATGGACATCATTCGCGAGGAGACCAAGGGCTCTGGCCTGAAATCCTCCGAAGGGGTGCCGACCCCGCGCGAGATCTGCGACGTGCTCGACGATTACGTGATCGGCCAGCTGCATGCCAAGCGCGTGCTCTCGGTCGCGGTCCATAACCACTACAAGCGGCTCAACCACGCGGCCAAGTCCTCGGACATCGAGCTGTCGAAATCCAACATCATGCTGATCGGTCCGACCGGTTGCGGCAAGACGCTGCTGGCGCAGACGCTGGCACGGATCCTCGACGTGCCCTTCACCATGGCCGACGCAACCACGCTGACCGAAGCCGGCTATGTCGGCGAGGATGTCGAGAACATCATCCTCAAGCTGCTGCAGGCTTCGGAGTACAACGTCGAGCGGGCGCAGCGCGGCATCGTCTATATCGACGAGGTCGACAAGATCACCCGCAAGTCCGACAACCCCTCGATCACCCGCGACGTCTCGGGCGAGGGCGTGCAGCAGGCGCTGCTGAAGATCATGGAAGGCACCGTCGCCTCCGTGCCGCCGCAGGGCGGGCGCAAGCATCCGCAGCAGGAGTTCCTGCAGGTCGACACCACCAACATCCTGTTCATCTGCGGCGGCGCCTTCGCCGGTCTCGACAAGATCATCGCGCAGCGCGGCAAGGGCTCGGCCATGGGCTTCGGCGCTGATGTCCGCTCCAGCGATGATCGCGGCATCGGCGAGATCTTCGGCGATCTGGAGCCCGAGGACCTGCTCAAGTTCGGCCTGATCCCGGAATTCGTCGGCCGTCTGCCGGTGATTGCCACGCTGACCGACCTCGACGAGGACGCGCTGGTCACCATCCTGACCGAGCCCAAGAACGCGCTCGTGAAGCAGTACCAGCGGCTCTTCGAGATCGAAGACACCAAGCTGACCTTTACCGAGGACGCGCTCAAGGCGATTGCCCGCAAGGCGATCGAGCGCAAGACCGGCGCGCGTGGCCTGCGCTCGATCATGGAGGGCATCCTGCTCGACACCATGTTCGAACTGCCCAGCCTGGCGAGCGTCACCGAGGTGGTGGTCAACGAGGAGGCAGTGGGCGACGGCAAGCCGCTGATGATCCATGCTGATGGCGCCAAGAAGGAAACCGCTTCCGCCGGCTGAGGCCATGGAGCGCTTCACCTCCGGATCGGAATTCGAGGGACGGATCGGCTACAGCCGGTCCGTCCTTTGCGATGGATGGGTCTTCGTTTCGGGCACCACCGGCTACGACTACGCCACGATGAAGCTGCCTGAGGGGATCGAGGCCCAGTGCCGCAACGCGTTGGACAACGTGGCACGGGCGCTGAAGGCCGCCGGATCGGGCATGGACCGGGTGGTGCGCGTCACCTACATGCTCCCCGACCGCGGCGAGTTTCCGGCCTGCTGGCCGCTGCTGCGCGCCGCTTGGGGCGCGGCGCCGCCAGCCGCGACGATGATCGAATGCGGGCTGATGGAGCCCGCCATGCGGATCGAGATCGAGGTCACCGCGCGGGCCCTCTAGATGCTGGACCTCGCCGCGCGTTTGCGGCATGACGGGCCGCAGGACAGGAGACGGATCATGAGCTTCGGCAGCACCCTCAAGCGCTTCTTCACCTGGTGGCACGGGCAGAGCTTCGGCACGCAGCTCTTCACCTGGCGCAACGGCACGAAGGTGGGCGAGGACGCGCAGGGCAACGTCTATTACCGCAACGCCGACGACTCGAAGCGTTGGGTGATCTTCAACGGCGAGATCGAGGCGACCCGCATCGATCCCGACTGGCATGGCTGGCTGCACCGGATCTGGGACCAGCCGCCGAGCGAGCGGCCGCTCGTGCATCGCCCCTGGGAGAAGCCGCACCAGGAGAACCTGACCGGCACGGCCATGGCCTATGCGCCCAAAGGCTCGATCCGTCGCGCCGCCCCGGCCGAGATGAAGGATTACGACGCGTGGCAGCCCGAATGATCCGCCTCGCCGCGCTGGCGATCGCGCTGGCGGCTCCTGCCGCCGCGCAGGAGGCCACGCAGGCGCCGGGCGGCGTGGTGCGCGTGCTCGACAAGATTACCGGCATCGTCACCGATCTCGACCTCGCCGCGGGCGAGAGCGGCACCGTGGGCCATCTGTCGATCGTGCTCGACGAATGCCGCTACCCGGCCGACAACCCCTCAGGCGACGCATATGAGCGTCTGGAGGTGCGTTACCGCTCGGTAGAGACGCCGGTCTTCCAAGGATGGATGATCGCCTCGGCCCCGGCGCTCAACGCCATGGACCACCCGCGCTACGACGTCTGGGCGTTGCGCTGCAAGACGTCCTGAGCCGGGGCCGGAGGCCCGGGCGCAAGGAAGCTTGCCTGTGATTCGAGCGCGGTCTGCAGCTCGGCCCGGTACTCCGCCCGCGACAGCTCGACAAAGCCGAGGCTCGCGAGATGCGGCGTCAGGAACTGCGCGTCGAACAGCCTGAACCCGCCGAGCCTGAGCCGATCGACCAGCCAGACCATGGCAAGCTTCGACGCGTCGGTGGCGCGCGAGAACATGCTCTCTCCGAAGAAGGCCGCCCCGAGCGTCACGCCGTAGATGCCGCCCACGAGCTGCCCCTGCTGGCGGATCTCCACGCTGTGGGCGAAACCCAGATTGTGGAGTGACATGTAGAGTTCGGCGATTTCGTCGTTGATCCAGGTCTCCGTGCGGTCGGCGCATCCCGCTAGCACCGCTTCGAAGTCGCGGTTCACCGCGACCTCGAACCCGCCGCGGCGCATCCGCCGAGCGAGGCTACGCGAGATGCGCAGCCGGTCGAGCGGCAGCACACCCCGCAGCCGCGGATCGACCCAGAAGATCTCCGGGTCGTTCCGGCTCTCGGCCATCGGGAAGACGCCCTGCGCATAGCCATGCAGTAGCAGCTCGGGCGTCAGCCGGGAGTCGTCGGGCCGCGAGGACATGCTGCGCGGCCCCGCCTTATCCCTGCAGGGTCTGCTCGAGCCAGTGCTCGAGCCAGTGGATGTTGTAGTCGCCCGAGAGGATGTCGGGCTCACCCAGAAGCGCGTGATGCAGCGGCACGGTGGTGTCCACGCCGTCCACGATCAGCTCGCCCAGCGCCCGGTTGAGCCGCGCCAGCGCCTCGGCCCGATCCTGGCCATGCACGATCAGCTTGGCGATCAGGCTGTCGTAATAGGGCGGAATCCGGTAGCCGTCATAGAGCGCGCTGTCCATCCGCACGCCAAGACCGCCCGGCGCGTGGTACTGCGTGATCCGGCCCGGGCAGGGCGCGAAGTTCGGCAGCTTCTCGGCATTGATCCGGACTTCGATCGCGTGGCCGCGGATCTGCAGATCCTCCTGCACGAAGGACATCGGCAGGCCGGAGGCGACGCGGATCTGCTCGCGCACCAGGTCGACGCCGAAGATCGCCTCGGTCACCGGATGCTCCACCTGCAGGCGGGTGTTCATCTCGATGAAGTAGAACTCGTCATTCTCGAACAGGAACTCGATCGTGCCGGCGCCGGCATAGTTGATCTTGGCCACGGCGTCGGCGCAGACCTTGCCGATCCGATCGCGCAGCTCGGGTGTGATGCAGGGGCCGGGGGCCTCTTCGAGCACCTTCTGGTGACGGCGCTGCAGCGAGCAGTCGCGCTCGCCCAGATGCACCGCACCACCCTTGCCATCCCCGAAGACCTGGATCTCGATGTGGCGCGGCGTGGTGAGGTACTTCTCGATATAGACCTCGTCATTGCCGAAGGCGGCCTTGGCCTCGGAGCGCGCGGTCTGGAAGGCGCGCTCGATCTCGGCCTCGGACTTCGCGACCTTCATGCCGCGACCGCCGCCGCCGGCGGTGGCCTTGATGATCACCGGGTAGCCGATCTCGGCGCCGACCTTCCGGGCCGCCTCGACGGACGGCACGCCGCCATCCGAGCCCGGCACGCAGGGCACGCCCAGCGCCTTCATCGTGTCCTTGGCGGTGATCTTGTCGCCCATGACGCGGATGTGCTCGGCCTTGGGGCCGATGAAGGTCAGGCCGTGATCCTCGACCGCCTGCACGAAGGCGGCGTTCTCGGAAAGGAAGCCGTAGCCCGGGTGAATCGCCTGGGCGCCTGTAATCTCGCAGGCCGAGAGGATGGCCGGGAAGGAAAGGTAGGATTGCGACGAAGGCGGCGGGCCGATGCAGATCGCCTCGTCGGCCATGCGGACATGCATGGCGTCCGAATCGGCTGTGGAATGGACGGCGACGGACTTGATGCCCATCTCGCGGGCCGCGCGCACGACGCGCAGGGCGATCTCGCCGCGGTTGGCGATGAGGATCTTGTCGAACATGGGGCTCACTCGATGATCATCAGCGGCGCGCCGAACTCGACGGGGCTGCCGTCCTCGACGAGGATGCGCTTGACCGTGCCGGAGCGCGGGGCGGGAATCTGGTTCATGGTCTTCATCGCCTCGATGATGAGGACCGTGTCGCCTTCCTTGACCTGGGCGCCGGGGGTGACGAAGGCGGGCGAGCCGGGCTCGGCCTGCAGATAGGCGGTGCCGACCATCGGCGAGGTGACGGCACCCGGATGGCTCGCGGGGTCTTCGTTGGCCGCGGCAGCGGGGGCGGCAGCCGGGCTGGGGGCCGCGGCAGCCATCGGCGCGGGATGGCTCTGCTGCGGCATGGCGACCTGCTGGACCACTTCGCGGGCGCGGCTGACGCGGACGTTCAGGCTGTCATTCTCGCCGTAGTCGCGCTTCACCTGAAGTTCGGTCAGGTCGTTCTGGTTCAGCAGTTCCGCCAGCGCGCGGATGAAGCTGACATCGCTGTCGTGGCTGGTCTTGTCGCTCATAGCTCTGGGCCCCTCGTATCACGCCCGTCCGGGCTGCAGTTCCGGGGGCTTATACGCCGGTTCGCTGGGCGAGGAAAGCAGCCGCGACCTATGCCAGGCCAGCCCCTGCGTCAGCTGGGCGCGGGGGGCGTCCGGGGATCGGCCGGCACCGCCGCAGGCGGCTCCCGGTCCGCCGCCACGGGGGCGGGTGGCACTTCCGGAAGCGCGGCGCCGTCGTCCGGCGCGGTTCGCTCTGCTGTAGCTTCGGCATCGGCAAGGCGCGCCGCCTCCGCCTCCCGGCGGGCCTCCGCGCTTTCGGCATCGGGCAGGATGGCCACGCCCCAGGGTTTGAGCGCCCGCTCGGGCGAGTAATCCTGCGCGGGGGAGCCTCCGGCCATCAGGCCTGCCTGCACCAGCCCGATGCTGCTCTGATCCGGCGGTCGCGGGGCGATGGGCGCGGGCGTTGCCGCCCGGGTGACGGGCGGCACGTCGCGACGCGGACGCGCGGCAGAGACCTCGCCGGTCCGCTCGGGTTGGCCGACCGCGAATACCGGGGCCGAATACGGGGAAATCGGTCTAAACGAATCCATCAAAAGCTCCCGAATCAGGAGCCCCCACCATGGCCGAGCATGAAGGCAATCTCTTGACGAAACGTAAGGCAGGCGGCGGGGGGCTGTCGAACAGGCCCCCGGCGCCTCTTTCAGCCGCGATTCATGCGGTTGGCGATGAGATCTTCGACCACCTGTGGCTCGGCCAGGGTCGAGGTGTCGCCGAGGCTGCCGTAGTCGTTCTCTGCGATCTTGCGCAGGATGCGGCGCATGATCTTGCCCGAGCGGGTCTTGGGCAGGCCGGGGGCCCACTGGATCAGGTCGGGGCTAGCGATCGGGCCGATCTCCTGGCGCACCCACTGACGCAGCTCCTTGCGCAACTCGTCGGTGGCCTCGACCCCTTCCATCAGCGTGACATAGGCATAGATGCCTTGGCCCTTCACCTCGTGCGGGTAGCCGACCACCGCGGCCTCGGAGACCGCCTTGTGCGCCACCAGCGCGCTCTCGACCTCGGCGGTGCCCATGCGGTGGCCGGAAACGTTGATCACGTCGTCGACGCGCCCGGTGATCCAGTAGTAGCCGTCGGCGTCGCGGCGGCAGCCGTCGCCCGAGAAGTAGTAGCCCTTGTACTGCGAGAAGTAGGTCTGCTCGAAGCGATCGTGATCGCCCCAGATGGTGCGCATCTGCCCCGGCCAGCTGTCGGCGATGGCGAGCACGCCCTCGGCTTCGGTCTCCTCGATCACCGCACCCGATTGCGGGTCGAGCACGACCGGCTGCACGCCGAAGAAGGGCAGGGTGGCCGAGCCGGGCTTGGTCGCGATCGCGCCCGGCAGGGAGGTGATCATGTGACCGCCGGTCTCGGTCTGCCACCAGGTGTCGACGATCGGCACGCGGCCCTTGCCGATGACCCGGTCGTACCACTCCCAGGCCTCGGGGTTGATCGGCTCGCCCACCGTGCCCAGCACCTTGAGCGACGACAGATCGCAGCCCTCGGCCCATTGCTCGCCCTTGCCCATCAGGGCGCGGATCGCGGTGGGCGCAGTGTAGAACTGGTTCACCTTGTGCTTTTCGCAGACCTTCCAGAAGCGCGAGGCATCGGGATAGGTCGGGACACCTTCGAACATCAGCGTGGTCGCGCCATTGGCCAGCGGGCCATAGACGATGTAGCTGTGCCCGGTCACCCAGCCGACATCTGCCGTGCACCAATAGACGTCGCCGTCATGGTAGTCGAAGACGTACTGATGCGTCAGCGCGGCATAGGTCAGGTAGCCGCCGGTGGTGTGCACCACGCCCTTCGGCTGACCGGTCGAGCCGGAGGTGTAGAGGATGAAGAGCGGGTCCTCCGCGCCCATCTCCTCGGCCGGGCAGTCTTCGAAGACGCCATCCTCCATCTCATGCAGCCAGTGGTCGCGGCCCTCGACCATCTCGACCGCGCCGCCGGTGCGCTTGACGACGAGCATCTTCGTGCCTTCGGGGCATTTTTCGAAGGCCTTGTCGGCATTGGTCTTGAGCGGGGTGTTGCGGCCGCCGCGCGGCGCCTCGTCGGCGGTGATCACCACCTTGGCGTCGCAGCCGGTGACGCGGGCCGAGAGCGCATCGGGCGAGAAGCCCGCGAAGACCACCGAATGGATCGCGCCGATCCGCGCGCTGGCGAGCATCGCGTAGGCGGCCTCGAGGATCATCGGCATGTAGATGACGACGCGGTCGCCTTTCGTCACACCCATCTTCTTGAGCACGTTGGCGAACTTGCAGACCTGCGCGTGCAGCTGCCGGTAGCTGATGTGCTGCGCCTCGGCCTGCGGGTCGTCCGGCTCCCAGATGATCGCGGTCTGATCGCCGCGCGTGGCGAGATGCCGGTCGATGCAGTTCTGCGCGACGTTGAGCGTGCCATCCTCGAACCAGTTGATCGCGACCCGGCCCAGCGTGAAGTCGGTGTTCTTGACCTTGGAAAAGGGCTTGATCCAGTCGAGACGCTTGCCCTGCTCGCCCCAGAACGCGTCCGGGTCGTTCACCGATTGGGCATAGAGCCGGTCATAGCCGGCGCGATCGATATGGGCGCGGGCGCGCACCTCCTCATTCGGCTCGTGAAGCTGCGGTGTCATGAGCTGATCCTTCATTCTCTCCCTCGTGCTCAGATCGCGAGGTAGCGCTGCCGCAATGCCTCGTCCTCGAGCACCTCCTGTGCCGATCCGTCATAGACCACCGAGCCGGTGTCAAGGATCACGGCCCGGTCGGCGAGCTTGAGCGCGGCGACCGCGTTCTGCTCCACGATGATCGTGGTGATCCCCTGATCGCGGATGATGTTCAGCGTCTTAGCAATTTCCTGCACGATCACGGGAGCGAGACCTTCGTAGGGTTCGTCGAGCAGCAGAACCTTGATGTCGCGCGCCAGCGCCCGAGCGATGGCCAGCATCTGCTGCTCGCCGCCCGACAGCGTGACGCCCTCCTGCTTGCGGCGCTCCTTCAGCCGGGGGAACAGCCCATAGATCCGCTCCAGGGACCAACCTACGGGGGGCGCGATCTGCGCCAGTTGCAGGTTCTCCTCGACCGTGAGGCCGGGGATGATGCGGCGATCCTCGGGCACCAGCGCGATGCCGTTGGATGCCGCCTCATGCGCCTTCATCTTGTGCAGCGGCTTGTGGTCGAGCCAGATCTCGCCGTGCCGGAGTGCCGGGTTGTCGAGCCGGGCGATGGTCCGGAGCGTCGAGGTCTTGCCTGCGCCGTTGCGGCCCAGCAGCGCCAGGATCTCGCCCTCGTGGATGTCGAAGCTGACCCCCTGCACGATGTAGCTCTCGCCGTAATAGGCCTGGATGTCCCAGACGGAGAGAAACTTGGGGTGGGTCGCGGCGCTGTTGCGGTCGCGGTCGAATGTCGCTGTCTCGTTCATCTGCGTTCTCCCGCGTTCAGACCTGCGCCTCGCCCAGATAGGCTTCGCGCACCTTTGGGTGGCCCTTGATGTTCTCGGGCGTCTCCTCGACCAGCGGCGTACCTTGGGCCAGAACGGTGATCCGCTCGGCCAGCGAGAACACCACATGCATGTCGTGCTCGATGATGCACATGGTGATGTCGCGCTTGGCCTTGATCTCCTTGAGCAGGTCGATGGTGTTGTTGGTGTCGGCCCGCGCCATGCCGGCCGTCGGCTCGTCGAGCAGCAGCAGCTTGGGCGACTGCACCAGGCACATCGCCATCTCAAGCCGACGCTTGTCGCCGCGCGACAGGCTCGAGGCGATCATGTTGCGCTTGTCGAGCATGTTGACGTCCGCGAGCATCGCCTCGGCCTGTTCGCGGATGTCCGCCTCCTTGCGCACCGTCTCGTAGGCATGCAGCCGGAACGCCCCGTCGCGCCGGGCGAAGCAGGGGATCATCACGTTCTCCAGAACGCTGAGATCGGCAAAGATCTCCGGCGTCTGGAACACGCGGCTGATTCCCATCTGGTTGATCTCGTGCGGCTTGCGCCCGAGCACCGACTGCCCGTCGAACATCACCGAGCCCGAGTCCGGTATCAGCTTGCCGACGAGGCAGTTGAGCAGCGTCGACTTGCCCGCCCCGTTGGGGCCGATGATGGCGTGGACAGTGTTCTCCCGGACCGAGAGATTGACGTCGCCCAGCGCTTGAAGGCCGCCGAAGCGCTTGTTGACGCCTTTGACTTCGAGAATGCCCATCTCGGCCTCCTTATTCCGCGGCGGCGCGCTGGCGCGCGGCGTCGGATTCCACGTGGTCGGCGTTGCGGTCGCGGCGGCGGAACAGGCGTCCCGTGCGCTGCGCGCCCTCGACGAGGCCGCCCGGTAGGAAGATCACGACCAGCATGAACATGATGCCCAGCGTCAGGTGCCAGCCCTTGCCGATGAACGGATGGATGACCGTCACCATGAAGTTCTCCAGCCCGTCGGGCATGAAGGCGAACCACTGGTGCAGGATGCCGTCGTTGATCTTCGAGAAGATGTTCTCGAAATACTTGATGAAGCCGGCGCCGAGGACCGGCCCGATCAGCGTGCCGGCGCCGCCGAGAATGGTCATCAGCACGACCTCGCCCGAGGCGGTCCACTGCATCCGGTCGGCGCCCGCCAGCGGGTCCATCGCCGCCAGCAGCCCACCGGCGAGGCCGGCATACATGCCCGAGATCACGAAGGCCGCGAGTGTGTAGGGCCGCGAGTTCAGCCCGGTGTAGTTCATCCGCTGCTGGTTGGATTTCACCGCGCGCAGCATCATGCCGAAGGGCGAGCGGAAGATGCGGACCGAGAGGTAGAAGGCGATGAGCATCAGCAGCGCGCAGAAGTAGTAGCCGACCGAGAAATCCCAGGTCCACGGGCCGACATAGAGCGTGGTGGTGTCGCGCATTTCGGCGCCGAAGAGCGAGGTGACGGGCAGCCCGCCGCTCGAAGCGCCGTCGAGGATGCGGGGATCCGAGAGCGTCAGCTGCAGGCCGGTCTCGCCATTGGTGACCGGGGTCAGCACTGAGTAGGCGAGGTTGTAGCTCATCTGCGCGAAGGCCAGCGTCAGGATCGAGAAATAGATGCCCGAACGGCGCAGGCTGACGAAACCGATCACCAGCGCGAACAGCCCGGCCATGATGATCGACAAGAGGATTGCCGGGATCACGTTCATCGACAGCAGCTTGAACATCCAGACGGCGGAGTAGGAGCCGATTCCGAGGAACGCGGCGTGGCCGAAGGAGAGGTAGCCGGTGAGGCCGAACAGGATGTTGAAGCCGATCGCGAAGATCCCGAAGATCACGAAGCGCTGCATCAGGTCGGGATAGCCTGCGTTGAACTGCGCCAGCGCCGACCCGGCCGGGAAGGGGTTGAGGATGATCGGGGCGAGCAGGGTGATGAAGGCCACCGCGAACATCAGGAGTGTGTCTTTGCGCTCAAGTCCGAGCATGGCTTATTCCTCCATCACGCCGCGCCGGCCCATCAGGCCGCGGGGGCGCGTCAGCAGAATGACGATGGCGACGAGATAGATGATGATCTGGTCGATGCCCGGCAGCAGCGACTTGACCTCGTTCATCGAGGCGAAGCTCTGCAGGATGCCCAGCAGGAACCCGGCCAGCACGGCGCCGGGCAGCGAGCCCATGCCGCCGACCACGACGACCACGAAACTCAGCACCAGGAAGTCCATGCCCATGTGGTAGTTCGGGCTGAGGATCGGCGTGTACATCACCCCCGCGAGGCCGGCGACGGCGGCCGCGAGGCCGAACATCAGCGTGAACCGCTTGTCGATGTCGATGCCCAGGAGCCCCACCGTCTCGCGGTCGGCCATGCCGGCGCGCACCACCATCCCGAAGGTGGTGAACTGCAGGAAGGCGAAGACGCCGGTGATGATGGTCCCGGCGAAGAAGAAATAGACCAACCGCCAGTAGGGGTAGATGATGGTGAAGGGGTCGAAGCCCAGCCAGACGCCGATGTCGAGGCTGCCGCGGAAGGCGCTGGGCGCGGGCGTCGGGATCGGGTTGGCGCCGTAGAAATACTTGATGATCTCCTGCAGCACGATGGCGAGGCCGAAGGTCACGAGGATCTGGTCGGAATGGGGGCGCTTGTAGAAGTGCTTGATCAGGCCGCGCTCCATCACGAAGCCGACCAGCACCATGACCGGGATCGCCAGCACGATCGCCAAAGGCACCGCCCAGTCGACGATGGCGGCGCCGATCTCGGGACCGAACCAGTTCTCCACATAGGGGGTCTGGACCTTCAGCGGGTTGCCGAGGAAGTCGGTGCGCTCGGGGTCGATGGTGGTGACGCTGATGGTCAGGATCTTCTGCAGGGTCACGGCGCAGAAGGCGCCGATCATGAACAGCGCGCCATGCGCGAAGTTCACCACGCCCAGCGTGCCGAAGATGAGGGTAAGGCCCAGCGCGATCAGCGCGTAGGCCGATCCCTTGTCGAGCCCGTTCAGGATCTGGATGAGTATGGCGTCCATGGTCCCCGTCCGTATGTGAGGATGGTCAAGCCGCCCCGGATCGCGCGCCCGGCATGGGCGCGCGTCGGGAGGGGCCGGTCGCGACATGCGCGACCGGCGGTCTCAGGTGGTGACGCCTCAGGCGCCCGGGTTGCACTCGCCCAGCGCGCCGCCGGCGAACATCGGGTGGTCGGCCGCGTAGGTGACCTGCTCGGTCGGCGTGACCTCGACGATCTCCACGAGATGGAACTCGTCCTGCGGGTTCTCGGCGCCCTTCACCACGACCACGTCCTTGAAGCACTGGTGGTCGTCGGCGCGGTAGAGCGTCGGGCCGTTGCCGAGCCCGTCGAACTCGTAGCCCTCCAGCGCTTCGACCACCGCGCAGGGGTTGAAGTCGCCGGCCCGCGCCACCGCGTCCGCATAGAGCAGCGTCTGCACGTAGCAGGTATGCGCGGCCTGCGAGGGCGGGAAGCCGTACTTCTCGCCGAAGCTCTTCACGAAGGCCTGGGTGCCGGCGTCCTCGAGTTTCCAGTCCCAGTTCTGCGAGCCGGGAATGCCCTTGATCGCCTGGCCCGCGCCGCGCGCCATCAGCTCGGAGTAGAGCGGCACGACGATCTGGAAGTCCTTGCCGTTGGCCTGCCGGTCACGCAGACCGAACTGCACCGCCTGGGTGAGCGAGTTCACCATGTCCCCGCCGTAATGGTTGAGCACGAGGATGTCGGCGCCGGAATTCAGCACCGGCGCGATGTAGGACGAGAAATCGCCCGCGCCGAGCGGCGTGCGTACCTTCTCGGTGGTCTCCCAGCCCATCGCCTCGGTCGCCGCCGCGATCGATTCCTCCTGGGTCCAGCCCCAAGTGTAATCGGCGGTCAGGTGATAGGCGCGCCGGTCGGTGCCGTAGAGGTTCTGCAGCACCGGTGCCAGCGCCTGCGCCGACATGTAGGCGTTGAAGAAGTGGCGGAAGCCGTTGGCCTTGCGGTCCTTGCCGGTGGTGTCGTTGGAGTGGGTGAGACCGGCCATGAAGATGACGCCGGCTTCCTGGCACAGGCCCTGAACCGCGATCGCCGTACCCGAGGACGAGCCACCGGTGATCATCACCGCGCCGTCCTTCTGGATCATCGACTGGGCGGTGGCGCGGGCGACGTCGGATTTGGTCTGGTCGTCGCCGGTGACGTATTCGACCTTCTTGCCGAGGATGCCGGTGCCGTCGAGCGCCTGGCTCGAGAAGGTCTGCAGCATGCCGCCATCGCCGCCGCCATTGAGATGCTCGACGGCGAGTTCGAGCGCCCGCAGCTCATCCGCGCCCTCGTCGGCATAGGCGCCGGTCAGCGGCACGTTGAAGCCGAGCGTCACGGTCGAGCCGGTGGGCGCGTTGGTGAAGGCGCGCGCCTGTGACGTGAAGATCGTGGGCAGCGCGAGCCCCGCACCGCCCATCGCGCCGGTCTTGAGCAAGCCGCGGCGCGAGAAGGTCTGTCGTGTCATGTGGTCTCCTCCCTGGATTATCGGTCGACCCGCCGGGAACCTCCTCCGCTCCCGCTGGCCGCCACACCTTCCGGTGCCTTGCAAGTATCGACGCAATGGTGAAAACCGAGCAACAAATGCTTGGCGGGCCGCCAGTTTCCTGTAAATTTCTGAACATGGCGCGCCGAAAACCAGTCAACAATTTCTCTCGCGCGCGCAGCATCGGCGCGGCACCGGCTGCGCGTATCGGGGGGCTTCATGGGGCTTGAGAGGCGCGGTGCGCGGCTCGCCGGGGCGCGGATCCGGGCGCGGCGGCTCGATCTTGGACTGGCGCAGACCGCGCTGGCGCAGGAGGTCGGGATCTCGGCCTCCTACCTCAACCTGATCGAACATGACCGGCGCCGGATCGGGGGCCGGTTGCTCAACGCCATCGCCCGCGTGCTTGATCTCGATCCGGCGCAGATTGCCCAAGGCGCCGATGGCGCGCTGGTAGGTCGCCTCGAGGCGGCGGCGGCGCAGCACGACGCGCCCCTGGCCGATGCCGAGGTGCTGGCCGGGCGGTTTCCCGGCTGGGCCGGGCTGATCGCGGCGCAGGCCGCGCGGATCGAAACGCTGGAAGCGCAGGTCGCGGGGCTGAGCGACCGGCTGGCGCATGACCCCGAGCTGTCGGCCTCGCTGCACCAGGTGATCACCGCCGCCACCGCGATCCGTTCAACCGCCTCCATCCTCACTGGCGGCGAGGCGCTCGACCGCGACTGGCAGGCCCGGTTCCACCGCAATATCCACGCCGAGAGCCTGCGGCTGGCCGAGAGCAGCCGCAGACTCGCCGGTTTTCTCGAGGCCCCCGGCACCAGCGACGCGGCGCTGACCCCGCTCGACCGGGTCGAGCGGTTCCTCGACCGCATGGGCCACCACGTCGCCGCGCTCGAAGGCCCTAACCCGGCGCTGTCGCCGGAGGAGGTCGCGATGGGCGCGCCCGACCTCGACCCGGCAGCGCGCGAGGTGCTGCGCCGCTGGCTGGTGACCTACCGCGCCGATGCACAAGCATTGCCGCTCGATCAGTTGGCGCAGGCCTGGCGCGAAGCTGCGGATCCGCTGGGGGTCGCGGCGCGACTCGGCTGTGATTTGCCGCGGCTGCTGCGTCGGCTGGCGACTCTGCCGCCGGGGGCCGGGCCGGCGCAGGTCGGCTTCGTGGCCTGCGACGCAGGCGGCGCGCTGAGCCCGCGCCGGGCGCTCGACGGTTTGACCCTGTCGCGCGGCGCGGCCGCCTGTCCGCTCTGGCCGCTCTACGAGGCGCTGTCGCAGCCGGGCCGCCCGCTGCGGGTGCGCGCCGTGATGCCGGGCGAGAGCGGCGCGGTGGTGCTGTGCCACGCCGTCGGCTGGATCGAGACGGGGCCGGATTGGGCCGGGCCTGCGCGGCCGCGCGCAGCGATGCTGATGCTGCGCGAGGAGGGCGGGGCAGAGAGCTCCGGCGCCGTGCCGAGGCGCGAGGTCGGTCCCGGCTGCCGGCTCTGCCCGCGTGACGCTTGCCCGGCGCGGCGCGAGCCACCGTTGGTGCCGGTACGGTCCGATGCGCTTTGACAGTATCGCGCGGCGCGGCGATAGTGACGTCGCGGCCGTGGCTCCCGGGGGAGGGAGCCGGCGGAGGAGGAACGGATGGCCAGACGTGTCCTGCTGATCGAGGACGAGCCGAACATCATCGAGGCGGTCAGCTTCATCCTGTCGCGAGCCGGCTGGACGGTGCACACCCATTCCGACGGCGCCAGCGCGGTCGAACGGGTGCGTGCGCATCCACCCGAGCTAGTGATCCTCGACGCGATGCTGCCAGGGCGGTCGGGCTTCGACATTCTGCAGGAACTGCGCCAGGATGCGGCCACCCGCGATCTGCCGGTGATGATGCTGACCGCGCGCGGTCAGGCACGTGACCGCGAGCTCGCCCTGAGCCTGGGCGCGACCCATTTCATGACCAAGCCCTTCTCCAACGCCGAAGTGCTCGACCGGGTGCGGGATCTTGCCGGGGGCTGAGCCGCCATCGCGCCGGCCGGTCTTTCTGGCCCGTGCCTCCTACCGACGTCGACGGCTCCACGACGCGGCGCGCCTGGTGCCCTATGTGGCGGGGTTCTTGTGGGGGTTGCCGCTGCTGTGGCCGCGTGGCGAGACGCCGCTGTCGCTGGTGCTGGTCTATCTCTTCGCCACATGGGCGCTGAGCCTGGTAGGGGCCTGGCTGCTGGCGCGCGCCCTGCGGCGGGCCGGGCCGGAGGACTGAATGCTGGGCTTCAACGGCCTGATCGGCATCGCGCTGGTCTATGTGGTGTTCCTGTTCGGCGTCGCCTTCGCGGCCGAGCGGCGCGCCGCGACCGGGCGCGATGGCTGGCTGCGCAGCCCCTGGACCTACACGCTGTCGCTGTCGATCTACTGCACCGCCTGGACCTTCTACGGCGCGGTTGGCTACGCGGCGCGCTCAGGTCTCGAATATCTGACCATCTATCTCGGTCCGAGCCTGGTCATGCTGGGCTGGTGGTGGCTCCTGCGCAAGCTGGTGCGAGTGGGCCGTGCGCAACGGATCACCTCGATCGCCGACCTGATCTCCTCGCGCTACGGCAAGTCGACGCTCTTGGGCGTGATCGTCACGCTGCTCGCCGTGGTCGGTGTCACGCCCTACATCGCGCTGCAGCTGCAATCCATCGCCCAGTCGCTCGAGGTCTTCGCCCGCCCCGGCGCCGGAGCCTCGCCCGACGGCGGGGCCGTGGCGCTCTGGTCGGCGGCCGGGCTGGCGCTCTTCACGATCCTGTTCGGCACCCGCAACCTCGACGCCAATGAACGCCACCACGGGATCGTCATGGCCATCGCGGTCGAGGCGGTGGTCAAGCTCGGCGCGCTGCTGGCGATCGGTGTCTTCGTCGTGTGGGAGCTGGGCGGTGGCCCGGCCGAGATGCTGGCGCGGATCGACGCTTCGCCCATCGCCGCCTGGGAGCAGTCCGGTGGGCGCTGGATCGGCTTCACCCTGCTGTCGGCGGCGGCGCTGTTGTGCCTGCCGCGCATGTTTCAGGTGCTGGTCGTCGAGAATGCCGACGAGGCGCATCTGGGGACCGCCAGCTGGGCCTTTCCCCTCTATCTGCTCCTGATGAGCCTGTTCGTCGTGCCGATCGCGGTGATGGGGCTGGAGCGCCTGCCCACCGGCAACCCGGACATGTTCGTCCTTACCCTGCCATTGTCCGAAGGGCGCGACGGCTTGGCCGCCTGGGCGTTCCTGGGCGGCTTCTCCTCGGCCGCGTCGATGGTGATGGTCGCCACGATCGCGCTCGCGACCATGGTGTCGAACCACATCGTCGTGCCGCTATGGCTGCGGGCGCGGGTGCCTGGCGCGGTGATGTCGGGCGACGTGCGAGCGGTGGTGCTGACGGCGCGCCGGGTCTCGATCATCGGCGTGCTGGGCTTCGGCTATCTCTATTTCCGTTTGTCGGGCGGCGGTACCGCGCTGGCGGCGATCGGGCTCGTGGCCTTCGTCGGCGTGGTGCAGGTGCTTCCTGCGCTGCTGGGTGGGCTGTTCTGGCGCGGGGCCACCCGCTCCGGCGCGGCGGCGGGGCTGGTGATCGGCTTCGCGGTCTGGCTGTGGACCATGTTCCTGCCCAGCGTCGGCGGCGGCGGGGCGATCTCGGCGCAGGTGCTGGCGGAGGGGCCGTTCGGATTGGAATGGCTGCGGCCGCAGGCGCTGCTCGGCACCGGCGGTCTCGACCCGGTGCTGCACGCGGCGCTGTGGTCCCTGGCGCTCAACGCGGGGGCCTTCGTCGCGGTGTCGCTGATGAGCTTTCCCGGCCCGGTGGAGCGGCTTCAGGGCGCGCAGTTCGTCGGCGTGTTCGATCAGTCCGGCGGCCCGGGCCCCTGGTCGCGCGGCGGGGCCGATGCAGAGACGCTCCTGGTGATGGCGCAGCGGATCCTGGGCGCAACAGAGGCGCAGGCGATCTTTGCCCGCGCGGCGCGGGTCCAGGGCCGCCCCGGCGCGTTGCCTGAGGTGACGCCCGACTTCATTCGCGGCCTCGAGCGCGAGCTCGCAGGCTCGGTCGGGGCGGCCACCGCGCATGCCATGATCGGCCAGCTGACAGGCGGCGTCAGCGTCACCGTCGAAGAGCTGATCGCCGTGGCCGACGAGACCGCGCAGATCGTCGAGTATTCCGGCCGGCTGGAGCAGAAATCGGCCGAGTTGGAACGGACCGCGCTGGCGCTGCGCGACGCAAACGCCCAGCTCACCGCGCTGTCGGTCCAGAAGGACGGCTTTCTCAGCCAGGTGAGCCATGAGCTGCGCACGCCGATGACCTCGATCCGCGCCTTTGCGGAAATCCTGCGCGAGGGCGGGCTCAAGGAAGAGGAGCGGCACCGCTTCGCGTCGATCATCGGCGACGAGGCGGCGCGGCTGACACGGCTGCTCGACGATCTGCTCGACCTGTCGGTGCTCGAAGCGGGGCAGGGCCGGCTGGATTGGCGGCGGGTCGAGCTCGGCAAGGTGATCGACCGGGCGCTGGCCGCGGCGTTGGTCGAGCCCGAGGCGCTGCGGCTGGTGCGCGACCGCGCGGCCGAGGCAGTCGAGATCGAGACCGACCCGGACCGGTTGGCGCAGGTCTTCATCAACCTCGTCACAAATGCCCGGAAATACTGCGACGCGCCGCGCCCCGAGCTGCGGATCGAATGGCGGCCCGATCTCAACGCCGTCGATTTCATCGACAACGGTTCCGGCATCCCGGCAGAGCAGGGCCGGGTGATCTTTGAAAAATTCTCGCGGCTGGGCGATCCGCACAAGTCCGGTGGTGCCGGGCTGGGACTCGCGATCTGCCGCGAGATCATGACCCGCTTGGGCGGCGCCATTCGGCACCTGCCGGGCTCGGGCGGCACGACTTTCCGGGTCGAACTGCCGCGCGCCGACATGGCGTTAGCGATTGCGCAACCGGCATCGGGCTAGATCCGGGATCGGGACGGGCCGCCTTGGCCGCCGCGACGGGACAGGATGACCGCGATGACCCAGGAGCATTTGCTGCGCCGCCTGCTGGGCGGCGAGACGCGCCGCGCCGCGCCGCGCCTTCCCGGCGGCCCGGAGAGGCTGGCCCTGGCCCGCGCGGCGCAGGAAACGATCGGCCTGCCGCTCGGCATCCGAGGCCTGCAGCGGAAGCGCCGCGACCGCGAAGCGCTGGTCGCCGAACTTGACTCCGACGCGTTGCTGGTCGCCATCGGGCCGGGCGGCGCAGCCACGGGGCTGGCCGCGATCGACCCGCAGCTCCGCGCGGCGGTGGTCGAGGCCCAAACACTCGGTGCGCCGCGCGCCTCTCCGGCGCCATCCCAGCCGATCACCGGAACCGAGGCGGCGATGATGGCGCCGTTGCTGCAAGGGCTGCTCGACCGGCTGACGGCGCTGGAGGATGACGAGCAGGCCCGTCCGCTTGAACTTCGGCCCGGTGCCCGGCTCTCGGACGCGCGCGCGGCCGGGCTGCTCCTGCAGGAGGCGGAGTACGATCTGTTGTATTTCGATCTGGAAATCGGCCCCGGAAGCGGACGCTTCGGCGGGCTGATGCTGGCGCTGCCACGTCCTGCCGTCCCGCTTGCCGAGGCGCCGCAGGTTCGCTGGGCGGAGGCGCTGCGCGGCGCCGTGTTGCAGGCGCCGGCGGAGCTACAGGTGGTGCTGCACCGGATGCAGGTACCTGCCGCCGAAATCGGCAGCTTTGCGATCGGTGAAAAGGTGCCGCTGCCCGGCGTCGACCTGACCGCGGTCGCGTTGGAGGACGGGCAGGGGCACCGGATCGCCTCGGTCCGGCTGGGTCAGCAGGCAGGACTTCGGGCGATACGGCTCGCCGCGCCCGAAATTCGGCCTTCGTCACCGATCGAGATACCGTCCCGACCGGGGGGCGACGCGGTTCAGTCGGCGCCGGGTTCGTCGTCTTCGGACGGCTCGCGCAGCGCTTCGAGCTGCGGCCGCAGCCGCTCGAGATCATAGCCGGCCTTGGCGGTGGCGGCGATGATGTCGTCGGTTTCCATCCGGCCGACCTGGCCCAGCGACCAGACGATCGAGGAGCGGGTGCCGGAGGCGCAATAGGCCAGCACGGGGCCGTCCGAGGCCTCGAGCACCTGCATCTGGCGGTCCACCGTCTCGCGGTTCAGGCCCTGATGCGTCACCGAATTGACCGCGAAGCGCAGCCCGGCGGCCTCTGCGGCGATGCGCAGCGTTTCGGCCGAAAGCTCGCTGGGCACCTCCTCGTCGGGGCGGTTGCACAGCACGGTGGTGAAACCGGCTTCGGCGATGGCGGGAACGTCCTCCGGCGCGATCTGCGGGCTGACGGCGTAGTCGGGGCTGATGCGGCGAATATCCATGGCCGATGATTAGCCTGCGGCTTCGCGCGCGTAAAGCGGCGTTGCGCGGCGGTCAACGATCTCTCCTCATGGCTGCGCCGGGCCTTGCGCCGGGGCCGCGCGGCGCCGATCATGGTCCCGCAGGGGCAGCGTGCAAGGGGATGGCGATGGAGGACGGGCCGGTCAGGACGCGGATCGCGGACGGGATCGTCGAAGTGACGCTCGACCATGGGCCCGGCAACGCGCTCGGCGCCGCGACCCGCAGCGCGCTCTCCGCCGCGCTGGACCGGATCGAGGCGGATATCTCAGCTTCCGGTGGCCAGAACACGCCGCGCGGTGTGGTGCTGGCCGCGGAAAACGGCGTGTTCTCGGTTGGCCTCGACCTGCGCGAGCTCGATGCTGCGAGCGACGCCCCTCCCTTGCACCGGATCTACCGCAGGATCGAGCGACTGCCCGTTCCGGTGGTGGCGGCGCTTTCGGGAAGCGCGATCGGCGGCGGCGCCGAGCTGGCGCTGGCGGCGCATTACCGGCTGGCCGCCCCCGGCGCGCGGTTCGGGCTGCCCGACATCGTGCTCGGCCTGCCGCCCGGCGCCGGGGGCGGCCAGCGTCTCGCGGCGCTCTGCGGGGCCGAGGCAGCGCTCGACCTGCTGCTGAGCGGCCGTTCGGTGTCGGCCGAGGCGGCGCGCCGGGCCGGGGCGATCGACGGCGTGGTCGGCGAAGATCCGGTTGCGGCCGCGCACGAACTGGCCGCCCAACTAGCCGGGGCCGGGATCCGGCCCCGTCCGGTCGCCGGGCGGCGCGAACACATGGCCGACGGGGTCGGCTGGCTCGACGCGCTGCGCCGACGCAGGCGGGCGCTGCACGATGCACCGTTGCGCAGCGCGGCGCGGGTGATCGACTGCATCGAAGCGGCGCTGCTGCTGCCCGCGGCCTCGGCGTTGCGCTTCGAGCGGACGGCGCATCGCGACGCCCTCGCCGATCCGCAATTCGCGGCCTTGCGGCACGTCTATTTCGCGGAGCGCCGCGTCACGGGAACCTTGCTGGAGCGCGGGCCGGAAGGGCCGGTCCCGACCGCGCAGGGCCGCGGGCTTCTGGCGGCGCTGGCGCGCGGCAGCGAGGGCAGGACCGGCGAGCGTCTTCGGGCCGCTCTGCTGGCGCAGGGCGCGCGGCTGCTGGCGGCGGGCCGGGTGGCCCGCAGCGCGGATCTCGACGCGCTGGCGGTGCACGGGCTGGGCTGGTCCCGCCTCTCGGGCGGCCCCTTCCACGAATCGAGGGTGCTTGGCATCGCATCGCTGGTCGCGCGGATGCAGGGATGGGCCGACGAAGACCCGGTCTTCGAGGTAACGCCGCTGCTGCGCGCGGCGGCGCAGGCCGATGGTGATCTCGACGCGGCGCTCAGGCGCGGCCGCGTGCCCGAGGTCAGGACAGGATGATGCCGACCACCACCATCATCAGTCCCAGCATCGACAGCATCAGCGCCCCGATGTTGAGCGGCACGACCCGCGCCAGCCGGGCCCGCATCTCCGCATCCTCGAGGCCCTGACGCCGGAGCCGCAGCACCGCCAGCAAGCTCCACAGGATCGCGGCGAAACCCGCGGCCGTGATCGCCGCGCCGATCCAGATGACGATCTCCATGCCCGTTCTCCCGGCTGATCCGCGTTCGCTGCCGGACTAGCCCTGCGGACGACGCGGCACAAGCCCGCCTGCCGCCGGGATGCATGGCGCGGGGCGCTTGATGCCGCCCCTGCCGGGCGATAGGGAAGGGGCCCGACACCCGCCCCGACAGGAGAGAGACATGAGCGACGCGTCCGTGATCGATGTGCAGAGCAACGCGGCCGGCGAGGAGCTGCGCCAGTTCATCGAGCGCGTCGAGCATCTCGAAGCCGAAAAGAAGGACATCGCCGAGCAGATCAAGGAAGTGATGGCCGAGGCCAAGGGGCGCGGCTACGACACCAAGATCCTGCGCAAGGTGATCGCCCTGCGCAAGCGCGAGCCCGACGACATCGCCGAGGAAGAGGCGGTGCTCGACATGTACAAGGCCGCGCTCGGAATGAGCTGAGACTTCTCGCCGCTCAGGCGGCGAGAAACCGCACCCCCTCCATCGCCGCGATCCGCTGCAGGTCCGCCTCGTAGATCGCGGTGAGGTCGGCCAGCAGCGCCGTGTCCCACCCCGGCAGGTCGATCTCGGTCTCGACCGCCTCGGCGCGGGCGTATTTGTCCAGAAAAGCCGAGACCACCCTGCGCTGCTGGGCAGCATTGGCCGGTGGATGCGAAGCGAGGTAGTCGCGTAGCCGTGCAGCACCTTCGGGGCGCATGATCTCGTCCACCAGATCGAGCCCGCCCTCGACCGGGGCATCCTCGTCAAGCCCGGCCAGTGCCCGCACCAGCTCGGGCCAGATCAACGCCGAATCCTCGTCGCACCAAACCGTCAGCCGCACCTCCGGCGCCGCCTGTCGCAGCCGGAACACAACGTCCGACCACAGGATCGTTCTGGGGTCGAGCCCGGCCATGAACTCGTCGAAGCCGCGGCCGCGCGCCTGCTCCCAGCAGGCCGGCAGGAAGCTCGCGGGGTTGCGGATGCCGAGGAACATCTCGATCCGGTCCTCGGGAAACAGCGCCGCGAGCGAGCGCGCCTTGAAGCCCGCCAGCTCGTGAAAGCACCCCGCCTCACAGATCCGGGCCGGCGTGCAGATGAAGGCCGGGTTGCCGAGCACCAGGCGCTCGGTGGTCTCGCCATGGTCGAGGATCGCATCGATCAGCACGTCGCGGGTGTCCGGCTCGGGCGAGCCGCCGCGCAGATGCTGGATCGTCTCGCGCAAAAGCCGCCGGTAGCGCGCCGGGTTGGGCACCCTTGTGCCGCGCCCCGCGAGGGTGGGCAGGTTCTTGGTCACCGATCTGAGCAGGCGGTCCTCATCGGTGCAGTTGGCGCCGATGTGAAAGGCGATGTCCATGCGCGTATGGTCCTTCCACCCGCCCGGAGCGGGTCTGTTCGTGTCCGGCCCTGGCCAAGACCGGGGAGGTCGGGCGGCCGTATCCGATCCTTTATAGTCTGTTATCTGGACAGCGAAACAGCTTTGAGCTACCGCGGCCCCCATGTCCGATAAAACCAGTCAGACAAGTCCGCTTGCACGGTTTAGCCGCCCCGACCCCTGGTCGGTCGGCGCCGTTCTGATCGCGGCGCTGGTGCTGCTGCCGGTGCTGTCGGTGATCTGGCTGGCCTTCCATCCCGACGACAACATCTGGCCGCACCTGCTGTCGACGACGCTGCCGCGCTACCTCGGCAACACCGTCCTGCTGATGCTGGCGGTCGGGGCAATCACCGCCGCCACCGGGGCGGGCGCGGCCTGGCTGGTGGTGATGTACCGGTTTCCCGGCCATGGCTGGCTGCAATGGGCGCTGCTGCTGCCGCTCGCGGTGCCGGCCTATGTCGGGGCCTACGCATTGGTCGACTTCCTCGAATATGCCGGGCCGGTCCAGACCGGTCTGCGGGCGCTGATGGGCTGGCAGGATGCGCGCGACTATGCCTTTCCGCAGATCCGGTCGCGTGGGGCGGCGATCGTGGTGCTGTCGGCGGCGCTCTACCCCTATGTCTATCTGCTGGCCCGCGCGGCGCTGCGCGAGCAGTCCGGTGCCGGCTTCGAAGTGGCCCGCGCGCTGGGCGTCGGCCCTTGGGGGCGGTTCTTCCGGGTCGGACTGCCACTGGTCCGCCCCGCCATCGCCGCGGGCGTGGCGGTGGTGATGATGGAGACGGTGAACGATTTCGGCGTGGTCGACTACTTCGCCGTCCAGACCCTGACCACCGGGATCTTCAGCGTCTGGCTGCAGGCCGGCAATCTCGGCGGCGCGGCGCAGATCGCGACGCTGGTGCTGGCGATGATCGTCTTTCTGGTGACGCTTGAGAAGCTGAGCCGCCGCCGCTCGCGCTTCTTCGGCTCGGCGCGACAGCCCCGGCCGGTGACGCCGGTGCGGCTCACGGGCAGGCAGGGGGCGCTGGCCTTCGCCGCCTGTCTGGCGCCGTTCCTGATGGGCTTCGTGCTGCCGGTCGCGGTGCTGGCGAGCCATGCCTTTGACGCGCGCGAATGGGTCGCGCCGGGGCTGAGCCGGGCGCTGTTCCACACGCTCACCACCGGCGGCATCGCGGCCTTCGTCACCGTGCTGGCCGGGCTGTTCATGGTCTATGGCACCCGGCTCTCCGGGCATCGCCTGCCGGTGCTGCTCCTGCCGGTAACCGCGATCGGCTATGCCGCGCCGGGGGCGGTGCTGGGCATCGGCATCCTGATCCCGCTGGCGGGCTTCGACAACGCGCTGGCCGATGCGGTGCTGGCGCTGACCGGTCACGATCCAGGGCTGCTTCTGACCGGCACGGCGGCGGCGCTGGTGCTGGCCTATTGCGTGCGGTTTTTCGCCATCGCGCAGGGCACCGCGGACGCGGCGCTGGGCCGGGTCTCGCCCAGCCTGCCGATGGCGGCGCGGTCCTTGGGGCAGAGCGCCGGCGGCACGCTGCGCCGGGTTCACGTGCCCCTGATCCGCGCCAGCGTCGGCTCGGCGCTGCTGCTGGTCTTCGTCGACTGCATGAAGGAGCTGCCCGCGACGCTGCTGCTGCGGCCCTTCGGCTACGACACGCTGGCGACCCGGGTGCATGCCAAGGCCAGTCTCGAGAACATCGCCGAGGCCGCCCCGGCCGCGCTGATGATCACTGCCGTCGGGCTGGTGGCGGTCGGACTTCTGGCGCGCGCGAACCGCTGAAGGGCACGGCGCACGGCTGCGAGCGCGCGATGGGTGCCCCCGCGGGTCGATTACGCTTCATGATGTTCCGATGTCTGGTGCCGGCAGAGGGAGTTTTGTTCCCGTTGCAGGCACTTCCGTCGCTGTACGCCCCAGCAAAACAAGGGGTATCCGTACTCGCGCTAGGCGGTCAACAGGCACGGTCTGTACTACGGTTTGTACTACGGCTGGCCGGTGGCGTAGCTTTGGCTAACGGCAGCTCAGGAAGGGCCTGCTGGTACCGGAGGCGAGCATGATCGCTACGTCTCGTCAGGAGTCTTGAGAGGGCCGTGGAGAGTCATCTCGTGGTTCGGGAGTGGGTTACCCTTCCAAGGCCAAGATGGCGCTGTGCGATTCACTGCGAGGCTCTCCGTGGCTGCGCTGGGCGGTGGGGGGGCGAGTGCCACCCCAGGGGGTATGGGATATCGTGTACAGCCCCGACCGGCGAAGAGGTCTGAAGGTTGTCAACTTGCTCAGTCGTGGCGGGGCATCGGTCCGCATGGCGCCGTCGAAGAGCCAACCGGCACAGTTGACGAACACCCAGAACAGAGGGGGGAGCCGGCTCCGTGTACCCTTGACCTGTAACCTTGGCCCGGGGGGTATAGCCCCGTTACGCGGACAAAGTGCTATTAGTATATATATAGCTTCTTGTCCGGCTAAGGGGCTTCTTCACGGAAGACTTCCTCCACATGGGGATCACTAACCCCCGCCCACCCTGATCCTTCGATCTCCGGATCGCCATTCACGAGGAGCCGGACGGCACGCTCCAACGAGAAATGCCCCACCGAGATCATCCCGTGGCTCAAACCCGGCTCTCGGTAGCCATTCGCATCGCTCTGTTGAAGAAGTGCCGTGTGGCTTGGTCACGCGCGTCCTTGTCGGTCATTACGGCGCTGCGCATCTCGTTGTCCTTCTGGAACATCCGAACCATTCCTTGGAAGAAGGCACGTTCGAATGTCCCGTAGACGACATCCGCCGGGTTGTTCCTCATCATATCCGTCATCTCATCGTCCATGATCTCGCGATTTACGCGTTCGAACCGGAGGAAGTCGTCCCGCGAGAAGTTGGTCCCGTGCCGCTCGTTGAAGGAGTCGATGATCTCGGACAGCGACCGCTCTTCCTCTTCCGTGTACCGGTTAGCGCCAAATTCCGTGATCGCGGACAGCTTTTTGGTATCGTCCGCTTGCAAGGAGGCAGACCCTTCAGCCCCTTTCTGCACACGGAATGCCGATAGCTGCAGCATATCCTCCGTGACTGCGATGTCTGCGGGGACTTCCCGGGACGGCAGCAAGCGGGAAAGCCATGAGACGTAGGCAAACAGCTTCTCAAGCCACGGATCACCCAAGGCCACGATCTGAGCTACGAACGAGTAGAAGCGTATGTAGCTGCGAAGGAGCTGCCTGAACTCCTCCTGCTGTGCCTCATCGTCATCGACCTCAAAACGTCCCACAGCCTCCTTCACCAAGCCTTCCAGGCGAACCCGGTCTTGGCCACTGAGGTTGCCCCTGAAGAACGTATCGGCAAAACGCTCCACGTCTCTGCGAATGGTGTACGGGGAGGCCGAAATCCGGCTTTCGAGATCGTAGATCTGATTGAGGTCGGTCCGCTCTTCCAGCTCTGTGGCCTCAAAGTACGGCGCAAAGGCGTCACGGATCTCCTCCATCGTGTTCTGGAAATCGAGAACAAAGGTACGCTTCTTCCCCGGGCAGGTACGATTCAGCCGGGCAAGGGTCTGCACCGCTTGCAGGCCAGCGAGCTTGCGGTCGACATACATCGCGACCAACTTCGGCTGATCGAATCCAGTTTGGTATTTCTCGGCAACGACCAGCACCTGATACTCATCTGTATCAAATCGCTGCGGTAGCTCCGTCTCGGGGAAGCCGTTCGCTGCAGCCTCGGTCCAGTCGTTGTCATCGACACGCAGGTCGCCCGAGAACGCGACCAAGGCCTTCAGGTCGGAATACCCCTTCTCCTCGATGTAAGTCTTGATCTGCTGCCAGTAGCGGAATGCGTGTTCACGGCTTTGCGTGACCACCATGGCCTTGGCCTGACCATCGAGTTCGCCTCGTACATGACGCCGGAAGTGTTCGACGATGATCTCCACCTTCTGCCCAATCGCAGACGGGTGAAGAGAAGCGTATTTCGCGACGGCCCTCTGCGCATTCTTGCCCTTGAACGCAGGATCCTCCTCGATCGCCTTCTCCAGCTTGTAGTAGGCCGAATAGGTCATGTAGTTCTGGAGGACATCCAGGATGAACCCTTCCTCGATGGCTTGACGCATCGAGTAGAGGTGGAACGGATGCGGGTTGCCGTCCCCCCCCAGACGTCCGAACCGCTCCAAGGTCACGTTCCGAGGTGTCGCCGTGAAGGCGAGGAAAGAGATGTTCTTCTGCGGTCCTCTCGCGGCCTGATGAGCTAGGATCATGTCCTCGATGTCTTCGGAAGAGGTCTTCTCCCGTGTCAGCGCGTCGCTCATGGCCTGTGCCGCCTTGCCGGACTGCGAGGAATGCGCCTCGTCGATGATCACGGCGAAGTTCTTTGAGGACTGACCCGAAATGGTCGCCAGATGCTCGGTACCGAACTTCTGGATGGTGGTGATGATGATCCGCTTGCCTTGCTCGATGGCCTGTTTCAGGTCACGGGAGGTGCCGTCGATCTTCTTCACCACGCCTTCGGTTTGGGCAAACCCACTGATCGTGTTCTGCAACTGGCGGTCCAGAACCAAGCGGTCAGTGACGATGATCGCCGTATCGAACAGGGGCCGGTCAGCCTCGTCGTGCAGGTTGATAATCTGGTGAGCCGTCCAAGCAATGGTGTTGGACTTACCCGAGCCTGCGCTGTGCTGGATCAGGTAGTTCTGTCCCGCGCCGGTGGCCTTGGCATCGGACAGAATACGCCGAACGGCATCCAACTGCTGAAACCGGGGGAAGATCAGCACCTCCTTGCCGCCTGACCGCTCCAAATGAATGAACCGCCCGATGAGGTCCAGCAACACTTCACGCGAGAAGGCCGCCTTCGCCCCCGGCTGATCCTTGTAGAGGTAGGCAATGCGGTTCTCGTCCGGCACATCCAGGTTCCCGGCGCCGCCCTCCCGTCCCCGATTAAAGGGCAGGAAGCGCGTCTTGCCATTCATCAGCCGGGTAGTCATCGACACGTTGTCCGGATCCACGGCGAAATGGACGATAGCCCCGCGCTTGAACGTCAGAAGTGGCTCACCAGCAGGAGAGCGATCCTTGCGGTACTGGGCTTCGGCATGCTTGAAGGTCTGCCCGGTCAGCGGGTTCTTCACCTCCATCGTGGTGACGGGAATACCGTTCACGAAGGTCACGATGTCGATGGCGTTTGCGTTCTTCGAGGAGTACCGCACCTGCCGCATAACCGACAGGATATTGGCCTCGAACAGTCGGGTCAGGTCCGGGTTCAGGTTGGACGCCGGCTTGAAGTAGCAGAGCTTGATATTGATGTTCGGAACCAGCTTGATGCCTTGGCGCATCACCTGATGGGTAGGCTGCTCCTTCAAGGCCTTTTCCAGCCGCTTCAGAACCTCTGCTTCGGCCTGCGTGCTGTAGTGATCCACTAGCGTTTGCCACGCCTCTGGTTGGGTGTCCCGCAGGAAGCGGAACAGCAGATCACGGTCCAGCGCGTAGGCAACGTCATAGTCTGTAGCAGGATCGCGTTCGAGATAGCCCTGCTTCGAGGTCAGGCAACTCACGATATGTGCTTCGAAGACCTTCTCCTGATGAATGTCGGCGGGGGTATGAGCTTCAAACATCAGACCTCTCAACAGGGCATGCAGTTAACAAATACGTCTGCGTGGGAAATAGGTGATGGGTTCTAGTACCGTCCAAGCTGCAATGAGCTTTGTTGAGGTGGGTCAAACTGTCGGAATCCGCTAGCTTTAGTCGGTTCTGTGTAACCTCATTTATCGCGGTCCAGTGATGGTGCTTGCCTTCTAAGCCTAGTATTGCCGTCCGGCCCATGGATGGATTGACGTGATCGGCCAGCTCACGCCAAAACTGATCGAGTTGACCTTCCTTGGCTCTCCAAGCAACGACCCTCTGAACGGAGATGTTGTACTCAAGTGCTAGAGTACGGCTAGCAACGTCGACTAACTTCCCAAGCTTCCTGAAATCAATGCCTTCAGAGATGATATCCCCGATAGGCCGCCCATCATCCAAGAGATTGGTAAGTTTGCAGAAAAGGTTACTTCGGTAGTCGTAGTTCAGCCGGCCGCCCAGCAGTAGGTCGCAAGCATTGACGATGGCGTATACCCCACACAAGCCGTCGAGAGACCCTTGAGCAGATGCTTTGAACGTTCGTATGCTCACACCTCCAACTCCTCTTGAATGGCGTCCAGTTGCCGGTCCACGGTGCCGGATCTGCCATAGTGCTGCACATTGATCTGCCCTGTAACGGCGGCGGTGATCAGTGCAGAGCGGTATTCCTTAAGGCGGTCGATGGAGGCATTGGTGTTATGACTTATTACGGTCGTTTTCTGCGTCACCGTGTCGAGATAGTCCGCAATCCGTTTCTGTTCATCGACTGGGGGAACTTTAAGGTACAACTTTGTGAACGCTCTATTGGGAAGGTGCGTTTGGTTGAAGCCGTCATTGTAGCGCAGCAATTGGATGTTTCGGTTCAACTGATAGCAGAAGAAGCGAGGATCTCCCTCCCGTACTGTGATCAAACACACACGCTGATTGATCGCGTATAACCGGTTTTGATCTATAAGGAAGGCCCGCGCCAATGCTCGGCCGTTCGGCAGGTCACTCATTACCATGGCGATATCGTTTACTTTAGCCGGGGTCAGGTTCTTAGTGCAACGTCGGTACTTTTCCCCATTTGTGGAGACAAAACGAGCGGTGACGCAAACGTATTTGCCATCCTCTTCGATGAAAGGTTCATGCGCTTTACCCTGAACAAAACGGCAGATAGTAGATAGAGGCTGTTCGCCCCAATGCTCGGCAAGGTCATCTCCGGCGAGAACACGGCTTGGTCTCTTCGAAACGTTAGGATTCAATCCCCAAGAGATGCATTGCCTGATAGTTTCCTCTGTCTTCTCTCCCAGCAAGGCCACCAACCGCTGCTTTTCTTCGATCAGTTGGTCAATTCTTGCGGTCTCGCGGTCCAGAAAGTCGGCAATCTGGCGTTGGATCGAGATATCGGGTACCCACACGTCGCTGCGGAATAGATTTCTATCGTCGAGGTTTTGGATACCTGTGTTCTGCTTGATAAACTGGTGGCTATATCCGCTCATGTAGTGAGCAGCGATCAGGTAGAGAAAGTATCGGTTCCAGACGTCTTTGTACGGTCGTACTCTGGCGACGAAGTTAGACGTTACTGCATCCACGTCCTCATCAAATGAGACTACGCGACCTACGGGGGTTTTCTCGCCACCACCTGACTTCTCGATTACGATATCACCAGAGCGAAGTTGAAGGTTCTTGAACTGCTGTTTCTTGAACGAACGTGTCGTTGGGTCACTAAGCTTAAGAGACAGCCGCGACCAATCAAAGTCTGCAACACGCACGCATACGGCGTCGATCTCATCTTCGCCCGCCTCGCTTCCCCAAGCACCATTTTTAGGTCCTTGAGCGAGGTGCCGCAAAGAAGTGCGTTTCCACCCTGCCGGAACGGATTGAAACAGGGTACTCAATCGACCACCTCCTGCAGCAGGCCTGCAATCTCAGCTTCCAGCGCCTTCAGCTCGGCGTCGATCTCTGACAGCGGCCGGGGCGGCGTGTACTTGTAGAAGTAGCGATTGAAGTTGATTTCGTAGCCCACACGGCCAACACCACCGTCCTGCGCGTCGGTGTGGCTCTCGTCCACCCAAGCATCGGGGACGAAGGGCAGAACCTCGCGCTGCACGTACTCCCGCCAGTCATTTTCCAGCGGCACCAGTTCGTGATCGCGCAGATCGGTATCAGGTTCGGGCTTGCCGTCCGTGCCGATACAGACCATAGCGTCCTCGTCCCGCTCCGACAGGGCGGACAGGATCGCCTTCTTCACCGGGGCGGCGACCTTGAGGCCCGCACCCTTCAGCGCCACTGTCAGGGCCTTCTCGAACTTGGCCCTGTCCAGCCACCGTTGGCCCACAGCGAGGCTTTCTCGCAGTGTGGTCAGAATGGCGTCTCGTTCGGCTGCGTCCAGTTTCGCG
Source organism: Limimaricola variabilis (assembly GCF_034371605.1). Taxonomy (NCBI): domain Bacteria; kingdom Pseudomonadati; phylum Pseudomonadota; class Alphaproteobacteria; order Rhodobacterales; family Paracoccaceae; genus Limimaricola; species Limimaricola variabilis. The sequence goes on along the minus strand of NZ_CP139691.1, from coordinate 1,173,652 downwards.
AAGGGCTTTACTTCCTGCAGTGCTTGCAGGGCCTGGTCGGTCACTTCGAAGGCCAGTTTCAGGGGGCGTTCGACACGGATCTCCCGGTAACCGAAATCGGTGGTCTTGAAGATCTTCGAGTATTCGCCCCAGCCCGCCTCGCCGTTCAGCATCTCGGCATAGATCCGAGAGATCTCGTCACAAGCCTCTGCTGTGATTTCGCGACGCTTGGAGCCGAGCGACTTCCTCATGGACTTCCAGAACCGTTCGCCGCTGGCGTCAATCAGTTGCACCTTGCCCTGGCGGTCCCGCGTCTTGCGATTGGTCAGAAGCCACACATAGGTCTGGATGCCCGTGTTGTAGAAGAGATCCGTGGGCAGGGCGATAATCGCTTCGACCCAGTCGTTTTCCAGCATCCAGCGCCGGATCTCGCTTTCCCCCGACCCCGCGCCACCCGTGAACAGTGGCGAGCCGTTCATGACGATGCCGATACGGGATCCTTGCCCGTCATCGCGCATCTTCGAGATCATATGCTGCAGGAACAGGAGTTGCCCGTCCGATACGCGCGGCAACCCGGCTCCGAACCGCCCCTCCATGCCAAGCGCCTCCGCTTCGGCCACGATGGCGTCCTTGTACTTCTTCCAATCCACGCCGTAGGGCGGGTTGGACAGCATGTAGTGGAAGCGCCGCCCCTCATGGGCGTCCTGCGTCAGCGTGTTGCCGAAGGCGATGTTCTCAGGATCATGACCCGTGACCAACATGTCCGATTTGCAGATCGCAAAGGATTCCGGATTTAGCTCCTGCCCGAAAAGCTCCACCCGGATCCGCTCGTTCAGTGCCTTCATCTCCATCTCTGCGATGGACAGCATGCCGCCGGTACCTGCTGCCGGATCATAGACCTGCCGAATTACTCCGCTGCCGGTCAGGGCATCATGGTCATTGATGAGGAGCAGCGACACGATGAGGCGGATCACCTCGCGCGGGGTGTAGTGTTCGCCTGCGGTCTCGTTCGAGATCTCCGAGAAGCGGCGGATCAGTTCCTCGAACAGGTAGCCCATTTCGAGGTTGGAGATAGCTTCGGGGTGGAGGTCGATATGGGTGAACTGCTCGAAGACGGTGAAGAGCAGTCCCGCGTCGTTCAGCCGCTTCAACTGATCGGTGAACAAGAACTTCTCGAGGAAGATGTCACGTACGTTCGGGGAGAACTTGGTGACGTAGTCCAGAAGGTTGCTGTGGACGTCCTTGGCGTCCTGACCCTTGAGGCTCTCGAAGGTGAAGCGTGACAGGTTGTAGAGCTGCATGTTCTGACCAGCAGCGCCGAACAGGATCGTGTCCCGGGCCTTATCGTCGATGTCCTTCGGCAGGCTGTCGGCCATATCGAGGACAGCACTCTTGGTCCCTTCGAGAATGCAGTCGAGACGCCGCAGAACGACGAAGGGCAGGATCACCTTGCCATACTCCGACTGCTTGAAGTCCCCGCGCAGCGTCTCAGCGATGGACCATACGAAGGCACTCAGGGGCTTGATGTCAGTTCCGCTCATTTTCTCCAGTTCCGCGATCATCAAGCGTTCAGATCGACTAAGACTTTCTTAAAGGTAAGAGTTAAGGCGATAGCCCGGGTAACATCCTGAATTGCATCGCGAAATCAAGATTTTCCCTTGGCTTGCCATGGCATCTGGGCATACTGACGCCCCCCGATGCAACCAGCAATAGTTATTCGACGCCATGGACCAGCTTACGATCCTTCGATCTGACGTAACTGCGGCAAAGCGGGTTCGACTGAAAGCGGGCGGACAACTGAAAGTCGATTCCGGCCAGTTCGGCTCACGCTTCGATGTCGAGCAGGTGGCTGTGGAGTGCCTCGAAAGCCTCTACCAGCAGCTGTGCCGGCTACAGAGCGATCCGAACAAGTTCGTTATTCGAGGAGCCTTGGCGGAGGATCGGCCTACAACGGGCGTTAAGCGAACTTCTCGCCAGAATGGGACGGAGCCGGCAAACTTCATCGCCTGCCCCCGCCAATGGTTGATGATCGACCTCGACGGCATCCCGCTGCCGGAGGAGTGGATCGACCTTGAGAACCATACGGTCGATATCTTGGACTACGTGATATCGTTGCTGCCGCCAGAGTTCTCGGGGGCGGCATGCGCGTACCAGTGGTCTGGGAGTATGGGCTTCAAGACCGGGGAAATTCGGCTTCACCTCTGGTTCTGGCTAGAACGCGCGGTTTCCGATCAGGAAGCCAAAGCTTGGCTGCAGAACTCCCCCGTTGATCTATTGGTATTCGGAGCCGTTCAACCCCATTTCACCGCCGCGCCTGTCCTCGATGCGGGGGTAGAGGATCCGCTGATAGAGCGGCTCGGACTGTACCACCCGCCTGGGTGTCGGGCTGCCGTGCAGCCACCTGCCGATCTTCCGGAGCGAGCTTTGCGTCCTCGGTTTCGTCTGCACCGCTCCGCTTCCGGAACCCTCGATACCCAGGGTATCGTCCGGGATCCCGACACTGGTTTGGTCATCGACGGGCGTGAACGCTTCATGCTGCTGAAGAGCAACGATGCGACATGCGAACTACTTCGCGGCCAGAAGGCTCGGAAGACCGCGCCAGGAGTCCGTGAGATCGCTGACCTCACTTGGCGCCTCTTCTCACACGAAGCCGATCTGACAGATGGGAAGTGGTCATACGACAATGCGCTATCCGAGGCGCAGCGCCGACATGAAGAACTGCTAAGCGGCAGCTATAGCTTCACGTCCAGAAACGAGGCCACGGTCCTGCTGCCCGCTTCCGAGCCGTTTACGACCCTATCCACAGTAGATGCCGACACCGGCAAGGAACAGCTGAACTCGGCCCTTACGGACTTCTTCAGCCAGCTCCACGACAAGCCGCGTTTGGCGCTTCGCATCACGACTGGGGCGGGCAAGACACACGCCACTCTGTCCAATTTGCGGGACTACCTCGCCTCATCTTGGGGCCAGACCGTCGAGATCTACGTGCCACGTCATGATCTTGCGGAGCAGTACGTCGAAGAGATCAACGAGCTGGGTGGCTTCCAGGCCGAAGTCATTCATGTAGGGCCAAGGACCGGAGGATCGGCCGGAGCCATGCCAATACTGTGCGAGCGGCCTGAATACGTTCGCGGCCTGGAGCAAGCTCGGCTGAGTGTCTTCGGGAACGCCTGCGCTACGGAGGACGGGACTAAGTGCAAGTTCTTCGAAAGTTGCCGGTACCTGCAGCAGTTCCGGGACGTGGAAGCGAGCAGCGACAACCACGGGAACGTGGTGCGGATCATGGTCCACCAGTACCTGCGCATGCCGCGCAATTACCTCATGTCGAGGCCGGACCTCGTGGTGATCGACGAGGCATTTTTTCAAGAAGTTGTTGATACAAACGTCAAGATCCCTCTGCGCGACATCCGGCAGCATGTCCGTACGGAGGATATCCCAGATCTCGGGCGAAAGATCGCAATCTATCTGGAGGATGGAGAACCACTACTGCGCTGCCTGCGCAATGACGGTGTTACTGCCAGCGACTTGGGACGTGTAGGACTTAGTCACCTACAGCCGGCGCTGGCGTTCGATCCTGATCGGTTAGCGAAGCCGGCAATGAATGGCGACGCAATACTATACCGATCGCTGACTACGATGCTGCGGCTTCTCCAAGAGGAGATGCGGCTTCATCCTTGCAGGGATGATGCCTCACGGGTCGTGTGCGATGCATCAGGATCCGAGGGACCGGTAGTGCGGTTGGCGTTCACCCAAGGACCTGTCGTGACCGATGACACTGCCGTGTTATGCCTTGATGCGACTGCCGACCAAACCCTGCTGGAACCACTACTCGGTCCGATCGACCTCGTACGGATCGACGTCAAGCAGAACGCCTTGATCACACAGGTGTACGACCGGACGGGCAGCAAGGCTTACTGGTCGGATAACCCAGAAGCAGTCGGTCAGCTCGAACGAGTTTTGAACGCTTGGTCGGAGTTCGGTGAGCCGCCTCTTGTTGTCGGCCACAAGGAACTCGCAGACAGGCTTCGGGGAAGCGAGAACGTCGATCCAAGCGTAAGGGTCGGCCACTTCTCCGCGCTTCGCGGGAGCAATGACGCTAAGGGATGCTCTACCATTTTCGTCACTGGCCGCAATATGCCGTCGGCCGCAGAGGTGGATCTGAAAGCACGGGCCTTGTTCTGGGATGATGAGGAGCCATTACTACACGATGATGCCGCCGCCGCAGGCCGGTCCGATCGGCCCACTCGCTTGCCAGTTCAGCTGCGAGGCTACGTCCAGTCGTCTCTCAACCCGCTGCCCCAGTCGGGCGTGAAGGTTCCCAGCTTCAGCGATCAGCGCATCGAGGCCGTTCATGCACAGATACGAGATGCCGAGACGATGCAGGCCATTGGACGGTTACGGCTGGTGCATTCCCCCTATAGAAAACGGGTCTTCCTGTTGAGCAACTTGCCGGTCGAAGTTCCGGTCGATCAGCTCGTGTCCTTCGATGAGCTGATGCCAGACCGCTTGGAGCTGGAGTTGCTGAAGAAGGGGAATATCCCCTTGACCCCCCTCGGCTTGCTGAAGATGCGTCCTGACTTGGCTCCCTCGAAAGCCGTTGCCGAGAAACTTCTGCAAAGAAGCAGGGTCAGGGAGGTCAGCCGCCTCAAGTCGATCCCCGAGCTGATAAGAACAGGGGCTGTCATTCTGACTTTCAAGGCCAAGAATGCGGGGCGTACTCGGGAGCATCAGCACCTGTTCCTCCTCGATTGGCATACCGGCTACCGAGAGCCGGGTTTGAGCCACGGGATGATCTCGGTGGGGCATTTCTCGTTGGAGCGTGCCGTCCGGCTCCTCGTGAATGGCGATCCGGAGATCGAAGGATCAGGGTGGGCGGGGGTTAGTGATCCCCATGTGGAGGAAGTCTTCCGTGAAGAAGCCCCTTAGCCGGACAAGAAGCTATATATATACTAATAGCACTTTGTCCGCGTAACGGGGCTATACCCCCCGGGCCAAGGTTACAGGTCAAGGGTACACGGAGCCGGCTCCCCCCTCTGTTCTGGGTGTTCGTCAACTGTGCCGGTTGGCTCTTCGACGGCGCCATGCGGACCGATGCCCCGCCACGACTGAGCAAGTTGACAACCTTCAGACCTCTTCGCCGGTCGGGGCTGTACACGATATCCCATACCCCCTGGGGTGGCACTCGCCCCCCCACCGCCCAGCGCAGCCACGGAGAGCCTCGCAGTGAATCGCACAGCGCCATCTTGGCCTTGGAAGGGTAACCCACTCCCGAACCACGAGATGACTCTCCACGGCCCTCTCAAGACTCCTGACGAGACGTAGCGATCATGCTCGCCTCCGGTACCAGCAGGCCCTTCCTGAGCTGCCGTTAGCCAAAGCTACGCCACCGGCCAGCCGTAGTACAAACCGTAGTACAGACCGTGCCTGTTGACCGCCTAGCGCGAGTACGGATACCCCTTGTTTTGCTGGGGCGTACAGCGACGGAAGTGCCTGCAACGGGAACAAAACTCCCTCTGCCGGCACCACAAGATCCTCCAATGCATTGATGCGCCTCGGCTTTTGCTCGGATCAAGCCAAGGCGTAGTACATGCCGGATAGCTGTCCGCTTTTTGGACATGCCAAAAGCCCACACCCTGCGCAGAGCAGTAATTTACGCTAGGTCAAATGCCTTTCGACTGTTAGGTTCTACTTGTACCTTAACGAGTGTTGCCCGGCGTTTTATAGGGTTACGGTACGGATCGGGCGTCTTTCGAGATGTAGCGGCGACCGATCCGCATCGGCAGTCCGAATTAATATTATTCTCCGCATTGGTTCTGCCAGGCAGACGAAAGTCAATCCGGCCCGCTTCTGCAACGGAACCGCTCTATCACCGAGATCGGCGCAATTAGGGCAGATCTCTCCGAGCCTCAGGTAGGTGCGTAATGTTTATAGGCCCGCTATGCGCAATGGCACCCTTCGAAGCACCCGTTATCCTTAGCCGCCTTATCCTCGACTTAGCAGGGGAGACATCGGTTCAATCTGAGGCAGGAAATTCGGCACAGTTGATTTCGGATATCTTGCGGGCTGCTCCGCCACCTATCCGTGCAATGGCCACAGTGATGGATGGCGAAGGAAACATCCTACGAGCGGGCAGCGGGCAGTACACCTGTATGCCAGCCGCGGACGTTTTCCCCGGCCCTGTGTGCATGGACCAAGTCTGGCTAGATTGGCTACAGGCCCATCGCGAGAAAGAAACATTCACAACCGGTAAGAACGGAGTTGCGTTCGTATTTGCCGAAAGGGGTAGCAAAGTTAGCCCACACCCTCATCGCTCCATGCAGATTGAGAATAGAAGGCGTCTCGAGGGGCCATACATCATGGTCATCTCTCCAGATCCTTCGGATCTAGATACCATACCGATCATATCCGAAGAGGATGATCCTTTCCTCGTATGGCCGGAAAGCCCGTTTGCCCATATCATGGCACCGATTGGGAATAAGACCCAAGTAGCCGAATAGCCTTCACGGAGTGAACAGATTGTTCGGCTACGATACTTCAAGAGCGGCACGAAACCTTTTCCATCCATTTTCTCACTACGGTCAACGGGTAACCCTTCCCATAGCCATGGCCCACCCCCTCAGTTTGCCAGCCGCCGATCTGATCAACAATGTCTGCCGGGCATTCCACGGCTCTCAACCGGTCACGCATCGAGTGCCGGAAGCTGTGCATCGTCGATCCATCCGGCACGAAGATCTTCAACCATTTGTTGAGGCCTGCACTGGCAGCGTTGGCATTCGTCGTGTCGGTCTTATTGTAGCGAGGGAATGCGAGGCCCGAGCCTTCATGCGCAGTAAGTAGACGCTCGGCAGCCCAGTGAGCAGAACCGACAAGGGGAACCTCTCTCGTGCTTCCAGCCGTTTTGAGCCTGCGCCACGGATGCGGAGTGATCCGTGCGGAGTAGTTGCCCTCATCGTCCTGCACGATGTCCTCGCAGAGCAGCCCCGCTGCCTCTGCTAGCCGCATCCCCGTATCCGCGACCAAAGCAACCAGCCAGCGCATTTCATCGTCCAGGCGGTAGCACTCGGCCTGTACAGCACGGATGGCTTCGACCGGAATAGGCTGACGGTCTGACACGCCTGCGGATCGGTCGTAGTAGACCTTGGCGAAGGGGTTCGTCAGTTCTATCCCCTCTTCGTTGGCAGCGAAATTGATGATTGACCGTACCGTGCCGAAGACCCGGGTGATGCTGCTCCCGGCCATTCCACGAGCGATCAACGCATCCCGGAAGGCGTTGGCGTCCGCCTTTGTGTAGCTGGTGAGCGGCTTGTCGCCGCAGGTGTCGATCAGATAGCCGTAAGCCCGCTCTGCTGCCCGGTGGAAGGTAACCCCTTTCCCGTCACCCTTGAGCCGCAGGTATGTCACCACAGCCTCAGAGAGGCTCATACAGTCGATGTTGACAGTGCGGCCGTCGGAAGCCCGCTGACGGGGATCAGCCACTCCCAGTCGCAACATGTGCTTCCCTGGAAGGTCCGCATCCTGACTGCGGAGGTGGTACCAATACTCATCGAGTTGGCTCGCGGCTCGTACGGCCCGCGCAGATGCCACCCGTGCTGACCTCGTCCGAAGCGAATACGAGATTTTCGACGACGTGTAATGACGTCTCAGTTCCGCCGGCACACGACGCTGAAAGTAGAAGATGCCGTCCTTGAGGAAGCAGTGAGGGGCAGAAATGTACTCCGGCATGTACTACGCCTTGGCTTGATCCGAGCAAAAGCCGAGGCGCATCAATGCATTGGAGGATCTTGTGGTGCCGGCAGAGGGCACCAATTGGCACTGAAAACATTGCGTTATTTTTGATTCATAGACGTGGTCCCCCATGTAGTCCCCCATGATGCTCTTGGCGGCAGCAGCGGGACAATCTTCTTTCCAGGCGCGACCAGTGCGACGGATCGGTATGACAGCATCAGCGCCTCGATCGATGATGGCGCCATGGCAGCGGCGCGTATCGTAAGTGCCATCCGCGGTGACCGTGCCGATCGTCTCCTCCGGCGGGATCTGCGCCAGCAGATCCGGCAGCAGCGGACTGACACCTCGGCGGCTCGAGGTGAACTCGACCGCGCACACATCCCCGGTTCCTGCGTCCATGGCGATATGAACGTTTCTCCATTGCCTCCGGCGTGACGGGCCATGCTTTCGAGCCTGCCACTCGCCATCACCTCGGAACTTGATGCCGGTGCTGTCGATCAACAGGTTCAGCGGCTGCCCCGAGGCGCGATACGGGACCTGCACCGCGATCCGCGCCTGCCGGCGGCACAGCGTCGCATAGTCCGGAACCGGCCAATCCAGCCCCGCCATCCGGATCAGGCTCTCGACCAGCCCGACCGTCTGCCGGAGCGGAAGACCGAAGAGCATTTTCAGGGTGAGGCATGTGTGGATGGCAGCGTCCGAGAAGGTCTCGGGTCGCCCGCGCTTGCCGGTCATGCCGGCGTGCCAGACCATCTCGGGATCGAACCAGGCCGACAGCGCGCCGCGCTTGCGCAGCGCCGCGTTGTGGTCGGACCAGTTCGTCGTGCGGTAGCGGATCGGGGAAGGCTTCGGCATGTCCCCGAGCTAGCTGTCAGCACGCGCTCGGTGAATCCCTTCACCGATATGTGCAACAGCGCGAATTACAGTCAGGCCGAGGTTGGCAACAGTGGAACCAAACTCATAATGTTGGACGACAGGGCCAAAATTATAAGGGTTGGGTTAGCTTTAAAATGAGCTCATCCGCTTCCTGTCGCGCAGCACGATGCCGCAGATTCCCGCCCATAGTAGAAAAGCGGGAGGACACTTTCTCTTCTTCGATCTCAAAGTGATCTGCTGCAATTATCTTTACATCCTCACCGCTCAGGCCGTTGGAAGCTTTTCCGGCGGGGAACGTTATCAATACTTCAGCATCTCTCTCTGATAGAATTTTTAAGAGGTCATTTAGCGCCTTTTTAGAGGTCCTGCGGACAGAGAACTCTGAGCTAGGGCGCTCGCTTATTTCTGGATAACGCCCCGCCCCAAATACTTCTCCGACTCGTCCTCGAGCTACACTTTCAAGTACATGGTAAAAACGACTATAATGTACTCCGGAATAGGGCGGGTCTAAAAACACAAGGTCGCCGGGTTGAGCTTTCTGCGCGAGCTCTAAGGCGTCCTGGCAAAAAGCAACACCCTTTTTCAATGAAAAGCGCGGAGCGATATCTTCAATTCGTTCCCGAACAATTTCTGGTAGGTCACGCTGCCAGGACTTGATCAAGTAGCGGCCTGCAGTTTCATTGGCTTTGAAGGGCTGGGCTGTGTGGCCAGGTGAGGCCGCACAGCGACTTGCAGCCTGTATGAGCGCTGCAAGCGCAACCTTCTTGTAGCTATCGGTGGGGGGCAATGTTACGCGGAGCGCATCGAGCCACATCGCTTGCCACGGGGAAAAGTAATAGCCTCCATATGCCTTGCTTAGGCAGAAGTCCGAGCCAAAATGAAAGGATCGCGCGGCAAATGCGGCGTCAATTGGTGAGTAGTTGGTCAAGGACTCTTGTAAAGCCTTAGCATCGAGCCAATAACTATGGGCGTGTAGATGCACCATAGCACGCTCGAACCACATATCGACCCAGTCCCGCTCGATAATAGGTCTTGTCCGCTCGATAACTGACGCTGCTAAGACGGTCGAATACATCTGCAGGTCGGTTGCAAGAACTTCTTTCTCATAAAGCTCTGCTACATGCCAAGAAACTGCTGCAGATCCTGTGAATAGATCTAAAACGCGTTCAGATTTGGCTAGCGCATGGTTCAGAGCATCGCCCAGCCCATTGCAAAGCATCGTACGTTTCGAGCCCATATACTTCATGCAATGAGATTCCATAAGGCAGCCCGTTCGGTCTGACAGACGAGCATGGCATTGGCCCCAAGAGCCGACAACCATCCACTCCGATACTCCGAGGAAGCTAAGGCAGTATCCTCCAACGCGAGATCGATATCATCCCACAAGTCTGCTGTATTTTCAGGGGGGGAACCTGGGCGCCATAAGCCATGGTTCGCGCCGAACTCATGCCACCAGCTTTCGAAATGGAGAAACGGTTGAACGCCAGCGGCGCGCAGATTTTCTTCAGACATGCCGGTCGCCAATCTCAAAAGAAGGCCAGCTCGGCATATCATGGCATAAGGAGGTGCTGGAAGAGAGGTGTTAGCAACATGAATTAAGAATTCATGATCTGAAGGATCAACTTCCCGTATAAGGAAGTTAAAAGGAAGCGCCTGCTTCGTTGTTTCATTCAGTCGGCCAAAGCTATGCTCGTACTCGAACAACTCCATATCATGTGTTCGCGCTTGCGTTTCAAGGACCCTCCGGATCAAATGCCGCTCAAGTGCTGTACCGTTGGGTCGACAGGCCTCCCAGAAAATACGGAGAAATGCGGCGTCCTCCTCTGGCTTAGTCGCCAAAGGGCTTAGCGCTGTGGCCTGATAACTCGACCAGTTTCTTTCGCTTCGGTCATCGGCGCCGCGGCGAAGATCAAATCCCAATTCCCGCATCAGGTTGCTGGCAACGGCACGATTTTGCGAGGGAAAGAACTCGTCAAGCACTTCGGTAAGGGGCAGTCCTGAAAGTCGAAGGGGTTGAATTAGGCGGGCCATGCTCAGCTGAGTCGTTGACCATTCGGATAGTGCGAGCCATGCCATGTCGTGCGTCGGAATATCCTGTATAATCGTCACATCGCCTGTACTGTTGACAATTGCATTCCGTCTATTGAATACGCCAATTCCCGAGCTGGCCAGGATAGATAGCGCTGCCCGCAGTTCTGCGTAGTAAGATAGATGTCTGGCTATATGCGGCTGCCCGCTCATTAGGGACAGAAGCGCTTTCCCTAGGTAGCCCCATCCATCAATAGCGTGTAAAGGCCCGCGAACTGCTATGACCTTGCACATGTCCGTAGGCGAAACGTTAGAGAATGCAGCTTGTCCTGAGGGCAGTTCGCCATTCGGGAAGGGAAATGTTGGGGGCAACCAAGGTGATTGATTTGGGTCCCGGAAGCCACTCAACTCGTTTACAATGGCGATTGGACTGGCTTGCCTGATATTGGCTTTATCATCGCCGTTAAGAGAGAAGCTCATGTTAGTCTAGCTGCTTCAAGGCTTCTTCGGATGCCTGCGCAATTTGCCCTGTGCCGGCAGATAGATGACGAAGCAATTCTTCTCGTAGTGCAACGTATCCGCTGCTGCCACGGAATCCGCGCTTCAACCTGCGCTGATCGTCGCTAAGCCCGGGAGCATCTGTAGAGCGCCAGTCAAAGCTCGCAATTGCTGTAGCTAGTCTAACAATCTCTGCATGTATACTACTGTTCTTTATTTCCTCAATGGCAGCGCGTACATCATCGGTGCTCGTCGCGGTTCCTGGTACTACTCTGCTTTCGATGTCAAATAGCTCAGGTGATACTTGGGCGAGTGAGAAAAATATTCCGTTCGCAACAGCGAGTACGCCTCGAACTCCTTGTTCTTGGTTTAGCATCGTCTTTGTGCCAGAAAACGCATCGATCGTATCGCGATCGATTTTGCTCTGGCCATTTGGTTCGGTGAGGTGCTTTACCCAGTCAAAGCTATTGTCGAGAATCGCTTGTTGAATTTCTCGCCACAGTATAATTAGTAATGCCGCTTGTTGCGCACGTGACCAATCTAATGGGCCGGATGCGGCGGTGATGTTTGCAGAAAACAACCCCTTTGCAGATCGCCCGCTGCCGGTAGATAGAAAGCTGGTAGTTATTGCGCGCACCCATCCTGCTTGTGTCACTCCCGCACCAACTGGTGCGGTTTTGGAGGATTCGCCCAACATGTTAATTCGGTCAAAAAAGGGGCTATCCGGCTGGGTAAATAGGATTTCCGTTAGCTCCTGTGATCTTGCTTGCCTATAAATGCGCAAATCTGAGAGGGTCTCCAGCCATTCAGCGGATCTCAATAGGGGGAAGAGATCGAAGGCATGGCTCGGATTGATGCGTTTTGGAGATACGTTGATTGACCAGAACAAATAGGCTTGCCAGCCGATATCTAGGCCAGTGAAGGCAACTACTGGTAGCTCAAAGTCTCCCGGCAAACTGCCGCTTTTCAGCGCTTCATCGAATGCCCACAGGCGATGTTGTCCATCAATGACTTCAAATGGTTCAAGAGATTTCGGTGTCCAACGCTGCAGACGTTCACGGTATGGCAAAGTCAGTTGAGCGCGACTATCGCCCTCTTCGGTAACTGAAACGATATCTGACCGCGCGACTTTCCGGCCCCGTCTTTCGTCATTTTCTGTTAGTATATTTACGACTATCGCAGTTGGGAGCCAGCCCGGCTTGCGCATGCCTGCGGAAGCCTCGTCGCGTGCTGCTTGAGGCAAGCCACTGTATGGATGACCATAGCGAACGAAGTCGCGGATCGCTGCTGACCGTTTGGGATCATGGTGGCGCTGCAAGCCTTCGCCGCCATCACCTCCGCGTGTCCTACGGTACACGCCGCTGAGGGCGCGTAGTTGGATCGCAGGCATGGAGAAGAGTAGGATGTGGTCATCTGGCTTGCGTCGGTGCTGAGCGGGATCGAACTCAAAATCGTCCCATTCCGGCAACCATTGCTTGAACCGTATCGCCTGTACCGTGCCGTCCATCAGTAGTCTACCTGCGTAGTGCAATTCAAGAAGGCGGTAGCATCGATCTCCTCCTGATTGCCATCCCCTTGCGCTTTGTCTGCTCCTAACGACTTTGAACGTTGCTGCTACACCTCTGATTTGTGATGTAGTCTTCCAAGTTTGCTGTCTTGATGAAGGCTGCCGCACCACGCTTGTAGATTTGAAGGCGTGGCTCTCGACCCTCCTTCTTTGCGGCCGCTGCTTCAGCCTCCGCCCAGCGATAGAGGGTTGACCGATGGATGCCGTAGTAGTCCTGCACACGGCTTGTGCGGATCATGATGGGGGTGGTGCTCATTGGGGAAATCCATCTCTGGCTACCTCGAGGAGGCGGATCGTGTTGTCGGCATGCGGGGCGAGTTCGTCGACCATCCGCTTCATGCGCTCGGGGTCCACAGAAGCGATCCGGCCCGCGAGGGTGGCCGCGTTCATCAAGACCACCACCACCTGCGCGGCGTTGCCGCCGCAATCGGTGTAGACCTCGTGCAGTAGCTCGAGCGAGTGCTCTAGGTTGGGTTGGGTGCGTCGAACCATCGTGCAGGCCTCAAACTGGCATCAGTATCAGGTTCTGCGCGAGACGCAGAACATCGGCAGCAACGCAGACGGTTTCGGCTACAGCGATCGTTTTGGGTCGGGTGGGGGCGTTCATGCTGCTGTCCTTTCATCCTCGCCCGGCCACTGATCGGCCATGGCAGCTGCGATGCCGGGGAACGTCCGGCTGCGGATCTTCCAGCGGTTCGGGCCCGGGGGTGCGCGGTGGATCGCGGACCATGCCTTATGCTCGTCGGTGCCGGCAGCAGGCGGCGTCAGGCGGTTCGTCGGCTCCAGCGGCGGCAGGCCGCGCAGGTAGAAGCTGGTCGCCTTGAAGGCGGGCTCGCCGAACCACCACGGCTGGACCGTTTGTGCGGGCGGCTCGTAGCCCTCGATCAGCGCCTTGGCGCGGCGGTGCATGATCGGGTTCTCGACCGCGATGCGCGGGATGGGCGCGTTCCAGAAGGCGGAGAACAGCGCCGCGCCCTCGCGCAACTCGTCCTGCATCTGCTCGACCGTCTTGCCCTTCGGCGGGACGCTCAGCCAGCGGACACCGCTGTTGCAGAGCCGGGTGCAGGGCGGGTGGAAAACAGCGAGCATGTCCCAGCCATCGTGCAGCAGGTCGCGGGCGTCACCAACAATGTGGCGGTTCGAGCCGTCCTCGGCGGGCAACAGGTCGCATGACCAGGCGTCGTGGCCCCGGGTGGAGAAGGCGCGCCGGACCACGCCGGAGAACTCGCAGGCGATCAGGATGCGGGCCATCACGCCGCCCTCCCGCACTCGGTCACACGCCGCGAGATCCGCGCGTCACGGTACCAGGCTCGCGCCGCTGCTTCGTCGCTGTCGGCGCATGCAACGACGCCGTGCAGTTCGATCATCACGCGACCGCGTTTGGCCTTCCAATGACCGGTCTCGCTTTCCTGCACGGCTAGCCAGATGACATCAGCGCGGTCTGCGTCGTCCATTCCGTCGAGGCGCTCAACCAGCGCCGGGAGATCGTCGAAGCTATGTTGCATCACTGGCTCCTCCCGCCGAAGGGCAACCCGAAGGTCGCAAGGTGATGCAGGGCCATCGCCAAGATTGCTGCGCCAAGTGCCCATAGGAGGCCGGCAAGGGCGGTCGTCACTGCGGCTTCGACAATACCGATCACTCGGCTCGGGGCGCTGGGCGCGGGCTCGATGGCGTCGTTCATGTGCACGCGCACCTGATCCCAGTGGGTCGCGGTACGGGCGCGCGGGATGTCTGCAATGTGGGTCATGCGAGCCTCGTGGCGATGAGCCTAAGGCCTTGAATGGGGGCTGATGCCCCTCCCGTCACTGTGGCTTTCAGCGTGGCCGGGGTCAGCCGCTGCGTGATCGCAATCTCGTTCGCTTGTCGCATAGAGGCTCCTCTTGCCGCCTGATGCAGCAAGGGAGCTTAAAGTTCATTTAATGTGAGCTTGCAATACCTTTCGCTCACGAAAAATGAGGTATATGGCGGGAGGGCTCAACTTTCTGGGCATGCACTATTGGTCAGTGCTTGGCAAAGTGCCGTAGCGGCGACTAGAACCAAACAAGAACAAACTGAGGCAAGTATGAGAGCAGTTATGTACCGAGTCGTGATTGGCCTCCACTCAAGATGGGGCGTCGATCTCAACCTGGTCTTCGATCCTGTGGGGGCAGCGCAATCTGCGATAGCTCGACGGTTCGCTGTTCGGCGGGGATGAGGCCCCTCGTTTTCATCTCGTTGGTCTTCTCGATCAGCTCGAGGAGCACATACTGAACGTCCGAAGGAAGCTGCTGAAAATCACCGTGAAGTATGAAATTAAAGTCGATCCGGTGATTTCTGTGCAGGTAGAGCATGATCGCTCGCGATGGGTAGCTCCGGCCAGCCTCTGCATTTAGGAACGACGTAAGACCGACCCCGGCTTCTTTGCAGAACTGGGTCTTGGTCAGCCCGGTTGCTGCTCGCGCTACTGATAGGCGCATGGCGCAGGCCTCGGTAGATGCATCACCCATGCGCGTCATCTCGATCTTATCCCGATATTCCAAGGCCATGCCCCTCCGTAAGTTTGGGGGCACACTGCACCTTAGCTCATATTTTTTGAACATTCCATTATCTGATGGTATTGACCTCACAAAATGTGAGTCATAGTGTTCGTGCATGATGACCGTGTCCCAAATTGTCGACGCTATCGGCCATCGGCAGTTTGCCTTGGCTCTGAGAGCGCATGCGAACTCTGTCTCGAACTGGAAGGCCGAGAACTGCATCCCGGCTAAGAAATACTTGCTGGCAAGGGCCGCGTGTGCAGCCCACGGCCTGCCTGCTCCCCACAACTCTCTCTTCTCCTTCGATCACGAGGAACAAGAACCCGAGCCCCTACGCGCTGCCAGCTGATCGGTCAGGCTTCTGCCCCGATCTCAAGTCCACCTTCGTGCGAGAAGCGCGCAAGCCCAAGGAAACAGGCTTTCCATGAACAAGCTGCTTATGGCCCAGATCTTCGGCGACCTGATCGAGCAGGCCGGAGGCTTCGACGCCGCAACCGCCGCCATAGAAGCGCGGTGCGGCTCGATCTCTCAAGGCACCCTGACCAAGATCCAGAAAGGGCAGCTCGAGGTTCCTCTGCGCTGGGCGTGGGCGCTCGAGGATGCCGCCAAGAATATGCCGTTCACGCGCAATCGGAACCGGCGGCTGGAGTCGACCGGTCAGCTGACCTCCGATCGCGTATGCCACCTCGTCACGCTCAAGGAGAGCACCGAGGCCGTCACCGCCCAAGCCGCCGCCGAGAACTCGGACGATCCCGAGGTGCTGCGCCGCGCGCTCAAGGAGACGCTCGACGTGCGCGCCAAATGCGACGCCGATGTCGCCTGCTACCAAGCGAAGCTCGCTGCGCTGGGCGTCGAGGTGGGCGACTGATGCCCCGGCCTGCGCCAAGCCCCTTCGGCCGGGCGTGGGCTGTTCTCCCGATCATCGGGATCCTGTTTCCAGAGTTCGGCCGGGTTTCCTCCCCTGTGCCGAATGCCGCCACCGGCCTTTCCTCCTCCCGTGCCGGTGGCGGCGTCATTGAACACCTGGTCGCGTTCCACGCGGGCGGGTCCGAGCGGGGGCGGAGCCACATGAAGCTCTGCCTCCGCGATCACGAGGTTGCATCGAAAGGGTCAAGATCATGACGCGGCGAGTAAAGGTCAGCGATGAAGACCTCCGCGAGGCAGCGCAGGCTGGACTGAGCAGGGCCGAGACCGCCCGGCGCTATGGCGTAGGCGAGACCACGATTAAGCGCCGCGCTGCCCAAGCGGGCATCGAGTTCCGGCCGGGCAGGCTTGGTCCGAATGAGCGCGTAGCAGGCCTGACCAGCTCGCAGCGCGAGGACATCAAGATCCTGGTCACTCAAGCGGGCTACTCGAACGTCGACGCGCGTGAGCTGGTGCTCCGTCCAAGGCCCAAGGTCCGGGCTACTCCTCATACGGCATCCGCCCCAGAGGCGGAATCTCCGCCGCGCCCGGCATCTGTCCGCAAGTCAGCACCTGTACGGTCTCGGCGTCTGTCAGCGTCGCCTGCCGCTATCGCCCGGCATTTCGAGACCAACCCGTGACGTCAGCACACACCAACACCCGGCCCGGCCCTGCCGCCTAGCCAACCGATCCCCGGAGAACCCAATGACCGACCTTTCGACTGCCCCCTCTCAAGACGATGTCACCGCGGCCGCGATCGTTGACCCGATGATCCGTAGCGCGGCCGCCTATGTCATCCGGACCGGCAAGGTATCCGTAAAGGGCATCCGGGAGGCCTGCATGGTCGGGCCCTTCCGCGCTGGCGAGATCATTGCTTCGCTCGAGGCGCTGGGCGTGGTCGGGCCAGCCGACCGCACCGAGAAGCGGAAGGTTCTCCTGTCCGAGCTCCCGCCCGCGCTGGATCCGAAGGCGGCCAAGCCTCGGATGAAGGAAACGCCGGAGGATGTGGCGGTGCGCACCAACGTCGAAGCGGCCGCCGCTGCCGAGCTGCGCCAGTTCATCGAACGCGTTGAGCATCTCGAGGCCGAGAAGAAGGACATCGCCGAGCAGATCAAGGAGGTCATGGCCGAGGCCAAGGGACGCGGCTACGACACCAAGATCCTGCGCAAGGTGATCGTCCTGCGTAAGCGCGAGCCCGACGACATCGCCGAGGAAGAGGCGGTGCTCGATATGTATAAAGCCGCGCTGGGCATGAGCTGAGCCATGCCGGACCGCATCACCATCGTCATCCCAGGCAAGCCCTTCGGCAAGCAGCGCCCGAAGTTCGACCCGCGATCTGGCCGGGCATACACGCCGGACGCGACGGTGTCGTTCGAGCAGACCGTGCGCGAGCTCGCCGCCCAGAAGATCCGCACGCCGCTCGAAGGGCCGGTCGCCATGACGCTCGAGGCCGTGTTCGTGCCGGCGAAGTCCTGGTCGAAGAAGCGTCGCGCCGCCGCGCTGGGCACCCTGCACACGCAGAAGCCCGACCTCGACAACATCGAGAAGGCCATCCTCGACGGGCTGAACCGCATCGCCTTTGCGGACGACCAGCAGGTCGCGGACGTACGCAAGCGCAAGCGCTGGGGCGAGCGGGAAGAAACCATCGTCACATTGGAGGTCGCGTCGTGAGCAACAAGGTCTCCGCACTGGCCTACAGCCGCGTGGCGGGCTCGCCATCGCGCAAGGCCGTGCTCGTGTACATCGCCGACAAGGCATCAGACGACGGCTCTGGTATCTGGGCGTCCAAGGGCACCATCGCCGCCGAGACGGAGCTTAGCCTGTCATCGGTCAAGCGCATCATGCGCGATTTCGAGGCCGAGAGGCTGATCGGCCGGCGAGGTCGGCGCGCTTGCGAGAATGGCGCGACGATCGAGTACGCGATCAATCTCGACGTGCTCTCGGATCTGCCCAAGGTCGAAGTCCCCAGCACCAAATTTCGGAAGCCCGAGGAGGCCGGATCTGAGCAACCCCGGGGCGCAAAGTCGCACCGTTCTGAACCGGTGTCAGACGTGAACCGGTATCAGGGTGAACCCGGTTCACAGTGCGACCGGTATCAGGGTGATCCTGAACCCGGTTCACAGGGAACCCCCTACCCGGGTCACGGTGAACCCCAAACCACCCTAGAACCATCCTTGAACCATGGTGGTGGTGGACAGGCGCGCGAGCAGGATCGCGATCCGCCTCTCATCGCCGCCCCTCGGGAGCAGTTCCTCGAGGCGATGGGCGTTGATCCGGTCTCGGGCATCATTGGCCCGAATGCACGCCAGATTGGCACCGAGATCGACATGGCAATCGCCCGGCGTTGGGCGGTCGACCTCGGCCTGACCCTCGATCAGCAGCTGACCGTCATCGGGGAGGTCATGGCCCGCAAGCCGGATGGCCCGCCGAACAGTTTCAAGTTCTTCGATAAGCCGATGGCGCGCCACGCCGCTGAGCTGAAGCGCCTCGCTTCTGACCCGCTCTCCCCAGCCAACCCCTCCACCCGCAAAGGAGCCCGACATGACCGGAACGGCACTTTCGACCAACGCCACGATGAACTCCTCCGTCGCATCGCCGCGGGAGAAATCGACCGAGGACCTGATCCGAGCGACCCGTGGGCCAACTGATGCGCCCGAGGTGACCGAGGCCAAGATCCAGCGTCGCGCCCGCACCACCCTGGGGTTTCACTACCAGCCCGAGCGGTCGGACGCCGAGATGGCTCGCACCCTCGACGGCTTCGCTCGCGCCCTGAGTGATCTTCCGGCCTGGGCGGTGCAGGGGGGCTTCGACGACGCCGACCGCACCATCGCCCGCCGCCCGTCGCCAGCCGAGATCCGAATGCTCGCGCAGCGCCGCCTGCAGCCGATCACCGACGAGCTGGCCCGCCGCCGCCGTGCCGAGGAAGAGCGCGCCGCCGAGGAGCGTGCGCGCCGGGAACGCCGATGCAGCCCTGAGGAGGCCGCCCGGATCCTCGCGGGCCGTGGCTTCACCCCCAAGCGTTTCGGTGCAGTGGGCAAGCGCCCTATGGCGGGAAGCGTCGAGGAGCTCAACCTTGATGCCGCCGACACCCCGCACCGGCACTGGTCCGAGACCGTAGCCGCCGACAGTAGCGAGATGCGGGCCCTGCGCGCCGCACGCCTTGCCAACCCTTTGATGCGCGCCGGGATGCGGGATGAGCCCGAGGAGGGCGCAGCGTGAGCTGCATGCCGCGCCTCCCGGCCGAGCGCGTTTACCAGGCTGACGCCCGGCCCCGCATTATGATCGCCGACATCATCGACGCCTGCGCGGCCGAATGGGGCGTCCCCGCCTCGGAGGTCAGGGGACACAGCCGCAAGGCGCACATCGTCGCGCCACGCCATGCCGCCATGTGGCTCGCCCGGGAAATCACCGGGCGGTCCATGCCGGAGATCGGACGCGCCTTTCGTCGGGACCACACCAGCGTGCTGAGCGCGATCCGGCGGATCGATCAGGCAGACCCGGAAATGCGAGCCGCCGTGGCCCGCCTCCGTGAGCGGCTCGCGCCCAGCGCGCCGGAGCAGCGTTTCGTGGACGAGACCATGGATCGGGCGCAGATCGCCGCGCTGGGCGGGGTCAGCTGATGCGCTGGAAGGGAGAGGCCACCGCCCAGCGCCGCGAGCGAGAGCGTCAGGGCTTCTGGCGCTGGGCGGTGGTCTCGACCCAGATGAGTGACGGCGATTGGGTCTGGCTCGAGCCGTACTTCGAAATCGTCGATCGGCACGCTGCATTCAGCGGGGTTCGCCGCCGGGGCCTCACTGAGGCTGATGCGCGCCGCCACCTGACGCCACCGCCCGGACCCCCCAGCTTCGGATCCGCCGTAGCTCCGAAGAAATAGCGACACACGCCGACCCCGCCTGAGGCCGGCGGAAACAAAGCCGACGCAGATCGGCGCCCATGAGGGACAGACATGAACCATCCGAGCAGCGCCATCGCGCCCGCTGTCGCCTGCCCGCCGCCGCCCGCTCTCCCGCTTGAGGGTGTGGCCGGCGAGATCGCCGAGGTGATCGGTCGCGATCAGACCATCCGTCTCATCCGCGCCATGCGGGACACCACTGGTCGCAGCTGGCGCGTCTGCTTCTACGTGCCCAAGCGCCTCCCCATCGATCACCAGCTGGTCGAGGTGCTGGGCTGGAATGACGCGCGCCGCCTGGTTCGCCACTTCGGGGGTGAGATCCTGCAGACATCGAACCTGCGCTACATCGAGCGTGCATGGCGCCAGCACTCGATCCGGTACCTGCGCGCCGCCCAGCGCATGAGCGCTACCGACATCGCCAAGTACATCGGGCTCTCCGTCTACCGGGTGAGGGAGATCCTACGAGAAATCGACGCTGCCTGCTAAGTTTAAAATAGCAGACATTTCTCATCTCACTCCATCGGAAGAAAAAAACCGGCCCCGAAGGGCCGGAAATTCCCGGGAATGCATGACCGGGCAAACAGAAGTTAATTAATGCTGCTCGCTATTTGCGAGCATTCAGAAGTGGTAGGACATACGCGCAGAGGTAGTCGCGAACTCGGCATCCACATCGTCGAGGCCGCCGATGTCTTCAAAGCGGTGGCGCACGTACTCAGCTCCGAGCGAGATATTCTGGGTCAGCATGTATTCCATGCCAACGCCATAGGCGTAGCCGGTCTCATCTTCGCTCTCACCCGACGCATCACCTGTGCCGCCAAACTCGGCATAGGCCACGCCAGCAGTGCCATAAAACAGCGCTTCGGCAAACTGGTAGCCGACTTTGCCCATAAGGCGAGCAGCATAGTCCAGCTCAGCGCCAAAGCTCTCGCCTTCGGCAGCAATCTCAAGCTCGGCTTCGGTGCCAAGAACAGCCATCTCAACACCGAACACAGTACGCTGGTTCTGCCAGTTGTAGCCAAAGTGTGCGCCATACGCGACGCCGTCATCGGTCAGGCTCAGCGAGGGAAGTTCGTCGATTTCGACATCCCCAATAAAGTCAGCCGCTAGTTCTTCGAGATCAGCATCAAGGCCCAGCTCGCCATAGCCAAGCGTGGCACCTGCATAGGCGCCAGCCCAGTTCATGACCGGAGGCGCAACCGGAGCTGGCGTAACGACCATTGCCGGTTGCTCTACTACCGGGGAAAGGCTGCCAGCCAGAGCCGGGGATGCAAGAAGGGCGAGCAGGCCACCGTAGATCAGTTTGGTCATCGAATCCTCATCTGAACAATTTAGTTCGTTTTTTCTGATTATGAGCGCACATAGCCGCAATCAATTGCCCATAGGTTGTGGCCGCTGAAGCATCGTTCCTTGTGACTTTCTTGCATCGCGGGGGAACCGCCAGAGGATCGCACCCGGCGCGCTGGGCATGGTCGGGCGCAAGGGGCCGCCTGATCCATTGCGCGGCCCGCGATGCAGCAGGGGCGCGTGGTGCCGGGAGTGGACACCCAATCATTCATCGAAACGTATGGCCTGCCCGGGGTGATGATCATCGGGCTGGTCATTGCCGTGGGCAAGCTGTGGAACGCCTACACCGCCTCGAACGAGGGGCGGCTGAAGGACCAGCGCGAACACTCCCGTGAGACGCGCGAGCTCGCCCAGGCGTCCAACTCGTCCCTCGATGCCCTGACCCGAATGCTCGAGCGGGAGGGGCGCCGTGATCCGTGATCTGTGGGTGCGACTGCTCGGCCGTCAGAGGAAGGCCGCGATCGAGGCTGAGCGGATCGCGCTCGAAGCAGGACGGCGACAGGACGTCGAGGGCGTCGTCCGCCGCGCCCAGCGCATCGACCAACTCGTGAACGACATGAAACGGGAGCGTCAGCTTGGCACTGATTGAAGCAATCGCGGCCGCACTGGCGGCGCTGGGCGTGGGCATGTCCTGCCTGATCCTCCGAGGCGTATGGACCGGGCACCGCAGCCGTGGGGGCATGAGCGCCACCTATCGGCTTTCAGCTGGCGTGTTCCTTGTCATTTCGGCCTATGTGGCGCGCTCGCTGTACTGGGAGTTCGCGCCCTTGGCAGCGGCCGGCGTGTGGTCCGACTGGTTCGCGATCACCGGCACGGCCATCAACGTGGTCTTCTCCGCCATCTTCCTGCGCGGCCTCTACCATCTTCTGGTTTTGCTGTGGCTGCTGATCCCCCTCGAGGAGCGGCCCGATTGGTCGCTGCTCGAGGCGCCTTGGTATCCCGACCGCGCCGCTTTCGCGCGTGCCGTCCAAGCGCTGCGCCTGCGGTGGCGCTCCCCCTCGAAAGGAGATGACGATGTCTGACAAGTTCAAAGCGGCCCACTGGTCGAGAGTGTCGGCAGCATCTTGGCCATGGGAGAACTTCAGGCCCGCCGAGATGGCGTCGAAGGGCGACGGCTCGCTCGTGCTCGATATCGACGCGATGGACCGGCTGCAGGCGCTGCGGACGCATCTTGGCCGTCCCATGCTGATCACCTCGGCATACCGGGATCCGGCTCATAACCGGCGCGTCGGCGGCGCGAAGAGCTCCTACCACATGAAGGGCCAGGCCTTCGATGTCCGGATGGACAACCACAACCCCGCCGAGTTCGAGGCCGCGGCGCGCGCCATCGGGTTCACCGGCTTCGGCTACTACCCAGACAGCGGGTTCATGCACATCGACACGGGCCCGGCGCGGTCTTGGGGGACGCCCTTTCCCTCCCGCTCGACCCGGTTTGCTCCCGAGCCCGAGCCCAAGCGCGTCCAGAAGGCGGCTGCGGAAGGCACTGGCGTCGCGGCGGTCGCAGTGGCGGCCGAGCGCGTCGTGACCGAAGCGGCGCCAATGCTGCCCGATGCTGCCGTCTCCTGGGCTTTCACCGTCCTGGCGATTGTGGGTCTCGGTCTCGTGGCATGGCGCGCCATTCGGGCAGGGCAGGAATGATCGCGCGGATCAGTGCATGGGTCTCGGCGATGCTGGCCGGGGCTGTGCTGCTGCTCGGGGCCCTGCGCTTCGAGCGCAGCCGCGGGGCACGGCAGGGCAGGGAAAGGGCGAGGGATGAAGCGCAACGGATCGACCGCGACCGCGCGGCGGACATTCGCAGCCGCGTCGATGCTGCTCGCGGTCGCAACTACGGGGTGCTCGATCCCAGGGACCACCGTGGCTACCGCGACTGAGGCGGCGCTCTGCGATGCGTGGGCGGCGACCTTGCCCACGCGATCGCGTCTCGACACCGAGCGGACCCGCGCCGAGATCGGCGGCGCCTACGACGCATTCCTCGCGGCCTGCGCCGGCCGAGGCCTGCCCGCCGCCCTCAAGCCGCCCGAAAAAATGGGTCCTTTCGAGGGGGTGACGCCATGAGGGTGTGCCTACTCGCAAAAATTTATTTGTGCGAGCCCGCTGGAAACGCGGGTCTTTATTATATCGGCCGGCGGGGGCGGCTCGCATGAGCAACCGGGTTCAGCGGGGCGAGGTGCTGAACCGCACCGAGATGGCGCGGCACCTCGGTGTCGCCATGCCCACCCTCGACGAGTGGGTGCGACGCGGCTGCCCGGTGGTCGAGCGTGGCGGGCGCGGGCGGCAGTGGAAGTTCAACTCGGCCGAGGTGCGCGCCTGGCGCGACGAGGACATCCGCCACCAGATGGCCGACACGCGGCTCGCCTCCACCGAAGAGCTCAAGCGGCGCAAGCTTGCGGCCGAGACCGAGACGGTCGAGCTCGAACTCGCCAAGGCAAAGGATCTCGTGGTGCCGGTCGAGCAGTTCGAGCGCGCGCTCGCCAAGGCCTTCGGCGAGGTGCGTGCCGGGCTGCGCAATGTGGTACCTGGCCGGGCCGCGCGTCGGCTGATCGGCGAGAGCGACGAAACGCGAGTGAAGGCGGTCCTGCTCGACGAGATCGACCAGGCGCTGACGGCACTCGCCGACGAGACCCTCATCCTCGAGGACGATCTCGAGCTGAATGAGGACGAGAGCGAGGAGGAGTGACGGATCTCGCGCCCTTCGCCAATGGCGCCGCGCTGGTGCGCGCGGCGCACCGGGCCGGGGCGTTCCTGCGCCCGCCGCCGCGGCTGAGCCCGTCCGAGTACGCCGAGCGCGCCGTGCATATCCCAATCGGGAACGCGGTTCCGGGCCCGATCCGGTTCGACAACGCACCCTACCAACGCGAGCCACTCGACATGACGGCCGACCCGGCCTGCTCTCGGATTTCGCTCATGTGGGGCGCCCAGGTCGGGAAGACCTTGCTTGCTCTCTGTGCCCAGTCTTACCGGATCGAGCACAACCCGGTCAGCCAGATCATGATGCAGCCGAGCCAAGGCGACCTGCACACTTGGCTCGAGACCAAGTTCAACCCGTTGGTCGAGGCCAACGACGCGCTGCAGGAGCTGATCGCCAAGCCGCGCGGGCGCGACGGGGTGAACAATCAGCGCATGAAGTCTTACCCGGGCGGGTTCCTGATGTTCTCATGGTCCGGCTCGCCCAAGACCATGCGTGGCCGCTCGGCGCCGTTCATCGTCTGTGACGAAACGGACGGCTATGACCGGACCCATGAGGGGCACCCGGTGTCGCTGCTCTGGCAGCGAGCCGCGACCTTCGGCGACCAGCGGCTGCTGATGGAGATCTCGACGCCGACCTTCAAGGGCGCCTCGCATATCGAGGACGCGTTCGAGGCCGGTGACCGCCGGCGCTTCCATGTGGCTTGCCCCGACTGCGGTCACCACCAGCACCTCAAATGGAGTCAGGTCAGCTGGTCAAAGGACGAGGCGGGCGAGCACCGGCCTGAGACGGCGGGCTATGTCTGCGAGGATTGCGGCAGCGTCTGGACCGACGCGCAGCGCATTGCCGCAATCCGCGGGGCTGAGCGGGCGGGTGCGGGCTGGAAGGCGGAAAGGCCGTTCCGGGGCCATGCCTCCTATCACCTCAACGAGCTCTACAGCTGCTTTCGCAAGCTCGGCGACATCGTGCAGTCGTTCCTCGACAAGAAGGCGCAGGGGGATCTGCAGACCTTCGTCAATGTGTCGCTGGCAGAGACTTGGGAGGAGGAGGGAGACCAGGTCGACGGGGCCGCGCTGATGCAGCGGGCCCATGCCTTCTCGGCACCGGTGCCGCGCGGCGCGGCCATGCTCACCGCCGGCATCGATATGCAGCAGGATCGTCTCGAGGTCGAGATCGTGGGTTGGGGTCTGGGCGAGGAGAGCTGGTCTATCGACTACCGGGTGCTCTGGGGCGACCCGCTGCGGCCGGAGGTCTGGGCCGAACTCGACGCGGTGTTGGCCGAAACCTGGGAGCATGAGAGCGGCGCGCAGCTCGGGGTCTCCGGCGCCTGCCTCGACACCGGCGGCAGCGAGGGCCTGACCTCGGCCGCCTATGACTATGCTCGCGGCAAGACGGCGCGCCGGCTCTTCGCCATCAAGGGCGTCGGCGGCTGGGGCCGCCCGATCGTCTCGGCGCCGAGCCGGAAAAAGTCGAGGCGCACGCGTCCGGTGCCGCTGTTTCCGGTGGGCGTCGACGAGGCCAAACTCGTGGTCGCCAAGCGCTTCGCCATCGCGGATCCCGGGCCCGGCTTTTGCCATGTGCCCGACACGCGCGCGCCGGAGTGGTTCGCCCAAGCGACAGCCGAGGCGCTGCGAACCCGCAAGGTCAAAGGCTTCGCGGTGCGCGAATGGCACAAGGTCCGCGAGCGCAACGAGGCGCTCGACTGCCGCGTCTATGCCTATGCCGCGCTGAAGCTGGTGAACCCGAACCTGCCACGCCTCGCCGCTGCGCTGGCCGATGATGAGGAGGCGGAGAACGACGCGGTCGAGCCGCCGTCCGCTGTCGAGCCGGAGGCGGGGAACCCGCCAGAGGAAGAAACGCCGCGCCTGCCCGAGACTGCCGGAAAGCGGGTTTGGCGTCCGAAGAAGCGCCGCCGCAGGTAGGCACAAGGTGAGGCGGTGGCGTCCATTCCCTCTGAGATCTCCGCAGGCCTGACGTTCGAGGCGTCGGTGTCCGCGCCCGAATTTCCGACTTCCGGCTGGACGCTGTCCCTCGCGCTTCGCGGCCCGGCATCGATCGACGTCTCGGCCACGGGCGAGGGCGAGAACCACCATCTGTCGGCGGACGCCGCGACCACCGCCGGGTGGGCGCCCGGCACCTACTGGTATCAGATCCGCGCCACCGATGACGTCGACGTGCAGCTGGTCGAAGAGGGGCAGGTTCGGATCCTCGAAGACCTTGCCGCGGCCGGTCCGGGCTTCGACGGGCGTTCGCATGCCGAAAAGGTGCTTGCGGCGATCGAGGCCGTGATCGAAGGCCGCGCCTCCCTCGACCAGTCCGAGTACCGGATCAACAACCGCTCGCTCACGCGGACGCCGGTCTCCGACCTGCTGAAGCTGCGCAACCAGTACCGGGCCGAGGTGCGGGCGCAGCGGATGGCGAGGCGCGGCCGCGGCTCCGCTCGGCGTCATCTCGTGAGGTTCTGACATGCCGCTGTTCCGCAAACGCGAGGCCGAGGTGCGTGTCGAGCCCGTGGTCGAAGGGGCGACCAACGTCCCGAAGGTCAGCCGCTCTCGGCGCGGCGGCGCCCGGGTGGCGGTTCGCCACTACGACGCGGGCCAGTCCGATCGCCTCACCGGCAACTGGGGCACGACACCGCTGACGGCCGATGATGTGGTGCGCCGCAATCAGCGGGTGCTCGTGGCGCGCTCGCGCGAGCAAGCAGCGAACAACGACTACGGCCGGTCCTTCCTGCGCATGGTCAGCCAGAACATCGTTGGTCCGCGCGGGGTGCAGCTGCAGGCGCAGGCGAAGGACGCTGATGGCACTCTCGATCGGCTGGCGAACGACGCCATCGAGGCTGCTTGGGATCGCTGGGGCCGCCGCGAAAACTGCGACGTCACCGGCCGCATGTCTTGGCGCTCGATCCAGAAGGCGGCCATCCAGTCGGCGGCGCGCGACGGCGAGTTCATCGCCCAGATCGTCATTGGCCGGGATGCGGGGCCCTGGGGCTTCGCCGTCAACCTGCTGGATGCGCAGCGGTGCCCGGTCGACCTGGACGAGGTGGGCCTGCCCGGCGGGCGGTTCATCCGTCATGGCATCGAGTTTACGCAGTTCGGGCGCCCGGTGGCCTACTACTTCACGACCACCGGCGCCGAGCAGTCGGACTACACCTTCGGCGCGCGCTCCTTCGCGCGCATTCCGGCGGATCAGGTGATCCATGGCTTCGTGACCGACATGGTGGGGCAGAAGCGCGGCATTCCGTGGATGGCGACGAGCCTGTGGCGGATGCAGCAGCTGGGCCAGTTCGAGAAGGCCGCTCTCGTCAACGCGCGCGAGGCCGCGAACAAGCAGGGCTTCCTCGAATGGGAGGACGGTTACGGGCCGGAGCTCGACGACGACGCGGATGTCGAGATCGAAAGCGAGGCCGGTGTCTATCACGAGCTCCCGGCGGGCCTGCGGTTCAAGTCGCACGACCCGAATTACCCCTCCGGCGAGTTCGCGGTGTTCACCAAGCACCAGCTGCGCGGCATCGCCTCCGGGCTCGGCGTCTCCTACGTGAACCTCGCCTCCGATCTCGAGGGCGTGAATTTC
The DNA here is from genome assembly GCF_034371605.1 of Limimaricola variabilis. Classification (NCBI taxonomy): domain Bacteria; kingdom Pseudomonadati; phylum Pseudomonadota; class Alphaproteobacteria; order Rhodobacterales; family Paracoccaceae; genus Limimaricola; species Limimaricola variabilis. The sequence goes on along the minus strand of NZ_CP139691.1, from coordinate 1,146,065 downwards.
TCATCCATCCGGCAGGGGACGCTCGACGAGCGCGAGCACTGGAAAGAGCTTCAGGAATGGCTCGTCGAGGCGCTGATCCAGCCGGTCTATGATCGCTGGATTTCGCGCGCGCTGCTCGAGGGCCGGATCGTCTCGGTCGGAAAGCCGCTGCCGGCATCGAAGCGCGACAAGTTCGCGGCCGCCTCATGGCAGCCGCGCCGCTGGGACTGGATCGACCCGAACAGCGACGTGAAGGCGGCCGTCGCAGCGAAGGACAACCTGCTCATAGCGCCATCGCAGATCATCCGCGATCGCGGCCACGACCCGCAGACGGTCTGGCGCGAGATCGCGCGGGACATCGAGGACATGCGCGCGGCGGGCATTCCCGAGAACGTCATTGCCGCCGTCATCACCAGCAGAACCGAGGGAGCTCCCAATGGACAAGCGCCAGCCGGAAACGGCGCCGGATCGGGCGGCAACGCCTAAGCAGTCGGGGTCCGCCCGCGACATCATCGGCCGGGTGATGACCCGGAGCGTCACGCCTGAGCAGATCAACGCGGCCGCCGCGAAGGACGGGGCGCCGCTCATGCGGCAGGCCGAGGTCCGCGAGATCGATGCCGAGGCGCGCACGGTTGAGATCGCCTTTTCGTCGGAGATCGAGGTCGAGCGGTGGTTCGGCATCGAGGTTCTGAGCCACGATCCCGGCGCTGCCCGGATGGAGCGGCTGCTCGATGGCGCGCCGCTGCTGCTCGACCACAACCGGCGCGACCAGATCGGCGTGATCGAAAGTGCGCGGATCGATGCGGACCGGCGCGGCCGGGCCGTGGTGCGCTTTGGCAAGTCGGCGCGCGCGCAGGAGATCTTCGACGATGTCCGCGATGGCATCCGGAAGCATGTCTCGGTCGGCTACCTCGTCCACAAGCTCGAGATCGAGGAACGCGCCGGGCAGGCCGACCTGGTGCGCGTCATCGACTGGGAGCCGATCGAGGTGTCGATCGTCTCGATCCCGGCGGATGCCTCGGTGGGTGTCGGTCGGGCAGCTGGCGCGGGGAACCCGCCAGAGGAACAGGCCCCTCCGGTTTCGGATGATCGGGGCATTGATAGCGCGGACGGGGTGCCCGCCGCTGGTTCGCAGAAACGGAGTGATGCGATGAAAACGAAAATCCTGCGGGATGGTGCGGGCAACCTCGTTCGCGCGAAAGTCGACGAGGACGGCCAGATCGTCGAAACCATCGAGGTGCTCGAGGAAGTGGGCGAGTCCGAGCGCCAGCTGCAGCGGACAGGCTCCGACGCCGAGCGCGCGCGCGTCCGCGAGATCATGGACATGGGGGAGCAGTATGGTGCCGCCGATCTGGCGCGTGATTTCGTGCGTGATGGCCGCGGTGCGGCCGAGTTCCAGCGGGCTCTGCTCGACCACCTGAACGATGGCGCTCGCTCAGCCTCGCCGCTTTCGGAGCGGTCGAACATCGGCTTGACCGAGCGCGAGGCGGACCGTTTCAGCTTCGTGCGCGCCATCCGTGCGCTCGCCGATCCGACCAATCGCCGTGCACAGGAAGCGGCCGCGTTCGAGTTCGAGGCGTCCGAAGCCGCGGCTCAGGCTGCCGGCCGCTCGGCCGAGGGCATCATGGTCCCTGCGGACGTGCTGACCCGCGCGCTGAACACCGCCACCTCTGGCGCCACTGCGGGCGACACCGGCGGCCATTCGGTCGCGACCGCCCTGCTCTCGCAGAGCTTCGTCGACATGCTCCGCAACCGCGCGGTGCTGATGCGTCTCGCCACGCCGCTGGCAGGCCTCGTGGGCAACGTCGACATCCCGAAGCAGGCGAGCGGCGCGACCGGCTACTGGATCGGTGAGGACGAGGATGCGCCCGAGGACAACCTCGAGCTCAGCCAGTTCGGTATGGGCCCGAAGACCGTGGCGGCTTTCTCGGAGATCACGCGCAAGCTGCTGAAGCAGTCGAGCCTCGACGTCGAGGCCCTGGTGCGCCGCGATCTGGCGACCGCTCTGGCGCTGACCATCGACAAGGCCGGCTTCTACGGCACCGGCGCGGGGAACCAGCCGCTCGGCATCAAGAACGTGTCGGGCATCAACGCGGTGGACTTCGCGGGTGCGGCTTCCGGCGGTGCCGGCGCGCTTCCGACCTGGGGCGAGGTCGTCCAGATGGAGAGCGCGATCGCGGCTGACAATGCGGACGTCAACTCCATGGCCTACGTCATGGGCTCGGGCATGCGTGGCCACTTCAAGACCACCACCAAGGAAGCCGGCACCGGGCAGTTCCTCTGGGAAAGCGGAAACACCGTGAACGGCTACCGCTCGGAGGTGACCAACCAGATCGCCGCCGGCGACCTGTTCTTCGGCAACTTCGCGGACCTGATCATCGGCATGTGGGGTGGCCTCGACATCACGGTCGATCCCTACTCCAACTCCAAGAAGGGCCGCCTGCGGATCGTCACCATGCAGGACGTCGACTTCGCGGTGCGCCGCGCCGAGAGCTTCTGCTACGGCTCCGACGCCTCGTAATCCTTGAACCTTGGCGGCCGGTGACCCCGGCCGCCTCTTTCCACTCTGGAGACCTGCTGCATGTCCAAGACCCACCAGTTCAACGTGGTGTCCGCCTTCGTTCACGAGGGTAAAATCCGCACGCCGAAGTCGACCGTCACGCTCTCCGAGCGGGATGCGAAGCCGTTGCTCGAGCGCGGCAAGGTCACCCTTGCCAAGGGCGAAGCGAAGGGCGCCGCCGCTGCCAAGGGCAAGAAGGCCGAGGGCGAGCCTGCGGGCGGCGAGGACTGATCCATGCCGACCCGTCCGGCATGGGACGATCTGGGCGCCTTCCTGCAGCCTGACGAGTTCGCCACCGTGGCGACCGTCACGCCGCAGGGGGGCGTTTCCCGTTCGGTGATGGGGATCTTCGACGAGGCGTTTCTCGACACCGCGATCGGCGAATATGATCTCGACACGACCCGGCCGCGCTTCACCGCCCGCGCGGCTGACCTGGCCGGGCTCGGCCGCCACGATGTCATGGTGATCGACGGCGCGACCTTCGTGGTGCTGACGTCGCCGCAAGCCGATGGCACCGGCATGGCGGTGCTCGAACTCGCACGGCAAGAGGCCGGCGATGCTGCATTTTGACTTCGACGCATCCGATCTCCGGCGCATCGCGGACGAGTTCGGGGCCACCGAGAAGCAGCTGAAGCTGGCTTACGGCCGCGCGCTGCGCCGCACTGCCTCCCGTCTGAAAACGCAATCTCGGAAGGGGCTTCGCGAGCGTCTCGACCTGCGTTCGGCCGCCGAGCTCCGGCGGCGCATGCATGGCTTCCGGTTCAGCCGGGACAAGGGCGCCGGCCTCGGCGGGGTGCGGATGTGGTTTGGTCTGAACGACCTTCGCGCCTCCGCCTTCAAGGGCCGTCCGAAGCGGACCGCGCGCGGCGCCGAGATGGCGGGGCGCGAGGTGCCGAGCGGGTTCGTCGCGCGCAACCGCAAGGGCAAGCGGACCATCATGCGCCGCACGAGCCCGAAGCGCTATCCGATCGCCGAGGCCACGCTCGGCATTGAGGACGAGGCGCAGACCTTCATCGAGGACGAGGTGCTCGACGAGGTGGAGGACGTGTTCTTCCGCAACTTCCGCGCCGAAATCCGCGCGCGGACGATCTACGAGGTGGGATGATGAACGCGCAGACCGAGATCGACCTAGACACGCTGCATGCGGCCATCACCGACGCCATTGCCGCTGCGATGCCGTCTTTCCGCTCGGTGCAGTCCTATCCGTCGAGCCGCACCGCGCTGCCGCTTCCTGCCGCGCTCGTCGATCTCGAGGATTTCGAGGCGGCGCCGGACGCGGACCCGGGCACCGAGCAGCTGGCAGTCGTGGCGCGCTTCCGGGCGCGGGTCGTACTGGGCATGAGCACCGCCGATCTGCAGCGTCAGGTCCGCAAGGCCGCGACGTCTCTGGCGCATGTCGTCCACCTCAACCGATGGGGCCTGCCGGTCGAGCCGGCGCGCGTCACCGTGATCGGACCGGATGCCTTCGACCCGGAGCTCGACCAGTACGAGGTCTGGTCGGTCGAATGGGAGCAGGTCGTGCATCTCGGCGCCTCGGTGTGGGTCGATGGCGTGCTGCCGTCGCAGGTGTGGGTCGGCCTCGACCCGGAGACCGGCCCGGCGCATGTCGGTGACTATGACGAGGTGTCGGGAGGCGAGGCATGAGCTACCAAGCCTCCGAAGCCGAGCGCCGCGGCGCCGGCCTGGTGCGGGCGGCACGGGTCGTCGCGGTCGACGCGCCCAAGGCGCGTGCGCAGGTCAGCTTCGGCGGCGAGACGCAGTCCGCATGGCTTCCGTTCATGACGATGCGCGCCGGCGCGGCTCTGGTCTGGGCGCCGCCTGTGGCCGGGGAGCTCGTGTGGGTGCTCTCCGAGTCGGGCGACACCGCGCAGGGCGTCATCCTCGGCTCCGCCTTCACCGCCGCCAATCCCTCGCCCTCGACGGAGGCCGAGGCGGTCGAGGTGCATCTCGGCGGGTCGAAGATCGTTGTTCTCGACGGCTCGATCTCTCTGGAAAGCAACGGCAGTTCGCTGGTGCTGGATGCCGCCGGCATCCGGCTCAACGGCGCCCGGATCGATCTCAACTGATGCCGGCCGTGTCTCGCATCGGTGACATGGGGAGCGGTCACGGCGCGTTCCCGCCGCGCGCCTCGACGGGCGGCTCCGGTACCGTGTTCGCGAACGGTATCGGTGTGCATCGACAGGGCGATGCTTGGCCGGTGCATTGCAACTCGGACGGCTCCTGCCATCCCGGCGCGCTCGCGAGCGGCTCTGGCACGGTCTATGCCAACGGGAAGGCGCTCGGCCGGGTCGGCGATCCGGTCGACTGCGGCTCGACCGTTGCGGTCGGGTCGGGCGACGTGTTCGCGGGGTAGGGGGAACCGCCAGAGGAAACCGCGCCGCGCCGCGCCGATGCTCGGGGCATGAATGGCATTGACGCGAACACGGGCAAGGCGCTGTCCGGCATCGACCATCTGCGGCAGTCGGTCGTCGATATCCTGTCGACGCCTGTCGGCTCGCGGGTGATGCGCCGCGACTATGGCAGTCGGCTGCATGAGCTCGTCGACGCACCGATGAACCGCGCGACCATTCTCGAAATCTACGCGGCGACGGCCGAGGCGCTGGCGCGCTGGGAGCCACGGATCGAGGTGCGCGAGGTGCGGCTCAATGAGGCCGCGCCGGGGCGCCTCTCACTGGCGCTGTCTGGCGTCTACATTCCTGAGGGCCGCGAGGTGCGGCTCGACGACATCGAGGTGCGCTGATGGCCGGTGCCTTTACCGCGATTGACCTGTCCCAGCTGGCGCCGCCGCAGGTCGTCGAAGAGCTCGACTTCGAGACCATCCTTTCGGCGATGATCGGCTCGCTGCAGGAGCGCAGTCCGGCGTTCGACGCGCTGGTCGAGAGCGACCCGGCCTACAAGGTGCTGGAGGTCGCGGCGTATCGCGAGCTCCTGATCCGGCAGCGGGTGAACGATGCCGTGCGGGGGGTGATGCTGGCCTATGCCACCGGCGCCGATCTCGACCAGATCGGAGCCAACTATTCGCTGGCGCGCCTGGTTGTCGACGAGGGCGACCCGGATGCGGTGCCGCCCGTGCCGCCGACCTTGGAAAGCGACACGGATTTCCGGCGCCGTATCCAGCTCTCCCCCGAAGGCTACACCTCTGCCGGATCGAAGGGCTCCTACGAGTTCCATGCGCTTGCCGCCGATGCGGCCGTGGCCGACGCGCAGGCGGTCAGCCCCGAGGCGGGCAAGGTGGTGGTCTACATCATGGCGCGTGATGGCGACGGTGCGGCCGATGTCGATCTGGTCGCGCAGGTGCAGGCGGCGCTTTCGGCGGATACGCTCCGGCCGTTGACGGACCAGCTTGAGGTCAAGTCCGCGACCGTCATCCCCTACTCGGTCGTGGCCGAGCTCACCGTGCGCCCGGGGCCGGACGGCTCGATCGTCCAGCAGGACGCGGTCGAGGCCGTGAACGCCTACGTGGCGGAGCGGCACCGTCTCGCGGCGGATGTGACGCTTTCGGGCCTCTACGCCGCGCTGCACCAGTCCGGCGTGCAGAACGTGTCCCTAACGTCGCCGGTCGCCGATGTGCAGGTGAGCGAGGGTGAGGTGTCCTACTGCTCGTCTGTCACCGTGACGATCGGGGGCACGGGTGTCTGACTTGCTGCCCTACAACGCGACCGAGTTCGAGCGGCTGCTCGATGACGCGGTGGCGGATGCACTTCGCGGGGTGCCCATTCCCGTGCGCGACGCATGGAGCCCCGACAACTGCCCGGCCGCCGCGCTGCCATGGCTCGCCTGGGCATTCTCCGTCGATGATTGGTCGGAGGCGTGGGACGACGAGGTGCGCCGCGCCATCATCCGCAGCAGCACCGCGGTGCATCGGTCAAAGGGCACTTCTGCGGCGGTCAAGGAGGTTCTGGGCTCGCTCGGCTTCGGCATCGAGTTGCTGGAGTGGCACCGAAAGCAAGTGATCGGGGCGCCCTACACCTATGATCTCTACATCCGGGTTCGGGAGCGGGGCTTCGACCTGGACGGTCTGGAGGGCGCCATCGCGGCCGTCGACAAGGTCAAGTCGCTGCGCTCGCATCTGAACACCGTTCTGATCGAGGTCAACTCTGGGGCGGGGGTATGGGTTGGCGCGGTGGCGCATGTTGGCTCGGAGGTGGTCGTCGGGGCGAACGAGTGGCGAGAGCGGGTCGTCGATGCGCATTCCGCGGATGGGGTGCCGGAAGGGTGGTTCGTGGCTCGAACCCTCGGCGCTGATCTGTTGGTCATCGCGCCCGAGCCGGCCGGTCTGATCGACGGCGCGGCCTTCATGAATGCCTCGGCCGACTGGCACCCGCAGCCATTCGGGCCGATCGGCATGATCGACGGGGCCGCGCTCATGACGGTCACGACCGACTGGCATCCGCATCCCTTCGCGCCGGCGGGCATGATCGACGGGGCCGTGCTGATCGATGCGACCTGATGTCGTCTGGATTGCATTCTACCGCGGTTGGGGCGGCTCGTCTTCGGCTCGGCTGATCGAGGCCGTGGTCCGTCTGGCCACGTGCTCTCGCTATTCGCATGTCGAGCTCGTGGTCCTGCCGCCCAACGCGCGCGGCGAGCACTACTGCCTTTCGGCCTCCTGGCGGGACAACGGGGTGCGGGGCCGGTGGATCGAGCTCCATCCCGACCACTGGACCGTGCTCGAATTGGACGCGGATGCATGGGCCGTTGCCGGCTTCATCGCGGCGCGGGCCGGCGCTTCTTACGACTTCTGGGGCGCGGTCCTGTCGTTCGTGCAGTCGGTGCGTCTGGGACAGCAGGACCGCTGGTTCTGCTCTGAAATCATCGCCGCGGCGCTCGGGATGCCGACGCCTTGGCGCTATTCTCCGGGGCGGCTCTATCGCGCCCTCGCTCGCAAAAAGGGACGGGTATGGCCTACAGCACGATCCACACGAATGCCGGCCTGCGGGCCATGTACGAAAGCGGCGCGACCGGAACGCAGCTAAGTCTGTTCGAGATGGCGGTCGGGGACGGGGGCGGCCAGCCGATGACGCCGGACCCCGCTCAGACCGTGCTCGCTGGCGAGGTCTACCGCGCGCCGGTGAACCGGATCTTCAAGCCCGACCCGGTCAACGCGCCGAACAAGTACGCGGCCGAGCTCGTGGTGCCGGCCTCGGAGGGCGGGTTCACGCTGCGCGAGGTCGGGGTGTTCGATGTCGAGGGCGCGCTGTTCGCGGTTGGCAACCTGCCGGAAACCTACAAGCCCAACAGCGCCGAGGGCGCCTATTCCGACACCGTGGTGCGGATCGAGTTCTTCGCGGAGAATGCCTCGGAGATCGTCCTCGTGGACGACCCGAACGTCACCGTGGCGACCCATCAGTGGGCGCTGTCGAACCTGACGGCCGCGCATATCCTGCCGGGCGGCACCACAAGTCAGGTGCTCGCCAAGCGGTCGAATGCGGACGGCGATGTCGAGTGGACCAGTCCTGACCAGATCACGGTCGTGATGGCGACCGTCGAAGAGCGGCAGCTGCTTTCGGCCGGTCAGACGCAGGTCGACCTGACCAAGACCACCACCAATGGGCTCGCGGTCTACATCGATGGCGAGCGCCTGCCCGACGAGGACATCGCCGAGGGCTGGCAGGCGGACCCGGTCGTCGATACCCGGTTGCATCTCGGGCAGTCCTATCCCGAAGGCAGCGAGATCATCGCGGTTCAGAACGAGCCTGCCGGCAACTTCAACGGCTTCCTGCGCGAAACGGCGAACCTCTCGGACCTGCCGGACAAGGCTGCCGCTCGATCGAACCTCTCCGTTCCGAGCCTGACGCAGCACCAGCAGCTGGTGCCGCCGGGCGCGGTGATGGATTTCGCGATGCCGAACCCGCCAACCGGCTGGCTGGTCTGTGATGGGCGAGAGGTGAGCCGCACGACCTACGCCGGCCTGTATAATGCCATCGGCATGACCTTCGGCGCCGGGAACGGGGTGAACACTTTCCGCCTGCCGGATTTCCGGGGTGAGTTCCGGCGCGGCTGGGACAACGGCCGCGGCGTGGATGCGGGCCGGGGCTTCGGTACCGCGCAGGCGGACGAGCTGCGTAAGCACACGCACACGGTCAAGGGCAACGATGCCGGAGATTGGAGCGACCAGAAGACCGCGCCCGTATTGTCGCGTGACGACGCGGAGCGGGCGGCCGAGGACACGAGGTCGATCTCGGATTATGGCGGCAAGGAAACCCGGCCGCGCAACATCGCGGTGCTGACCTGCATCAAGTCGTAGGGTTGCACAGCGGGGGAACCGCCAGAGGAAAAGCCCCGGCCGCCTCGTCATCCTGCTCGCGACACGATCGAAACGCGAGGGCGAGACATGACATTCCTGCATGGCGTCGAGGTGCTCGAAGTCGACAGCGGTGCGCGGCCCATTCGGACCGTCCGCACTGGCGTCATCGGCATCGTCGGCACGGCGCCGGGAGCCGATGCGACCGAGTTCCCCCTGAACACGCCGGTTCTGGTGGCGGGCTCCCGCGCCAAGGCCGCGAAACTCGACCCGGACGGCGCCGGCGGCGGCACGCTCCCGGCCGCGCTCGACGGCATCCTCGACCAGATCGGTGCGGTCTGCATCGTGGTGCGGGTCGACGAGGGTATGGACGAGGACGCGACGCTCGCCAACGTGGTGGGCGGCGTCAATGGCGGGACCGGGCAGTTCGAGGGCGTGCATGCGCTACTGGGCGCCGAGGCTGTGGTCGGCTTCGCTCCGAAGATCCTTTGCGCGCCGGGCTGGACCCACCAGCGGCCGACTGCCGCTGCCAACCCGGTCGTGGCCGAGCTCGAGGGCATCGCCAATCGCTTGCGCGCCATCATCGTCGCTGATGGCCCGAACACCACCGATGCCGATGCGCAGACTTATGCGGGCGATTGGGGCAGCTCGGGGCGCGTCTATGTCGTCGATCCGTGGGTGACCGTCCTCGACGGCGCCGGCAACACTGTCTCCGAGCCGGCCTCGGCCCGCGTGGCCGGCGTCATCGCCCGGACCGATGCGGATCGCGGCTTCTGGCACTCGCCCTCGAACAAGGGCATTTTCGGGATCATGGGCACCTCGCGGCCCGTCGACTTCAAGCTGGGCGACAGCGCGAGCCGCGCGAACCTTCTCAACGAGAACGACGTGACCACCATCATCCGGCAGGACGGCTTCCGCCTGTGGGGCAACCGGGTGCCGACCGCCGATCCCAAGTGGCAGTTCCTGTCGGTCCGCCGCATCGCGGACACGCTGCATGAGAGCATCCAGCGCGCCCATCTCTGGGCCGTCGATCGCAACATCACCAAGACCTATCTCGAGGATGTCGCTGACGGCGTGAACGGCTATATCCGCACGCTCATCGAGCGCGGCGCCTTGCTGGGCGGCGAGTGCTACGCGGACCCCGACCTGAACACGGCCGCCTCGATCCAAGAGGGCAAGGTCTATTTCAATCTGCGGTTCACGCCGCCGTATCCGGCCGAGCACATCACCTTCCGCTCGCACCTGGTTGACGACTACATCACGGAGGCTCTGGGCTAATGGCTGCGCGCGATATCCTGCGGAATTTTAACCTCTTCGTGGACGGCCGGGGCTATGCCGGCAACGTCTCGGAATACTCGCCCCCCGATCTCACGATCGCGACCGAGGACTTCCGGGCCGGCGGCATGGACGCGCCGATCGCGCTCGACATGGGCATGGAGGCGCTGGAGGCGTCCTTCGTGCTCACCGCCTACGACGCGGACGTGCTCGCGCTTTGGGGCGTGGCCGAGGGGCAGTCGCTGAACGCGACGGCGCGCGGGTCGGTCGAGAGCCATGACGGCGCCGTCAAGCCTGCAGTGCATCGTCTGCGCGGCAAGATCACCTCGCTCGCGCGGGGCACCTGGCAACCGGGCCAGACGGCGCCGCTGACCGTCACCATGCGCCTCGACTACTATGCCGAGGAGCTCGACGGGCGGCAGCTGCATGAGATCGACGTGCCGAACATGGTGCGCCGCATCAATGGCGTGGATCAACTCGCCGCGCGCCGCGCCGCGCTCGGGCTCTGAGGGGATAAGGCATGGACCGGAAACTGCCCGACTACATCGTCGAGGGGGCGGACGGCGCCCTCTCCGTCACGCTTGCCCGGGGCATCGAGGTCGCGGGTGCCACCGTCAAGAAGCTCCAGCTGCGCGAGCCTACGCTCGCCGACCAGCTCGCGGCGCAGGCGGGCAAGAACGGCACCGCCGAGAGCGAGGTCGCTCTTTTGGCAAACCTCGCCGAGATCACGCCCGACGAGCTCCGCCACGTGAAGATGCGCGACTATGCCCGGCTGCAGGTCGCGCTCGGTTTTTTTTATGGCTGAAGCCTGACGCGGTGCGCGCGGGCGCGCTTCGCTTGGCGCGGCAGACCGGATGGAGCGAGGCGTCGATCCTCGGCATGCGCACCGCCCGGTTTTTCTGGTGGCTCGAGGGGCTGAAGGATGGCGAACCAACGCCTTAACGCGACCGTCACGATCGGAGGCGCGCTCAACAAGTCCGTGGGGCGCGCCATCGGCGGCCTGCGCGGCGGCCTCGAGGGTGTGGCTTCCGAAATCAGGGAGGTCACCGACCGGCAGCGCGAGCTCTCCAAGCAGCGCAAGGTGCTGGAGCGAGAGGGGCGGTCGGTTGAGGCGCTCGATCGCGAGTACGAGGAGCTCGGCCGGACACTGGACGGGCTGCGCCGAAAGCAGGAGCGATATGAGCGCGTAGCCGTCGCCTCCGCCCGGGTTGGCGAGGAATTCCGCAGCACGGTCGGAGAGGTCGGCCGGGTCGCTCGCAATGCCGGCATCGCCCTCGGTGCCGTTGGCGCGGCCGTGTTCGGTGTGGCGTCCTCGACGGCCGCAGCGGCGCGCGACGTGCAGCTGGCGTCCGAGGTCGCCAATGCCGGAACGACCGAGTTTCAGCGGCTTGCGGCCGCGGCCGAGACGGTCGGCATCGAGCAGGACAAGCTGGGCGACATCCTGAAGGACGTGAACGACCGGATCGGCGACTTCGTCGAAACCGGCGGCGGCCCCATGGCCGACTTCTTCGAGAACATCGGCCCGAAAGTCGGCGTCACCGCGAAGCACTTCAAGGGCTTGAGCGGCCCGGAAGCGCTGCAACTCTACATCTCGTCTCTGGAAAAGGCGAACCTCTCGCAGGCGCAGATGACCTTCTACTTGGAGGCCATGGCTTCTGACGCGACGGCGCTGATCCCTCTGCTGCGCAACAATGGCGCCGAGGCGCGGCGCTTGGGCGACGAGGCCGAGCGCATGGGGCGCATCCTCGATGCCGATACCATCGAGGCGTCGGCGCGGTTCCGAGCCGAGCTCCAGCGTCTGACCGGCGGCTTCACCGGCCTGCGGAACATCATCGGCACCGCCGTGATGCCGGTGGTGTCCGACTCGATGTCGCGGATATCCGACTACCTCGTCGAAAACCGCGAAGAGGTGGACGCTTTCGCGACGGCCTTCGCCGATAGGCTCGGCGCGGCAGTGCCGATCGCAGCCGAGCTCGCCTCCGGCCTCGGCTGGGTGGCGACGCAGGTCGGCGCCGTGACGGCCAAGGTCGCCGAAATGGTCGGCGGCTGGGAGAATTTCGGGATCATCGTCGGGACCGCGCTCGGGGCCAAGGTCGCGTTCAGGATCGGGGCGCTGGTGTTCAGCGTGGGGCGCCTCGGCGCGGCCGTGCTTGGACTGGTGGGCGTGACCGCCATGGCCGGCCGGGCTTTCGGGGCGCTCCGCCAGACGATCACCACCGAGGTCAATGCCTCCGCCGCCGCCGCCGAGGCGGCCGGTGCCCGGATGCGCCGCGCTCTCAATATCCGCGGTGCGCTCTTGGCGGCAAACCTTGGGATTGCTGCTCTGCAGATCCCCGACACGCCCGAAGAAGTCGGCTCGATGATCGAGCGCAACCGCAGGGCCACCGAGGAGGGGTTGCGGAACACGCCAATCATCGGCGGTGCCATGCGGGCCTATGAGGGCGCGCGCGATTGGTGGCACGGCGACGAGGGTGAGGCGGCTCCGCTTGCGGCGGAACCTCCGGCACCGGCGTTTGCGCCGACGCCGCCTGCGCCCGTCCGACCTGCCAGCCGCCCGGCGCCAGGTCGACCCGTCAGCCGCCCGGAGACCGAGCTCCAGCAGCGCGCGGTCGGCGGCAATTTCCGGCCCGGCTGGACCCTGACCGGCGAGAAGGGGCCGGAGCTCAAGTTCGAGAACCGCTCCGGCTTCGTGGCGACGGCGCGGGAGACCAAGCGGATCGCCGATCTGGCACAGCGCGCCGATGCGGCCTCTCCCGTCACGCGCCCGGCGCGCAACGAGCCGCGTCCGGCGGCCACGCCCGGCGAGGTGCTGGCGCGCGCCATTGCCGGCCTGCCGAGGGCGCTCGATGCGTTCACCGCGCGCGCTCGCGATGTGGTGTCCTCGGTCGCCTCCGGGTTACCAGAGCTCGCGGCGCCCGTCGCCCAGCCGGCCCGCGCCGAGCCACGCCCGGCGGCCGCGCCCGTGAACGTGACGCAAAACATCCATATCGACGCCAAGGGTATGTCGGTGCAGCAGCTGGTCGACGAGTTCGAACGGCGCCGCCGCAATGCGACGAATGGCGGGCTCTATGACGGGGTGCATGACTTCGGCCAATACGGAGGGGCGCTGGCATGAGCGAGCCAATGCTGCAACTCGGCGCCTACCAATTCTCGATCGGCACCGCCGCCTACCAGGAGCTCTCCCGCGAGGCCGAGTACCGATGGGCTTCGCAGGAGCGGGTAGGTGCTCACGACGCGCTGCAGTTCACCGGGACGCGGGCGGAAACGATCGACCTGCGCGGCGTGATCTATCCCTTCCATAAGGGCGGGCTGGGGCAGCTCGACCGGATGCGGCTGCAGGCATCGCTTGGCATTCCGCTGCCGCTGATCTCGGGCACCGGGTCGGTGCTGGGCCTGTGGATCATCGAAGCGGTGCGAGAGGGACAGCGGGTGTTCGCCGCGGGCGGTGCGCCGCAGCGGCAAGAGTTCGACCTGAGACTTCGGAGGTATGATGGCGGCTGGCGTCAAATCCTATCGTTCCTCTGAGGGGGATGTGGTCGATCGCGTGGTGTGGGGCCACTACGGCCGCCAAGACGGCCGCCTCGTCGAGCGCGTGCTCGAGGCGAACCCCGGGCTTGCGGACTACGGACCGATCCTGCCTGCCGGCGTGCTCATCACGCTCCCGGCGGAACCCGGCCCGTCGCAGGCGGAAACTGTCAGGCTCTGGGGATGAAGTGGCTTCCGCGCTTCCGGCTGACGGTCGACGGGCAGGACGTGACCGGGCGCTTTGCGCCGCGGCTCGTCGACCTCTCCCTGATCGATGCGGCGGGCGTCGAGTCGGACCGGCTTCAGGTTCGGCTTTCCGACACCGAGCTCTTTGCTCGGCTGCAGGAGCCGCCAGTCGGCGCGGAAATGAAGCTGTGGCTCGGCTATGGCGCGGCGGTCCGCTACATGGGGATGTTCGTCGCCGACCGGGTTGAGATCGGCGGTCCGCCCGATGAGATGACGATCACCGCCGTCGCGGCGCCGTTCGGCCCGAGCTCCGGTGGGAAGTCGGCGCTGACCGAGCAACGGTCCCGCTCATGGCCGGACGGCACGACGCTCGGCACGCTGGTATCGACCATCGCCTCCGAGCATGGGCTCAAACCCGCGGTTTCCGAAAGCCTCGCATCCATCCCGCTGCCGCATCTCGATCAGGTCGACGAGTCGGACATCCATCTGCTTTCCCGCATCTCGAGGGACCTCGATGCTCTGGTGAAGCCGGGCGACGGGCAAATCGTGGTCGCCAAGCGTGGCGAGAGCCTCGCGGTCGGCGGCAAGCCGATGCCGGTGATCCCGCTCGTTCCCAGCGATGTCTCGAGTTGGCGCGCTGGGCGGAACCTCGAGAGGGTCGGGCAGGTCGTGGCGACCTGGGGGGATCGGGACGCGGGTGATGCGGCCGAAGTCACCGCCGGATCGGGCGAACCAGTGAGGCGGCTTCGGCACCGATACCCCTCTCAGGCGGCGGCGCAGGCGGCGGCGGATGCCGAGTATCGCCGCGCCGCGCGTGCCATTCGGTCGGTCGATCTGGACCTGCCCGGCAATCCCGACCTCGTCGCCGAGGGCCGCGTGATGCTGACCGAGTTCCGGTCCTATGTCGACGGGCCATGGCTCATCACCCGTGTGACGCACCGCCTCAATTCCTCGGGCTATCGGTGCTTGGTCGCGGGGGAGCCGCCAGAGGGCACGGGCGGCGCGTCAGCCTAGTATCCGGTCAAGTCGCAGGAGACAGACATGGCATATATCAACGCATCCCCGACATGGTCCGCCGGCGTTACTCTCGGCTCGGATGAGGACTGGCAGAACGACAGCGCCGTTGCCGTGCGTCTATCGCGCAAAGCCCTATCCGGCACGGCGCGTGGCGGAGTGCTGCTTCGCCCGGGGCAGGTATATCCGTTCAACGCGGGCGATACGGTCTATTGCCGTTGCGAGACCGGCGCCGAGGCTGCGATCTGGCGCGAGGCGCTCTGATGTACCTTATCGGCAGGCGAGGGCGCCGCGCCGGCGCCGGGCTGTTCCTGAGCGCCCGCATTCGCGCGCTCGATCCGCACGGATGGCTGGCCGCTGCGCCATTGATGAACGCTTCTCACCACCATTTCCCCCATCCCTTCGCGCCGGCCGGACTGATCCCCGGCGCGGCGCTGATGGACGTTTCAGGAGCCTGACATGACCAATCTACCGACGATCTATAAAGATGCAGGCGGCATCGGGGCTCTGCCCGGCGATAACGTGCGGATGCTTCTGGACGTCAATGCGCTGGAACTGGGGCCGGAACTTGTCACGAATGGCGATCTTCTTGTGGCCGGGGACGGATTGACGGATCGGGTGTATCGTCAATCCCCCGACCCGCAAGAAACAATTGGTCTTTGCCCCGTCGTTAATGGGAATTGGTATGTTGTCGAGTGGATCTCGACCCAAACCTTTTCCGGTTCCACGACTTTCCGTATTGACGGCGGCGGGGGACTTTTCCCCGGCGGTTTCAATGCGGGCACGCCCCTTTCGGGTCGGGTAATCGGACGTGCCGGAAAAAACGGCCTCTTGGGGATCAATGGCGATGGCGATGGGTCTCTGGGGGTCTTCGATTTTGTCTCCGTCCGCGAAATCTCCGGCATCCACGCCGATCAGCCCTCGACTTCGCTTCAGCCAGTGTTGGGGCGGGCTCCGAAAGAGCGGCGAAACTTAGTCAAGTTCAGCGAAGCCGTAGGCTCTTGGGTCCAGACTGCAGGGGCTCAGATCTTCCCAGTATATCAAGAAAAATCGGGGTTTACCGAATGGGGTCAGGTAGAGCAATCAGATCAAGGCGCTTCGCGTATATATGATCAAGGGATAATCGTCGCCCAACCCGGTGAGAAAGTAACTGGTTCAATCGTCTTGGACACAAACTTAACGCAGGTTCGGGGGGATGGCTCGGGAAGGTTCTCTTTCAGTCTGGGTGACAGCGGGTCCCATCGGGTGACGATTTCAATCAACCCGGTGACAGGCGAAGTCTCGCAGGTGATGACGAGTTCTTATCTTGAAATTACAGCCGGACCCGTCTTTACCGACGAGTTGGCTTCGGGGGTTTTTCGCTACACCGTGACCGCTACGGCAATCAAGAAGCGCGACATGTCTCTGTCATTTTGGAGGGACGGGGCTGAGCCAAACTCCCCTTATTGCGTCATATCTGGGGCAATGCTGGCCAAAGGCGAAAGCACTGGCGAGTACCAGAAGGTCAAAGCCAATGGCTTCGACATCACCGAGCCCGGGAATCCCAGCTATTCTTACCTCCGCTTCGACGGCGTGGATGACAAGCTGCCGCAGGTCTACCCGTCCGCCAAGACCGGCGACCTGATGATCTTTGGCAGGAAGGGCTCTTGGATCGACCTCGGCGTCTCCGTAGCGGCCGGTGGGACGCTCAACGCCATCTCGGGCAAGGACAGCCCCAAGACGCCCGGCATCATCCCGGCACTTGGCGACATCGTAGCGTGGTATCACGCACCACAGACGCTCAATGCGTATGAGCGGGCGAAGCTGACCGAGTATTTCCGAGAGCGGGGGGCGAAGGGGCTGCTTGTGTCGTCCGGGGTGGAACTGATTGAGAATGGGGGGTTCGACAGCGATCTGAGCAAGTGGGATACGACTGTTGGCTTCGATTGGGGCGCTGATGGCGTAGCCGCTTATGACGGAAGCGGCAACGGTGATCTCCGTCAAAACATTAACTTGATCGGTGGCGATCCGTATATCGTGAAGGTCAAGCGC
Organism: Limimaricola variabilis; assembly: GCF_034371605.1. NCBI lineage: Bacteria > Pseudomonadati > Pseudomonadota > Alphaproteobacteria > Rhodobacterales > Paracoccaceae > Limimaricola > Limimaricola variabilis. Next base: position 1,129,251 of record NZ_CP139691.1, on the reverse strand, counting down.
ACTTCGCCTTCCAGTAGCAGTTCTCAATTTTTCGTTCTTCTAGGTGGGACGCAAGTCCTTGCTAAATACGGGATAGAAGAAAACACGTTCACTTTCGCTGGTATTGCAGGGAACGACGGTCAGTTTCGCCTTTATACCAATGGCACGGCCACACAGAAATTCGATGATATTTCAGTGCAAAAGCTGGTGACCCAATGACCCACTATTCCGCAATTCTGATCGTCCCGGCTGACCTCTGGGACAAGGCCAACGCCCTCGGTGCTGCTCTGGGCCACGGCCCGGACAGCTACACCGTGCCTCTGGGAGCTGACGATACCGTCACCCACTACGGCTCTCGCAGCAGGGTGCTGCCGATCTTCATCGCCACGCTCGCGGCGGCGGGCGCGGTGCCGCCAGAGGAGCTGGAGCGGCTGGACGTTGATCCGGCTCTTGTCTCTGCCGGGGGCGAGGTGGTGGCCGGGCTCGACCTCGAGGCGTTTGGGCTGACCGAGGCCGATCGCGATGCCGTTATCGCGTCGCTGATCTGGGGGTTCGAGCCGGAGGGGGGTGTCGAGCCGGCCCAGCACTTTGCAGACGTGGCGGCGAACCTGCCTGCGCCAGAGGGGCCGCTCGTGGTGGTGTCGATCACCCTGCGCAACGAGATCGCGGCCTGAGAACGACCTGGAGGCGTCGGGCGGCCAAACGGCGCGGCGCCTCCGGCCTCGGGGCGTGCCGCGTGTCGGCTATGCGCTGCCGCGGATCGGCACCACATTCGCTGCGGCCCGGCCGGTGACGTAGTCAGCCCATGCCTCCATCACCGGCCGGCGCCGGTCGAGCAGGTCGGACCGGGCATAGGCGCGCTCTACCTTGCTCCCAATCGTGTGGGCGAGGATCTTCTCGGATACCTCCCAGCTGCCCGCGTCAGTGTCTTGGACCCAGCTGCGGAACGAGGACCGGAAGCCGTGCGGCCGCCCGGCCTCGCCGATATGTGTCAGCCGCTTCTCGAGGGCCGTTGCCGATATCGGTGTCCCGCGGGCGCCGTGGAACAGCAGGCCATTCTCGGCGAATGGCTCCGCCTCGCGGACGATCTTCATCGCCTCCGCCGATAGGGGCACTCGGAAATCCTCGACCTTCCCTTCGCGGCCTTTCATGCGCTCGGCCGGCACCGTCCAGATGCCGCCCTCGATCTCGTCGAAGCGGGCGCCCGCGCATCCGTCGAGGCGGACTAGCGTCAGGATCATGAACCGAAGGCACTGGTCGCTGACGGCTCCCTTGCCAAGCTTCTCCCAGAGGGCCGGCATCTCTTGCCATGGCGTCGATGGCATGGGCGTCGCCTTGTAGAGGACCTCGCCGAGCCGATACTGCGCTTGGTCGACGGCCATCGGCTCGCAGTCATACCCCATCAGTTTCGCCTCTCGAAAGACGATCCGGGTCCGATTCACTGCCTTGATCGCGGTCGGGTGTTTCGCTCGCCAGATCGGCTTGAGCGCGCGATGGATATCTGTCTGCTCGATCTCCGACATGCGCATGTGCCCGATGACTGGCAAGACGTATCCCTCAAGTGGAGACAGCCACCGGCCGCGCTTGCCGCCGCCGCGCAGGCCATCGCGCTTCGCCTCGAAAACGATGGCCACCATCTCGGCGAAGGTCGGGTCAGTCCGGCTCCGGTCCGCGAGCTCGGCCGCGCGCTGGGCATTACGAACATCGATCGGATCTTTCCCGGCGACGAGGACCTGAGCCCATCGATCGCGCTCTGCTCTGGCATCTGCAAGGCTGACGGTTGGCCAGCTCCCGAGCCCCATCTCACGCCGGCGTTTGAGGTGCGAGTACCGGTATACCCATTTGCCGGTGTCGCCCGTTTTGTTAAGCATCAACCCGCCGCCGTCATGGAGCTTGCCGGGCTCCGCGCGCTTCACCGCTACCGCCGTCAGCTTGTGCTGCATCTCTCAGTCCCCCAGCTAGTCCCCCAACGGCCCCCGCGCTTCCCTGCCTCGGGGCGCGCCGCCATGCGACAACTATTCCTTTAAAGCACTGGAGAATGGTGTAAACGTGCGACTGCGCGCGGCGGTATGCGACAGTGATGTGGTGCCGGCAGAGGGACTCGAACCCCCGACCCCCTGATTACAAATCAGACGCTCTACCAGCTGAGCTATGCCGGCCCCGCGGCCGGTGTAGCCAGAGCGGCGCGGCGTGGCAAGCGGCCTCGGCCCGAATACATCTGGCGACAAAACTTCCTCGCCCCGAGGCTGGAAACCGGACCGCAGCCGCCGCTACAAGGGCGATCGAGCCGCAGGAGACCGCCATGACCGACACCGCCGAGCAGATCCTCGTCGTCGATGACGCGCGTGATATCCGCGAGCCGCTGGGCCAGTACCTAAAGAAGCAGGGCTACCGGGTGCGGCTCGCTGCCTCGGCGGCCGAGGCGCGGGGCATCGTCGAGTCGGCACGGATCTCGCTCGTGGTGCTCGACGTGATGATGCCGGGCGAGGACGGGCTGAGCCTGTGCCGCTGGCTGGTGGCGCATGGCGGGCCGCCGGTCATCCTGCTCACCGCCATGGCCGACGAGACCGATCGCATCGTCGGGCTGGAACTCGGCGCGGACGACTACGTGACCAAGCCGTTCAACCCGCGCGAATTGCTGGCGCGGGTGCGCGCCGTGCTGCGCCGCACACCGACCGCCGCGCCCGTGCTCGACGCCACGCGCCGCCGCTTCGCCGGCTGGACCCACGACCCCACGACCCGGAAGCTCAGCCACGAGGACGGGCGGATGGCCGATCTCACCACCGGCGAGAGCAAGCTTCTCGGCCTGCTGCTCGACTCGCCCCGCACCGTGCTCGACCGAGTGCGCCTGCTGGACCTGATGGCCGGGCGGGAAGCCAAGGCCTATGACCGCGCCATCGACAATCAGGTCAGCCGGCTGCGACGCAAGATCGAGGACGACCCCAAGCAGCCGCGGCTGATCGTCACCGAATGGGGCGGCGGCTACCTGCTCGCGGCCGATGTCGAGGTGCTGGAATGAGATCGGTCCGGTGGCTGCCGAAAGGTCTGGCCGCACGCTTCGCCCTGCTGCTTGCCGGAGCACTGCTCGCCGCCAATCTCGTGGCGGTAGGCCTGCTTTCCTTTGAGCGCAACCGGCTCGACCGCGAGGCGGGCGCAGCGCGCGAGGTCGAGCGGATCGTGGCGCTGGTCCCGGCGATGGAGGCGCTGCCGTCGATGGCGCGCGCCGCACTGGCACGCAAGGCCTCGACCCGACTGGCCCGGATCGAGGTGGCGCCACAGCCATTGGTGGAGACGCCCGCCCGCGAGGGACGGGCTGCGGCGTTGCAGGCGCGGCTCGGGCAGGCGCTGGAGGGGCGCGAGACCCGGGTGGCACTGCGTGACCGGGGCGCCCATTCGCCGGTGCCGAACTGGCGACCGGCGCGGGGTGGCGTCACCGCCGTCTCGATCGCGCTGGAGGGCGGGGGCTGGCTCAACGTGACAGCGGCCACGATGCGCCCGCCCGATGGGGTTCAGGAAGAGGTGCTTCTGCTGGTGCTGGGCCTGTCGCTGCTGGCGGTGCTGGCGGTGGGGCTGTGGTTCGTGCGCCAGCTCACCCGGCCGCTCGGCGCACTGGCGGAGGCCGCGCGCGCCGCCGGTCGCGGCGACCGCAGCGCCCGCGTGCCGGAACGCGGCGCCCGGGAGATGCGGGCCGCCGCCGTGGCCTTCAACGACATGCAGGCCCGGATCGCCCGGTTCGACGCCGAGCGGACCCGTACCCTCGCCGCCGTCGGTCACGACCTGCGCACCCCAATTACCAGCCTGCGGATCCGCGCCGAGATGCTCGACGAAGAGGAGGGGGCGCCGATGATCCGGACCCTCGACGAGATGGCGGTGATGGCCGAGGGACTGGTGAGCTTCGCCCGCTCCGGCCACGATTCCGAGGCCGCGACCGAGATCGACCTGAACGAGCTGCTGCGCGATCTCTGCGCGGAACGCGGCGCGCAGTGCGAGGGGAAAGGCCCGCTGCAGGTCCGCGGCCGGCGCGTCGCGCTTTCGCGCGCGATCGGCAACCTCGTCGACAATGCGCTGCGCTATGGCGACACGGCGCGGGTGACGCTGGCGCGGGGGCAGGGCATGGCGCGGATCACCGTCGAGGATGACGGCCCCGGCATTCCCGAGGACCGGCTGTCCGAGATGTTCGAGCCTTTCGTGCGGGGCGAGGAAAGCCGCAGCCTCGACACCGGCGGGGCGGGGCTCGGCCTGTCGATCGCGCGCGGCATCATCCGCGCCCATGGCGGCGAGATCCGGCTGTCGAACCGGTCTGAGGGCGGGCTCTGGGCCGCGGTCGAACTGCCGCTGGCCTAGATCGCCAGTGGCGGTGTCGGGCCGCTCTCCTCAAGCTGCCATACCGCCGACCAGGCTCCGCCCGTGCGTTCCAGCACCAAGAAATTGCGCTCGGCCACATAGCGCCGCCGCATGCCGGGCAGCGGCAGGATCCGGATCGGATGGCCCGAGAGCGGCCCTTCGCCGAGGCTGCCGAGCCAGCCCAGACCGCGCGCATAACCCTTGGGCGGGGCACGGTGCGCGATTCCGGAGGCGACCAGCTGATGGACCGGGCCGGGGGCGGCGGCCATCTCGGCCCGGGTGGCGAGGTGGATTTCGCCCGAAAGCGCCGTCACCGGCCCTGCCTCGCGCAGCCCGATCACGGCGCGCAGCGCCCGTTTCCAATCCTCCCGATGCGCCCGGCTTTGCCATTGGTCGCGCAGGTCGTCCTCGTATTTCTGCATCCCCGGCCAGACCCACATCACCGCCTCGACCAGCGACAGGCGCGGGCCGAGGAGCGGCACCGAGGAGACGAGGAACATCCGCTCCGCCTCGGGTGCGGGCCGCTCCAGAAGGCTCCAGCCGGCCTCGCCCATCACCCGTCTGCGTCGCCGCTCCGAGCGCAGGTCAGGCGCGCGCAGCGTGACGCCTGGCAGGGTCCGCTCCCAGCCTAGATTGCCGCCCGTGGGATCGACGAAGATCTCGGCGACCTCGGCCTCGACCGCGCCGTGTTGGAACAACAGATACATTTCGCGCGCCACGCGGAACAGGGTCCGACCGACGGCGCTGTCGGTCGCCTTTTCAGGCAGCGACCCCCAGCCGTCGCAGATGTCGTGGTCGTCCCAGACGGCCAGCGTCGGCACCCGTCCCATCAGCGCCGCAACCGCTGGCGAGGACAGGCCGCGCATGTAGCGCCGCACGAAGCCGGCGCGCAGATGCGCGGCCAGATCCTCGAGATCCTCCTCGGTCGGGGCGCGTCGGGGCAGATCCTCGGGCCAGCCATCGCTCAGCGGATGGCCCTGCGTCACCTCGTCGGCATAGATCTGGTCACCGCCCTGGATCAGCACCGCGAAGGGGCGCTCGTCGTGCAAGGCGCGCATGCGCTCCCACATCGCGTCCCGTTCGGCCGGGTCGCGGTCGAGGTCGCCGATCTCCTCGCCGTTGCAGGACAGGAAGCCGAGGCGCAGATTGTCCGAAAGCTCGGTCTCGACCGGGAAGCTTTCGCCCTCGAACTCATAGCCCGGCGCCCCCGGAGCGAGCCGGAAGTCGAAGCGCCAGACTGCGAGACCTTCGAGCGTGGCGATGCGGCGGGGCTGGTGGTCGTTGCCGTCGATCCTGAGCGGGCCGCAGGCCTCGTGCTCGGGCCTTATGACGATCGCGGCCAAGCGCAGCCCGGCCGCGTCATGGCCGCGCAGGTGCAGAATAGGGCCGGCGCGGCGGGATGCGGAACGTTCGGTCAAGGGTCGGCCTCCTCGTGCCCGGAGGCCGGGCGGCTCACTTCTCGGCGTAGGTCGCCCAGGTCTCTTCCTCGGGCGGTGCGGGCAGCTCGGCACCGCCGCGCTGACGATGCAGATGCACCTTGGCGATGAAATTTCCAGAGATCGGCGCGGTCACGAAGAGGAATGCCATCACCAGCATCTCGTGCAACGAGCCGTCGCCGGTCGCGAAGGCATGGATCATCGCGGCCAGGAGGAGCGAGCCCACCCCGAGGGTCGAGGCCTTGGTCGGGGCGTGCAGCCGCTTCATCGGCTGATCGAGCTTGAGCAGGCCATAGGAGCCGATCAGCGTGAAGGCGGCGCCGATGATGAGCAGCACGGCGACGAGGATCTCGGCGAGAAACAGAATATCGGTCATTCGATGATGTCCCCGCGCAGCACGAAGCGCGCCAGCGCCACGGTCGAGACGAAGCCCAACATGGCGAAGATCAGCGCGCTCTCGAAATAGATCTGGGTGCCCCAGATCAGCCCGAGAAGGATGATCAGGCCGATGGCGTTGATCACCATGGTGTCGAGCGCGAGGATGCGGTCGCCGGTATGCGGGCCGATCACCAGCCGGATCATGGCGAGGATCTGCGCCAGCCCGACCGCGCCCGTGGCGATGTAGAGAGCGGTGTCGATCATTCGAAGATCTCCTTCAGCCGGCGCTCGTAGCGAGACTTGATGTCGTCGCGCACCGCGTCCGGATCGGGCGCGTCGAGCGCGTGGACCAGCAGGGCGCGGCCATCGGCGGAGAGATCCGCGCTGACCGTGCCGGGGGTGAGGGTGATGGTGCCGGCGAGCATGGTGATCGCCTCGGGGGTGCGCAGTTCGAGCGGGATCACCACCCAGTTCGGCGCCATGTCGGCGTTGCGCTTGAACAGCACGATCATCGCCACCTGCACGTTGGCGACGATGATGTCCCAGATCACCAGACCCAGATAGGAGACCAGCCGCAGCGGGTTGCGGATCCGCGGCCGGTCCGGCCAGTAGGCCCGCGTGGCCATCGGGATCAGCAGGCCGAGGATCGCCCCGAACACCACCGTGCCGAGGGTGATGTCGTTGATCAGGAGGCACCAGACCACGATCAGGAGCGTGGTCAGGAGCGGGTGCGGCAGCAGCCGTCGCGTCATCTGCAGCGCCATGTCAGTGGTCCTCCCCGGTCTCGGCCTCAACCTCGGCCCCGGTGTCATGCGACGAGGCCTCGTCGCCATGCGAGTCGTCCTTGATCTTCTTGCCGGGGGTGGTCAGCACCAGCTCGATATAGGGCGCGGGGGCAAAGAGCTGCGCCGCCGTTGCCGTCAGCGCGCGGTTGACCGGTCCGGCCAGAACCGTGAGTGCGACGAGCAGCGCGATCAGCCCGCCAATGGCGACCATCGGCGTCACAGGGCGCGGCGCGACCGGACCCTTGGTGCTGTCGGGCTGGACGGTCTCGTCCTCGACCTCGGGTTCGGTCTGCGGATCGGCCTCGCCGATGTCCGGCCCCTCCTGATGCGCCTTCCAGAAGATCAGCGATCCGGCCCGCGAGAAGCCGACCACCGCGACCAGCGACCCGGTAAGCACCACCGCCCATACCCACCATACGAGCGGGCTGGCCAGCGCCGCGTCGAGGATCAGCAGCTTGCCAAGAAAGCCAGAGAGCGGCGGCAGGCCGGTCATGGCGATGGCCGCGACGAAGAACATTCCCGCAATCAGCGCACCACCGGCGATCGGCCGGCCATGCACCAGCATCGGACCGGCCGCGCCGCGCCCGTCGCGGATCTGGTCGACCAGCAGGAACAGCGCCGCCGTCGCCAGGGTCGAATGGATCGCGTAGTAGAGCGCCGCGGCGATGCCCTCGGGGGTGAAAAGCGAAACCGAGGCCAGCAGCAGGCCCATCGAGCCGATCACCGAGAACGCCACCAGCCGGTCGATCCGCGCCGCGCCCAGCACGCCGATCATGCCGAGCGCGAGCGTCAGCAGCGCAGCGGGCATGAGCCAGACGTCGAACAGCCCCTGCGTGATCTCGAGATCCGGCGGGAAGACCAGCGTGTAGACCCGGATGATGCCGTAGGCGCCGACCTTGGTCATGATCGCGAAGAGCGCGGCCACGGGGGCAGGGGCGTGGGCATAGCTGTCGGGCAGCCAGAAATGCAGTGGCAGCACCGCGGCCTTGATCGCGAAGACCATCAGGAGCAGCACCGCCGCGACCCGGATCCCAGCGCTCGCGGCCGGGTCGAGCTCGGCCACGCGCCCGGCGAGATCGGCCATGTTGAGCGTGCCGGTCTGGGCGTAGATCGTGCCCAGCGCAAAGAGGAAGAGCGTCGAGCCCAGCAGGTTGTAGAGCACGTATTGCGTGCCCGCCCGCAGTCGCTGGCGCCCGCCCGAATGGATCATCAAGCCATAGGAGGCGATCAGCAGCACCTCGAAGAACACGAAGAGGTTGAAGGCGTCGCCGGTGAGAAAGGCGCCGAGGATGCCCATCAGCTGGAACTGGAACAGCGGATGGAAGTGCCGCCCCCGCAGATCCCAGCCCGAGCCCATCGCATAGAGCAGCACCAGCGGCGCCAGCACCGTGGTCAGGAGCAGCATCAGCGTCGACAACCTGTCGGCCACTAGGACGATGCCGAAGGGCGCAGGCCAGTTGCCGAGCTGGTAGAGGGTGATCGTGCCATCGGAGGCCTGCCAGAACAGGCCGGCCGAGATCACCGTCAGTGCCAGCGCCCCGGCCATCGACAGCGCGCGCTGCACCACAATGTGCTCGCGCACCATCAGCACGAGGATCGCCGCCAGCATGGCAGGCAACACGACGGGGGTGATGATCCAGTGGCTCATTGGGCGGTCTCCCGCGGTTCTGCGGGCCGGTCGACGAGGTCGTCATCGGCCGAAAGCCACGAGCCCAGCGCGATGATCACCACCACCGCGGTCATCCCGAAGGAGATGACGATGGCGGTCAGCACCAAGGCCTGCGGCAGCGGGTCGGTATAGCGCTCCGCCCCGTCGCGCAGCACCGGCGGCGCGTCCATGGCGAGCCGCCCGGAGGCAAAGAGAAAGACGTTGACGGCGTAGCTCAGCAGCGAGGTGCCGATGATCACCGGAAATGTCCGCAGGCGCAGCACCATGTAGATGCCCGCGGCCGTCAGCACACCGACGGCCGACGCGATCAGGAGTTCCATGTCAAATACCCTTCTCTTGTCCGCCGGCGGCCGGGGCCAGCTCCGCGTCGCGCGAGGGGTCGATGTCCATCGCGTGGTCGGAGGTTTCCGTGCCCGCCCTGTAGCCCAGACGCGAGAAACTTTCGAGCGACAGCATCACTGCACCGACCACGGCGAGGAACACGCCGAGATCGAAGCCCATCGCCGTGGCCAGCTCGAACTCCTCCATCGGCGGGATCCGGAAGTATCCGAAGGCCGATGTCAGGAAGGGCTGACCCACGAGCCAGGCGCCGATGCCGGTGAGGCCGGCGACGAGGACGCCCGCGCCGATGATGCCGTGATAGGGGTAGCGCTGGCGGCGCGCGGCCCATGCGAAGCCCGAGGCCATGTACTGCGTCACCACCGCGATCGCCACGACGAGGCCCGCGACGAAGCCGCCGCCGGGCGAGTTGTGCCCCCGCAGGAAGATGTAGACCCCGACCATCAGGATCACCGGCATCATCACCCGCGTCAGCACCACCATCATCAGCGGATGCGCGTCGCCTGCGCGGGCCTCTTCATGGCCACGGTTCAGCAGCTTGCGGCGCACCTTGCCCGAGAGCAGCGTCTCGGTCAGCGCGTAGATCACCAGCGCGGCGATGCCGAGCACGATGATCTCGCCGAAGGTGTCGAAGCCCCGGAAGTCGACGAGGATCACGTTGACCACGTTGTCGCCGCCGCCGCCCTTGTAGGAGTTGGCGAGGTGGTAGTCCGAGATCGGCGCGATCGGAAATTCGGTCGACAGGATGCTCCAGATCAGCCCTGCCGCCGCGACACCGCCCGCGCCGGCGATGATCGCGTCACGGGTGCGCCGCGCCGCACCGGATTCGTTGGGCGTGGTGTTGGGCAGGAAGTTGAGCGCCAGAAGCAGCAGAATGATCGTCACCACCTCGACCGAGATCTGCGTGAGCGCGAGGTCGGGGGCCGAGAAGTGGTTGAAGCCGACCGAGACCATCAGGCCGATGATCCCCATCAGCATCAGCACCGCGAGACGGTTGCGATGGGCCGCGACGAGAAAGCCGGTGGCCGCGATCAGCATCGCCCATGCGGCGATGGCGACCGGGGTGACGGGCAGCAGCGGCCGCCGGATTTCGGCGCCGGTCGTGCCCGAGAACCAGGCATGCGCGCCTACCGCCACCACCGTCAGCACCATGATCGCCGCGTAGCGGGTGAAGGTGCCGTCATGCAGCCCGCGCGTGATGGGCCGTGCCAGCCCGACGCAGGCCGCGATGAGCCGGTCGAAGATGTCCTTGGCCTCGGGGCGTGGCGCGGCTTCCCAGATCCGCGACAGCGGCGCAAAGACCGACAGCAGCAGCGCGCCGCCGACCACCGCGATCGCCGACATCAGCAGCGCCGGGGTCAGGCCATGCCAGATCTTGAGATGCGCGTCGGGCAGTTCGGCGGCGGTGCCGATCACCGCCCCGGTGACGAGCTTGACGAAGGGCTCGGCCAGGGCCGGGAACAGGCCGATCACCACCACGGGGATGATGAGCAGCGCGGGCGGCAGCCACATGCCCGGCTTCGGATCATGCGGATGCGCGGGGTAGTCGTCGCGCTCCGCACCGAAGAAGGTGTGGGCGATCAGACGGAAGGAGTAGGCCGCCGAGAACAGCGCGCCGAGCGTCGCCACCACCGTGACCAGCATCGGCATGCCGAACAGGGTCGTATGGGCGGCCTCCTCGAGCATCATCTCCTTCGACAGGAAGCCGTTCAGCAGCGGGATGCCGGCCATCGACAGGCCCGCCAGCGTGGCGATGGCGAAGGTGATCGGCATCAGGCGCCGCAGCCCGCCCAGCCGTCGCATGTCGCGGGTATGCGCCTCGTGATCGACGATGCCGGCGCTCATGAAGAGCGCGGCCTTGAAGCTGGCATGGTTGAGGATGTGGAACACAGCCGCCATCGCCCCGAAGGCGGTGCCGGTGCCCAGAAGAAAGGTAATCAGGCCGAGATGCGAGACGGTCGAGAAGGCCAAGAGCGCCTTCAGGTCGTGCTTGAAAATCGCGATGAAGGCGCCGAGCACCATGGTCACGAGGCCTGCGCTGGCGACGAGCCAGGTCCATTCCGGCGTGCCCGCCAGCACCGGCCAGAGCCGCGCCATCAAGAACAGCCCCGCCTTCACCATGGTCGCCGAATGCAGGTAGGCCGAAACCGGGGTGGGCGCGGCCATCGCGTGCGGCAGCCAGAAGTGGAACGGGAACTGCGCCGACTTTGTGAAGCAGCCCAGCAGAATCAGTAGCAAGGCCGGAACGTAGAGCGGCGAGGCCTGCACCACGTCACGCTGTTCGAGGATGACGCTCAGATCATAGCTGCCGACGATCCCGCCCAGCATCAGCATGCCGCCGATCAGCGCCAGCCCGCCCATGCCGGTGACGGCGAGTGCCATCCGCGCGCCCTGGCGCCCTTCGGGCAGGTGCTTCCAGAAGCCGATCAGCAGGAAGGAGGACAGCGAGGTCAGCTCCCAGAAGATCAGTAGAAGCAGGATGTTGTCGGACAGGACGATGCCGACCATCGCACCCTGGAACAGCAGCAGGTAGCTGAAGAACTCGCCCATATTGTCGTCGCGCGACAGGTAATGGCGCGCATAGGCGATGATCAGCAGGCCGATCCCGAGGATCAGCCCCGCGAACATGAACCCGAGCGGATCGAGGAACAGGTTCACGTCGAGCCCGAGGCCCGGCAACCAGGCGAGCCGCGCGGTGGGCGTCTCGCCGCGCAGCACGGCGGGCAGATGCGTGAGCAACCCGATCGCGGCCGTGGCCGTGACCAGCAAGGTGGCGGTGTAGCAGGCCTGGCGACCGGCCCGGATCATCAGGCCGGGCAGCAGCGCGCCGAGGAACGGGAGGAGGACTATGAGGAATAGCGACATGGCGCGCACTATTGCGGAGACGCGCGGCAACGGCCAGACATCCGTGACGATTTCCGGCGCTCAAGGCTGCAACATTATGCCTCAGGGGGTGGTCGGCGCGGGTGCGGCGCGCCCCCAATGATGCTCGGCAACGGCCGGGCGGGTCCGCAGACCCCCGAAGCTGCCGAATCGAAGACCCCCGAGCGACCTTGGCATCCGCCCAGCCGCCGGGCTAATGCTTGCCTCATGCCGGTGGGGAGGACGTGATGAGCTACTTGGGAATCGATCTGGGCACCTCGGGGCTGCGCGCCCTGCTGGTTGACGCCGACGGCAAGCCGCTGGGCGCGGTGGAGCGGCACTACAGCGCCAGGCATCCCTATCCCGGCTGGAGCGAGCAGGACCCTTCCGACTGGATCGCGGCACTGGAGGGTGCCGTGGCCGAGCTGCGGGCCGCGCATCCCGAGTTCGTGGGTCTCCGGGGGATCGGTGTTGCCGGCCATATGCACGGTGCGACCCTGCTCGACGATGCAGACCGGGTGATCCGGCCCTGCATCCTGTGGAACGACACCCGCGCCCATGCCGAGGCCGCGCGGCTCGACGGCGTCGAGGAGGTCCGCGCATTGTCGGGCAACATCGTCTTTCCGGGCTTCACCGCGCCCAAGCTCGAATGGGTTAGGGCGCATGAGCCCGAGAACCATGCCCGTATCGCCAAGGTGCTGCTGCCCGCCGCCTATCTCAATCTCTACCTGACGGGCGAGCATGTCTGCGACCTGTCGGATGCCGCCGGGACCTCCTGGCTCGATGTCGGCGCGCGTGGCTGGTCGGATCGCCTGCTCGCGGAAGGCCATATGCGTCGCGAACAGATGCCGCGCCTGGTCGAGGGCTGCGAGAAGGCGGGTGATCTGCGCCGCGACCTCGCCACCGCCTGGGGGATCGCGGGTCCGGTCGCGGTGGCCGGCGGGGCCGGAGACAACGCGGCCGCGGCCTGCGGCATGGGCGCGCTGTCCGAAGGGCAGGGCTTCGTCTCGCTGGGGACCTCCGGGGTTCTTTTGGCGGCGCGCGACGGGTATCACCCGGCGCCCGAAACCGCGCTGCACACTTTTTGCCACGCGGTGCCGGCGCGCTGGTACCAGATGGGTGTGATGCTCTCGGCCACCGATAGCCTGAACTGGCTATCCTCGATCACCAGGGTCCGCCCGGCCGAGCTCACCTCTAGCTTGGGCGAGACCCTGCGCGCGCCGGGGCGGGTGCGGTTTCTGCCCTACCTCTCGGGTGAGCGCACGCCGCACAACGATGCCGCGATCCGTGGCAGCTTTACCGGGCTCGGCACTGACACCACCCGCGACGACATGACCCGGGCCGTGCTCGAGGGGGTGGCATACGGGCTGCGCGATTCCTACGACGCGTTGGTCGGCACCGGCGCCCGGATCGACCGGCTGATGGCCATCGGCGGCGGCACGCGGTCGCGCTACTGGCTGCGGCTGATCGCGACGGTTCTCGGCGTGCCGCTCGACCTGCCGCAGGACGGCGAGTTCGGCGCGGCGCTGGGCGCTGCGCGGCTGGGCCGGGTGGCGGCCACCGGCGAGGCGCCGGAGACGGTGGTGACCCCGCCCGCGATCGGCGCGCGGATCGAGCCCGAAACCGCGCTGCTTTCCGCCTTTGCCAAGGGTCACGCCGCCTTCCGCGCGTCCTATCCGGCCATCCGGGGCATCCAGTAGCGGCGCGTCAGCGCGCCCTCGGGCGGTGGTTGACCGACACCCAATCCGACTCGGGCAGGATCGTGCGGACCCTGCCATCGTAGAGGATCAGCAAACGGCCTTCCCGTACGTCGAAATCGACATCCTTTTCCGAGGTCATCCGGGTCGTGGTGCCGTCGGGATGATAGATCGTGAAGGTCCTTGCCGTAGCCTCGGCGTCCTCCGGATCGCCGGTCATGTCACCTGTCATGATGCTCCTCTCCGTCCCCGTGTCCTCGCGATGCTGGATCCCCGACGCGCTTCGGGCAACCTGCCGGAATGGAGCAGCCGTTTCGTCGGCCGGGTCGCCGCCCCACGAGGATTTGCCCAAGACACGACGCGGTGCTAAACGACCTGCTTCCTGCCGCACCGCCCGGATCGAGACATGAGCCAAGGCCTGACCGCCCTCCAACCCGCCGCCCGCCTTTCCGTCGCCCCGATGATGGACTGGACCGACCGTCACTGTCGGCACCTGCACCGCCTGCTGTCGCGCCGCGCCCTGCTCTATACCGAGATGGTGACCGCGCCCGCGGTGATGCATGGCGACCGCGAGCGGCTCTTGGGTTTCGCACCGTCCGAGCATCCTGTAGCGCTGCAGCTGGGCGGGTCCGACCCGGCCGAACTGCGCGAGGCGACCCGGGTCGGCGCCGATTTCGGCTATGATGAGATCAACCTCAACTGCGGCTGCCCCTCGGACCGGGTCCAGTCGGGAGCCTTTGGCGCGGTGCTGATGACCCGGCCAGAGCTGGTGGCCGAATGCTGTGCCGAGATGATCGCGGCGAGCCCGGTCGAGGTCACGGTGAAGTGCCGGATCGGCGTCGACGAGCAGGAGCCCGAGGAAGTGCTGCCACGCTTTCTCGAAACGGTCGCGGCGGCCGGGGTGACGCGCTTCACGATCCACGCCCGCAAGGCCTGGCTGCAAGGGCTGAGCCCCAAGGAAAACCGCGACATCCCGCCGCTCGACTACGATCTGGTCAAGCGGATGAAGCGCGACTTCCCGCAGCTGCATCTTTCGGTCAATGGCGGCATCGCCACGCTCGACGCGGCCGAGGATTTTCTCGCGGCCGGGCTCGACGGGGTGATGATCGGGCGCGCGGCCTATCACCAGCCGGCCGACATCCTGTGCGCCGCCGATCGGCGGATCTGGGGCGAGGGCGAGGACAGCGCCCCCGAGGCGGCTGTGCGAGAAATGCTGCCCTATATCGAGGCGCATCTTACGGGCGGCGGCCGTCTCCATCAGGTGACGCGGCACATGCTGGGGCTCTTCGCCGGGCGCCCCGGTGCGCGCGGCTGGCGGCGGGTGCTCTCCGAGGGCGCCTCGCGCCCCGGCGCCGGGCCGGAGCTGGTGCGCGAGGCGCTGGGCCGGATCGAGGATCTGCAACAGGCGGCCTGAGGGGCGCCGGCGGGCCCTTGTGGCCGCGCCGCGCAGAGGGCATCGCTCGCGTGTCCAAGCCGGAGCGCCAGATGCCTGATACGACGCTGCTTCTTTCCATGGCCGCCATGCTCATGGCGATTGGCGCCTTCGCCGGCGTGCTGGCGGGGCTGTTGGGGGTCGGCGGCGGCATCGTGCTGGTCCCCGCCTATTTCTATGCCTTCGCCGCGCTGGGCTACGAGACGCCGCAGCTGATGCAGATCTGTCTCGCCACCTCGCTCGCCACGATCACCGTCACCTCGGCCCGCTCGGTGGCGAGCCACAACCGCAAAGGCGTGGTCGATTGGGGCGTGCTGCGCGGCTGGGCGCCGGGGATCGCGGTAGGGGCGTTGATCGGCGTGCTCGTGGTCGCGCAGCTTCGGACGATGACGCTGCAGCTGATCTTCGGAATCCTGGCGCTGACGGTCTCGCTCTACATGGTGCTGGGGCGCAGCCATTGGCGGCTGGGGTCGGCGATGCCGACCGGCTGGCGCCGCGCCGCGATGTCGCCGCTGGTGGGCTTCCTGTCGGTGCTGATGGGGATCGGCGGCGGCAGCTTCGGCGTGCCAATCATGACCTTGCACGGCATGGCGATCCATCGCGCCGTCGCCACGGCGGCGGGGTTCGGCCTGCTGATCGCGCTGCCCTCGGTCGCGGCGTTCCTGCTGACGCCGTTGCCCGCGGGCGTGGCGCCGCCGATGACGCTGGGCGCGGTAAACCTGCCGGCCTTCGGGATCGTCATCGCGATGACCCTGCTAACCGCGCCGCTGGGGGCGGCCCTGGCGCACCGCACCGACCCAAAGCGGCTCAAGCGGGTGTTCGGCGGGTTCCTGATCCTCGTTGCGCTCAACATGCTGCGCAAGGCGCTGATCTAGTCCTTGAGCCGTGCCTTGCGGCCGCCGCGCCGCGCCGTCGGGGCCGCCTGGCGATGTGGCAGGTCGTCCATGATCGCGCGGCGTTCCTCCGCGCTCATCCGGCCCCATGCCGCGATCTCGTCCATCGAGCGGGCGCAGCCGAGGCAGAGCCTCGTCTCGGGATGGATCGTGCAGAGTTTCACACAGGGGCTCTCGACCTCGCCGCGCTTCCAGACCGCGTCGCTCATGACCGGCCCATATAGCTCAGCCGGTCGAGCAGGCCCTGCAGGATATAGCTCGCCGCCACCGCGTCGATCAGCTCGCCGCGCCGCTTGCGCGAATGATCGGATTCGAGCAGCGCGCGCTCGGCCGCGACCGTCGAAAGGCGTTCGTCCCAGAAGCCGATCGGCAGATCCGTCAGGCGCGACAGGTTGCGCGCGAAGGCCCGGGTCGACTGCGCCCGGGGCCCCTCCGAGCCATCCATGTTGCGCGGCAGGCCCAGCACCAGCCCTGCGATGCCTCGATGGGTCGCGATCTCCAGAAGCCGGTTCGCGTCGTCGGTGAACTTCTTGCGCTTTACCGTCTCGAGCGGGGTCGCCACCGTGCGCAGCCCGTCGGAGACGGCGACGCCGATCGTCTTGGTGCCGAAATCGAGCCCGGCCAGTGCGCCGGACCGGGGCAGGGCGGCGGCGAACTCCTCGGTGGTCTCGTGGATCATCGCGTTACCCCCGCCGCTTGCGCCGCGGCGCGAATTTCCTCGAGCGCCGGGTCCCCGGCGAAGACCTGCTGCGCCTCGCCCCAGATCGCCTCGGCGCGCGTGGCCTCGCCCAGCACGCCGAGTGCCCGGATCAGCCGGGCCCAGTCGGACGCAGGACCGCCGCTCTCTGCAAGCCTAGAGGCAAGGTTCTCGACCATGCTGCGGATCATCTCCTGCCGCGCCTCGGGCTCCATGTTCTGCGCCGCCGCCACCTCTTCGGCTGTGGGGCCGGACACGGGTGGCGGGGTATAGTCGACACCCGCGAACTGCGCCGCGCGCCCGATCTGGGCGCGGGCCAGCTCGACATGCGGCGAGGCCGGATCACCGGTCTCGATCGCCCGCCGCCAGAAGCGGAAGGCGAGGTCGGGCCGCTCGATCTGGGCCTGTAGCAGGCCGAGATAGTAGAGCGGACCGGCCGCGTCCGGGCGCGCCGCGCGCAATTCGCGCAGCAGCGCCTCGCTCTCGGAGGTGACGATTCCGCCCGCCGCCGCCACCAGACGGTCGACCAGCGCCATGCGATCCTCGAAACCCGCATCGGCGCCCTTGATCTCGATCACCCGTTCCTGCGCGCGGGCGGCAGCGGCGTAATCGCCCAGAGCCGCCTCGTGCCGCGCGAGAAGCTGCCAGCCGGTCAGATCGTCGGGCCGCTCGGGCACCGCCGCGCGAAGTTTCTCGACCATTTCCACATATTCCTCAGGCGCATCGACCGGCAAAGGCGGCGCGACGGCCTCGGCCTGGGCCTGGCTGGGGCGGGCCGCGCTCAGTTCGCGGGCCTCGGCCAGCCGTTCCGCCAACGGCCGGTCGGGCAAACCGGGCGCACCGAGATCGGTGTAGAGGACCATGGCGCCGCCGATCACCACGAGTGCGCCGAACAGCAAGGCAGGCAGCATCGGGCCGCGCCCGGCCGCCGGGGCCTGACGAACGTCCTTGTCGGCGGCGAGCAGGCGGCGGCCGATCTCGGCGCGGGCGCGTTCGGCCTCTTCCTCGCCGATCAGCCCCCGGGCGCGGTCGGTCTCGATCTCGGCGATCTGGGCCCGGTAGAAGGCCATGTCGGGGTCGGTGCCGGTGCTGGCCGGACCACGCCGGAGCGGCGCGGCGAGCGCGATCGCCACCACGGCGGAAAGCGCCAGCGCGATGATCCAGAACAGCATGGCCTTCTCCTTTCGGTACGCGTCGTTCCTACCTGTCGGCGCGCCGTCCCGAAACCCCGCTTGGCGCGGCCCGAAGACGCAGCCACTGTGGCGGTTCCGCTGCAACGCCTCGGGTTCGCAAAAAATTGAACCCGGCGCGGAACCCCCCCTCACGGGCGACGTTGGCCGTTGAATGACACAATGACGGAGCATCTCGCATGTCCGACCCGAACTTCAACAACAACAACGTCAACCCGCCGCCGAAGAAGGGTGGCACCTCGATCGCGCTGATCGTCGGCGGTCTCGTCGTCGCAGTGATCGTGCTCTACTGGCTCTTCGCCGGTGGCAACGATGTCAACGAGGCGGATCTCGGCGCGACCGAGACCAACATCAACGTCGAGGCCGAGGGCGCGGCGGAAAGCATCGAGGAATCCGGTGCTGCCGTGGTCGAGGAGATGGAAGAAGGCGCCGCCGAGGTCGAGGCCGAGATCGAAGAAGGTGCCGCCGAGATCGAGGAAGCGCCCAGCGATTCCGTCGACGTGATCGAGGTCGAAGGCGACGCGGAAGTCGTTCAGTAACGCCGCCTTCACGCCCCGCTCGGGGCATCGCCAAGATTTCGGGGCCGGGGCCATGTGCCGCGGCCCCGTTTCATTGCGGGGCCCCTTATTCTTCGTAGGGACGGAAGCGGGTGCCCGAGGCCGCGGCGATGCGGTCGATCTGGGCTGCGACGTCCTCGTCGCCGAGTGCGCTCCATCCCGGCGCGGCCGATACCAGCCCGCCGCGCGCAAGCGCGGTCTGGATTGCGGCGAAATCGACTTCGCCCCAGCTCAGCCGGTTCGGGCGCTGCGCTTTTTCTTCGATCCAGTTTCGCTGCAGCGCATCGATTGCCGTCGCTCGGGCCCCGCTGAAGGCACGTAGCTGCCGCGCGAAGATCTCGGCGAGCCTGCCCGGTCGCCGGGCGATGATCCCCACTTTTTGCTCTGCGTCTCCGACCAACGCCAGCAGGTGCAGGGGCGAGCAATCGACCGCCACGATCTCGCGCGCCGCCTTATAGGCCGCGATCTGGCTGGTGAAATCATGCTGCTGCGGGTGAAAGATGCTGTAGCCTTGGTCCGCGAGCCACGCTTCGAGCCGCGCTTCGCCCAGGATCGATCCGCGCCCCACGGGCAGGCCGCTGCGCGAGATGTAGATCCGCTCCGCCCCGGCTGGCGCCACGGCCTTCCCGGCATGCTCGCGCATGAAGCGGCGGAATTCGGCGGCGCCCTCGATCATTCCGAACATGCCGAAGCCCTGCACCGGGACGTGCAGCCGTTCGACCCGCGTCGGCCGCTCTAGGCTGCGCATTGGTAAGTCGACCCCCAGCGCGGCGAGGAAGGGTCGATAGGTGTCGGCCACCTGTTGCACCCGGTGCTGGAACTTGGGCACGAAGAGCACCCCGTCGATCTCGTCACGCAGCCCCTCCAGCGCCCAGAGCCGGGCGATGCTCTCGACCAGGAAATGACCGAAATGTCCGAAGAGCGGCCCCAGGAACAACCATCGCCCTGCCAATGTCTCGACCGGGCCGGACGGGGGCGGTGGGGGCAGGGTGACGGCACTGTCGCCGCGCCAGGTGATCGCCTCGGGGACCGGCAGCCGGGCTTCGGTCAGAACCCCCGAATGCTGGACCGCGCGGTTCGGCGCCCCGATCGGCGGCGGCACGACGAGCGCGCGGTCGAGACAGCGTGTCAGCCCCTGGATCGGCCGCGACAGGTCCGGCGGAGGGGGAAGGTCGTCGATCATGGAGGCTCCTCCGGCGGGCTGGCTGCGCCTACCTAGACAAGCGGGCGCCAATCCGCCACGGGTACGGCTTTTCATCCTTGGCACTGTTGTCTGGCCGCCGCCCGCTGGCTAATCTTTGACTCAACCTAGACGGGAGTGCGCATGAACCGCAATATCGAGAGCGTTCCTGCCACCGAGGCCCTCGCGCGGGCCCGCGGCAACCCGTATCGCCGCTACCCTTCGCCCGAGCGCGGAGGCGAGCGGCTTTATCCCTTGGCCTCCCCGACGGTGCGGCCGGGTTTCGAGATCGGCCCGGACGACACGATCTTCGCCATCGGATCCTGCTTTGCCCGCAATGTCGAGCGGGCGCTGGAGAAGACCGGGCGTCGGGTGATCAGCCGCGAATTCGATCTCGGTCCGATCGGCGACAGCCTCGGCGACGCGGCGAACTTCTTCAACAAATACTCGATCCACTCGGTCCTGAACGAGCTGGAATGGGCGCTGGAGCGCGACACGTTCCCCGGTGCCGCAATCCTTTACGAGGCTGGTGGCGGTCCTTTCGGCGACGCGCAGCTCGGCATGGCCCGGCTCGACTTCTCGGTCGAGGAGATCCTCGACTTCCGGCATCGCTATCTCGACGCGATGGCGCAGGTGGTCGAGGCCGACGTCATCATCGTCACGCTGGGCTATGTCGAGACCTGGTATGACCGGCATCTCGGCCTCTATCTCAACGTCGCCCCGCCGACGACGGCGGTGAAGGCCGAGCCGGAGCGTTTCGAGTTCCGGGTGCTGAGCCATGCCGATGTGCTCGACGGGCTGGAGCGGCTGGAGACGCTGCTCGCGCGGCACCGCAGGAAGCCGCTCAAGATGCTGCTCACCGTGTCGCCGGTCCCGCTCCTGGCGACGTTCCGCGACATGGACGTGCTGGTGGCCAACGCCTATTCGAAATCGGTCCAGCGGGCCGCGATCGAGGAATTCGTGACCGGGCGTGGCGGGGTGGACTACTTCCCGTCATACGAGTTCGTGACGCTGTCGAACCCCACCATCGCCTGGTCGCGCGGCGATTACCGGCATGTCTCCCCCGATCTGGTGGCGCGCATCATGGCAGACGTGCTGGACCGCTATGTCGGCGGCACCGTGCCGGGCATGACGCTCGAAGCGCTGCTCTCCTCGATGCGGATGCTGGCCCGGCTCGAGGATCACGCCGGTCTCAGAGCGCTGGCGGCGCGGCATCGCGCGCTCACCGACGGCAGCATCGACGCGCTGATGCTGGAGGCGACCGCGGCGCGCCGGATGGGAGATCTGGAGGAGGCCTGGGACGTGCTGACCCGCGCCGTCGCGCTCGCCCCGGGCCGGGCCGATCCGCTGGAACGGCTGATCACCCTGTGCCGCCCGCTCCGGCGACGCGACACCGCGCTGACGCTGCGCGACCGGCATGTCCGCGAATTTCCCGAACGCGAGGCCTTCCGCGAGAAGCTCGGCTGGCTCTGATCGCGGCCCGCAAGGGCCGATTTTGCCGCGCATCCCATTGACCTTTGGGGCGCAGGGGTTCTGTTATGTGGCGCAAATCCACCCTCTGGCAGAAAAGCGAGACCGACATGGCTTTCGAACTTCCCGACCTTCCCTACGCCCACGACGCGCTCGCCTCCAAGGGCATGTCCAAGGAGACGCTCGAGTATCACCACGACCTGCACCACAAGGCCTATGTCGACAACGGCAACAAGCTGATCGCCGGCACCGAGTGGGACGGCAAGCCGATGGAAGAGATCATCCGCGGCACCTATGACAAGAACGCGGTGGCCCAGAACGGCATCTTCAACAACATCTCCCAGCTGTGGAACCACAACCAGTTCTGGGAAATGATGACCCCGAACGACAGCAAGATGCCGGGCGAGCTGGAAAAGGCGATCACCGATAGCTTCGGCTCGGTCGACAAGTTCAAGGAAGACTTCGCCGCCGCCGGCGCCGGCCAGTTCGGCTCGGGCTGGGCCTGGCTGGTCAAGGACGCCGATGGCGGCCTCAAGGTCACCAAGACCGAGAACGGCGTGAACCCGCTGTGCTTCGGCCAGACCGCGCTTCTGGGCCTCGATGTGTGGGAGCACTCCTACTACATCGACTACCGCAACAAGCGTCCGGCCTACATTTCCAACTTCCTCGACAACCTCGTGAACTGGGAGAACGTCGCCTCGCGCATGTGAGTGCGACGGCAGCTTCCGCTGCAGGTTATCCGGCCCTCGCGCTTCGGCGCGGGGGCCTTTTCGTTTGCAGCCAATCCGATGGCGCGCTTCGGCGCCGGTGCCTTCGCATGGCGAAGGGTCCCGGGTGTTCGCGGCATGTGGAGCAGGCGGCGGCGCAAACCCTGCCGATGTGCATGCCGGGCCGTCCGGACCCGGAACCGCCCCCCGCACCATTCGTTCCTCCCTCGAACAACGAAAGGAGGCTCCCATGGCCGACAGGGCACGATCCAAGGACGGCGTGAAGGAAACCGACGCCTATGTGACCGATGAGGACAAGGGCGGTGCGGGCAACCAGCCGGGGCGCGAGGGCGGCGACCTGACGCGCAAGGTCGGCACCCGCGACGATCTCAAGCGGGCCGAGCAGGACGACCCCGGCGCCACCCGCGTGCGCAAGAGCGACGAGAAGGACAACGACTGATGGCCAAGATCGACAACGGCACATGGGTGCTCGTCGCCGATGGCGAGAAGGCCCTGATCCTCGAGAACGTCACCGACGATCAGCACCCGAACCTTCGCGTGGTGCGCAAGGAGGAGCAGGAGAACCCGCCCGACCGCGAGCAGGCGACCGACAAGGCGGGCCGTCTCGCCGATAACGGCCCCGGCCAGCGCACCGCGCTCGCCGAGACCGATTTCCACCAGCTGGCCAAGGACCGCTTCGCCGCCGACCTCGCGGACATCCTCTACCGCCACGTCCACAAGGGCCGGTTCGAGAAGCTGGTCGTCGTGGCCAGCCCGCAGGTGCTCGGCGCGCTGCGCGAGGAATGGCACAAGGAGGTGGCCGACACGGTGGTGGTCGAGATTCCGAAGACGCTCACCAACCACCCCGTCGCCGAGATCGAGAAGGCAATCGCCGCCGAAACGGCCTGATTGCACCAGAGGAGAGGCGGCCCCGGCCGCCCTCAGCTCTCCAGCGTTTCGGCCAGCACCTTTTCCAGCGCCTTGACGCTCGAGACGTATTGGACGAACGCCTTCAGCCCGTCATCGGCGAAGCCCTCGTCGATGACGTGGTTGATCAGCTGGCGCAGCGGCTGCCAGTAGCCATCGCAGTCGAGCAGCAGGATCGGTTTGCCATGCAGGCCGAGCTGCCGCCATGTCAGCACCTCGAAAAACTCGTCGAGCGATCCGGCGCCGCCCGGCAGCATCACGATCGCATTGGCGTTCATGAACATCACCTTCTTGCGCTCGTGCATGGTCTCGGTGACCACGTAGGTGTCGAGATCGGTCTTGCCGACCTCCGCCTCCACGAGGTGGCGCGGGATCACCCCCATGCTGGCACCGCCCGCGCCCTGCGAGGCGCGCGCCACCGTGCCCATCAGCCCCACATCGCCGGCGCCGTAGACCAGGCGCCAGCCGCGCCGGGCCAGCATCTCGCCGGTTTCGCGCGCGGCAAGCTCGTAGGCCGGTCGGATGCCGGGGCGAGAGCCGCAGAACACGCAGACCGAGGCGGAAAAGACGGGCAGGGGCATGGCGAAACTCCGGAATTGCTCGCCTTTCGTCGTAGAGCGCCGGGCGGCCCGGCTCAAGCGCCGGTCGCCCGCTGGCCATCGGCGGAGGTCCGGCCTAGGTTGAACCGCCCGCCGCCAGCCCCGGAGCCCGCCGATGCGACGCCTGTCCAAGACCGACGCCAATCTCTCCGGTCAGCCGGTCAAGGGCTGGGACACGATCCGGCAGGTCATTCCCTATCTGTGGCCCGAGGGCGAGGCTTGGGTGAAACGGCGCGTCGTGCTCGCCGTGTCGCTGCTCGTCGTGGCCAAGCTGATCGCCGTGGCGACGCCGATTTTCTACAAGGCGGCCGTCGACGCGCTGGCGGGCGAGGGCGAGAGCGCGGCGATGCTGCTGGCTCTCGGTGCGGCGGGACTGACGGTGATCTACGGTCTCGCCCGGCTCGCCAATGTCGGCTTCCAGCAACTGCGCGACGTGGTGTTCACCCCGGTTGGCCAGCGGGCGCTGCGCAAGCTCGCCCTGCGCACCTTCCGGCACATCCATGCGATGAGCCTGCGCTACCACATCAGCCGCAAGACCGGTGGTCTCAGCCGGATCATCGAGCGCGGGGTGAAGGGCGTCGAGTTCCTGCTGCGCTTCCTGCTGTTCTCGATCGGACCGTTGATCCTCGAATTGCTGCTGGTCGCGGTCGTGCTCTTCTTCCTGTTCGACGTATGGTATCTCGTGGCCGTTCTGGTCACGATCGTCCTCTACGTCGCCTTCACCTTCAAGGTGACGGAGTGGCGGGTGAAGATCCGCAAGCAGATGAACGACCAGGATACCGACGCCAACCAGAAGGCGATCGACAGCCTGCTCAACTTCGAAACGGTCAAGTATTTCGGCGCCGAGGGCCGCGAGGCGGCGCGCTACGACTCTGCGATGGAGAAATACGCGGCCGCGGCGGTGCGGACCAACTACTCGCTCGCCTTCCTCAATTTCGGCCAGTCGCTGATCATCACCGGCGGGCTCGTCGTGGTCATGGTGATGGCGGCCATCGGCGTCGAGCGGGGCGATCTGACGGTGGGCGATTTCGTCATGGTCAACGCCTACATGATCCAGATCACCATGCCGCTCAACTTCCTGGGCACCGTCTACCGCGAGATCCGGCAGGCGCTGATCGACATGGCCGAGATGTTCGACCTGCTGAACCAGCCGCCCGAGGTGACGGATCGGCCGGGCGCCACGCCGATCGAGGTAACGCGCGGCGAGATCGTCTTCGACGAGGTCACCTTCGGCTACGAGGCGGCGCGCGGCATCCTCAAGGGCGTGAGCTTCACCGTGAAGCCGGGCGAAACCGTCGCCATCGTCGGCTCCTCCGGTGCCGGGAAATCGACCATCGGCCGGCTTCTGTTCCGCTTCTACGACGTGACGGGTGGCGGGATCCGGATCGACGGTCAGGACCTGCGCGAGGTCACGCAGGACAGCCTGCACGCCCGGATCGGCGTGGTGCCGCAGGACACGGTGCTGTTCAACGACACGATCCTCTACAACATCGCCTATGGCCGCGACGGCGCCACCCGCGAGGAAATCGAGGCGGTGGCGCGCGCCGCGCAGATCCACGACTTCATCATGTCGCTGCCGGAGGGCTACGACACCACCGTGGGTGAGCGGGGGCTGAAGCTTTCGGGCGGCGAGAAGCAGCGCGTCGGCATCGCTCGCACGCTGCTCAAGGATCCGCCGATCCTGCTCCTGGACGAAGCGACGAGCGCGCTCGACACCGACACCGAGCGCGAGATCCAGGGCCAGTTGCGGGTGATGGGGCAGGGCCGATCAGTGATCACCATCGCACATCGCCTGTCCACCATTGCAGATGCCGATCGCATCGTCGTGCTGGAGGCCGGAAAAGTGGTGGAATCCGGCACGCATGAGCATCTTCTGGCGCTCGAGGGGCGGTATGCGCAGCTCTGGTCGCGCCAGCAGGCCGAGGAAGCCGAGGCCGCGTGATTGCCAAACTGAACCGAGCGGTCTAGCTTTCGCTCGAGTCGTCCGCTGCGTGCGGGCCATTGCCGCTCCGCGCCTGTGCGCGGCGTTCAAGGACAGCCCTATGTTATCCCCGATGTTCCGCACCGCATTGGTGCTGGGCCTGCTCTCTGCCGTGGGCCCGTTCACGATCGACATGTACCTGCCGGGCCTGCCAGGCCTTGCCGCAGATCTCGGCGTGGATGAGGCCGCAGCGCAGGCGACGATCAGCGCCTATTTCCTGGCCTTCGGACTGGCGCAGCTGCTCTATGGCCCGATGGCCGACGCGGTCGGCCGCAAGACGCCTGTCTATATCGGCGTCTCGGTCTTCCTTATCGCCACCATCGGCTGCGCACTGGCGCCGACGCTGCCTTGGCTCGTGGCCTTCCGGGCGCTGCAGGGCTTTGGCTGCGCGGCGCTGATGGTGGTGCCGCGCGCCATGGTGCGCGACATGTATACCGGCCACGAGGCAACGCGGCTGGTGGCGATGATCATGCTGGTGATCTCGGTCTCGCCGATGCTGGCCCCGCTCTCCGGGGCGATCATGATGACCTTCACCGGCTGGCGTGGCATCTTCGGCGCGCTGGCGGTCGTCGCCGGGCTGGCGCTGCTGCTCACCATCTTCGCGCTCAAGGAGACGCTGCCCGCCGAACGCCGCCGCCCGGTCCGCCCGCGCATCCTCGCGACCTCGGCCAAGCGGCTGTTCCGCGATCCGACCTTCATGGCGCTGACCTTCGTGTCGGGCTTCGGCATGGCGAGCTTCTTCGTTTTCATCGCGAGCGCCAGCTTCGTCTACACCGCGCAATACGGGCTCACCCCGCTGCAGTTCAGCCTCGCCTTCGCGATCAACGCGATCGGCTTTTTCGGCGCGAGCCAGTTCGCTGCCACGCTGGGGCGCCGGATCGGCCTGACGCGGATGCTGCGGCTGGCGCTGTCGGGCTTTGCCTTCTTCAGCCTGACGCTGCTGGCCCTGACGGCGGCGGGCTATGCATCGCTGCCGGTCCTGATGGGCCTGCTGCTGTGCGGCAACGCCTGCCTCGGCCTCGTCATCCCGACGAGCCAGGTCATGGCGCTCGACCCGCATGGCGAGATCGCCGGGCTGGCCTCGTCGATGGGCGGCACGCTGCAGATGCTGACCGGCGGGCTGATGGTGGCGGTCACCGGGCCGTTCTTCGATGGCACCGCCCTGCCAATGGTCGCGGTGATCGCGGGCTGCGCGGTGATGGCGCTGGGCCTCGCGTTGCTGGCGCTGGGCCGAGGGGAACGCACCGTTCAGGCCGCCTGAGCTGGGGTGGAGCGCTCTTGTGCCCCTTCACTCGGCGGCGCGCAGCTTCGGGGCAGGGCGGGGCAGCGGGCCGTCGCCGTCCTCCCAGATGATCTCCGGCGCCTTGATCCGCCGCGCCTCGCGCCGCAGCGCCCAGTCGCGCGCGGCCTTGCTGCCCCGACCCATCGAGAGCCGCGCCAGCAGGCGTGACATCCAGTGGGCGTAGCGCGCGGCCCAGATCCTGAGAGACAGCATCGCCGGGGTGAAGACCAGCGTCAGCACCGTGGCGATGCCCAGGCCGAACACCACCGCCGTGGCGAGCTGCTTCCACCAGAGCGCGGTCGGGCTGTCGATCGTGTAGCCGCCGCCGAAGAAGTCGAGGCTGAGCCCGAACATCATCGGTGCGAGGCCCGCCATGGTGGTCACGGTGGTGAGGATCACCGGCCGGATACGATCCTCGGCGGTGCGGATCACCGCCTCGGTGCGCGGCATGTAGCGCGCATAGTCCTGGTAGGTGTCGATCAGCACGATGTTGTTGTTCACAACGATCCCGGCCAGCGCGACGATGCCGGTGCCGGTCATGATGATCGAGAAGCTCTGGTCCATCACCAGCATGCCGATCAGCACGCCCGCGGTCGACATCACCACCGCGAGCAGAACCAGCACCGCGTTGTAGAAGCTGTTGAACTGCGCCAGCAGGATGATGAACATCAGCCCCAGCGCACCGGCGAAGGCCGATTGCAGGAAGGCTTGGCTCTCGGTCTGGTCCTGCTGGTCTCCGGTCCATTCCCAGTCGATCCCCGGCGGGAAGGGTGCCTCCTCGAGCCATTCGGTCAGGGCGGCGATGCGCTCGTTGGCGTTGACCGGCACGCGGGTCACCTCGCCCGAGTCGATCCGTGCCTGCAGTGCCGGGTCGATCGCGTCGTCGCGCAGCACCCGGCTCTCGCCGTCCTCGATCAGCTTGACCAGACCGGGCAGCACGTCCGCCTTGACCTCGAAGTAGCGGCGCTGGTCGACGCGGTTGATCTCCGCGAGCTTGGCGACCGGGGTGCGGGTGACGAAGTTCGACAGCGGCACCAGACCGTTAGGGGTGCGCACCCGCAGGCTGTCGAGCGTCGACAGGACCCGGTCCTTCTCGGGCAGCCGCACCCGGATCTCGATTTCCTCGTCGGAGCTTTCGACCCGCATCGTGTCGAGCAGGATGCCCCGGGTGACGAGCTGCACCATCGCGCCCACCGTGGCCACGTCGGCGCCAAAGCGGCCGGCCTTCTCGATGTCGACGTCGATCTGCCAGTCGATGCCCGGCAGCGGCAGCGTGTCCTCGATCAGCGTCAGCCCCGGCGTCGCCTCGAACCGGGTGCGGAGCTGGGCCGTGGCCTCGCGCAGCGTTTCGAAATCCTCGCCGGTAAGGCGCAGGTTCACCGGCTTCGAAGAACCGGGGCCCATGGCGAGATCGAGGATCTCGATGCGGATGCCGGGAATGGCGTTGAGCGCCGCCTGCAACCGCTCCAGCACCACGTCGCCGTCGAGCGTGGCGAGGTCGAGCTCGTTCTCGCGCGCATAGGCGGGGCGCTCGTCCCAGGGCACCAGTTCGATCTGAAGCTGGCCCACCGCGTCGGCCGGCCCGCCGGCGCCCGCGGTGTTGGAGTTCAGCCCGCCATCCCCGGCAAAGGCGAATACCGAGCGGATGCCGGGAAAGCCCACCACCACGCGTTCGGCCTCGGCGACGATCGCGTCCTTCTCGGCGAGGCTGAGATTGCCACGCGCCTGGACGTAGATGATCGCCTGCTCTGGCTCGGTCGGCACGAAGAACTCGACGCCGTTGTTGTGGGTGCCGAAATAGCTGAAGGTCGAGGCCACGAAGACACCGACCGCGGCGATGGTGACGAGCGGCATCACCGGGTTTCCGGCAATCAGCGCGATGACCCGGCCGAAGAGGGTGCGGCGATAGCCTGCGCGCACCCGCTTGGGTGATCGAACGATCCGCGCGGCCCCGCCGAAGATGGTGGTGGCGATCGCCCCGACCAGCGCGAGGGCCAGCCCCGGCGCCGCGTCGAAGAGCCCCTGGGCAGGGCGGGCCTCGCCGGTGAGGTAGCCCGGGTTGAGCGCCAGCATCAGCCCGACGAAGATCAACCCGGCCGCTGGCGGCACGAGCGCGGCGCGGACCACCCAGGGCAGGCGACGCCGCAGCCGGTCCGACAGCCGCCCGAAGCCGCGGCTTAACCGGCCCAGCACGCCGCCCATCACCGGAAGGTAGATCAGCGCCACCACCAGCGAGGCCGAGAGCACGAAGATCAACGTGACCGGCAGCATCCCCATGAACTGCCCCGCCACGCCGGGCCAGAACAGCATCGGCAGGAAGGCGCAGAGCGTCGTGGCGGTCGAAGACACCACCGGCCAAAACATCCGCTTGGCGGCCTCAACATAGGCATGCATCGGGCCGACGCCCTCGGAAATCCGCTTGTCGGCGTATTCGACGACCACGATGGCGCCGTCGACCAACATGCCGACCGCGAGGATCAGGCCGAACATCACGATGTTGGAAATGGTGATCTCCATCACCGCCAGCAGCGCGAAGCACAAAAGGAACGAGGTCGGGATCGCGAAGCCCACCAGCAGCGCCGGTCGCGGGCCCAAGGCTGCCAGCACCACGATCATCACCAGCGCGATCGCGGTCAGCACCGAGCCCTCGAGCTGGCTGACCATCGAGGCGACGTTGCGGCTCTGGTCGTTCGAGGTGCCGACCTCGATGGCGCGGCGCAGCTCCTCGGGCCAGGAGGCGCGCTCGGCCGCGACGGTTTCCCGGACCAGCGCGGCGGTGTCGATCAGGTTGAACCCGCGCCGCTTGACCACCTGCAGCGCCACCGTGGTTCGGCCGTCGAAACGCGCGGTCGAGGCGCGGTCCTCGAAGGTGAGCCGGATCGTCGATAGATCGCCCAGCGTCACCACCCGATCGCCATTCGTCTTGATCGGCAGGTCGTAGACATCGCCCGGATCATCGAAGCTCGACGGGATCTTGACCGCGAAGGAGCCCTGCGCGGTTTCGACCTCGCCAGCCGCGATCAACAGGTTGTTTTGGGTAACGACCTGCAGCAGCTCGGCGGCGGTGACGTTGTAGGCCTCAAGCCGGAGCGGGTCGATCTCGACCTCGAGCATCTCGTCGCGCTGGCCCACCAGCCCGGCTGAAAGCACGGGATCGAGCGCCTCGAGCCGGTCCTGCAGGTCCTTGGCGACGCGGATAAGCGTCCGCTCGGGCAGCGGGCCGGTCAGGTTAACGATGATGATCGGGAATTCCGAGAAATTGATCTCGTTAACCGACCAGCTTTCGGCCCCATCGGGAAACTCGGCCTCCGCGGCGTTCATCGCGTCGCGCACATCGGCCATGATCTTGGTCTTGTCCCAGCCGAACTCGAACTCTAGCGCCACGCCGGCATAGCCCTCGGCGGCGGTCGCGGTCATGCTTTCGAGCCCGTCGAGATCGGCAAGCCGCGTTTCCATCGGCCGCACCAGGAGCTGCTCGGCATCCTCGGCCGAAATGCCGGGAAAGGGGACCGAGACGAACAGGGCCGGGATCTCGATGTCGGGCTCGCCCTCCTTGGGCAGGCCGACATAGGCGGCGCCACCGGCGACCAGGCTCAGCACGATGAAGGCGAGGATCATCCGCGCCCGCGATGCGGCCCAGTCGACGATGCCGGTCATCGCGTCGACTCCCGGAAGCTCGGGGCGACGGGGACGCCGTCGGTGACGTATTCCTGCCCGACCACGATCACCTCCGCCTGCGGCGCGAGCCCAGCGACAAGCACCCCTTCGGGCGTGTCGCGCACCAGCTCGACCGGAACGAAGCGGGCCACCGGCGACTCCTCGCCCTCGACAGTCCGCACACCGAGCCGCCCGGAATCATCGAGCGTCAGCGCCGATTGCGGCAGCAGATGCGCCAGGCCGCCCTCGCTCTCGACCAGGATCTCGGCGGTCTGACCGTCGCGGATGCGCAGCTCCGGGTTGGGCACCTCGACCTCTACGCGGAAGGTGCGGGTGGTTTCGTCGGCCGAGCGGGACACGAAGCGTACCTCGCCAGTCAGCTCCTGACCCGAGGCCAGCACCCCCCTGGCAGCGGCGCCAACCCGGATCTTGTCGACATCAACCTCGGGCACGAAGCCCACCAACTTCACGGGGTCGAGCTGGACGATGGTGGCGCAGGGCGAGCCGGGCTGCATCAGCAGGCCCAGCTCGGCGGTGTCGGTCTCCAGAAGCCCATTGAAAGGCGCGCGGATCGACAGCTGCTCGATGCCGCGCTGGGCCGAGGCCACCCCGGCCTGCGCGGCCTCGATCCCGGCGCGGGCCGAAACCATGCTCGACTCGGCCGCCTGCACCTGCGCCGTCGCCGCCTCCAGCGCGGCCTCGGCGCTGATCACAGCGGTCTCGCTCTGGTAGCCGCCCTGGTTCAGCCGCCGGGCATTGGCGAGGTTGATCTCCGCCTCGCGCAGCCGGGCCCCGGCCTCGGCCTTGGCCGCCTCGGCGCTGGGTACTCGGCTCTGGGCCTCGGCAAGACGCGCCTGCGCCTCCGCCAGTTCGATCTCGCGGGTACCGGGGTCGAGCTCGCACAGAAGATCGCCGGCCTCGACCATCGCGCCCTTGCGCAGGGGCTCCGACGTCACCCGACCGGAGGTCTCGGCGCGCACCTCCACCTCGCGGGCTGCCTCTGAGCGACCGCGCAACACCAGCGCGCCATCGATCTCGTGCGCGGTGCTGCGCAACGCTACCACGCCGATGCCCGCCGGCGGCGCATCGGCGGTCATGCCTTCGTCCTCTGCCCCACCCGGCGCAATCTGCGCGATCGCCAGCAGCCGATCCCGGTCGACGATCAGCAGGTATAGAAAGCCGGCCACCAGCAGCGCGGTGAGGGCGGGGATCAGTTTCATCTCTCGTCCTTCCGGGAAAGCCCGCCCGGCGGTCGGGCGGCCGTCGCGGGCGATCACGAGGCTGAACCGCCCGGTTCAGAATAGGCCGACATCCGCTTTCGCTCAATCGTCAAGCTTGACCCGCGACATGGCGCCACGGGAGCCGGCCGGCGGGTCTTGTCGCCCCGGTCGGGCTTGCGATAAGACGGGCCGGAACGAGAGCAGCCGCGGCGCCATGGGCGTTCGTACGAAGGACACAGCGCCACGGCGCAACCCGAGGGGAACCAGGCGTGAGCAATCCCGACAGCTTCATCGACGAAGTCAGCGAAGAGGTCCGGCGCGACCGGCTGTTCGGATATCTGCGCCGCTATGGCTGGATCGGCCTCGTCCTCGTGCTGCTGATCGTCGGCGGTGCTGCCGCCTGGGAATGGCGCCGCTCGCAGATCGAGGCGCAGGCGCAGGCCCGCGGCGATGCGCTGCGCGCGGCGCTGGCCGAGCCGGACACCGCGGCCCGGGTCGCGGCGCTCGAGCCGGTGGCCCAGGCCGAGCCGGGCGCCCCGGTGGCGGCGTTGGCGCTGGCCGCCGAGCAGCAGGCAGCCGGCGAAAGCGCGGCCGCCGTCGCGACGCTCGACGCGCTGGCGGGCCATGGCGAGACGCCAGAGATCTACCGCGACATCGCGGCGCTGAAATCGCTGCTGATCGACTCCGAGCGCACCGCCGAGGACCGGCTGATGGCGCTCGAGGCGCTGGCTTCGCCCGGCGCGCCGCTGCGCATGCTGGCGCTCGAGCAGATCGCGCTGGTCCGGCTGGAGCAGGGCGACACCGAGGCGGCTATCGAACAATTGCGCGCGATCGTCGAGGATGCCGAGGCAACTGCAGACTTGCGCGACCGCGCCACAAGCCTGATGGTCGCGCTGGGCGTGACGCCCGAGACGGCGGCCCGTCCGGTGGCCCCGAGCGAATGAACGACAAGCGGCCGGGACAGGTCGCGCAGCATAAACAACAGAGGCGAGGGGCAGCCATGCGTCGCAGCGGAGTCATCAAGGTGGGAGCGCTCGCGCTTCTCGCGGGTTGCAGCCAGCCCGACGAGATCCTGCCCGGCGCCCGCATCGGCGTCGCCCTTCCGGGTGCTGAACAGCAGGCGGGCGGCAGCGCCACGCCGCTGGCGCTCGCGGCACCGGTCGTCAACGCGGCCTGGCCGCAGCGCGGCGGCGAGGCCGATCGCGACATCGCCCACCCGGCGCTGTCGGGCACGCTGACCCCGCTGTTCCGCACCCCCATCGGTGCTGCCGAAACCCGTCGCATCCGCATCACCGCCGAGCCGGTCGTGGCCGGCGGCCGGGTGTTCGCCATGGACGCCGAAGCCGGCGTGACGGCACTCACCACCGGTGGCGCGCCGCTGTGGCACCGCGATCTCGTGCCCGCTGCCGACCGTCCCGGTCAGGCCTCGGGCGGCGGCCTCGCCACAGATGGCGCCCGGCTCTATGCGGTCACAGGCTTTGGAGAGCTGGTCGCGCTCGACGCGGCGACCGGTGCGCGGCTCTGGACCCAGGATCTGGGCGCACCGGGCGCCGGCGCCCCGGCGATCTCCGGCGACACGGTCTATGTCGTGGCCCGCAACGGCACCGGTCTCGCGATCGACGGGCAGAGCGGCAAGGTGAAGTGGCGCCTGAGAGGCGTCGAGGACGTGGCGCGCTACGATGGCGGCGCCGGTCCCTCCGTCACCGGTGATCTCGCCGTGTTCCCCTTCGCCTCCGGCGAGGTGGTCGGCGTCTTCCCGGAGGGCGGACGGCAGCGCTGGTCGGCGGTCGTCGCGGGCCGCAGGCCCGGCACGGCGGCCGCGCGGGCGGCGAGCGGGATCTCGGGCGATCCGGTGATCGAAGATGGCCGCGTCTATGCCGGCAACGCCTCCGGGCGTCTCTCGGCGCTCGACGATTTCACCGGTGAGACCATCTGGAGCGTTTCCGACGGTGCGATCGGCCCGGTCGTGCCGGCTGGCGGATCGCTGTTCTTCCTCAACGACGTGAACCAGCTGGTACGGGCCGACGCCGCGACCGGCGCCGCGATCTGGCGGGTCGACCTGCCCGAAGGCGAGCCCGGCGGCCTGCTGCGTCGCGGCACGCGCTTTGCCCATTACGGACCGTTGCTGGCCGGCGGCCGCCTGATCATTGCCGGCTCGGACGGTGCGCTGCGGCAGTTCGATCCGGTCTCGGGACAGCTGCTCGCCTCGGTGCCGCTGCCCGGCGGCGCGGCGGCGGCACCGGTGGTTGCCGGTGGCGTTCTCTACGTGACGACCTCCGACGGGGCGGTTGCCGCTTTCCGTTGACGCCGGTTCGGTGTATGGGGCCGTCTTCCGCACGCGAAAGACCCTAAGATGAGCTTCACCCTCGCCATCGTCGGACGGCCCAATGTCGGCAAGTCCACGTTGTTCAACCGCCTTGTCGGGCGCAAGCTGGCGTTGGTGGACGACCAGCCCGGCGTCACCCGCGACCTGCGGGAGGGGCCTGCGAAGCTTGGACCGCTGCGGTTCACGGTGATCGACACCGCCGGCCTCGAGGTCGCCACCGACGAAAGCCTGCAGGGCCGGATGCGGCGGCTGACCGAGCGCGCCGTCGACATGGCCGATGTCTGCCTGTTCATGATCGACGCGCGCGCGGGCGTTCTGCCCGCTGACGAGATCTTTGCCGATATCCTGCGCAAGCGGGCCAAGCACGTCATCCTCGCCGCCAACAAGGCCGAGGGGCGCGCGGGCGCGGGCGGACTGATCGAGGCTTATGCGCTGGGTCTGGGCGAGCCGATCGGCCTGTCCGCCGAGCATGGCGAGGGCATGAGCGACCTGCTCGCGCAGCTTCAGCCGCTGGCGGGCGAGTTCGAAGCCCGCGCCGAGGAAAGCGCGCCTGTCATGGACATCGACGTCGACGAAGAGGGCGAAACCGACGAGGACGCCCCCTTCGCGCCGACGCCAGAGCGGCCGCTCCAGGTCGCGGTGGTGGGCCGCCCGAATGCCGGCAAATCCACGCTGATCAACAAGATCCTCGGCGAGGAGCGTCTGCTCACGGGGCCCGAGGCCGGCATCACCCGCGACGCGATCTCGCTCGCGATCGACTGGAACGGCACGCCGTTCCGGATCTTCGACACCGCCGGCATGCGCAAGAAAGCGCGGGTGCAGGAAAAGCTCGAGAAGATGTCGGTCTCCGACGGCCTCAGGGCGGTCAAGTTCGCCGAGGTCGTGGTGGTGCTGCTCGACGTGGAGATCCCGTTCGAACAGCAGGACCTGCGCATCGCCGACCTCGCCGAGCGCGAGGGCCGTGCCGTGGTCATCGCCGTCAACAAGTGGGACCTTGAGGACGAGAAGCAGGACAAGCTGCGCGAACTCAAGGAAAGCTTCGAGCGGCTGCTGCCGCAGCTGCGCGGTGCACCGCTGGTGACCGTGTCGGCCAAGACCGGTCGCGGCCTCGAGCGACTGCACGATGCGATCCTGCGCGCGCACGAGGTCTGGAACCGCCGCGTTTCGACCGCGCAGCTAAACCGTTGGCTCGTCGGCATGCTGGAACAGCACCCGCCGCCGGCCCCCGGCGGTCGCCGGATCAAGATGCGCTACGCGACGCAGGTCAAGACGCGTCCGCCGGCCTTCGTGATCATGACGTCGCATCCCGATGCCGTACCCGAGAGCTATTCGCGCTATCTCGTCAACGGTTTGCGTGCTGATTTCGACATGCCGGGCACGCCGATCCGGCTTTATTTGCGCGATCAGGGCAAGGCGAACCCTTACAAGGGCCGCAAGAAGGCGCAGCCTTCGCGCCTCCGCAAGCACCTCAAGGATTGATCGAAGAGAGCGCCGCAAGGCGCTCTTTTCATTTGCGGATTCGAGCTAGTGCCAGCCCGCCGATCACGGCGGCGGCGCTCGCGAGTGCGACGAGTCCCGGCACCGTCAGGCCATTGGCCACGACGATCGCCAGAAGCGCCCATGCCACCGTCAGCCCGTATTCCGCCGCCTGCGGCCGACGCGACTGCACGAGGAGCGCCAGCAGCGTGGCGAGGATCACGCACAGGATCGCCCAGCCGGTCTGGCCCATGACCAGCCCGTATCCCGCCGCCGTCGAGCCGAGGCTGACGAAGCTCGCCGCTGACAGCCAGCCCGCGAAGATCCCGAATGGCACCCGGGCGAGCCAGACGTCGCGGCAGGGCGCGGCGAGAAAGGCACCGATCGCGCCCGCGGCCATGATGAAGATGGTGATCGTGGCCCAGATCGCGCTGGCATTGGCGATGGCGAGCCACGGCGTGCCGACGCCGAGCGCGACGAAGAGCGGCAGTCGCGCGCGATGCCAGTCATCGGCATGGGCCCGCTTCCAGACGCCATAGGCGGCGGAGACGATGAGCCACAGATAAATCAGTCCCCAGATCGCGAAGGCCCAGCCGGCGGGCTGCACCGGCGGGTCGATCTGCGGGATGGGGAGCTGGTCGGCGGTGAAGCCGGTGAAGGGCGAGGTGACCAGCGGCGCGGCCGCGAAGGCCAGTGACAGGGCGAGCACGGCCCAGGCGATGAGGGTTTTCATGATCCTACTACGCCTCGTGCCGCCCGGCGGTTCAACCGGGCGGCGCGGCATTCGTCACGCGCGACGTTCAGTCGCGGCTCAGTTCGCCCTCGGCGGTGAGCCGACCGCGGCCGCCCAGATAGGGGTGGAGCACCTCGGGAAGGGTGACCGAGCCATCCTCCTCCTGGCCGTTCTCCAGCACCGCGACGAGGGTGCGGCCCACGGCAAGGCCCGAGCCATTGAGCGTGTGCAGGAACTCGGGCTTGCCGCCGCCCTCGGGGCGGAAGCGGGCATTCATGCGCCGCGCCTGGTAGTCGCCGCAGGTCGAGACCGAGCTGATCTCGCGGTAGCGGTCCTGCCCGGGCAGCCAGACCTCGATATCGTAGGTCCGGCGCGCGCCTGCGCCCATGTCGCCCGCGCAGAGCAGCATGGTGCGATAGGGCAGGCCGAGCTTCTCGAGGATCGCCTCGGCGCAGCCCAGCATCCGCTTCTGCTCGGTATCCGACTCGTCGGGACGCGTGACGGAGACCATCTCGACCTTCTCGAACTGGTGCTGGCGCAGCATGCCTGAGGTGTCACGTCCGGCGCTGCCTGCCTCCGAGCGGAAGCACTGCGTGTCGGCCACGTAGCGGCGCGGCAGGTAGCTTTCCTCGACCATGCAGTCGGCCACGAGGTTGGTCAGCGTCACCTCGGCGGTGGGGATCAGCCACCAGCCGGTCGTGGTCTGGTAGCTGTCCTCGCCGAACTTCGGCAGCTGGCCGGTACCGATCATCGCCTCCTCGCGCACCAGCACGGGGGTCATGGTCTCAGTCAGGCCATGCTCGTCGACATGGGTGTCGAGCATGAACTGCGCCAGCGCCCGGTGGACCCGGGCAACGCAGCCCGACAGCACCACGAAGCGCGAGCCCGACAGCTTCGCCGCCACTTCGAAGTCCATGCCGCGCTGCACCGCGGGAAGCTCGTAGTGCTCCTTGGGCGCATAGTTGAACTGGCGCGGCGTGCCGTGACGTTTCACCTCGACATTGTCGTCCTCGTCGGCGCCGGCGGGCACGTCGTCGGCGGGCAGGTTGGGGATCGTCAGCAGCAGGTCGCGCAGTGCTGCGTCCTCGGCCTGCGCCTCCTCGTTCAGCCGGGCGATCTCGGCCTTCTTCTCCGCGACCAGCGCGCGCAGCCGTTCGAATTCGGCCTCGTCCCCGCGACCCTTGGCCGCGCCGACTTCCTTGGAGGCGCGATTTTGCTCGGCCTTGGCGGTCTCGGCGGCGTGGATCTTGGCCCGGCGGGCGTCATCGAGCGCCAGGATCCGCGACGAGACGCCGGACAGGCCCCGGCGGGCCAGGGCGGCGTCGAAGGCGTCGGGATTGTCGCGGATGGCGCGGATGTCGTGCATGATTTCGTCCGTTTCGGATTGGGTTTGTAGGGGCCGTGGCCCGCCCCCATATGCACCCGAAGCGACGCCGTTGTGAACCGCCAAACCGGTCCGACGGCCGCCCGCGCCGCGCGGTGGACAACCCACCATGCCGGCATTAGGGTGCCGCGACTTCAAAGGAGGGGGCCGAACGCGCCCCCGGACCGACACAAAGGACCGCCATGCAAGGCCTCGAATCTTTTATCCCGCTGATCCTGATCTTCGCGATCATGTGGTTCTTCCTGATCCGCCCGCAGCAGAAGAAGCTGAAGGAGCATCAGGCCATGGTCGCGGCGCTGCGCCGGGGCGACCAGGTGGTCACCCAGGGCGGTCTGATCGGCAAGGTCGTGAAGGTCCGCGACGAAAGCAACGAGATCGAGGTCGAGATCGCCCAGGGCGTGACCGTCCGCGTGGTTCGCTCGACCATCGCCACCGTGACCTCCAAGACCGAACCGGCCAAGGCCTGATCCCTTTGATCCGGCCCCGCGCCAGAGGACGACGACCATGATGCATATCCCCACCTGGCGCAGGGCCCTGATCTGGCTGGTCTGCCTGGGCGGGCTTCTCTTCGCCCTGCCGAACCTGTTCTACGACAGGGTCGAGCGGTCGAACGACGCCCGCGCCGTGATCGAAACGGGCCTGTCCGACGCCGAATTGCAGGCCGAGGCCGGGCTCTGGCCCGAATGGCTGCCCTCCGGGCTGGTCAATCTCGGCCTCGACCTGCGCGGCGGCGCGCATCTTCTGGCCGAGGTGCAGGTCGAAGAGGTTTACGCCGCGCGCATGGAAGCGATGTGGCCCGAAGTCCGCGACGCGCTGGCCGCGCAGCGCGACAAGGTGGGCTTCGTCACCCGCGAAGAGGGCGGCGATCCCTCCGAGCTGCGCGTGCGCATCTCCGAAGCCTCCGAGGCCGCGACCGCGCTCGAGATCGTGCGCGGACTCGCCACCCCGGTGGCGAGCCTGACCGGCGGCGGCGCCAACGACATCGACGTGCGCGCCGAAGGCCCCGAGATAATCGTCACGCTGAGCGAGGCCGAGCGCGCCGCCACCGACGACCGCACCATCCGCCAGGCGCTCGAGATCGTGCGCCGCCGGATCGACGAGGTCGGCACCCGCGAGCCCACCATCCAGCGCCAGGGCGAAGACCGCATCCTGATCGAGGTGCCGGGTGTGGGCTCGGCCGAGGAGGTCAAGGAGATCATCGGCACCACCGCGCAGCTGACCTTCCAGCCGGTCGTGTCGCGCACCTCCGACGCCAACGAGAACCCCGGCCCCAACAACGAGATCCTGCCCTCGCTTGACGAGCAGGGGGTGTATTACATCCTCGAGCGCAACCCGGTCGTCACCGGCGAGGAGCTGGTCGACGCCCAGCCCGCCTTCGACCAGAACGGGCGCCCGGCGGTGAACTTTCGCTTCAACCCGACCGGTGCGCGCGCCTTCGGCGACTACACCGCCGAGAACATCGGCTCGCCCTTCGCCATCGTGCTCGACGAGGAGGTGATCTCCGCCCCGGTCATCCAGAGCCACATTCCCGGCGGCTCGGGCATCATCACTGGCAACTTCACCGTCGAGGAATCGACCCAGCTTGCCGTGCTGCTGCGTGCTGGCGCGCTGCCGGCAGGGCTCGAGTTCCTCGAGGAGCGGACGATCGGGCCGGAGCTCGGCGCGGACAGCATCGAGGCGGGCAAGCTCGCCGCGATGGTCGGCGCGCTCGCCGTTATCGTCTTCATGATCCTGACCTATGGGCTGTTCGGCGTCTTCGCCACCGTGGCGCTGACCATCAACATGATCCTGATCTTCGCGGTGTTGTCGATCCTTGGCGCCACGCTAACGCTGCCGGGCATCGCCGGGATCGTGCTCACCATGGGCATGGCGGTCGATGCCAACGTGCTTGTCTACGAGCGCATCCGCGAAGAGCTCAAGACCGCGCGCGGGCCCGCCCGTGCCATCGATCTGGGCTATGAAAAGGCGCTATCGGCCATCCTCGACGGCAACGTGACCACGCTGATCACCGCGCTTATCCTGTTTCTCGTGGGCTCCGGCCCGGTGCGCGGCTTCGCCGTCACCCTCGGCCTCGGCATCCTCACCTCGGTCTTCACCGCGATCTTCGTGACGCGGCTGCTGATCGTGATGTGGTTCGAACGCCGCCGCCCCAAAACCATCGAGGTCTGACATGCGGCTGCGCATCGTACCCGACGACACCAAGATCGACTTCTTCCGAGCTGCCAAGATCACCTTCGGCGCCTCGGTGCTGGCGATGGTCGTCAGCATCATCGCCGCGCTGGTGCTGGGCCTCAACTTCGGCATCGACTTCCAGGGCGGCACCACCATCCGCACCGAAAGCGAGAGCGCCGTCGATGTCGGTGAGTACCGCAACGCCATCGCGCCGCTCGGTCTCGGCGACGTCATCATCACCGAGGTGTTCGACCCCTCCTTCGGCGATGACAAGAACGTGGCCTCGGTCCGCATCCAGGCCCAGGACGGCGCCGAGAGCGTCTCGGCCGAGACGATCGCCGCCGTCGAGGCGGCGCTGCAGGGCGTCGATCCGACCGTCAGCTTCCCGAGCGTCGAAAGCGTCGGGCCCAAGGTCTCGGGTGAGCTGATCCAATCTGCGATCTTCGCGGTGCTTGGATCGCTCGCGGCGATCCTGTTCTACATCTGGCTGCGCTTCGAATGGCAGTTCGCGGTCGGCGCCATCGCGGCGCTGGTCCATGACGTGACGCTGACCATCGGCATCTTCGCCGCCTTCCAGATCAAGTTCGACCTCGCGATCATCGCCGCGCTGCTTACCATCGTCGGCTACTCGATCAACGACACCGTCGTCGTTTTCGACCGGGCGCGCG
Organism: Limimaricola variabilis; assembly: GCF_034371605.1. Classification (NCBI taxonomy): domain Bacteria; kingdom Pseudomonadati; phylum Pseudomonadota; class Alphaproteobacteria; order Rhodobacterales; family Paracoccaceae; genus Limimaricola; species Limimaricola variabilis. The sequence goes on along the minus strand of NZ_CP139691.1, from coordinate 1,089,211 downwards.
AGAACCTGCGCAAGTACAAGACCATGCCGCTGCGCGACCTGCTCAATCTCTCGGCCAACGAGACGCTGAGCCGGACCGTGATGACCTCCGGCACCACGCTTCTGGCGCTTCTGGCGCTGCTGGTGCTGGGTGGCGACGTGATCCGTGGCTTCGTCTTCGCGATCTTCTGGGGCGTGATCGTCGGTACCTATTCCTCGATCTACGTCGCCAAGAACATCGTGCTGATGCTCGGCGTGAAGCGGGATTGGGACAAGAAGGACGACCCCAAGGCGGGGACGCAGTTCGCCAATATCGACGCGTGATCTTGCGGCCATGCCGGATCGGCATGGCCGGGAGCTGGTGAAGGAGAGGGCGCCATGCGGATGACCGAGATCGACTACGACGACTCGATGCCGATCGACGGCTACGGGCCGGGCTTTTTCCGGATCGGCGGGAAGGTGGTCGAAGGGGCGGTAACGCTCTCCCCGACCGGGCTCAAGAGCTGGGGCGGCTACGAGGATCTCGACGCCATCCTGACGCTGGTGGGCCGGGTCGACGTGCTCTTCGTGGGCACCGGCGCCGAGATCGCCCATGCGCCGCGCGCCTTCCGCGAGCGGCTGGAGGCGGAGGGTCTGGGCGTCGAGACAATGGCGACGCCGGCGGCTTGCCGCACCTACAACGTGCTCCTGTCGGAAGGACGGCGCGTCGCGGTCGCGCTGTTGCCGGTCTGAGCGACCTCGTCGTCACCGATCTCGCGGTCGAGCGCGGTGGCAGGCCGGTGCTCACCGGCGTGTCGTTCCGGCTTTCGCCGGGGCAGGGGCTGGTGCTGCGCGGCGCTAACGGGCTGGGCAAGACGACCCTGCTGCGCACCCTCGCCGGGCTGCAGCCGGCGCTCTCGGGCCGTATCGAGGGGGCGGGCGAACGGGCCGGCTATGCGAGCCATGCCGACGGCATCAAGCCTGCGCTGACCGTCGCCGAAACCCTGCGCTTCTGGGCCGACCTCTACCGGACCGATCTTCCCGAGGACGTGTTCGAGCTGTTCGATCTCGCCGATCTGCGCGACCGTCCCGCCGGCACGCTGTCGGCCGGGCAGGGGCGCAGGCTGGGCCTCGCCCGGCTCGCCGTGATCGGCCGGGAGGTTCTGCTTCTGGACGAGCCGACCGTTTCGCTCGACGCCTTCTCGGTGAAGCGCTTCGCGACCTTCCTGCGCGAGCATCACCTCGCGCGCGGCGGCATCGCCGTGATCGCCACCCATATCGACCTCGGCCTCGATCTGCCGGAGCTGGAGCTGGAGCCCCACCGCGCCGCGCCAGAGGCGCAGGGCGGCTCGGACGAGGCTTTCCTGTGAAGGCTCTTCTGAGGCGGGATCTGCGGCTTGCGGTGCGCGCCGGTGGTGGCTTCGGCCTCGGCCTCGCCTTCTTCCTGATCGTGGTCGTGCTGGTGCCCTTCGGGGTCGGGCCGGAGGCCGCGATTCTCGCCCGGATCGCGCCCGGCATGCTGTGGGTGGCGGCGCTGCTGGCGGCGTTGCTGTCGCTCGACCGGATCTTCGCACTCGATCACGAGGACGGCTCGCTGCCGCTCCTGGCGACCGCGCCGTTGCCGATGGAGATGCTGGCGCTTGCCAAGGCGCTGGCGCATTGGATCACTACCGGTCTGCCGCTGGTCGTCGCGGCGCCGGTGCTGGGCGTTCTGCTGCACCTGCCGGGACAGGCCATGCCGTGGCTGCTGCTGTCGCTGGCGATCGGCACCCCGGCCCTGTCGCTCATCGGCACCTTCGGCGCCGCGCTCACGGTGGGCCTGCGGCGCGGCGGGCTGCTTTTGTCCTTGATCGTGCTGCCGCTCTACGTGCCGGTGCTGATCTTCGGAGCGGAGGCCGCGCGGCGCGGGGCCGAGGGGCTGCCCGCCGCGACGCCGCTGCTGCTGCTCGCGGGCATCGGGCTGGGCTGTGTGGCGCTGCTGCCCTTCGCGACCGCCGCGGCGCTCAGGGTCACGCTGCGTTGAGACGCATGAGCATTGAGCCGTGGGCCGGGGAAGGATAGGAAAAGCCATGTCGATCTGGTCCTACGCCAATCCGAGGAAGTTCCTCGATACCACCGCCCCTTGGGTGCCATGGCTCATGTGGCTCTCGGCCCTCGTGCTGGCCGTGGGGCTCGTCTGGGGCTTCTTCTTCACGCCCGAGGCGGAGCGCTTCGGCTCGTCGGTGAAGATCATCTACCTGCATGTCCCCTCCGCACTGATGGCGATCAATGCATGGCTGATGATGCTGGTGGCCTCGCTGATCTGGCTGATCCGCCGTCACCACGTCTCGGCGCTGGCCGCGCGGGCGGCGGCGCCGGTGGGCATGGTGATGACGCTGATCGCGCTGGTCACCGGGGCGATCTGGGGTCAGCCGATGTGGGGCACTTGGTGGGCCTGGGACCCGCGGCTGACCTCCTTTCTCATCCTGTTCCTGTTCTACCTCGGCTACATCGCTCTCTGGGCCGCGATCCCCGATCCGGACGGCGCCGCCGACCTGACCTCGGTGCTCTGCCTCGTCGGCTCGGTCTTCGCGATCCTGTCGCGCTATGCGGTGAACTTCTGGAACCAGGGCCTGCACCAGGGCGCCTCGCTTTCCCTCGACAAGCAGGAGAACGTCGCCGACGTGTTCTGGATACCGCTGCTGGTCTGCATGGCGGGCTTCGTGCTGCTGTTCCTCGCGCTGGTGCTGCTGCGCACCGGCACCGAGATCCGCGCTCGCCGGATCGAGGCGCTGCGCAACCGGGCCCGCCGGACCGGGGCGGTGCGGGCATGATGGATCTGGGCAAATACGCCGCCGAGGTGATCTCGGCCTGGGGGATTAGCCTCGCGGCGCTGGCCGGGCTCGTCTGGTGGAGCGTCAGGCGGGACCGCCGGGTGCGGGCTGAACTCGAGAGGACGGAGCGCGACCATGGCTAGGATTTCGCCGCTGATGATCCTGCCCCCGGCAATCTTCGCTGCGCTGGCGGGGCTCTTTGCCGCGGGCATGCTGCGCGACAACCCCGACGAGCTGCCCTCGGCGCTGATCGGGCAGGAGGCGCCTACCACCGCGCTCGGGACGCTTCCGGGCAAGCCTGCCTTCGATCCCGCGATCCTCGCGGATGGTGAGGTCAAGCTGGTGAACTTCTGGGCCAGCTGGTGCGCGCCCTGCCGGGTCGAGCATCCCAACCTTGCCGCGCTCGCCGATGAGGGGCTGCCGATCTACGGCATCAACTACAAGGACGACGCGGAGAACGCCGGGGACTTCCTCGCGGAGCTGGGCGATTTCTATACCGCGGTCGGGACCGATGACGGGCCGGCGGCCCGGGATTGGGGCGTCTATGGCGTGCCGGAGACCTTCGTCGTCGACGGCGAAGGCCGGATCGTGGCGCGCATGGCCGGGCCGGTGACCCAGCGCGCCATTACCCAAAGGTTGCAGCCCGCACTGGACGAAGCTGCCTCTAGGTAAGCCTGAGCGCACATGGTAATTCTCCCCGCATTCATGGGGAGGTTTTCATGAAGTACATACCGTTATTGAGTACCGCACTGGCCCTGATCGCGGTCGGTGCAACCGCCGAGCCGTCGCTCGAGCGGGGCACCTATCTAGTCGAAGGGCCCGCCGCCTGCGGCAACTGCCACAGCCCGATGGGCCCGGAAGGGCCCGTGCCCGACATGCACCTGTCCGGGCGTCTGGTCGAGGAGACGCCCGACTTCACCGCCATCGCGCCCAACATCACCCCGGCGAGCCGGGTGGCGGAGTGGTCGGACGAGGAGCTGGCCCGCGCGATCCGCGAGGGCGTCCGGCCCGACGGCTCGGTCATCGGCCCGCCGATGCCGATCGCCCTCTATCGCGGCCTGTCGGATGACGACGTGATGAGCATGGTGCTCTATCTGCGTCAGGTCCCTCCGGTCGAGAACGATCCGGGCGAGAGCCGTTACGACATCCCGCTGCCGCCGAGCTATGGGCCGCCGGTGGAGAATGTCAGCGCGCCCGAGCGCGGGCCGACCGCCGAATACGGCGCCTATCTCGCCGGACCCGTCGCGCACTGCATCGAGTGCCACAGCCCGATGGGACCGCAGGGGCCGATGACCGACAGCCATACCGGGGCGGGCGGCTTCGAGTTCCACGGGCCCTGGGGGACGGTGATCGCGCCCAACATCACCTCCGGCGAGGACGGGATCGCGGAGTACAGCGACGACGAGCTTAGAGCGATGATCACCCAAGGGGTCCGACCAGATGGCGAGGCGATGTCGCCGCCGATGCCCTTTGGCAGCTACGCGAAGATGACCGAGGAGGATGTCTCGGCGATCATTGCCTATCTGCGGCAGCTGCCAGCTTTGCCAATGGGTGGCGGTCTCGAGTGATCGAACGGAACGAGAGCACCCGTTCCGTTCCGTTTGATTGCGCCTGTCAGGCGTTGGCTTCGGGCAGCATCGCTGTGCTCAGTCGCGAACGCAGGGCCGCGCTATCGCTGGCGACCATGCCGGGGATCAGGAACAGATCGACGAGCCACCAGATGCCCACGGCGAGTAGGAACAGATAGCCGATGATGAAGATTGCCGTGAGCCATCCGAGAACGAAGAGGAGCAGCATCGCAACACCACTTCCCGTACGGCCGAGATAGAAGCGATGAACACCCAGACCGCCCAGAAAGATGAGCAGCAGATAGGCCACGCCCACGCTTTTCGATTGGTTGGTGACCTGCTGCTCGAGGAGGATCTGTTGCTGTGTACTGAGTGCCATGTGTCGGTCCTGTTGGTGTTCACCGGTTCGTGATCCGGCTTTGCAACCATAGGAATTGATGGCGCAACCAGAAAGATAAATCTGGAGGATTGCATAGAAAAACCGCCCCGGATTGCGTCCGGGGCGGTTTCTGTATCAGCAGGGCGATCCGAGGATCAGGCGGCCGACTGGGCGAGGTTGCGCAGCACGTAGTGCAGCACGCCGCCGTTCTTGATGTAGTCGATCTCCACCGCCGTATCGATCCGGCAGCGCAGCGTGATCTCCTTGGTCGAGCCGTCGGCCATGGTGATCGTCGCCGTCACCTCCTGCAGCGGCTTCACGTCGCTGAGGCCCTTGATCGACACGCTCTCCTCGCCGGTGAGGCCCAGCGACTTGCGGGTGTCGCCGCCGGTGAACTCGAACGGGATCACGCCCATGCCGACCAGGTTCGAGCGGTGGATGCGCTCGAAGTTCTCGGCGATGACCGCCTTCACGCCCAGAAGCGCGGTGCCCTTCGCGGCCCAGTCGCGCGAGGAGCCCGCGCCGTACTGCTCGCCGCCGAAGATGACGAGCGGCTTGCCCTGCTCCTGCCAGGCCATGGCGGCGTCGTAGATCGCCATCTGGCTGCCGTCGGGGCCCTTGGTGTAGCCGCCCTCGACGCCGTCCAGCATCTCGTTGCGGATGCGGATGTTGGCGAAGGTGCCGCGCATCATCACCTCGTGGTTGCCGCGACGGCTACCATAAGAGTTGAACTCGCGTACCGGCACCTGCCGCTCGACCAGGTACTTGCCGGCCGGGGTGGTCTCCTTGAAGGAGCCGGCGGGCGAGATGTGGTCGGTGGTCACCATGTCGCCGAGGATAGCCAGAACGCGGGCATCCTCGATGTCGTGGATTTCGCCCGGCTCCTTGGACATGTTCTGGAAGTAGGGCGGGTTCTGGACATAGGTCGACTGCGGCGGCCAGTTGTAGGTCTCGCTGTCGACGGTCTCGACCGCCTGCCACTTCTCGTCGCCCTTGAAGACGTCGGCATACTTCGACTGGAACGCCTCGCGGGTGACGGTCTTCTCGACCAGCTCGGCGATTTCGGACTGCGACGGCCAGATATCCTTGAGATAGACGTCGTTGCCGTTCTTGTCCTGGCCCAGCGGCTCGCGGGTGATGTCGACATTCATGTCGCCGACCAGCGCATAGGCCACCACGAGCGGCGGCGAGGCGAGGTAGTTGGCGCGCACGTCCGGCGAGATCCGGCCCTCGAAGTTGCGGTTGCCCGAGAGCACCGAGGTCGCGATCAGATCGTTCTCGTTGATCGCCTTCGAGATGTCGGCTTCGAGCGGGCCCGAGTTGCCGATGCAGGTGGTGCAGCCGTAGCCCACGAGGTTGAAGCCGATCGCGTCGAGATCTTCCTGCAGGCCGGCCGCTTCGAGGTAGTGCGACACGACCTGCGATCCCGGCGCCAGCGAGGTCTTCACCCACGGCTTGCGGTTCAGGCCAAGCTCGCGCGCCTTGCGGGCGACGAGGCCGGCGCCGATCATCACGTAGGGGTTCGAGGTGTTGGTGCAGGACGTGATCGAGGCGATCACGATCGAACCGTCATGCATCTGGTAGTGGCCATCCTCGGTTTCCACGAAGCCGCGTTTGTGGTGGCCTTCGTCGCCGGGGATGTCGACCGGCTCGGGCTGGCCGCCTTCACCTTCCCAGCGGATCTCGGAATTGGCCGAGGTGTCCTCGCCCTTGCGCTGACCCTTCACGTATTCGCCGAAGGCGCGAGCCGCCTCGTCGAGCGCGATGTGGTCCTGCGGGCGCTTGGGGCCCGAGATGGCAGGAACGACGGTGCCCATGTCGAGCTCGAGCGTGTCGGTGTAGACCGGCTCGTAGCCGGGGTCGCGCCACAGGCCGTTTTCCTTGGCATAGGCTTCGACCAGAGCGATGCGGTCCTTGTCGCGGCCGGTCTGCTCCATGTAGCGCAGCGTCTCGGCGTCGATCGGGAAGAAGCCGCAGGTAGCGCCGTATTCGGGGGCCATGTTGCCGATCGTGGCGCGGTCGGCCAGCGGCACATTGTCGAGACCGTCGCCGTAGAACTCGACGAACTTGCCGACCACGCCCTTTTCACGGAGCATCTGCACGACGCGCAGCACGAGGTCGGTGGCGGTGGTGCCCTCGACCATCTTGCCGGTCAGCTTGAAGCCCACGACCTCGGGGATCAGCATCGAGATCGGCTGACCCAGCATCGCGGCCTCGGCCTCGATGCCGCCAACGCCCCAGCCGAGGACGGCCGCGCCGTTGACCATGGTGGTGTGGCTGTCGGTGCCGACGAGGGTGTCGGGGTAGGCGACTTCCTCACCGTTCTGATCCTTGTCGGTCCAGACCACCTGCGCGAGGTATTCGAGGTTCACCTGGTGGCAGATGCCGGTGCCCGGCGGCACAACCCGGAAGTTCTGGAACGCCTTCTGGCCCCACTTCAGGAACTGGTAACGCTCGATGTTGCGCTCGTATTCGCGGTCGACGTTCATCTGGAACGCGCGCGGGTTGCCGAACTCGTCGATCATCACCGAGTGGTCGATGACGAGATCGACCGGGTTCAGCGGGTTGATCAGCTGCGCGTCGCCGCCCAGCGCCTTGATGCCGTCGCGCATCGCCGCGAGGTCGACCACGGCGGGCACGCCGGTGAAGTCCTGCATCAGCACGCGGGCCGGGCGATAGGCGATCTCGCGGGGGTTCTTGCCGCCATTGGCACCCCATTCGGCGAAGGCCTTGATGTCGTCGGTGGAGACGGAGAAGCCGCCATCTTCGAAGCGCAGCAGGTTCTCCAGAACGACCTTGAGCGCGGCGGGCAGGCGACCGAAATCACCCAGACCGGCCTCGGTGGCGGCGGGAATCGAGTAATACGACAGGCTCTGCGACCCGACCGTGAGCTTCCGGCGGGTCTTGGCGCTGTCCTGGCCAACTTGAATCGGCATGAAGTGTCCCTTCTGGCTGCGAGCTGTGGGTCTGGCCCCGGTTCTGCCGCAAGGGCAGCAGGCGATCAAGGCCGTCGCCGCCTATGTATACAACGGCACACAAATGGCAAGTATCGCCGATGCGGTCCGGCCGCGCACGAGGCTCTCGCGGCGGCTTGATTGGCATTGCAGCCGCCGACGGCTTAGACCGGTAGGACGGAACGGCGGAGAGCGACGGAATGCGGAATTTCTGGGCAGCAATGGGCATGGCGGGTTGGCTTGCCATCGGTGCGGCCTCGGCCGAGTCGCCCGTGGTGGTCGAGCTGTTCACCTCGCAGGGCTGCTCCTCCTGCCCGCCAGCCGATCATATCCTGAGCGAACTGGCGCGCCGCGACGACGTGATCGCGCTGGGGCTGCATGTCGATTACTGGGACTATATCGGCTGGGCCGACAGTTTCGCGCAGCCGGGCTTCACCAAGCGGCAGAAGAGCTATGCCGCCGCGGCGGGCGAGCGCATGGTCTATACCCCGCAATTCGTCGTCGGCGGCGGCGAGCGCATCGTCGGTGCCAAGCCGATGGAAGTGATGCAGGCGGTGATGGATCTCTCCGAAGCGCCGCCCCGGATCGAGGTCGAGCTGGGCCGCGAGGCAGGGGCGCTGCTTGTCAGCGCTCGTCGGGCCACCGGCGATACCGCGCCGATCCTGGTCCAGCTGGTCCGCTACCGTCCCTCGTCCAGCGTCGTGATCGACAGCGGCGAGAATGCGGGCCATCAGCTCGATTATGCCAATGTCGTGACCTCCTGGACGCTTCTGGGACGCTGGACCGGCGCCGAGGATCTGGCGCTTTCGGCGCCGCTCGACGGCGATCTGCCCGGCGCGGTGATCCTGCAGGAGGAGGGCCCCGGCGCCATCCTCGCGGCAGCGCGGCTGCCCTGAGCCGCACGCCTAGCGCCGCTTGCGCGGCTCTTTCCAGCGATTGTGCACCCAGAACCATTGCCCCGGGTCGCGCGTGATGCGCGCCTCGAGACGGCGCGTGGCCTCGCGCATCATGTCGAGCGGCGCAGCGGCGGGAATCGGCGCCTCGACCGCGATCTCGAAGCTCAGCCCGTCCGGCTGACGAATGCCGAAATAGGGCACCAGCAGCGCGTCGAATCGCAGCGCCAGCTCGGCCGCGGTGAGCGCGGTGCGCGCCGGTCGGCCGAGGAACGGGATTTCGGCGCCGTTGCGGTCGTGCAGGTCGAACAGGATGGTCGCCATGCCGCCGGCCTTGAGGTGGCGCAGGAAACCGGTGAGGCCGCGCCGCCCCTTGGGAAAGACCGGCCCCGACACGCCCTGCATGGTGGCGGCGTAGTGGTCGTTGACGAAGCGGTTCGACATCTCGCGATAGAAGCCGCCGATCTCGTAACCCATGCGGGTGAGCACCCGCCGCGGCGCCTCGTGATTGCCGAAATGCCCGGTGACGAAGATCACCGGCCGCCCTTCCGCCCGCGCGGCGGCCAGGGCGTCGAGCCCGTCCCCCTGCTGCGGTTGGGGCGGCAGCCGTGCGGCGAAATCCGCGCCGGAATAGTTTTCGATCAGGGTCCGGCCGAGATTGTCGCAGACGGCGGTCGCGATCCGCTCCCTCTCGGCCGCGGGCAGGTCGGGCCGGATCAGCGCCAGATTGGCGCGCGCCCGGCGCCGGTAGCCGGCGAGGGGGCCGATCGCCCGCGCCGTGAGCGCGCCCATCGCCGCCACGCGCCGCTCATAGGGCAGCGCCAGCGCCGTGTTGATCGCACCGCGCAGGGCCAGATCGACGATCCTGTCTCCCGGTCCGCGCCCCGAGGGCCGTCGCGTTCCGTTCTGTGTCATCGCCTCACCGCCGTCTGCGCCCGGATGTGCCGGGGATAGGGCGGTGAGGGCGCGTTGCCAAGCGGGGCGGCGCTATTCCTCGCCGTCGTCCTCGGCCGTGACGAGAGTGATGTCGCCCTCGTCGGCGGCGGCGCGGATCGCGGCCACAACCTCGCTCATCGCGGTTTCGCCCTCGACTTTGCGGACCGTGCCGCGCTCCGCGATCTCGTCGCGCAGCCCCTGCGCCATCCGCTGAGAAATGTTGTCGAGCAGATGCGCCGCCGCCGCCGCGAAGCCTTCGCCGAGCGCCTGCGCCGCTGCCAGCGCGGTGATGAGCATCGGCTGATCGATCCGGCGCAGCACGGCGGGTGCGTCGCTGGCGGCGAGCCGGGCGGGGATGTCGGGGAAAGTGAAGATCGCCTTGCGGACATGCTGCGCGAAGTCGGGATCGTCGGCCTCCAACCCGTCGAGCACGGCGTCGCGGGTAGCGCTACCACTGGAGTTCAGGATTTCGCCCAGCCGGTTCGGGGCCGGATGCTCGAAGGCGTGGTTCACCGGGCGGCAGTGCTCGGCGGCGAGCGCGGCGCCGATCCGCTCGACCGCGTCGGGGCCGATGGTCGAGGTCTGCGACATCGCATGGGTGATCCGGCGGGCGCGCTCTCCCGGCAGCAGGCCGAGCAGTTCGGCCGCCTTGGCCACCGGCAGCTTGGACAGGGCGACGGCGGCGATCTCGGCGCATTCCCCGGTCATCAGCGGCACCAGCTCGGGGCAGGGCAGCGCGGTGAGCCGCGCCCAGCTGTCGTCGCCGCGGGGCGGGCCGGCCTCGGCCCGCAGCCGGGCCGCGGTGGCCGGGCTGATCCGCCCGTCGAGCGCCGCGAGCGCACCGTCCATGCCGCCCGGAACGGCGAGGCCCAGCCCCTCGATGCCGTCGGCGAACTCGGTCGCGACGGCCCTGAGCGTCGCCCGGTCCACCAGCCGCAGCGCGCCGAGCTCGCGCGTCAGGCTGACCTGCACCTCCTCCGGCAGCGCCGCGAGATCGAGGCTGCGCCCCTCGGAGATCATCAGCTGCACCACCATCGCGGCCTTGCGGCGGCGGCTGAGGGCGGGGTCGACCGGACGGGCGTCGGTGGCATCGATCGGTTGCGGTGCGGACAAGGGGCGGCCTCCTGCTCGGGTCTCGTCCGGCGCAGGTTAGACATTCAGGGTAAACAACCGGTGCCTAGCGCGTCCGAAGCGCCTCCACATGCGCCTGCAACTCCGCAATCTCCGCCGCCTCGAATGCCGACTCCTCGCGGGTCAACTCGTGCAACCGCTCGAACAGCTCGACCGCCTCCGAGATCTCTTTCTCCGTGAAAGGCCGGTCGGGCCGGGCGAACCCGGCGAGGCTCGGCACCGGGTCCTGCAGGGCGCAGCTGAAGCCGTATCTGAGGCCGTGATCCGCCGCCCGCGACATGACCCCGTCCGGATCCATGGCTTCGTCGATCCGGCTCCAATCGAGCACGCCGGGCCGTGACATGCCCCAACGCACGGTCGGGTCCTTCATCAGAAGGCCTTCGCGCCCGTAGAGGGTCAGCCATACCTCCGGATAGGTCACGAACATGATACGTGGCGTCGTGAAGCGGATATGGAGGCCAACCGCGTATCCCGTCGGTGCAATATGCTTGAGATGCGAGAGCGCCTGACTGATAATGACCGTATTGGGCAAGGTCATTTGTGTCGTCTACCTTCGTGTTCGCAATGCCGTGCCCCCGTGGACCTATGTCCCAAGGGAGGCGTGAAATCGTTACCGGCGCGACAGTCGAACGCATTCGTCCCGCCCCGGAACGCGCCGGCTTCGGCGGATGACGGGTCGTATCGACACCGACCTTCTGGAGCGCCTTTCGCCGGCCGGTCATTACATCGCGCTGCGGATCGGCTTCGCATTCCCGCTCGAAGAATACAATCATCTGCCGAAAAATTGGATCGACCTCTATACCGTGGAGCGAATGCTCCCGGACGATCCGGCGATGCGCTGGGGGCATGCGAACCGCGGCGTGACGCGCTGGAGCGCGCTCGAGGATCCGAAGGGTGTCTTCGCCGAGGCCTGGAAGCACGGGCTGCGCTACGGCGCGGTGGCGGCGCATGCCGATGAGGGAACGGGGCTGCGTTCGATCGGTCTGTTCGCGCGGGTCGATCGCGAGTTCAGCGACCGCGAACTTGGCCTCCTGCACGAGATCCTGGTGACGCTGCATGCCGGTGCTGCACCGCCGAGCAACCTCACGCAGGCCGAGATCGAGGTGCTGCGCATGGTCAAGGACGGCTATCGTCTCAAGCAGATCGCCCATGCGCTCGGCGTGACCGAAGGGGCGATCAAGCAGCGGCTGAAGAACGCCCGCACCAAGCTCGGCGCCAACACTGCGACCCAAGCGGCGACGCTGGCTTCCGGATTCGGCCTGATCTGAAGGGGGCGGCGGGCCGAAGCCCGCCGCGATGCCTCAGCCGAACACGCGCGCGAAGATCGTGTCGACATGCTTGGTGTGGTAGCCGAGGTCGAACTTCTCCTCGATCTGTTCGGGCGTGAGCGCCGCGGTCACGTCCGTGTCGGCGAGCAGCTCGGTCTTGAAGTCGGCGCCCTGCTCCCAGACCTTCATCGCGTTGCGCTGCACGAGCCGGTAGGCGTCCTCGCGGCTCACCCCGGCCTGGGTCAGCGCCAGCAGCACGCGCTGGCTCATCACCAGACCGCGGAACTTGTTCATGTTGTTGAGCATGGTCTCGGGGTAGATCACCAGCTTCTCGATCACGCCGGCGAGCCGGTTGAGCGCGAAGTCGAGCGTCACCGTGGTGTCGGGGCCGATCGCCCGCTCGACCGAGGAATGCGAGATGTCGCGCTCGTGCCAGAGCGTGACGTTCTCCATCGCCGGCACCACCGACATGCGCACCAGCCGGGCGAGGCCGGTCAGGTTCTCGGTCAGCACCGGGTTGCGCTTGTGCGGCATCGCCGAGGAGCCCTTCTGGCCCTTGGAGAAGAACTCCTCCGCCTCGAGCACCTCGGTACGCTGCATGTGACGGATCTCGGTGGCGATGTTCTCCATCGACGAGGCGATCACGCCCAGCGTGGCGAAGAACATGGCGTGACGGTCGCGCGGGATCACCTGGGTCGAGATCGGCTCGGGCTTGAGGCCCATCTTGGCGCAGACATGCTCCTCGACGCGCGGATCGACGTTGGCGAAGGTGCCAACCGCGCCCGAGATGGCGCCGGTGGCGATCTCGTCACGGGCGTTCCGGAGCCGGGCGAGACCGCGATCCATCTCGGCATAGAAACGGGCGAAGGTCAGGCCCATGGTGGTCGGCTCGGCATGGATGCCGTGGCTGCGGCCGATGCGGACCGTGTCCTTGTGCTCGATCGCGCGCGCCTTGAGCGCGGCCAGAACCCGCTCCATGTCGGCGATCAGCAGGTCGGCGGCGCGGGTGAGCTGCACGTTGAAGGTGGTGTCGAGCACGTCCGACGAGGTCATGCCCTGATGCACGAAGCGCGCCTGATCCGAACCCACATGCTCGGCCAGATGGGTGAGGAAGGCGATCACGTCGTGCTTGGTGACGGCCTCGATCTCGTCGATGCGGGCGACGTCGAACTCGACATCCTTGGCCTTCCACACCGCGTCGGCGTTCTCGCGCGGGATCACGCCCAGATCGGCCATCGCGTCGCCGGCATGGGCCTCGATCTCGTACCAGATGCGGAACTTGGTGGCGGGCTCCCAGATGGCGGTCATCTCGGGGCGGGAATAGCGGGGGATCATCGGCGCTCTCTCGTTCGGGGAGGGTTCGCCGGGGTCATAGGGGCTGGGCGGCGCCCGCACAAGGTCGCGGGATGACGCCGGGGCAGGGCGTGCCGATGCGGGCGGGCCGGAGGTGGCCTCAGAGCGGCGGGAAGGCCTGCGCCATGGCGGCCCCGTGCTGCAGCACCAGCGCCGCGAGAAGCCCGGTTGCCGCGGCGACGGCCGAGCGGTGGCGCAGCTTGGACAGCGCCAGCCCGAGCAGACTGCGCGGCTGTTCGGCGCGGGCCTCTTCCTCGCTCGGCTCGAGCGCCTCGCGGATCAGCCGCATCTCATGAATCATCGGGTGGGACGCGGCCGGCATGTCGTTGGCGGGCAGCGGTGCGACCGTCTTGCGGCGGACAGGCTTCGGCCGCTCGGTCTGATAGACCGGACGTTGGGGGCGGCGCGGCCGGCGCGGCCGGGAGGTCGGTACCTCGGGGGCGAGCTCGGAGACCTGCTCGGCGGTCTCCGCGTCGTAGCGGGCGAGCATGCGGTCGATCTCGGCCTCGCCGGCATGCGGACCGGCACGGGTCGGGTCGAGCCCGGGCAGCTGCTCGATCGCTTCGTCGATCATCTCGACGCTGGCGCTGCGGCTGCTGGTCTTCCACAGCATCCGGTCCGACTGGAAACGTGCGTTGATGCGGTCGGCGAGCAGGCGGGTGATCGTGCCCTGGTGGCTGGCGATGCCGATCTGGCAGTCACCGCTGTCATCGGCTCCGACCGCGATGGTCAGGCAGGCCGCGTAGCGGCCATGCAGGTCGGAGGTGTAGGCGAGGATGATCCGGGCGTTGTCGAGCTCGAACACCGCAGTGTCCTCGTGATCCCAGCGCAGCCCGCATTCGCGTGGCGGGCAGTCATGCAGCGCGGTGCGCAGGTCGTCGACGAGGGCGGGGAAGTCGAGATCGGGCCCGCTGCGGAACAGCAGCTGGGCGATCGTGCTGGTGATCGGATCTGACATGACCGGTCTCCGAATGGGCTGGCACGAAGGCCGCGTGAGGTGTTCCTTCATCCTTGATTAAGAAATGTGTTCGCGCTGAGCGCGAATGGGGGAATTAGCAAGGTCGCACATGGCGTTCCGCCCCGCGGGCGCCGCATTTTCGCCGCGTTGCGGCACCGCCCTTGGTTGTGCAAAGCGGTTCATTCGGATGTGACGCAACGAAAACGGGGCGCCGATGGGCGCCCCGCGTGACCGTGATCTGACCGATGACCGGGTCTCAGCAGCTGTAATACAGCTTGTATTCGACCGGGTGGGGGGTGTGCTCGTAGGCGTAGACCTCTTCCCACTTGAGCGCCATGTAGCCCTCGAGCTGGCTCTTGGTGAACACGTCGCCGGCGAGCAGGAACTCGTGATCGGCCTCGAGCGCCTCGAGCGCCTCGCGCAGCGAGCCGCAGACGGTCGGGATCTCGGCCAGCTCCTCGGGGGGCAGGTCGTAGAGATCCTTGTCCGAGGCCGAGCCCGGGTCGATCTTGTTCTTGATGCCGTCAAGGCCGGCCATCAGCAGCGCCGAGAAGGCGAGGTAGGGGTTGGCGGCCGGGTCCGGGAAACGGGCTTCGACGCGCTTGGCCTTCGGGCTTTCCGACCACGGGATCCGGACGCAGCCCGAGCGGTTGCGAGCCGAGTAGGCGCGCAGCACCGGGGCTTCGAAGCCCGGGATCAGGCGCTTGTAGCTGTTGGTGGTCGGGTTGGTGATCGCGTTGAGCGCCTTGGCGTGCTTCAGGATGCCGCCGATGAAGTAGAGCGCCTCCTGGGACAGGTCGGCATACTTGTCGCCGGCGAAGAGCGGCTTGCCGTCCTTCCAGATCGACATGTTGACGTGCATGCCCGAGCCGTTGTCGCCCGAGATCGGCTTCGGCATGAAGGTCGCCGACTTGCCGTAGGCCTGGGCCACGTTGTGGATCACGTACTTGTACTTCTGGATCTCGTCGGCCTGCTTGGTCAGCGTGCCGAAGATCAGGCCCAGCTCGTGCTGGCACGACGCCACCTCGTGGTGGTGCTTGTCGACCTTCATGCCCATGCGCTTCATGGTCGAGAGCATCTCGCCACGCATGTCCTGCGCGTCGTCGATCGGGTTGACCGGGAAGTAGCCGCCCTTGACGCCCGGACGGTGGCCGGTGTTGCCGACCTCGTACTCGGTGTCGGTGTTCCAGGCGCCGTCGATCGCGTCGACCGAGAAGGAGACCTTGTTCGAGGTCACGGCAAAGCGGACGTCGTCGAAGATGAAGAACTCGGCCTCGGGGCCCATATAGGCGGTGTCGCCGATGCCGGAGGACTTGAGGTAGGCCTCGGCCTTCAGCGCGGTGCCGCGCGGGTCGCGGTCATAGGGCTCGCCGGTGTCGGGCTCGACCACGGTGCAATGGATGCACAGCGTCTTCTCGGCGTAGAACGGGTCGACATAGGCGCTGTCATTGTCGGGCATCAGCTTCATGTCGGACTGGTCGATCGACTTCCAGCCGGCGATCGAGGAGCCGTCGAACATGAAGCCTTCCTCGAGGAAGTCCTCGTCGACGAGGTCGGCGACCACGGTGACGTGCTGCAGCTTGCCCTTGGGGTCGGTGAAGCGGATGTCGACGTATTCGACTTCCTCGTCCTTGATCATCTTCAGAAGCTTGGAGCTGTCCATCTGAATGCTTTCCTTGTTGGTTCGTGTTCGAATGAGGGGCCGGAGCCCCTGCGCCGCCGCGATCAGATCGCGTCGTCGCCGAATTCGCCGGTGCGGATGCGGATCGCCTGTTCGACCGGGCTGACGAAGATCTTGCCGTCGCCGATCTTGTCGGTCTTGGCAGCGTCGACGATGGCAGCGATGGCGCGCTCCACCTGGTCGTCCGGCAGGACCACCTCGATCTTCACCTTGGGCAGGAAGTCGACGACGTATTCGGCGCCGCGATAGAGCTCGGTATGGCCCTTCTGACGGCCAAAGCCCTTCACCTCGACCACCGAAAGGCCCTGGACGCCCGCTTCCTGCAGCGCTTCCTTCACCTCGTCGAGCTTGAAGGGCTTGATGATCGCCTCGATCTTCTTCATGTCGCGCGACTCCCTTGCATCCGCGTTCTGAGGGGTGAAACCATGCCGGTGATGCGACCTCAATCATCGGCTCCGGGGCGCCCCCGGGCGGCCACCGAAAAAAGCCGAGGCGTGATTAAAAATTGTGCATGATGGTGGTTATTGATGCAGTTTGGGAATTCTCGGCCGCTCCAGGATCAGATGGACGCCCGTTCCGTGGGCAGTCTCGACGGGGCGTGGCTGCTGAGTGCCGCCGAAATGCGCGCGGCCGAGGCCCGGGCCATCGCCGCCGGCACGCCCGGCGCGGTTCTGATGGAACGCGCGGCGGCCAGCGTCGTCGCGGCGATCGATGCGCAGTGGCCTGAACTGCAGCCCGGCGCCCGGATCTGCGTGCTGTGTGGCCCGGGCGGCAATGGCGGTGACGGCTACGCGGCGGCGCGGATGCTGGCGGCGCGTGGCATGCGGGTGGCGCTGCACGCTCTGGCCCCGGCGAGCCACCCTGACGCGGCGGGGCAGGCCACGCTGTGGCGGGAGATGGGAGAGATCGGTGGTTGGGACGGGGCGGCCAGCTCCGCTGCCAGCGCGGAGCTGGTGATCGACGCGCTGTTCGGGATCGGGCTGAGCCGCCCGCTCGGCGCCGAAATCGCGGCGCTGCGCGAGGTGAGGGCGTCGCGGCGACTGGCGATCGACCTGCCATCGGGGCTGTGTTCCGAGAGCGGCCGGCTGATCGGCGAGACCTGCCTTGACGCGGATCTCACGGTGACGTTCCACGCGCCCAAGCGCGGCCATGTGCTGGCCGAGGGACCGGCTCGCTGCGGGCGGCTCGATCTGCGCGACATCGGCCTCGATGCCGTGGGCGGGGAGATCGCCTTGACCGGCGTGCCGGCAGATCTCGCGAAGCGGGCGGGCCACAAATACGGCTACGGCCATGCGCTGGTGCTATCGGGCGGGGTCGGACGCGGCGGTGCGGCGCGCATGGCGGCGCGGGCGGCGCTCAGGATCGGGGCAGGGCTGGTGACGCTGGGCTGCCCGGCGGCCGCGCTGCAGGAAAACGCGGCCCGGCTCGACGCGATCATGCTGCGGTCTGTGCGCGACGAGGAGGCGCTGGCCGGGCTGCTCGAAGACGCCCGGCTCAATGCGCTGCTGCTCGGGCCGGGCCTCGGCACCGGGGCGCGCGAGCGCGCGTTGGTCGCGCAGGCGCTGTCGGCCGGGCGCGCCACCGTGCTCGATGCCGATGCGCTGACGCTGGTGGCGAATGACGACGGGCTGCGCGGCGCGTTGCATCCGGGCTGCCTGCTCACCCCGCATGAGGGCGAGTTCGCGCGGCTCTGCCCGGATCTCGCCGATCGGATGACCGGTCCGACCACCCGCGGCCCGGCCTTCTCGCGGCTCGACGCCGCGCGCGAGGCTGCCGCGCGGAGGGGCTGCACGCTGCTTCTCAAGGGGCCGGACACGGTGATCGCCGCCCCGGACGGCCGCGCTCGCGTCAATGCCAGCGTCTACGACCGGGCGGCACCGTGGCTTGCCACGGCGGGGGCGGGCGACGTGCTCGCGGGGATCGCGGCGGGGCTGATGGCGCGCGGGCGCGACGGTTTCGACGCGGCCTCTACGGCGGCTTGGCTCCATAGTGCCGCAGCGCGGCGTTTCGGGCCGGGGCTCATCGCCGAGGATCTCCCTGAGCAGCTGCCCGGCCTGCTGCGCGAATTGGGTCTCTAGCCCCGCCGCAAGGTCGTCGCTTTTTCCCGTGGCGCGCGGCTTCGGGCTTTGCTAGACAGCGCCGAGATTTCGGGGGCCGTTCCGCCCCCAACAGAGACATGCGGGTGTGGCGGAACTGGTAGACGCACCAGATTTAGGTTCTGGCGCCGCAAGGCGTGGGGGTTCGAGTCCCTTCACCCGCACCATGAGACACGAAGGAAAAGGACGACAGATGCAGGTCACCGAGACCCTCAACGACGGCCTCAAGCGCGGCTACAAGATCACGCTGCCCGCCGCCGAACTGGACGCCAAGGTGCAGGAAAAGCTGGTCGAGGCGCAGCCCGAGGTCGCCATGAAGGGCTTCCGCAAGGGCAAGGTGCCGCTGTCGCTGCTCAAGAAGCAGTTCGGCCCGCGCGTGCTGGGCGAAGCCATGCAGGAAAGCATCGACGGCGCGCTGTCGAACCACCTCGAGGAAAGCGGCGATCGCCCGGCGATGCAGCCCGAGGTGAAGATGGCCAATGACGATTGGAAGGAAGGCGACGACGTCGAAGTCACCGTCTCCTACGAGAAGCTGCCCGAGATCCCCGAGACCGACTTCTCGGACATCTCGATCGAGCGTCTGAAGGTTTCGGCCGACGACGCCGCGATCGACGAGGCGCTGGGCAACCTTGCCGAGACCGCGCAGAATTTCGAAGACAAGGACGGCGCCGCCGAAGAGGGCGACCAGGTCGTCATCGACTTCGTGGGCAAGATCGACGGCGAGGCCTTTGAAGGCGGCGCCGCCGAGGACTACCCGCTGGTGCTCGGCTCCAACTCCTTCATCCCCGGCTTCGAGGATGGCCTGAAGGGCGTGAAGGCCGGCGACGACAAGAACGTCGAGGTCAACTTCCCCGAGGACTACCAGGCCAAGAACCTCGCCGGCAAAGCCGCCGTGTTCGAGTGCAAGGTCAAGGCGGTGAAGGCCCCGCAGAAGGCCGAGATCGACGACGAGCTGGCGAAGAAGTTCGGCGCCGAGGATCTCGCCTCCCTGAAGGCGCAGATCGCCGAGCGTCTCGAGGCCGAGTATTCCGGTGCCTCGCGCGCGGTCGCCAAGCGCAAGCTGCTCGACATTCTCGATGAGAAGGTGTCCTTCGACCTGCCGCCGAGCCTCGTCGAGGCCGAGGCGAACCAGATCGCGCACCAGCTCTACCACGAGGAGCATCCCGAGGATCACGGCCACGACCACGGCAAGATCGAGCCGACCGAGGAGCACGTGAAGCTCGCTGAGCGTCGCGTGAAGCTGGGCCTCCTGCTGGCCGAGATCGGCCAGAAGGCTGACGTCAAGGTCACCGACCAGGAGCTGACCCAGGCGATCCTCAATCAGGCGCGTCAGTATCGCGGCCAAGAGCGTCAGTTCTTCGAGTTCGTCCAGCAGAACCCGCAGATGCGCCAGCAGATCCAGGCCCCGATCTTCGAAGACAAGGTCATCGACCACATCTTCGAGCAGGCCAAGGTCGAAGAGAAGGAGGTCTCCAAGGAAGATCTCCAGAAGGCCGTCGAGGCGCTCGACGACGAGGCCTGAGCCTCTCTCGCTTCCTAACGTACAAGGGCCGCCCTTCGGGGCGGCCCTTGTCGTTTCGGGGACTGTTCTGGGAGAGCTGCGGGGCTCAGTCGTAGGCGCCGGCCGAATAGGTCAGCTCGTAGCCGTGGCTGTAGACCTCGAAGACGATGCCGAACGGGTCCTCGACATAGCACATGCGGTACGGCTTCTCGCCGGGGAAGTACTCGCGGATCGGCATCCGCTGCTTGCCGCCCGCGGCGACGATCCGCGCGACCAGCCCTTCGATGTCCGGGTCCTGGACCGCGAAGTGGAAGGTGCCGTGCCGGCGGAAATCGAGATTGTCCTCGGGCGGGCGGTTGCCGTCCATCTCGAACAGTTCGATCCCGATCCGGTCCGCCGTAGCCAGATGCGCGATCTGCAGCCGCTTCCAGCCGGGCCCGAATACGTCGGTGCACATGCGGCCTATGTCGCTGTCGTCCTCGATCACCTCGGTCGGCGTCATGATGACGTAAAGCCCGAGGACGTCGCGGTAGAAGGTTACGGCGGCGTCGAGATCGGGAACCGACAGGCCGATATGCGAAAAGCTTCTGGGATAGGGGGTCATGGGTCTCTCCATCGCTGACAGAGGAGAGCTATGCTTGCGCGATCCGAACGTGAAATTATCATGTGGCATGATTTTGATAACGGTTCGTGATTTCTTATGCTGAATGCCCTGTGGCTCGAAAGCTTCGCCACGCTGGTCGAGACCGGGCATTTCACCCGTGCGGCCGAGCGGCTGAACATGACCCAGCCCGGCGTGTCCCAGCATCTGCGCAAGCTCGAGACACAGGTCGGGCGACCGCTGCTGAGCCGGCAGGGCAAGGGATTCATGCTTACCCCGGCGGGGGAGGCCGTCCTCGCACTGGCCCGGAACCGGCGCGACGAGGAGCGAAGGCTGCGCGAGGCGATCCGCTCCGACGATCCCGAGGCCGGAGAAGTCTCGGTCGCATGTTCGGGAAGCTTTGCCATGGCCCTGCAGCCCGCCTTCTGGCCGGTGCTGCGCGAGGCGCCCAGACTCAGGTTGCGGCTCGAGGCCGTGCCGCAGCGTGGGGTGATAGACGGGGTGGCCGAAGGGCGCTTCGACCTCGGGGTCGTGGATCACGCCCCGTCGGATCCCCGCCTCGCGGCGGAGCAGATCGGCCGCGAGGCGCTGTGCCTGCTGTTGCCGACCGGAATGGAGGATACGCGCTTTGCCGAGCTGGAGGCGCTGGGGTTCATCGCGCATCCCGATGGCTGGCTCTATGCCGAGGAGCTGTTCGCCCTCAACTTTCCGGGCGAGTTCCGCGGTGCCGAACATCTCGCCGTGCGGGCCTTCGTCAACCAGATCGGCCAGATTCCGGCGCCGGTGGCGGATGGTGTCGGCTATACGGTGCTGCCGCGCAGCGGCTTCGAGGCGTTCGCCGATCGCGATCGCCTGAAGGTGGCGGAGCTGGCGCATCCGCGGCATCGCGATCTGTACCTGTTGCAACGGCGGGGTCGCGAGATGCCGGCCCGGGCCGTCCGCATCGCCGCGCTGATGACGAAGGTGGCGGCGCGGCTCGCCGAAAGCTGAGCCCCAAGAGAAAAGGGCGCCCCTTGCGGGAGCGCCCTCTCGACCTGTGCAGCAGGTCCAGTCTTTTGGTTTTGGCTCAGCTGCCCCAGCTGCGGACCGGGCCGCAATCCATGTGGACGAAGTTCGAGCCGGAATAGGTGCCGACACCGCCCGCGTTGCAGGCCTTGGCGGCGCGGGCCATCTGGCCCACCGAGCGCGAGGCGAGCCGGAGGTCGGCGGCCTGGCCCTTGAGGTGCAGGGAATTCTTGGCGACGCCGGAGGAACGGCTGCGCAGCATCGCGTTGGTCGCCGGCGAGCGGTAGCCCGACAGCAGCATGAAGGGTTCGTTGACTTCGAGCAGGGCGTGGCTGGCGGCCATGATGTCGACGGTGCGGGTGTCGATGTCCATCATCTGGTTGTTGCGCCAGTCGCGCATGAAGACGTTGATCTCGCGGATCGCCTCGGCAATGTACTGCCCCTCGATCCAGTAGATCGTGTCGATCTTCTCGCCGGTCCTTTCGGAGTACATGGAAAGCCTGCGCACGTCGCCCGCGCGCCGAAGGAATCCTGCTGCATTCGAGTAGGTGGGTGCTGCGGTGACTGCCGTGGCCGCGAACGCGCCAAGGAGACCGCGGCGGGTCATGCCCGCCGTGCGAAGAGTGTTCATCATGTGAGCGCCTGTCCCGTCGCTTACCTGTGGGCCCGCAGTTTCACGGGCGTTTTTTGCCATCCATCCCCAGATGCAGACCCTCTATCGCATGGGAGGACGACTCGACCAAGGGTGGTTATCCGATAACAGGGTGAAGAAAGGCCAAATCGGCGGGAACTTGCGCAACGCGCCCGCATTGGGTCTCTGGAGCGACCCGATTGCTGCGCATTTGCCACGTTGCGCGTCAGTGGGAAACGAGCCGATGGCCGGGCCGCGTGGCCGGGCCTATGTCCTGATCGAGATCCCCGAGGTCCGTTTCGAAGCCGGTGCCGCATGTCTGTTGTCCCCATCCCCTCCCTCCTTCCCAAGCTGCGCCGTCTGTGTCTTCCGGCCGGGCTGATCGCCGCGCTGGCGATGCCGGTCGCGGGTCAGGCGCAGGTCAGCCCCTTCCGTCAGGCCCTCGCCGAAACAGTGGCCGGGCAGTCGGAGCTGGCCGCAGGCTACCGCGCGCATGGCTTCGCGGGCATCTGGACCGGCACCGACGCGGCTGCGGTGGCGCGGCGCAACGCGCTTCTCTCGGCGCTGGCCGGGGCGGATGCGCATGGCCTGCCGCGGTCGCGCTACGACCCCGAGGGGCTGATGGCCCGGATGCGGGATGCACAGACCGTGCAGGAGCGGGCCGAGATGGACGTGGCGCTGACGCGGGCCTTCCTGCGCTATGCCCGCGACGTGCAGACCGGCATGCTCGAGCCTGGCCGGGTCGTGCCATTGATCCGACGCGAGGTGCCGCTGCGCGATCCGGCCAAGACGCTGGTCGCGTTTCTCGACGCGGACCCGGTCGTCTTCCTGCGCGATCTCGCCCCGTCGAACCCCGAATATGGCCGGCTGATGCGGGCCCGGGCCGAGCTGCAGCATGCGCTCGATACCGGTGGCTGGGGGCCGCGGCTTCCGGAGACGAAGATTTCCCAGGGCGATAGCGGCCCGGCCGTCGTGGCGCTGCGCGACCGGCTGATCGCGATGGGCTATCTCGCCCCGACCACCGTCGCGGTGATGGACGAGGCGATGGTCGCGGCCGTGCGCGACTTCCAGGCGCGGCACGGCCTCGCGGTGGATGGCGTGGTCGGCCCCGGCACGCGGGCGGAGCTGAATCGCCCGGTGGAGGAGCGGCTGCAATCGGTGCTGGTCGCGATGGAGCGCGAGCGCTGGACCAATATGGAGCGTGGCCGTCGGCACGTGCTGGTCAACCTGACGGATTTCAGCGCCACCATCGTCGACGACGAGGTCGAGACCTTCCGGACCCGCTCGGTCATCGGCGCCGAGATGCCGGACCGGCAGACGCCCGAATTCTCGGATGTCATGGAGCACATGGTCATCAATCCGAGCTGGTACGTGCCGCGCTCGATCGTGGTGAACGAGTACCTGCCGCAGCTCAAGCGCAACCGTAATGCCGCCAGCCAGATCCTGATCACCGACCGATCCGGCCGCGAGATCAGCCGCAACGCCATCGATTTCTCGCGCTACGACGCGCGCAGCTTCCCATTCTCGATGCGCCAGCCGCCGTCGAACTCGAACGCGCTCGGGCTGGTGAAATTCATGTTCCCGAACCGCTGGAACATCTACCTGCACGACACCCCGGCCAAGTCGCTGTTCGGCCGTGAGGTGCGCGCCTTCAGCCATGGCTGCGTCCGACTCAACGACCCGTTCGAGTTCGCGCATGCGCTGCTGGCGGCGCAGGAGGATGATCCCGAAGGGTTTTTCCGCGCGCGGCTGAATTCCGGCCGTGAGACGCGCGTCTCGCTCGAGACGCCGGTGCCGGTGCATCTGATCTACCGAACCGCGTTCACCGACCCCGAGGGTCGGCTGGAGTTTCGCCGTGACGTCTATGGCCGCGACGCGGCGATCTGGGCGGCCCTGGCGCGCGAGGGGGTGGCGATCCTCGGCCCGGCGAGCTAGATCGCAGCCCCGAAGCCAAGGGGACCGCGCATGAATTACACGTTGCAACAGATCGCCGAGGCGCTTGGCGCCGAATGGAAGGGCGATGGCAGCCTGCGCATCACCGGCGCGGCCGAGCCGGGCATGGCGGGCGCCGACGATCTCGCCCTTGCGATGTCGCCGCGCTACGCGGAGGCGCTGCAGCAGGGGAGCGCGCGGGCGGCGCTGGTCTGGCCCGATGCCGACTGGCAGGCGATGGGTCTGGCGGGCGCAGTGATCGCACCGCGTGGCCGTCTCGCCATGGCGCGGCTGACCCAGCTCCTCGACCCCATGCCTGCGGAGCCTGGCATCCACCCCTCGGCCGTCATCGATCCTTCGGCCGAGATCGGCGCCGATGTTCATGTCGGTCCGCTCGCCGTGATCGGCGCGGGCGCGGTGATCGGCGCCGGCAGCCGGATCGAGGCGCAGGCGTCGATCGGGCCGGGCGTGCGGCTCGGTGAGGGCGCGCTGATCCATTCCGGGGCGCGGCTGGGTCGCAACGTCGTCGCGGGCGCGCGCCTGATCGTCCAGCCCAACGCGGTGATCGGCGGCGATGGCTTCTCCTTCGTCACCGAGGCCGAGAGCCACGTCGAGAGCGCGCGGGCCGAGCTGGGGCAGGGCAGCGTCAGCGCGGATGCCGACCCGACCTGGCACCGGATCCACAGCCTTGGCGCGGTGTCGCTCGGGGACGATGTCGAGATCGGCGCCTGCGCCACGATCGACGCCGGGACGATCCGCCCGACGCGGATCGGCAATGGCAGCAAGATCGACAACCTCGTGCAGGTCGGCCACAACTGCGTCATCGGCGATCACTGCCTGCTTTGCGGCCATGTCGGCCTCGCCGGTTCGGTGACGATCGGCGATCGCTCGGTTCTGGGCGGCAAGGTCGGGGTGTCCGACAACCTCGTCATCGGTGCCGACGTCGTGCTGACCGGCGGTTCGATCGTGCTGTCGAACGTACCGGCAGGGCGGGTGATGATGGGCTATCCGGCGACCAAGATCGACACCCAGGTCGAGAGCTACAAGGCCCTGCGCCGGCTGCCGCGGCTGATGCGTGACCTTGCGGCATCCCGCAAGGGCTGAAAGCGGCCATTCATGGTTCCAATGCGGCGTCGCAGCGATTAGATCAGGGGCAGGACAAGCAGCTGCAGGGGATGCGGGGCGGATGGATTTGCGTGAAAAGGTGATTGCCATCATCGCCGATCAGGCGATGCTCGAGCCGGCGGACGTGACGCCGGAGCAGAGCCCGGCCGATCTCGGAATCGACAGTCTCGGTCTCGTCGAGAGCATCTTCGCGATCGAGGAGGCGTTCGACATCTCGGTGCCGTTCAACGCCAACGCCCCCGAGGAGAGCGGCTTCGACATCTCCTCGGTCGGGGCGATCGTCGCCGCGGTCGAGCGGCTGGTCCAGGACCGGCACGCCGCCGCATGACCGGCGCGCGTCGCGTCGTCATCACCGGCTCGGGCACGATAAACAGCCTCGGCCACGACGTGCCCACGACGCTGGCCGCGATGCGCGAGGGACGCTGCGGCATCGGCCCGCTCGACCTGCGCGACGCCGAGCGCCTTTCGGTGCGCATCGGCGGGCAGGTCCGTGATTTCGACCCGCAGGCGCATTTCGACCGCCAGCGGATCGTCCTCTACGATCGTTTCACCCAGTTCGCGCTCATCGCCGCGGCCGAGGCAATGGCGCAGTCGGGGATCACCTTCGACGGCGAGGCGGGCGAGATGTCGGGCGTGGTGCTGGGCACCGCCGGCGGGGGCCTCGGCACCTCGGATGACAGCTACCGCGCCGTCTATGAGGAGGGGAAGAACCGTGTTCACCCCTTCGTCGTGCCCAAGCTGATGAACAACGCCGCCGCGAGCCATGTCAGCATGACCTACGGGCTGCGCGGCCCGAGCTTTACCGTCGCCACCGCCTGCGCCAGTTCGAACCACGCGATGGGGCTGGCCTTCCAGATGATCCGTTCCGGCATGTGCCGGGCCATGCTCACCGGCGGCTCGGAGGCGATGCTGTGCTTTGGCGGGATCAAGGCCTGGGAAGGGCTGCGGGTGATGTCCAAGGATGGCTGCCGCCCGTTCAGCGCCACCCGCAACGGCATGGTGCAGGGCGAGGGGGCGGCGGTGTTCGTGTTCGAGGAATACGAACATGCCCGCGCCCGCGGTGCCGAGATCCTGGCCGAGGTCACGGGCTTCGGCATGACGGCGGATGCGGCCGATATCGTCATGCCCTCGACGGAAGGGGCCGTCCGGGCGATGCGGGCCGCGCTGAGCGATGCGGGCCTCGCGCCGGAGGCGGTGGGCTATGTCAACGCCCATGGCACGGGCACGACCGCCAATGATCGCAGCGAATGTGCCGCCGTGGCGCAGGTCTTTGGCTCCGCCGCCGAGCAGTTGATGATCTCCTCGACCAAGTCGATGCATGGCCACCTGATCGGCGCCACCGGCGCGGTCGAGCTGCTGGCCTGCATCATGGCGCTGCGCGAGGGCGTGATCGCGCCGACTATCGGATACGAAGCGCCTGACCCGGACTGCCCGCTCGACGTGGTGCCCAACGAGGCGCGCGAGGCGCGGGTCGAGGCGGTGCTGTCCAACGCGTTTGCCTTCGGCGGCATGAACGCGGTTCTGGCCCTCAAGGCCGCCTGATCAAGGATTGGCAACCGAACGTGAAAACGGCGCGGCCCACTCGGGACCGCGCCGTCGATAGGCCTATGGGCCGTATTACTGCGCGCGTTCGGAAACTGCCGCGAAGCCCGCGGTGAAGCCCGAGAGCGACATGTCGAGCAGGACCTCCTGGTCGGGCGCGGCGGCGGGCACGATCCGCAGCGTTCCCTTGGCGCCGCGCTTGAAGGCATCGAGCTGCGGTTGCGACAGGCCGAAGCGTGCCACGCAGCCAGCCCGGTTGCAGAAGCCGAAGGGATAACGGGCCGCCTGGCCACCATCGATCGAGACGCTCAGCTGTTCGGTCAACAGGGTCTCCAGCGGCGCGACCACGGTGACGCCGGCCGCGGCCTGCGACTCGGCGTTCAGCGGCAGCACGGTGACCTCGGCCACGGCGTTGCCCTCACCATCTTCGAGCAGCTGGTAAAGCTGGCACGGCTCGGCCTCGCCCTCGGGGACGCGCATGCAGCGCAGCGACCAATCGCCATGGGTCTCGGCGACGTAGGGCTGGCCCGGGCGCTCACCCTCGGGGGCGGCGGGTGCCTCCATAGCAGGCGCTTCGGCTGCCGGTGCTTCGGTCTCGGCGGGCACGTCGGCCTCTGCCGGGGTTTCGGCATCGGCAGGCGCTTCGGCCTCCGTGGGCGCTTCGGGCGCCGCCGGGGTCTCTGCGGGGGCGGCGTCGGCGGGGGCGTCGCTTTGCTCGGTGGGGGCCGGCGTCGCGGCCTCCTGCGCGGTCAGCGGGGCGGCGAGGGCCAGCAGCGCGGCGCTGGCCAGAAGGGTCAGTCGGTTCGACATGTAGCGGTCCCGTTTGTCTGTTTCGACAGCGGCTTAACACGCGGCCCGGGTCCTGTCAGGCGGGAATGAGGATACGCCGCGGCGATCCGCCGAATCGAAAAAGGGACCGCGCGAGCGACCCCTTTCCCGGTTCTCCCTGTCGGACTTGGCCGACTAATTGGCCGCAAGCTACGCAATGCCGAGCGTCGCGTCAACCGCTAAGCAGCGGGGCCAAGTGGCGGGACATGCGGCAAAAAAACCGCGCCCGAGGGCGCGGCAAGTCTGACAGGGAGGACGCCGGGCGCCATGCCCGGCAGGATCAACATATCACGAAACCGCTAACAGGAGATTGCTTCAATCGCGCCGTTCACGAATTCCGGCCAAATCTGTGTCGCCAAGGCCAACTGGCTGCAAGCCAAGGACTATTGGCGGTGAATGCACACCACTGAAGTGAGTGTACGATTTTAGACATAACCCACGGTTTAACGTTGCTGACGGAACGGAAACATTGGTGTAACGTTCGTGCCACGGGAGCGAAGAATATCATGCAGGGGAGGAACAGCATGGATTCGAAGACCGAGGAACTCTGGTCGCAGGAAAAACAGCACTGGTTCGATGGCGCGTCCTTCTACGAGCGGGAGTTGGCTCCGGGCGCTGCCATGGTCATCCCATATCCCGCTGGGCTGCAGGACCGTGCCGATGCGCTGGAGGGTCTCAAACCCGCCCGCCAATGGGAGGCGATCGAATTGTACGATCAGAACGTGACCCGAAAAGGCGACACCGTGCTTCTCAGCTACCGTGTCGTCGCATGGCGCGACTGCTGCTCGGCGCCGCTGCGCGCCCGTTGCGCGTCCACCTATCTCGACGATGACGGCCGCTGGCTGCGGCTGTCGCATGAGCGCGAGCCGATCCAGGATCCGGCGTCGAAAGTCGCGATCCTGCGTCGTCCCGATCGCGATGCAGCCCGGCTCGGCGCCGCATAGGCGCCTCGCAACCAACCAACCCAGGGAAAAAGCCGGCCCGCATAGCGGACCGGCTTTTTGCATAGCGGTTCAGGTCATCTCACAGCTCAGCTCGGATCGAGCGGCCTGATCTTCAGCGTCGCGAGGCGGTTCTCTTCCTTGGCGACCACTTCGAAGCGGAAGCCGTGGAAGCTGAATACCTGGCCTTCGGTGGGGATCATCTGTGCCTCGTGGATCACCAGGCCGGCGATGGTGTTGGCCTCCTCGTCGGGCAGGTTCCAGTCCTGGCGCCGGTTCAGGTCGCGGATCGTCATCGAGCCGTCGATGATGTAGGCGCCGTCCTCGGTCATCGCGATCGGCTCTTCGCGCTCGGCGTCGAACTCGTCCGAGATCTCGCCGACGATCTCCTCGAGGATGTCCTCGAGCGTGATCAGGCCGCGCAGCGCGCCGTATTCGTCCACCACCAGCGCAAAATGCGTGTGCCGCCGCAGAAACTGGCGCATCTGGTCGTCGAGCGTTGTGGTCTCGGGAATGAAATAGGGCGTCATCGCGACATCCATGATGTCGAAATTCTCGAGCTCCGCGGTCTCGACCGCGCCGTCGCCCATCATCTTGTGCATCGCGCGCAACAGATCCTTGGCGTGCAGGATGCCGACGATGTTCTCGGGCTCGTCGCGATAGAGCGGCAGTCGCGTATGCGGGCTGTCGAGGCAGAGCTTGAGGATCTCGGTCGCGGGCAGGCTCGCATCGATCATCGCGATGTTGGAGCGGTGCAGCATCACCTCTTCGACCGTGCGGTCGCCGAGGTCGAGCGCGCCGAGAATGCGGTCGCGGTCCTCGCGATCGACCACGCCTTCCTCATGGCCAAGGCTCAGCGCGCCGGCGATCTCCTCGCGCACTGCGAGCACGTTGGTATCGGGGTCGGTGCGCACGCCGAACATGCGTAGCAGGGCTCGCACCAGCACCTGCACGGCCGAGACGACGGGCGCGAAGATCAGGATGACCCAGCCGATGGGCCGCGCCACCCGGCTGGCCATCGTTTCGGCGTTGGTGATGGCATAGGTCTTGGGCAGCACCTCGGCGAAGATCAGCACCAGGAGCGTCATCACCAGCGTCGCCGCCGCCACGCCGCTGTCGCCGAAGACCCGGGTGAGCAGGGCGGTGGCCAGCGAGGTGGCGAGGATGTTGACGACGTTGTTGCCGAGCAGCACCGAGCCGATCAGCCGCTCGTTGTCCTCGGTGACGTGCAGCGCCTGCGCCGCGCCGCGATGCCCGCGATCGGCGGCGGCGCGCAGCTTGCCGCGCGAGGCGGCGGTGAGTGCGGTCTCGGAACCCGAGAAGAAGGCCGAAGCCACCAGCAGGAGGAGGATCGCGGTTGCTGTGATCCAGAAGGCGGCGTCTAGGGCGGTGTCCATGGGGTCCTTCGCGGTTGGATGGTCCCCTGATTTATGGACCGTGGGGCCGCAGGTTCAACCCTCGCCGCGCCGAAGTGGCCGTGCGAGGGGGTGATGTTCGTGCACCAGCGCGCTCAATCGCTCGCCTTGGACATGGGTATAGATCTCGGTGGTCGAGAGATCGGCATGCCCGAGAAGCGCCTGGATCGCGCGCAGATCGGCCCCACCGGCGAGCAGATGGCTGGCAAAGGCATGGCGCAGCACATGCGGCGTTACCTGGTCGGGGGACAGGCCCGCTGCGGCGGCCAGCTCCTTGATCATCACGAAGAAGCTCTGACGGGTCAGGTGCCCGTCGCGACCGCGCGCCGGGAACAGGAAGCGCGACGCGGGCTTGCCCGCCGCCGTAACCTCGGCCTCGCGTGCGTCGCGGCGTTCGAGCCACGCCGCCACGGCGGCGCGGGCCGGGCGCGACAGTGGCACCATTCTCTCGCGCCCGCCCTTGCCGCGCACCAGAAGCATCTCAGGATCGCCCCTGAGCGATGCGACCGGCAGGCTTACCAGTTCCGACACCCGCAAGCCGGTGGCATAGAGCAGTTCCATCAGGCAGGTGGCGCGCAGCGGATCGCGTGGATGGCTGCGGGCCGCGGCGAGCAATGCCTCGACCTGCTCGCGGGTGAGCGTACCGGGCAGGCGCCGGGTCCGGCCCGGCCCCTTGAGCCGGATCGCGGGATTGTCCTCGCGCCAGCCTTCTTCGAAGGCAAAGCGGTAGAGCTGGCGGATCGAGGAAAGCCGACGGGCCCGTGTGGCACTCGACAACCCCTCGGCCTCGCAGGCTACCAGGTAGTCCTCGACCTGGTCCTGGGTGGCGGTGGCGAAATGTGCCTCGCGCCGCGCCAGCCAGCCGGCGAAATCGTTGAGGTCGCGCCCATAGGCCAGGAGCGTGTTGCGCGCCGCGTCGAGCTCGGCCGCCTGCGCTTCGAGAAAGGCCGAGATCCAGTGCCCCATGGGGCGGGTGGCGCTCACCCGTGGCGCCCCAAGAGCAGCGATTGCAGCGCGATGCGCCGGGCCTGATCCTCGAGCCCGACCATGCGCAGCGTGGCGAGCCCCTCGGCCAACGCGCCGGTATCCCCGGCCTGGCCTTCGTCGATCAAGGAGATCGCACGCAGGATCACCTCGCCGACGCGACCCTCGTCGATCATGTCGAGCAGTGGCTGTGACGGCTCGGCCTCGGTGAAGCCGCTCAGCACCGCGAGGGCGATGGGCTCCTCGGGGTCGGTCTCGGGCCGGGCATCATCCGGCACACCGCGCGCCAGCGCCACCAACAGCTCTTCGCGCGGATCGCGCGGCGTGCGCGCTTGGGCGGCCGCCTCGTAATCCGGGCCGAGCAGGCCGATCTCGAAGACCAGATCGGCGGCGTCATCCTCAAGGTCGAGCGCCGCGAGATCGGTGCCGTAATGCTGCGCGAAGGGCACCTCGAGCCGCGCCTCGCGCATCGCCTCCCAAGCCTCGGGCAGGGCGGCGGCCACCTTGTCGGCCGCGTTGTCGCGCAGCGCGGTATCGAGCGCCTGGACCGCCTTGGCTCGGTCCCAGACGCCGCCTGAGGCAGCCGGCACGCGATCGGTATAGATACCGATCAGCCGCGCCGGTTCGATCGCGCCGTGGCGGGCCAGCCGTTCGGCCGCCTCGAGTTGCGCCCGCCACGCCTTGGTCGGACGCAGGTCGGCCTGGCTGAAGGCACGGGGCAGGGCGGAGGCGGGCATCGCTTCGCCCACCGCCTCGAGCAGCCGGTAGACCAGCGGCGTAACCCGCTCCGGAGCTTCGAGCGGCGGCTCTCCCTCATAGAGGTCGGGATCGAGGAACCGCGAGAGCATCGCATCCTCGAGATCGGTGATCTCACCCAGCGCCCGGGCGGAGTTCAGCGTCAGCGCCGCCGCTTGCCAGTCGCCCTCGCGCGCGAGGCAGAAGATCCGCGCGAGCATGGTCGGCGCGATCGTCGGCTTGTTGCGCATGGCGCGACAGGCGCGGTTCTCCTCGCCGGTGAGCAGGGCGGTGTCGAACCAGCGGCGGAATCGCTCGGGTTCGTCCGGGCCGGCCTCGGCCAGCATCTCGGCGGCCGGCTCCAGCGCCCCCATCTCCAGCAACCGGTCGATCCGGGCGAGAAACAGCGTGCCGCGGGCATCGGCGTCACGGGGCGGGTCGGTCTCGGCGATCATCAGCAGCCGCAGCAACTGCTCGACCGCGGGGAGCGAGTCGAGCTTCTGCGCCGCGATCAGCGCGGCGAGCTGATCCTGCTCGCTTTGCGACCACAGTCCGCGCGGCAGCCCCGAGATTCGCGGCGCCACCAGACCCACCGCGTCGGGCGGGTTGGCGTCGAGCGGCTGCACGGTAACCTGCGGAGCAGCGGCGCTGTCGGCGACGGGCGGCTCGGTCGCGCCGGCACCGGGCGTCTCGGGCAGCGGTGCCACCGAGCGCGACAGCCAGTCGATCGCCGAGAGCGGCGCACCGTCCTCCGGCTGTTCCTGCGCCGCGACGCCTTGGCCCAGCAGCAGCAGCGCGACGGCCAGCCCCGCCCGGCTCACTGCCCGATCTCGAGGGTGATGGGCTTCACCACCTCCGTGGCGGGGGCAGCGAAATCCGCGGGGAACAGCATCGGCCCCACATAGGCGTAGGCCAGAAGCCCCAGCGCCGCCAGCACCACGAGGATCAGCGCCGCTTTCACCAGCGCCCAGATCAGTCGTCTCAACATCCCGCTCGTCCTCTTGCCCCGGTCCACGGGCGGCCGCGCGCCGCCTCTTTCGAGCGATTCATAACTGGTCTTTCGAGCGAGATCACGTCATTCAGGGCATGAATTTGCACGGGCCCGCCGGTCGGGTCGCGATCGGGGGAGCAATGGGGGCGGATAGGGCGCACAGGACGGGGCGGACGCGAGCGGCGCGGCTCGGCCGGCCGGTGGTGCTGGTCGGCATGATGGGGTCGGGCAAGACCGCCATCGGCAAGGCACTCGCCGCCCGGCTCGGCTGCGGTTTCGTCGACAGCGACGCGGCCATCGAAGAGGCGGCGAAATGCTCGATCGCCGAGATCTTCGCCCGTGACGGCGAGAAATTCTTCCGCGCCCGCGAGAGCGAGGTCCTGTCGCGGCTGCTCGACGCCGGGCCGCGCGTCGTCTCGACCGGGGGCGGGGCCTTTCTCGCGCCCCGCAATCGCGAAGCCATCGCCGAACGCGGCGTGGCGTTGTGGCTCGATGCCGATCTCGACCTGCTCTGGGAGCGCGTGCGACACAAGTCGACACGCCCCTTGCTGCGGACGCCCGACCCGCGCGGCACGCTGGCGCGGCTGCTCGAGGAGCGTCGCCCGGTCTATGCGCAGGCGCCGCTGCGGCTGATCGCGCGGCCCGGCGATTCGATCGACACCACCACCGACCGGGTGCTGGCGCTGCTCGCCACGCGGCCCGACATACTGGAGAGCTGAAGATGACCGCCACCGCCCCCGCCACGGTCCGGGTCGATCTGCCCGGCCGCGCCTACGACATTCATATCGGCACGGGCATCCTGGCGCGCACCGGACAGTGGCTCAAGCCGCTGATGGGCCGTCGCCGGGTGGCGATCCTGACCGACGAGACGGTGGCCGCGGCCCATCTCGACGCGCTCGAG
This sequence comes from Limimaricola variabilis, assembly GCF_034371605.1. Taxonomy (NCBI): domain Bacteria; kingdom Pseudomonadati; phylum Pseudomonadota; class Alphaproteobacteria; order Rhodobacterales; family Paracoccaceae; genus Limimaricola; species Limimaricola variabilis. The sequence continues at coordinate 1,056,092 of NZ_CP139691.1, read as the reverse complement.
GCCGGGCTGGCGGTCGAGGGGATCGATTCGATCAGTCTGGCGCTGCCCTCGGGCGAGGCGACGAAGTCCTGGGAGGGCCTGTCGCGCGCGACCGAGTGGCTGATCGAGAACCGGGTCGAGCGTGGTGATCTGGTGATCGCGTTCGGCGGCGGCGTGATCGGCGATCTGGCAGGCTTTGCGGCCGCCATCGCGCTGCGCGGCATCCGCTTCGTGCAGATCCCGACCACGCTGCTGGCGCAGGTTGACAGCTCGGTCGGTGGCAAGACCGGGATCAACACCGCGCAGGGCAAGAACCTCGCCGGGGCGTTCCACCAGCCGGTCATGGTGCTGGCCGATATCGGGCTTCTGGAAACGCTGCCCGCGCGCGAGTTCCTCTCCGGCTATGGCGAGGTGGTGAAATACGGGCTCCTGGGCGATGCGGCGTTCTTCGAATGGCTCGAGGCCCAAGGCCCGGCGCTGCGCGATGGCGACCGCGCCGCCCGACTCGAGGCGGTCCGGAGATCCTGCGAGATGAAGGCCGAGATCGTGATGCGCGACGAGACCGAGCAGGGCGACCGCGCGCTGCTCAATCTCGGCCATACCTTCTGCCACGCGTTGGAGGCGGCCACCGGTTATTCCGACCGGCTCCGTCACGGCGAGGGGGTCGCGATCGGCTGCGCGCTGGCCTTCGACCTGTCGGCCCGGCTCGGCCTGTGTCCGCAGGAGGACCCCTCGCGGCTGCGTGCGCATCTCTCGGCGATGGGCATGCGCTCGGATCTGAGCCACATCCCCGGCACGCTGCCGCCGGCCGAAGCGCTCTTGGGTCTGATGGGGCAGGACAAGAAGGTCCGCGACGGGCGCCTGCGCTTTGTCCTGGCGCGCGGCATCGGGCAGGCCTTCGTCACCTCTGATGTGCCGGCCGAGGCGGTGCTGCAGGTGTTGCGGGATAGCAACCACGCCACTTCGGCGTGATTTAGCCTATTGACGGCAGGGGCTTGCCCGCTGCCGCGACAGGGTTGTGCGGTTTTGCGGAACTGCATTGAACTTCATACTGCGTCATGTGTTGTAGGCGCGGACGGGCTGGAACAGCCGGTCCGTCCGTTCCGGTCGTCGCCTCCCTGAATTTTCCGGCGGCCGGGCTTTGAAGAACAGGAGCTACCATGAAGTTCACGACCTCCTCCATTGCACTCGCCCTCGGCGTTGTTGCCGCCCCCGCCTTCGCTGGCGGCCTCTCCATGCCGGTCGCCGACCCGGTGGCCCCCGCGGCCCCGGTCGCCGTTGCCCCCGTCGCCGTGGCGCCCAGCGCCGACTGGACCGGCCTCTATGTCGGCGGCCAGCTCGGCTACGGCCAAGCTGAAACCGATGATGGCGCATTCGACGAGGAAGGCGCTACCTACGGTGCCCAGCTCGGCTACAACTACGACTTCGGCCGTTTCGTGATGGGCGGCGAGATCGCCTATGTCGGCACCGAGATCGGTGACGAGGATGCGGGCGCCGAGATCGACGGCGTGGCCACCGCCAAGCTGCGCGCGGGCTACGACGCCGGCGCCTTCCTGCCCTACGTGACCGCTGGTTACGCTAGCGCCTACACCGCGGACGAAGTCGCCGGTGACGACCAGTTCGACGGCTACGTCTACGGTGCCGGTGTCGACTACAAGGTCAGCGAGAACATCATCGTGGGCGGCGAAGTGCTGCAGCACGAGTTCGAGGACCTGGGCGACAGCGACGTCGATCTCGACGCGACCACCGCCGCGCTGCGCGTGTCCTACCAGTTCTGATCGCACACCGGCCCGGCGTTTCCGCCGGGCCGGTTCGATCGGGACAAGGGCCGCCATGGCGGTCCAAGAGGGGGTCGGTCACGGCCCCCTTTTTCGTGCCTGCTCCGCCGCGAAGCCGAGCAGACGGCGCAAGGCGTCCTCGAAGCGGTCATCCGCCACGGTCAGGGCCACGCGCACATGCCCCGCCGCCGCACGGCCGAAGCTTTCCCCCGGCATCACCGCGATCGCCTCTTCTCCGAGCAGCGCGAGGGCGAAGGCCTCACCCTCGAGACCGGTCGCCCGGATGTCGAGAAAGGCATACATCGCGCCCTGCATCGGCACCGCCCGCACCACGTCCTGCGCCGCAAGGAGCCGCGCGACGATGTCGCGCCGCCGCCGGAACGGCGCGGCCACCTCGGCTTCGAAGGCCGGCCCCATGCGGAGCGCGTGCAGCGCGGCGTCCTGCACGAAGCCCGGAATGCCGTAGGTCATGTGGGTCGCCAGGTCCTCCAGCGCGGCGATCGCGGCGCGCGGGCCGACGATCCAGCCGACCCGGCTACCGGTCATGGCATGACCCTTGGAAAGAGATCCCACCACAAGCGTGCGTTCGGCCAGACCGGGCAGGGCGCGCGGGCTGAGATGCTCCCCCTCCCAAACCTGGCTTTCATAGACTTCGTCCGAGATCAGCCAGAGATCGCGGCGCCCACACAGCGCGCCGATCTCCTCAAGCGCCGGGCGCCCGTAGACCGCACCGGTCGGGTTGTTGGGCGTGTTGATCAGCAGCGATCGCGCGTGGCCCTCGAAGCCGTCGATCACGGCCTCGATCGCCTCGGCGCGGGGCACGAAGCCGTCCCGTGCCCTCGCCTCGACGGCAAGGGGCACGGCGTCTGCGCCCCGGATCGTGCCAGGATAGGTGGCGTAATAGGGATCGATATAGAGCGCACCGTCGCCCGGATCGCAGCTTGCATGATGCGCCATGAACAGCGCCGCCTGACCGCCGGGAACGACCAGCACCTCCTCGGGTGCGGTGGCGATGCCGCTCTGGGCAGTGACGCGGTGGGCGATCTCGGCGCGCAGCTCGGGGATACCGGGCACCGCGGCGTAGCCGGTATGCCCGTCCCGCGCCGCCGCATCCATCGCGTCGAGGATGCGCGAGTCGGTGCGGATGTCGTGTTCCCCGATGGTCAGCTCGACGACGGGCCGGCCCTCGGCGATCATGCGGCGGGCCTTGCGGAACAGGTCCCAGCCGTCGGGGCCGCCGCCGGTGATGCGGGTGATGCGATGCGAAAGCGTCATGCAGCGCAACAGGCCGCAGGGCCGCGCCGCTGTCAATCGCGCGAAACGCTGGACGGGGCGGGGTGCGGCTGCTAGATCGCTGGCCATGACGAGCACGAGCAACATCATCGGCTGCATCATTTCCTGCTGACTTGCGTCACGCGGGCCGCTCTCACGTTTCCCCATGGAACACAGGATCAGCCCGCCGGCGTCACCGCCTGCGAGGCCCACATGACGACGATCCGCCTGCACGACACCAAAACCCGCCGCAAGGTGGAGTTCACGCCGATCGATCCGGAGAATGTCCGGCTCTATGTCTGCGGGCCGACGGTCTATGACCGGGCGCATCTGGGCAATGCGCGCCCGGTTCTGGTCTTCGATCTGCTCTACCGGCTGCTGCGCGAGGTCCATGGGCGCGAGCGCGTGACCTATGCCCGCAACTTCACCGACGTCGATGACAAGATCAACGCCCGCGCCGCCGCCACCGGGCGGCCGATCCGCGAGATCACCGACGAGACGATCCTGTGGTATCATCAGGACATGGACAGCCTGGGCGCGCTGCGCCCCGATCACGAGCCGCGGGCCACCGACTACGTGGGCCAGATGGTCGCGATGATCGAGCGCCTCGCGCTTTCGGGCCATGCCTATGCCGCCGAAGGGCACGTGATGTTCTCGGTGGCAAGCTACCAGGCCTATGGCGCGCTGTCGGGCCGCGCGGTCGAGGACATGATCGCCGGCGCCCGCGTCGAGGTCGCGCCCTACAAGCGCGATCCGATGGATTTCGTGCTCTGGAAGCCCTCGGCTGACGACGAGCCCGGTTGGGACGGCCCGGTGATCGCCGGCAAGAGCGTCGGGCGCGGCCGTCCGGGCTGGCACATCGAATGCTCGGCCATGGCCTACCAGCTCTTCGGCGAGAGCTTCGACATCCATGGCGGCGGCATCGACCTGCAGTTTCCCCACCATGAGAACGAGATCGCGCAATCGGCCTGCGCCCATCCGGGGGGCGATTTCGCCCGCATCTGGATGCATAACGAGATGCTGCAGGTAGAGGGCAAGAAGATGTCCAAGTCCCTGGGCAACTTCTTCACCGTGCGCGATCTGCTCGATCGGGGCGTCGCCGGCGAAGTGATCCGCTTCGTCATGCTTGGCACCCATTATCGCAAGCCGATGGATTGGACCGAGGAGAAGCGTCTCGAAGCCGAGGCGACGCTCGCCAAGTGGTATGGCGTGCTGCATGCGCATGGCTTCACCGCCAAGATGGTGGCCGACCTCAAGGCCGCTGGCGACTGGGCGATGGATTCCGAGTTCCTCGGCGTGCTAGCCAATGACCTCAACACCCCCGGCGCCATCGCGCGGATGCATGTGCTGGCCCAGGCCCGCACCCCGGCCAAGCTGGTGCCCTTTGCCGCCGCGCTCGAACTGATGGGGCTGATCGAGGATTGGGATGCCCTGGCCGATCTCGCCGGGGCCGAAGCCGCGCCCGAGATCGCACCCGAGATCGACGCCAAGGTCACCGCCTTGCTGACCCGCCGCGCCGAGGCGCGCGCCGCCAAGGACTGGGCCGAGGCCGACCGGATCCGCGACATTCTCAACGCCGCCGGCGTGCAGGTGACCGACATGGGCGGTCAGGCGAGCTGGCAGCCCGGGCCGGATTTCGACGCCGCCAAGCTGGAGGGCACGGCATGACCGACCGGCTCTATCTCTACGACACCACCCTGCGTGACGGGCAGCAGACCCAGGGCGTGCAGTTCTCGACCCGCGAGAAGATCCAGATCGCGCGGGCGCTCGACGCGCTCGGCATCGACCAGATCGAGGGTGGCTGGCCGGGTGCCAACCCCACCGACAGCGAGTTCTTCGAGGTGGCGCCCGACACCCGCGCCCCGATCACCGCCTTCGGCATGACCAAGCGCGCCGGGCGCTCGGCCGCCAATGACGAGGTGCTGGCAGCGGTGCTGAACGCGGGCACGCCTTCGGTCTGCATCGTCGGCAAGACGCATGATTTCCACGTCACTACGGCGCTGGGCATCACGCTGGAGGAGAACCTCGACAACATCCGCGAGTCGATCGCGCATATCGTGGCGCAGGGCCGCGAGGCGCTGTTCGATGCCGAGCATTTCTTCGACGGCTGGAAGGCCAACCCGGACTACACCCTCGCCGCCATTCGCGCCGCCTATGACGCCGGCGCGCGCTGGGTCGTGCTGTGTGACACCAATGGCGGCTCCATGCCCGATGAGATCGCGGCCATCACCCGCGACGTGATCGCCGCCGGCATCCCGGGCGATCATCTGGGCATCCATTGCCACGACGACACCGGGCAGGCGGTCGCCTGTTCGCTCGCCGCGGTCGAGGCTGGGGCGCGCCAGATCCAGGGCACGCTGAACGGGCTCGGCGAGCGCTGCGGCAACGCCAACCTGACCACGCTGATCCCGACGCTGCTGCTCAAGGAGCCTTTCGCCTCGCGCTACGAGACCGGCGTGACGCTCGACGCGCTCAAGGGGCTGCGCCGCGCCTCGCGTCTCCTGGACGACATCCTCAACCGTGTGCCGATGAAGCAGGCGCCCTATGTCGGCGCCTCGGCCTTCGCGCACAAGGCCGGGCTGCACGCCTCGGCCATCGTCAAGAATCCCTCCACCTACGAGCACATCGAGCCCGCCCTCGTCGGCAACAGCCGCATCGTGCCGATGTCGAACCAGGCCGGGCAGTCGAACCTGCGCGAGCGCCTGTCCCGCGCCGGCATCGAGGTGGAAAAGGGCGATCCGGCGCTGACCCGCATCCTCGATCGCATCAAGGAGCAGGAATCGCGCGGCTATTCTTATGACACGGCGCAAGCCAGCTTCGAGCTTCTGGCGCTCGACGAATTGGGCCGCCTGCCGGATTTCTTCGAGGTCAAACGCTACCGCGTCACGGTCGAGCGCCGTCGCAACAAGCGCGGCAAGATGGTCTCGCTCTCCGAGGCGGTGGTCGTGGTGAAGATCGGCGGCGAAAAGGTGATGAGCGTCTCCGAGAGCGCCGGGCCGGACGGCTCGGACCGCGGCCCGGTCAACGCGCTGTCCCGCGCGCTGGGCAAGGATCTCGGCCCCTATCAATCGATCATCGACGACATGCATCTGGTCGACTTCAAGGTGCGGATCACCGATGGCGGCACCGAGGCCGTCACCCGGGTCATCATCGACAGCGAGGACGGGCAAGGCGAGCGGTGGTCGACGGTCGGGGTTTCGGCCAACATCGTCGATGCGAGCTTCGACGCGCTGGTCGACGCGATACGCTGGAAGCTGGTGCGCGATGGCGCCAAGCCGGTCGCGCGGGCCTGAGGCGCGGCATGCGAGGTTTCGCAATGATGACGGAGGGGCGCGCATGAGCGTCGAGGCCTGCGCCGGGCTGGTTCAGCGCGGCGATCCGGATCGCTTTCGCGCCGCCATGGCCGCGCCCGTGTCGGCGCGGTCCAGGCTGTTCCCGCTCTACGCCTTCAACCTCGAGGTAGCGCGCGCGCCCTTCGTCACCAAGGAGCCGATGATCGCCGAGATGCGGCTGCAATGGTGGCGCGACGTGGTCGAGCAGATCGCGGGCGGCGGGCCGGTGCGCGCCCACGAGGTGGCGACGCCGCTCGCACAGGTCGCGCGCGAGGCGAATCTGCCCGAGGCTGCGCTCGACGCGCTTGTCGCGGCGCGGCGCTGGGACATCTACGCCGATCCCTTCGAGGATCAGGCTGCACTCGATGCCCATCTCGACGCCACGGCGGGCGGGCTGATGTGGCTTTCGGCCAAGGCACTCGGCGCGCAAGACGCCGAAGAGGCCGCGATCAGGCAGATCGGTTTCGGACATGGCGTGGCGCTGTGGCTGATGGCGATTCCGGGTTTCGAGGAGCGCAACAAGCGGCCCCTCGTCGATGGGCGGCCGGAGGCGGTGCGCGACTTCGCGCGGCGCGGCCTCGATGCGCTCAAGCAGGCGCGTGGCACCCGGATCACCGGTACGGCGATCCCCGCGCTGCGGGCCGCTTGGCAGGCCGAAGCGGTGCTGAAACGCGCAGTGGCCGAGCCGCGCCGCGTGGCCGAGGGGCGGCTCGCCCCGGGGCCGGCGACGGCCAGTGCCGGTCTCGCGCTGAAGGCAGCTACGGGGCGTTGGTAGCGAGCCGGCGACGGCGCAGCCGCAGCCAGAACAGCGCCCCGCCGGCCAGCGCCAGCGCCGGGAAGACCGCCGTGTTGACCGAGATCCAGCCCTGCGCCGGCAGCCCGCCCGAGCAGTTCATCAGCCCGCCAGAGGACAGCGAGGCGAGCGTGACGAAGCCGAACACCGCCATGTCGTTGAGCCCCTGGACCAGTCCGCGCTCCTCGGCCCGATGCGCGGCCGTCAGCATCGCGGTGGCGCCGATGAAGCCGAAGTTCCAGCCCAGCCCGAGCAGGACGAGATCGCCGTAGAACATCGGCAGGCCGGTTCCCGTCAGCCCGGTGAGCGCCGCGAAGCCCAGCAGCGCCAACCCGGCGGCGACGACGTTCGAGGCGCCGAACCGCGCGATCAGGTGGCCGGTGAAGAAGGACGGCAGATACATTGCCAGCACATGCGCCGAGACGATGTCGTTGGCATGATCGCGCCCGTGACCCATGCCGACGACCGCGAGCGGGGTCGAGGTCATCACGAGGTTCATCATGCCGAAGGCCACCATGCCGCACAGCATGGCCACCAGGATCTCGGGCTCGCGCAGCAGCGTCCGGCGGGAGCGGGCCGGAGACGGCGCCACCTGTGGATCGGTCGGGCTGCCCGTCGGCAGATCGAGGCCGAGGAACAGCAACAGTCCGCCGAGATTGAGCAGCATCACCGCGAGGTAGCTGCCGAGGAAGGGCAGCGCGAAGGCGTCGAGCACGACCTTGTTGAGTTGCGGCCCGATGATCGCCGCGCCGAGGCCGCCTGCCATCACCCAGGAGATCGCCTTGGGTCGGAACGCGTCCGAGGCGCTGTCGGCGGCCGCGAAACGGTAGAAGCCCTGCGCCGACATGTAGATGCCGGTGACATAGGAGCCGAGCAGCAGCAGCGCGAAGGAGCCCGCGAAAAGCCCGGCGATGGCGAGCGCCGCGCCCAGCGCGCCTGCAAGCCCGCCGATGACGAAGCCCGCGCGCCGTCCGCACCGCTGCATCAGTAGCGAGAGCCAGGGCGCCGTGGTCATCGACCCGAACACGATGAGCGAGATCGGCAGGGTGGCGAGGCAGGGGGTGGGCGAGAGTTCCGCGCCGACCAGCCCACCGATCACGAACAAGATCGGCATCTGCGCCCCCAGGATCGCCTGCGCGGCGGCGAGGATCGCGGTGTTGCGGCGGGCGCGACGGTCGTCGGTGATGGGTGCTGATGTCATGCAATACCGGTAACTTCCCGGCGCGCTGCTGTCACGCCCGGTCGATCAGATGCGCGAAGGAGCCGCAGACCCGGTCGCGACGAAGCCCCATCGGCGGCAAGGCCATGCCCTCGGCATCGACCGCCTCGAAGAGCGGTGTCCCCTTGGCCGAGAGGGTCGTGGCATAGTGGAACTCATGCGCCGCCCAGCAGCCGGCGAAAGGACCGTGACTGGTCTCCACCCTGCGGTACCCCAGATGCAGTCGCCGCCGCTCGAACGAGGTCGCGAGGTCGAGCAGGCCGGCCATCCGGTGCGCATGGCCTTCGGCATCCGTCAGGGTCTCGCCGAGGGTCATGTATCCACCGCATTCTCCATATATATTAGATACATGTGAGGCGCTACGAAGGCTCTGCATGAAGTTCTGCGCCGCTGCCAGCCGACCGGCATGCAGCTCCGGATACCCCCCCGGCAGAAGCACCAGATCGGCCGCAGGGACCACCTCGTCGGCCAGCGGTGAAAAGGTCGCAATCTCCGCGCCCTGTGCTCGCCAATCCTCGAGCAGATGCGGATAGGCGAAGGCAAAGGCGGCATCGCGCGCGAGGGCGATGCGCTGCGCCGGAGGCGGCGTGCGCGGGCCCGAGGCCGATCGGCGGGGCGCTGCGCGCGCGGCCAGCGCCAGAACCGAATCGAGGTCGATATGCGCCGCGACCAGATCGGCAGCGCGATCGAGAAATGCCTCGAGATCCTGCCGCTCTTCGGCCTGCACCAGCCCCAGATGCCGAGAGGGATGTGCAATGCCTTCGGTGCGCGGGAGGGCGCCGAGGACCGGCATGCCGATCGCATCGAGGGCTCGGCGCAGCATTGTCTCGTGCCGAGGCGAGCCCACGCGGTTCAGGACCACACCGCCGATTCGCACTTCCGGGTCGAACCGCGCGAAACCTGCCACAAGCGGCGCGACCGACTGCGCCATCCGCGCGGCATCGACGACGAGCAGCACAGGCAACCCCAGTAGCCGCGCGAGATCGGCGCAGGCACCGCGCCCGTGGGGCGGGGCGCCGTCGAACAGGCCCATCGCCCCTTCGACCACGAGCGTTTCCGGCCCGGCGGCCAGCGCCCGCAGCCGGTCCTCGCTCATCGCCCAGGCGTCGAGATTGACGCATTCCGCCCCGCAGGCGGCGGCGTGAAATCGCGGATCGATATAGTCGGGCCCGGATTTTGCACCCCTGATCGCCAGACCCCGCCGCGACAGCGCCCGCAGCAGGCCGAGCGTCACCGTGGTCTTGCCCGCACCCGAGCTGGGTGCGGCGATCAGCAGGCCGGGCATCAGCCCTGCTCGGCGGGCCGTCCGCGCCGCAGCGGGTCGAGATCGCGCGGCGCCGCACCTGCGAGTTGATCCTGCCAGTCGAGCACCTGCCGCATCAGGGCGGCGCGGCCGATGCAGATGATCGCGGGCGGCTCCAGCCGGCTGTCGGCGATGTCTGCGGCCATGCGATCGAGGCGGGTCTCGAGGACCTGCTGCGCGGGTGTCGTGGCGCCGGCGACCACCGCCACCGGCTCCGCCGGATCGCGACCGGCGGCGAGCAGGGCGCCTGCGATCGCGCCGGCATGCTTCATCCCCATGTAGATCACGATCACCTGGCTGCCGCGCGAGATCGCCGCCCAGTCGAGCGAGGAAGGGGTGGCGCCTGACTGGTCGTGGCCGGTGACGAAGGTGACCGACTGGTTCACGTCGCGATGGGTGACCGGTATGCCAGCATAGGCGAGCCCGCCGATCCCGGCGCTGATGCCGGGGATGATCCGCAGCCGCACCCCGTGCTGCACCAGCGTCTGCGCCTCTTCGCCGCCGCGGCCGAAGACGAAGGGATCGCCGCCCTTGAGCCGCAGCACCCGGCGCCCGGCCTGCGCCAGTTCGACCAGACGCAGCGAGATGTCGCGCTGCTTGGCAGACGGCTTGCCGCCGCGCTTGCCGGCATAGATCTTCTCGGCCTCGGGCGCCCAGTCGAGGATGCGCTCATCCACCAGCGCGTCATAGACGATGGCGTCGGCCTGACGCAGCGCGTTGAGCGCGTGCAGGGTCAGCAGGCCCGGATCGCCAGGTCCCGCGCCGCAAAGCCAGACCCAGCCTGGTTCGAGAGTGGGCCACTGGTGATCGGGGAGGGAGATCGAGTCGGTCATGGGATCGTTATTGCCGCGCGCCGGGCGCGTGGAAACCCCGGATGCGCTTTCCACCCCCATCGCGCCCGCCTAATGTCGCCTTCATGAGCGAGACCGCCCCCCTTCGACGCGGCTGGACCACCGGTGCCTGCGCCGCCGCCGCCACGCGTGCGGCGCTGATCCGGCTATGGGGCGGCGATTGGCCGGAGCAGGTTTCGATTACGCTTCCACGCGGCGAAACGCCTGTTTTTGCCGTGACCCACCGCGCCGAGGGCGAGGGCTGGGCCGAGGCGGGGATCATCAAGGATGCCGGGGACGACCCGGACGTGACCCATGGCGCGCTGATCGTCGCGCGGGTGCGCGGCGCGCCGGGCGGCGTGACCTTCCAAGCGGGCGAGGGCGTGGGAATGGTAACGAGGCCTGGCCTCCCGATTCCGCCGGGCGAGCCCGCGATCAACCCGGTGCCCCGCGCGATGATGGAGGAGGTCGTGGCCGAGCTGGCCGCCGAACAGGCCCGCGCGCCGGATATCGAGATCACCATCTCCGTGCCCGGCGGAGCGGAGCTGGCGGCGCGGACATGGAACCCGCGCCTGGGCATCACCGGCGGGCTGTCGATCCTCGGCACCACCGGCATCGTGCGTCCGTTTTCCTGCGCGGCCTGGATCGCCTCGATCCAGCGCGGCGTCGATGTCGCGCGGGCCGCGGGGCTCGGCCATGTGGCGGGCTGCACCGGCGCGACCTCCGAAAAAGTCGTCCAATCGCTGCACGGCCTGCCCGATCACGCGATGCTCGACATGGGGGATTTCGCGGGGGGGATGCTGAAATACTTGACGAAGCACCCGGTGCCCCGCGTCACCATCGGCGGCGGGATCGGCAAGATCACCAAGCTCGCGCAAGGCGCGGTGGACCTGCATTCCTCGCGCAGTCAGGTCGATTTCGCGGCGCTGGCCGAGCTGGCGGGGGTGCCGGGCATCGCGGAGGCCAACACCGCGCTGGAGGCATCGCGTCTCGCGCCGGAGCTCGGCCAATGTGTCGCCGAGACGGCGCTTGCGCGGGTGACTGAGCGGTTCGGCACGGCCCATGACGGCAGCCGGATCCGCTTCGACGTGGTGGTGATCGACCGGGCGGGCGCAATATTGGGCCGCGCCTCGTGACGCTGCTCGTGCTCGCCGGCACGCGCGAAGGGCGCGAGATCGCGACCGGTCTCGCTGCGCGGCGCCTGCCGGTCCTAGCCTCGCTGGCAGGCCGCACGCGGCGGCCGCTCGATCCGGGCGTGCCGGTGCGGACGGGTGGCTTCGGCGGTGAGGAGGGGTTCCGCACGGCGCTGCGCGACCATGGCATCACCGCCGTGATCGACGCCACGCATCCCTTCGCCGAACACATCACGGCGCGCACCGCCCGGATCTGCCGCGAGGATGGCGTGCCGTATCTGCTCGTGCGGCGGCCCGGATGGACGCCGGGGCCCGGCGACGACTGGACCCGGATCGCGCGCGAGGCGGATCTTGCGACCCATGTGCCGCGCGGAGCGACCGTCTTTCTCGCCACGGGACCGCAACGGCTCGCGGCCTTTGCCGGGCTCGAGGGGCGGCGGGTGCTGTGTCGCAGGATCGATCCGGCGCCGGGGCCGTTTCCCTTCGAGGAGGGGCAATGGGTGGTCTCGCGCCCGCCCTTTACCCTCGCGGACGAGACGGCGCTGCTGTCGCTGATGGGCGTGGACGTGCTGGCGACCAAGGATTCGGGCGGCGAGGACGGCCGGGCCAAGCTCGACGCGGCGCGGGCGCTGGGGGTGAAGGTGGTGCTGCTCGACCGGCCGCCGCCGCCCGAAGGGGCACGCGTGGTCGAGACGGTGGAGGCGGCATTGCAATGGGCGGAGGGGCTGTGACGGAACGGATCATCACGCATGAGGAGGACGTGGCCGAGGGCGCGGCCTGGCTCGCGGCCAACACCGATCATTTCGGGCGGCTTTTGGAGATCACGGGGCCGCTGCCGCTGCGCCGCACGCCCGATGGCTTTTCGCAGCTCGCCTCGGCGATCGTCAGCCAGCAGGTTTCGACCGCCTCGGCCCGCGCGATCCGTGGGCGGCTGGAGGCGGCCGACCTGATGCGGCCGGAGACCATCGCCACTGCCGAGGACGAGGCACTGCGCGCCTGCGGCCTGTCCCGCCAGAAGATGCGCTACCTGCGGGCCTTGGCGGCGTCGGGAATCGATTTTGACGGATTACGGCGCGCGCCGACGCAAGAGGTCGTCTCGACCCTCACCGCCGTCACCGGCGTCGGTGTCTGGACCGCCGAGATCTATGCCATGTTCGCGCTGGGGAGGGCGGATGTCTTCGCGCCGGGCGATCTGGCACTGCAGGAGGGGGCGCGGCATTTGCTGGGCCTCGAGGAGCGTCCCAAGGAGCGCGCGCTGCGCGAGATTGCCCTGCAATGGTCGCCCTGGCGCGCGGTTGCGGCGCGGGGGCTGTGGGAATACTACCACCACGTGAAGGGCAGGGAAGGAATCCTATGACGCGCGCATTGCAATCGGGCCGGGTGGAGCCGCTCAGCGGCGAGATGCGCTCGGCCGTGATTTTCCTGCATGGCTACGGCGCCAACGGTGCCGACCTGCTGGGGCTGGCCGAGCCGCTGGCCGAGCACATGCCGGACACGCTGTTTCTCGCGCCCGACGCGCCTGAGGCCTGCATCGGCGCGCCGATGGGCTTCCAGTGGTTCCCGATCCCGTGGATCGATGGATCGAGCGAGGAGGAGAGCCGCCAGGGCCTCCAGCGCGCCGCCGAGGATCTCAACGCCTTTCTCGATGGCGTCATGGTCGACGAGGACCTGCTGCCCGAGCAGGTGATGGTCGTGGGCTTCTCCCAGGGCACGATGATGGCGCTGCACGTGCTGCCGCGTCGCGAGGATCCGATCGCCGGTCTGGTGGCCTTCTCGGGGCGGTTGCTCGAGCCCGAGCTTCTGGCCGACGAGGTGCAGAATCGGCTGCCGATCCTGCTGGTACATGGCGACATGGATGAGGTGGTGCCGCCGCAATCGCTGCCCGAGGCCGCGCAGGCGCTGCAGGAGGCCGGTTGGACCGATCTATACGCGCATGTGATGAAGGGCACGGCGCATGGAATCGCCCCCGACGGGCTCGAAGTGGCGCTGGCCTTCATGCGCGAACGTCTCGGCATCGCCTGAAAACCGGGCGTCCGCGCCCCGTCTTCGTCATATCGCTGTCACCCGGCGCGGTCATGCTGATCGCGGCGGCACCACGACCTTGAGACTTGTCAGACTCGAGCCGCCATATATAGTCGAGATACGGCAGGAGCGGGGCTCCCGCTCTGGTCGTCCGGCACGGGCTGCGAGAGTGAGGACGGACTCATCATGCAAGGCGATTTCAGAACCGAGTTCGTGCGCGATCCCGTTGCACTCCGGCAGCATCCGGCGCTGGTGCTCAACGCGGATTTCCGGCCGCTCTCCTACTACCCGCTGTCATTGTGGCCGTGGCAGGAAGCGATCAAGGCCGTGTTCCTCGACCGGGTCGACATCGTCGCCGAATACGACGCGGTGGTGCATTCGCCCTCCACGGTGATCCGAATACCCTCGGTCGTGGTCCTCAGAGATTTCGTCAAACCCCAGAAGCGCGTGGCATTCACGCGCTTCAATCTTTTTTTGAGGGACGGTTTCTGCTGCCAGTACTGCGGCGCGCGCGGGGATCTGACCTTCGACCACGTGATCCCGCGGGCGCGGGGCGGGGTGACGAGCTGGGAAAACGTCGTCGCCGCCTGCGCGCGCTGCAATTTGCGCAAGGGATCCAAAAGCCTGCGCCAGTCGGGGCTGAGCCTCAAGCGGCCGCCGCGCCGCCCGGGTGCGGAGGAGCTGCGCGACAGCGGCCGCCGCTTCCCCCCGAACCATCTCCATGCGAGCTGGGTCGACTACCTCTACTGGGATGCCGAACTCGAAGCCTGAACCCGCCGAAGGGCCGATCGGGTTGCGGTGTCGACGCCGATGCCTAGACTGCGCGCGAAGCCGCCGTTAAGAGGGCGGCGTTAGCGCTAACTGCACGGCCTCAGCGGCCGCCCAGACGGAGACAGCCATGGTATCGCGCGTCATCCCGGTCGACAGCTTCGACCTCGTCATTTTCGGCGGCACCGGCGACCTCGCCCGGCGCAAGATCCTGCCGGGCCTGTTCCGCCGCTTCCGCTCCGGCCAGATGCCGGCCGAGGCGCGCATCATCGGGGCCGCGCGTTCCGAGATGGACGATGCGGGCTACCGGCAGATGATCCGCGAGGCGATCGCCGAGTTCGGCTCCGAGGAAAAGCAGGACACGGCGGGCATCGACGCCTTCGTCGAGCGGCTGCACTACGTCGCGATCGACGCCACAGGCGAGGGCGGCTGGCACCAGCTGCGCGATCTGATGCGCGACGGCGTGATCCGGGCTTTCTACTTCTCGGTCGCGCCCTCGCTCTTCGGTGCGCTGGCCGAGCGGCTGCACCAGCACGGCATCGCCGACGCCTCGAGCCGGATCGTGGTCGAAAAGCCCTTCGGCCGCGACCTCGCCTCCGCCAAGGCGCTCAACGCGACGCTGGCCGAGCATTTCGACGAGAGCCAGATCTACCGGATCGACCATTATCTCGGCAAGGAAACGGTTCAGAACCTGATGGCCGTGCGCTTCGGCAACGTGCTGTTCGAGCCGCTCTGGAACTCGCATTACATCGACCACATCCAGATCACCGTGGCCGAGACCGTGGGCGTCACCGGACGCGGCAGCTACTATGACAAGTCGGGCGCGATGCGCGACATGGTGCAGAACCACCTGATGCAGCTGCTGTGCCTGATCGCGATGGAGCCGCCCTCGATCTACGATGCGGACACCGTGCGCGACGAGAAGCTCAAGGTGATCCGCGCGCTGCAGCCCGTGGAGCCACACCAGATCGTGCGCGGCCAATACGAGGCTTCCGCCGAGGGCCCCTCCTATCGCGAGGATGCCGAGAACCCGCGCAGCTTCACCGAGAGCTTCCTCGCGCTCAAGTGCCACATTGCCAACTGGCGCTGGGCCAAGGTGCCGTTCTACATCCGCACCGGCAAGCGCATGAAGGCGCGCTCCTCCGAGATCGCCGTGGTCTTCAAGGATCTCGGCCATACCATCTTCGAGGGCGACACCGCCCGGCATCGCAACATCCTGTCGATCCGGCTGCAGCCGAATGAGGGGATGGATCTGCAGGTGACGATCAAGGAGCCGGGCCCGGGTGGCATGCGCCTCGTCGACGTGCCGCTCGACATGACTTTCGCCGACGCGCTGGGCCCCGACCAGGACGCGCCCGACGCCTATGAGCGGCTGATCATGGATGTGATCCGTGGCAACCAGACGCTGTTCATGCGCGGCGACGAGGTCGAGGCCGCCTGGGCCTGGACCGACCCGATCATCGAGGGCTGGGAGGCGCGCAACGACGTGCCCAAGCTCTATGACGCCGGCAGCGCCGGGCCTGAGGACGCGATGATGCTGATGCATCGTGACGGCCGCCGCTGGCGCGAGATCAAGGGCTGAGGCCCCGAGAGACCGAAAGGAACCCGCGATGGAATTCGTCGAATACGCCGATTCCGAGATGATGATGATCGACCTCGCCGACCGGTTGGCGAGTGAGCTGCGCGCGGCGATCGCCGCCGATGGACGTGCCAGCCTCGCGGTGCCCGGCGGCACCACGCCGGGGCCGATCTTTGACACGCTCTCGGCGATCGGGCTCGACTGGGACAAGGTGCACGTGATGCTCACAGACGAGCGTTGGGTGCCCGAGGACAGCGAGCGGTCGAACACCGGCCTGCTCAAGCGGCGGCTGTTCACCGGCGCCGCGGCGGCCGCGCATTACCTGCCGCTCTACGCCCCGGCCGAGCGTCCCGAGGAAAAGCTCGACGCGCTGCAGGAGGCGCTGGCGCCGCATCTGCCGCTGTCGGTGGTGCTGCTCGGCATGGGCGCCGACATGCACACCGCCTCGATCTTTCCCGGCGCCGACCAGCTCGACGCGGCGCTCAACGGCGACGCGACGCTGGTGGCGATGCGCGCGCCCGGCGCCCCCGAGCCGCGCATCACGCTGTCGGCCAAGGTGCTGAACGACGCGATGCGCCGCCATATCGTGATCATCGGCGCCGAGAAGCGCGCCGCGTTGGAAAAAGCGCAGGGGCTGAGCCCCGAGGAGGCGCCGGTGGCAGCCGTCCTCAAGGGCGCGACCGTGCATTGGGCGGAGAGCTGAGATGTGGGATGATCTGAAGAGCAGGCGCGCGGCCATTGCCGAGCGCCGGATCGAAACGCTGTTCGAGGACCCGAACCGCGCGCGCGACTTCTCGGTCAGCGCGCTGGGCATGTTGTTCGACTACGCCAAGACCAACATCGACGCCGAGACCCGCGACGCGCTGATCGCGCTCTTGGACTCGCGAGACGTGGCGGGCCGCCGCGAGGCGATGTTCTCGGGCACGCCGATCAACGAGACCGAAGGCCGCGCCGTGCTGCACACCGCCCTGCGCAACCTCGACGGCGCGGCGGTGACGGTGGAGGGGCAGGACGTGATGCCCGAGGTGCTCGACACGCTGGAGCGCATGGAGGGCTTTGCCCGCGCCGTGCGCTCGGGCGAGTACCAAGGGCAGGGCGGCGCGATCACCGACGTGATCAACATCGGCATCGGCGGCTCGGATCTCGGGCCGGCCATGGCCGCGATCGCGCTCAGGCCCTATCACGACGGGCCGCGGCTGCATTTCGTCTCGAATGTCGACCCGGCCGACATTCACGACACGCTCTCGGCCTGCGACCCGGCGACGACGCTGGTGATCGTCGCCTCGAAGACCTTCACCACCATCGAGACGATGACCAACGCCCGGACCGCCAAGGCGTGGATGGGCGAGGTGGTCTCCGATACCGGCGCGCAATTCGCCGCGCTGTCGACCGCCGCCGACAAGACCGCCGATTTCGGCATCGCGCCGGACCGTGTCTTCGGCTTTGCCGACTGGGTCGGCGGGCGCTACTCGATGTGGGGCCCGATCGGGCTGTCGCTGATGATCGGCATCGGGCCGGAGGCATTCCGCGCCTTCCTGCGCGGCGGTCAGGCAATGGACACGCATTTCCGTGCTGCCTCCTGGCAGGAAAACATGCCGGCGATGCTGGCGCTGGTCGGGATCTGGCACAACCAGGTGCTGGGCCACGCGACCCGCGCCGTGCTGCCCTATGACAACCGCCTTGCGCGTCTGCCCGCCTATCTCCAGCAGCTTGAGATGGAGAGCAACGGCAAGCGGGTCTCGATGGATGGCGAGGATCTCGGCTACGAGAGCGGCCCGGTGGTCTGGGGCGAGCCCGGCACCAACGGCCAGCACGCCTTCTACCAGCTGATCCACCAGGGCACGCGGGTTGTGCCTTGCGAGTTCCTCGTCGCCGCCGAGGGGCACGAGGAGGGGCTGGAGCACCAGCACCGCCTGCTGATCGCCAACTGCCTCGCGCAGTCCGAGGCGCTGATGAAGGGCCGCGATCTCGACGAGGCACGCGGCAAGGTCGCGGGCAAGTTCGAAGGCGCGGAGCTGGAGCGTCAGGCCAAGCATCGCGTGTTCCCGGGCAACCGCCCCTCGACCACGCTGGCCTATCCCAAGCTCGATCCCGAGACGCTGGGCAAGATCATCGCGTTGTACGAGCACCGGGTCTTCGTCGAAGGCGTGGTCTTGGGCATCAACTCCTACGACCAGTGGGGCGTGGAACTGGGCAAGGAGCTCGCGACCGCGCTGCAGCCGATCGTCGACGGAGAGCGGAGCGCCGACGACAAGGATGGCTCCACCGCACAGCTGGTGGGCTTCCTGCGCGCCAACGGCGCCTGACCGCAGAAGGGCGCCTGAGCGCCCTGCGAGGCAACGAAAAAGGGGCGGCCGCCAAAGCGTGCCGCCCCTTTTTCTCGTGCAGAAGCGAAGCGCCCTGTCAAAGCTCGTCCCGCGCCGGCTGGTGGGCGCGGGACGGGCGACGTGTCAGATCGCGGCGGTGACGATGATTTCGACGAGGTGCTCGGGCGTGGCGAGCTTGGCTTCGCCGGTCCAGCGGGCCGGGGCACAGCCCTCGGCGACCCAGGGCTCCCACTCGGCGTTCATGTCGGCGAAGAACGCCATGTCGGACAGCCAGATCTGCGCGGTCAGCAGCTTGGTCTTGTCGGTGCCGGCGAGGCCGAGCAGCCGGTCGATCTCGGCCAGGATTTCGCGGGTCTGGGTGCGGGCGTCGTTGCCCGGCGTGCCGATCTGACCGGCAAGGTAGGCGATGCCGTTATGGACAACCGCCGCGCTCATGCGGGCGTTGGATTCGATGCGCTTGATATCGGCCATGTCTGGTTTCCCCTCGGATATATGCAGGCGGGAGGGGATGGAGCGGGTAACGGGAATCGAACCCGTAACTGAAGCTTGGGAAGCTTTCGTGATACCTTTTCACCATACCCGCGCGCTCTGGCCCCGAGGTAGCCGCGCCGACCGCCCTCGTCAAGCGGCGATCGCTCAGTCGCGCGCCCGCCGCCGCCGGCGCCCGCCACTGCCCTCGCCGCCGCCATTGGCGTTGAAGGAAGGCTCCGGCAGGGGCTGTGTCGCGCGCAGCCCGGCAAAGGGCGCGGTGGCATGCGGGATGGCGTTGGCGGCGACGAAATGCTCCTGGAAACGCGGCTCGATCGCGGTCTCGACCTTGGTGATCTCGCGGACCAGCACCTCGACCTCGCGCCGCGCCGCGCGCGAACACAGCGCGATCCGCGCCCCGGTCCCGGCGGCGTTGCCCGCGCTGGTCACGCGTTCGACCGGCACGTCGGGAATCATCCCCAGCACGAGGGCGTGCTTGGGGCTGATATGCGCGCCGAAGGCCCCGGCCAGCACCACCCGGTCGACCGCCTCGACGCCGCGCTCGTCCATCAGCAACCGCGCGCCCGCATAAAGCGCCGACTTGGCGAGCTGAATCGCGCGGATGTCGCCTTGGGTCACGGTGATGCGCGGCCCGCCCGCCTCCGCGCCGTCATGGATCAGATAGGCATGGGTCCGGCCTTCGGCGATCATCCGGTTGGTGCCGGTCTGCTCGGCCGAGCCGATCAGGCCGCGCGCGTCGACGAGACCCGCGATGCGCATCTCGGCCACCGCCTCGATGATGCCCGAGCCGCAGATACCGGTGACGCCGCCCGGTCCGACCGCCTCCCAGAAGCCGTCCTCGTCGGACCACTTGTCGCAGCCGATCACGCGGAAGCGCGGCGCCTTGGTCTCGGGGTCGATGCGGATCGCTTCGATCGCGCCCGGCGCGGCGCGCTGCCCGCTCGAGATCTGCGCGCCCTCGAAGGCCGGACCGGTGGGCGAGGAGCAGGCCAGCACCCGGGCCCGGTCACCAAGCAACAGCTCGGCATTGGTGCCGACATCGACGATCAGCACCAGATCGTCCGACTGGTCCGGCCGTTCCGACAGCGCCACCGCCGCCGCATCGGCGCCGACATGGCCGGCGATGCAGGGCAGCGCGTAGACCTGCGCGCCCGCATTGATCGCCCCGAGGTCGAGATCGCGGGCGGGCAGGGACACCGCGTCGGAGGTGGCCAGCGCGAAGGGCGCCTGGCCCAGCTCGACCGGGTCGATGCCCAGCAGCAGGTGGTGCATCACCGGGTTGCATACGAATACCGCCTCGACGATGTCGCGCGGTTCGATGCCCGCCTCTTCGGCCAGCCCGCGCGCCAGATCGTCGATGGCCGCGCGGACCGCCGTGGTCATCTCGGCGGCGCCGCCCTCGTTCATCATCGAGTAGCTGACCCGGCTCATCAGGTCTTCGCCGAACCGGATCTGCGGGTTCATGATTCCGGCCGAGGCCTCGACATGGCCATCCTCGAGCGAGGTCAGATGCGCGGCGATGGTGGTCGAGCCGAGATCGATGGCAAGCCCCCAGAGCGGCGCGTCGCGAAAGCCCGGCCAGAGATCGACGATGCGCGGTGGCTCCGTCTCCGCGCCCTGATGCACGGCGAGCGTCACCTCCCATTCGCCCTTCCTGAGCGCCTGCTGCAATTTGGCCAGCACGGCGGGGGCGGCCGTCGCGCCCTCGATCCGCCATTGCCCCGCCAGCGCCTCGATCAGGCGCTCCAGGTCGCCGCGCGGCTCGTGCATGTCGGGCTCGGGCACCGAGACGAAGTAGCGCCGCGTCGCCGGGTCCATCTCGATCGGGCGGGCATCGGCGTTCTTGCGCACCACCTGCCGGTGCACCTGGCTCTCGGGCGGCACGTCGAGCACCACGTCAGAGCAGATCTGCGCCTGGCAGCCGAGGCGGCGCCCGGGCTTGAGCCCGCGGATCCGGTCATAGCGCTCTTCGACAGCGTTGATGCCGCTCAGCGCATCCTCGGCCACGGTCACGCCATGCTTGTCGAACCGACCCTTGCCGGGGCTGACCTGGCACTTGGAGCAGATGCCGCGCCCGCCGCAGACGCTGTCGAGATCGACGCCAAGGCGGCGCGCGGCGGTCAGCACGGTGGTGCCGGCGGGCACCCGGCCGCGCTTGCCCGAGGGGGTGAAGATGACGAGCGGGTCCTGGGTCATGGCGGGCCTTTCGAGGGCGGCGGTCGTTTGCGCGGACCATAGGCGATTGCGCCCCGAGGGAAAGGGTGCGCGGGCGGCAGGTGGCGACGCCAAAGCGACGCGCCGCTTTCTCCCTTTCCCCCCGGGAAGATCGGTGCGATAGGGACGTGCCAAACGAAGCATCCCAAAGGAGTGGTCCCGATGGAGATTCGCGAGGCTCTGACCTTCGATGACGTCCTGCTGGTTCCCGCAGCATCGAGCGTCCTGCCGTCCACGGCCGACACACGCACCAAGGTGACGCGCGAGATCGCGATGAACATCCCGCTCCTGTCGAGCGCGATGGACACCGTGACCGAGGCGCGCATGGCGATCTGCATGGCCCAGTCGGGCGGCATCGGCGTGGTGCACCGCAACTTCACCGTCGACGAGCAGGCCGAGCAGATCCGTCAGGTCAAGCGTTTCGTCTCGGGCACGGTCTACAACCCGATCACGCTGCGCCCCGAGCAGACGCTGGCCGACGCGCGCAAGCTGATGGAGCAATACTCCATCACCGGCTTCCCGGTGGTCGATGGCGAAGGCCGCGTGGTCGGCATCGTCACCAACCGCGACATGCGTTTCGCCGCCGATGACGCGACCCCGGTCAAGGCGATGATGACCGCCGACAACCTCGCCATGCTGACCGAGCCCGCCGATCTCGACGTGGCGCGCAACCTGATGAAGGAGCGCCGGATCGAGAAGCTGCTCGTCACCGACAAGGAGGGCCGCCTGACCGGTCTCCTGACGCTCAAGGACAGCGAGCAGGCGGTGCTCAACCCCTCGGCCTGCAAGGACCGGCTCGGCCGTCTGCGCGCCGCCGCCGCCTCGACCGTGGGCGATGCAGGGTTCGAGCGCTCCATGGCGCTGGTCGATGCCGGCGTCGACATCGTGGTGATCGACACCGCGCATGGCCATTCCGAGGGCGTGGCCAAGGCGGTCGAGCGGCTCAAGCGCGAGGCGGGCGACGTGCAGGTGATCGCCGGCAACGTCGCGACCGGCGAGGCGACGCGCGCGCTGATCGGCGCCGGCGCGGACGCGGTCAAGGTCGGCATCGGGCCCGGCTCGATCTGCACCACGCGGATGGTGGCCGGCGTCGGCGTGCCGCAGCTCACCGCGATCATGGATTGCGCGCAGGCCGCCGGCGACGTGCCGGTGATCGCCGATGGCGGCATCAAGTTCTCGGGCGATTTCGCCAAGGCGATCGCCGCGGGCGCCTCCTGCGCCATGGTCGGCTCGATGATCGCAGGCACCGACGAAAGCCCGGGCGAGGTGATCCTCTACCAGGGCCGGACCTTCAAATCCTATCGTGGCATGGGCAGCCTCGGCGCCATGGCCCGTGGCTCGGCCGACCGCTACTTTCAGAAGGACGCGGCCTCCGACAAGCTGGTGCCCGAGGGCATCGAGGGGCAGGTGCCCTACAAGGGCACGGCAGCAGCGGTGATTCACCAGCTGGTCGGCGGCCTGCGCGCGGCGATGGGCTATACCGGCCATCCGACGGTCGACTCGATGCGCGGCAACTGCAACTTCGTGAAGATTACCGGCGCCGGCCTCAAGGAAAGCCACGTGCACGACGTGCAGATCACCCGCGAGAGCCCGAACTACCGGATCGGGTGAGGCGGGTGGCGGAGAGGCTTCCATGACCCCGGCGGCGCGGGTCGCCGCTGCCATCGGCGTGCTCGATGACTGCCTGTCGGGGATGCCGGTCGAGAAGGCGTTGCTGCGCTGGTCGCGCGCAAGCCGCTTCGCGGGGTCGAAGGACCGCGCGGCGGTGCGCGACCATGTCTTCGACGGCTGGCGTCGCCGCCGGTCCGCTGCGCATGCGGGTGGCGCCGAAACCGGACGTGGCATCATGATCGGCCTGCTGCGCCAGCACGGGGTCGAGCCGGAGACACTGTTCACCGGGCGCGACCACGCCCCGGTGTCGCTCGATGCAGATGAAATGCACCTGTCCACCGAGCCGGCGGCGCCGGCCGTGGCGCATGATCTGCCGGACTGGCTCTGGGACTGCTTCCTCGAGGATCTGGGCGAAGCCGGGCCGGACGCGGCGCAGGCGTTGCGCGACCGAGCGCCGGTTTTCCTGCGGGTCAATCCCCGTCGGGGTGATCAGGCAGCGGCAATCGCGAGCCTCGCGGCCGATGGGGTCGAGGCGGTGGCCCATCCTGACGTCGCAGGCGCGCTGCGCGTGGTGTCCGGCGGCCGTGCCGTGGCGCGGAGCCGCGCCTATGCCGATGGCCTCGTGGAGTTGCAGGACGCCGCCTCGCAGGCGGCGATGCTGCGACTGCCGCTGCGCGACGGGCAGCGCGTGCTCGACTTCTGCGCGGGCGGCGGCGGCAAGGCGCTGGCGCTGGCTGCGCGGGCGCGGATCGAAGTTGCGGCACATGACGCCAACCCGACCCGAATGCGCGACATACCGGCCCGGGCAGAGCGCGCCGGGGTGCGCATCGACGTGATCGAGCGGGTGGGCAAGCGAAAGGCCGATCTCGTGCTGGTCGACGCGCCCTGTTCCGGCAGCGGCACCTGGCGGCGCGACCCCGAAGGCAAATGGCGGCTCGACCCGGCGGGGCTGGCGGCGCTGGTCGACCTGCAGGCAGAAATTCTCGATCAGGCGGCGGTGTCGGTGGCCGCCGATGGCGTCCTCGCCTACGCGACCTGTTCGGTGCTGCGCGCCGAGAACGACGCGCAGGCAGAGGCATTCCTGCGTCGCAATCCCGGCTGGCGGCTGGCCGATCGCGCCCAATGGCTGCCTGGGCCCGGCGGCGACGGGTTCTTCCTCGCGCGGTTCGAACGAACCCCCACTTAGCTCTTTACCGGGCGTTAGGCATTTTGGCCCCTTCTGGATGCATTGGCATCCGAGGAGGGTGAGGTGGTCGAAATCGATCTGCCGGCGGGCATGTCCGACGAGGGCGTGGCCCTACCGAGCCCGGGGCAATTGGCTTCGATCCTGGGCGCGGCGACGCTGTCGTTGGCCGGAGCGGCGCTCACGCCTGACGGTTACATGGCGCTGTCGCTGTTGCTGGTCGGCTCGACGCTGGCCTGCGTCGCCGCGATGTTCGCGCTGCGACGACTCGATCGGCTGCGGCGGCGCCGTCAGATGGTCCGGCTCGGGCAGCGCATCCTCGGGCCGGACATGGTCCCCGGCTTCCTGAGCGATGCGCAGGGTGTGATCCTCGACTGCAATCCGGCCGCGGCGCAGCGTTTCGGCGGGCGCGGCGGCAGCCTGACGACCGCGCTCTCGCAGCATTTCGCGGCGCCCGGCCGCACGCTGACCCGGCTGCGCCAGAGGGCGATGCGTGAAGGCTCGGCGCAGGACATGGTGGCGACCCGCAGGGGCCATCTGCGCATCACCGTCAGCGGGCTGGGCGCAGGGACGTATCTGTGGCGGGTCGAGGATCTGTCCGAGCGTCCGGGCACCGGACGCGCCGCCGACGCTCTCGGCCTGCCGATGCTCACGGCCGGGCCGTCGGGCACGATCCTGTACATGAACGAGGCCTGCCGGGCGCTGATCGGCGGCCGGGCCCGTACGCTCGAGGCGGTGTTCGAGCGGTTGCCGGTCGCACCGGGGCAGGTGCAACAGGTGAACGGCGTCTCCGGCCCCGTCGATACGCTGGTGGCCGAGATTCCTGCGGCGGGCGGCCGGAGGGAGATCTACCTGCTGCCACCGCTGTCGCCCGCGCGCTCCGGCGGCGCCGGTTGGAGCGAGGTCGAGATCCTGCCGGTCCCGCTGCTGCGGCTGGATCGGCAGGGACAGCTGCTTGGCGCGAACCGGGCCGCACGGACGCTGCTGCCGGCAGCGGAGCCCGGGGCAAGGCTGTCGGACCTTCTCGAGGGGCTGGGGCGTCCGCTCATCGACTGGCTCGCCGAGGCGGCGGAGGGGCGGGCCGTTCCGGGCCCGCAATTTCTCAAGGGGCGCGGACCCCAGCAGGACCGGGTGCTGCAGGTCACTCTGGGTGAGCCGGACGAGGAGGGGTGTCTGGTCGCGGTGCTGCACGACGCGACCGAGTACAAGTCGCTCGAAGCGCAGTTCGTACAGGCCCAGAAAATGCAGGCGATCGGCCAGCTCGCCGGTGGCGTCGCGCATGATTTCAACAACCTGCTCACCGCCATCTCGGGGCATTGCGACCTGTTGCTGCTGCGCCATGACAAGGACGATCAGGATTATGGCGACCTGATCCAGATCCACCAGAACGCCAATCGCGCCGCCAGCCTCGTCGGCCAGCTTCTTGCCTATTCGCGCAAGCAGAACCTGATGTTCGAACAGATCGACCTGCGCGACACGCTCTCCGACCTGACACATCTGCTCAATCGGCTGGTGGGGGAGAAAGTGGTGCTTTCGCTCAACCATGACCCGGATCTGTGCCAGGTCCGCGCCGACCGGCGCCATCTCGAACAGGTGGTGATGAACCTCGTGGTCAATGCTCGCGATGCCATGCCCGAGGGGGGCGAGATCCAGGTCGAGACGGACAATTTCGATCTCGAACGACCGCTCGAACGCGATCGGGCAGTCGTGCCGGCCGGACTATGGGTGCGGATCCGGGTAACCGACCAGGGTTGCGGTATCCCGGCCGAGAAGCTGCCCAAGGTGTTCGAGCCCTTCTACACCACGAAGCGCCCGGGCGAGGGCACGGGGCTCGGCCTCTCGACCGCCTATGGCATCGTGAAGCAGAGCGGCGGCTACATCTTCGTCGACAGTGAGCCAGAGCGCGGAAGCTGCTTCACCCTGCTGCTGCCGGGACGCGATGCCGCGCCCGAGAGCGTCGGCACCACCACTCCCGAGCCCCCCAAACCCATCACCCGCCGCAGCGACGGGGTGGTCCTTCTGGTCGAGGACGAGGCCCCGGTGCGCGCCTTCGCGGCGCGGGCGCTTCGGCTGCGGGGGCTGACCGTGATCGAGGCCGAGGACGCCGACGCCGCGCTGTCGATCCTGTCCGACCCGGCGTTGAAAGTGGACATCTTTGTCACCGACGTCATCATGCCGGGCAAGGATGGGCCAACCTGGGTGCGCGAGGCGCTGGTCGAGCGGCCCGACACTCAGGTGGTGTTCGTCTCAGGCTATGCCGAGGACACCTTCGCCGAGCAGCAGGCCGAGATTCCGAACTCGGTGTTCCTGCCGAAGCCGTTCTCGCTGACCGACCTGGCCACGACGGTGCAGACGCGGATTGCCTGCTGAGGCCAAGATCGAGGCGGCACATTGCTGGGCTGCGAGGGTAGCCCCAGTGCCGTTCAGGCACCGGGGCAGGGGCGGCTCAGCTCGCCGTACCGGGCAGGATCAATCCGTTCAGGTGGGCCGCACAGCCGATCAGGGCGGCATAATCGTCCTCGATCACCGCCACGCCGAAATTGCCCATGAAGCCTGCGAAACGCCCCTTGTCGCGGAACGCCTCCGCGAAGCCGAATTCGCGCAGATAGGGCGCGATGGCGCGCGAGACGCCGCCGACCAGATAGACACCACCGAAGGGCAGCTGGATCAGGGCGAGGTTTCCGGCCGTGACGCCCAGCATCCGCACGAAGACGCGCGCGGCCTCGACGGCGCGCGGATCACTGCGATCGGCGCAGCCTTGCATGATCGCCGCCGCCGATTTCTCGACCGGCGCGCCGGCCTCGGTGCCGAGCCAGGCATAGACCCGTTCCAGCCCGCGGCCCGACAACACGTCCTCGACCGCCGGAAAGCCATGCGCGGTCGAGACGAACTGTGCCAGCCGCAGATCGGCCTCGCTGTTGACCGGCAGGTTCACGTGACCCGATTCCGACGGCGTCACGTAACGACCGTCCTCGGTGTCGAAGACCGGCGTCGCGTTGAAGCCGGTGCCGACGCCGATCACCAGCTTGGCGGCGTGGGGGGATGCCTCCGGGAAGGGGATGATCTCGCGGATGTTGGCCTCGGCCACATGGCCCAGCGCGTGGCCCTGGGCCTGCAGGTCGTTGAGGATGGCGACGTGCTCGGCCCCGGTGGCGCGGACCAGCGTCGTCTTGTCGATGGTCCAGTCGAGATTGGTCATCGTCGCCCGGCCGTCGCGGACCGGCCCCGCCACGGCGACGCATGCGCCGATGCAGTCGACCTCGCCTTCCTCGGCGATGAAGCGGCGCAGCACGGATTCGAGGCCGGGATATTCGGCGTTGGAATAGCGCCGGATCGTGTCTTCACGGATCTCCAGCCCGCGTGCCAGCGCCACGCGGGTGTTGGTGCCGCCGATATCGGCGACCAGGGAATAGGCGTTGTCGGGGTGCATGGCGGCTCCTCGGGGATCAGCGGGTGATGGCGGATTTCAGGGCGTGATACGATGCCTTGGGGGTCCGCTCCAGTGTTTCGAAATCGACATGGACGAGGCCGAAGCGCTTTTCGTAGCCGAAGGCCCATTCGTAATTGTCCAGAAGCGACCAGTAGAAGAAGCTGCGCAGGTCGACGCCATCGGCGATGGCACGACGGGCCGCGGCGAGGTGATCGGCGACGAAACCCTGCCGCTCGGCATCGGCGACCCTCCCATCCTCGAGCCGGTCGGCCCATGCCATGCCGTTCTCGGTGACGTGGACGGGCAGGCCGAGCGCGTCCCGCGCCCGCAGCAGGAAATGATGCAGCCCCTCAGGGTAGATCTCCCACCCCATCTGGGTCTTGGGCAGCGGCCCTTCGACGGCGGTCAGCGACGGCCAGGGCGTCTCGGGCGCGGCGGCGATCAGCGACCGGGTGTAGTAATTCACGCCGACCCAGTCGATCGGCTGTGCGATCAGCCGCATGTCGTCCTGCCAGCCTTGGGGCATGTGCGGCGCGAGGCCTTCGAGCGCGCCTTCGGGGTAGCGCCCATGGGCGATCGCCTCGAGGAACCAACGGTTGTAGATCTGGTCCTGCAGATCGGCAGCGCGGACATCCGCGGCTTTCTCGGAGGCGGGCAGGGCGCGCTCGAAGTTGAGCACGATGCCCAGCTCTTTGCGTCCCATGCCGCGCAGCCTTTCCACCGCGAGGCCATGCGCCAGCAGGATATGGTGCATCGCCCGCGCGGCGGCGCGAATGTCGCGCAGGCCCGGCGCATGATGGCCGAGGTAATGGGACAGCCAGGCCACGCACCAAGGCTCGTTGATCGTGGCGGTTGAGGCGACGCGATCGCCGATCCGGGCGCTGATCACCTCGCTGAAATCGGCGAAGGCCAGCGCGGTGTCGCGATTGGCCCAGCCGCCGCGATCGGCGAGCGCCGAGGGCAGCTCCCAGTGATAGAGCGTCTGGAAGGGTTTCAGCCCGCGCTCCAGCGTCGCGTCGACCAGCCGGTCGTAGAAGTCGAGCCCCTCGGGGTTCACCGTCCGACCATCCGGCATCACCCGGGCCCAGGAGGTCGAGAACCGATAGGCGTCGAAGCCCCCCGCCTGCAGCAGGTCCAGATCCGCCTCGTAGCGGTGGTAGTGGTCGCAGGCCACGGCCCCGTCCTCGCCGCGCACCACGTTGCCGGGGCCCTTGGAAAAGCTGTCCCAGTGGGTCGGGCCGGCACCGCCAAAGCCGTGTCCCTCGATCTGGTAGGCGGCCGTGGCCGCCCCGAACAGGAACCCTTCGGGAAAATCCGCACGGGTGAAATTCATGTCGCTCGCCTCAACTTGGGGCCGGTCCCGTGGAGCGGCCGATGATCAGGTCGGCCTCGAGCAGATCCTGCCGATGGGGGGCCTCGGGGTTGTCTATGCGGTCTATGACCATCCGCGCCAGCCGCTGTCCAGCCTCGCGCACCGAGGAGCGGGTGGCGGTGAAGGCGGGCACCGGCCCGTCATCGCGCAGATAGGAGAGCTGGTCGTCATGGGTGACGGCCGAGACGTCGCGGCCGAGCACCAGCCCTGCCTCGTCGACGGCTCGGCGCACGCCGAGCATGCAGACCACGGAGGAGACGAGAAAGGCGGTCGGCGGGTCGGGCAGGGCGAGCATGTCGCGCGCCGCGCGCCAGCCATAGCCTTCGGTCATCTCGTCCTGCCGCATCAATTCCGGGTCGCGTGCGAGGCCGCGCGCGCGGAGCGCCTCCTCGTAGCCCTGCCGGCGGCGATGCGCGAAATCCATCACCTCCAGCCCGTTGATCAGCCCGATCCGACGGTGTCCGAGATCGAGCAGGAAGGCAGTCGCGCGGGCGAAGGCCCGGCGGTTGTTGACGTCGAGCCAGGTATAGGGTCGCGTGGTGCCGGTGGCGCGGCCATGCACGGCATAGGGCAGGCCGATCCCGTCGAGCAGTTCGATCCGCGGATCGTTGCGGCGCGGCGCGCTGACGATCAACCCGTCGACCAGGCCGCGCCGCTTCATCGCGCGGTAGGCCTTCTCCTCCTCGTCGACGTCGACCACGGAGATCAGCATCTCGTAGCCATGCTGGGAATAGGTCTCGCCCGCGCCGGTAATGAAGTCGGCGAAGATCGGGTTCACCATCGCATGGGTCGATATCTTGGGAATCACGTGTCCGATCACCCGGCTGCGCCCGGTGGCCAGCGCCTGCGCGCGGGTGTTGGGGCGGTAGTCGTGCAGCTTGGCCGCGGCCTGAACGCGGGCGCGGGTCGCTTCGCTGACATCGGTGTAGCCGTTGAGCGCCCGGCTCACCGTGGTCTGGCTCAGCCCGAGCAAGGCGGAAAGCTCCTTCAGATTCACCGCCGCCCTCCTTCCAAAGCGCTTTTGCAATGGATGACAGCTTATGCAGCGCAGCGATACCCGTCAAAGCGCGCTTTTTCGTCGGGGGCCGCCGCTAACGCCGCATTATCCCTCCAGCTACGGCTGGAAACGGTCATTGACAGGGAGCGGAGGCTCCGACAGGTTGGGCGTGTCCAAAGCGCTTTGGCCGTCTGGCTCGGGCGTGGGCAGTTTCAATGGCGGCCGGCAGGGTCGCGGTTACGGGAGGGTAACACATGAAGTCCATTTTCCTCGCAGGCGTCGCGGGCCTCGCGCTTGCCTCCGCCGCCTCGGCGCAGGAGCTGAAGTTCCCCGTCGGCGAAGGCGATTTCAACTGGGACAGCTTCAACCAGTTCGCCGAGAGCCACGACCTGTCGGGCCAGACCCTGACCATCTTCGGCCCTTGGCTGAGCGGTGACCAAGCGCTGTTCGAGTCGATGCTGGCCTATTTCGAGGAAGCGACCGGCGC
The DNA here is from genome assembly GCF_034371605.1 of Limimaricola variabilis. Taxonomy (NCBI): domain Bacteria; kingdom Pseudomonadati; phylum Pseudomonadota; class Alphaproteobacteria; order Rhodobacterales; family Paracoccaceae; genus Limimaricola; species Limimaricola variabilis. Next base: position 1,025,974 of record NZ_CP139691.1, on the reverse strand, counting down.
GGACGTGCAGTATACCGGTTCGGATGGCTTCGAGACCCAGATCCGCATCGACACCGAGGCCGGTTCCGCTCCCAACATCGCCGTCTTCCCGCAGCCGGGCCTCGCCCGCGATCTCGCGTCGCTGGGCTATCTCGAGCCGATGCCCGAGGGCACGGGTGATTGGGTCGCCGAGAACTACGCCGCAGGCCAGTCCTGGGTCGATCTCGCGACCTTCGAAGGCCCCGAGGGCGGGGAGAACCTCTACGGCTTCTTCTACAAGGCCGACGTGAAGAGCCTCGTGTGGTACGTGCCCGAGAACTTCGAGGATGCGGGCTACGAAGTGCCGCAGAGCATGGAGGAGCTCAAGGCGCTCACCGAGCAGATGGTCGAGGACGGCGAGACGCCCTGGTGCATCGGCCTGGGCTCGGGCGGCGCCACCGGCTGGCCGGCGACCGACTGGGTCGAGGACATGATGCTGCGCACCCAATCGCCCGAGACCTATGACAAGTGGGTCACCAACGAGATCCCCTTCAACGATCCGGCGGTGGTCGGCGCGATCGAGGAGTTCGGCTGGTTCGTCTCCGACGATTACGTCGCCGGCGGCAAGGCGGCGGTGGCCTCCACCGACTTCCGCGACAGCCCCAAGGGTCTCTTCGACAGCCCGCCGCAGTGCTACATGCATCGCCAGGCCTCGTTCATCCCGACCTTCTTCCCCGAAGGCACCGAGGTGGGCGTGGATGCCGACTTCTTCTACTTCCCCGCCTATGAGGAGAAGGATCTCGGTCAACCGGTGCTCGGCGCCGGCACGATGTTCGGCATCACCGAGGCCTCCGAGGCGGCCGAGGTCTTCATCCAGTGGCTGCAGACCCCGATCGCCCACGAGATCTGGATGGCCCAGACCGGCTTCCTGACGCCGCTGACCACCGTCAACACCGACGTGTTCGGCGACCCGACGCTCAAGAAGATGAACGACATCCTGCTCGAGGCGACCACCTTCCGCTTCGACGGCTCGGACCTGATGCCCGGCGGCGTCGGCGCCGGCTCGTTCTGGACCGGCATGGTGGACTATGTCGGTGGCGAGAGCGCCGAGAGCGTGGCCTCCGAGATCCAGGATTCTTGGGACGCGCTGAAGTAAGCGTGTAACGATAAGGCATGGCGGCCGTGACTCGCGTCGCGGCCGCCTCTTTGCATCAGGGTTCGGGGAGGGCGCGATGAATCCGGCACTACAGGGTTTGCTGACCATCGTGATCGGCGTTGGCGGCTGCGTCGCCTATTTCTATTTTTCCAATATTTTTCTGGACAAGGTGCTGTTCCCGCCGCGCGGCAATGATGCCGGGCGCAACATCAACCGCGCCAACATGATCCGCCCCTGGCTGTTCCTTCTGCCCGCGCTCCTCGCGCTGGGCCTCTACCTCGCCTATCCGGTCTTCGAGACCCTGCGCCTGTCGCTGACCGAAAGGGTCCGCGGCGGCGGCTATGAATTCGTGGGCCTCGCCAATTACGAGCAGATGCTGCGCGAGCCGAAATTCTGGGAAGGCTTCCGCAACAACCTGTTGTGGCTGATCGTGGTACCGGCCGCATCGACCGCCTTCGGCCTGCTGGCCGCACAGCTCACCGACCGCATCCGCTGGGGCGCCATCGCCAAGTCGCTGATCTTCATGCCGATGGCGATTTCCTTCGTCGGCGCGGCAGTGATCTTCAAGCTGATCTACGACACCCGCCCCGTGGGGCAGGAGCAGATCGGCATCCTCAACGCCGTCTGGCTCGGCTTCGACGGCGGCGTCGGCTCCTTCGTCTGGCTACGGCTGGTGCCGTCGCTGCTGCTGCTCGCGCTGGCCGCCGGCGCGGCCGCGCTGGGCTGGTCGCTGATGAAGCCGGTGCTGGGCCGCGAGGGCCGCGCCCCCGGTCTGGTCTTCGGCGCGCTGCGCGTGCTCGGCGCCGTGCTGATGGCGCTGGTCGTCTACCTGATGCTGCGCCAGATCTTCGACGTCTTCACCACCGACTTCCCCTATGGCCAGCCGCAGACCTGGCTCACCATTCCCTTCTGGAACAACTTCTTCCTGATGATCGTGCTGATCTGGATCCAGACCGGCTTTGCCATGGTGCTGCTCTCGGCGGCGCTCAGGGGCATCCCCGAGGAGACGGTCGAAGCCGCCATCGTCGACGGCGCCAACCCCTGGCAGATCTTCTTCAAGATCAAGATGCCGCAGATCGTCGGCACCATCGTCGTGGTCTGGACCACCATCACCATCATCGTTCTCAAGGTCTTCGACATCGTCTTCGCGATGACCAACGGCCAGTGGGAGACGCAGGTGCTCGCCAACTACATGTATGACAAGCTGTTCCGCGCCAACGACTGGGGCGTGGGCTCCGCGGGGGCGATGGTCATCATGCTGATGGTGACGCCGATCCTGATCTGGAACGTCTACAACGCCCGCAAGGAGATGCGCTGATGGACAACATCGCCGGCAAGAAATCCGCGCTCACCTGGGCCGTCAACATCGCGGTTCTGGCGCTGGTGGCGCTGTGGGTGTTCCCGACCCTCGGCCTGCTGATCTCGTCCTTCCGCACCGGCGATCAGATCGCCTCCTCCGGCTGGTGGCGCTCGATGCTGCCGACCGAGCAGAACCTGACGCTGCGCACCGCGGCCGGCGACGAGGCTGAGCAGCTCGACGGGCTCTACACGGTGTCGGGCAACCTCTTCGCCCATGAGGGCCGCGAGCCGCTGGAGATTTCGGCCTTCGGCACTTCCTCGCGCGCCGTAGGCGCCTACGCGCCGGGCGAGACGGTCGACATGGGCGATGGCGAGATCGTCACCGTCGAGAGCAACGGCGATTACGTCTACACCTCCCAGGAGGAGATGTCGGGCCGCGGCCAGCGGATCTTCGTCACCGCCGAGGTCGCGCCGGAGTTCACGCTCGAGAACTACGAGAACATGCTGTTCAATCCGAACAACATCGACGGCATGGCCAAGGCCTTCTTCAACACGCTGACCGTGTCGATCCCGGCCACGATCATCCCGATCCTGGTGGCGGCCTTCGCGGCCTATGCGCTGGCCTGGATGGATTTCCCCGGTCGGGCGCTGCTGATCGCGGCGATCGTCGGCCTGCTGGTGGTGCCGCTGCAACTCGCGCTGATCCCGCTGCTCAAGCTCCACAACGAGATCGGCATCGGCAAGGGGTATCTCGGCGTCTGGCTCGCCCATACCGGCTTCGGCCTGCCATTGGCGATCTACATCCTGCGCAACTACATGGTCGGCCTGCCACGCGACATCATCGAGAACGCCAAGGTCGACGGCGCCACCGACTTCCAAATCTTCACCAAGATCATCCTGCCGCTCTCCTTCCCGGCGCTCGCCTCCTTCGCGATCTTCCAGTTCCTGTGGACCTGGAACGACCTGCTTGTGGCGATCGTGTTCCTGATCGACAGCTCGGGCGAGACGACGGTGATGACCAAGCAGATCATCGAGCTTCTGGGCACGCGCGGCGGCAACTGGGAGATCCTCGCGACGGCGGCTTTCGTCTCTATCGCGGTTCCGTTGGTTGTGTTTTTCGCGATGCAGAAATACCTCGTGCGCGGCCTGCTCGCGGGCTCTGTGAAATGAGGACTGCCTTCCGATGAACACCCCCGATTCCGTCCCGGCCCCGGCCGCCCGAACCCGCATGCCGAAGGATCCCAACTGGTGGCGCGGCGCGGTGATCTATCAGATCTACCCGCGCAGCTATCAGGACACGGACGGGGACGGGATCGGCGATCTCAAGGGCATCGTGAAGCGGCTGCCGCATATCGCCTCGCTGGGGGTCGACGCGATCTGGATCTCGCCCTTCTTCACCTCGCCGATGAAGGATTTCGGCTACGACGTCTCGGATTACTGCGACGTCGACCCGATGTTCGGCACGCTGGCCGACTTCGACGCGGTGATCGAGACGGCGCATTCCCTGAACATCCGGGTGATGATCGACCTCGTGCTGTCGCACACCGCCGAGGCGCATCCCTGGTTCGTCGAGAGCCGGTCGAGCCGCGACAACCCCAAGGCCGACTGGTACGTCTGGGCCGACGCCAAGCCGGACGGCACGCCGCCCAACAACTGGCTGTCGATCTTCGGCGGCTCGGCATGGCAATGGGACGGGCGGCGGATGCAGTATTACCTGCACAACTTCCTGACCAGCCAGCCTGACCTGAACTTCCACAACGCGGACGTCCAGGAGGCGCTGCTCGACGTGGAGCGGTTCTGGCTCAAGCGCGGCGTCGACGGCTTCCGCCTCGACACGATCAACTTCTACTTCGCGGACAAGCAGCTGCGCGACAACCCGGCGCTGCCGCCCGAGCGGCGTAACGATTCCATCGCGCCCGGCGTGAACCCCTATAACTGGCAGGAGCATCTCTACTCCAAGAACCAGTCCGAGAACCTCGACTTCCTCAAGCGCTTCCGCGCCGAGCTGGAGCCCTATGGCGCCGCAGCCGTGGGCGAGGTGGGCGACGCCCAGCGCGGTCTCGAGATCATGGCCGAGTACACCTCGGGCGGCGACAAGGTGCAGATGTGCTACCCGTTCGAGATGCTGCAGCCGCCGCGTCTCACCGCTGCTGCCGCTGCCGACACCTTCTACCGGCTGAGCCACGCCGCGCCCGGCGCCTGGCCCTGCTGGTCCTATTCCAACCACGACGTGGAACGGCACCCGACCCGCTGGAAGCTGTCGGATGCGGCCGCGCGGGTCTACACCACCATGCTGATGTGCCTGCGTGGCTCGGTCTGCCTCTACCAGGGCGAGGAGCTGGGCCTGCCCGAGGCCGAGGTCGCCTTCGAGGATCTGCAGGACCCCTACGGCATCGAGTTCTGGCCCGAATACAAGGGTCGCGACGGGTGCCGCACGCCGATCGCCTGGGACGGCAGCGCCCCCAATGGCGGCTTCACCGAGGGCAAGCCCTGGCTGCCGGTCTCGCCCGCGCATCTGCCGCTCGCCGTGGCCGAGCAGGAGGCCGATCCGAAGGCGATGCTGCATCACTACCGTCGCGCCATCGCGCTGCGCCATGACCACCCGGTGCTTGCCACCGGTGAGGATGACGGCGTGCATTCGCGCGGCGACGTGGTGCATTTCGTGCGCCATGACGAGAACGAGACCATCTTTTGCGCCTTCAATCTCGGGGAAGAACCGGCCGAAGTGCCGCTGCCCCAAGGCGCCTGGGCCCCGATCGGCACCGATCTGGGCACGGTGACAAAGGCCGAGAACGGGCTGATCCATCTCGGCCCATGGCAATGCTGCCTGGCGCTCCGGCGACCGGCGGACTGAGGACGGAGCAGGGAGGAACCCCATGGCGGAACTGAAGCTGAAGGACGTGGCCAAGACCTATGGCGGGTCGGTCGAGGTCCTGAAGAACATCGACCTCGAGATCGGCAAGGGAGAACTGGTGGTCTTCGTCGGGCCCTCGGGCTGCGGCAAGTCCACGCTCCTGCGGATGATCGCCGGCCTCGAGGAAATCTCGGGCGGCACGCTCGAGATCGATGGTCAGGTCGTCAACGACGTGCCGCCCGCGCAGCGCGGCATCGCCATGGTGTTCCAGTCCTACGCGCTCTATCCACACATGACGGTGCGCGACAACATGGCCTTCGCGCTGAAGCTCGCGAAGAAGTCGAAGGAGGAGATCGACGCCGCGATCTCCAACGCGGCCCGCATCCTCCAACTCGAGCCCTATCTCGACCGCCTGCCCAAGGCGCTCTCGGGCGGCCAGCGGCAGCGGGTCGCCATCGGCCGGTCGATCGTGCGCGATCCCAAGGTCTATCTCTTCGACGAGCCGCTCTCGAACCTCGACGCGGCGCTGCGCGTCGCCACACGGATCGAGATCGCCCAGCTCAAGGAGTCGATGCCCGACTCGACGATGATCTACGTCACCCACGATCAGGTCGAGGCGATGACGCTGGCGACCCGGATCGTGGTTCTGGCCAACAAGGGCATCGCCCAGGTCGGCACGCCGCTCGAGCTCTACGAGCGGCCCGAGAACGAATTCGTGGCGCAGTTCATCGGCAGCCCGGCGATGAACCTGCTGCCGGGCAAGGTCACCGGCACCGGGGCGCAGACCACCGTGAAGCTCGACGGCGGCGGCGTGGCAGTGTCGAATGCGCCTTCGACCGAGGCTGATATGGGCGCCACGGTCAATGTCGGCGTGCGGCCCGAGGACATGACCGAGGTCGAGGCCGGCGGCGACTACATCTTCGAGGGCAAGGTGGATTTCACCGAGTCGCTCGGCGAGGTGACGATCCTCTACTTCCAGAAAGCCGGCGGGGCCGACCCGGTGATCGCCAAGCTGCCCGGCATTCATGGCGACCTGCGCGGCCGTCACGTGCACATGACCGTCGCCCCCGAAAAGGTGCAGGTCTTCCGCGACGGGAAATCGCTCTACTACCGCTGAGCGGGGCAGGGCGGGCCCTCAATAGGGCCCGTCCTCCAGCACGCCGTCGGCGCTCATCTGGGCGTAGAGCAGACCCTCGCGCAGGCCCCGATCCGCGACCGAGAGCCGGTCGGTGGGCCACAGCCGCATCAGTGCCTGCAGGATCGCCGAGCCCGACATGATCAACGCCTGCCGGTCGCGACCGATGCGCGGGTCGGCGCGCCTGCCTTCCGGTCCCATGGCGAGGTAGTCGCGGATCACCGCGTCGATCTGGTCAGAGCTCATTCGCAGCCCGTCGACCTTGTTGCGGTCGTAGCGCCGCAGGCCGAGATGGCTCGCCGCGACGGTGGTCACCGTGCCCGAGGTGCCGATGATCTGGAAGCCTTCGCGCACCTGCTCGGAGGCCGACGGAGCGAAGCCCGACAGGTTCTCCTCGAAGAACCAGCTCATCAGGGCAAAGCGCGCCGCGTCGTCCTCGACGTCCTGGAACTGGTCGCGCAGCGTCGCCACGCCGAGCGGCACCGAGATCCAGTCCACCACCTTGGCCGCCGCGAAGGGGCCGGGATCCTGCTGGAAGCCGGAATGCAGCCGCATGATCGCCTTGGGGCGCTCGCGCCGCGGCACATGGCTCAGGTCGATCCAGACCAGTTCTGTCGAGCCGCCGCCGATATCGACCACCAGCAGCTGCTCGGTCCGGGTAGAGACCAGCGGCGCGCAGGAGATCACCGCGAGCCGCGCCTCCTCTTCGGGCCGGATCACGTCGAGCCTGAGCCCGGTCTCCCGCTGCACCTGCGCAAGAAAGGCCCGACCGTTGCGGGCCCGGCGGCAGGCCTCGGTCGCGACCAGCCGCATCCGGGTGACGCCGTGCTTGGACAGCTTCTGCCGGCAGATGCGAATCGCGCCGAGCGTGCGGTTCATCGAGGCACGCGACAGCCGGCCCGATTGCTCGAGCCCGTGGCCCAGCTGGACCGTCTTCGAGAAGCTGTCGACCACGTGAAACTGGCTGCCCTTGGGTTGGGCAATCAGCATGCGACAGCTGTTTGTTCCCAGATCAAGCGCGGCATAAAGCGTCGCCTGATCCGGTCTTGGCGCGGGGGATCTCACCGCTTTCGGGAACGCGCCCGCACCGTCGGGACGCTTGGGCGCCATCAACACGCCCTCCAATATCGAGTTGAGCCGAGGGTAGGGAATGCGCCCGCGTCGCGCAAGCGTCGCGACGGGCCGGAACGCAGCGGCGTTCATCACAATCATGGGGATTTCTACGATTCGCGGTACTGGAGCTTCTGCGGCCTGGCTGCCAGAAAGGGCCCGCGTCGCAGCCCGTGGTCAAACTGTCGAAATCCGACCCCGCCGGGCAGAAGCGACGCGATATCAGCGATGGTGAGGAAAGGATCCGCGATGCCCGAGATCACGCTCGTTCTGTGGCGCGACATGCCCGCGCAGGTGCTGGTCGGCAAGGGCCGGCGCGCCGCCAAGCTTCCGCTCGCGGAGCGGTTCGAGCAGGCGATCGACCGCGCGGCGATGAAGTCGGGCGCGGCCGGAACCGACGATTACCTCGCCGAATGGCGCAAGGCGCCGTGGGGCGAGATCGACGGCGAGGCCGAGGAGGCCGCCCGCCAGGCGGTGGAGCGGATCGAGGCGGAATACGACACGGCGCGCCTGAAGGCGCTGATCGACAACAACGGGCGCGAATGAACCGTGCCCTCAAGGAGGTGCTGATGTCCCTGCTGAGCTTCCGCCGCGCGAAGCCCGCCCCCGCGATGGGGGGCGACCTGACCGCCCGCGCCTCGATCGAGGTGATGCCGCGCACCGCCGCCAAGGTCGCCAGCTTCGCGGCGCTGCTGCCGGCGGGGACCCGGGTCTATATCGCCCATATCGACGGCACGCCGATCGAGGAAATGGTGGCGACGGCGGCGCGCATCGCCGGCGAGGGCTTCGCGGTCATGCCGCATTTCCCGGCCCGCAGCATCGAAAGCGAGGCCCAGCTCGGTGACTGGATCGCCCGCTACCAGGGCGAAGCGGACGTGACCGAGGCGCTGGTGCTGGCGGGCGGCATCGCGGCCCCGCGCGGCGCCTTCCATTCCTCGATGCAGCTTCTGGAGACCGGCGCCTTCGATCGCGCGGGCTTCACCCGGCTGCACGTCGCAGGCCACCCGGAGGGCAACCGCGACATCGACCCCGATGGCGGCGACGCTCTGGTGCGTGACGCGCTGCGCTGGAAGCAGGATTTCTCGAACCGGACCGATGCGCGGATGGCGCTGGTCACCCAGTTCGTCTTCGACGCCGCGCCGGTAATCGGCTGGGCCCGCGCGATCCGCGCGGCGGGCATCGACCTGCCGGTGCATGTCGGTCTCGCCGGTCCGGCCAAGCTGCAGACGCTGATCAAATACGCCATGGCCTGCGGGGTTGGCCCCTCGCTCAAAGTGTTGCAGAAGCGAGCCATGGACGTGAGCCACCTGCTCATGCCCTATGCGCCCGACGAGATCGCCGACGCGCTGGAGAAGGCGGTGCTGACCGAGCCGGAGCTGGGCATAGAGCAGGCACATCTCTTCCCGCTGGGCGGCATCCAGGCCAGCGCCGACTGGCTCGCCGCGCGTCACCCCGCCCGGCACAGCGCCGCGCTGTGAGACTTCAAGGCCGTTGGCCAATGACAAGGACAAAGAATGACCCGCACGATCGTTGAATCGAAGACGAAAACCGCGATCATCGGCTTCGACCAGCCGTTCTGCGTGATCGGCGAGCGCATCAACCCCACCGGGCGCAAGAAGCTCGCCGCCGAGCTCGAGGCGGGCGACTTCTCGACCGTCGAGAAGGACGCCATCGCGCAGGTCGCCTGCGGCGCCACCATGCTCGATGTCAATGCGGGGGTGGTCTACAACTCCAACCCCAACCCGAACGAGACCGAACCGCCGCTCATGACCAAGATGATCGAGCTGGTGCAGGGGCTGGTCGACGTGCCGCTGTGCATCGACAGCTCGGTTCCGGCGGCGCTCGAAGCCGGTCTCGCGGCGGCGCAGGGGCGGCCCCTGCTGAACTCCGTGACCGGCGAAGAGGAGCGGCTCGAGCTCGTTCTGCCGCTGGTCAAGAAATACAACGTGCCGGTGGTGGCGATCTCCAACGACGACACCGGCATCTCCGAGGATCCCGATGTGCGGTTCGCGGTCGCCAAGAAGATCGTCGAGCGCGCCGCCGATTTCGGCATCCCGGCGCATGACATCGTGGTCGACCCGCTGGTGATGCCGATCGGTGCCATGGCGACCGCCGGTCTGCAGGTCTTCGCCCTTGTGCGCCGCCTGCGCGACGAGCTGGGCGTCAACACCACCTGCGGTGCCTCGAACATCTCCTTCGGCCTGCCCAACCGCCACGGCATCAACAACGCCTTCCTGCCGATGGCGATGGCCTCGGGCATGACCAGCGCGATCATGAACCCCTGTGCGCTGCCGACGCCGCTTTCGAAGATCGCCGAGAAGCGGGCGGAGCTGGAGGCGGCGGGCATCGTCATCCCCGAGGAGATGGATGACGAGACCTTCTGCCAGCTGATGGGCATCGGCAGCCGCGAGGCGCGGCCGGGTGGAGAGATGAGCGCGATCCGCGCCGCCAACTTCCTGACCAACAACGACCCCTCGGGCGCCGAATGGATCCGCTTCAACCGTCCGCCCGGCGTGCCGGGCGAGGGGCGCGGCGGCCGCGATGGCGGGCGTCGGCGTCGGCGGGCCTGATAGGGCAGCGTAAAAGTGGAAGGGTGACGGGGCAGGGCTTGCCCCGTCACCCCCGCTTGGCATAGTCGGGGTCTCTGATCAGGAGAGCCCGGCATGGCAAAGACACCGAAAAAGCCCGGCGCGGGCACTGGCAACACCTCAGGGCGCGGGCAGCGCGACCTGACCATCAAGGTCAAGACCGCGCGCGGCCGCAAGATGAGCTCCAAGCTCTGGCTCGAGCGGCAGCTCAATGACCCCTATGTCAAACGCGCCAAGGCCGAGGGCTATCGGGGCCGCGCCGCCTACAAGATCATCGAGCTCGACGACAAGTTCCGCTTTCTCGTGCCGGGCGCACGGGTGGTCGATCTCGGCTGCGCGCCGGGCGGCTGGTGTCAGGTCGCGGTGGCGCGGGTCAACGCGCTCGGCGCGAAATCCGGCAAGGCGGTGGGCAGCGTGCTCGGCGTCGACCTGCAGGAGGTCGAACCGATCGCCGGCGCCGAGATCCACCAGCTCGATTTCATGGAGGACGACGCCGATCTCCAGGTCAAGGAATGGCTTGGCGGCGGCGCCGACGTGGTGATGTCGGACATGGCCGCCTCGGCCTCGGGTCACAGGCAGACCGACCACCTGCGGATCATCGCGCTGTGCGAGGCGGCCGCCCATTTCGCCTTCGACGTGCTGGAGCCGGGCGGCACCTTCGTCGCCAAGGTGCTGGCAGGCGGCGCCGAAGGCAGCCTGCAGCAGTTGCTCAAGCGCAAGTTCGACAAGGTGCAGAACGTCAAGCCGCCGGCCTCGCGCTCCGACAGCTCGGAGAAATTCGTCATCGCGACCGGCTACAAGGGCCGCGACGACGAGACCTGAGGACGACGAGGGCTAGAGGCCGCAGCCGCGATCCCGGGCCTTGAGGCGCGCCAGCAGATAATCCACCTCGGCCCGGGCGGCCGGGTTCAGCGCCGCGCCCGGCGCGCGCAGATCGGGATGGGCGATGAAGCCGCGCTGCGCCAGTATGTGCTTGCGTACCGCGAGCCCGATGCCCGGCTGGTGCTCGTAGCGCAGCAGCGGCAGATGCGCGTCGAACAGGTCCTGTGCCGCGTCGCGGTCCTGCGCGGCGAGGTCGACCACCCGGCGCAGCATTTCCGGAAAGGCATAGCCGGTCATCGCACCATCCGCGCCACGCCCCATTTCCATGTCCAGGAACAGCGCGCCGTTGCCGCACAGGATCGACAGGGCGCGCATCTCGCCGCGCTCCTGCCAGTTCCGGATCGCCGAGATCTTGTCGAGGCCGGGCCAGTCCTCGTGCTTGAGCATCACGCAGGAGGGGTTCTCCGCCACCACCCTGCGGATCACCGCGTTCGACATCACGACACCGGTGGCGGTGGGATGATCCTGCAGCACGAAGGGCACATCGGACCCGATCTGCGCCACCGCCTGCGCGAACCAGCCCGCGATCTGGTCGTCGGTGCGCATGGAAGGGGGCGGGGTCATCATGACCCCGGCGGCCCCCATCTCCATCGCCGCCGCCGACAGCCTGCGCATCGCCGCAAAGCCCGGCGCCGAGATGCCCACCACCACCGGCAGCCCGCCCGCATGCGCGATCACCTCGCGCACGACCGACAGGCTCTCCTCCGGCTCGAGCTTCTGCGCTTCGCCCATGATCCCGAGGATGGTCAGCCCGTCGACGCCGCAGCCGACATAGCGCTCGGTCATCCGGCCGAGCGAAGCCATGTCGAGCGCGCCGTCCGGCAGGAACGGCGTCGGCGCGATGGCGAAGACGCCGCGCGTCTCGGCGGAGATCATTCTGCGCCCTCCTTCCAGGCGGCGTAGCGGGCGCGGGTCGCCTCGTTCATCGGGTAGAGGCCGGGCAGCTTTTCGCCGCGCTCCACCTCCTCGACGATCCAGCCCTCCATCCGCTCCTGCTCGATGGCCTCGCGCGTCACCTCCTCGACGAGGGCGGCCGGGATCACCACCGCGCCGTCTGCATCGGCCACGATCATGTCGCCCGGCACCACGCAGACCCCGCCGCAGCCGATCGTCTCCTGCCAGCCGGTGAAGGTCAGCCCAGCCACAGATGGGGGCGCGGCGGCGCCGCGTGCCCAGATCGGCAGACCGGTCGCGGCCACACCGGCCCGGTCGCGGATCACCCCGTCGGTGACCAGCCCGGCCGCGCCGCGCTTGACCATCCGCGCGCAGAGGATGTCGCCAAAGACGCCGGCGTCGGTGATGCCCATCGCGTCGATCACCGCGATGGCGCCTTCGGGCATCTCCTCGATCGCGGCGCGGGTCGAGATCGGGCTGCTCCATGAGGCCGGTGTCGCCAGATCCTCGCGCGCGGGCACAAAGCGGAAGGTGAAGGCGGGACCGACGATCCGGGTCTCGCCCTCGGGCATCGGCATGGCGCCGCGGATCCAGACGTTGCGCAGCCCCTTCTTCAGCAGGACCGTGGTCAGCGTGGCGGTGGTGACGCCGCGCAGCGCGGCGATCGGGTCGGTCTCAAGGGTCATCGTCTTCCTCGCTCCTCGGCCTCGCGGGGCCGCTCATGCGGCGCAGACTGGGCGGAAACGCGGGGACTGCCAAGCCATGATCGCCGATCGAAAAAATGCGCCAACGGACCGACCTGATCTGTCGCTGGGCGGTTGGGTCCGGTTAGGCTCCGACGGAGCAGATGCAATTCACAAGATGGCAGGCCCATGAGTTCAGGACTTTTCGCACTTCTCGATGACGTCGCCCTGATCGCCCGGACCGCCGCGGCCTCGCTCGACGATGTCGCCGCCGCGACGCTCAAGGCGGGGACGAAATCGGCCGGGGTGGTGATCGACGACGCCGCGGTGACGCCGAAATACGTGCTCGGCTTCGTCGCCGAGCGCGAGTTGCCTATCGTGCGCAAGATCGCCGTCGGTTCGCTCCGCAACAAGATCCTGATCCTGCTGCCCGCGGCGCTGGCGCTGAGCTTCCTGGCACCATGGGCGATCACGCCGCTGCTGATGCTGGGCGGGCTGTATCTGGCCTATGAGGGGGCGGAGAAGGTGGCCGAGGTGCTTCTCGGCCACTCCCATGCCGAGGCCGAGAAGAAGGCGCTGGACGAGGACACGACCGTGCGCGGCGCGATCCGCACCGATTTCATCCTCTCGGCCGAGATCATGGCGCTCACACTGTCGACAGTCACAGGCCTGCCCTTCGTGACCCAGGCGATCGTGCTCGGGCTGGTCGGCATCTTCATCACCTTCGCGGTCTATGGCGCGGTGGCCATTATCGTGAAGGCCGACGATGTCGGCGCCGCGCTGGCCGCGCGCGGCCCCTCGGGCATTCTGCCGACCATCGGCCGGGGGCTGGTCAAGGGCATGCCCTGGGTGCTCAAGCTGCTCTCGGTGGTCGGCACCGCGGCCATGCTGTGGGTCAGCGGCGGCATCCTGATCCACGGGCTCGAGACCTATCACATCTCCGGGCCCGAGCACGCGGTCGAGGTGGCGCGCGAGATCGTGGCCGCGAACGCGCCGGTCCTCTCCGGCGCGCTGGGTTGGCTTGCCGGGGCGACGCTGATGGGCGTGGTCGGGCTGATCGTCGGCGGCGTGCTGGTTGCGCTCAAGAGCGTGATGCCCTTCGGCGCGAAGGCGCACTGAGGTACCAAGCGACTCGGGGCGGGGAAGACCCTGTCCCGAAGCGATGCGCCTCGGCATCACGAAGGCGTGGGGCGCGCATCATCGCGCGCCCATCTTCACCGGCGATTTGGTAGTCTTGGCACGCGGGCTTCGCGGCCGGCCGTGATGCGCACGGCACGGGCGATCCACCGCATCTGTTCGCCGGGCGATCAGGAGGAGTCGAGATGACCCGAGAACACGCAACGCGCCGCGCCTTTCTCGCCACCGGTGCGGCGGCCGTCGCCACACTCGCCACCGCGGCATCCGGGCTGCTCGTCCCGGCGCGGGCGCAAGGCCTCGCACCCACGCCCAGCATGCGCGGCGGCGCCAACAATTACCTGCCGGGTGCGCCCATCGTGGAACGCATCGGCGGCGGCGGCTTCTGGATGACTGGCAGCGTCCGGCGGGCTGGCGATGGCGCGCCGCTTCAGGGCGTGCGCATACAGATCTGGGCCCACACGACCGAGGGACACGAGCGTGACCCTCACAGCCACGGCGCCACGCTCACCGATGCCCAAGGCCGGTTCCGGCTCGAAATGCCACAGATCGTGCCCGCCTTCGGTCAGCCGCATGGTCACCTCGCCTATGATGACGCGGCGTTCGAGACCGTGTTCCTGCGCCCGGTGATGCCGAGTTCGCGCGACACGAGCCTCAGCGCGGATTTCGTGCTCCAACCGGCCTGAGCCCCTTGGCTTCGACGCGTGCGGTCCTGATCTGGGGCGCTCTCGCGGTTGCCATCATCGTGCCGGTCGCCATAGCGGCCAACAGTCCGCTGCTGGCCTGGCGCAGCCCGGTCTATATCGCCGCCGGCCTAGCGGGCGTCGTCGCCATGACGCTCGTTCTCTTTCAGCCGCTACTGGTCGGGGGATATCTGCCCGGTCTGCCGAGGCCGCGCGGTCGACGCCTGCATCGCTGGGTCGGCGCGGCGCTGGTGACGGCGGTCGCGCTCCATGTCGCCGGGCTCTTGCTGACCAGCCCGCCAGACGTGATCGACGCCTTGCTCTTCGTATCGCCGACGCCGTTCTCCGCCTGGGGCGTCATCGCCATGTGGGCCGTCTTCGCCGCCGCGTCCCTAGCTGCCCTGCGCCGACGGCTGCGCCTTCGCCCGAGAGTCTGGAGGCTCGGTCATACGTCGTTGGTGATGGTGGTGGTTCTGGGCAGCGTCGTGCATGCGCTGCTGATCGAGGGGACGATGGGGACGGTTTCCAAGGTCGTGCTCTGTGCGTCGATCCTGGCGGTGACGGTCAAGGTACTGCTCGACCTGCGGACATGGGCCCTGCTGACGCGGTCACGGCGCTGAAAGCCGATCCTTGGCGAGGAGGGCGTGGGGATACCTGCGGCGGCCTGAACACGAACAGGCTAGCCGCTACCTTCGCCTGTCGTCGTCCCCAGCCCTTCCGCCAGCGCATCGAAGACCACCCGCAACCGGCGGGATCGCGCGATGTCTCGATGCGCGACGAGCCAGACCGGAAAGGCGATCGGCTCGAAATCCGGCGCGGCGCGCTCGACCGCCGGGTCGGCGTCGCCGATGCGATCGTCGAGGATGCCAATCCCCATTCCCCGGCGCACCATCTCCCACATCACGGTGAAGTTGCGACAGCGATAGGGAAAATTGGCCGTCTCGAGGGCAAAGCCATGCGCGTTGAGCAGGTTCATGAGGCTGCCCTTCGCGTCGATTTCGATGAACTCGGCCCCCGAAAAACCAATCTTTGTCTGTGGCCGCCCGATGCGGTCGAGATATCCGGGGGCCGCGTAGAGCCGGGCCATTGCGTCGCGGACCTTGCGCGCGATCAGGTCGGGCTCGGTGGGCCGGACGTTGCGCACCGCGATGTCGGCCTCGCGCCGCGACAGGTCGGAGAGGTCGTTGGAGACGACGACCTCAATCCGAATACGCGGCTCGGAAGCGTGCAGGCGTTCGAGTATCGGTGGCAGCAGGTAGCTGGCATAGGCGTCGGAGGCCGAGATCGCCACCTCGCCTTCCAGCGCCTCGGTCTGGCCCCAGGCCGCCAGCGACAGCGCGCGCGCGCCCTCGCCCATGAGCCGGGCATGCTCCAGAAGCTCGTGCCCGGCGGGGGAGAGGCGCAGCCCTCGGCCGGAGCGTTCGAACAGCGCCACGCCAAGCTCCGCCTCGAGCGCTTCGACCTGCCGGCCCAGCGTGGGCTGCGCCAGTTTCAGGGCGCGGGCAGCGGCGGAGAGCGAGCCTTCCTCGGCCGTCACCAGAAAGGCCCGAGCCCGGTTCCAATCAAAGGTAACGCTGCGCCAATCCATGCATTTCTGCATATCAGCTCGGCAATACCGGTCAATTCTCTGCATGGACGGAGGAGCGTAGAACAGGGTCATTCCGCAGCTCTCGACTGACAGGAGGCCGCTCATGCATCCCTTTCAGGACCCTTCTTCACGCGCCTATACCCGCGTGACCGGGGCGCTTTATCTCGTCATCGCCGTCGCCGGCGGCTTCTCGATCCTCTACGTGCCGGGGGCGTTGAACGTCGATGGCGACCCGGCCGCTACCTTCGCCAACATCGCGGACCGGCGCGGCCTGTTTCACGCCGGCCTCCTTGGCGATGTGGTGATGATGACCGCCGAGGTGCTGGTCACAGCAATGCTCTACCACATGTTCCGCCCGGTGAACGCGACGCTGTCGCTTGCGGCGGCCTATGCGCGGCTGATGATGGTCGCGGTGATGGCGGCCATGCTGTTCTTTCACGCGGCGTCGCTGGCGCTAGCCGACGGGACGGTGCCGCTCCAAAGCTTCGACGCGGCCCAGCGCATCGAACTGGCTGGGCTGATGCGCCACGTCCATGACGCGGGCGTCTGGATCTGGCAGCTCTTCTTCTGCCTTCACCTGATCCTGCTGGGCACGCTGGTGGCGCGCTCCGGCCTCTATCCGCGGATCATCGGCGCGGGACTGATCGTGGGTGGCACGGGCTATCTCCTCGACAGCGTGCAGATGTTCGCCTTTCCCGAAGCGACGGTGCTGGCGGCGGTGAAGGTCGCGCTGCTGATCGTGGTGACGCTGGCCGAGCTCGGTTTCGCGCTGTGGCTGCTGACCCGTGGCCCGCGGGCGCCGCGACGGCACGCTGCCGCGGTTTGATCCCCACACCTCAAGGAGACTCAACATGAAGCGCATCTGCATCGTCGGCATTTCGGGCAAGCTCGGGCAATACATCGTCGAACACGCGCTCGCTCGCGGCTACGAGGTGACCGGCGTCTGCCGTCCCGAAAGCGTCGGCAAGCTCGACAGGTTCGCGGGCCGCATCACCATCCATCCCGGCCGCACCGCCGATCGGGCGGTGATCGCCAAGGCCACCGAAGGCTGCGACGGCGTGCTGGTGGTCCTCGCGCCCTGGGGGGTGCAGGACTACGCCTCGGGCACCGCGCGCGCCGTGCTCGACCTCGCCCCGCCCGAAGCGCGGCTGATCTTCTCCTGCGGCTGGCACATCAGCCGCGACGGCAGGGATCGCTACGGCTGGAAGATCCGTGCCATCGTTGCGATCGGCGGCCCGATCCTGAAGGCGCTGCGGCTCGTCGATCTCGACGACCAGGTCCGCGCGACGGATCTCGTCTTCGCGTCGAGCCGCGATTGGACCGTGGTGCGCGGCTCCGACCTGGAGGAGGGCGAGAGCGAGGGCCTGCCGGTCTGGGCCCGGCATGTGGGCGACCCCATCCTCGCGAGCAACCTGACCCGGCGCACCGATTTCGCGCTGTTCATGGTAACGGCGCTGACCGATCCGGCACTCATTCGCGAGGCGCCCGCGATCACCGGGCGGAACGGCGCATCGGTCCGTGCCAACGCGCCACAGGTAACGGGGGCCGTTCAGGCTAGGCAGTGAGTCCGGTCATTAGGCGTCCTTGTCATCGCATTCGGGTCTGTCGCGTGATCCGACCCCGATGACGTCACCACCGCCACAGCACTGGGGCTTTCATCGACACGCGGAGCGCTGGCCCTTCACCTGAGCAAAAGAGGGTATTGCCATTCGAAATCCTTATGCATCTCCTCGGGCAGGCCGATATCGCGCCGCAGATGCGCGTTGCAGGAGGGGCTGCGCCTGTTATGTCTAATGATGCGAAACATGATGCCGAACACGGGCGTACTCCTCTGATGATCCATTCTTCGGCTTGATCATCGACGGGCCCTGCGCTTGAGTGAAACGGATAGACGACATGGCATCCATCAATCCTGCTCATGATACTCGAATCCACGGCGCTTCCTTCGATGACCTGCCTCCGCGTCTTTGCGGCGGTGGCGGAGCTTCGCAATTTCACCAGGGCGGCCGAGGCGCTGGGCCTGACGCAGACCGCAGTCAGTCACCAGATCGCGCAGCTCGAGGCCTTCGTCGGGCAGCCGGTTCTGGTCCGAAGCCGCTCAGGTGCTTCGCTCACGCCGCTCGGTCAGGCGCTGCTGCCCTCGGTCGAGGGCGGTCTGGCGCTTCTGCGCGACGGCTTCGCCACGGCGCGCCGGGCAGGGATGACCGGGCGGCTCGTGGTCCAGAGCACGCCCGAATTCGGCACGCAGTGGCTGGCGCCGCGGCTCGAGCGGTTCCTCAAGGCCCATCCCGGAATTGGCGTCAGCCTGACGATGGATTACCGGCGCGCGGATCTGCGTGCCGGAGAAGCGGATATCGCCATCTGGCTCGGCGGCGGGAGCCCGGACCTCGACAGCCGGCGTCTGGGGCTCGAGGAGGAGTTCGCGGTCTGCGCCCCCGCGCTCGCGGACCGGCTCCCCGCGACAAAGGCCTTCGGAGCCGCCCCCTTGCTGCGCTACAGGGGCGGGCGTCACACGGTGCTCGATTGGCAGCGTTGGCTGGTCCAGATCTTCGGCGAAGCCGCCGCAGGCGAGCCTTGGATCAGGCAGCATCTCGCGGATCCGACGGGTGGGGAGTTCGACTCCTTCGCCGAGATGATGGATGCCTGCCGCGCGGGGCAGGGCTTTGCCCTCGTACGATCCTCTCTTGTCGCCGACGACCTCGCCGCTGGACGGCTCGTCCGGCCGGTTGAGGAGATCACGATTTCGGATCTCCACCATCACCTCGTGCTCGATCGCGGTGCGGCGCAGCGGCCAGAGGTCGCGGCGTTTCGGGACTGGATCATTGCCGAGGCCGGAGAGTAGCGACGGCCCGCCTCCCAGCGTGCGCGAAGCTGCAATCCCGCAAGGTCACATCTCGGCGCCGGATGGCCCGGCGAATCCTAGGACAGCAACCGGCATGGCGTCAGCCGCCGCGCGATCAGGACCTTCTCCCAGACCGGGGGCATCATGTCGGCCCCGTCGGCC
This sequence comes from Limimaricola variabilis, assembly GCF_034371605.1. Taxonomy (NCBI): domain Bacteria; kingdom Pseudomonadati; phylum Pseudomonadota; class Alphaproteobacteria; order Rhodobacterales; family Paracoccaceae; genus Limimaricola; species Limimaricola variabilis. The sequence continues at coordinate 1,007,006 of NZ_CP139691.1, read as the reverse complement.
GGGGGCAGGACCAGGCAGCCCTCGATCACCGGACCCTGCTCGCAGCGGGGCATGGGGGACGCGACATGGTCGACCTCCAGATCGCCACCGCTTCTGACGAGATGGGTCTGGCTGACCAGCGCGACCTTTCCCTCCTGCACCCGGGCGAGGTCGCTGCGCCAGTGATATTGAAAGCCCGAAAGAGGAAGTTGCAGGACATCGAAGCCGGTGTCGCTCCGCCCGACCCATCTCAGCAGGGCCGGATTGGCTTCGAGCACCCGAAAGCGCGTGATCGGCGCGGAGGTGTCCACCCAGACGCGGTAATAGGGCAGGTGCTGCCCTCCGATCCGCCGCAGGCCTGCCGAGATGGAATGGCCGGAGCGCAGGGCGGCGAGAAGCTCGTGGGTCGGCAATTGGAGTTGCGCATCCAAGGCACCGGTACGTTCCGGCTCCTTGAAAGCGCGGACCTTGCCGAGAAGGCTCTGGGCCCAGGTGATCTGGGGAACGATGGTTCTTGGCAGGCTGCGGGGCGCGATGGTCATGGATGGGTCTCGAAAAAAGGCGGACCAAGGCGGGACAGGCCTTGGTCCGCCGAAGGCGGTAGGCAGTTGACAGGCGGTCGTCAGGATTGTGGCGCAGCAGAGCGCTTCAGGCGGGCAAGGGCTGCATCATGCGCGGCCTGGTTGGCGCGGAGCCGGTGCTGGTGCCACATGAGTATGTGAAAATCCTCCTTCATCGATGAGGGCAACGCGGCGAAGCGTGCCTGCTGGCGCTGCTGGACGCGGCGCAGTCGGTCGGCCAGGTCGGACGCCGACCCCTGGCGGGGACGTGGTACGGCACGACCGACAGCGGTGAAGGACGGGTCGGCCCTGCAGGGCGCCTGACAGGGTGCATCCTGCGGGATGTCCGCCGCGTCTCTCCGGTTTGCCCCGGCACCCGCCTGAGGCAGGACCAGGGATCTGGTGCGGCCGCCCGAGGCACGGGAGATGTATGAAGTCGATGGTTTGGTGGTACGTACCATCTGCTGCATGCGTCTACCTCTCGTACCCGAAGCGGTCTGGACCTGAATAGGACAGTCGGCGTCGGGAACTTCCGCCTCATCGTGGCGAATTGTGACAAGATGTGTCGGCAGCGTTTCCCGCCGCCGAGTTCGTGGAATTGAACGAGGGCGGCGTCGGAGATCTGCTAATGGCTTGAAGGAGATTCCCTCTTCCCAGGCACGCGACTCATGACCACCGCCGCTTCGAACATCCTCGTCGTGGACGACGACGCCGAGATCCGCCAGCTCGTGGGGCAGGTGCTGTCCCGCGAGGGCTACCGGGTCAGCGAGGCGCCCGATACCGCCCAGGCCAGGGCGCGGCTGGCGGATCGCTCGGTCTCCCTCATCGTGCTCGACCTGATGCTGCCGGGGGAGGATGGGCTCAGCTTCTGCCGGGCGCTGCGCGGGGAGGGCGATCTCACCCCGATCATCATGCTCACCGCGAAGGGCGACGATTTTGACCGGGTTCTGGGCCTCGAGATGGGCGCCGACGATTACCTCCCCAAGCCGTTTCATGGCCGCGAACTCCTCGCGCGCATCAAGGCCGTGATGCGGCGCACCTCTCCGGCCAGCCCGAACGACAGCCCGCGTCCCGACCGCTTCATCCGCTTCGAAGGCTGGCGGCTGGATACCGCGAAGCGGGAGCTCATCTCGGATGACGAGGTGATCGTGCTGCTGAGCGGCGCGGAATACGAGCTGCTCCTGGCCTTCCTGACCTGGCCGCAGGTTACGCTGTCACGCGAGAAACTCCTCGACGCCACGCGCGGCCGGTCGGCCATCATCTCGGATCGGAGCATCGACATTCAGGTCAGCCGGCTGCGCAAGAAGCTGGGCGACGATCCGAAATCACCCCGGATCATCAAGACGATCTGGGGCGACGGCTACCTGTTCACGCCGGACGTGCTTTCATGAACTGGCGCAGCATGCGTGCGCAGACCACGGCCATCATCGTGGCCAGTTTCGTGTTGTCGCACCTGGTCGGCTACGCCTTCTATCATGTCGACCGGCAGGGTGCGCTGGAGCTGACCGAGGCAGTTGATCTCGCCGAGCGGGCCGCCGGCATCAGCCGCCTGCTGCGCGACCTTCCGCCCTCCTGGCGGGGCGAGGTCGTGCAGCTCTCCGACAGCCGCGCCTTCCGGGTCTGGACCAGCAGTACCTCTCCCCCGCTCCAGGCAGAGATGTCCGAGGAGGAGAGCGGCGTGCTTGCTTATCTGCGCACCCAGGTGCCCCGGATCGCCGACAACGAGATGCAGGTGCGCATGCTGGAGCGGGTCTCGGACGCGATCAGCCCGCCGGAGTTCGACCCCACCAACCGCCTTGGTTCGCCGGCGGCGGCGATCGATCTGCCGCAGGATGGCCCCGGCCTCCTCGTTTCCATCCGACACGGGCCGGAGGAATGGATCAACTTCCTCGGGACCTTCAGCACCCCGGTGCCGCTGTCGCCGGGGCTGCTCATGGCCAACCTCATTTCCGCAGTGATCGGGATTGCCCTCGTCGCCTTCTGGCTGGTGGGGCGGGTCACGCGCCCGCTCGCGCGCTTTGCCCAGGCCGCCGAGGCGCTGGGCCAGGACCTCTCCAGCTCGCCCTTGCCGGTCTCGGGGCCGCAGGAGGTGTCGCAGGCGGCCCGCGCCTTTAATCGGATGCAGGCGCGGCTGCGTCAGCTGATCCAGAGCCGGACCGGAATGCTGGCGGCGATATCGCACGATCTGCGCACGCCGCTGACCCAGATCCGGCTTCGCGTCGAAGCGATGCCCGCCAGCGAAGACCAGACCAGGATCCTCGGCACGATCGACGACATGAACACCTCGATCGGCGGCTTCTTGGCCTATGCGCATGCCTCGCATGAGGGGGAGCACCGCTCGAAGGTAGATCTGGGTGCGCTGGTCAGCACGATCTGCGACGATCTCGCGGATTGCGGCGCACCGGTGGATTATGACTGCAAAACCGGCCTCATCGTCAGGTGCAAGCGCGTGGCGATGAAGCGCGCTATTCTCAACCTCATCGAGAACGCCGTGAAATACGGGCACTCCGCCCAGGTCGTCGTGGCCCGGAAAGGCCGGTTGGCGGAGGTGATCATCGAGGATTGCGGGCCGGGCATCCCCGAAGGGGACCTGCCGCGACTGCTGCTGCCGTTCAAGAAGGGGGGCGCCAGCGGGTCCGATCGGGAAGGGGGCGGCCATGGCCTCGGCCTCGCCATCGCGCAGGCGATCGTGGAGGACCATGGCGGAGAGTTGCGCTTCGCCAATCGCAAGAATGGCGGGTTGCGGGTCCACCTGACCATGCCGACCACGGAGGATGCGTGATCCGACCGCGCCAGTAGGCTTTCATCGGATCAAGAATGCCCCGGACCGTGCTCCCACGACCTGCGGCAGGCTGCCGTCCCAGCAGGCGCCGCTTTCTGGGTTCAGGCCATCAGGTCGGTATCAGGCAGCGCCTCGATGCGCTCGCGTGGCAGCTTCATCACCACGCAGAAGCCGGTTTCGTCGAGGCGCCGCTCGAAGCTGCCGCCCAACCGGCCCTCGACCATGTGCTGCATGAGCTTCGTGCCGAAGCCGACACGCTCGGGCGTCGGCGGCGGGACGGTCAACGGGACGGCGCGATGCTCGTGCCATTCAAGGACCAGTTCGTCGCGCCCCTCGCCGAAGCGGGCCGCGACGACAAGACGGCTGTCTTCGCAGGAGCTGCCATGTTTCAGCGCGTTGGTGGCGAGTTCGTTCAGGATCAGCGCCAGCGGCATGACGCTGTCCCGGTCGACCGTCATGTCTGGCGCCTCGATGGTGATCCTGTTCCGCTCGGGGAGGATGCTGATCGCCTCCTCGATCAGCGCCGGCAATGCCACGCTCTCGCTGGCATCCTCGACAGCCAGGCGATTGGCCTGACCCACCGCCACGAGGCGCCCCAGGAAGGCCTCGTCCAGCTCTTCCTTGGTCCGGGCCTCGCGCGAGCAGCTGCGATAGATCGAGGCCAGCACCGAGAGACTGTTGCCCACCCGGTGGCTCATCTCGCGGCGCAACGTCTCGCGGTGCTCCGCGTTCTCCTTGCGCCGGATCGCGACGCCGATCTGGCTTCCGATGGTCTCGAGCATCCGGAGGATCTCCGGATCGAGCCGGGCCTTGGAGGTCCCGAAGAACTCGAGCACGCCGTGGATCTGCCCGCCTTGCCGGACGGGCAGGGCGACCGCGCGGGACAGCCCGACCTTCTCGAACACGCTGCGGCGGACGAACTGGCAGGACGATGCGAGATCGTCGAGCGACTGCAGCTGACCCGATTGCCAGGCACGTCCCGGCAGGCCCTCTCCGAGGCCGAACCGCACCACGCTCGTGGCCTCGACCACCGGCTGGAAACGTGGGTCCGCCAAGTGCCAGATGCCGGTGGGGTGCAGGCACGCATGGGGGCCACGCCCGCGCACGACGTGGAAATGCCCCGCCTCCATCCCGGACACGGCGCAGACGTTGTCGAGGCAGAACTGCGTGAACTCGTCGAGCGAGACGTCGTCCAGAAGCTTCTGCGCGACGGCGAGCAGCGCCTCTCCCTCGCGGGCCCGCAACTCCTGGGCGCGGCGCGCGGTTTCTTCGGCGACCATGCTGCGGATGAAGGCGTAGAAGATCCGCCCGCCGCCATCGCCGGGCATGGGGAAGATCGACAGTTCGATGGGAAACTCGGCGCCGTCGCGATGCAGGGCGGTGATCCGGACCCGCTGTTCGAGAACCGGCCCTTCACCTGTGCGGTTGTAGCGTTCCAGTCCGCGCGCATGGCCTTCGCGATGTTGGGGCGGCACGATCAGGTCGCCCATCGAAGATCCCATCGCGTCCGCGCGGGACCAGCCGAACATCTCCTCCGCCGCACCGTTCCAGGCGACGACCAGACCTGCTTCGTCCATTCCGACCACGGCATCGAGCGCGCGATCGAAGAGGGACTCCAAGTGCTTCACCGCGCCCCTCCATTATCCATGAAAACAGAGCTATCCTCGTATTGCGGCCAAGTCGAGACGCTTGGCATCGGAAGTGGTTTGTCCGGCATCGTCACCGATGGCGACCGGTGTCTGCGTCGCGTATCGCGGCCTGCAGCTTCACCGGGCTGAATGGCTTGCCCAGCAGGGAGACCGGCGCGATGGAGGCGATGTCCAGCTCCGTCAACTCGTGCAGGCTGCCGCTGACGATGATCGACGGAACGCCCAGTTCGGCCCGCAGGAAGGCCGCCGCTTCCGCCCCGCTCGAGGGGCCTGCCAGATGCAGGTCCACGAGGGCGAGGTCCGGGACCTGCGCGCATGCGATCTCGATCGCCGTCTCTTTCGTCGCGGCGATCCCCACGACCTCGTAGCCCATGTCCAGGATCTGCATTTCGAGGTCGAGAGCGATGAAGACCTCGTCTTCGACGATGAGGATGCGCATGCCGGGCTCAGCCCGGAACCGGGAAGCGGAGGGTGGTGCGCCACCCTTCCGGCGACCTCGACTGCTCGATCCGGCCGCCGATCTGGCGGGCCGACATATGGATCAGCCGCTGGCCCAGGCCGGAGCTCCGCCCGGCCTGTCCACCTGCGGCTTCGGACGGACCGGTGCCGTCATCGGTGACCGTCAGCACGAGTTCATCCGCGGTCTCGTCGCGCGTCAGGCGCACCTGCACCTTCCCGTCGGCTCGGCCGGGGAAGGCGTGCTTGAGGGCGTTGGTGATCAGCTCGTTCACGATGATCGACAGGCTGATCGCCTGGTTCGGGCAGAGCCGGATCGGCGCGAGGTCGAGATCGATCGTGATGCCGCGAACGTCGCAACCCGAAGAGGCCGCGACGTGATCGCACAGGTCGCGCAGTTGCTGGTCGACGGCCACGCTGGTCACGTCGCCATCGAGGTAGAGGCTGGCATGGATCGTGGCGATCGCGTTGACCCGGATGCTTGCGGACATGAGCCTTTCGCGGGTCTCGGGCGAGGCCCGGCCGCTTTCCAGGCTGAGCAGGCTCGCCACCATCTGGAGCGAGTTCTTGACCCGATGATTGACCTCGTCGAGCAGGATCTTCTGGTTGGCGAGCGCCGTCTTCAGCCGTTCCTCGTTCTGCCGGAACTCGGTGATGTCGACGACCATGCCGACGAGATGCGGCTCGCCATTCACCGGGCCGGGCAGGATCTCGCCGCGCGCCGAGATCCAGCGCATCGTGCCGTCGGGCAGGAGCAGCCGGTGCTCGAGATTGGTCGGACCCGGGCCCTGCTCGGCGGCGGAGAACACCTCCATCCGCACCCGATCGCGATCCTCGGGATGGACCCGTTCGATGAACGGCTCAATGTCCTCTCCGACCTCGCCGGGGGCAAAGCCGTGCATGGTGTCGACGCCGCCCGAGCGGACGAGCTTGCCGGTCACGAGGTTCAGGTCCCAGAACGCCAGCGCGGCGCCTTCCTCGGCGGTGCGCTCGCGCGCGTCGAGAAGCAGCTGCCGCGTCACCTCGGCGGTGACGTCCTCGACCAGCTGCAGAACGCAGGTGACCTCGCCCCCCTCGATCACCGGGGAGTGCGACAGCCGCCAGTAACGGGTCTCGAAGCCGCCATCCGACATGACGATGTCGTGCCGTCCCGGCTCCAGCGCGTCGGTCTTCCGCGTGTCGACCGCACGCGCGACCGATGCCCGGATCGTCGCTTCGAGGTTGGGGGTCTCGGGGCGCGGCGGGAACTCGTCGAACAGCGGGCGGTCGAGCAAGGTGGCGCGCTGGCGCGCCACGGCGGACTCGAACGCCGCATTGACGTCGATGATCTCGAGATTGGTCGACATGATGATCGCAGGCACCGGGATCGCGTGCAGGATGGACCTGCCGGACAAGCTGGGAGCGTCGAGCATGGTGACCTTTCAGTACGCCGTTCGGGCTGGCCCCGAACCTGGCAGCACCGCCCTACATAGCGTGTTGCCGCCCTTAATAAAGCATTACCGTGCGACCCCTGCCGCGAAGGAGGTGATGCATGACGAAGCCGTATCACCGGCTCGGCCACCGGTCCGCCAGACATCCGACGGGGCAGGGTGACGGCGCAGGCCGTCCGGCTCGCATCTGCCGTCAGCCAGCCCTTATCTGCTTCAGAACCGCCGCCACGATCGCTTCCGGCCGATCCTCCTGAACGAGATGCCCCGCACCTTCGATGGGGACACAGGCGCGGTCCGAAATCAGCGCCGCCAGGGCATCCCCCTGCGCAGGGGGAAGCCAGCCATCTTCCTGTCCCCAGAGTACGGTGACGGGGCAATCCATCCTGCCATAGAGGCCCTGCACCTCGTCGGTATGGCGCTGATCCATCTGGGCGATCTGCCGATAGAAGGCGGACTGGCCGACCGGCCCGCGCCAAGGGGCGCTGTAGATCTCGATGGCCTCGTCGGAGAGCGGGGCATGGGCCGCCGTCTGCAGATAGGCGGCGAGAAGCGCATCATGCATGTAGGCGGGCATCCCCGAAAACGCGGCCTCGTGTTGCCTGACATGCTGGACGAATGGCGACCCCCAGGGCGCCAGCGCCACGGCATCGAAGATCGTCAGCGAGGCGTAGCGCAGACCGTCGAGATAATAGGCCCGCAGGGCGGTGGCCCCTCCGAAGTCATGCGCGAGGACATCCGGTCGCGCGATCTCCCACTCCTTGAACAGAGCTGCGAGGACGCGGTTCTGCACCGCCAAAGATACGTCCTGACCGTCGCGCATCTCGGACTGTCCGTAGCCAACGAGGTCGAAGTAGTAGATTGTCCTGCGATCGGCGAGTTGCGGCGCGATCCTGCGCCAGACCTGCGAGGAGAACGGCGTGCCGTGGATGGCGACCAGCGGCGGACCGTCGCCGCAGCTCCCCCACCTGATCGCGTTGCCTTCGATGATCGACGTGTTCGGAAGATCCAGCATATGCGCCTCGAATTGCCCTCCGGCCATTCGACGACGTGCTTGGCCGGTATGCAACTCCAGCGAAGCCCCCATGGGGCCTTGGAGAGTATGAGGCAAGTCGGGCTATCCCGGGGCACTGGCCAGCTCGTAGAAGGCGGGGTCTGGCCGTGCCCTTCCATAAGCTGAGCTGGTTCGACGAACTAGCCGGGCCCCAAGCAGTTCCAAGCAAGGCTGGCCTTGCGGACGAAGAGGCAAGCTTGGCTGACGCGCTCCCAGGCGGCCTATGCCACCGATGCCGCCGGCTTCGTCGCAGACGAGATCGCGCGTGCCGACAGGGCGTCGAACGAATACCGGATCGCCGTGTTCAGGATCATCCCCCTGACCACCGCTGTTTGCGCGCCGGCGATCCCCTGCTTCGAGTCGCCTCTGTGGCGGGCGAGCCTGGTCACGACCATTGCCATGGTGGCGGTCATTCTGGTGATCGACACCAACGCCAACGCGCGGCTGGAGGCCTATTGGGGTAAACGCGCGCTGGCAGGGATTTCAGGTTGAACGCGGGCGACCATGCTCAAGTCTTATGGTTGCCCGAGCAAGGTCCTGTATTTCTTCACGAAAAGATCCTCCCCCTTCATCTTCCGCGTCAGCAGGTCACCCACGGTCATGATGCCGAGAAAGGAGCTGCCCCGTCTCGGGCCGAGCGGCACGAGGAGCGGGGACTTTTCGCCCCACGGCGCATAGGGCTTCATCTCCTCGAGCGACTTGCCCTTGCCGAGGCCCAGCAAGGTCCTTCGCAGCCAGGGCAGCTGACGGCTCGTGGCCACGATGGTCATCGCGTCGCCGGCATCGGCAACGTCGCCCGCAGCGAAGACGTTCGGAAAGGAGCCGGGCCGCAGCCAGGGGTCAACCTTGATGCGGCCAGCCGAGCTGACCTGTGCACCCGGCAAGGCCTGCAGGAGATCCGAGTTGGCGCGCGACCCAAGCACGGGGAAGATGAGATCGAACTCATGCTCCGACCCGTCCGCCAGCCGCAGGCTGCCGGCATAGGGCTCCGACAGGCTTTCGAGGTTCTGGGCCCGTTGTCCGAGGATCAGCTGCACACCGGCCCGTTGCAGCTTTTTGGCCAAGCCGGCGCCGAGGGCCGCCGGCTTGTCAGGAAACAGCCGCGGCTGATCCGATATCAGGGTGATCCTTTTGCCAGGCATCGCATGGGCGATCTCCCCGGCAAGCTCGGTGCCGACAGCCCCGGCACCGACGATGGCGACGCTCTTTGCGGCTTTCAATAACGCATGAATGCGGGCGTTCTCGGCCCGAAAGGCGGCGATGTCGTCACCCTTGGGCTTGAAGGGCGCGGCGTTGCCGGAGCCGGTGGCGACGACCACCTGGGTCGCAGCGATGTGCCGTCCGTCCTCCAGCGTCACGCCAGAGCCGTTCACCGACATGGCGCGCGCCTGGACGACGCGGCCGCGTTTCAGCAGGCTGTCATAGGGAATGAGCGCCCGGTCGAGCAGCGCGGGATCGACCACGCCGCGGATCATCGCCGGGGCATGGACGAAGTGGCTGCGCGGTTCGATCAGCGTCACCTCGGCCTTGGCGTCAAGGGATTTGGCAAGCTCGGCGCCGATATAGCCGCCGCCGATGATCGCGATGTGCTGGGTCATGGAAAGGTGCCTTTCTCTGGTGTTGCGACCGAGATAGGGGCAGCCCGACTTTATTGATATTTATACTTTCTACCGATCCATATAAGAAACGATTTAGAGGAGGCCGAGGTGAAACTCGATCAGCTGAAGGTACTGTGCGCCGTTGTCGAGACCGGCTCGGTCAAGGCGGCTTCCGAGCGGCTCAACCGCACGCAGCCGGCGGTGAGCCAAGCGTTGAAGGCTCTGGAATTCCAGACCGGGACGGAGCTGTTCGACCGCTCCGGCTACCGGCTCGAGCTGACCGCTGTCGGGCGGCGGGTCTATCTTCAATCGCTTCGGGTGCTGGCGGAGGCCGATGATCTGTCGCAACTCGTGCGCCATTTCGAAAAGGGCCAGGAGGAGACAATCACTGTCGCCGTCGATGCGAGCACCGATCCCGCGCTCCTGACGCCGGTGTTGGCGGAGCTTCAGCCCGTTTTCCCCGAGACGCGAATGGTGCTGCGCGCGGAGGTGCTCTCGGGCGCGGTCGGCGCGGTGAAGACGGGCGAGGCCGCGCTCGCCATCGCGCCGATGCTGCCGGTGATGCTGGAGGAGGAAGGTCTCGATTACATCGCCGTCGACCGGATCGTCATGCGCAACGTCGCGGCCCCCACGCTGATCGACGCGATGGACGGGCCTGAGCGGCTGTCGGACCTGCGCCGCTTCACCCAGGTGATCGCCCGCGACAGCGGCCCGGCCAGCGGCCTGTTCGACCGCGAACTCGGTGTCCAGAAGGGCCAACGTCGCTGGTATGTCGGCGACCTGCACACCAAGAAGGCGCTGCTGCTTGCCGGGCTGGGCTGGGGTCGCCTGCCGGAGCACATGATCGCCGGAGAGTTGGCTAAGGGCGAACTGCGGGAGATCGCTCTCCCGCACACGCATCTCGCCTTCGAGGCCGGGATCTTCGCCTTTCGTCAGCCTCGTCCCGTCATCGGTCCGGTCGCGACTGCGCTGTGGAAGAGCTTCGAGAGTCGTTCGGCGGACGCCGCCTCCAGCTAGATCGAGACTGAGGCACTCTCGCGGTTCACGGGGCCGCGCTTGGGTGGGGAGATAGAATACTGCTCGAGTTTCTTTCCGATCCCGGCCGCAATACGTAGCCAGCTCATCCTGCTACCGTCATATCAGGGCCGGAAGATCCGGCCAGATGAGGGGGGGCATATCGGGTTGCGCTGTAGATCCCAGCCGTTGAGTAGCTGGACTACATCCAAAGATAGCCTCGACCCGAGGTTGATTCCCGCGCAACGTTTTCATGGGCGAGCCCGACCGGGTTGTTTTCCCTTCTTCCATCAGGAGGGTTCATTGACCAGTGGGACAAGCATGGGTCCGGTCCCAATTGGAGTGTATTCCATACTCAGAGCGCCACAAAAGAGAGCGGCTCTCCATGAGGAGGCGAGGTCTATTTTTTGAACCCAGGTAGTTTGTTGTCAGGTTCGATGCATGATGGGATGGAACGTGTCTCGTAGCCGCATGCTCGTGATCGCAGCGTGTGTAATGGGAATTGCGCTGTCCGGCTTTTACCTCATGCGCCAAACAGCAAGCGATCCGATCCTATTGCTTCCTGATCCGGAAAGTCGAGATGTCCATCCGGGACGGGAACTGATCGTCAGATTTCCGAAGCGTGCCCCGGACGATGTCATTCTCAAGTTACAGGCACAGGACGGGTATCTGGTTGATCTCGATATACGACACGACGAGAGCGACAGGATCATCATCGCTAGACCGGTCGAGCCGCTAAGCTGGAACGAGAGCTACGAGTTTTGCTGGAAGAGCGAAGCAGGATTTTTGAGCTCTTGGCGATCTGAGCGGAGATGGAGCTGCTCCCAGTTCAGAACCATGAGTAAGCGGGGCAGGGCAGGATCCGCAGAGGCACCCATTCTCGTCATCGAAGGCGCTGATCGGCCTTTCAGCCGCTATTATGCAGAGATCCTGAAAGCTGAGGGGCTGAACGCGTCGGCCCATGTGGTTGCCGACGATTTTGGCTCCGATGACCTGTCCCGCAGATCTGTCGTAATCCTCGATACGGCGCATATTCCGTCCATAACCCGGATAGCATTGCAGGGCTGGGTCCAGAAGGGTGGGCTATTGGTCCTGATGCGTCCGGGTGCCGAGCTTCGTCAGGAGTGGGGGCTGTCGCGCGCAGGAGAGAAGAGCTTGACGGCAGCGATGATGCTGCCTTCGCTCGACACTGAGATCAGTCGCGGCTTCAACGCCGAGCCGCTTCAGGTGCATGGTCCGATTGACAGCGTACCGAGCAATAGCCCGAAAAATTCGGACGTACTGGCGCATCTGGCTCGTCTTGACGGTACGACCCTGCCTCTGAGCGCCTTGTCGGTGGTCCCACATGGGCGCGGGCATGTCGCTGATTTCGCATTTGATCTTTCCCGCTCAATCGTCCTGAGCCGTCAAGGCAACCCCGCCTGGATCAACGAGGACAGGGATGGCTCGAAACCTGTCCGCGCGAACGATCTATTCTACCCCGACTTCTTGCCTCTCCGCTATGCGGAGGTTCCGATGGCGGATGAGCTACAGCGGCTCCTGGTCAACTTGATCATCGAGCGTGCCCCGATCCCGTTGCCCCGCTTCTGGTACCTGCCGCGAAAGCTGCGTGCCGCTCTCATCATGACGGGAGACGACCATGCCACAGTGGATGGCACCCGAGACATGATGTTTCGACTGGACAAGCTGAGCGCGCCGGGGTGCCGGGTCGATCAATGGGAGTGCTTTCGTGCCTCTTCCTACCTCACGCTTCCCACGAAGTTTCACCGACAGACTGCCCTCGAGTTTGTCGAGAAAGGTTTCGAGCTGGGCGTTCATGTCGACACCGGATGCGCAGAGCGATCGAAGCCGGCCGCGTTCCTCAAACGCATATCAACCGAGTTCCAGAGCTTTCGAAGTTCCTACCCGGAACTACCACCTCAACGGACGCATCGCCTCCACTGCATCGTCTGGCAGGGCTGGGTCGACGTTCCGCTCGAAGAGCGGAAATCCGGAATACGGCTTGATCTCAATTACTACCTCTGGCCGCCGGACTGGATCCAAGGGCGCCAGATTTTCATGAACGGTTCCGGTTTTCCCATGCCTTATGCCGATCTCGACGGGAATGCTCTCGACGTCGCGCAGGTGGCGACGCATCTCGTCAATGAGAATTTGGTTCCGCACCACGAAGGGGTCTCACAGCTTATCGACGGCGCATTGGGGCCGAACCAATATTTTGGAGCCTTCGCCACGCATTTCGACTACACCGATGACTACGACCAGGTCCTGGCCGAGATTGCGATAGACCGTGGAGTGCCCCTGATATCAGCGGATCAAATGCTGCAATGGCTCGACGGCCGAAACATGTCGAAATTTTCGAGCATCTCTTTTGAGGCAGGCAACCTTGAATTCACGAAACATGTCCCTCCGGGGGTGGAGGGGGCTTGGGCGTTGTTGCCGCGTCAGTTCAGAGGCCTCACCTTGTCTCGGATAGAGTGCATGGGCGACCGCGTGGAGCACGTGATACAAGCCATAAAGGGGCTAGATATGGCATTCTTTCCGGCCACTTCCGGGGATTGCACCGCACGTTATCTGCTTGCGTCCTCGAAGGCGAAGGGCCCGCAGAGCAATGGCATCGCTGCGTCCTTCGTCGAAACTTTAGAGTAGGACTAGGTCCCTGTCAGACCACTGATCCTGCCGTCACCTCCCCTCATATCGGCGCGCCAGGCAGGCCGGGGGTGACAGTCGCACGCCCTCAGGTTTGAAGATGCGCCCGCACGAATGCATCGCAGCCCAGAGCACAGTCTCCCGGGTGTTCGGCGAAGCGGGGGCATGTCCGCTCACGTTCGAACTGGCCAGCAGTACCCTGTCAGTGGCGCCACGAGGCGAAAGGTACTCTCACTGTCTGAAAGTTTCTCGCAGTCTATTGAACTTGAATGCCGGAAAACATGCGGGCGATCATTCCTGAACGGACGGCGAGCAAGCTGACCAGCTGGCCTGCCTCCATCGGGTGATCCGGCTTCAGTCTTAGTGCATGACGGGCTTCAGAGCCACTTTTGGTGCGTTCGGCGGGGGTGATCCACCTTCGTTTTGGTGCCATTGTACGGCCTCTGGCGCGGGTGGACGATAGCCCAGAGACGAGTGGGGCCGCGCGGTATTGTAATGGACGCGCCATGCTTCGATCACCACACGTGCCTGGTGGAGCGAGTAGAATATCTCGCCATCCAGAAGCTCGTCGCGCAGCTTCGAATTGAAGCTCTCGCAGTAGCCGTTCTACCATGGACTGCCGGGCTCGATGAACGCCGTTTTCGCACCGACGGCATCAATCCAGTCCCGGACGGATTTTGCGATAAATTCCGGGCTATTATCTGATCGAACATGGCTGGGCACACCTCGTAGAATGAAGAGATCGGTCAAGACGTCGACCACGGCGGTCGAGTTAAGCTTCCGGTCGATCCGGATCGCCAGGCACTCCCGGGTGAACTCGTCGACGACGTTGAGCATGCGAAACTTCCTCCCGTCATGGGTCCGGCTCTCGACGAAATCGTAGGACCAGACATGGTTTGGCCGCTCAGGTCGCAGACGGATGCACGACCCGTCGCCCAGCCAAAGCCGACCTTTCTTCGGTTGCTTCCGCGGAACCTTCAGCCCCTCCCGCCGCCAGATCCGCTCGACGCGCTTCACGTTCACTGCCCATCCAGCCTCCCGGAGGAGCGCGGTGATGCGACGGTAGCCGTAGCGGCCAAACTGGCCGGCGAGCGCGATGATGTCCGTAGTCAGCGCATCGTCATCGGCCCGTCCGCGCGGCGTCTTCCGCTGGGTCGAGCGGTGCTGCTCGAGCACGCGACAGGCAAACCGCTCCGAGACACCGAGCTTTTGCCGGACGTGGTCGATACAGGCACGGCGGCGGGCGGGGCTTAGAAGTTTCCCGAGGCCGCCTCCTTCAGGATCAGCTTCTCGAGCATCAGGTCGGAGACGGCCTCGCGCAGCCGCTCGTTCTCCTTCTCGAGCTCCTTCAAGCGCTTCACCTGATTGGTCTTCAATCCACCGAACTCCTTGCGCCACCGGTAATACGTGAACTGCGTCACGCCGATGGTGCGCACAGCTTCGGACACCGTCCGGCCTTGAGGCACCAGGACGTCGACCTGCCGGAGCTTCACGACGATCTCTTCCGGCTTGTGCTTCTTCTGGGGCATTCTTGCACCCTCCAACTGGCTCGAAAGCCTACTCCAGGGAGGACCACTTTTCAGGGGGCAGGCCACTACGGCTACCGACGGCTGAACGTGCTGCTTCAACGCGAAGGCTGGCAGCTGAACCACAAGCGCCTGTATCGGATCTACTGCGAGGAAGGGCTGTCGATCCGCACCCGCAGCCCGAAACGCCGCCGGGCCTGCCGCTACCGATCGGGCCGCGCCGAGGCCGAAGGGGTGAACGACGTCTGGGCGATGGACTTCATCCTGATCCTAGTAGCCGGGATCTTTACTTGAAGCTGTCTCGAAAGATAACGAACAAGCGCACCTAACGCCATGCTTTCGACAACCTCTTTTCTAAGGTTACCCATCAAGCAGAAGAGTGTCGAAACATGTCTATCAAATACATCCCAGAACTTGACGGCCTGCGCGCAATTGCCGCGATAGCAGTTGTTGCATACCACGTTAGGCTTCCAGGAGTATCCGGTGGGTTTCTTGGTGTCGACGTATTCTTTGTGTTGAGCGGTTATCTCACGACCGCAATCGCGCTTTCAGGGCGCTACACTCCCCGCGAGTTTATTAAAAAGCGTTTCTGCCGGTTGTGGCCCTTGCTTTTGTGCGTAAGCGCAGCTGTTTCATTAATTGTTTCTCTCTCGGGACTGGCCATGTGGCACGAGGTTATTCCTGGCGCTCTATTCCTTGGAAACCTTTCGATAATACTCTTGTCACCTCCAAAGTTCATGCCCCACACTTGGACGCTTGGCGCTGAGATGCAGTTCTACGTGGGGCTTTCATTCCTCGTATTTACAACAGCAAGCATCTCACGTTTTAGAGTGATCGCCGTAAGTCTGTTCATAATATCGACTGCCGCTAGGCTGCATTATTCATACGGCGCAAACTGGTATGACGGCTACTATAGTCCACTCGCTCACTCTTCCGGGCTCTTTCTTGGCGCATTTCTAGCAACCCTTCCAATTGAACGCATTCGCTGCGCTCCAACTTTATTCGCGGCTTCCATCTCTGTCGTCTTTACGGCTTTCATTTTCGCTAATGCATATACGGCTACGGCTCTGACTTTCTGGATTTCGATAGTGGAAATCTCATCGATGGGATTGATTGCGTCGCTGGTTTCCGGCGTCGGTGTGCTTGGAGCGGCTCTTCGAACTCCAGTCATGCGAACTCTTGGCGCTTGGTCTTTTGGGATTTATTTGTGGCACTACCCGATTGTTGTCATTTCTCGTGGGTATCTGTCTCCTGGCGAGGCATTCATCATTTCATTATCGTCGGCGATCATCTTGGCCGCTATGACTTATCATTTGGTTGAGAGGAGCTGGGCAGTCTCCGATAGAAAATGGCGGCGAGCACAGCATGGGGTATTCAAGAGTTTTTCTCGGGTGGGAAGCTGTGACGGTGAAAGAATGTAGGTGGAATGAGCTTCGGTGGGCGACGCAGAGCCGCTTGGTTGACTAAGCAGTGAGTGCTGAAGCTGCACTCGCATCGAATAGCCCTGTGTTTTGTGGACGCCTTCTTCGCTAATTTTGAGGCAAGGAGGCCATGATGAGCAGCAGCAAGATCAGCGATGAGTTCTAGCGGGATGCGGTCGCGTATCATCGAGTGGGGCTAGCCGGTCAGGGAGGTGTCGCAGCGGCTCGGGGTCAGCCCGTATTCGTTCCACGCTTGGAAGAGGAAGTTCGTGAAGGCGTCATCAGGCGAGGCAGAGAAGGATACCGAGATCCGGCGCCTGAAGAAGGAGCTGGCTCGAGTTTCGGAGGAGCGCGATATCTTAAACAAGGCCACCGCGTATTTCGCCAAGGATGCAAAGTGAGATACGCCTTCGTGGCCGAGCATCGAGGGCAGTTCTCCGTCCGGGCGATGTGCCGGTGCCTGCGCATCTAGCCGAGTGGCTTTTATGCCTGGCTGAAGGCGCCGTTGAACAAGCGCGCTCGGGAGGGCGAGCGGCAGGGTCTATGGGCAGCGGAAGCTGCACGATGACCTGGTTGAACAGAGTGAAAGCCTCTGCCTGAACCGCTCTCCCACCTGACCAAGCTGGCCGGGATCACGGCGCAGATCGGCTGCAAGCGCCCCCCTGGCAAGTATGGCGGCAAGCCGTCCGTAGTGGTCGACAACTCCCTCGATCGGCAATTTGATGTCGAGGCTCCGGATACGGTCTGGGTCACCCACATCACCTCCATCCGGACGCAGGAAGCCTTCGCTTACCTTGCCGCGGTGATCGACCTCTTCTCTCTGCGCGTGGTCGGACGGTCCATGCAGTCGGCCAGCTGCCTGATGTCGTCCTCCAGGCTCCGCTCATAGCTATATGGCGGAGGAAGCCGAAGGCCGAGGTGCTGATCCACTCCGATCATTGCAGCCAGTTCACCAGCGTGGACCGGGCCACTTCAACCTGCTCAAGCGCGAACGGATCAGGCGGCGGATCGGAATGCTGTCGCCCATCGACTTCGAGTGACAGCAGAAATTGATGCCCGGGAGCGTCTAAGAAATGCGGGGCTATTCACCCTTTTGAACTCAGATCGCAAGTTTCATATCCTGACATGCCACGACGGCTTCGCGGTTCATGCGCCGTGCCATCTGCCAACACGCCAGCGCCACTGCCGCACCCACATAGCCATCCACCGCATAATGCCAAGCCAGTGCTACCGACCCGACCATGATCACCGCGGTGAAGGCTAGCAAGATCCGCCCTGCCCAGCTGGAATGGCGATAGGCATATAAGGTCATCAGCACGGAGATGGCCACATGCATGCTTGGCATGGCGGATATCCCGCGTGGTGCGGCCAAGCCCCGATAGCTGTCCCACAACGAGGCTTGCACATCGAGCGCCCAGAGTGTCGTAACATCATCAGCCGCGCGCAGCATCTCCATGAGTGGAGCGAAATCGGTCCCGAAACCCAAAGCCTCATAATAGACCGGGCCACCCGACGACAGCAGGATCGCCAGCCCGTTTCCGCCCAAAGCCCATGTCAGCACGAACGCGCAGAGAAAGATGTTGCGTTCGCGCCCCTTCGAGAAGGCCGCGACGAAGACGAAGAAATAGAACAGGAAGAACCAAGCGTGGTAGGCGATATTCAGGGCCTTGAGCACATAGGGATGGGCCATGAGGGGCATTAACAGCTTGTACGGATCCAGGCCAAAATGCAGCAGCCGGTCGAGTTCGGCGAGTTCCGGATCCCACGAGAAAGGGGCCATGCGCGGGATAAGTGGTTTGACGAAGGAAAAGCTTCCTATGAAAAGAGCCACCGCAGCAAGCGCAAGCAGTCCGCCCATAAGACGATCGCAATCGAGAAGAAGGGGGCGCAGATATGATGCCAGCCATGCGATCGGCTTGTCAGGCCGAATGACAAGTGCCATCTTCCCGAATTGCCACAGCAGCAAGATGAAAAGGAAGCACGGTAAGAATATCTGGAACAATGTTATCAAACGACCAGCCATGCCTGACTGATAGGGCACTCCAAGGGCAATACCGATAGCAACCGCAATGCAGGCGTGCATTGCGACAAGCGCCAGCAATCCCAGATGGCGCCGGAAAACTTGCCCAAACACAGTCCTAAGTATTACGCTGAAATGCGCTATCACCGTTACCACTCCTCTTTACTACAACCGAGGGGTGTAGGTCGGGAGTGGCGGCAGCAAGCCATCATTCGGGCGATTGTTTGGCGGTACATTCTACCTTAGCTTAGGCGTTCCGCCAGTCATGCAGTACCGAGCGTGTTGTCTAAGTAGAACTTCACAGCCGGGGATACAGCGACGGCAGTCTTATAGGTGTTGTTGCAGAACTCCTGGCCCTACGGTTCACAGAACGAAGAAGCCGCTTAGTTGGGTGGCATGACGAAGCCTCTGCCTGCCCGCTATCGCTCGACGAACTGGTCCGCTTACAATGTGGCGCTGCGGAAGCGCGGCTCTCTGCTGATCCGGCGGGACCGGGAGAGGGCGGGGCTCGCGTCACACGGAGGGCGGACGGTACGTCTCCCGGTCTTCTCCGAGGGCCCCATACAGTTTTGCTTGTCGATCTAGGTCCTGTTTAAACTGCCGCTGAGACAAACAGCCGGGATGGTAGCTAGAAGACCCTGGCTGGCCAGATCCCGTATCGCCGGGCCGACGGCCCGCTGAACCTGCTCGTTGACAGCACCAGGGTAAAGTTTCTAGGCGATGGCGAATGGCAGGCGCGCAAGCATGGACCGCAGGGCTGTCGCCAGTGGCGGAAGATCTACCTGGCGATGGACACGGCCACGTCCGACACTCGCGCCGTGGAGTTCACTCCCAGCCGCGACGGCGACAGCCCGGTCCTTCCGGACCTGCTCGACCAGATCCCCGACGACGAGCCAGTCGGCACCGCGATCATCGAGCGCCAGGCCACGGCGATCATTCCGATCCGCAAGAACGGACGACCCTGGAAAGAGGACAGGCCGGCCGCCCTGGCCCGACATGACATCCTCCGGGCGACATGGCATTTTGGTCGAGCCTTTTGGAAGCGGTGGACCGGCTACCACCTCCGTAGCCGTATCGAGGCCAAGATACGGTACCTGAAGGCGTTCGGGGAGCGCATCGCCGCGAGAGATCCCGACCGCCAGACCGCCGGGGTCCACATCCGCATCGCCCTCATGCACCGCTTCTCAGTTCTCGGCACCGCCGAGATCGTGCGCGTGACATGACCTCACTGGGGAAAGGGGCAGCTGCGCCTCAGGCCTGAGTTCTGCAACAATGCCTCCCCGCATAGCAAGGGCTTAAAACACCCTTCGTCACCGGCGGGAATGGCCATGAAGTCCAGCTGCGCTGGCCGCTCTGGACTGATCCACTGCGACGAGAAGGCCTTGAGGCCGCACTTGCCCTAGGCCCGGCCTCATGGCGGAGCTGGCCAAAGGTGCACGGTCGGCGGCGCTACGTCGAAAAAGCGTTGGTTTTCGACAGGGGCACCTCAGAGCGGCTAGAAACGGAACGATTTGCATAATGTCCGCTTCGGGCGAATTTCCACCGTTTCAGATCTAGTCTAGCGATCTCAAGTGAACTCGTGCGCCGGAAAAGGCCATGTGTGACCGCTCCTGACGACAATGCGCGTACGCGAGACGCGATGAGAGGGGCGGGCACAGAAATAGATGGTATAAACGGCATACAGCAGGCTCGCCCATCTTGCTAAGACCTTGATGATATTAGCTAAGATAGGGTGAGACTGGCGGAGAGACAGGGATTCGAACCCTGGGAACCCTTGCAGGCTCAACGGTTTTCGAGACCGCCCCGTTCGACCACTCCGGCACCTCTCCGCGGTCTGAGGGGCGTTTAGCCACTGCCGCGGGGGGGCGCAAGGCCCCTCGAACGATTTTTCCGTGCGGCCCTGGCGCGCCCCGACGTCAGCCGCCCCAGAGCAGCAGCGAGGTCACCAGCGCGCCGGGATTGGTCTCGTAGAGGCTGAGGTCTCCGCCGAGTTGCAGCCGCCGGGCCGGACGGTCGGAAAGGGGCACAGCCGCCGCGTCGAAGGCGCGTTCGAGCGCCGGGCCGCCGCCGGCCTCGATGTCGTTCAGCACGGCGCCGAAATTGCCCTTGACTGCCAGCTCGACCGCGCCGCGTCGGGCGTTGTCCTGCGCCGTGGCCGGCAGCAGCGTCGGGCGCAACCCGGGCAGGGCGCCTGGCGCGCAGGCCGCAAGCAGGACGAGCAGGGGGAGGGAGAACATTGCGCGCATGACGGGCCTTTCGCGGGGGTTGACTTGCCCCCGTGCCTCGCCGATAAGCCCGCATCCCGGCAAGCCCCTTGTCACGGGATGCGCGGCTATCCGCAAGGGATGCGCCGCCGATATCAACGAACGCCCGATGGGCGCGCTGTCCAAAGGTGGGCCACCGGCCCTTCAACGCCCCGCAGGGGGACCTGAGCGACGCGGCATACGAAGGAACGACACATGTTTGCGGTTCTCAAGACCGGCGGCAAGCAATACAAAGTGGCCTCGGGCGATGTGCTCCGGGTCGAAAAGCTGGCTGCAGAGGCGGGTGACACCGTCCAGTTCAACGACATTCTGATGATCGGCGACAGCATCGGCGCGCCCTTCGTCTCGGGTGCCGCGGTGCAGGCCGAAGTGATCGACCAGATCAAGGGTGACAAGGTCATCCACTTCGTGCGCCGCCGTCGTAAGCACTCGTCCAAGCGCACCAAGGGCCATCGTCAGCAGCTGACGCTGATCCGCGTGACCGAGCTGCTGGCCGAAGGCGCCGACAAGTCGGGCGTGAAGGCCGCGATCGGCGCCGGCTCCGCGCCGCGCACCGCCGAGGCCGCTCCGGCCGCCAAGGCGCCGAAGGCCGCCGCCACCGGTGGCGACGACCTCAAGAAGCTGTCGGGTGTCGGCCCGGCGCTCGAGAAGAAGCTGAATGCCGCCGGCATCACCAGCTTCGCCCAGATCGCTGGCTGGTCGGAGGCGGACATCGCCCGCTACGACGAAGAGCTGGGCCTGAAGGGCAAGATCGAGAAAGAGGGCTGGGTCGCCCAGTCCCAGGACCTCAAGGCCTAAGGAGAGAGACACATGGCACACAAGAAAGCAGGCGGCTCCTCCCGCAACGGGCGCGACAGCGCCGGACGCCGCCTCGGCGTCAAGAAGTTCGGCGGCGAAGCCGTGATCCCGGGCAACATCATCATGCGCCAGCGCGGCACCAAGATGTGGCCGGGCGCCGGCGTCGGCATGGGCCGCGACCACACCATCTTCGCCACGGCCGAGGGCCGCGTGACCTTCCACAAGGGTCTCAAGGGCCGCACCTTCATTTCGGTGCTGCCGGTGGCCGAGGCCGCGGAGTAAGCCGGATCTCGATCCGTTGACCAAGAGCGGGGGATCGGTGATGAGCCGGTCCCCCGTTCGCATTATGAACACAAGTGTCGCCCAGCATGGCGGCATGAGTCTCGGCACAGAACCGGGACCCGAGCAGCAGGGTAGCGGAGGAGGCGGCCCATGAAGAGCAACGACATCAAGGTGAGCGACGGCCAGCCCGTGATCGAGGCAGAGCGTTTCGTGCTGCGGCCCCTGCGCCGCTCGGACGAGGGGCTGATCGCGCATTACGCCGCCGATCCGCGCGTGGCGCGCGGCACCCGCCGTATTCCGCACCCCTTGCCGCCCGGCACCGTCACCCAGCTGATCGAGCGGGCGCAGCGTCCCGACCGCACCGAGGATGTCTGGGCCATCGACGGCTCGGGGAACCAGCTGGCCGAGGTGCTGGGTCTGGTCACGCTGACCCGCATGGATCGCGGCCAGTCCGAGGTGCATTACTGGGTCGCGCCCGCCTTCTGGAACACCGGTTTCGCCTCCGAGGCGCTGCGGGCCCTGATCGCCGCCAACCCGCATGGCGCGGCGCAGCTCTTCGCCGAGGTGTTTCAGGACAATGCCGTCTCGGCCCGCGTGCTCACGAATTGCGGTTTTGAGTATCTCGGCGATGCCGAGGCCTATTCCGTGGCGCGTGGCGGCACCGCGCCGACCTGGACCTACGCATTGAAGATCGGCTGATGACCCAAGAAATGAAGACCGAACGCCTCCGGCTCCGGCCGGTGCGCATGGAAGATGTCGTGGCAATCCATGCCACGCTGCAGGATATCGAGATCGCGCGCTGGCTCAGCCGCGTGCCCTATCCCTATGGCCGCACCGATGCCGAGTGGTTCGCGGGCGAGGTCGAGGCTGGTCGTATTCCGGCCTACGCCGTGCTCGACGCCGAGGGCTTTGCCGGGGTGATCGCTATCGACCCGACGCTGGGCTACTGGTTCGCGCGCGACCGTTGGGGCCGGGGCTATGCGACCGAGGCCGGGCGCGCGCTGCTCGAGATGCATTTCGCCACCACCGCGGCCGAGGCGGTCGAGGCAGGGTATTACGACGACAATGCGGGGTCCGGCCGGGTGCTGGCCAAGCTGGGCTTCGAGCGGGTGGGCCCGCAGATGCTGCCCTCGATGGTGCTCGGCCACGACGTGCCGGGCCAGCGGACGCGGCTGACCCGTGCCCGCTGGGAGGCGCTGGTCGCGGAAGAGCGCCGCGCCGCCGCCTGACACGAGCGGGCGGTCCCCGATGGGGGCCGTCCGCACGCGCCCTTGAGAAGGGCGGCATGATCGGCTACCTCAAGCGCCTATCCGCAAGAGGCGCCGACCCATGAAATTTCTCGATCTCGCAAAGGTCACCATCCGTTCAGGCTCGGGCGGCAATGGCTGTGTCTCGTTTCGCCGCGAGAAATTCATCGAATATGGCGGCCCCAATGGTGGCGATGGCGGCAATGGCGGCGACGTGATCGCCGAGGCGGTCGACGGGCTCAACACCCTGATCGACTTCCGCTACCAGCAGCACTTCTTCGCCCAGAACGGTCGCGCCGGGCAGGGCAGCCAGAAGACCGGCGCCGATGGCGACGACATCATCCTCAGGGTGCCGGTGGGCACCGAGATCATCGACGAGGACGAGGAGACGGTGATCGCCGACCTAACCGAGGTCGGTCAGCGCGTGGTGCTCGCCCGTGGCGGCAATGGCGGCTGGGGCAACCTGCATTTCAAATCGGCGACCAACCAGAGCCCTCGGCGGGCCAATCCCGGCCAGCCCGGGGTGGAGCGCCAGATCTGGCTGCGCCTGAAGCTGATTGCCGATGCCGGGCTGCTGGGCCTGCCCAATGCCGGCAAGTCGACCTTCCTGGCGGCGACCTCGAACGCTCGGCCCAAGATCGCGGATTATCCCTTCACCACGCTGGCCCCCAATCTCGGGGTGGTCGGCGTCGACAACGTCGAATTCGTCGTCGCCGACATTCCCGGGCTGATCGAGGGGGCCTCCGAGGGCCGCGGTCTCGGCGATCTGTTCCTTGGTCATGTCGAGCGCTGCGCCGTGCTGCTGCACCTCGTCGATGGCACCTCGGGCGACCCGATGGTCGATTATCGTACCATCATCGGTGAACTCGAAGCCTATGGCGGGGGTTTGGCAGAAAAGCCGAGGGTGACGGTGCTCAACAAGATCGACGCGCTGGACAGCGAAGAACGGGCCTTCCTGGCCGATGAACTCGCTGCCGAGACCGGCGGCGAGGTGATGTTGATGTCCGGCGCCACCGGCGAGGGCGTGACCGAGGTGTTGCGGGCGCTGCGCGCGCGCATCGACGCGGATCGCCTGCGTCAGAAGCAGATACCGGAAGAGGAAGACAAGACATGGCAACCCTGACGGACGCCAAGCGGCTGGTCGTAAAGATCGGCTCCGCCTTGCTGGTGGACCGGGAGACCGGGCAGCTCAAATCCGATTGGCTGCGCAGCCTGGCCGAGGACGTGGCGATGCTGCGCGACAACGGCACCGAGGTCACGCTCGTGTCGTCCGGCTCGATCGCGCTGGGACGTCGGGTTCTGCACCTGCCCGAGGGCGAGCTGCCGGTCGAGCAAAGCCAGGCCGCGGCCGCCGTCGGTTCGATCCGCTTGGCGCGCGCCTATGAGGACGTGTTCACGCCATATGGCAAGATCACCGCGCAAGTCCTTGTCACTCTTGATGATTCCACGAACCGTCGCCGCTATCTCAACAGCCGCGCGACGCTTGACACGCTGCTGTCGCTCGGGGCGATCCCGATCGTGAACGAGAACGACACCATCGCTACCGACGAGATCCGCTACGGCGACAACGACCGTCTCGCGGCGCAGGTCGCGGTGACCGTCGGCGCCGACCAGCTGATCCTGCTGTCGGATGTCGACGGCTTCTACAACGGCAACCCGCATGTCGACCCGAACGCCAAGCGCTTCGAGGAGGTCGAGGAGATCACCCCCGAGATCCAGGCCATGGCCGGGCTGGGCGTTTCCGGCCTGTCGAAGGGCGGCATGATCACCAAGCTGCTCGCTGCCAAGGTCGCCTCCGAGGCGGGCTGCGACATGGCGATCACTCTAGGTTCGCCTTTGAACCCGTTGAAGCAGCTTCTGAACGGCTGCAATGCCACCTGGTTCAAGGCGCAGACCGACCCGCATTCGGCGCGCAAGAACTGGATCTCGGCGATGAAGCCCAAGGGCGAGATCCGCATCGATGCCGGTGCCGCGAAGGCGCTGGCCGACGGCAACTCGCTGTTGCCCGCCGGTGTGACCGGCGTGTCGGGCCGCTTCGGCCGCGGCGATCCGGTGGCGATCACCGGCCCGGACGGCATCCGGGTGGGGTTCGGCCTGACCCGCTATACCGCCGAGGAGACCCGCAAGTTGCGCGGCCACCAGAGCGACGAGATCGAGAAGGTGCTGGGCTACAAGGGCC
This sequence comes from Limimaricola variabilis, assembly GCF_034371605.1. Taxonomy (NCBI): domain Bacteria; kingdom Pseudomonadati; phylum Pseudomonadota; class Alphaproteobacteria; order Rhodobacterales; family Paracoccaceae; genus Limimaricola; species Limimaricola variabilis. The sequence continues at coordinate 982,104 of NZ_CP139691.1, read as the reverse complement.
GCGCCTCGCTGGTGCATCGCGACGACATGGTCGTCTGAGTCCGGCCCGCACCTCGCAACCGAAACCCGCTTCCGGAAGGAGCCCCGCATGACCGACCAGACCGACATCCCCGCCCTGATGAAGGACATCGGCGCGCGCGCCCGTGCCGCCGCCGCCGAGCTGGCCTTCGCCAAGCCCGAGGCCAAGAAGGCCGCGCTCGAGGCCGCAGCCGAGCAGGTGCTGGCCCGTGCCGAGGAGATCAAGGCCGCCAACGCCAAGGACCAGGAATTCGCGACCGAGAAGGGCATCAGCCCGGCGATGATGGACCGCCTCAAGCTCGACGACGACCGGATCCGGTCGATCGTCGACGGGCTGCGCGCCATCGCCGGCCAGGACGACCCGGTCGGTGCGGTGATGACCGAATGGGACATGCCCTCGGGGCTCAACATCCGCCGGGTGCGCACGCCGCTCGGCGTGGTCGGCGTGATCTATGAAAGCCGTCCGAACGTCACCGCCGATGCCGGCGCGCTTTGCCTGAAATCGGGCAATGCGGTGATCCTGCGCGGCGGCTCCGAAGGCCTCAACTCCTCGACCATCCTGACCGAGTGCCTCAAGGCCGGCCTCGAGAAGGCAGGTCTGCCGGTCGACGCGATCCAGCTGGTGCCGACCCGCGACCGCGACGCCGTGTCCGAGATGCTCAAGGCCACCGACTATATCGACGTGATCGTGCCGCGCGGTGGCAAGGGGCTCGTCGGTCTGGTGCAGCGCGAGGCGCGCGTGCCGGTCTTCGCCCATCTCGAGGGCATCGTGCACATCTATGTCGACAAGGATGCCGACCCGAAGAAGGCGATGGAGGTCGTGCTCAACGCCAAGACCCGTCGCACCGGCATCTGCGGTGCCGCCGAATGCCTGCTGGTGCACGAGGACCTGAAGGACGGACTCGGCCGCGAGATCGTCGCGGCGCTGGCCAAGGCCGGCGTCACGGTCCACGCCGCGCCCGAGTTCCAGGACGTCGAGGGCGCGGTGGCCGCGACCGATGACGATTGGGGCCGGGAGTATCTCGACATGGATATCGCCGCCAAGACCGTGCGCGATGTCGATGGCGCCATCGAGCATATCCGTGCCTACAGCTCGAACCACACCGACGGCATCCTGACCGAGAACAAGGCCACCGCCGAGCGCTTCTTCGAGCGGGTCGACAGCGCGATCCTGGTGCACAACGCCTCGACCCAGTTCGCCGATGGCGGTGAGTTCGGTATGGGCGCCGAGATCGGCATCGCCACCGGCAAGATGCATGCCCGCGGCCCGGTCGGGGCCGAGCAGCTGACCAGCTTCAAGTATCTCGTCGTCGGCGACGGCGCGGTGCGCAGCTGATCACAGCGCGATCTCGATCCCATGCTCGCCCGTGTCGATCGTGACCGGGCGGGCTTGGGCGCGCAGCATTTTGGCGGCCACGGCGAACTGCGCCTCGCTGGGCTGTGCGGCGGGGTCGATCTCGGCCTTGCGCAGTCGCTCCCAGGCGGGAGCGTCGATCCTGAACCGCGGACCATGGCCCCGCAGCCGCAGCGCGGCGTCCGGGCGCCCCGACACGATGATCCGGCCGCCATGCGGCAACGCCGTCTCGGCGCAGCACAGCAGCAGCAGCACAAGCTTCAGCAGGTCGCGGCGCATGCTGCCCGCGACCTCCCACTCGATGCGCAGCCGGTTGCCGCGCGACAGCCCGTCGAGCAGCGCCACGATTTCGGATCGGCCGACCGCCTGCGCGGACGACGCCGCCCCGAAGGCGAGGCGAAAGAACCTGACCCGGGCAATCGCGGCCTCGACGCTCTCGGCGATCAGCGACAGCTCCGGCCCCGGCGGCGCAGTCATTTCCAGAAGCTCCACGCCATTGCCGATCGCGCTCAGCGGGCTGATGAGGTCGTGGCACAGGCGCGAGGCGATCAGCGCGTCGAGATCCGGCTCGTCGGTCATCATCCGTTCCAGCAGATTGAGGAGGCCGAGATGGCCGACATGAATTCCATCATCACGCCCGGCATGATCGTGCGCCATCCCGATCGCCCCGAATGGGGCGAGGGGCAGGTGCAGTCGAACATCAACGGGCGCATCACCGTCAATTTCCGCGAGGAGGGCAAGGTGGTGCTCGACGGGGCCAAGGTCACGCTCATCCTCGTCTCGGCAATGGGTTGATTGCAACCCAGAGTAGCGATGAGTTGACGGCTGTCAACTTATGCGTTGGGACGGCTTTGGTTGCCATTCTCCGCCGCGCCCCCTAGAACCCGGCTGCCGCATCCAGTTCCGGAGACCGCCCGCATGGCGCCCGTGCCGAGCCCGACCCGCCGCCGATGATCTCCTGTTCTCCCTCCCTGACCATGCGGCTCGCCCGGGACGAGACCGACAGGATCGAGGCCGAGCGGCTGCGTTACGACGTCTTCGTGCGCGAGCTGGGCGGCGACGGCCCGATGGTCGATCACGAAGCGGGCCGCGAACGCGACCGCTTCGACGCCGTGACCGAGCAGTTGCTGCTCATCGACGAGGCCCGCCCCGAGGGTGCGCGCGTGGTCGGGCTCTACAGGCTGCTCGACGATGACGGCGCGGCGAAGATCGGCCAGTTCTATACCGAGGACGAGTTCGACCTCGCGCCGCTGCGGGCCTCCGGGCGGCGGCTGCTCGAGCTGGGGCGCTCCTGCCTGCACCGCGACTACCGGGGCGGCACCGCCATGTTCCGCCTCTGGCAGGGGCTGGCCGAGCATGTCGAGGCGCGCGGGGTCGAGATCCTGTTCGGCACCGCTTCCTTCCGCGGCGCCGATCCGGCGCTGCACGCCATGCCGCTGGCGCTTCTGGGGCGGGACCACCTCGCGCCCGAGGCGCTGCGCGTGACCAGCCGCCAGCCCGAGCATGCCCGGCTGCCGGAGCTGCCCGAGATCGACCGCGCTGCGGCGATGCGGGCCATCCCGCCGCTGATCAAGGCCTATCTGCGGCTCGGCGGGCGGATCGGGCAGGGCGTCTTCGCCGATCGCGATTTCAACACCACGGATGTCTGCATGATCCTCGATGTCGCCGGCACCCATGCCGATCAGCGCGCCCGCTACGGGGGGCGGAGTTGAGCAGCGCCCCCGGACGCCCGACCTGGCACGGTGCCGATCCCGCCCCCTGGGCGGGGCCCGACCCGCGCGGCTGGCTGCGCGTGGCCTGGCGTGGACCGCTGCTGGCGCTGGCCATGCTGGTCGCGCTTTTAGTGTCGCTGGCGCTGCGCCCGGCCGAGGCCGCAATCTGGGGGATGGAGCGCCCGGTCACGTCGCGCATCACCCGCGTCGCCTGCCGCGTCGGGCTGGCGATTTTGGGGCTGCGCCTCCGGGTCAGCGGCGCGCCGATGCGCGGGCAGGGCGCGATGGTCGCCAACCATGCCTCGTGGCTCGACATCTTCGCACTGAACGCCCGCGCTTCGGTCTATTTCGTGGCCAAGGCCGAGGTCGCCGGATGGGCCGGCATCGGCTGGCTGGCGCGTGCCACCGGCACCGTCTTCATCCGGCGCGACCGGCGCGAGGCGATGGCACAGGTCGGACTGCTGCGCGAGCGGCTGGCGCATGGCCACCGGCTGCTGTTCTTTCCCGAGGGGACCTCGACCGACGGGCGCCGGGTGCTGCCCTTCAAGCCGACGCTCTTCGCGGCGTTCCTGTCGCCGGATCAGCCCGAGCTGGAGATCCAGCCGGTGAGCGTGGTCTATCGCGACCCGGATGGCGCGTCGCCGCGCTTTTATGGCTGGTGGGGCGACATGGAGTTCGGCCCGCATCTGCTGCGCATCCTCGCCGCCCGGCGGCAGGGAGAGATCGCGCTGGTCTACCACGCGCCGCTGCGCGTCGCCGACCATCCCGACCGCAAGGCGCTGGCCCGGCGGCTGGAGGAGCGGGTGCGCGCCGGCCTCGCCGAGGCGGGCGCGCTCGATGCTCAGCCGGCGGTCATCGCAGAGGCATAGCGGCGCAGCGCGTCAGCCGCGTCCTCCTCGCGCCAGATCTCCTCGCCGATGCCGAAGAAATCGGCATGCGGCGCGAGCCGACGCACCAGGTCGGGGTCGAGCGCGCCCTCGGCCACCACCGGCACCTCGATCATCATCGACCACCACTCGAACAGCTCCGCCTCGGCCTGCGGCGCGGTGCCCAGATCGGTCGAGCCGACCGGGCCGAAGGAGACGTAATCCGCGCCCAGCTCGCCCGCCGTCATGCCGTCATGGCGCGAGCTGCCGCAGAACGCGCCGACGATCGCGTCCTCGCCCAGTTCCTTGCGGATCGCGCGGACCGAGCGGGCGCCATCGGTGAGGTGCACGCCGTCGAGACCCAACCGGGTAACGAGCTTGGGGTGGCTGTCGATCACCAGCGCGACGTCGCGCGAGATGGTGACCTCGCGCAGCGCGTCGGCGGCACGGGAGATGCGATCCTCGTCGCGGCTGGCGAGGCCGAGGCGCACGCAGGCCACCTCGGTCGCGTCGAGGCAGGCGGCGAGCCGGTCGGGAAAGCTCGACAGCTCGAATTCGGGGGGGGTGACGAGATAGATCTGCGGCGCGTCGTCTTGGTCGCTCATGAGGGCCTCCTGCACTTCGAGGCGCCCTATATCCGGCCTTGCGCGGCTTGGCTACTTCGGCTCGAGGCTTTCCGCATGGGCGAGGGCGAGCCGCATCAGCGCGGCGCGCCGGTCGTCATCGGCCATCGCCTCGTCATCCGCCGCCACCATGCCGCCCATCGGCTTGCCGGTGAACTCCATCGGCCCGGTGCCGGGGATGGCGCGGGCCTCGGCCTCGCGGGCCTTTCCGACGCGGAACATCGCGCCCTGCGCGGTGACGCCGCAGACCATGTGGCCCGACAGCATGAAGGCCAGCCCGCCGAACATCCGCTTTTCGGCGATGCCGGGCCGGTCCTCGAGATCCCCGCGCAGCAGCTCCGCCAGCCCCTCGTCATAGGCCATGGGCCTTCTCCTTGTCTTGGCCGTCCCCCGAGGCTACACCGCCGCGCATCCTTCCGACCAGCCCCGGGACCGCCATGACCGAGCCTTTGCCGCAGCCTGCCTTCGTCCTGATCCGCCCGCAGATGGGCGAGAATATCGGCGCGGCCGCGCGCGCGATGTGGAATTTCGGCCTCGACCGGATGCGGGTCGTGGCGCCGCGCGACGGCTGGCCGCAGGAGCGCGCGGTGGCGCTGGCCTCCGGCGCCGGGCGGCTGCTCGACGAGGCGATGCTGGCGGCCGACACGGCCGAGGCGGTCGCCGACTGCACCCATGTCTACGCCACCACGGCGCGGCCGCGCGGCCTCACCAAGGAGGTGATGACGCCAGAGGCCGCGATGCGCGACGCCGCCGACCGGATCGCGCAGGGCCAGAAGGTCGCGGTGATGTTCGGGCCCGAGCGCGCCGGCATGGAGAACGACGACATCGCCCGCGCCAACACCATCGTCTCGGTGCCGGTGAACCCGGAATTCGCCTCGCTCAATCTCGGCCAATGCGTGCTGCTGATGGCCTATGAATGGCGCCGCGCCAGCGCGCAGGTCGCCGATCGGCGGATCGAGATGGCCGGTGCCGAATGGGCGCAGGCGCACGAGGTCGAGAAGCTGGCCGAGCATTACGAGGAACGGCTGGGCGAGGCGGGGTTCTTCTTCCCCGAGCACAAGGCCGCCCATATGAAGCAGACGCTGCGCAACCTGTGGAGCCGGATGCCGCTCACCCGTTCGGACGTGCAGACGCTGCACGGGGTGATGCGACAGATGGTCCGCTGGAAGGAGCGTGGCTGAGGACCTAGGTCCGATCCGTTCCAAACCGTTGACCGGGCGGGGTGTTGCCGCCCATGCGGGCGCATCCTAGGCTGCGCGCCGATCAGACCGGAGGCATGCATGGCGAAACAGGCGGAGAAGCGACCCCGCTCGATCTTCGAGGAGGTCGGCACGACGCAAAAGTCGGTCGCCACACCGGGCGGCATCGACCGCGGCCGGGCCGAGGCGCGGCGCGGCCTGAGGATCTGGCTCGGCCTGCTCTTCGCGCTGGTGGTCGCCATCGTCTTCGTCGGCGGCATGACCCGGCTCACCGATAGCGGGCTGTCGATCACCGAGTGGAACCCGGTCTCGGGCGCGATCCCGCCGCTCTCGGCCGAGGCCTGGGAGGTGGAGTTCGCCAACTACAAGGCCAGCCCGCAATACGAGCTGATGAACCAGGGCATGGAGGTGGACGCCTTCAAGCGCATCTTCTGGTGGGAATGGGCGCATCGCCAGCTCGGCCGGACCATCGGGCTGGTCTGGGCGCTGGGCTTCGCGGGCTTCGCGCTGGCGCGGCGGGTGCCGCCTGGCTACGGCCTGCGCTTCTTCGGCATCGGCGCGCTGATCGGCCTGCAGGGCGCGGTCGGCTGGTGGATGGTACATAGTGGGCTGCAGGAGGGGATGGTGACCGTCGCCTCCTACCGGCTGGCGGCGCATCTGGGTCTCGCCTTCGCGATCCTCGGGCTGATCACCTGGTATTTCCTGCGGCTGGGCCGCCGTGAGGTGGACCTGCTGCAGGCCCGCCGCTCGGCCGAGCGCAAGCTCTGGGGCGGCATGACCGGGCTGATGCATCTGGGCTTCGTGCAGATCCTGCTCGGCGCGCTGGTCGCGGGCATCGATGCGGGCCGGGCCTTTCCGACCTGGCCGCTGATGGGCGACGGCTTCTTCCCGCCCGACCCGTTTCAGCTCGAGCCGGTCTGGCGCAACTTCTTCGAGGATCCGGGGCTGGTGCAGTTCATCCACCGCATGGCGGGCTACCTGCTGCTGGTCCTCGGCGTGGTGGTCTGGCTGCGGGGCAGCCGCTCGCCGCATGGCAAGACCCGCTTCGCCGTCAACGCCGTGCTGGCGATGCTGGTGGTGCAGATGGTGCTCGGCATCGTGACCGCGCTCTACAGCGCGCCGCTGCACGCCGCGATCACCCACCAGCTCGGTGCGGTGCTGCTGTGGGTGCTGATCCTGCGCGCCCGCTTCCTCGCCCGCTACCCGATCGTGCAATCCGTGAGGAGCCTCCGCAAATGACCGCCTATGACGATCTGATGGCGCATGCGCGCGAAACCGAGGCGCTGGCGCAGGTGGCCGGCCGGCTGGGCTGGGACCAGGAGACGGTGATGCCGCGCGGCGCCGCCACCCAGCGCGGCGAGGAGAGCGCGGCGATGGAGGGCGTGCTGCATGCCCGCCGCACCGATCCGCGCATCGGCGAATGGCTGGAGGCGGCGGAGGCCACCGACAAGGTCGCCGCGGCCAATCTCCGCGAGATCCGCCGCGCCTTCGAGCGTTCCAACAAGGTGCCCGCCAAGCTCGCCGCCGAGATCGCCCGCGTCACCTCCGTCGCGCAGGGCATCTGGGCGCAGGCCCGCGCCGACGAGGATGTCGCGGCCTTCCTGCCGACCCTGCAGCGCGTGGTGGCGCTCCGGCAGGAGGAGGGGCAGGCGCTGGCGCAGGGCGGCGACGTCTACGACGCGCTGCTCGATGACTATGAGCCGGGCGCAAAGGCGAGCGAGCTCGACGCGATGTTCGGCGCGCTCCGCCCGCGTCTCGTCGCGCTGCGCGCGGCGATACTCGACCGGCCGCAGCCCACGCCGCTTTCGGGCAGCTTCGACGAGGCGGCGCAGCTCGCCCTGTCGCGCGAGCTGGCCGGGGTCTTCGGCTACGACTTCGCGCGCGGCCGGATCGACAAGGCGGTGCATCCCTTCTGCTCGGGTTCGGGCAACGATGTGCGGGTCACCACCCGCACCGACCCGGCCGATCCGTTCAACTGCCTCTACTCGACGATCCACGAGGTCGGTCACGCCAGCTACGAGCAGAATGTCGAGCCCGACTACCTGCTGACGCCGATCGGGCGGGGCGTGTCGATGGGCGTGCATGAAAGCCAGAGCCGGATCTACGAGAACCAGCTCGCCCGATCGCCTGCCTTCGCGGAGTGGCTGCTGGGCCGGATGCGCAATGTCTTCGGCGATATCGGCATCGACGATCCCGCGATTTTCGCCCGCGCCGTCAACCGCGTCTCGAACGGTTATATCCGCACCGAGGCCGACGAGGTGCAGTACAACCTGCATGTCATGATGCGCTACGACCTCGAGCGGGCGCTGATCTCCGGCGATCTCGCGGTGACCGACCTCGAGGCGGCCTGGAACGACCGTTTCGCCGCCGATTTCGGCTTTGCCGTCGACAAGCCTTCGAATGGCTGCCTGCAGGACGTGCACTGGTCGGTCGGGCTGATGGGCTATTTTCTGACCTACAGCCTCGGCAACGTCTATGCCGGCTGCCTCCACGCGGCGCTCCGGGCCGATCGCCCGGGCCTCGATGCCGAGCTGGCGCAGGGCGATCTGTCGGGGGCCACGGCCTGGCTGCGCGACAAGGTGCAGCGGCATGGCGCGCTGATGGAGCCGCGCGAGACGATCCGGGCGGCCTGCGGCTTCGAGCCCTCCGAGGCGCCGCTGCTCGACTATCTCGAGGCCAAGTTCGCGGCGCTCTACGGCCTCTGAGCTATCAGGCGAGGCGCAAAAAAGCCCCCGCGACCTGTCAGTCGCGGGGGCTTTTGCATTTCGGGGGGCTCAGCTCCGGCGGCGGCCGCGTCGCGCCGCGCGCCCGGGGCCCGCGCCATCGGTGCCGTCGGAGGCCGAGGAGAAGCCGCCGAGCTTCTCGACGATGGTCTCCAGCGTCGGCCGCTCGCCCGGCGCGCGGGTCTCGAGCGCCTCGCGCATGGCGCGCAGGTGGTCCGGCATGGTCCCGCAGCAGCCGCCGATGATCGTGGCGCCGGCATCGCGGGCGAGGCAGGCGTAATCGGCCATCAGCTCGGGCGTGCCGTCGTAATGGATGTGCCCGTCATGGTATTTGGGGATGCCGGCATTGCCCTTGGCGATGATCGGCTGCTCCGCCCCCGCGGCGGTGAAGCCGAGTACGGTGCGCATCAGGTCCGAGGCGCCGGTGCCGCAATTGGCGCCGAAGGCCAGCGGCGCGTTCGGGAGCTTGCCGACCAGCTTGACCATGTCGGCGGAGGTCAGGCCCATCATGGTGCGCCCGGCGGTGTCGAAACTCATCGTGCCGCACCAGGGCATGCCGGCCTTCTCGAAGGCCTCGGCGGCGGCACGGAATTCCTCGCCGGCCGAGATCGTCTCGACCCAGAGCACATCGGCGCCGCCGGCCTTCAGGCCCTCGGCTTGCTCGTGGAACATCTCGACCGCGACGGCATGAGTCAGGCTGCCCATCGGCGCCATGATGTCGCCGGTCGGGCCGACCGAGCCCGCGACGATCACCGGACGCCCGGCCTTGTCGGCCACTTCGCGGCCCAGCTCGGCAGCCGCGCGGTTCAGCTCGAACACCCGGTCCTGGGCGTCGTGCAGCTTGAGCCGCGAGGCATTGCCGCCGAAGCTGTTGGTCAGGAACAGGTCGGAGCCCGCCTCGACCGCCATGGAATAGAGCTTGCGGATCTTGTCCGGCTGGTCGGTGTTCCAAAGCTCGGGCGCGTCGCCCGAGCTCAGACCCATGTTGAACAGGTTGGTCCCAGTGGCGCCGTCGGCCAGAAGCCAGTCACGGGTTTCGAGAAGTCGGGAGAGCGCGTCGGTCATGAGCAGGGCCTGTCTGGTCGGTGAGGCGAGGCGCGAAGCCGCGCAGGACCGGTAGCCTGATCGGCCGCCGGGCAGTGTCTCGGCCCTTCTGCACCGGACGGGCGCCAAGTTCAATCGTACCGAGCCCCGGCTCGCGGCCCAGCGGGGCGGGGTCGTGGATCGCGCGGGCGATCTCGACCCCGGCGCGGAGCAGCCCCGCACGGGTCGGCGCCGCGATGTAGAGCGGCCGCCAGCCGGGGCCGAAGCCGCGCTTGAACTGCTCGAGCCCGGCGCAGCCCGGGCGGGCCGCGATCCGCGCCACCAGCCAGCCGGGGATCCAGCAGGGCATCGCCGGCAGCGCCGCCAGCGACAGCTTGGCCGCGCCCGCCTCGCGCGCCGCCTCGATCGCGGCCACGACAATCGCCATCATTGTGCCGTCCGGCGCCTCGGCGGTCTGGCGCATCAGGTCGAGGGTCCAGTCGCCGCGGCCCTGGTGGAAGCTCGCGAAGCCAACCAGCACGCCGTCGCGCCGGGCCAGCACCACGTATTGATGCGCCAGCAGCTCGGGGCAGAAGCGGCCCATCGAGAAGCCGCGCTCGCCGCCCGAGCGCGCGGCCCATTCGGCATGGACCCGTGCCATCTCCTCGAGCGGCAGGTGATCGCCCGCACAGGTGATCTCGACCCCGGATTTGGCCGCGGCCTTGAGCTTGCGGCGCAGGCTGCGGCAGGCGGGGCGGTCGGCGCTCCAGCTGGCGGTGTCGATCACCGCCTCGGTGGCGATCCGCTCGACGGCCCAGCCCGCGTCGCGGGCGGCGCGGGCGAGGCGCGGCCCGCATTTGTAGAGCGCGGCGGTCAGGCCCAGCCGGCTGGCATGGGCATGCAGCATCGACAGCTCGGGCTGGCCCATCGGCTCGCCGATCACCGCCAGCGTGCCGCCGGTGCGGCGCACCAGCCAGCCGTTCTGCCGGTCGCGCGACAGCAGGATCCGCGCGCCCTGATGCGCGAGGCCCCATTCCGAATGCGGCGCCTGCGCCAGCGCCGCGTGCCGCTCGGCGCCGCGGGCGAGGGTCAGCCCCGAGGGGATGTCCGGCGCGACCGGCCGGATCAGCGCCAGCAGCGCGATCAGCGCCGGGACCGCGTGGTAGACGACGCGGTAGCCGATGATCGCGGCGATCAGGTCGGCCTCGGCCAGCTGCGGCATCAGCGCCAGCAGCACCAGCTCGAAAGCGCCGACGCCGCCCGGGCTCTGGCTGGCGAGCCCCGCGCCCAGCGCCGCAAGATAGGCGAAGATCGCCGCGGAGGCCGCGATCTCGACATGGGCGGGCAGCAGCAGCCAGATCACCGCGCCGGCGGCCGAGGTGTCGATGACGGTCCACAGCAGAAGCCGGGGCAGGGTGCCCGCGCGCAGTTGCGGCAGGCCGGGAAGGCGGGTGATCCGGGTCAGCGCCGCGATCGCGGCAATCGCCAGCAGCGCGGCCAGCGCGCTGTGCCCCTCGAGCAGCAGCAGCGACAGCCCCGCGAGCAGGCCCAGCGCCGCCATGAAGGAGACCGAGACCCAGACCGAGAGCCGCGTCGCCAGCCACAGGTCGCATTCGGGCAGGGCCCGCCAGCGCACCAGCGCGCCGGTGATCGAGCCGAAGCCGATGGTCTGCGAGATCGCCATCGCCCGCATCCCGGCGGCGCGGGCGCGATCGGGGGCGATGCCGGTGCCCATGGCGCGGTGCAGCACGACGTCGTATTGGCCCAACGCCCAGAGGCTCAGCCCGGTGCAGGCCAGCGCGCCGATCCATTGCTGCGGCGGCAGCGCCGCCAGCGCCGGCCAGACCGCGCCGAAATCGATCGTCCCGCAGCGCCGCGCCAGCAGCCAGCCGCCGATCGCCAGCGCGACGAGCGGCAGCAGCCGGAGCGCCAGCCGTCCGAGACGGGCAGTGGCGGGCGTGGCAGTGGACGGGCGCGGATCGTGCATCAGGCGACTCCTGCGGCAAAATGCCGGGAATTCTGCCGCGGCCGGTCCGCGGACAGTAGCGGTTCGTTTATGAAAACGGGATTAAACGATCAACATGTCACGGGAGCGGGACGATCATGTCCGCTCCGGGGCAGGCCGCCACAAAGCCGGCCCGATCGGGGGTCAGCTTTCCTTGACCAGCTCGGCCTTGGCCTCGGCATCGTACTCGGTCATCCGGTCGCGGATTTCCTCGTCGCTGAGCAGGTGGCCGATATCGCGCCGCAGCTTGCGGAACACGTCGTCGGTGCCGGCCTCCTCGAAATCGGCCTTGATGACCTCCTTGGCGTAGGCGGCGGCCTCGTCGCCCTCCTTGCCGAGCAGCCCTGCCGCCCAGAAGCCGAGTTTGCGGTTGCGCCGCGCCTCGGCGCGGAACTTCATCTCGGCGTCATGAGCGAACTTCGCCTCGAATGCGTGTTCACGTTCCTCGAAAAGTGTCATCCGACTTGCCTTCCCACGCCTCCGTCCCACATGCCTCAGGATACGCCCCGCGGCACCTTGCCCGCAAGGGGACCATGCACTATGAGGCCCTCAAGACCGCGCCACGCAGCATTCCGGACACGGAAACGTTGCGTCGCCCCGACATCACGGGGCCGAGGCGCGCGAAACTTCGTGGAGAGCGCATGGCACGTCGCAAGAAGATTTACGAGGGCAAGGCGAAGATCCTCTACGAAGGCCCCGAGCCGGGAACGCTGGTCCAGTATTTCAAGGACGATGCCACCGCGTTCAACGCCGAGAAGAAGGCGGTGATCGAGGGCAAGGGCGTGCTCAACAACCGCCTGTCCGAGTTCTTCATGACCGGCCTGCAGTCGATCGGCGTGCCGACGCACTTCATCAAGCGGCTCAACATGCGCGAGCAATTGATTCGCCAGGTCGAGATCATCCCGCTCGAGGTGATCGTGCGCAACTTCGCCGCCGGCTCGATGGCCAAGCGCCTCGGCATGGAGGAGGGCGCGCCGCTGCCGCGTCCGATCATCGAGTTCTCCTACAAGGACGACAAGCTCGGCGATCCGCTGGTTCCCGAGGAATACATCATCGCCTTCGGCTGGGCCTCCCAGCAGGATCTCGACGACATCGTGGCGCTGGCGCTGCGGGTCAACGATTTCATGTCGGGCGTGATGCACGGCGTCGGCATCAAGCTGATCGACTTCAAGATCGAGATCGGCCGGATCTGGGACAACGACTTCCAGCGTCTCGTCGTGGCCGACGAGATCTCGCCCGACAGCTGCCGGCTGTGGGACATCGAGACCGGCCAGAAGCTCGACAAGGACGTGTTCCGCAAGGATCTGGGCAGTCTCACCGACGCCTATACCGAGGTGGCGCGGCGGCTGGGCGTGCTGCCCTCCAACGTGACCCACCGGCCCCGTCCGACGCTGATCAACTGAAGCCGGACCCCAAGGACAGACGAGAAGGAGCGGCGCGCATGAAGGCTCGCGTGCAGGTGATGCTGAAGGCAGGGGTCCTGGACCCGCAGGGCGAGGCGATCCGCCACGCGCTCGGATCGCTGGGCTTTGACGGCGTCGAGGGCGTCCGGCAGGGCAAGGTGATCGAGATCGACCTCGCGGGCACCGATCCCGAGGCCGCCGAGCGTCAAGTGACCGAGATGTGCGAGAAACTTCTCGCCAACACGGTGATCGAAAGCTACAAGATCGACCTGAGCTGAGGTCGCACGCCGCCTCTCGGGGCGGCGTTCGCGTCTTCGGCGCGGGTTTCGCTTTCGGGCATCGCTCGGCCCCTTCGGGGATGCCTGAGCACCGGGAGCGATGCGGCGGTGGTTGCAGGGGAGGGCGCCACCGCCGCCCTGACCGCCCCGACCCAAGCCCCGCCGGCGCCCACCGGCATCCCACCCCGGCGGCGCTGCCGCCCCCCAATCTCGAAGGAAGCCCCCATGAAGGCCGCCGTCATCGTCTTTCCCGGCTCCAATTGCGATCGCGACATGGCCGTCGCCCTGCGTTCCGCGGGCGCCGAGGTCGAGATGGTCTGGCACAAGGATGCCGGGCTGCCGCGCGGCGTCGACCTCGTCGCCGTTCCGGGCGGGTTTTCCTTCGGCGACTACCTGCGCTGCGGCGCCATCGCCGCGCAGTCGCCGGTCTGCCGCGCGGTGATCGACCACGTGAACCGTGGCGGCTACGCGCTCGGCGTGTGCAACGGCTTCCAGGTGCTGACCGAGACCGGGCTGCTGCCCGGCGCGCTGATGCGCAACGCCGGCATCCGCTTCGTCTGCAAGACCGTGCCGCTGGTCGTGACCACCGCCGAAAGCGACTTCACCCGCGGCTACGCGGCGGGCGCCGAGTTGCAGATCCCGGTCGCGCATCACGACGGCAACTACTTCGTCGACGCCGCCCAGCTGGAGCGGCTGCGCGGCGAGGACCGGATCGCCTTCACCTATCGCGACAACCCCAACGGCTCGACCGGCGACATCGCCGGCGTGCTCTCCGACAACCGCCGGGTGCTCGGCATGATGCCGCATCCCGAACGGGCGGTGGATGCCGGTCACGGCGGCACCGACGGGCGCGGCCTGTTCGAGGGGCTGGTGGGCGCGCTGGTCGCCGCCTGAGACCTCGGGGGCGGCCTGCGGGCCGTGCCGCTGAAGGTGGCGTGATCCGCCGCCGCTTGCCGCGCCGGGCGGCGCGGCGTAAACCCTTGGCCATGTCGACCGACACCGCCAGAACGCCACGTCCGCGCCGCAGCTGGGGCCCGCGCATCGCGCTGGCCCTGTTCTGCGTCGTCGCGATGGCGGTGATCTGGGTCACCAACGTGCTGCTGACCGAGCGCTTCACCGAGGCCACGCGCAACCGCGCCGAGGTCCGGCTGACGCTCTATGTCGGCAACCTGATCTCCGAGCTGCAGCGCAACTCGATCGTGCCGCAGCTGCTGGCACGCGACCCCGAGCTGATCGGCGCGCTGTCGTCGTCGGATTTCTCGCGCTCGACCCAGCGGCTCTTGTCCTTCGTCGACGAGATCGGCGCGGCGAGCCTGATGCTCTATGACCGCGACGGCCGGATCGTCGCGGCGACCGACCGCAACCGGCTCGGCGAGACGCATCGCTCCGCGCCCTATTTCGTCGACGCGATGCGGGCGAACTCCACCGTCTTCACGATCTTCCAGCAGCCGACGGGGGGCTATTCCTTCCTCTACTCGCGCAAGGTCGACGCCAATGGCGCGGCGCTCGGCGTGATTTCGGTCGAGGTCGACCTCGCCAAGCTCGAGCGCAGCTGGGCCGGCACCGCCGACGCGGTTCTGGTCACCGACAGCGCCGGCGAGATCATCCTGTCGACCGAGCCGCGCTGGCGCGGCTTGCCCGAGAGCGAGGCGCTGGAACGGCAGAGCGCGCCCTCGGCGATCGAGCGGGCCTTCCTCGCGACCGATTGGACCGCGCTGCCGATCGACGCCTATCTGCGCGGCGAGGCGGTGATGCGGCGCGAGATGCGGGTGCCGTTCCAGGGCTGGAAGATGGTCACCTTCACCGCCTACACCTCCGTGCGCGAGCGGGTAAACGGGGTGCTGGCGCTCGAGATCATGGGCTTCGCGATCCTGCTGGCGCTGATCTTCTGGATCAGCTCGCGCAAATCGGCGACGCGACTGCTGCTGGTCCGCCGCGAGAGCGACCAGCTGCGGCGGCTCAACATGCGGCTGCAGCGCGAGATCGCCCAGCGCCAGCAGGTCGAGCGCAACCTCGAGAGCGCCGAGCAGACCATCGCGCAGAGCTCCAAGCTCGCCGTTCTGGGCGAGATGTCGGCCAGCGTAAGCCACGAGCTGAACCAGCCATTGGCAGCGATGAAGACCTATCTGGCCGGCGCCCGGCTGCTGCTGCAGCGTCGCCGCACCGAGGAGGCGCTGTCCTCGTTCCAGCGGATCGATGACCTGATCGACCGGATGGGCGCGATCACCCGCCAGCTCAAATCCTATGCGCGCAAGGGCAATCAGGCCTTCGAGCCGGTCGATGCCCGCGCCGCGCTTTCCTCGGCGCTGGCGATGATGGAGCCGCAGCTCAAGACCCGCTCGGTGGCGATCAACCGGACGCTGCCCTCCGGGCCGGCGATGATCCTCGGCGACAGGCTGCGCTTCGAGCAGGTGATCATCAACCTGCTTCGGAACGCGCTCGACGCCACCAAGGAGGTGCGCGATCCGCGCGTCGACATCACGCTCACGGTCGAGGACGCCGTCGTCCTCACCGTGCAGGACAACGGCCCGGGCATCGAGGATCTCGATGCCCTGTTCGAGCCGTTCTACACCACCAAGCAGCCCGGCGACGGCGTGGGATTGGGTCTCGCTATCTCGTCGGGCATCGTCAACGATCTCGGGGGACGGCTGACCGCGCGGAACGCAACCGGCGGTGGGGCTGTTTTCGAAGTGCAGCTGCCTATCTTGGAAGAAAGCATGGCCGCTGCGGAATAGGGGGCTCACATGAGCAAGACCATGAAAGTCGCCATCGTCGACGACGAGAAGGACATGCGTCAGTCGATCAGCCAGTGGCTGGCGCTGTCGGGCTTCGACACGGAGAGCTTCGCCAGCGCCGAGGAGGCGCTGAAGGGGCTGACAGCCGATTATCCGGGCATCGTGGTGAGCGATATCCGCATGCCCGGCATGGATGGCATGCAGTTCCTCCGCAAGCTCAAGAGCGTCGACAGCACGCTGCCGGTGATCATGATCACCGGCCATGGCGACGTGCCGATGGCGGTCGAGGCGATGCGGCTGGGGGCGTTCGACTTTCTCGAGAAGCCGTTCAACCCCGACCGGATGACCGAGCTGGCCAAGCGCGCCAGCACGGCGCGGCGGCTGGTGCTCGACAACCGCGCGCTGCGGCGCGAGCTGTCGGACGGTTCGGCGCTGATGAACAAGCTGATCGGCTCCTCGCCGGCGATGGAGCGGCTCAAGGAGGATATCCTCGATCTCGGCCAAGCCGATGGCCACGTGCTGATCGAGGGCGAAACCGGCACCGGCAAGACGCTGGTGGCGCACGCGCTGCACGCGGTGGGCGCACGCGCGGCCAAGAAGTTCGTGCTGATCTCCTGCTCGGCCTATGACGAGGACCGGCTGAGCGCGCGGCTCTTCGGTCCGGCCGGCGAGGACGAGCCGATCCCGGCGCTCGAGGAGGCGCGCGGCGGCACGCTGGTGCTCGAGGATATCGAGGCGCTGTCGGGCGCGATGCAGGCGCGGCTGCTGACGGCGATCAACGACCAGGGCAGCCCGGCCGAGACCCGGATCGTTGCGATCTGCAACCTTCAGGACGAGGGCAAGACCTGCGAGAGCGTGCTGCGCCCGGACCTGTACTACCGGCTCGCGGCGCTCAGGATCGTGGTGCCGCCGCTCCGCCAGCGCGGTGAGGACATCCTGTCGCTCTTCACCCGCCTGTCGGAGCAGTTCGCCGACGAGTATGGCTGCGACGCGCCCGAGGTCAGCGCGCAGGAGGCGGCGCAGCTGCTGCAGGCGCCCTGGCCCGGCAACGTCCGCCAGCTGATCAACGTGGCCGAGCGGGCGGTGCTGCAGAACCGGCGCGGCTCGGGCTCGATCGCCTCGCTGCTGATGACCGATGGCGACGAGCAGAGCGACCAGGCGATGACCACCGAGGGCAAGCCGCTCAAGGAATTCGTCGAGGCCTTCGAGCGGATGCTGATCGACAACACGATGCGGCGCCACAAGGGGTCGATCGTGGCGGTGATGGACGAGCTGTGCTTGCCGCGCCGGACGCTCAACGAGAAGATGGCCAAATACGGGCTGCAGCGCTCCGACTACCTGTGAAAGACGGGGAAATCCGATCCGGAACGGGCCGCCCTTCGGGGCGGCCTTTCACATTCGTCATTGTGTCATGTGGACAAGTGCCGCTATGAAGGTCGGAACGGGCACGCGCCATGCGCGACCGCCCGGACGGATTTTCCGCCACCTTTGCGACGGGGTTGCCCGGCACCGGCGGCGGACGAGACCGGCCCCGAGAGGGGCCGCATACCTGACCCCGACCGGCCCGTCCGCATGGGCGGCCGCCGGGCATGAACTGGCCCCCCGGGCCGAGGAAGAACCGCGATGCAACGCGCGCAGCATGCAGGCGACCCGTTGACGGCCCCGAGGGGCCGCACGGAGGCCGATACGCGCGTCATCGCCACAATCGGACATGAGCGCGCGGCACGCGCCCCCTCGGGGGCGCCGCCCGGCGCGCCATGCGAATGGATAACATGGCAAAGAAAATGCTCATCGACGCCACGCACGCGGAAGAGACCCGCGTCGTGGTCTGTGACGGAAACAAGGTCGAGGAATTCGACTTCGAAAGCCAGAGCCGCCGTCAGCTCGCCGGAAACATCTACCTCGCCAAGGTCACGCGCGTAGAGCCGTCGCTGCAGGCGGCCTTCGTCGATTACGGCGGCAACCGGCACGGCTTCCTGGCCTTCTCCGAGATCCACCCCGACTACTACCAGATCCCGGTCGCGGATCGCGAGGCGCTGCTCGCCGAGGAAAAGGCCTATGCCGAAAGCCTGAAGGCCGAGGCCGAGGCCGCCTCGTCGGATGAGGATGACGACGCCGAGGCCGAGGGCGAGGAGGGTGACCGCCCGCGTCGCCGCCGCTCGCGCGGCCGTCGCCGTGCCGCCGATGCCGGCAGCGATGCCGTCGCCACCCAGGACGGCGACGCCGTCTCCGGCATGGAGACCTTCGACGCCGATGCCGAGGATGACGGCGACGCGGCTGCCAAGGACGAGGATATCGAAAGCGTCGCCGAAGAGGACGACAGCGAGGATGTGCGCCCGGTCCGCAAGCCCCGGCCCAAGCGCTACAAGATCCAGGAAGTGATCAAGGTCCGGCAGATCATGCTGGTCCAGGTCGTCAAGGAAGAGCGCGGCAACAAGGGCGCGGCGCTGACCACCTATCTCTCGCTCGCCGGCCGCTACTGCGTGCTGATGCCCAACACCGCCCGTGGCGGTGGCATTTCGCGCAAGATCACCAACGCCGCCGACCGCAAGAAGCTCAAGGAGATCGCGGCCGAGATGGACGTGCCCGAGGGCGCGGGTTTGATCATCCGCACCGCCGGATCGCAGCGCACCAAATCCGAGATCAAGCGCGACTATGAATACCTGCAGCGCCTGTGGGAGCAGATCCGCGAGCTGACGCTCAAGTCGATCGCGCCCGCCAAGATCTACGAGGAAGGCGACCTCATCAAGCGGTCGATCCGCGACCTCTACTCCAAGGATATCGACGAGGTGATCGTCGAGGGCGTCGAGGGCTTCCGCACCGCACGCGACTTCATGAAGATGATCATGCCGTCGCACGCCAAGAACGTGAAACCCTACACCGACAGCCTGCCGCTCTTCGCGCGCTACCAGGTCGAGAGCTACCTCTCCGGCATGTTCAACCCGACCGTGCAGTTGCCGTCGGGCGGCTACATCGTGATCGGTGTCACCGAGGCGCTGGTCGCCATCGACGTGAACTCCGGCCGTGCCACCAAGGAAGGCTCGATCGAGCAGACCGCGCTCAAGACCAACCTCGAGGCAGCCGACGAGGTGGCGCGCCAGCTGCGTCTGCGTGACCTCGCCGGCCTGATCGTGATCGACTTCATCGACATGGACGAGCGGCGCAACAACACCGCGGTCGAGAAGCGCTTCAAGGAAAAGCTCAAGACCGACCGTGCCCGGATCCAGGTCGGCCGCATCTCGGGCTTCGGCCTGCTGGAGATGAGCCGTCAGCGTCTGCGCCCGGGCATGCTCGAGGCGACCACCCAGCCCTGCCCGCATTGCCACGGCACCGGCCTGCTGCGCTCGGACGAGAACGTCGCCCTGTCGATCCTGCGGCAGCTCGAGGAAGAGGGCGTGCGCGGCCGCACCAAGGAAGTGCTGGTGCGCCTGCCTTACGCCATCATGAACTTCCTGATGAACCACAAGCGCGAGCACGTGGCCGCGATCGAGCAGCGCTATGGCATGGCGGTGCGGGTCGAGGGCGACGCGGCGCTGGTTTCGCCCGATTTCGTGATCGAGAAGTTCAAGACCGCGACCCGGGCCGTGCCCGAAGCCGCGCCGGTCGTCTCTTCGGCCGCTCTGATGGAACAGCTCGACGCCGAGATCGACCTCGAAGCGCTCGAGGAAGAGGACGAGACCGAGGAGGCGGAAGCCGAGGTCGAAACCACCGCCACCGCGGCCCCCGCCGAGACCACCGGCCCGCGGGCCGAGGACGAGGACGAGGACGGCAAGCCGCGCAAGAAGCGTCGGCGTCGTCGGCGTCGTCGGGGTGCCAATGGCGAGGGCGCCGAGACCCAGGCCGAGGATGGCTCGGACGCGGGTGACGCCGAAGGCGACGCCACCCAGGACGAGGCCCAGCCCGCGACCGTGGCGGAGATCGCCCAGAGCTCGGCCACGCCCGACGCTGCCGCTGATGCCGCGCCGGAAGTGACGTCGGACGCCGCCCCCGCAGCCGAGGCTGCCCCGGCGGCCGAGGCCGAGGCTCCGGCCAAGCCGAAGCGGACCCGTCGCAAGAAGGCCGAGCCGAAGCCCGCCGAAGGCGCGGAAACCGCCGACGAAGCGGCTGCCGAGGAAGCGCCCAAGCCGAAGCGGACCCGCCGCAAGAAGGCCGAGCCCAAACCGGCCGAGGCCGGTGAGGCGACCGGCGAAGCGGCGGCCGAAGAGGCGCCCAAGCCTAAGCGGACCCGTCGCAAGAAGGCCGAACCCAAGGCCGAGGAGGTCGCCGAGACCGCGCCCGTGCCGGCCGCGGCGGAGCCCGCCGCCGCGGGTGCCGCCCAACAGGACGCCGGCGACGCGCCCGAGCAGTCGCCCGCCAGCGAGACGCCCGAGGTGATGCCGGAGGTCGCCGAGCAGGTGGCGCAGACCGTGGCCGAGACGCGGCGCGCCCCCGAGCCCGAAGAGGCCCCGCGCGAGACCGTCGATGCGGGCGGCGATGACGACGACAAGAAGCCGCGCCGTCGTGGCTGGTGGTCGATCAGCCGCTGAGCCAAGCGAAGACAGTAAAGAAGGCCGGGCAGAGGGATCTGCCCGGCCTTTTTCTTTGCCGGTGACGGTCGAAGCTGGGCGGCCCTAGGCGTATCAGGAGAAGGAACGAAATCGTCTGTTTCGTTCCGTCAGGCCCGGCGGATGATGTGGATCTGGTCGGGTCCGTCCTCATGCAGCCCGAGATGCGCATGTCCGGCCTCGGCGCAGAAATGCGGCAGGTCGATCCGCGCCACCGGATCGTCGGTCACGATCTCGAGAACTTCACCGGGGGCCATCTCCGCAAGCAGCTTGCGGGCCCTGAGCACCGGGAGCGGGCAGGCAAGACCGCGCGCGTCATAGCTCCGGGTCGCGGCGAGGGGACGGGATTCGGTCACGGGCTGGCTCATCGTGTTGGAACATGACTGCGCCTGCACCGTTGTCCCGCCGAAGATGGAAACGCAAGATGAAGGAGTTCGCATGACCCGCATCATGAGCACCACCGCCCTGACCCTCGGCCTGACCCTCGCCGCCGGCGGCGCCCTCGCCGAGGCGCACACCGAGATGGGCATGGGCAGCGGCCGGCTGACCGCCGACAATCTCAGCAACACGATCCGGGCGGAAAGCCTGATCGGCTCGAACATCTACACGCTCGAAGCCGAGTATGACGAGACGGTCTGGACCGATACGCCCTATTACGAAGAGGTCGACGCCGAGTGGGAAGAGATCGGCGAGGTCGAGGACATCGTGATCTCCGCCGATGGCCAGATGATCGGCCTCGTGATCGAGACCGGCGGCTGGCTCGACATCGGTGACGAGGAAGTCATTCTGGACTTCAACGAAGTGCGTCTGGCCGGCGACTACGTCGGTGGCGACTTCTCCCTCGTGACGCGCATGAGCCAGGAGCAGCTCGAAGCGCTGCCGGAGGCCAATGAGGGCTACTACAACTGGTGGAACTGATCGGTCCCCATCGCATGAGAAAGGGCCGTGGCATCCGCCACGGCCCTTTTTTCGTCGTGTCGATAGCGATCAGCCGCGCAGGATCGAGCGGCCGGCGTAGATCGCGGTCTCGCCCAGCATTTCCTCGATGCGGATCAGCTGGTTGTACTTGGCGAGCCGGTCGGAACGGGCGAGCGAGCCGGTCTTGATCTGACCGCAGTTCGTGGCGACGGCGAGGTCGGCGATGGTCGCGTCCTCGGTCTCGCCCGAGCGATGCGACATCACGCAGGTGAAGCGGGCGCGCTGCGCCATTTCCACCGCCTGCATGGTCTCGGTCAGCGTGCCGATCTGGTTGACCTTCACCAGCAGCGAGTTGGCGGAGCCCTTCTCGATGCCGTCCTTGAGGCGGGCGGGGTTGGTGACGAAGAGATCGTCGCCCACCAGCTGGACGCGGTCGCCGATGGCGTCGGTCAGAGCCTTCCAGCCCTCCCAGTCGTCCTCGGACATGCCGTCCTCGATCGAGATGATCGGGTAGTCGTTCACCAGCGCTTCGAGATAGGCGACGTTTTCCTGAGAGGTCAGGGACTTGCCTTCGCCCTTCAGCTCGTACTTGCCGTTCTTGTAGTACTCGGTCGCGGCACAATCGAGCGCGAGGTAGATGTCCTCGCCCGGCTTGTAGCCGGCCTTCTCGATCGATTTCAGGATGAAATCGAGCGCCTCACGGGTCGAGCCGAGCTCGGGCGCGAAGCCACCCTCGTCGCCCAGGCCCGTGGACATGCCGGCGGCCGAAAGCTCTTTCTTGAGGGTGTGGAACACCTCGGAGCCCATGCGGACGGCTTCACGGATGCTGGTGGCGGACACCGGCATGATCATGAATTCCTGGATGTCGATCGGGTTGTCGGCATGCTCGCCGCCATTGATGATGTTCATCATCGGCACCGGCAGAACGCGGGCCGACATGCCGCCGACATAGCGGAAGAGCGGCTGGGTGGTGAACTCGGCCGCGGCCTTGGCGACCGCCATCGACACGCCGAGGATCGCGTTGGCGCCGAGGCGACCCTTGTTGTCGGTGCCGTCGAGCTCGATCATCGTCTGGTCGATCTCGACCTGCTCGGTCGCGTCCATGCCGAGGATGGCTTCGGCGATTTCGCCGTTCACGGCGGCCACGGCCTCGAGCACGCCCTTGCCCATGTAGCGCGACTTGTCGCCGTCACGCTTCTCGACCGCCTCGTAGGCGCCGGTCGAGGCGCCCGAGGGCACGGCGGCGCGGCCCATCGTGCCGTCTTCGAGGACCACGTCCACCTCGACCGTCGGGTTGCCCCGGCTGTCGAGGATCTCGCGGGCGTGGATGTCGATGATCGTGCTCATGGAAAACTCCTATGGGAAGGTTCGTGCGCTCTATAACGCGGGCGTGACCCGGCGTGAAGCACGCCTGACACGCGCCTCGCGAAGAAGCGTGTAGATGCCCGAGCCGACGATGATCGCCGCGCCCAGATAGGTGAGGCCATCGGGCCGTTCGCCGAAGACCGAGACGGCGATCACCAGGGCGAAGATCAGCCGGGTGTAGCGGTAGGGCGCGATCACCGAGACCTCGCCCATGCGGGTCGCGGCGGTGAGCATGTAATAGGCGGCAATGCCGATGACGATCGCGAAACCCAGCATCGCGGCCTGCGTCGCATCGGGCCGGACCAGGCTCTGGTCGGCCACCAGCACCATGGCGTAGCCCACCGGGACGAGGATCAGGAAGGCATAGACCGACAGCTTGGTCGAAGAGATGGCGCGCGGCACGCGGCGCGAGGCGAGGTCGCGCCCGGCGAGCCCGATCGCGCCGATCAGGGCGAAGAGCGACATGGGGGTGAAGCCGTCGGCACCAGGCCGGATCACGATCAGCACGCCAAGGAGACCGACGCAGATCGCGCTCCAGCGGCGCCAGCCCACCGGTTCGGCGAAGAACAGCGCCGCGCCCAGCGTCACCAGGAGCGGGATCGATTGCGCGATGGCGGTGGCGGTGGCCAGCGGCGACAGCGCCACGGCGGTGATGAAGCCCCCGGTGCCGATCACCTCGCCCAGATTGCGGGCGATCACGGCGGGGTGGTGGAAGTCGGGCGACCAGAGCCGGTCGCCGCGCGACATCGCCATCAGCGCGAAGGCCACGCCGCCGCCCAGCCCCAGCAGCATCAGGATCTGTCCGACCGGCAGCGCCCCGGCCAGAAGCTTGATGAACATGTCCTCGAGCGCGAAGCCCAGCATTGCCGCGACCATCAGCAGGCTGCCGCGCAGGTTTTCCATCATCCGTCCTTTCTGACCGGCACGCCGTAAAGCTCTAGCCGGTGACCGATCAGCCGGTAGCCCAGCCGCTCGGCGATGCGCTCCTGCAGGCGCTCGATCTCGTCGTCGACGAACTCGATCACCTCTCCCGAATGCATGTCGATCAGGTGGTCGTGATGCTCGCGGTCGGTGGTCTCGTAGCGTGCCCGCCCGTCGCCGAACTCGTGCTTCTCGAGGATGCCGGCCTCTTCGAAGAGCTTCACGGTGCGATAGACCGTGGCCAGCGAGATCCGCGCATCCTCGGCCGCGGCGCGGGCATGCAGTTCCTCGACGTCGGGATGGTCGTCGGCCGCCTCCAGCACCCGCGCGATCACCCGGCGCTGTTCGGTGAGGCGCAGGCCGTTCTGCTCGCAGCGCAACAGGATGGTCTTGGGCATGGCGGGATCCGTGACGTCTTTTGCCGCCGGTCTAGCCGGTTCGGCCCAGCGGCGCCACCCTCGGACACGCCCGCTCGCATCGGGTCACCTTGGGGTGAGGCGGGGTGACGCGGGCCGCGCCGCCCGGCAGGCTCCTGAGGAGGGAGGACACGATCATGCGCATTCTGGCGATACTGGCCGCCATGGCGATTTCGGGCGCGGCCATGGCCGAGCCGGGCCGTTGGCAACGGGCTTGGCCCGATACGGATTTCTCGAACACCAGCATCAGCGACTGGTCCGAGATCATGTCGGGCGGGCCGCCCAAGGATGGCATCCCGGCCATCGACGCGCCGCGCATGATCCCGGCCGCCGCCGAGACCCGGCTCGATGCGACGGAGCCGGTTATGGTCTGGCCGGCGCCGGAGGGTCCGGCTCGGGCCTATCCGATCCGCTACCTGCTGTGGCACGAGATCGTCAACGACGCGGCCGGCGGCGTGCCGGTCGCCGTGACCTACTGCCCGCTGTGCAATTCCGGCATGATCTTCGACCGGCGGATCGACGGGCGCGAGCTGTCCTTCGGGGTCTCGGGGATGCTGCGCGCCTCGGACATGGTGATGTATGACCGCCAGACCGAGAGCTGGTGGCAGCAGGCCATCGGCACCGCCATCGTCGGCGAGATGACCGGGGCGGAGCTGGAGTTGCTGCCCGCCTGGATGGACAGCTGGGAGCGGTTCCGCGCGGCCCATCCCGACGGGGTGGTGATGGACGAGCCCGACTGGAGCCGGGATTACGGCCGCAACCCCTATGTGAGCTATGACAGCTCGCGCCGGCCCTTTCTCTATTCGGGGGAGATGCCGCCGCATGGTGTGCCGGCGCTGATGCGCGTGGTGCGGGTCGGCGACCGGGCTTGGCCGTTCTCGCGGCTGCGCGAGGCGGGGCAGGTCACGGAGGCCGGCGTGACGATCAGCTGGGAGGCGGGTCAGGCCAGCGCCCTCGACGCCGGGCGCGTGGGGCAGGGGCGCGACGTGGGCAATGTCCGGGTGCGCGACGCGCAGGGCCGCGACGTGCCGCATGACGTGCTCTTCGCATTCGCCTTCCACGCTTTCTGGCCGCAGGGGGAATGGATGCTCGGCGGCTAGCCGCGATGCGCGTCGCGGCCGCGCTGCCAGAACACCCAGGCCATCACCGCGATCATGCCGCAGGCGATCAGGCCGAGTACCCGCTCGGCCAGCCCGTCGATCGAGGTGGGGGCCATGAGGAACAGGGGCGCCATGACGACCCATGCGATGGCCAGGCCGATCAGGGCCCGACGCGCCCCGGGGTGGTGGCGCCCGAAGCCCGACGCCATGCTCAGTGGCGCGGCGAGGAACAGCGCGCCGAGGCCGTAGACGAGGTAGATGTGGATGACGACACCGTCACTGTCGGCATCGCCGTATTCGTTGCGTGCGCCGACCATGACGACAAGCGCCGCGAGGATGGCGAGCGAGACGACCCCCGCCGACCAGCCGATCCCGCCCAGATGCGCATGCGCCGCCGCGAGCGCGGTGGCGAACAGCCCCGCGGCGAAGCCGTAGAGCGCGACGTCCATGATGATTTCCCACTCGCCGGCGCCGAGATCGCTGATCGTGTCGGCGATCCAGTCATGGCCCGGCACGACGATCTGCGCGGCGATGGTGCCGCCGATCATCGACAGGCAGCCGAGAAAGCCGATTCCGGCCAGCAGCAGCAACAGGTAGGGGCGTTCCGCGTCGACCGGTTGTCCGGTGGCATCTTTCATCTCGGCTCTCCTGGTGGACAGGAGGCCAACAGCGGGGGACGATGACGGTTCCGCCGCCGGTCGAGCGCCACAAGGCAAAAGGGGCGGCTCGCGCCGCCCCTTGTCGTCTCAGCCCAGCCGCACCAGCGCGTGGCGCTTCTTGCCGGCCGAGAGCTTGATCGGCGCGGTCAGCGCCGCGCGGTCGATCACCAGCCCCGCATCGGTGAGCGGCGCGTCGTCGAGGCGCGCGCCGTTGTCGGCGATCAGGCGCTTGGCCTCCTTGCCCGACCCGGCGAGGCCCGAGCGGACCAGCAGCTGCACCACAGAGATGCCGCCGCCGACCTCTTCCTCGGTGAGGGTGAGGGTGGGCAGGTCGTCGCCCACGCCGCCCTTCTCGAACACCTCGCGCGCCGTGGCCTTGGCGGTCTCGGCAGCCTCGCGGCCATGCAGCAGCGCGGTGACCTCGTCGGCGAGCACGATCTTGCCCTCGTTGATCTCCGAGCCCGACAGCGCGCCGAGGCGCTCGCACTCATCCACCGGCAGCTCGGTGTAGAGCTTGAGGAAGCGGCCGACATCGGCGTCGGTCGTGTTGCGCCAGAACTGCCAGAACTCATACGGGCTCAGCATGTCCTCGTTGAGCCAGACCGCGCCGCCCTGGCTCTTGCCCATCTTGCGACCGTCCGAGGTGGTCAGCAGCGGCGAGGTCAGGCCGTAGATCTCGTGGTCGAGCACCCGGCGCGTCAGGTCGATGCCGTTGACGATGTTGCCCCACTGGTCGGAGCCACCCATCTGCAGCACGCAGCCATAGCGGCGGTTCAGCTCCAGGAAGTCGTAGGCCTGCAGGATCATGTAGTTGAATTCGAGGAAGGACAGCGACTGCTCTCGGTCGATCCTCGACTTCACGCTCTCGAAGGACAGCATCCGGTTGACCGAGAAATGCCGCCCGATGTCGCGCAGGAACTCGAGGTAGTTGAGGTTGTCGAGCCACTCTGCGTTGTCGAGCATCAGCGCGTCGGTCGGCGCGTCGCCGTAGGACAGGTAGCGCGCGAAGACCTGCTTCATGCCCGCGATGTTCGCGGCGATCTGGTCGGGGCCCAGCAGCGGACGCTCGTCCGAGCGGAAGCTCGGATCGCCCACCTTGGTGGTGCCGCCGCCCATCAGCGTGATCGGCTTGTGGCCGGTCTTCTGCAGCCAGCGCAGCATCATCACGTTGAGCAGGTGGCCGACATGCAGCGACGCCGCGGTGGCGTCATAGCCGATATAGGCGGGCACGACCCCCTTCGACAGCGCCTCGTCCAGGCCCTGGTAATCAGTGCAGTCGGCGAGATAGCCGCGCTCGATCATCACGGACATGAAGTCGCTCTTGGGGTGGTAGGTCATGTCTTGTGCCCCTCTCTTGGTCGCGCCACTCTATAGGCATCAGCTGGGGCGAGGGAAAGCGTGATGCGGCGGTTCGGCACGGGCGACAGGATCAGGTGCTTGGGCGCGATGTCGGGCACCTCGCTCGACGGCGTCGATGCGGCGGTGATCGAAACGGATGGCGAAAGCGTCTTCGGCTTCGGCGAAAGCGCCTACCGGCCCTATTCCGAGGCCGAGCGCGCGGTGCTGCGCGCGGCGCTGGGCCACTGGGAAGGGCCGGAGGTGGAGACCGCGGCGGAGATCGTCGAGACCGCCCATGCCGAGATCCTGTCGCGCTTCGAGAATGTCGCGCTGATCGGGTTCCACGGCCAGACCTTCGCGCATGACCCAAGGGGGCGCGGCACCCATCAGGCCGGCTCGGGCGCGATTCTGGCCGAGGCACTGGGCGTCCCCGTGGTCTGGGACTTCCGCAGCTCGGATGTCCGCTTCGGCGGCGAGGGGGCGCCGCTGGCGCCGTTCTATCATTTCGCGCTGGCGAAGTTCGTGGGCGCAACAGCGCCGCTGGCCTTCCTCAATCTCGGCGGAGTCGGCAACCTGACCTTCGTCGATCCGGGCTTCGCGCGTCCCGAGGCAGAGGGGGCGCTGCTGGCCTTCGACACCGGCCCGGCCAACGCGCCGATCGACGATCTGGTGCAGGGGCGGCTGGGCCGGGCGCGCGACGATGACGGCGCGCTCGCCGCCGCGGGCGAGGTGGACGCCGCGGTGGTGGCCCGGTTCCTGGAGCACCCGCATTTCTACCGCATGGCACCGAAATCGCTCGACCGCGATGCCTTCGCCGCCCTGTCGCAAGAGGTCGAGGCGCTTTCGGATGCCGATGCGGCGGCGACGCTGACCGCCTGTGCCGCGGCGGCGGTGATGCGCGGCATGGAGCATTGTCCGAGCCCGCCCGAGCGGTTGCTCGTTACCGGGGGCGGGCGGCACAACCCGGTGATGATGGCGATGATCGCGGCGGGCTGCGACTGCCCGGTCGGGCCGGTCGAGGATGTCGGTCTCGACGGCGACATGCTCGAGGCGCAGGCCTTCGCCTTTCTCGCCGCGCGGGTGGCGCGCGGCCTGCCGACCTCGGCCCCTTCGACCACCGGGGTACGCGCCGCCGTGGGCGGCGGCACAATCAGCCGACCCGGGGAGCTCGGCCTAGGAGCGGCTCTGGCCGGCAGTTAACGACGGGTTATCCGCAGTCCGGGTACGGTCCGTGTCGCGCGCGCCGCAAAATCCATGTTTCGGGCGCGGAAGTCCTCACGTGTGGCGGCCGGATCCTTGAGCGACAGCCAGGGACCACCGGCCAGCGCATCGCGTAACGCGGCCTCCATCCGACGGTAATCGGCCTGCGGATAGCGGTGGATCTGCAGCGGATCGAGGCCGAACAGGGTCAGCAGGCTCGCGAGTTTGCTGGAATGGCCCAGTATGGCTACCTCGCCGCCACTCAGAAGCGACCAGTAGGCCATGTGGTAGGAATTGGTGAGAATCCGGCGCGTGGCGCCGAAGAAGGCGAGCAGATCGGCCTCCGACATAGCGTTGCTTCCAAGCAAGAGGCCGGGGTGCTCCTGCCCTAGCCAGTCAGGCAGACCGCCGCCGCTGACGCGAGGATTGGCGTTGAGAATGACACCGATGCCGGCGCCTCGCGGCGTCTCGCAAACCTCATGAAAGCAACTGGGGCAGGGCAGCGCATCCGCCCCTGCCGCATCTGGATCGCGGCTTCCGACCAGGGCATCAGGCCATCGCCGCCGCGACGCACCCTCACGCAAGCGATGCTGGATCGCCCTGATACGATCCTTGGGGCGCGGGTAGAACGGGCGCGATGCGCCGGTCGCCCAAACCAAACGATGTGCGAAATCGTCGCCGCCATCAGCAGCCAGCGGATCGGGTATCGCGCCGCCGCCAACCACCAATACCCGTCCCGGTCCTTCGAAGAAGAAATCGAAGTAATGCCGCGGCGAACATAGGATATCGCCGATGTTCGGCGGCTCCGCGTCGGCCTTGTGGGCAAAGGTCACTCGTCCAGCGGTGATGTAGCGCATTCTGGGGCTCCGGTCGGCCGGGGGAGCGGCCCCCGGCCGTTCCGATTAGAACGGGATCTCGTCGTCGATGTCGCGGCTGCCGCCGCCACCGCCGCCCTGGCCGCCGCGATCGTCGTAGCCGCCGCGGTCGTCATAGCCGCCCGACCCGCCACCATAGCCGCCCCGGTCATCGCCGCCGAAGCCGCCGCCAGAGCCGCCGTCGCCGCGGCCGCCCAGCAGGGTCAGGTTGCCGGTATAGGGCCGGAGCACCACCTCGGTGGAGTAGCGGTCGTTGCCCTGCTGGTCCTGCCATTTGCGGGTTTCTAGCTGGCCCTCGAGATAGACGGTCGAGCCCTTCTTGAGATATTGCTCGGCGATCCGGCCCAGCGGCTCGTTGAAGATCGCGACCGAATGCCACTCGGTACGCTCGCGACGTTCGCCGGTGTTGCGGTCCTTCCAGGTCTCGGAGGTGGCGACGCGCAGGTTCACCACCTTGCCGCCGTTCTGGAAGGTCCGGACCTCCGGGTCACGGCCCAGATTTCCGATGATTATCACCTTGTTGACGGAACCGGCCATTATCGCCTCCTGCCTTAGAATCTCGTCTTTCGTCGCGCCGAGACTATGCCGCGCGAGCGCGGGATGACAGCACAAACGCCGGTTTCATCTTCCCTTTCCGCCACGAACGCGGTTAGCCTCGCGACATCGAACGGACCAGCGAATGGCCTGCGCCGGCATCGACCGGCGGAACGGAGGGACGCGATGAATATTCGATCACGGGGGGCCGCCGCCGCGGCCTTGGCACTTCTCTGCGCGACGCAGGCTTCGGCCGACAGGGTTTCCACGAGTTCGGGGCCGGGGCTCTACGCTTCGCAGCTGAGCGTGCTGGACGGGCGCGCGGCATCGCAATACGCGAGCTCCTCGCGGCTGCAGCCGCCTCGGGCCGAGGTGCCTCAGGAGTTGCAGGTCGCCGTCGCTCCGAGCTTCACCGGGCGCTATTCCGGCCCCTATCTGACGCTGGCCCGGGAAGCAGCGCGCAAGCATCGCATTCCCGAGGACCTGTTCCTGCGGCTGGTGCAGCAGGAGAGCGGGTGGAACGCCCGCGCGGTCAGCCGGGTCGGGGCGCTGGGCCTCGCGCAGCTGATGCCCGACACGGCGCGTCTGCTACGAGTCGATCCGATGGACCCGCGCCAGAACCTCGAGGGCGGCGCGCGCTACCTGCGGATGCAGCACGACACCTTTGGCGACTGGCAGCTTGCTCTGGCGGCGTACAATGCCGGGCCGGGCGCGGTGCAGAAATACGGTGGCATTCCGCCCTACGCCGAGACCCGGCACTATGTGAAGGCGATCCTCGGACGTTAGGCGGCCAGCTTGCGCGCCAGCGTCTCCATGTCGTCGGTCCTGAGCTTCGGCACGATCCGGTAGGCGGCGTTGACGAAGCAGAACAGCGAGAAGCCGAGCAGGCCCACCGCCAGCGCGGTGACGAGCACGGTGCCATAGGGCTTTTCACGCAGCCAGTCGAAAGCCTCGGCCAGGCCGCCGGCCTCGCTCGGGTCGAGAGTCCAGGCCGCGTAGACCAGCAGGAAGCCGACGATGGCGATCACCGCGCCATTGGCGGCGAGGCCCGCGGTCAGGGCCGGCTGCAGCTTCAGCGTCAGCGGCTTGGCGCGCAGGTTCTCCATGTATTTGTGGGACCAGCCCTTCCAGATGTAGTAAAGGCCCGCGCCCAGCCCGATCGCGCCGGCAAGGCCGACGAGCCATTGGCCGAACGGCATCTGCATCACCTTGCCGGTCCACTTGTCGAGGCTCGATCCGCTGCCCGAGCCGGAGGAGGAGGGCATCAGGATCGCCACCGCCGTGAAGGCCAGGCCGAGATGGATCAGGCCGGTCACGACCTGGCCGATCCGCGCCACCACGCCCTTGGCGCCGCTGCCATGCGCCTCGAGATCCCAGCCGGCCGCGACCAGCCGCCAGACGCCATAGGCCGCGAGGCCCAGCGCGATCAGCGCCAGCAGCGCGATGCCCCACCAGGCGCGTTCGAGCGAGGCCATCGCTTCGCCGGTGCCGCCCGGCGTCGAGCCGCGCCAGATCGCCGCGAGCGACAGGATCGCCACGACGAGATAGATGAGACCACGACCGGCATAGCCGAGACGCATGACGGGCACTGCCCACTGAAGATCCTGCTGTGTCATGCCCGCTCAAGCTGGCGAGTGGCGGGCTTGTTCCATCACCGGGGCAGGGATTCGACGCGCATGACGCAAGGGCCTCAGCCGGCGAGCGACCAGCGGTAGTGATGGTGCTCGAAGGTGGGGTGCATCTCGATCCCGCTCACATGGTCGGCGGCATGGCGGTAGAGCGTCCGCCAGAAGGGCTGGATGACCACCCCGTCCTCCTGCAGCATCCGTTCGAGCCGCGCCATCACCGCGCGCCGCGCCTCGACATCGGCCAGCGACATGGCCTCGGCCAGGGCGGCGTCGAATTCGGGGTTGGCGTAGCCGGTCTCGTTCCAGGGCTCGCCCGACTTGTAGGCCAGCGCGAGGATCTGCACGCCGAGCGGGCGCATGTTCCACTCGGTCGCCGAGAAGGGGTAGCTCAGCCAGTCCTTCCAGAACTCGCCACCCGGCAGAACGCGCCGCTCGATCTTGATGCCGGCGTCGCGCAGCTGCGCCGCCACCGCGTCGCAGCTCGCCGCCTGCCAGGCGTCGTCGAGCGAGATCAGCTCGAAGACCTGCGCGCCGAAGCCGGTCTCAGCCAGCAGCTCGCGGGCGCGGGCCGGGTCGTGGGCCGGTGGCCCGACGGGGGCGTATTCGGGGTGGATCGGGCAGACATGGTGGTTCTCGGCCACCAGCCCGTGGCCGTCATAGCCGAGCTCCAGCACGATGGCGTTGTTGACCGCCATCTGCATCGCGCGCCGGACGTCGCGATGGCCAAAGGGCGGGCTGTCCTGGTTGAAGCGCACCGTCAGCGTCGCGGCGGTCATCACCTCGGACCGGCTCCAGCCGATGCTGTCGAACAGGTCGACGAAATCGCCGGTGGTCTGGTAGGTGGCGTCGATCTCGCCGGCCTCGGCGGCGGCTAGCTTGGCGGCGGGGTCGGTGCCGTAATCGAGGTATTCGATCCGGTCGAGATGGGGGCCGCCGAACACGTCGCTGCCCCACCAGACGTGATCCGGATTGCGCACCAGCACCTGTCGCAGCCCGACCTCGTTGGCCTCGGGAAGGTAGGGGCCGGTGCCGATCGGGTTCAGCGACGGGTCGCCGCCGTCGAAGCTCGCGTGGGTGAGGGCGGCCGGGTAGTCGGTCATCGAGACGACCAGCGAGATGTCCGGCGCGGCCAGTTCGAGCTGCACGGTCAGGTCGTCGATCCGGGTGATGGCCCCGTCGCGGGCCTGCCGCGTCGCCGGGTCGACCAGCTGGGTCATGCGGCCGGCCATGGAATTGCCCGGCACAGTGGCGTCGCACCAGCGGGTGATGTTGCGCACCACGTCGTCGGCGGTGAACGGATCGCCATTGTTCCAGGTCACGCCCGGACGAACTCGCAGCGTGAACTGCGTGGCGTCCTCATTGGCTTCCCAGCTTTCGAGCAGCATCGGGGTGATCGTGCCGTCGGCTTCGTACTGCACGAGATAGTCGAGCCAGCCGCGGTAGAAATTGGCGATCTGGCTCCAGTCGGCGCGGCGCGGATCGGTGATCTCGCGGGTTTCCATTTCCATGCGCAGCGTGCCGCCCTGTCGGGGTGCGGCCTGCGCCCGGGCCGGGGCGGGCAGGCCGATCAGCCCGAAGGCGGCTGGCGCGGCGACGCCAAGCGCGGTGGCGCGGGTGAGGAATTCGCGTCGCGACAGGCGCCCGGCGCGATGCTCGGCGGCGTACATCTGCGCGGCGGGATGAAACTTGGATCGCATGATGATGTCCGTCCTTCTTCCGGCGCCGGCCCGCATCGACGCCCGGCAGGGGTCGCGATTCGGTGTCCTCCGCGCGCGCCGCCCCGGGGCAGGGCCCGGTCTGGCGCGTTCGCGACAGGTCGTGTCGAAAAGCTGGCTGCCTGTCAACTTGCGCGCCGGGAAGCGCGGGCCCCGTTCAGTCTGCCGTGATCACCGCCGGGTCGAGCCCGCGCCACTCGCCCATCCGGCTGCGAAACCAGCTGCGCTGGCGCTTGGCGTATTGCCGCGAGGCGATGATCGCGGCCTCTCGGGCAGTGGCGAGGTCGGTTTCGCCCCGCAAATGCGCGACCAACTCGGGGGCGCCGATCGCCCGCGCCCAGGGGGCGGCGGGCTGCCAGTGCGGCAGGGCCGCGCGGGCCTCGTCGAGCGCGCCCTCCTGCAGCATCGCGTCGAAGCGCCGCGCGATGCGCGCGTTGAGCCAAGCCGGGTCGGGGCGCAGCACGATCGGCTGGGCCCGGGGCAGCGGCAGCAGGGGCGGCGGCGTGTCCGCCTGCCAAGCGGCGATGCCGCGCCCGGTGGCGCGCAGCACCTCCCAGGCGCGCTGCACCCGGGCGCGGTTGGCGAGGTCGATGCGACCGCGGGTCTCGGCATCGAGGCCGGCGACCAGATCGGGCAGGGCGATGGCGTCGGCCTGTGCGCGAATCTCCGGCGGCGTCGCCGGGATCTCGGCCAGCCCCTCGGTCAGGGCCGAGAAATAGAGGCCGGTGCCGCCGACCACGATCGGCCGGGGGCCGTCCAGAAGCGGTGCCACCTCTCGCAGCCAATGGCCCACCGAATAGGTCGTCTCTCGCCCGACATGGCCGTAGAGCGCGTGCGGCGCGCGCGCCTCTTCCTCGGCCGAGGGCCGCGCCGACAGCACCCGCCAATCGGCATAGACCTGCAGCGCATCGGCATTCACCACCACGCCGCCGCCGGTTTCGGCAATGGCGAGCGCCAGCGCCGACTTGCCCGAGGCGGTCGGCCCGGCGATCAGCACCGGGCGCGCGGGATCGAGCCCGCGCGCGATCTCGAAAAGCGAGCTCATCGACGGCCGGCCGCCGCCGAAGCCGCCCGCGTGGCATTGAACATGGGCCTGCTTTCGTCCATCTTGCGCCGCGACCCGATTTCCCCCGAGCCATGTACGGAGCGCCCATGACCGACACCCATAAGCCTGCCTTCCGCAGGGTGATGCTGAAGATCTCCGGCGAGGCGCTGATGGGGAACACGGCGTTCGGTCTGCATCCGCCGACCGTCGAACGCATCGCCCGCGAGGTCAAGTCGGTGCACGATCTCGGCGTCGAGATCTGCATGGTGATCGGCGGCGGTAACATCTTCCGCGGCCTGTCCGGCTCGGCCCAGGGCATGGAGCGGACCACCGCCGACTACATGGGCATGCTGGCCACAGTGATGAACGCGCTGGCGATGCAGTCGGCGCTGGAGACGCTGGGCGTTTTCACCCGCGTGATCTCGGCCATCCCGATGGACCAGGTCTGCGAGCCCTATATCCGCCGCCGCGCGGTGCGCCATCTCGAGAAGAAGCGCGTCTGCATCTTTGCCGCCGGCACCGGCAACCCCTATTTCACCACCGATACGGCCGCGACGCTGCGCGCCAACGAGATGAGCTGCGAGGCGATCTTCAAGGGCACCAAGGTCGACGGCGTCTACGACAAGGACCCGAAGAAGTTCGACGACGCCAAGCGCTACGAGAACGTGACCTATGACGAGGTGCTGCAGAAGCATCTGGGCGTGATGGATGCCTCGGCGATCGCGCTGGCGCGGGACAACAGCCTGCCGATCATCGTGTTTTCGCTCGACGAGCCGGGCGGGTTCCGCGGCATCCTCGCGGGCGAGGGCACCTATACCCGGGTGCATGGCTGACGAAACCTTTGCGCCCCGCGCCGCGTGGTTGTGATGCGACGGCGCCCGGGGGCGAGGCAAAGTGTTCTGGAACGCGGGAGCCGTTGACGCTATCACCGGCGCCAACAGCCCGCCTCAATGACAAGAAGAGACCGATGGCAGACGACTTCGAACTCGACACCGACGACCTCCAGCGCCGCATGGACGGCGCCATCGCTTCCCTGCGTACCGAATTCGCGTCGCTCCGGACCGGGCGGGCCTCGGCCTCGATGCTCGAGCCGGTGATGGTCGACGCCTATGGCAGCCCGACCCCGATCAACCAGGTCGGCACCGTCAACGTGCCCGAGCCGCGGATGGTGACGGTCAACGTCTGGGACAAGGCGCTGGTGGGAAAGGTCGAGAAGGCGATCCGCGAAAGCGGTCTGGGCATCAACCCGCAGCTCAACGGCACGATCATCATGCTGCCGATCCCCGAGCTGAACGAGGAGCGCCGGACCCAGCTGACCAAGGTGGCCGGGCAATATGCCGAGCACGCCCGCGTCGCGATCCGCAACCTGCGCCGCGACGGCATGGACCAGATCAAGAAGGCCAAGAATGACGGCCTCTCCGAGGACGACCAGAAGTTCTGGGAGCAGGAGGTCCAGGAGCTGACCGACCGCTACATCAAGCTGATCGACCAGCAGCTCGAGACGAAGCAGGCCGAGATCATGCAGGTCTGAGGCCGACGCCTCGCCAATTGCAGGGAGGCCGTCATGGCTGCCGACGCGCAAGACACGACATTCGGGGGCGGCCCCGAGCATGTCGCGATCATCATGGACGGCAACGGTCGCTGGGCGCAGAGCCGTGGCCGGCCGCGGCTGTTCGGGCACCATGCCGGTGCCCGGCGGGTTCGCGACATCGTCAATGCCTGCCCGGATCTGGGCGTCAAATACCTGACGATCTTCGCCTTCTCGACCGAGAACTGGAAGCGGACACAGGCCGAGGTCTCCGGGCTGATGGCGCTGTTCCGGCGCTACATCGTGCGCGAGGCGCGGGCGCTGCATGACGAAGGCGTGCGGGTGCGCTTCATCGGCGACCGGATCCGGCTCGACGAGAAGCTGGTCGCGATGATGGACGAGCTCGAGCTTCTCACCTCGGGCAACGACCGCGTGCACTTGACCATCGCGCTCAATTACGGCGGCCGCGACGAGGTCACCCGCGCGGCCAAGCGGCTCGCCTACGAGATCGAGCAGGGTCGGCTGACCCATAAGGACGTCGATGCCGAGACGCTGTCGCGCTTCCTCGACACCCATGTGCTGCCGGATCCCGACCTGGTGATCCGCACCAGCGGCGAGGCGCGGATCTCGAACTTCCTGCTGTGGCAGTCGGCCTATGCGGAGTACGAGTTCGTCGATACGCTCTGGCCCGATTTCACGCCCGAGGAATTCGCGCGGGTCTGCGACGGCTACGCCCGGCGCGACCGCCGCTTCGGCGCCGTCAAGGCCTGAGATGGCGCAGCGGGAGGATAGCAGCAGCGATACGGCGCCGGGGGTAGCGGCGGCGCTGGCCGATCCCGGCCGCTGGAGCGATCTGGGCGTGCGCATGGCCTCCGGCGCGGCGATGGCCGTGCTGGGCGCGCTCGCGGTGATGATGGGCGGTCTGTGGTTCCAGATGCTGACGGTGTTCGTCACCGCGGTCATGGTCTGGGAGCTGTGGATGATGATCGAGCCGGGCAAGCCGACGCCCGGCATGCTGCTGGCCGCGCTCTGCGCGAGCGTCCTGTCGGGACAACTGTCGAACGGCGACACCTGGGTGTTGTGGCTGTTCTTGATCGCGCCGCTGGCGGGCGCCGCGATGCTGCGCCGCGAGCGGCTCACCTTTCTGGCCTTCGCGCTGGGCATCGAGGTGGCAGGCTGGGGCCTCGTCACCTTCCGGGCCGAATACGGCTTCACCTGGCTGTTGTGGCTTATCCTCGTGGTGATCTGCACCGACGTCTTCGGCTATGTCGCCGGGCGCGCGCTGGGTGGTCCGAAGTTCTGGCCCAAGGTCAGCCCCAAGAAGACATGGTCGGGCACCTCGGCGGGGTGGATCTCGGCTGGCGTGGTCGGTCTGGCCTTCGCGGCGCTCACCCATAGCCCATGGCATCTGGTCTGGATCTCGATGCTGCTGAGCTTTGCCAGCCAGATGGGCGACATCGCCGAAAGCGCGCTCAAGCGGCGCATGAAGGTCAAGGACAGCTCGGCGCTGATCCCCGGCCATGGCGGGCTGTTCGACCGGTTCGACGCGATGCTCGGCGCCTCGCTCTTCATGCTGCTGGCCTCCGTGCTGGGCTTCATCCCCGGGGTGCATTTTTGAGACGCGTCAGCATTCTGGGCGCCACCGGTTCGATCGGCTGCCAGACCGTGGAGCTGATCGAGGCGGCGCCCGACCGGTTCGAGACCGTGGCGCTGACCGGCGGGCGCAACGTGGCGCTTCTGGCCGATCAGGCCCGGCGACTGAACGCGAAGATTGCCGTCACCTGCCATGACGACTGCCGCGCTGAGCTGGCCGAGCGGCTGGCGGGCAGCGGCATCGCCGTGGCCTCGGGCGACGCCGCGATCGCCGAGGCGGCGGCGATGCCCGCCGACTGGGTGATGTCTGCGATCGTCGGCGCGGCGGGTCTGGTGCCCGGGCTCGCGGCGATCGGGCAGGGCGCGACTCTCGCCCTCGCCAACAAGGAGACGATGGTCGCGGCCGGGCCGCTGGTGCTGGCCGAAGCGGCCCGCCACGGCGCGACGCTGCTGCCGGTGGACAGCGAGCATTCGGCCGTGTTCCAGGCGCTTGCGGGCGAGGATCGCGGCGCGGTGGAGCGGGTGATCCTCACCGCCTCGGGCGGCGCCTTCCGCGACTGGCCGCTGGAGCAGCTCGCCCAGGCCACGCCGGAGCAGGCCGCGACCCATCCCAACTGGGCGATGGGGCAGCGCATCACCATCGACAGCGCGTCGATGTTCAACAAGGCGCTCGAGGTCATCGAGGCGAAGGAGTTGTTCGGCCTCGCGCCTGCGCAGGTCGAGGTTGTGATCCATCCCGAAAGCCTGATCCACGCCCTTGTCGGCTTCAACGACGGCGCGCTGATGGCGCATATGGGCGCACCCGACATGCGCCATGCCATCGGCTACGCGCTCAACTGGCCCGAGCGGCGCGACCTGCCGGTGGCGCGGCTCGACCTCGCCGCGGTGGGCTCCATGAGCTTCCGCGCGCCCGAGGACGCCCGTTACCCGGCGCTGCGTCTGGCGCGGCGGGTGATGGAGGAGGGCGGCCTCGCCGGGGCCGCCTTCAACGCCGCCAAGGAAGCCGCGCTCGACGCCTTCATCGACCGCCGCATCGGCTTCATGCAGATGGCGCAGGTCGTGGAGCGGGTGCTGGACACGATGTCGCGCGATGGCGCGCTTCGGGTTGACAGCCCCGGCCTCGACGCGGTCCTTGGGGCCGACGCGGAGGCGCGCGCGCGCGCGGCTCGGACCGATTTTCTGACCGCATAGGACGCCGCCTTGGACCCGACCCAGATCCTGCCGCAATTCGGAAACGCCGCCTTCACGCTCGGCGCCTTCGTCGTGGCGCTTTCGGTGATCGTGGCGATCCACGAATACGGCCACTACATCGTCGGGCGCTGGTCGGGCATCCATGCGGAGGTGTTCAGCCTCGGCTTTGGTCCGGTGCTGGTGTCGCGCCGGGATCGGCATGGCACCGTCTGGCAGATCGCGGCGCTGCCTTTCGGCGGCTACGTCAAGTTCCTGGGCGACGCCAATGCCGCCTCGGTGGGGCAGGCGGCGGGTACCGATCCCGCCCGGCTGCGCCACACCATGCTCGGCGCGCCGCTCTGGGCGCGCGCGGCCACGGTGGCGGCAGGGCCGGTGTTCAATTTCATCCTGTCGATTGCGATCTTTGCCGGCGTCATGCTGGTGCAGGGCCGCCCGGCCGATCCGCTGACCATCGCGCGGATGCTGCCGCTGCCCGACGCCTATGTAAACGAGCTGCGCGCGGGCGACGAGATCCTCGCCATCGGCGGCGCGGAGCTGCCCTCCGAGGGCGGTGTGGCGCGTCTGGCCGAAGGCTACCCGGCCGAGCCGGTGCTCGACTACCGGGTGCGCCGCGACGGTCGCGAGATGCTGGTGCGCGGCCCCTATCCGCAGCCGCCGCTGGTGGGTGGTGTCTCGCCGCGTTCGGCCGCCGATGCCGCCGGCCTGCGCGCCGGCGACGTGATCCTGTCCCTCGACGGAAGCGAGGTCTTCGCCTTCGCGCAGCTGATCGAGACGGTGACCGCCTCGGATGGCCGCCCGCTCGAGATGACGATCTGGCGCGAAGGCGCGACCCGCGATCTCACGCTGACCCCGCGCCGGGTTGACCTGCCGCGCGAGGAGGGGGGCTTCGAGACCCGCTGGCTGCTGGGGATTTCCTCGGGCCTGTTCTTCGAGGCCGCGACCGAGACGCCGGGGCTGGGCACCGCGCTCGTCGACGCGTCGGCGCAGGTCTGGCGGATCATCACCTCGTCGCTGTCGGGGCTGGGGCACATGATCACCGGAGCGATCTCTTCGTGCAACCTGTCGGGCCCGGTCGGCATCGCCCAGACCTCGGGCGCGATGGCCGAGCAGGGCGCCACCAGCTTCATCTGGTTCGTCGCGGTGCTGTCGACGGCGGTGGGGCTTTTGAACCTCTTTCCGATCCCGGTGCTCGACGGCGGCCACCTGGTGTTCTTCGGCTACGAGGCGATCACCGGCCGTCAGCCCGGCGACCGGGCGCTCCGGCTGCTGATGGCGCTCGGCCTGTCGCTGATCCTGACGATGACGGTCTTTGCGGTGCTCAACGACCTGTTCCTGTGCCCCTGAGGTCGCGCCCGGGCCACGGCGCGGCCTGATTGCCGCCCGATTCCCGGGGTATGATCGGGTCGTCTTCAACCAATCGACGGTGTCAGGATGACCACGAGAAACGAGGCCGGGCTGGGCCTGCTGATCGCCATGCATCTCGACAGGCTGCTGTTTCCGGTGGCCATCGTGCTGGCGCTTGGCGCGGCCTTGCAACTGACCGCACCCTGATCGTCCTTTCGGGTCCGGGAAGTTTTGACAACGCCCCGAATGGCCGATACTTCCCTTGACCAAGAAACGACGCGTGGCAGGGATGGTGACGATGACGGCTCGCAGCAGAGGCGCCTTGGCGCGCAAAATGACGGGTGCCGCGAGCATGGCCGCCCTGATCGCGGCGATCAGCGCGGTGGCTCCGGCCCTCGCGCAGGATTTCCGATTTGACCAGGTCTCGGTCGAGGGCAACCGCCGGATCGAAACCGGCACCATCCTGACCTATGCCGGCATCGCCCGGGGCGAGACGTTGAGCGCCGCGGCGCTCAACGACGCGGGCCAGCGGATCCGCGAAAGCGGGCTGTTCCAGAACGTCGAGATCCGCCCCGAAGGCGGTCGGCTGGTGATCGCGGTGACCGAGTTCCCGACGATCAACCGCATCAGCTTCGAGGGCAACGCCAAGGTCAGCGACGAGGATCTGGCCGGGCTGATCTCCGCGACCGAGCGCCGGGTCTATAACCCGGTGCAGGCGCAGGCCGATGCCGACGCGATCGCCGCCGCATATGCCGAGCGTGGCCGGATCAACGCCGTGGTGCGCCCGGCGCTGATCGAGCGCTCCGACAACCGGGTCGATCTGGTCTACCAAATCACCGAGGGCAACGTGACCGAGATCGAGCGGATCTCCTTCACCGGCAATCGCGCCTTTTCCGACCGCCGCCTGCGCGGCGTGCTCGCCACCCGCCAGGCGGGCCCGCTGCGCCAGCTCATCAAGAGCGACACCTTCGTCGCCGACCGCATTGCCTTCGACCGGCAGATGCTCACCGATTTCTACCGCTCGCGCGGCTACATCGATTTCGAGGTGCTCGACGTCGATGCCGAGCTGACGCGCGCCCGCGACGCCTACCTGTTGACCTTCAACGTCCGCGAGGGGCAGCGCTACCAGGTCAGCAAGATCGGCATCGCCAGCGAAATCCAGGGCCTGTCCACCGCGCGCTTCGACGAGGCGATCCGTCTCGACCGGGGCGACTATTACTCGCCGACCGCGGTCGAGGACGACATCGCCCGCATGGAACGGATCGCGATCCGCGACGGCATCGACTTCCTGCGGATCGAGCCGCGCATCACCCGCAACCCGCGCGACCTGTCGCTCGAGGTGACCTACGTGCTGACCCGCGGTGAGCGGATCTTCGTCGAGCGGATCGACATCGAGGGCAACTCCACCACGCTCGACCGGGTGGTCCGCCAGCAGTTCCGCACCGTCGAGGGTGACCCGTTCAACCCGCGCGCCATTCGCGAGAGTGCCGAGCGGATCCGGGCGCTGGGCTACTTCTCCGACGCGCAGGTCAATGCCCGCCCGGGCACCGAGCCGGGCTCCGTCGTGATCGACGTCGATGTCGAGGAGCAGCCGACCGGCTCGCTCTCCTTCGGCGCCAACTACTCGACCGATAACGGCTTCGGCCTCGTCGCGGGCTTCAAGGAGCGCAACTTCCTCGGCCGCGGCCAGCTTTTCAGCCTCGATCTGTCGACCAGCCAGAACGACCGTCGGCTCGCGTTCGACTTCGCCGAGCCCGCCTTCCTGGGCCGTGATCTGCGCTTCGGCTTCGGCGTCGATTACCGCTCGACCGACAACGACGCGGCGCTCTACGACACCGATACCTTCCGGATCTCGCCCTCCTTCACCTTCCCGGTGAGCGAGAATGGCCGGCTGCAGACCTTCTACGCCGCCGAATACACCGACATCACCGATGTCGACGAGGATGCCAGCGACATCATCCAGGAAGAGCGCGAGGAGGCCGGCGTCTGGACCAACTCGGTCGGCTATTCCTACAGCTACGATACCCGCCGCTCCGGCCTCGATCCCGACACCGGCGTGCTGCTGCGCTTCGGTCAGGAGTTCGGGATCGGCGACGAGGCCTTCGTCAAGACCACCGCGCTGGCTTCGGCCGAGACCCGGGTGCTGGGCGAGGACGTGCTGCTGCGCGCCACGGTCGAGGGCGGCATGCTTAACCACGCCGACGGCACCACCCGCGTCACCGACCGCTTCTTCATGGGCAGCCGGATCATGCGCGGCTTCGAGCCCGGCGGCATCGGGCCCCGGGACGCGGACAGCGACGACGCGCTGGGGGGCAACAAATACGCTGTCACCCGGCTCGAGGCGGAGTTCCCGCTCGGTCTGCCCGAGGATTACGGGATCACCGGCGGCGCCTTCGTCGATTACGGCTCGGTCTGGGAGGTCGGCTCGACCCGCGGAACCGGTGCCACGGTTCTCTACGACGACTACACGCCGCGCGCGGTGGTCGGTGCCTCGATCTTCTGGGACACGCCGCTCGGACCGCTGCGCTTCAACTTCACCGAAGCGCTGCAGGCCGAGGAGTTCGACGAGACCCGCAACTTCGACCTGACCATCTCCTCGCGCTTCTGATGCGACGCGCGGCGGCGGTTCTCGGCGTCGCTCTGGCGCTGTCGCAGCTCGCGCCCGGGCCCGTCCGGGCGCAGGCGCAGCCAACGGTGGCGCAAGTGCTGGTGCTCGACACCGAGCGGCTCTTCACCGAGAGCTTGTTCGGGCGCAGGCTTGCGGATGATCTGCAGGCCAAGACCGAGGCGCTCATCGAGGAAAACCGCCGGATCGAGGCGGAGCTGACCGCCGAGGAGCAGGACCTGACCCGGCGCCGCCCATCGATGGCTCCGGCGGACTTCCGCGCCGAGGCCGACGCCTTCGACGCCCGGGTTCAGGAGATCCGCCGCGAGCGCGACGCCAAGGAGCGGGCGCTGCAGCAGGAGGCGGCGACCGGGCGTGAAACCTTCCTCGCGGCGTCGGGCCAGGCGCTGGGACAGCTCATGCTGTCGCGCGGCGCGGCGGTGATCCTCGACCGGCGCACCGTCTTTCTCTCCACCGGGGCGGTCGACATCACCGACGCAGCCATCGCCGCCGTCGACGAGGCGATCGGTGACGGCAGCGCGGCGACGGAGCCCGACGCGGCACCCGAGAGCGCGGGCGAGACGGCGCCGCGCTAGGCCAGCCCGGCTTGCCGCGCCGGGGGCGGCTTGCTACTCAGGGGCCGAAATGGCCCCCGAGGGAAGGACGAGACCGACATGACCGAAACCCCCGAGACGGGCCCGACCACCGCCGACATCCAGCTGATCCAGCGCATCCTGCCGCATCGCTACCCGTTCCTGCTGGTGGACCGCGTGATCGACATCGACGGCACCAAGAGCGCCACGGGGCTCAAGAACGTCACGATGAACGAGCCGCATTTCCAGGGGCATTTCCCGGGCACGCCGATCATGCCGGGCGTCACCATCGTCGAGGCGATGGCGCAGACCGCCGGGGTGATGGTCGGCGCCTCGATGGGGCTCGTCGACGGCAACATGCTGATCTACTTCATGGGCATCGACAACTGCAAGTTCCGCCGCAAGGTGGTGCCGGGCGATCGGCTCGAGATGCGGGTCGAGACCACGCGCGGCAAGCCGGGCGGCAAGGTCTGGCGCTTCAAGGGCGTGGCCACGGTCGAGGGCGAGATGGCCGCCGAGGCCGAGTTCACCGCGATGATGGACCTGCAGGGCAAATGACCGCGATCCACCCATCGGCGGTGATCGAGGACGGCGCGCGGATCGGTGATGACTGCCGGATCGGCCCCTTCTGCCATATCGGGCCGCAGGTGGTGCTGGAGTCCGGGGTCGAGCTGAAATCCCATGTCGTCGTCACCGGCGACACGGTGATCGGCGCGGACACGCTGGTCTTTCCCTTCGCGGTGATCGGAGAGATCCCGCAGGATCTCAAGTTCGGGGGCGAACATACCCGCCTCCGGATCGGCGCGCGCAACCGGATCCGCGAACACGTGACGATCAACACAGGCACGGCGGGCGGTGGCGGCGAAACCCGCGTGGGCGACGACTGCCTGCTGATGGCCGGCTGCCACGTGGCGCATGACGTCATGGTCGGCGACCGGGTGATCCTCGTCAATCACGCCTCCGTTGCCGGGCACTGCGTGATCGGCGACGACGTGATCGTCGGCGGGCTCTGCGGCATCCATCAATGGGTCCGGATCGGCCGTGGCGCGATCATCGGCGCGGTGACCATGGTGACCAACGACGTCATTCCCTTCGGTCTCGTGCAGGGGCCGCGTGGTCGGCTGGACGGGCTCAACCTCGTCGGGCTCAAGCGGCGCGGCACCTCGCGCGAGGAGATCGGCGCGCTGCGCGCGGCCTTCCGCGCGCTCAAGGAGGGCGAGGGCACCTTCCACGAACGCGCCGCCGGGCTCGGCGGCGTCGAGAGCGA
This sequence comes from Limimaricola variabilis, assembly GCF_034371605.1. Lineage (NCBI taxonomy): Bacteria > Pseudomonadati > Pseudomonadota > Alphaproteobacteria > Rhodobacterales > Paracoccaceae > Limimaricola > Limimaricola variabilis. Next base: position 937,787 of record NZ_CP139691.1, on the reverse strand, counting down.
ACTGGTGCGCGAATTGTCGGACTTCGTCTCCGCCGCGAGCGACCGGCAGTTCCTGACCCCGCAGGGCTGAGACGGTGCTGGCGCTCTTGGCCGGGACCGGCGCCTTGCCCGCCGCGATCCTCGCGCAGCGGCCCAAGGCGCTGGTTTGCGAGATGGCGGGCGTTCCGGTGAGCGTCCCCGAGGGCGCCATTCGGATCGGCTACCGGGTCGAGACGCTTGGCACGCTGTTGGCCGAGCTCCGGGCGCGCGGCGTCACCGAGATCTGCCTCGCCGGGGCGATGAGCCGCCCGGCCATCGATCCCGCTGCCATCGATGCGGCCACCGCGCCGCTCGTGCCGCGACTGATGGGCGCGATGGGGCAGGGCGACGACGCGACCTTGCGGGCGGTGATGGCGCTGCTCGAGGAGCAGGGCTTCGCCCTGCGCGCCGCCCACGAGATTGCCCCCGGATTGCTGCCCGGACCCGGCACGCTCGGCGGGGTCCCTTTCACGGATGCCCTCGATGCCGATGCAAGCCGCGCCCAGGTGGTGCATCGCGCCATGGCCGAGGCCGATGTGGGCCAGGCCTGCGTGGTGCGCGGTGGGCTCTGCCTCGCAGTCGAGGCGCTGCCAGGCACCGACTGGATGCTGGCGAGCCTGTCGGGCGGCGAGGCGCGTGGCGGGCTGCTGTTCAAGGCGCCCAAGCCCGGTCAGGACCGGCGTGCCGACCTGCCGGTGATCGGCCCGGCCACGGTCGAGGGCGCGGCCCGGGCAGGGCTGGCGGCCATCGTGATCGAGGCGGGCGGGGTCTTGCTGCTGGAACGCGCGGAGACGATCGCGCTGGCCGACCGTCACGGCATCGCTCTGGTGGCGCGCTGATGCGGGTCTTCGTGGTCGCGGGCGAGCCCTCGGGAGACCGGCTCGGGCAGGCGGTCATGGCCGGGCTGAAGACGCTTGTGCCCGACGTAAGCTTCGAGGGCGTCGGCGGGCCCGGAATGACCGCCGAAGGGCTGTCGAGCCGGTTCCCGATGGAGGAGCTGTCGGTGATGGGCATCGCCGAGGTGCTGCCCCGCTACCGGCAGCTCATGCGCCGCCTCGACGAAACCGCGCGCGCGGTGATCGAGACCGCCCCCGACATCCTATTGACCATCGACAGCCCGGATTTCGGCCTGCGCGTGGCGCGGCGCGTGAAGGCCGCCGGTGCGCCGGTGCGCTGCGTGCACTACGTCGCACCGAGCGTCTGGGCGTGGCGACCGGGGCGCGCGGCCAAGATGGCGCGCAGCATCGATCAGGTGCTGGCGCTGCTGCCCTTCGAGCCGCCCTACATGGAAGCGGCGGGGATGGAGTGCGACTTCGTCGGCCACCCGGTCGTCGCCGAACCGCAGGCCACCGAGGCGGAGGCGCGGGCCTTTCGCGACCGCCACGGGATCGGTGACGCGCCGCTGGTCCTCGCGCTGCCCGGATCGCGCCGTGGCGAGGTGCAGCGCCTGTCCGAGACCTTCGGCGCGGCGCTCGCCCGGGTGCAGGCGGCGCTGCCGGAGGCACGCGTGGTGCTGCCCTGCGCGGCGCCGGTGGTCGATCTGGTGCGGGCCGAAACCCGCCATTGGTCGGTCGCACCGCTGCTGATCGATCCCGCGCGGGACGTCGATGGGTCCGAGAAGCGCGCGGCCTTCCGCGCCGCCGACGTGGCGCTCGCCGCGTCGGGCACCGTCTCGCTGGAACTGGCCGCCGCCAACACGCCGATGGTGGTGGCCTACGACATGGGCTGGATTTCGCGGCAGATCATCGGGCGGATGCTGCTCACCGACACGGTGACGCTGGTGAATCTGGTGAGCGAGACCCGCAGCGTGCCGGAGTTCATCGGCAAGAACTGCCAGCCCGAGCCGATCGGCCGGGCGCTGTTGCGGGTGCTGGAGCGCCCCGAAGCCCAGCGCGCGGCGCTGCGCAAGACGATGCTGCGGCTCGGCGCCGGCGGGGAGCCGCCCGGGCTTCGGGCGGCACGCGCGATCCTGGATCGGGCGGGCTGAGGAGCGATTTCCCGAGAAGTTAGCGCAACTCCTCGAAGTGATGCGCCCTCAGCGGCCCTTCCAGATCCAGCCGCCGCCCAGCACACGGCTGCCTTCGGTGGCGTAGAACACGCAGGCCTGCCCCGGCGAAACGCCCTGCTCGGGCGACAGCAGTTCGACCTCGGCCTCGGTCGCGTTGATCGGGCGGATCACCGCGGGGGCGGGCGGCCGGGTGGAGCGGACGCGCACCAGCACCTCGCGCTCGGCCTGGTCGGCAAAGCCGCCGCCACCGATCCAGTTGACCTCGCGGATCGGCACTCGGCGGGTGGCCAGCATCTCCTTGGGGCCGACCACGACGCGGCGGTTGTCGACGTCGAGCTTCACCACGTAGAGCGGCTCGTCGAGACCGCCGATGCCGAGGCCGCGGCGCTGGCCCACCGTGTAGTGGATCAGGCCCCGATGCTCGCCGAGCACCCGGCCGTCGGCATGGACGATCTCGCCCGGCTCGGCCGCGCCGGGGCGCAGCTTCTCGATCACCGCGGCGTAGTTGCCGTTGGGCACGAAGCAGATGTCCTGGCTGTCGGGCTTGTCGGCGACCGACAGCCCGTAGCGCGCGGCCAGCGCCCGCGTCTCGGCCTTGGAGGCCAGCCCGCCCAGCGGAAAGCGCAGGTAATCGAGCTGTTCCTGCGTGGTCGAGAACAGGAAATAGCTCTGGTCGCGGTTGGCGTCGGCGGCCGAATGCAGCTCCGCCCCCTCGGCCCCCATCTCGCGGCGAATGTAGTGGCCGGTGGCCATGCAGTCGGCGTCGAGATCCTTGGCCGTGGCCAGCAGGTCCTTGAACTTCACCCGCTCGTTGCAGCGGATGCAGGGGACCGGCGTCGCCCCGGCGAGGTAGCTGTCGGCGAACTCGTCGATCACCGCCTCGCGGAAGGTGTTCTCGTAGTCGAGCACGTAGTGGGGAAAGCCCATCGCTTCGGCCACGCGGCGCGCGTCGTGGATGTCGCGTCCGGCGCAGCAGGCGCCCTTCTTGGCCAGCGCCGCGCCGTGATCGTAGAGCTGCAGGGTGACGCCGACGACGTCGTAGCCCTCTTCCTTGAGCTGCGCGGCCACCACCGAGCTGTCGACGCCGCCCGACATGGCGACGACCACGCGGGTCTCGGAGACGGGCTTGGCGAAGCCGAGCGAATTGAGCGGAGCGTCGAGCGGCATGGGGCGATCCTTGGCGCGGGGGAAGAGGCACGGGGGCGCGTCGATCGGGCCGCAATATATGAAAATGGCCCCCATTCTCAACCCCCCGCTTCACCGCTCCTTAGCGCGTGCCGGTCAGGCTCCGTCCCGGGGTGAAAGGAGAGTGGGAATGTATCTTCGCAAGATCGACGGGCCACGGGCGGTGACGCTGCCCGATGGCCGCATGCTGACGCGCGCCGACCTGCCGGCGCGGGACACCGGGCGCTGGGTCGCGTCGCGCAAGGCACGGCTTCTGTTGGGAATTGCTTCGGGGTTGATCTCGCGCGAGCGGGCGATCGCAGATTACGGGCTCTCGGAGGAAGAACTCGCAAGCTGGGAGCGGCTGGCCGCGCGGCACGGCTGCAAGGGGCTGCGGGCAACCTCTATCCAGAAGTATAGACAACCATAACGTGTAATGCCATGCTGGGTGAACGGTAACGGTGAATTAACCGTCCGCTGGCTTACTCGCCTCGATAGCGGACCCGGCACATGGAGGGGATGGAATGCGCGTCTTGCTGGTGGAGGATGACCCGACCACGTCGAAGAGCATCGAGTTGATGCTGACCCATGCCAATCTCAACGTCTATGCCACCGACATGGGGGAGGAGGGCATCGATCTGGCAAAGCTCTACGACTATGACCTGATCCTGCTGGACCTGCACCTGCCGGACATGAACGGCCATGAGGTGCTGCGCCAGATCCGGCTCAACCGGATCGAGACGCCGATCCTGATCCTGTCGGGCGACGACGGCACTGAGAGCAAGCTCAAGGGCTTCGGCTTCGGCGCCGACGACTACCTGACCAAGCCGTTCCACCGCGACGAGCTGGTGGCGCGGATCCACGCGATCATTCGTCGTTCCAAGGGCCATGCGCAATCGGTGATCACCACCGGCGCGGTGTCGGTCAATCTCGACGCCAAGACGGTGGAGGCGGGCGGCCAGACGGTGCATCTCACCGGCAAGGAATACCAGATGCTCGAGCTGCTGAGCCTGCGCAAGGGGACCACGCTGACCAAGGAGATGTTCCTCAACCACCTCTATGGCGGCATGGACGAGCCGGAGCTGAAGATCATCGACGTGTTCATCTGCAAGTTGCGCAAGAAGCTGGCGCAGGCCACGGGCGGCGAGCATTACATCGAGACGGTCTGGGGGCGGGGCTACGTGCTGCGCGATCCGGAGCCGAACGTCGCGGCCTCGCCGCTCGCCATCGGCGCCTGAGCCGCTCCGCTCTCTGGACGCCCCCCCGCCAGGCTTCTAGGTTGGCCGCGCGGGCGGATCGGCCCGTGACGAGGACCGAGGGAACGGCATTGACGGCGGAACAGGATCTGCGCGCGACGGATGTCGCGGCACTCACCGAGGCGCAGGCGGCGGAGGAGCTGGAACGGCTCGCGGCCGAGATCGGGGCGGCGAACACCGCCTATCACGCCGAGGATGCGCCGCGGATCAGCGACGCGGATTACGACGCGCTGCGCCGCCGCAACGCCGAGATCGAGGCCCGGTTTCCGTCGCTCAAGCGGGCGGACAGCCCCTCCGATCAGGTCGGCGCCGCCCCGGCCGACGGGTTCGGCAAGGTGCCGCACGCGGTGCGGATGCTGTCGCTCTCCAACGCCTTCACCGACGAAGAGGTGGTCGATTTCGCGGCCCGGATCCGCAGGTTCCTGGGTCTGGCCGAGGACGCGCCGCTCGATTTCACCGCCGAGCCCAAGATCGACGGGCTGTCGCTGTCTCTGCGCTACGAGATGGGCCGGCTGGTCCGCGCCGCGACCCGCGGCGACGGTGCCGTGGGCGAGGACGTGACCGCCAATGCCCGCACCATCGACGACATTCCCGAGACGCTCGACGGCGCGCCCGACGTGCTGGAGGTGCGCGGCGAGGTCTATATGAGCCATGCCGACTTCGCGGCGCTCAACGCCCGCCATGCCGAGCGCGGCTCCAAGACCTTCGCCAACCCGCGCAACGCCGCCGCCGGGTCGCTGCGCCAGCTCGACCCCGAGATCACCCGGTCCCGGCCGCTACGTTTCTTCGCCTATGCCTGGGGCGAGCTGTCGGCGCCGCTGGCGACGCATCAATACGACGCCATCGCCCGGCTGCAGGCGTTGGGCTTCTGCACTAACCCGCTGACCCGGCGTTGCGACACCATCGAGAAGATGCTCGACGCCTATCGCGAGATCGAGGCGAGGCGTGCCGATCTGGGCTATGACATCGACGGCGTGGTCTACAAGGTCGACGACCTGTCGTTCCAGCGCCGGCTCGGCATGCGCTCGACCACGCCGCGCTGGGCGATGGCCCACAAGTTTCCGGCCGAACTGGCCTGGACCACGTTGGAGAAGATCGAGATCCAGGTGGGGCGCACCGGCGCGCTGTCGCCCGTGGCGCGGCTGAAGCCGGTGACCGTCGGCGGCGTGGTCGTCTCCAACGCCACGCTGCACAACGAGGACTACATCCGGGGACGCGATTCCCGGGGCATGGAGATCCGCGAGGGCCGCGAAATCCGCGAGGGCGACCGGGTACAGGTCTACCGCGCCGGCGACGTGATCCCCAAGATCGCCGATGTCGATCTGGCGCGCCGTCCCAAGGACAGCGTGCCCTATGTCTTTCCCGATCACTGCCCCGAATGCGGCTCCGCCGCCCCGCGCGAGGAGGGCGACGCGATCCGCCGCTGCACGGGTGGACTGATCTGCCCGGCCCAGGCGGTCGAGAAGCTGCGCCATCTGGTGAGCCGCGCCGCCTTCGACATCGACGGGCTGGGCGCCAAGCAGGTCGAGCAGTTCCACCGGGACGGCTGGATCCGCGAGCCGGCCGACATCTTCACCCTGCGCGAGCGCTTCGGCACCGGCATGCAGCAGCTCAAGAACCGCGAAGGCTGGGGCGAGAAGTCGGCCAACGCGCTCTTCGACGCGATCGACGCCGCGCGCCGCGTGCCGCTGGCGCGGATGCTTTTCGGCCTCGGCATCCCCCATGTCGGCGAGGTCGCGGCGCAGGTGCTGGCCCGGCATTTCGGGACATGGGACGCGCTGATCGCCGCCATCGACGCCGCCGCGAGCGAGCCGGCAGCGCAGGCCGAGGACGACAAGGCCCGCAAGGCCGCGCTGCCCGAGAGCCCGCACTGGGCCGAGATCACCGGCATTGACGGCATCGGCTTCACCGTTGCGGTGAGCCTCGTCACCGCGATGAGCCAGGAGGGGGAGCGCGGCTCGGTCGACCGGCTGGTCGCGCATCTCGATATCCAGCCCGCCGAAAAGCCCCGCGCCGAGGGCAGTCCTGTCGCCGGCAAGATAGTGGTCTTCACCGGCACGCTCGAGCGAATGACCCGCGCCGAGGCCAAGGCGCGGGCCGAACAGCTCGGCGCCAAGGTGGCGGGCTCGGTCTCCGGCAAGACCGACCTGCTCATCGCCGGGCCCGGCGCGGGCTCCAAGGCCGCCAAGGCCGAGGCGCTGGGGGTCGAGGTTCTGGACGAGGACGGCTGGCTCGCGCTGATCGGCGACGCATGAGCGCCAAGGGCCGCCCCGAGATCCTGTTTCCGCTGTTCGGGGATCTGCAGAAGCTCAAGGGGATCGGACCCAAGAGCGTCGCGGCTTTCGAGGCGGCTGGGCTGGCGCGGCCGCGCGACCTGCTGCTGACTCTGCCGCATTCGGGGATCGACCGCGCCCGCAAGCGGTCGATCCGGGACGTCGTGCCGCCCGCCGTGGTGACGGTCGAGGTCGAGGTGGTGCGCCATCACCCAGCGCCCGCCAAGGGAAAGCCATGGCGGGTCACGGTCGAGGATGCCGAGACCGCGTTCCAGCTCGTCTTCTTCCATGCCCGGGGCGATTACGTCCCCAAGCTGCTGCCCATCGGCGAGAGGCGCATCGTCTCGGGCAAGGTCGAGCTGTTCGACGGGCTGGCGCAGATGGTGCATCCCGATCACGTGCTGCCGGTCGATAAGGAGGACGAGATCCTCGCCTTCGAGCCGGTCTACCCGCTCTCCAACGGGATCACGCAAAAGCAGATGGCCCGCGCCGCGCGCTCCGCCCTCGATCTCGCCCCCGACCCGGCGGAGTGGATCGACCCGGGCCTGCTTAAGCGCGAGGGCTGGCCCTCCTGGCGCGAGGCGCTCAGCGTCGCGCATGCCCCGCAAGGCATCGGCGACCTGTCCTCCACCCACCCGGCGCGGCTGCGCCTCGCCTATGACGAGTTGCTGGCGCACCAGATCACCCTCGCGCTCGCCCGCGCCACCGCGCGCCGGGCGCCGGGGCGGCCCAGCGTCGGCGACAAGCGTCACCGCCGCCGCGTACTCGCCGCGCTGCCCTATGCGCCCACCGGGGCGCAGGCCCGCGCCGTGGACGAGATCGCCCGCGACATGGCCGCGGAGAGCCGGATGAACCGGCTGCTGCAAGGCGATGTCGGCTCGGGCAAGACTCTGGTCGCGCTGATGGCGCTGCTCATCGCCGTGGAGGCTGGCGGGCAAGGGGTGATGATGGCCCCTACCGAGATCCTCGCCCGCCAGCATCTCGATGGCCTCAAGCCGCTGGCCGAGAGCGCAGGGGTGGTGATCGAGCTGCTCACGGGACGGGACAAGGGAGCGGAACGACGCCGCAAGCTCGAAGCGCTGGCCGAGGGCCGTATCCAGATCCTCGTCGGCACCCATGCCGTGTTCCAGAAGGACGTGGAGTTCCGCGATCTCCGTCTCGCCGTGATCGACGAGCAGCACCGCTTCGGCGTGGCACAGCGGATGGAGCTTGGCGCCAAGGGCCGCGGCGTCGACGTGCTGGTGATGACCGCCACGCCGATCCCGCGCAGCCTCGCGCTTACGCAGTATGGCGACATGGATGTGAGCGTGCTCGACGAGAAGCCGCCCGGACGGTCGCCCGTCACCACCGCGCTCGTTTCGAACGAACGTCTGGGCGAGGTGGTCGACAAGCTGCGCGCCGCCATCGCCGAGGGGCGGCAGGCCTACTGGGTCTGCCCGCTGGTAGAGGAGAGCGAGGTCTCCGACATGACCGCCGCCGAGGAGCGGTTCAAGCGCCTGCGCGCCGCGCTGGGCGAGGGCGTGGTGGGCCTGGTTCATGGCCAGCTGCCGCCGGCCGAGAAGGACGCGGCGATGGCGCGCTTCGTCGCGGGGGAGACCAAGGTACTGGTGGCCACCACCGTCATCGAGGTCGGGGTCAACGTGCCCGCCGCCTCGATCATGGTGATAGAGAGGGCTGAGAATTTCGGGCTGGCGCAGCTACACCAGCTGCGGGGCCGGGTCGGGCGTGGCAGCGCCAAATCGACCTGCCTGCTGATGTACCAGCCGCCGCTGGGTGAGACCGCGCGTCGGCGGCTCGGGATCATGCGCGAGACCGAGGACGGGTTCCGGATCTCGGAGGAGGATCTGTCGATGCGCGGGGCGGGCGACGTGATCGGCACCGCCCAGTCCGGCCTGCCGCGATTCCGCATCGCCGATCTGGAACGTCACGCCGGGCTGATGGCCCTGGCGCAAAGCGACGCGCGCACGCTTCTGACCATCGATCCTGCGCTCGAAGGAGAACGGGGACGCGCCGCGCGTGTTCTCCTGTGGCTGATGGAACAGGACCGGGCGATCCGCCTGATCTCGGTCGGCTGAAAAAGTTCTATTCAATTTCAGTATCTTAGATAAAATCGCGCAAAGTGTTCTCATAAAGTTCTTTACAGAGCGCCGCCCCGATGAGAACAAAGTGGCAACAGGAGCAGAGAGGAGACGAGGTTATGGCACGCGAAATCAAACTGGTCGTGGATCGTTCCCGCGACACGCTCGTGGCCGACGCGCTGGGCGCAGCCTCTCTCATGATCCTGTTGTTCGTCGGATTGTGGCTGCCCGGCCTGATCTGATCTGCCCGGATCCGTTCCCGGTCGTCACGCGCCCCGGTCCCGCAGGGCGTCATTGGCGGATCGCCCGTCCGCCACTCGGAGCCTCGCTCCGATGCGACACCGGAGCCTGAAGGATCCCGCCTGCGCCGCCGCCATCCCCTGGGATGCGCGGCGGTTTTTTCTGATTAGGCGCTCGCGCTCTGTCGCGCTTGCGCCTCTTCGACCGCTTGGGTGGCGGCCTCGATAGCGAGAAGGATCGAGGCATGGCGGTTGCGGTATTCCCGAGCGGCCTGAAGCACCTCGAACTCCTCGAAGGGCGCGTCCGGCACTGGCCCGTTCTCGGTCAGCATGGCGCGCAGCTGGTCGCGGGCCCGGCTCAGCTCGGCATGGTCGCGGCCGATCACCGCGCCGCCGACGATCGAAGCCGCCGCCTGACCCAGCGCGCAGGCCTTCACGTCCTGCCCATAGCCGGTCACCCGGCCGTCATCGACCGTCACGTCCACGGTCACCGTCGAGCCGCAGAGCGGCGCGCGGCGGCGGACCGTGGCGTCGGGCGCAGCCAGCCGTTCGGTCAGCGGCATCTCGGTGGTGAGCGCCAGGATACGCTGCGAATAGAGCTTAATCAGGTCGGTCTCGCCGCTGGCGCGCTCGGTCATGTTTGCCTCTCTTCCGTCGTCCCTCTAGATAGGCACGACGCCCCGGGATGCAAAAGGTTTGTGCCGATGTTCGACCCCAAGACGCTCCGCTACGACGCCAACGGGTTGATCCCCGCCATCGCGCAGGAGGCCGCGACCGGCGAAGTGCTGATGATGGCCTGGATGAACGCGGCCTCGATCGAAAAGACGCTCGCCAGCGGCAAGGTGACCTACTGGTCGCGCTCTCGGCAGGAGTTCTGGGAGAAGGGGGCGACCTCGGGCAATCAGCAGAAACTGGTCGAGATGCGCGTAGATTGCGACCGCGATTGCCTGCTCCTGCAGGTCGAGCAATCCGGTCCGGCCTGCCACACCGGGCGGCGCAACTGCTTCTATTCCGCTGTCCAGAACGGCGACGAGGTCGAGATCGCCAGCCCTATGTGAGGCCGATCATTCGGCGAATGTCGGCGGGTGTCGCGCCTTCGGCCCGGTAGAGGCCGATGGCGCGCGCATCGTCGCGCTTGGCGAGGCGGCGCCCCGTCTCGTCACGGATCAGCCGGTGATGATGGTAGTCCGGCACCTGTAGGCCTAGCAGCCGTTGCAGCAGGACGTGCAGCGGCGTCGCCTCCTGCAGGTCGCGACCGCGCACCGCCTCGGTGACGCCCTGCGCCGCGTCGTCGATCACCACGGCGAGGTGGTAGGAGGTGCCCATCTCGCGCCGGGCCAGCACCGGGTCGCCGACGCTGTCGATCAACGTCTCGGGCGCGATTTCGCGCGGACCCGGTGCCTCGCCGGTCTCATTCCATCTCAGTGGTCCGTCGATAAGCTCGATCGCCTTGGCAAGGTCGAGCCGTAGCGGCAGGTCGGCTGGCAGAGGACCGCCGCGCGCGCGGCCCCGGCAGGTCCCCGGGTAGATCATGCCATCGGGGCCGAAACGGGGCCCGCCTTCCTGCGGCGCATTCGCGGCCTCAAGGATGTCGCGACGGTTGCAGAGGCAGGGATAGAGCAGTCCGGTGGCCCAGAGCCAATCGAGCGCCGCGCGATAGGCTGGCAGCCTCTCGGATTGACGCATCACCGGCTCGGGCCAGTCGAGGCCGAGCCAGCGCAGGTCGTCATAGATGCGCCGTTCCCATTCCGGCTTGGACCGCTGGCGGTCGATATCCTCGATCCGCAGCAGGAATTTGCCCCCATCGGCCCGCGCCTGGGCGGTGAGCGCCGAGAAGGCGTGGCCCAGATGCAGTGGCCCGGTGGGCGACGGCGCAAAACGAGTGACGCGCATTCAGCCGCGCTTGACCGCGCTCTGATGAATGATCAGCCAGGCCAGCAGGATGAAGATCGGATGGCCGAGGCCGCCCGAGATCAGGATGGCGGGGAACCAGATCACCAGCACCACCATGCCGAGGATGACCCGGCCGGTGAGCATGATGGCGACGGGCGGCAGCAGCAGCGCGAGAATATAGAGCATCGGTCGTCCATTCGTTGTCTGCCCCCGAGATGTGGTCCCGGGGGCCGCGCGGCAAGGGCTCAGGCGGTGGCCGTCTTCTGCCCGTCGAGCCAGGCCTGCCAATCCTCCTTGGCGCGGTCGGTATAGCCCTTGTAGCGATCCTTGCGGCCGCGCCGCCCACCGCGCACGCCGTCGAGTGGCGGGAACAGACCGAAATTGACGTTCATCGGCTGGAAGGTCTTGGCCTCCGCGCCACCGGTGATGTGGGTGACGAGCGCGCCCATCGCCGTGGTCTGCGGCACGGCAGGCACCGAGCCCCCGAGGATCTCCGCGGCGGCGAGACGACCCGCCAGCAGACCCATGGCCGCGCTTTCGACATAGCCTTCGACGCCGGTGACTTGGCCCGCGAACCTGATGTTGGGCCGCGCCTTCAGCCGCATCTGCTCGTCGAGCAGCGTCGGGCTGTTGAGGAAGGTGTTGCGATGGATCCCACCCAGCCGTGCGAAACGCGCATTCTCGAGGCCGGGAATCATCCTGAAAACATCGGTTTGCGCGCCATACTTCATCTTGGTCTGGAAGCCGACGATGTTGTAGAGCGTGCCGAGCTTGTTGTCGCGGCGCAGCTGCACCACGGCGTAGGGCTTGTTCTGGGGGTCGTGCGGGTTGGTCAGGCCAACCGGTTTCATCGGCCCGTGGCGCAGCGTCTCGCGCCCGCGCTCGGCCATCACTTCGATCGGCAGGCAGCCGTCGAAATAGCCCGCCGTCTCGCCCTCGTGGAACTCGGCCTTGTCGGCGGCGAGCAGCGCGTCGATGAAGGCCTCGTGCTGATCCTTGGTCATCGGGCAGTTGATGTAGGCGGTCCGCTCTTCTTCGGTCTCGCCCTTGTCGTAGCGCGACTGAAGCCACGCCTTCGACATGTCGATGCTGTCGGCATAGACGATCGGCGCGATCGCGTCGAAGAAGGCCAGCGCGCCGGTGCCGGTGACCGCGGAAATCGCCTCGGCCAACGCCGGAGAGGTCAGCGGGCCGGTGGCGAAGATCCAGTTCCCCGTCTCGGGCAGCTCGGTCACTTCCTCGTAGCTGACGGAGACGTTCGGATGCGCCTTGAGCTGCGCCGTCACATCGGCGGCGAAGGGGTCCCGGTCGACTGCCAGCGCGCCGCCGGCGGGCAGGCGGTGACGGTCGGCGGTCTGCATGATCAGGCCGTTCGCGGCCCGCATCTCCCAATGGAGCAGGCCCACCGCGTTCTGCTCGTCGTCATCCGAGCGGAACGAGTTGGAGCAGACCATCTCGGCGAGATCGCCGGTGCGATGCGCGAAGGTGGCCACCTTTGGGCGCATCTCGTGTAGGATGACGGGGATGCCGGCATTCGCGGCCTGCCAGGCGGCTTCGGAGCCGGCCATGCCGCCGCCGACGATATGAAGGGGTTCTGTCATGGCGCCCAGATAGGCGGGCGCGCGGGCAAAGAAAAGCCCCGTCCGGCGGACCGGACGGGGCGATGTCTCATTCCTCGGGCGTGACCGCCTCGACCGCGTCGCCCTGATCGGCGATCCGCGCGACCGAGACGACCTCTTCGCCGCGGCCGGTGTCGAACACCTTCACGCCGCCCGCCGAGCGGGAGCGGAAGGAGATGCCGTCCACCGGCACCCGGATCGACTGGCCGGCGGAGGTGACCAGCATGATCTGGTCGCCAGTCTCGACCGGGAAGGCCGAGACGATCGGGCCGCCGCGCATCGTCTTGTCTGTGGCGTTGACGCCCATGCCGCCGCGTCCGCGCACCGGGTAGTCGTGGCTCGAGCTGAGCTTGCCGGTGCCGCGCGCCGAAATGGTCAGGATCAGCGTCTCGGAGGCCGACATCTCGGCGTAGCGCTCGGGGCTGAGCGCGCCCGCGACCACGCCTTCGTCGTCATCCTCGGCCTCGGCGTCGTCGGCGAGACCGGCCATCGCGCGGCGCATCTTGAGATAGGCGACCCGCTCCGAGGCCTCGGCTTCGAAATGGGGGATCACAGCCATCGATACCACGTGGTCGTCATCCGCGAGCCGGATGCCGCGCACACCGGTCGAGGAGCGGCCCTGGAACACCCGCACGTCGGTGGTGCGGAAGCGGATCGCCCGGCCCGAGTCGGTGACCAGCATCACGTCGTCATCCTCGGAGGCGATGCGCGCGTTCACGAGGCTCACGCCCTCGGGAAGCTTCATCGCGATCTTGCCGTTGCGCATGACGTTGGTGAAGTCCGACAGCGCGTTGCGGCGCACGTCGCCCGCGGAGGTCGCGAAGACGATCTGCAGGTCGGACCATTCCTCCTCGGGGCGGTCGACGGGCATGATCGCGGCGATCGAGACGCCGGTCGGGATTGGCAGGATGTTGACGATCGCCTTGCCGCGCGCGGTGCGCCCGCCCAGCGGCAGTCTCCAGCACTTGAGCTTGTAGACCATGCCCTCGGTGGTGAAGAACAGCATCTGGTCATGCGTGTTCGCCACGAAGAGCGAGGTGACGACGTCGTCTTCCTTGGTCTGCATCGAGCCCAGGCCCTTGCCGCCGCGCCGCTGGGAGCGGAACTCGGCCAGCGGCGTGCGCTTGATGTAGCCGCCCTGGGTCACGGTGACGACCATGTCCTCGCGCTCGATGAGGTCCTCGTCCTCCATGTCGCCGGCCCAGTCGACGATCTCGGTGCGGCGCGGCACGGCGAAGAGATCGCGTACCTCGCGCAGCTCCTCGCGGATGATCGTCAGGATACGCTCGCGCGACGAGAGGATGTCGAGATAGTCGCGGATCTTCTCCGCCAGCTCCTGCAGCTCGTCCGTCACCTCCTGCACGCCGATCTGGGTCAGGCGCTGGAGACGCAGCTCGAGGATCGCACGGGCCTGCGCCTCGGAGAGGTTGTAGGTGCCGTCCTCGTTCACCGGGTGGAGCGGGTCGTCGATCAGCTTGATGTATTCGATGATCTCATGCGCCGGCCAGTTGCGCGTCATCAGCTTTTCGCGCGCATCCGCCGCGTCGGCGGAGGAGCGGATCGTGGCCACGACCTCGTCGACGTTCGACACCGCGACCGCGAGGCCGCACAGGATGTGGCTGCGCTCGCGCGCCTTGCGCAGCAGGTAGGCCGTGCGCCGGGCGATCGCGTCCTCGCGGAAGTCGAGGAAGGCGGTGAGGAAGCCGCGCAGGGTCAGCGTCTCGGGACGGCCGCCATTGAGCGCCAGCATGTTGCAGCCGAACGAGGTCTGCATCGGCGTGAAGCGGAACAGCTGGTTCAGCACCACGTCGGGGGTCGCGTCGCGCTTGAGCTCGACGACGACGCGCACACCGTTGCGGTCGCTTTCGTCCTGGACGTGGGCGATGCCCTCGATCCGCTTGTCGCGCGCGGCCTCGGCGATCCGGTCGATCATCGACGCCTTGTTCACCTGATAGGGGATCTCGTCGACGACGATGGCGTAGCGGTCCTTGCGCAGCTCCTCGACATGGGTCTTGGAACGGATGATCACCGAGCCGCGGCCTTCGAGATAGGCCTTGCGCGCGCCGGAGCGGCCGAGCATCAGGCCGCCGGTCGGGAAGTCGGGGCCGGGGACGATCTCCATCAGCCCTTCGGAGGACATGTCCGGATCGTCGATCAGCGCGAGGCAGGCATCGACCACTTCGCCGAGATTGTGCGGCGGGATGTTGGTCGCCATGCCGACGGCGATGCCGCCTGCGCCGTTGACCAGCATGTTCGGGAAGCGCGCCGGCAGGACGGTCGGCTCGCGGTCCTTGCCGTCGTAGTTGTCCTGGAAGTCGACCGTGTCCTTGTCGATGTCCGACAGCAGGAACGCCGCCGGCTTGTCCATCCGGACTTCGGTGTAGCGCATGGCCGCCGCGTTATCGCCGTCCATCGAGCCGAAGTTGCCCTGGCCGTCGAGCAGCGGCAGCGACATCGAGAAGTCCTGCGCCATCCGCACCAGCGCGTCGTAGATCGCGCTATCGCCATGCGGGTGATACTTGCCCATCACGTCGCCCACGGGGCGGGCCGACTTGCGGTACGGCTTGTCGTGGCTGTTGCCGGTTTCGTGCATGGCATAGAGGATGCGCCGATGCACGGGCTTGAGCCCGTCGCGCAGATCCGGGATCGCGCGGCTGACGATCACGCTCATCGCGTAATCGAGATAGGAGGTCTTCATCTCCTCGACGATGGAGACCGTGGGGCCGGAGGGCACGGGGCGCTCGGGCGTGGAATCGTCGGTCTCGGGTGTGTCGGGAATGTCGCTCACGGGGGGAGGCCTGCTGTCTTGTGACTGCTATATCTTGTGAGCCGAAGCTATAGCACCCGCGCCATATGGGGCGCAACAGAGGATGGGCCGGTCCTTTGGCAGCCAGCAAGGTAAGTGGCTAACAATTTGGGATAATTGACTTTTTGAGGCTTCATGCTGGAATCGTGGGGCGGGGTCAAGCCCGCGGGTCACGCAAGGAGGCCTGAATGTCGCGAAATGCCACCGAAACCGAGCTGATGCTGAGGGGATATGGCCTGACCACGGCCGAGCTGTTCTACCGCATGCCGGACTACCGGCACGTGCTCAACAGCTTCGTCTGGCAGGAATACGACCTCGCACCGGACCACCCCAAGTTGTTCGGGTTTATCGAGTTCTGGCAGGACGAGATCGAGGGACCGCTGCACTCGGTGCGCTTCACCCATCGCAAGCTGATCGCGCCGGGCGAATGGCGCAACGTGACCGGCGAGTTCCACTACCACTGAGGGCGTGGGACCCGCCTTGGTCTCAGACGCCGCGCGGGGTGGGGCGGTCGAACACGCGCCGACCCATCAGCGAGGCGGTGAGTTCCACCATCAGGGCCGCGGTGCGGCCGCGCTCGTCGAGCGAGGGGTTGAGTTCGACCAGGTCGAGCGAGGCGACAAGGCCGGAATCCGACAGCATCTCCATCGCAAGATGCGCCTCGCGCACGGTGGCGCCGCCCGGCACGGTGGTGCCGACCGCCGGGGCTACCATCGGGTCGAGGAAATCGACGTCGAGCGAGACGTGTAGAATGCCGTTCGCGGCCTCGACTCGCTCGAGGAACTCAGACAGCGGCCGGGCGATGCCGACTTCGTCGATCATCCGCATGTCCACCAGCGTGGCGTCGCCATCCTCGAGCGCCGCGCGCTCCTCGGGATCGACGCTGCGCAGGCCGATCATGCCAACCTGGCTGACGGGAACGGTGGCGGGCAGGGCGGGGAAGGCGTCGAAGCCCTCGCGCCCGGTGACATAGCCCAGCGGCGTGCCGTGCAGGTTGCCGGTGGTGGTGGTGTCGGGGGTGTGGAAGTCGCTATGCGCGTCGAGCCACAGCACGAAGAGCGGGCGGCCGACGGTCTCGGCATGTGCGGCCATGCCCGCCACCGAGCCGAGCGACAGCGCATGGTCGCCGCCCATGAAGATCGGAAAGCCGTTGGGCGCCTGCTCGCGCGCGGCACGCATCAGCGCCGCGGTCCAGCCGACATTGAGCGCCAGTTCGTACACCGCGCCATTGCGCGGCGGCGCCACCTCGACCTGGTCGGGGGCGACGTTGCCGATGTCAGTGACGCCATGGCCCAGTGCCGCCAGCGTTTCGGCCAGCCCGGCGGTGCGATAGGCATCGGGGCCCATGAGACAGCCGCGGCGGCGCTTGCCGCAATCCACCGGGGCGCCGATTAGGATGCAATCAGTCATGGCGCGGATCATGCGCGGGCTTGCGCGCCCGGACAAGGGGTGTCCTCGGGGGAACCGTCAGCTGCGCCGCAGCGCCGAGACCCACAGCGCCACCAGCACCAGTGAGAACAGCGCGTTCCAGCTCGCCATCGACAGGCCCAGCATCTCCCAGCTTACCACGTCGCACATCACCAGTCGCGGCCCATCAGTGGCCAGCAGGTCGCCGCCCGAGAGCGAGCCCAGCGAGGGGCCGCTGCCGGTGCAGCTCGACGGGCCTTCCCACCAGTCGCGCTCGACGCCGGTGTGAAAGACCCCGATCGCGGCGGTGGCGGTGGCGGCCAGCGCGCCCAGCAGCGGCAGCACGCGGCCGGGCAGCATCATGGCGATGATGCCGATCGCGATGGCGATGCCGTGCGGCCAGCGCTGCCAGATGCACATCGCGCAGGGGGGGTAGCCCAGCGCCTGGAAAATGAAGGCCCCGCCCAGAAGCGCGGCGGAGCCGAGCGTGGCGAGCAGGATGGTCAGTTGGCGGCTCACAGATACCTCGTCGCGTAGAAACCGGCGAAGAGCATGGCGCAGAAGACGGTGAAGACCAGCCCCAGCCGCCGCTCGATGAAATCGCGCGCCACGTCGCCGAACACCCGCAAGATCGCCGCGACGAGGAAGAAGCGCGCGGCGCGGGCGATGATCGAGGAGAGGATGAACACCGGCAGCGACAGGCCGGTGACGCCCGAAGCGATGGTGATCACCTTGAAGGGAAAGGGCGTGACACCCGCGATCAGCACCGCCCAGGCGCCCCAGTCGTTGTAGCGTACCCGGAACTCGTCGAACTTCTCGGCCTTGCCGTAGAGATCGAGCACCCATTGCCCGAGGCTGTCGAACAGCGCGGCACCGATCCAGTAGCCCAGAAGCGCGCCTGCCACCGAAGCCAGCGTGCAGACCAGCGCGATGATCCAGGCCCGGCGAGGTCGGGCGACGATCATCGGGATCATCAGCGCGTCTGGCGGGATCGGGAAGACCGAGGATTCGGCAAAGCTCACCGCGCCCAGCGCGGGAAGCGCATGGCGGTGGGCCGCCAGCGAGATCGTCTTGTCATAGATACGGCGCAGCATGGAACCCGGATCGCTCGTGAAACGTCACCCTGTCAGGACCACGGCCCCGCGCCGGGGTCAACCTCGCACAGGGTCTCAAGGGAGAACGGTCTCGTGAAATGGCGCGGACGCCGTGGAAGCGGCAACATCATCGACAGACGCCGCATGGGTGGGCGCGTCTCGGGCCGACGCGGCGTGGCAGTGGGCGGCGCCGGCGGCTTCGGCCTGCTGGCGATCGTCGTGGTCGGCTACTTCCTCGGCGTCGATCTGACGCCCCTGCTCGACGAGGGGCAGATGCAGACCGGCGGCGGCGGAGAGATCACCGCCGCAGACGAAGAGGCGGCGCAGTTCGTCTCGGTCACCCTCGCCGATACCGAGGAGATCTGGGCCGACATCTTCCAAAGCGAGCTCGACGCCACCTACGACCCCGCCGAGCTGGTGCTGTTCAAGGGCGCGACGCAATCGGCCTGCGGCGGCGCCTCGGCGGCGACGGGCCCGTTCTATTGCCCGCCCGAGGAGCGCATCTTTCTCGATACCGGCTTCTTCACCACGCTCGAGCGTCAGCTCGGCGCGCGCGGCGACTTTGCCGCCGCCTATGTGGTGGCACATGAGGTCGCGCATCACGTGCAGAACGAACTGGGCGTGCTGGACGAGGTCAACGCGGTGCGCCAGCGTAGCGACGAGGCGACGTCCAACGCGCTGTCGGTCCGGATCGAGCTTCAGGCCGACTGCTTCTCTGGCATCTGGGCGCGCCGCGCCGAGGCGATGTTCGGCTCGCTCGAACCCGGCGACATCGAGGAGGCGATGAATGCCGCCGCGCGGATCGGTGACGACACGCTGCAGCGCGAAGCCGGCCGCACCGTGCGCCCCGACAGCTTCACCCATGGCTCGTCCGAACAGCGCCAGCGCTGGTTCGCCACCGGCTATGAACGTGGCAGCGTGGCCGCCTGCGACACCTTCGCCACCGACCGGCTCTGAGCCGCGTTGACGGGGTCGCGGGGCCGGTCTATGCGGGTCGGGCGTGCCGGTGTGGCGGAATGGTAGACGCAGCGGATTCAAAATCCGCCGCCCACAAGGCGTAAGGGTTCGAGTCCCTTCACCGGCACCAGATCGCATCCCATGACTAGGAGTTGGATGCGATCCGCACGGCACACCGACGGGCCGAGGCCGGTTTGCCCGTCAGTTCTCCGTCACGCTTTCCCCAGGATTGTTCCTGCGCTCTCCGATGAACCGGGGGCTTGAGATCCGTGGATGCCCTATAGCGAAGGGCCGGGCAGATGCCCGGCCCTTGCCCGTCCCCCTAGGGGCTGCGGCGGTCGAACCCTCTTTGCAAGGGGCCGGTCACCGGAATTTCATGCCGCCCGGATCAGGCGAACACGTCGGCGGTGGTCGTGACCGGCGCCATGATCACGTCGACCCAGTAATTCGAGGATTGGTAGGTCTGTTCGGGGAAGAACCCGGTCGACCCCGCCGAGAACACGCCGTTGCCATTCGATGCCGGACCGCTGGGGGCGCTTAGATGGCCGCCCGGTCCGACCCATTCCGAGGCGAAGAAGCCGCTGCTGAAGGCATAGTTCTGCGTGGTGCCATAGGAGGCCACATAGGTCCGTGTCGGGTCGATGTTGATCGCCGTGTCGAGCACCGCGACCTGCCAGCCAACCTCTCCCGGGGCCGAGGTCACCGTCTTGCTCGCGAGCTTGACGCCGTCGCCGCCCCACAGGTTGAGCGTGCGGATATCGGTGTCGGACGCGTCCTCGGCCCCGCGCCAATAGCGCAGCGCGGTGACGCTGCCCGCGGCCTCGGCCCGGAACTTCACGCCCAACTCGTAATCGGTGGGATCGGACGTCTTGATCAGGGCCGGGCGATCGGCGCTGCCGAAGAGGCTCCATTGCGTGGTCGCCGTCTCCGGCTCCACGTCGCTCACCGCGACCGTGATCGCCTTTTGGGTCGCGGGTTTGATGCCGTCCGAGACGGCGAGCACGAGGTTGTAGACGTTGTCCCGATTGGCGTCGCCCGGCTGCTCGTAATCCGGCGCCGTGCGGAACGACAGGGCCCCGCTCGCCTGGTCGATGCGGAAGGCGGCCGCGTCGTCGCCGCCCGCGATCGAGAAGATGAAGCTGTCGCCGTCGGGGTCCCGCGCGGTGATGGTGGTCACGCGGGTCTGGTTTTCGGGCGAGGAGAAGGCCGTTCCCGGCATGGTGAAGCTCGGCGCGGCGTTGGTGGTCCCGGTGGCCCGCAGGCTCGCATCGACCCAGTAGTTCGAGTTGAAATAGGTCTGCGTCGGGAAGGCGCCGGTGCCACCGGCCGAGAAGACGCCGCTGCCCGCGGAGGTCATCAGCCCGTCCGGGCCGGTCTGGGGCGTGGCGAAGTAGTTCTGGCTCATGGCGTAGTTCTGGGTCGTGCCGTAGGAGACGGTAAAGCGCGCCCCCGCCGCGATCTGCACCGGGGTATCGAGCGCGGCGACCTGCCAGCCGATCTGGTCGGGCGCCGAGGTCACCGTCGCCGAGGCCAGCCTGTTGCCGTTCGCGTCCCACAGGTTCAGCACGCGGACATCCGTGTCCGAGGCATCCGCCGCGCCGCGCCAGTAGCGCAGGCTCGTGACCTCGGCCGCGGAGCGCGCGGTGAAGCGGGTGCCCAGCTCGTAATCGGTCGGATCGTCGGTCACGATGCGGGCCGGGGTGTGGCTCGGGCCGAACAGGGTCGAGATCGTCTTGCTGGTTTCGTCCGCGACGTCGCCGACCGTAACCGTCAGCGCCTTGGTCACCGGGGCGGCCTTGCCGTCATTGGCGCTGACCCTCAACTCGTAGACGTTGTTGCGGTCGGCGTCGCCTGGCGCTTCGTAATCTGGCGCCCAGACGAAGTTCAGCGCGCCGGTCTTGCCGTCGATGCTGAACCGCGCCGCGTCTGCGCCCCCTGTGATGGCAAAGGCGATCGGGTCGGCCTCGGGATCTTGCGCGGTGATGATGCCCACGCGCCCCGTGTTCTCGCTGATCGCGAAGTTGGCGGGAGAGGTGATGGTCGGGGCCGCGTTGCCGGAGGTCGAGGGGGCGAAGGTCACGTCGACCCAGTAGTTCGAACTGCGATAGCTCTGGGTGGGCAGGATCGCCCCGGCGCCGGTCGCGAAGACGCCGCCGGTCTGGGCCGGTGCCTGCAGCAGGCCATAGGGCTCCCGGTAGACGCTGTCAAAGAAGCCATGCGACGAGACATAGGCATCGAGGGTCTCGTAGGTGACGATGTAGGTTGCCCCGGCCGAGACCTGGATGGGTGCGTTCAGGGCGGCGGTCTGCCAGCCGCTCTGGCCGGGGGTGGAGGTGAACTCCACCGTCCCAAGCAGCGTCCCGTCGGCACGCCAGAGCCGCCCGGCCCGGACGTCGGTGTCGCCCGAATCCGCCTCGGCCCGGAAGTAGCGCAACTCGGTGATCTGGCCGCCTGAGGTCGCCGAGAACTGGGTGCCGAGCTGCAGCGCTTGGGAGGTCTGGTAGAGGGTGCCGCTAAAGGACTTCCACGGGCTGAACAGGTTGAGAGATCCCGGGGTCGTGGGGGCGGTGACCTCGACCAGCCAGCGGTCGAGCGTGGCGAGCGAGGGCAGGTTGAGGCTGTCGTCGATGGCGCGCACGCGGATGTCGTAGGTGGCCTCGACGGTGGGCAGCCAGCTGTAGCTCCAAGTCGTGGTGCCATTAGCCGCCTGCCATGTCGTGCCGCCATCGAGCGAAACTTCGACCAGGGCGATGCGGCCGTCCTGGGTCTGTGGATTGCCGTCATCATCGGTCGCGCGGCCGGTGATCGTGACCGGCTGGAACGCCGGGAGGGAGGCGGGCAGCTGGTCGAGCAACGCGCTTCCGGCCACGGTGTCGGTGGAGCCGAAGGCGCGGATGAGCCCCTGCGCAAGCAGCACCGGATCCGCCGCGCCGGGCTGGATGCCCATGTCGGCGAACAGGTTGATGGTGAACTGTTGCAGCGTCGGGCTGGCGATCGTGGCGCCGTAGGGCTGGCTGTCGTGCTTGTCGCTCAGCGCCCAGGTCCAGAACACGGTGCCGGCGCCGAACACCAGCGCGCCGCTCTCCGCGCGGTAGAGCGAGAGGTTGTGCGTCCCGGTGCCGGGGGCCGAGCTGTTGCCCTGATCGACGAGGAACTCGCCCCAAGCCAGCTCGGTGCTCGACAGGTGGATCAGGCCGGCGGGTCGGTTGGCGTCCTGCGGCGAGACGTTCCATTCATAGCCGATCAGCCCCGGCGAGATCCCGGTCGCGCCGCCATTCGCGGCGACGCTTGTATCACGCCACAGGCGCAGCCCCGCCATGCTGGCGGGAACATCGAGCGCGCCGCCGAACTGGCCCGTCCCGTCGGCCAGAAAGAGCTGGCCCGTCAGGGCGTTCTCGGGCGTGGTGGTGCCGGCCGCCGGGTTGCCGATGAAGCGCGTGTCCCGCCAGGTGCCGGTCCAGATATCGGTCGGATCGAGGTTGAGGTAATCGGCCGGACCGGCGCTGGGGTTGATGTTGGTCCAGGTCTCCTTGTAGCTGACCAGCGTGCGGTAATTCGCGCCGTCGACGCCGCTCGGTTCCCAGCGGGTCTTCCAGTAGACGTCGTTGCCGCCCCAGAAGAGCAGGTGGGTGCCGGCGTCGCGTGCCGCTTCGACATTGGCGCGCTGGCCGCCGGACCAGTATTCGTCGTGCCCCACTGACAGGTAGGATTTGAACTGGCCGAGATGCGCGGCACCGAGCCGTTCAGGGTCGACCCCGGCGATGTAGCTCACGTCGTAGCCGTTGCGCTCGAGCCAGTAGATCGCGGCGTAGTCGGCGCCGAACAGGTAGTCCTGCGCCCCGGAGGCGGGCCCGCCCGCGACCCCTTCAATGCCGCGGGTGACGAAGGGCCTGTTGTAGCTCAGCGCATAGGCGCGATCGGCGTTGCCCTGGCGATCGCCCACGATGTCCGGGTGGCTGATCGTGCCGCTCGAGTCGCCATAGAAATTCGCGCCGACCTGACCGTTGTTGCCGATCCAGCCATTATAGGCCTGCCAAGTCGTGTCCGAGGTCTGGAGCACGATATCGGCGGGACGGTCGTCCTCGCGCAGGATGAAGGGGATCTGGTTGACCGCGCCCGCGATCGGGTTGCCGTTGGCATCGAGGCGCTGCAGCCGGGCAAGGTAGACCCCCGAGACCGCGTCGACGGGCGTGGTCCAGCTGTCGGTCACGCTCCAGTTTCCGGCATCGGCGGTGCCGCGCACCGGATCGAAGGTGGCGCCGGGCTGGACCACCGCCTCGGTGTTGGTCCAGCTGGCCACCATCCGCGCGCCGTCGCCGCCGTAATAGCCGAGGCGGAAGATCTCGACGCGGTAGTCGCTGCCCGCGCCGCCATTGACGTTGATCTTGAAATCGACGGTCGATCCGGCGTTGACGCTGATGTCGGTGGTGAACCCCTCGATCTGTCTGGAATGCGGAACATCCCAGTAGGTTTGGGGCATCCGCCCGTCGGTGCGGGCGTTTTCCGTGACGATTGCATTGCTGGCCATGTCAAATCCCCCTGACCAAAGAAAAAGCTGCCTTTCCGTGCCCCGAGCTCTCGCGAGAGATCAGGCTGCCCGCCGCCTCGCGTGCCACCCCCTTCGCAGGAGGGAGAGCCGGTCATTGAAGCCGTAAAGCCGGTGCCGCCCGGGATTGACGTCGACGATCAGCCCGAAGGCCTGGACCGTGCCCAGCTTGTCGAGAAGACCGGCGAGCAGTTCGACCAGCGGCCGCGGGGTCGCGCCCCAGCGCAGCACCACGAGGACCGTGCCGGCGATGCGCACCAGATCGAGGCTGCGCGTCAGGTGCAGCGGCGGCGCGTCGACGATCACCAGGCCATTCGCGTCCCGTGCCAGCCCCTCCAGGGCCCCGAGCCGCGCGGCAACGTCGTGGCCCCGCAGGCAGGTGGCGGGCCATGAGACGCGAGTGACGTTCCTGCTCACCGGCTCACGCATCCGTCCGGCTCCGGTGCCGTCGAATTCGACCAGCCAGACCGGCACGCCGCGCGCCGAGACGATATCCGAGACCCACCGCGCGATCGGGATCACCGCGTCGCCCTGCCGTGCCTCTGCCACCACGAGGACCGGCGGCAGCCGCCCGTTGCAGCCGCATTCGACCAGAAAGAGCGCGTCCTCCAGAGCGGCGATGGCCGGTGCCACGGCCGTGCTGCGCCGTGCGGGCGAGCCGCCGCGGAACAGCCGCCGCCGGACCGCCGGGACGAGGCCCACGGGGATCAGGCGCGGCAAATGCGGGAGCTGCGCGAAGCTGCGCAACCCGTGATCGCGCAGCTCCGCGAGCCCGGCCGCGAGCAGCCCCAGGAGCAGGCCGATGATGCCGGCGGCAGCGAGGTAGAGCTGGCGGCTCGGTCCGAGCGCGTGGATCGGCGGCACCGGCGGCACCAGCACTTCGATCAGGGTCGGCGTGACCGGGATCATCGACTGCAGCGCGGTGCGGCGCGAACGCAGTTCGGAGAGCCGTAGCTCCTGCGCCTGGAGCGCCGCCATCAGCCTTTCGCGCTCGGGCGCCTGGCGCTGCATGTCGCGCAGCTCGCCGCGAAGCCGCGCCGCCTCGCGGTCCAGTTCGGCGCGCTCGTTCTCGAGGCCCTCCCGGCGCAGGTCGAGCGTTTCGTCATAGGCCATGAGCTCGCGCCGGATATCCGTCTCCATCATGGCGATGCGGTTCTGGTTGACCGTCAGACCGGGATGCTTTTCGCCATAGACGGTCGCGAGTTCATCGAGGTCGCGCCGCTGCTGGCGCAAATCGCGCCGCAGTTCCTGAAGACGCATGGGCTCGTCGATTGCCGGCCGTTCCGGCGCGGCGAGGGCGGCTTCGATCGAATGCCGGATCGAGCGCAGATCGGCGAGGTCGTCGGCGATCTTGCCCCGCCGCGCCTCCAGCACCCCCGTCTGGGCCGAGATCGTGTCGGGGCTTTCACCGCTGGCGGCGCCGAGACTTTCCAGTGAACGGTTCAGCGCGGCGCGGCTCTCGACCAGCCGGGTCTGCTCGGCATCGATGCGTGCGTCGAGCCAGGCGGAGCCGGCCTGCAGATCCGAACGCCAAGTCTCCTGGCTCTGCCGCTGATAGGTATCGGCCAGGGCGGCGGGGATCGCGGTGGCAAGGTCGGGATCACGCGAGGTGAAGCCGATGGTGACCACGTCGGTGGGGCCCTGGCGAGACACGGTCAGCGCTTCGCGAAAGGTCGTATGGACGCGGTCGGCGACTTGGGGCGCCTCCGGCATGCCTGCCACCGGGCCAGCTATGACCGCGGCCGCGGCGTGGACCATCTCGCGCAGCCAGTCTGTCAGACCCTCGGGGCGGAGCGCGATGTTGAACTCCTCCCGCTCGGACAGGGCAAAGCGCTGCACGACCTCGGCGGTCACGGGATGGGACAGGATGCGCTCGATCTCGGCCGGGGTATTGACCGGCACGAACTGCACATCCGTTCCGGCGGCGAGGTCGAGCACCGGGGTCGATCGCAGCAGCATTCGGGTCTCTGCGTAGTAGAGCCGGGGCAGGGCAAGTATGACCGGCAGCGCGATCAGGCAGACCAGGGCGGCGACGCCGATCACGCGCAGGATCTGCCGGCGCAGCAGCAGCAGGATTCCCGGCCAGCCGATTTCCTGCGGGCTGTCCTGCGGCTCCTCGACGCGCGCGTAGGATATCGACTGCGGACCGGCGATTTTCAGCGGAGTGTTCATGCGGGATCCTCTGCAAGGGCGGCGGTTCGGTGGAGCCGGACATGCAGCCGTTCGAGTGCCTGGACGTATTCCTCGATCCGGAACCGGGACCGGTAGAGCGCCTGTCCTTCGGCGCCGAGTTCGTGTCGCAGCGCCGGATCGGCCACGAGCCGGGCCAGCGCATGCGCCAGCCCGGTGACGTCGCCCGGCGCAACCAGCAGGCAGGTCCTGCCGTCTTCGAGCACCTCGTCATGGGCGCCGACCCGCGTCGTGACGACCGCGATCCCCTGCGCCAGACCTTCGAGCACGGCCATGGCGAAGCCCTCGGCATGTGAGGGAAGGACAAGAATGTCGGCATGGGCGCGCAGCGCGGCGGCGGCTTCGGCGCCGACCCAGCCGCTCAGGCTGACACGGTCGGACAGGCCGCGACGCGCGATCTCGGCGCGGTAGGTGTCGGTCGGGCCATCGCCCGCCAGGATCGCGCGCCAACCCGCTTGGGGCATCGCCGGATCGGCGAGCGCGGCGATCAGCTCGGGCACGCCCTTGCGTGGGCCGAGCTGGCCGAGAAAGAGGATCTCGACGGGCCGGTCGGGATCCCGCCCGACCGGGGCGGGGATCGGCGCCGGGACGCAGTTGCGCAAGACCGTGATGCGCCCGGGTGCTACGCCGAGCCTGTCCCGAACCGTCGTCTCGTCCCGGTAGCCGAGGACGATGACCTGCGCGGCATGGCGGAACAGGTCGCGGATGATCCTGAATTGCCAGGTAGGGCGGCGCAGCAGGTCGGCCTCGTAATCGTAATCATGCAGGTGCAGCACGTAGCGCAGCCTGAAGCAGCGCGCGCATGCACCGAGGATCGCCTTGCGGGCGGTGCTGCCGCGCCCGGCTATGTGGAAATGGCACAAGACGGGACGCGCGCGAGCGCGGTCCATCGCCATCCCCGCCAGCGCCATCGACAGCCGAAGCGCGGCGGGAAGCGGCCGCCAGCGCGGGCCACGCGTGTCGACCACGCTGTGCTCCAAAGAGACATTTGGGTCGGACAGGACGTAACCGACAAGTCGGCCGATGCCGCCGCCATGTTCGGTGCCGCCGGCGACGAAATGACGGATGATCGGCGGGCCGTCAGTGCCGATTGGCCGGGTCCGAATGACGTCGCCCGGCGCTTTTCGGGCATTCCGGGCGGTCGAGGGGTGCGTGTCGCGGGCCATCATCCGTATACCCCCGCGTGGGAGAGCATCGCGCGATCGACGATGCTGTCGTAAAGCTGGACCGCCGTCTGCCCGATCGTGGCGGGCGCGTTGAGCCCCTCCGACCAAGCACGCGCGTTGCGGCCGAGTTGGTCGCGTGCCTCGTGTTCCCGGGCAAGGTCGCACAGGGCATGGGCCAATGCGGACGGGGTGCGGGGCGGCACGACGCGGCCGATCCGGTGCTGCGTGACCGTGGCGCCCAGCTCTCCGACATCGGTGACGACCACCGGTTTGCCGAAAGTCGCGGCGAGGTGCAGCACCCCGCTCTGCGAGGCCTCGTCATATGGCAGCACGACGAGGTCGGCATCAGTGAACAGCTGCGCCACCTCGCGATCCGGCACGAAGCCGCGCCGGATTTCGTAGCGCTGCGAGCGTCCCATCAGGTGGGCGAGGTCCATCGGGTCATCACCGCGCCCGGCGATTGTCACCTGCAAGGTGGGCAGGCTGTTCGACAGCATCGCCTCCGCCCGCAGCAGCGTCGCCAGGCCCTTGTAGGCGAATATCCGGCCGAAGAGCAGGACCCGGAACCTGTCATCCTGCGGATCTCGGGTGAGGCCGAGCTCGGCGGCCAGATCGGCATAGCGGCGGATCGCCGGATGCGGGACCACATGCACCTGATCCGGCAGTTTGCCGAAGCTGTCGCAGGCGGCGCGGCGCAGGTTGTCGCCATGTACGATCAGGTGGTCCGACTGCCGCGCCATCAGCCGCGCGCCCCATCCCGGCAGCCGGGCGGTGTCTCGATCCCCGGGATGGACCTGGACGTCGTGCACGGTGGTCACGACCGGAATCCCGTCCAGCAAAGGCGGCAGCAGGTTGAGCCACAGGGTGGTGTTGCTCAACATGTGCAGCAGATCGGGCTGCGCGGCCCGAATTCGGCGGACCAGATCGGCGATGAAGGGGATGTTGGCCGGGCTGCGGGTGCGCGGCCAATCGACCAGCACCAGCGTCACCCGGGGGTCGAACCAGCGGGCCAGACCGGCATAGCGCTCACGCGGCAGGATCGCGGTGACCTCGGCATGCGCGGCAACCCCGTTCGCATAGGCAATGACGTAGTCGACCGGTTCGGAACAGAGCAGGAGGATCCTCATGATGGACGGACGACCTCCGCCAACTGGGCGCGGTCGCGCCGGAGATGGATCAGTGCCCGCAGCGTCCCGCGCAGACGTCGAGCGAGGTTGGGCTCTCCGGGATTGCGCAGGCCGAGCCAGAGCAGCCGCAGCGGGCCGGGGGCGTCCGGATGGCCGAGCCGCGCGACGGCGACCTGGTGATCGAAGTGATCGCGCAGCCGCACCTGGCCCCGCAGCCGCAGCGCGGTGAGCGCCAGATTGGTGACGCGGACCGTCTCCTGCCAATGCGCGACGCGACGCATCAGCATGTCGCGGTCGTCGCGGGCGCGGTACCAGGCATTATTGTGGATGCGATAGGCGCCGAGCGCATCGGGCAGGGCCACGACGGGGCCGAGGAACGGCACGATACCAGTGATCCACGCATCCGCCGAGATCCTGAAGCCGTCGGGGATATCGCCGGCCTTGCTCCAGGCCGCACGGGTCACAGTGAGCGAGGAGGTCATGGGGAACGGCCAGAGCCCACCGCTGCGCAGCAGGTGCCGAGCCATCTCCCCGCTGCAGAGCGAGCGGGGGATCGGCGCAAAGGCGTGCTTGCCGTCCGAAAAGCTCGGCTGGAGCCGATGGTAGATCAGCCCCGCGCGCGGCGCGGCCGCATGGGCTGCGAGGACGCGGGAGAGCTTGTCCGGGGACCACCAGTCATCGGCGTCGAGGAACGCGATCAGCGGTGCGTGCGACCGCGCGATACCGGCATTGATCGCCGCCGCCTGTCCCATGTTGGGCTGAAAGATCGGCGTGATGCGGCTGCCATAGCCGCGGATCACCTCGGCGGACCGGTCGGTCGATCCGTCATCGACGACGATGATTTCGGCACGTACGCCGCGCTGGGCCAAGGCCGAGTCGATCGCTGTCGCGAGAAAGCGGCCATAGTTGTAATTGTTGATGACAACGCTGATCTGCGGCGCGGGTGTCATGGTCGATCCTCCGCCGCGGCGATTTTGGCGGGGCGGTCCGCCGCGTTCGTCGCCGCGCGCTGCGACGGGACCAGTGACAGGTCGAGCACGTCGCCGGGATGCACCGCCACATCGAGATCGGCCGCGATCTGTCGTGCCACACCGCCGGTCAGGCGATGGATGACCAGGCTCGGCACGAACTCGTCCTGTCCGTCAGAGCGGACCATGCCTGCGGACAGCACGCGCAGGTCGATCTTCTCCAGTTCGGCTAGCAGCGCAACCCGGGCTTTCTGCGCCGCCTGCAGATCGGTGCGGAGCTCTGCCTGACGCTGGGTTTCGGCGTTGGCCAGCTCGTATTGCAGCGTGGCCGCGGATTGGCGGGCGCGGGCCTTGGCAGTCTCCGTGGCGAGCAGGTCGCGATTTAGCCGGGACTGGTCGCGCAGCAGTTCCTGAAGCTGCGGCCGGGGCATCAGGCCGCGGCCGACGAGGTCCCGGGCTTGCGTCACCTCGGCGCTCTGGATTTCGGTTTCCTCGACCTCGAGTACCGCCCTGCGCTCGAGCGTTTCGATCTCGTTCTCCGCCATGAGTTGCATGTTTTCGCCGTGGCTGCGGCTGGCGGCGCGGAGCGCGAGGCGGTCGGAGAGGAGGGCGGCTTCGGCGCGGAGGATCGCCTCGACGACTTTTTCTCCGGCCAGATTGGCCTCTTCCGGAAGGGCGTCGAGCGTCGGCTCACCTGCGAGCTCTGCCTCGATGCGGGCGATGCGCGCCACCGTCTGGGCGAAGTCGAGCGCGACGGCGCGGCGGTCAGCGAGGGTCGCGAGCGCATTGTCGCTGCTGCCGTCGGTCGTGCCGGCGAGGCGGATGCCGCCGGCGGCGATGATCGCCTGTCGGGCGGTCATGCCGGGGACGAATTCTACCGCACCCGGTTTGCCGACCGCGCCGCCGACATAGACCGGCCGATAGGCCGTGACCTCGACGATCACCACCGGGGTCTGGATGAGGCCGCGCGTGTCGAGCGCTTCGGCGATCTGTTCCTGGATCGCTTTCGTGTCCTGCCCGGCGACGGCGATCGATCCGAGCCGAGGCAGCGTGATCGCCCCGTCGGCATCGACGACCGCCTCACGTGACAGCTCGGGCACGTTGAGGACCTCGACCCGCAAGGCGTCGCCGCGCTCGACAAGCGTGCCGGCCAGGGCGGAGGAGGGGCCGATGAGCGCGGCCACCCCGAGAATGGCGCCCAGAAACGCGGCCCGAATGAGCGCGGCAGTGCCTTGCCGGAGGCTTGCGGTGGGGGGAAGTCGATATCGCGGTCCGTTCGGCATGACGTGTTCCATGCAGGGCCGCCCGGGATGCGAGCGAGGAGAAAGGTCGGGGTCAGGATCGTCCCGGATGGTCGGGGGTGGGAATGCCGCCCTTCGGGTGTCGCGGGGCGCAAAGTTCCACTTTTGCCGAAGGAGGGGACGCAGCCCGGTCCGAAAGGACGAGCGGTGCATCCTCCGGAGACTCTGCCAATGGCGCAGGGGCCGATCTGTAATGGGGCGCAGGCCGGTCCTGCTGCCGGCCATGCCAGCGAAAGGACAAGCGGGGCCGCCATGCCGATCAGGGGATCACGTCACCGGGACGCGCCGCAACGCTGGGAATGGCTCTGGATCGCGGCCTGTCTCGTGATCTTGTCGGGCGCGGTGATCCCGCTGCTCCTGCTGGGGCCCGACGGAAGTCTCGACGAGGCGTCCCGCGCGAAACTGCGGCTGCTGTCCATGCCGATCTATGCGGGAACAATCGTGATGCTGATGCGTTGGCCCGCCCGGCTGCTCGACGTGGTGTGCCGCAACTGGCCGCTGGCGTTGCTGTTGCTGCTCGCCCTGCTGTCCGCCTTGTGGTCGGTCGCCCCCGGCCTCACGGTGCGCAGGGCGATCGCGCTGATGATGTCGGTGTCGCTGGCCTACCTGATCGCCATCCGCTTTTCCCCGCGCGATCAGGTCCGGCTTCTTGCCTGGGTGCTCTGCGGCTGCACGCTGGCAAGCCTTCTGGTCGGGTTGGCTCTCCCGTCCCTCGGGCGGATGCCCGGCGATCCGGCGTTTCGCGGTGTTTTCGTCCATAAGAACGTGCTCGGCTGGCTGGCGAGCTTTTCCGTGCTGCTCGGCCTCGCGGCCCTGCACGACCGATCCGCGGCGCGGCGGCAGGCGGGCTGGATCATTCTCGCCATCGGCTGGGCGGGCACGCTGCTGTCGGCTTCGGTCACCAGCTTCTTCGCCGCCAGCCTCACCGTCGTGATGGCCTACATGGCGGGGATGATTTCCCGTCGCCACGGGCTGGCTCGGCTGTGCCTGGGGCTCGCCCTGATCCTCGGCGCGGCGGCGTTTTTCGTGCTGTTGGCGCTCTCGTTGGTGCCGCTGCTCGAAGCACTGGGCAAGGATGCGACCCTCACCGGGCGGATCCCGCTGTGGAAGCTCATCGATCCGGAGATCGCCGCGCGTCCCATGCTCGGCCATGGCTACGGCGCCTTCTGGTCGGAGGGCAACCACGCTGCCTGGCGCATTTGGGGAGCAGCCGGGTGGGAGGCGCCGCATGCGCATAACGGCTATCGCGATCTCATGCTCGGCGTCGGACTGGTCGGGACAGGGCTGTTCGCCGTGATGATCCTGCGGGCGATGAAGCAGGCCTTCGACCTCTATCTGGCGGCCCCGGAGGAGGGGTGGCTATGGTGCATCCTGGCGATCTGGTGGTCGCTCGTTCTGAACCTCTCGGAGAGCACCTTCTTGATGCAGAGCGACCTCATGTGGCTGCTTCTCGCCATCGCGGTCGTGACGGTGTCGCGCGCCCATGCAGAGGCGCGATACGGTGCGACCGCCTCGCTTCGCCGGATGGCCCCGGCGATCTGACCCCCCTCGATGCAAGCGGTTCACCTAGGGCGCAGACTCGATAGCCAGCCCCGGGTGCAAGATGGCTGCTTGTGTCATGCCGTTGGTTCGACCCTGCGGGTCAGCCCCATGACCAAAAGTGGGCACTTGGAGCAGGGAGGTGGACCCCGCTGCGTCGTTCGGAGCCCGCCGTCCACCTATGTGACACGTACCGACGGGTCCCGGCTCGGTGCAAACATGAGGAGGTAATGGTTTTTCCGGGGAACTGTCATGCGCCCGAAACTTCTCCAGCACACCGCCAAGGATCTCGACCCGCCCGACCTCCCGCATATGGTTGGAGCCACCGCAACGTTGACGTCGACGGCGTCCGCGGGAACGGATTGGACGCAGGCCGATCCCCTGAGCAGCGCACCCTTTGGGGGCGTGGCCGGGCAGAAGGCGAAGGCGGGTGCGGCCTTTCTCCTCGCCGACGGGCTCGTGGTGGTGGCGGTACTTTGGGCGCTGTTCCATGTCCGGAACGGCGGCGCGCTGGGCGGGACGGGCCGGCCACTGGTGCCGGACCTGCTGATCTTCTCTGCGATCGTGCAGATCGGCCTCAAGGTCGCGGTCGGGCTCTACCCGGGATATGGCGCACTGCCCGAAGCGCGACTGCGGCACAACGCTCTCGCCTGGCTCGGGGCAGGGATGATCGCGACAATTGCGGGCCTTGGGCTCGCGGGGGCAGGGCTTGCGGCCATCGCGCTGCTCTGGGCCTGCCTCGGTGTGGTCGGGCTGCTGCAGGCAAGTGCGGCGATGGTCGTGCGCCGGCTGTTGAGAGCCAACGGCCTGCCGGGGCTGCCGGTGCGTGTCGTCGGAGAGACCGAGGCGGTCGAGGAGCTCGCAAAGAGGCTCACCGACGATCCGGGTATCGGCTTCGTGCCGGTTCACGAGGAGGACGCGCCGCATTATGCGGTCCTCTGGGCCGCGACTGCTCTGCCGGACCGGCAGCAACTCGAGGCGCTGAGCGCCGGGGGACGGGAGGTGATCCTGGTTTCGGATCTTCCGAAGCTGCCGCTCTCGGGGGTGTCGCCGAACCGGCATGGCGGCGATCTCGGACTCCGACTCGTGCGGGCACGGCCCTGCGGCCTTCCCGACCCGCTCAAGCGGTTAACAGATCTGTGCCTGGTGGTGCCCCTGCTGGTTCTGGCCGCGCCCGTGGTCCTTCTCGGCGCGCTGCTGGTGCGGCTCGCCGATCCGGGGCCCGCTTTCTACGTGCAGCCGCGCGAGGGGCAGGGCGGGCGCCGCATCGGCATCCTCAAGCTGCGGACAATGTATCTCGACTCCGAGCAAATGCTTTCCGATCTGCTGGAGCGCAATCCCGAGGCCCGTGCCGAATGGGCTGAGCATTTCAAGCTGCGCCGCGATCCACGTGTCCTTCCATTCATCGGACACTTCCTGCGCGCATCAAGCATCGATGAATTGCCGCAGCTGTGGAATGTGCTGCGCGGCGAAATGAGCCTCGTCGGGCCGCGTCCCTTTCCCGAATATCACCTCGAGGCGATGCCGCCGGCGTTTCGGGCAAGGCGGGCCATGGTGGTGCCCGGCCTGACCGGGCTGTGGCAGATCTCGGAGCGCGGCTCCGCCGATCTCGCGACGGCCCAGGCGCTCGACGATCACTACATCTCGGTCCGCAGCTTCTGGGGCGATCTGTCGATCCTGCTGCGCACGCTGCCCGCCGTCATCGGCCGGCGCGGCGCCTTTTGATCCCGCCATGACCGACCCGTTTCGCCCAATCCCCAAAAGGACCTGATCCATGCCCGCAACCAAACGCGTTCTCGTGACCGGCGGCTCCGGTTTCCTCGGCTCCTTCCTGTGCGAGAGCCTGCTCGAAAGCGGCCATGAGGTGCTGTGCGTCGACAACTTCCAGACCGGCTCGCGCGAGAACGTGATGCACCTGCAGGATCACCCTCGTTTCGAGGTGCTGCGCCATGACGTGACCGTGCCGCTTTGGGTCGAGGTCGACGAGATCTGGAACCTCGCATGCCCGGCCTCGCCGATCCACTACCAGACCGACCCCGTGCAGACGGTCAAGACCAGCGTGATCGGTGCCATCAACATGCTGGGACTGGCCAAGCGGACCAAATCCAAGATCTTCCAGGCTTCGACCAGCGAGGTCTATGGCGACCCGTCGATCCACCCGCAGCCCGAAGCCTATTGGGGCAACGTGAACCCGATCGGGCCGCGTTCGTGCTACGACGAGGGGAAGCGCTGCGCCGAAACGCTGTTCTTCGACTATCAACGCGAATGCCGGGTCAACATCCGCGTGGCGCGGATCTTCAACACTTATGGGCCGCGCATGTCCGTCGGCGACGGACGGGTGGTGTCGAACTTCATCGTCCAGGCCCTGAAGGGAGAGCCGATCACGCTCTATGGCGAAGGGGCGCAGACCCGCTCCTTCTGCTATGTCGACGACCTGATCCGCGGGTTCCGCGCCCTTATGGACGCCCCCGACGGGCTGCCGTTGCCGGTCAATCTCGGCAACCCCGGCGAGTTCAGCATTCGCGAGCTTGCCGAACTGGTGATCGAGCTGACGGGGACGCGCTCGCAGATGGTGTTCCAGCCGCTGCCTCGCGACGACCCCCGGCAGCGCAAGCCCGACATCAGCCGCGCGCGCGAGCTTCTGGGCTGGACGCCGCGTACCGAGCTCAGGGCAGGGTTGGAACGCACCATCGCCTATTTCGAAAGCCGGCTGTCGCAATCCCGCGACCGCCTCGCACCGATCGTCCCGCCGAGTTGGTCCGCATCCCGGAGCAACGGCGCGGCCGACCCGCATCACGCCCTGCATCCATGACACCCGGTCCAGCGGCGGCTGGGGGCAAGAAGCCCCTGCTCGTCTTCTTTCAGTGGAATCACCGCCCGAACGCCAGGGCTTCCGGCTTTCTCGAGCAGCATGCGCGGCTCCACGTCAAATGCCTCGCCCACGATTTCGAGGTCGAGGTGATCTCCGAGGATTGCGACTACAGGGAGGTCTGCGACCGGTTCGAGCCTGACCTTGCCCTGTTCGAGGCCGGATACCGCACGCATGGCTCGACCCGCCCCCGTATCACCGGCACCGACGCGCATCCCGGCATCCCGAAGATTGCCCTGCACAATGGCGATCCGTGGTGCGATCGGCGCGCCGGACTGCTCGCCGACATGGATGGCTGGGGCATCGAGACGGTGTTTGCCATCGGGACCGCCACGCCCGGCTATACGCCATCGCTCGCGGGGCGATGCTACGTCTGGCCCAATTTCATCGACCCTGCGGTATTTCGGCATTACGGGCTCGAGAAGGTGGTGCCGGTGACGCTGACCGGTCAGGTATACGGGCTCTATCCTTGGCGGCAGGCGGTGCATGAGCTGCTGGCCGAGCGCTATGTCTGCCTCGTGACGCCGCCCTTCCGCTACGAGGATGCCGCGGCGCGCCGGATGCTGGCCGGCGAGGCCTATGCCCGCGCCCTCAATGCGAGCTGGCTGTCGCCGAGTTGCGGCACGATGGGCCATGAGCTGGTGCGCAAGCATCTGGAAATCCCGGGCGCGGGCTGCTTGCTGGTCACCGAGCGCATTCCTGTCCTCGAGGCGGCCGGGTTTCTGGACGGCGTGAACTGCGTGTTTGCCGATCCGCCCGAACTGGTCGACAAGGTGGACGCGCTCCTGGCCGAGCCGGAGCGCATGAGCGAGATCATCGCTGGGGGCCACGCACTGGTTCATGCCCGCCACACGCTCGCGCACCGGCCGCAGATCCGCCAGTGGTTCGACCTCAGCCGCGATCTGAAAGACGGGGCGCGCATCGCGCAGGAAGACGTTTTTGGGCCGCTGCGAGTCGCAACTGCCGAGGAAGGCATGGTGGGCCTTCGGCTGCCGACGACCGGCCTCGACCGTGCGGCGCTGCGGCGGGCCGAACAGTGTCTCGCGCGCGGCCGCGTGGACGAGGCGAGAGCGGCGTTCGAGGCGGCGCTCGACTACGTGGCGTATCTGCCCGAGGCGCGCTTCGGCCTCGCACGCTGCGACCTCGCGCAGGGCCGGGCGACGGCGGCGCTTGACCGCCTGTCCGCCCTGATCGCGACCACGCTGAAGGATTACGGCGCCGAGCGGCCCGACCCGGTGGAGTGGGCCTACTACCTCGCGGCGCTTCTGGCCGCCGGGCATCGCGAGGCCGCGATCGGACTGCGGTCGGCCTATCCCGAACTTGATCATGCGGAATTGCGCCTCATGCGCGCCGCTCTCGACCGGCTGGCGGATCGGCCGGTCGGGCCGTGGTCGGTCGCGGCCCGACCGGCCACGAGCCTACACGCGTTGCCAGCCCGTACACCCGAAATGCACGGCGCCTGGCTGGTCGCGATACAGAGCCTGAACGGGCAGCCGCCATCGGGTGGGCGGCGTGGCGCCGGGCTTCGCCTGCGCTGGCAGGGCCTCGCCGCGCTCGACCGGGCGTTGCGCCGCCTCCCCGGCGGGGTGATCCGGCCGCGCGTGCCGCCGGCGCCGGGTTTTGGCTATCTCGCCGAGCTGCGGGACGCG
Organism: Limimaricola variabilis; assembly: GCF_034371605.1. Lineage (NCBI taxonomy): Bacteria > Pseudomonadati > Pseudomonadota > Alphaproteobacteria > Rhodobacterales > Paracoccaceae > Limimaricola > Limimaricola variabilis. Next base: position 901,620 of record NZ_CP139691.1, on the reverse strand, counting down.
GTCGGCCGTTGGCTGCTGCCGCCCCTCGTACGGCGCCGGCTCAGGGCCTTGGGCATGCGTGCCGCCGAGATGTCGAGGCACGGGCCGCGCATCCGGAGAAGCCGGTCGTGACCATAGGCAGGTCCCTCCTTCTCTCGCTGGTCGACAAATCGCTCGGCACCTTGATGAGCGTGGGGATGATGGTCGTGGTCTCACGGCTCCTGTCGCCCGCCGAGATCGGGTTGTTCTTAGTGTCGAGCGCCGCCGTCATCCTGATCGAGACCTTCCGCGACTTCGGGGTCGCCAGCAGCATCATCAAGGAGCCGTCTCCGTCGACGGAGTTCCTGCGTAGTGCGGCGACGATCGTGGCGCTGCTCTCGCTCTCGCTCGGGCTCGGACTGTACTTAGGCGCCGGTGCGATTGCCGCCCTTTACGGCGCTGCCGATCTCGCGCCGCTGCTCGAGGTGGCGGCGCTGGGCTTCCTGTTTGCCCCGATCAGCAGCGTCCGTCTGGCGCTGCTGCGCCGGGAGATGGCGTTCGGTCGGGTTGCCGCGATCGGCCTCGGCGCCAATGGCATGGGGACGCTTACGGCGCTGGGCCTCGCCATCTCCGGATGGGGGGCGCTGTCGCTGGCCTGGGGGTCGGTGGCGACGGCCTGCGCAGCCGCGATACTGGCGCAGACGCTGCGGCCGGAGCCGGACCTCTACCGGCCGACGCTGGCCCACTGGCGGCGGATATTGCCATTCGGCGCGTGGTCCTGCCTGGTGACGATCCTCGGACTGCTCACGGAAACCCTGCCTCGGCTGATCATCGGGAGGATCCTGGGCTTTACGGCGGTCGGCCTGCTCGCGCGTGCCGTGTCGCTCACCCAGCTGCCCGACCGCCTGGTGCTGAGTGCGGTCCAGCCGGTTGCACTACCGGCATTCGCCGAGTTGCGCCGCGCCAAGGCCGAGCTGTCCAAGGTGTATCTCGGGGCCCTGTCGCTTGTCGTGATCCTGCAATGGCCCGCGCTGGCCTGCCTCGGGATCCTGGCCGATCCGGCGGTGCGCCTCCTGCTGGGCGATCAATGGCTCGCGGCGATACCTTTGCTTCAGGTCGTCTCGCTTGCGGGGATGGCCCTGTTTCCGGCGAGCCTGGCCTTTCCGATCTTGGTCGCGGTCGAGGCGATCCGCGACCTCGCGATCCTCAACCTGATCTTCGTTCCGCTGCTGGCCGCGACTATCATCGTGGCGGCGCAGTTCGGACTGATGGAGGTGGCTTGGAGCCTGCTGCCCTTGAACATCGTGCAGGGCTTGGCCCTGCTGGCGGCGGTTCGGCGGCATATTCCGTTCCGCTGGTCGGAGCTCGGTCGGGTGATCGGGCGCGGTCTGGGCATCGTCGGCGCGACGATCCTGATCCCAGCCGCCGTGATGATCACCAAGGGGCCGACGCCCGATACGCGCATGACCGCCATCGCCGTTTTCGGCGCGATGATCGGTTGGTTCATCGGTGTCTCGGCGACCGACAACCTGTTGGCGCCAAGGCTGAACCGCCTGCGGACCGGTCGTTTGAAGGGACCGGTCCGCAAGCTTGTCACGCTGGTGCGCCAGTGAGCGGCTCAGTCATCCGGCAGGACGTCGACCGAGGTGCTCCCATTCGCGAGCTCGTTGAGGCGGAACGCGGCTTGGGTCCGATTGGTCGCGCGCAACTTGCGCATGATGTTGCGGATATGGACCTTTACGGTGCTTTCGCAAAGGCCGAGCTCATAGGCGATCGTCTTGTTCGCGGCACCATGGCGCAGGGCCTTGGCGACCGCGAGCTGGCGCGAGGTGAAGTGGCGCTCCAACCCCGAATTGGTCTCGCCGTTTCGCGCCACCGCGGCACGGAGCGCCAGCACGCTGCAGCGTGGGATGACCACGCTCTTGCTCGAGGCGTTGCGCATGCATTCGACGAGCTCGTCCAACCCGACGCTGGAGGGGATGAACCCCACCGCGCCGCAATCGATCGCGTCGAGCACCCCCATCAGGTCGTCGCGGCGCGAAATGACGATCACGCGCCGCCGGCCGGCATGCTGCACGAAGCTGCGCAGTTCAAGCAGCGTCGTCTCGTTCGACAACGGCGTGTCGCCGATGTTGTAGAGAACGATGCCGTCTTCCTGGTCCTGTTCCCGGTTTTCGGCCCATTCCAGTTCGGAGCCGTAGCTGTGGATCGCTGCACGCGGGAAGGCATGCCGCAGGGATGCGGCCAGAACCTCGAGTTCGAAGGGATGCTTTCCGATAAGGGTAATCACATGGCCGTCGGTAATCCGGGTCGGATTTCCAGCGACGTCAGGACTGATGGGATTGTCTCTCTTCGTGGGAAACGCATCATTGTAAAAAGAACGGCCCATAAACACAAAACTCCAATTGTAGGACCCACGGGGCTAGAAAATGAAGCAGCCTGATGTCGAAATTAGAATTGGATGCAAGCAAGCATCTGGGTGGTATTGTCGTCACGTTTGTCATGACGATCGATTTTTTTTGTAACGAAGTCTCCCTTTCGGGCCCGACCCGGCAACACGAAGTAAGTTAGCACAAATTTTGACCAGCGACACCTCTAAGGCGATCTATTGAAACAAATTTCATAGACCGTAAGGATTACGAAACGCACCGAATTTTATCGCCTTTCGGTCTATTGTCTTGTTCGAGCGGGAGCACCGTGTTGTAGCTCCTCCTCTCCACCTTCATCGGGCGCGGTTTGAAATGGAAAGATCCGACATCATTCCCATCGGCTATAGCGGGAATTGCCTCGAAATCATCGAGGCCTTGATTCGACAGGCCCGCGTGCCGGCAATTCTGGATGACGCCGGAAAATACCGGGGCCAGACCTTCGACGGCGTGCCGATCCTGCCCATGGCGCGGATGGCCGACCACCCCCATGCCCGCTTCCTCTGCCTCGTCGGATCGGAGAAGAGCTACCATGCACGACCCGAGATCATCGCACGTACCGGGCTCGAACCTGACCGGTTCGCGACCTTCGTCCACCCGGCAGCCGAGGTGTCGGGCCAGGCCCTGATAGGTCACGGATCGGTTCTCTATTCCGGCGCGCTGGTGACCTCGAACGGCCAAATCGGCGAGCACGTGCTCATCATGCCGCGCGCGTTGGTGCATCACGACGTCACGATCGGATCGTTCTCGATCATCGGGGCGGGGGTGATCATCGCCGGCGGCGCCCGGCTGGGCGAGTGCTGCTATGTCGGCAGCGGAAGCGCGATCCGCAACGGCGTGACCATCGGGGCGGGGGCCCTGATCGGCATGGGTTCGGTCGTGGTGAAGGACGTCGCGCCGGGGGAGGTGGTCGCGGGCAACCCGGCGCGGACCCTGCGACCGGCCCCCCGATGACCCACCCCCGAGGAGGTTGGCGGCGTCAGGCGGACTGGGCACCGCGCCGCCGCACCAGTGCGAGCGTCTCCTCGAGAGCCGAGAGGACCTTGTCCTGCTCCTCATCGGTCATCTGGGCGTAGAGCGGCAGAAGAATCGAATGATCCCGCGCGGCCTCGGACCGAAGCAGGGAGGTCGTGGCGATGTCGGCATAAGCTGCTTCCTGATGCGCGTTCATGATGCCTCGGCGGGTCGCGACCCCACGGTCGAGCATCGCCTGCATCACGCCTAGCTGATCGATGCCGTCTGACAGGCGGACGCAGTAGCTCTGCCAGTTGGACCGCGCCCAGCGCGGCTCCACCGGGGCAGAGACGCCTGGAAGGAGCGCAAGCCGGGTCGAATAGCGTTCGGCCAGCGTGCGCCGCCGCGACACGATGCCCGGCAGACGCTTGAGCTGTTCGCGCCCGATCGAGGCCTGGATATCTGTCATCCGGTAATTGAACCCGGTGACGGGATAGCTTTCGATGACGACTTGCGGACTGTTGTGGCGAACCGCGTCGGACACCGACATCCCGTGCTGCCGCGCGAGCCGGAACCCGGCGTCCAGCTCGACGCGGTTGGTGGTCAGCATCCCGCCCTCACCGGTGGTGATCACCTTGCGCGGGTGGAAGGAGAAACAGACCACGTCGCCCAAGGGACGCCCGATGCGCAGCCAGGCATTGCGCATCCGCAGCTCGGAGCCGGCGGCGCAGGCGGCGTCCTCGATCACCGGCAGGCCATGGGCGCCGGCGAGCTTGAGGATGGCGGGCATGTCGCAGGGCATGCCCATCTGATGCACCACGAGGATCGCGCGGGTCGCCGGGGTCATCGCCGCGGCAATCGCCGTAGGATCGATGTTGTAGCCATCTCGTTCGATGTCGACGAAGACAGGCGTCGCGCCGCATTGGCGGATCGTGTTCGCGGTGGCGATGAAGGAGTGGCTGACGGTGATCACCTCGTCGCCCGGCGAGACGCCAACGCCGAGCAGTGCGAGATGCAGGGCGGTGGTGCAGTTCGAGACCGCGCAGGCATGCGCCGCTCCGACGAAATTGGCGAATTCCACCTCGAAGGCGGCCACCTGCGGCCCCTGAGAGACCCAGCCCGAGAGCACGGCCCGGCTCGCCGCATCGGCCTCGGAGCGGTTGATGAACGGCTTGGCGATGGGGATCATGCGGCCGCACTCGAACCGGGCCGCGCCTCACGTTCGCGGCGCCAATAGGAGATCAGGTCAACCAGCCCGGCATCGGGGCCGATCTCGGCGCGAAAGCCGATCTCGCGGGCCGCGGCGTGCGTGCAGGCAAGCCGCCGGGACACCGGATTGACGGCCCGCTCGGCCGTATGCTCGGCGACGAGATCCTCGCGTCCCATGCCGCGCGCGATCAGGCCGGCGAGCTCGAGCAGCGAGGTCTCCGTGCCCGAGCCGATATTGTAGACCCGGTCGGTCACGTCGCTGCGGGCCGCGAGGATGTTGGCACGGGCCACGTCCCGGACATGCACGAGATCCATGGTCTGCGCGCCGTCGCCGAACACGATTGGGGGCAGCCCTTCGGACAGCCGCTCCATCCAGCGCACCATGACCTCGGTATACTTGCCATGCAGGTCCATCCGGGGGCCGTAGACGTTGAAGTAGCGCAGCGCGACATAGTCGAGCCCGTACATGTCGTGGAACGACCGCAGCAGCCCTTCGCCAAAGCTCTTCGCGGCGCCATAGAGCGTCCGGTTGTCATAGGGCGGATCGCTCTCGGGGGTCGGGAAATGTGGCGCGAGGCCATAGATCGACGCCGAGGAGGCCATGACCACCCGGTCGACGTGATGCTCGACGCAACGGCGCAGCAGATCGTAGGTGGCCTGTACCATCACCGACATCGCGGTGTCGGGTTCGGCCGCGCAATGGGTGATGCGCAGCGCCGCCTGGTGAAAGACCACATCCTGTCCCGCCACGAGTTGATCCATCAGCCCGGCATCGCGGATATCGCCGACGACCAGCGACACGCGGCCCGAGCGCATCGCGTCTTCGAGGTTCTCGGGGCGACCGCGGACCATGTTGTCGATCACGGTCACCTCCCGCACGCCCGCTTCGATCAGCAGATCGGTGATATGCGAGCCGATGAAGCCGCTGCCGCCGGTGACGAGAACGCGCGCGCCCTCGAGAGTGCGGGTGCCGGTCATATCGCGATCTCCTCGGGGCAGGTGGTCCTGTCGAGCCGGTCGGTCTGGCCGGCCTTCGCATCGACGAAGTAGTTCACCGCCGAAATCACCTGGGCGATCTCTTCGGGCCGCAGCTCGGGATAGATCGGCAGGGACAGGGTGCGCGCCGCATAGGCCTCGGCAACCGGGAAGCTGCCCGGACCGCCGGCCAGGTCGGCATAGGCGGGCTGAAGATGGACGGGGCGGGGGTAGTGGATGTTGGTCGCCACCCCGGCCTCGGCGAGCGCGGCCCGCAGCGCATCCCGCGCGGGATGGGTGATCGCGTAGACATGGTAGACGTGATCCTCGCCCGAAGCCGGCACAGGGCGGGTCACGCGCTCCGACAGGCCGGCGTCGTATTGCCGGGCGACCCATCGGCGACCTTCGGTCCAGGCCGCGAGGTGCCGCAGCTTCACGCCGAGTATCGCGCCCTGGATCGTGTCCATGCGGAAGTTGTAGCCCCGCAGCAGGTGCACGGAACGTTCCACCTGGCCCCAGTCGCGCAATGCCCTGATCCGGTCGGCGAGGGCGGGATCGCTGGTCGTGATCGCGCCGCCTTCACCGGCCGCGCCGAGGTTCTTGCCGGGGTAGAAGCTGAAGCAGCCGAGGGCGCCGAAGCCGCCCGCGCTCAGGGCGCCCCGCGTGGCACCATGCGCCTGCGCGGCATCCTCGATGACGATCAGCCCATGCGCCTCGGCGATGCGCCCGATCTCGGCCATGTCGGCGAGCCGGCCATGGAAGTGAACCGGCAGAACCGCCTTCGTCCGAGGCGTGATCGCGGCCTCGAATTTGGCGGGATCCATGGTCAGCGTCTCTGGATCGACATCGACGAGCACCGGCACCGCGCCGACATAAAGCACGACCGCCACGGTCGCCACGAAGGTGGTCGGTACGGTGATCACCTCGTCGCCCGGGCCGATGCCAGCGGTCAGCAGGGCGAGATGCAGGGCCGAGCTGCCGCTGTTCACCGCGATCGCATGGCGGGTGCCGCAACGGGCCGCGAAATCCGCCTCGAAGCTTTCAACCGCTTCGCCGAGCACGTAGCTGCCGCCGCGCAGCGTCTCGAGCACGGCCGCCTCAAGCGGTTCGGCGAGGGCGGCGTATTGCCGCCTCAGATCCAGAAACGGTATCATGATGCCACCTTCAAACTCGTCAAATCTACAGGATGACCGCGCAGCTCCACCGAGCGGGAGGCGGCGGCGAGCATTTCAACGATGCGCAGCCCGCTGAGCCCGTCGGTCAGCGGGGTCGCACCGGTTTCGATGCAGCGGACGAACTCCTCGACCTCGGTGAGGAGGGCTTCCTTCGTGCGCAGGGCCGGGGCGTGCATGTCCCCCAGCCGGTAGGAGACCAGCTTCTCGTAGGGGTCGGCGCTGCACATCGCGCCACGGTCGTAGACCTTCACCTTCTCGCTGGTCTGCATGTCGTCATAGACCACCATCTTGCGGCTGCCGCCGATCAGGGTCTGGCGGATTTTCACCGGCGCGAGCCAGTTCACGTTGAGATGCGCCATCGCGCCACCGTCGTAATGGACGGTGAGCTGGGCCATGTTCTCGGGGCTGCCGGTGAGAAAGCGTGCGGCGGAGGCCGAGATCATCACCGGATGCTGGTCGAGCAGGTGGTCGACGATGGCGAAGTCGTGCACCGCGAGATCCCAGATCACGTTCACATCGCGCTGGAACAGGCCGAGATTCACGCGCGTGGAGTCGTAGTAATAGACCTCGCCGAGCTCCCCGGCATCGATCATCTCGGAAATGGCGCGAACGGCCGGCGTATAGACGAAGGTGTGATCGACCATCAGCACCTTGCGCCGCTTGGCCGCCTCCTCGACCAGCTGGATCGCCTGTGCCACGTCGTCGGTCATCGGCTTTTCGACCAGCACGTGCTTGGACGCCCTGAGCGCGTCGCGGGCGATCGGGAAATGGGTGTGCACCGGCGTGGCGATCATCACGGCATCGACGCCGGGGGCGCGGATCAGTTCTGCGATATCTGTGGTAAGCTTGGCCGCCGGGTGGCGCTGCGCCGCGCGGGCGAGCGCGTCGGGTGACATGTCGGCGATCATTTCGACGCGGGCGACACCGCTTTCGGACACGGCGCGGGCGAGGTTCGGCCCCCAGTAGCCGTAGCCGACGATCCCGACCCCGATCATCGCAGCACCGCCAGCGAAGTCGCCCCGCCAGCGCCGCGCGCCGGTTCGGCAATCGACCGGGCGGGGACGCCTGCGACCACCGCCCCGTCCGGCACGTCGCGCGTGACGACGGCACCGGCACCGACGAGCGCTCGGGCGCCGATGCGGATGCCCGGCAGGAGGGTCGCGTTCGATCCGATCGACGCGCCGCGACAGACCAGGATCGGCTCGCAGGTCCAGTCGTCGCCGCCCTTGAGCGCGCCCGTGGCCGTGGTGCTGGCCGGGTAGCGATCATTGGTGAACATCACGCCATGCCCGACGAAGACACCGTCCTCGAGCGTCACCCCCTCGCACAGGAAGGCATGGGACGAGATCTTGCACCGCGCCCCGATCCTGCAGCCTGCCTGGATTTCGACGAAAGGACCGATGCGGGTCTGGGCACCGATGGTGCAGCCGTAGAGGTTGACGAGGTCGGGTTGGTAAATCTGTGCATCGGGCGCGATGTCACAATCTCTGATCGTCATGGCAGGGTTCTCCGAAAGCAGCGGATGCCGGGGCATCCCGCCTGGTCTTGTCCTGCGTCGAGCCTATGGAAATCGGACTTTCGAGGAAGCGTCCGAAGGAGGGTGGGCTCTCATCCGATCGAGTGCGATCCGCCGGCAATTCGGCAATTCGCATGAATGGGGGCCGTGGCGGTGGCCCCAACGACGAACCGGCCGCGCCTTTCGCGCGGCCGGTCCCGTTCTGCCTGACGTGGGATGGCTCAGAAGAGGGTGTCTTCGACTGGTTGCGGGACGCCGAGGATCTCGCCGCAGTCGAAGCCCGCATAGCCCGCGGACTCGCGCGTATGACGCGTCTCGGCGTCTCCCGAGCTTTCCTCGATGATCCGCAGCATCACCGCGTCCGCGTCCATCTGTTCGGTCCGCAAGGTCGCCGTGTCGCGGCCGAACGTGGTTTGGAGATCGGTGATCATCGCGAAGGCCTCGTCCTCGAAGGCGCCGGCGAAATCGATCTGGCTGCCCCTGTGGTCGACCGCGCGTCCCGTCGAGCCGGCCACCGCGCCGGACTGCGCATTGCCGCCCGTCTCCAGGGCGATCCAGTCGACGCTTTCGGCTTGGGGCGCCGTGGAAGCTCCTTCTTCGGCGACCAGCCGGGTGCGGAAGCCGTCATTCGAGACCGACCTGATCTGATCGGAGACCGCCCCGGAATTGGCGTCGCCCGACGCCTGGGCGAAGACCACGGGCGCGGCGCCGAACTGGTCGGGCGCGAAGGTGACCTCGTTCCAATCGCCATCCGAGGTCGTGCGACCCGCGCTGATCGTCCGGCCGTCTTCGAGAACATGAGTGCCGCGCTCGAGCGCCACCCAGCTGATCGCCTCCTGCTGGTGGCGGCCATCGAGGTAGTCCCATTCGTCGATCTGGTATTCGAAGCCGGTATCGGACACGTCCCTGACCCGGACGCTGTACGGGTCTGACCCGTTTCCGGTCGCGCCGCCCATCACCACCGAGGGGTTGTCGAGCGGCGTCGCAAAGTCGACGCGGTGCCAGGTCTGCGCGTCGCGCTGATCCGCGACCGCGACACCGGCCTCACCGATGACCCCGTCGCCGCCGGTTACAACCGGGTTGGCGGCCGGGAGGTCTACCGGGGAGGAGGCCGCCAGATCCGCAGCTGGGGTCGGGGTGTCAACGGTTGCGGGGGACGTGTCGACGGGCTCCGCCACAGCCTCGACGGGCTTCGCCACAGCCTCGACGGGCGCCGCCTGCTCGGGCGTGAACATCACGTCGACCCAGTAGTTGGACGCGTTGTAGCTCTGGTTGGGGAAGTTGCCGCCGTTGCCATAGCTGTAGACACCGGCGCTCTTGTCGACGCTGATCGGTCCGGCGTCGAACGCGCCGTCGAAAAAGCCGGTCTGCGCGGCATAGTCACCCGAAGCGGTGAAGTAGGAGCCGACATAGGTCGTGCCCGCCTCCAGCGCCACGGGGGCGTCGAAGCTGACCTCCTGCCAGCCGCCGGACGGCGTTTCCTGGGCGTTGGCGGTCGCGATGAGGTTGCCCTCCGCGCTCCACAGGTTGATCGCTTCGAGGCCGGTCGCGCCTTCGCCGCGATAGATGCGTAGCCCCTCGATCTCACCATCGACATCGGCGGTGAAGCGCAGGCCAACCTCGACCGCGCGCTGGTCGCCATGGGCGTTCTGCGGCTGGACCGCCGCGGTGTCCCACAGGCTGAACGCTTCGCCATCGGCGGCCGGAATCTCGGTCGCGGGCTGCTGCGGCGCAGGCTCGGGCCGCGGCTCGGGGTCCGGCTGAAGCTCGGGCTGAGGCTCGGGCTGCGGGGCAGGCTGGGGCACGGGCTCCGGCAGCGTTTCGGGTTGCGGCTGAGGCTCGGGTTCCGGCTGAGGCGCAGGCTGCTGCGTGGGCGCGGAGCTGCCAGATCCCAGCTCATAGGCACCGAGATCGACGCGGCCCTCGACGCGGGCGGTATCGTCCAGATCGAGCGTCGCCAGACCATAGGCAGACGTCCCCGCGTCGATCGCGGGCGAGTCGTTCGCGAGGCGGAAATCGACCGGCGGGTTCACGAGGCCCGGATCGACGCCGAGCAAGTTGCCGTCGGCCGCGCTCGGCATGGCGTTGTTGCCGTCGGTGCGCACCGAAGCCTGACCCTCGGTGCCGTTGAAGCTCAGGTTGTTCTTGAAGACGACGTCGTTGCTGTAACCGCCATAGGAGGTGTTGTCATAGGCGGTGTTATTCGGATTGACCGACGGATCGGCGATCGCGATGTTGTTGACGAAGACGTTGTCGCTCGATTGCGAATTGCTGATCTCGCCGCGCCAGGTGCCGGTGTTCAGATTGTCCTGGTTGTTGTGATAGGCGGTGTTGCCGCGCACCGTGACGCCGTCGCTCCAGACGACCTGGATGCCCTTGCCACCGTTCTCGTAGACCAGGTTGTTCTCGACCAGGGTCGGGAAGTTGTAGCTCGGATAGCCGGCGGTCTGGGTGCTTTGGAAGTCATCGATGATGATGCCGTTGCCGTCGGTGTGCTGACCGGTCTGCGTGACGTTGTCGTAGGAGACGTTGTCGCGGACGATGGTGCGGAACCCGTCGGTCGAATTGTCGCCGGTGATGTTGCGGTTCTGGTAGATCGAGATCCCCGAGAACCAGCCGTCGCTGGCATTGCCGTAGGTGGTGTTGCCCTCGACGAGGATGAAGTCCGACCAGTTGAACTGGATGCCTGACTCGCCGCTGTCATGGACGATGTTGTCCAGCACCTCGATGTGATGAACGTTGTTCGCCTCGATGCCGTCACCGCCATTGCCGGTGATGTCGAAGCCCTGGATCGTGACGTAGTTGCTGTTCACGTTGACAGCGTTGTACGCGTTCGAAGGCGGCCGGATCAGGGCCGTGCCCGGCTCTTCAGCACGGATCGTGACGTTGCCCGCGGCGGAGCCGCCGGTGTTGATGTTGAGCTGCTCGTTGTAGGTGCCTGCACGGACGACGACTTCGTCATTGGGTTGGAGGCCCGCATCCAGGGCCCGCTGGATGGAGCGGAAGGGGGACGCTGAGCTGCCATTCGCATTGTCGTTGCCGGTCGTGTCGACGTAGTAGATTGCCATGTCGTCTTTGCCTCTGCTTGGGTCGTCGTCCCCGATTTGCTCGAGGATCCAAGCAGGTCGTACCCAAACCGATCGACTCGCGGCATCTGAGGGGAAGAGGCTAAATTGGGCAGCAAGCAACAACGTGCCGATCAGGATTGCGGCGAATCTTTTCCACTCAGCTGCAGACATGACAAAAATCCCGTTCGCACATGGGCTTGCGGCATGGGCGGATAATTGCCGCATGACCGAGTCGTCGTGGCAAACCGCCTCGGCCGGCTCTTCCCCCATTTCGGCGCTTCAGCAGAAGATGCGCGATTTCAGTCGCTTGTCTGAATCGCCCCTGTAATGCGCTAACATGGCGGAGAACCGCCATTTTGACGTGACGGGGCGAAATCGGGCGATTGAACTGTCCGTTTGGATTGCAGGAACGGCCGAAAATACCCCTAAAGAGTTAATCAAGGCGCCTCCTGTACTTCGATCTGCGGGGGTGCTGCGAAGCCTCTGAGGCCGGTTCGCTGCAGCGCAAGCAGGTATAGGTACCCGGGCACGACCCGAACATATCGCCGCCAAAGTCGCTTCGGCTCCCTTGTTAGCCGATAAAGCCATTCCAGCCCCCGTTGCTGAACCCAGCCCGGCGCCTGAGGGGTGTTCCCGGCGTGAAAGTCGAAGGCGGCGCCGACCCCGATCAGCATTGGCGCGGTTAGCCTTTCGCGCATCCGCGCCATCCAGAGTTCCTGTTTCGGCGCGCCAAGCCCGACCCAGATCAGATCCGCATCCGCCGCGTTGAGGTCCCGCGTGATCTTGTCCTCCTCCTCCGGGGTGAGGGCGCGAAAGGGGGGCGCGATCCGGCAGACGATGGTTGCCGCGGGCGCCAGCTCCTTCAACCGGTGCTCGAGCTTGGTCAGCGTATGCTCTGTCGTGCCATACAGCGCGTGCCGCAGCCCCGGCTCCCGCATCAGCTCGAGCATCAGGTCGGGGCCATAGACGCGCCCGGCCTCAGTGTGACCCTGCCGCCGCAATTCCCAGACCAGCGGCATGCCGTCGGGGGTGACGAGAAAGGCCTCGTTATAGGCGCGGCGCAGCTCCGGCATCGATTGACTGTCGACGAGCCCATGCGCACCGCACAGGCAGACATAGCCCCGTCGTCCGGCACGTATCGCCGCCGACAGCCGGGCCGTCGCGCTTTCGAGGTTCAGCGCCGAAACCTTGACGCCGAGCAGGTTGATCTCGCCAGGAGAGGCCGGGGCCGAAACGGGCGTCGCACCTGTCATTCGCATCGTACCAATCCGTCTTGGAGCATTCTGCACATCATCGTGGCGCGGGGAGGCGGGGCGGCGCATCTGTCTCAATGGGTGTCGCGCTACCGCAATTCGGACATGAACCGCCTTGAAGGCGACGTGCCTTTGGGTGACCGTGAAGGCTGGTATCTCCACCCAGCGCGGCGAAAGTTGCTGCCGGTCGTTGCCCAAGTCGTGAATGGGGGTGACGGAAATATTTCGGGTTTGCCGAGGGTGAGGCCGTGGGTCATGAGGTCAGCGCAGAAGCAGGCTGCGCCGATCGGCTGGAGCAAAACTTTCGATTAAGTCATTGATTGTAGGTCTGGTCGACCTGCCTCGAAACGCGCTTTCCATGAGACTCCGTGCTCATGGCCCATCACTACCACCCGCATCCTTTCGTGAAGGGGCTGGCCCGCGCCGCGGCCGCGCGCTAGGTCCGGGGCTGCGCAGCGGAGGAGCATCATGCAACGCATCGCCATCGGCGCCCGACCGGATTTCGAGGAAAAGGCCCGCGAGGCGGGCTTTACCTTCCATCACATGCATGGCGAGCCCTACTGGGAGGAAGAGACGGTCTATGCCTTCGACCTCGCCGAGGTCGAAGAGGTGATCGAGGATCCGGCGACCGAGCTGCACGGCATGTGTCGCGAGGCGGTGGATCATGTGCTGCGCTCCGACGCGCTGATGGAGCGGCTGGCGATCCCGTCGGCGCTGCGCCGCTTCGTGATCGAGAGCTGGGAGAGGGACGAGCCCGAACTCTATGGCCGCATGGATCTCGCCCATGACGGCGAGGGACCTGCGAAGCTCCTGGAATACAACGCCGACACGCCGACCGCGCTCTATGAGAGCGCGGCGTTTCAGTGGCAGTGGCTGGAGGACATGCTGGCAGCGGGGCGTCTGCCGGTAGGCACCGACCAGTTCAACGGCCTGCACGAGGCGCTGGTGGCGCGGCTGGCCGAGATCTTCGCGCCCGACACCGACCTGCATTTCGCCTGCTTCCCGGACAATCCCGAGGATTACGCCACCACCGAATACATGGCTTGGGCCGCGCGCGAGGCAGGGCTGGGTGCGCATTTCGTGCCGATCCCCGAAGTCGGCCTGACCGATGCCGGCCAGTTTGCCGATGGCGAGGGCCAGGTGATCGGCGCGATGTTCAAGCTCTACCCTTGGGAAGACATGCTGCGCGATGATTTCGCCGAAGCCCTGCCGGGGGCGCAGTGCCGGTTTCTGGAGCCGCCATGGAAGGCGGTGCTGTCCAACAAGGGCATCCTGCCGGTGCTGTGGCAGCTGTTCGAGGGCCACCCGAACCTTCTGCCCGCCTGGTTCGAGGACGAGGCCGACACGCCTGCCGCCCGCGCCGCGTTGGCCGGCGGCCATGTTCGCAAACCGCTCTTTTCGCGCGAAGGGGCGAGCGTCGACATCGTCAGCCCCGATGGCGGCGAGCGGTCGCCCGACCGCAGCTATGACGCGCATCCGGCGATCCTGCAGGCCTATCACCCGCTGCCTGTCATGGACGGCATGCACCCGGTGATCGGCGCCTGGATCGTCGGCCGCGCCTGCGTCGGCATGGGGCTGCGAGAGGATCGCGGCCGCATCACCCGCGACCTGAGCCGCTTCAAGCCGCATTTCATCCGGGCCTGAGCCCCGAGGAGGACCGCCATGAGCCAGACATCCGCCGCGACCCCGGCCACCACTTCCAAGCGTTCCCGCCATGTGCGCATTGCGCTTCTCGGCGCGGCCGCCTTCAGCCTCGCGGCCTGCCGCGAAGAGGATGTGCCCTCGGCCGCGTTCCCGACGCTCGATGCCTGTCTCGAGGCGGCGGCGGGGCCCGGCACCTGGGTTACCGAGGAAAGCTGCGAGGAGGGCTTCGGCCAGGCGCTCGAGGCGCATGTCGAGACCGCGCCGCGCTACGACGACCAGACACTGTGCGAGGCCGAGCATGGCGGTGAATGCGTCGCCGAGGAGCGGCCCGGCGGCGGCGGATCGATCTTCCTGCCACTGATGGCGGGCTACCTGATCGGCAACATGCTGGGCGGGCGCGGTTCGATGGCGCAGCCTTTCTATGGGCGGTCTTCCGGCGGCTTCGCCACGCCGGGCGGCACCGTACTCAACCAGGCGCGGGGTACCACGTCGCTCAGCCCCAACGCCTTCCGGGCCGGCACGCCGACCCGCACCGCCGCGCCGATGACGCGCGCCACGGTCAACCGCACCGGTGGGTTCGGAGCCACCCGGACCGGCACCGGCGTGCGCAGCTTCGGCGGCTGAGAGGCGCGCGCGCGACGATTTCGGGGCGCATGCGCGCTTCGGGCGAACAATGGGCCCGATCCGCGCGGACTGATCGCCACTAAGCAACTACAATTGCGGCAATAAATGGGCGCATTGGGGCATGGCCGTGGCCTGCTTCAGTGTGCCGTATTGTTGCGAAATCGGCATCAAAGGATTCTGGCGTACGGCGTGATGCCCTAGTTTTTTATGGGTATTCATTTCTGATCGGCCGAGGGTGTGGGCGTTATTCGTCAACAATCCCGCGCGGGCCTATACGAATGCGCCTCAATGGCGGCCGTCTCTCGCCTCCGTTGGACCACCTTTCCGCCACTTTTTCCTTTGTCGACCGCTGGTGGCGAGATAATTATGGCTCAACCCCGGCACGGGTGGCCCAGAACGGATGACGGGTCGCAAGGCAACTACCGGGTCCAGTCTGCATGCGACCCGTGGGGGGAACCAGCAGCATAGAGCATGGCTCGCAGCCCGAGCCGGTGCCCCAGGGCACCAGCCCGCCGATCGGCGGGACCGGGCGCGGTCGGTCTGAACGGAAGCGGGGCAGGCGACGCCCGCGGTAAGGAGACGAAGCATGGCGGGCAAGCGGTTCGACGGAACGCCGGGGAACGACACCTATTACGGTGGCGATGGCAATGACGAGATCTTCGGCGGCGCGGGCAACGACAAGCTCTACGGCAATGCAGGCGACGACTGGATGGATGGCGGCGAAGGCTGCGACGAGGTCCATGGCGGCGACGGCAACGACCACCTGACCGGCGACGCCTATGACACCCTCTATGGCGGCGACGGCGCCGACACCTTCAAGCCGGGTCGCGGCGGCGTGGTCTATGGCGGCGGTGACGGCAGCCTCGGCGATGTCGACACGCTGGACCTGCGCGGCATGGGCAACCTCTACGCCAAGGACATCGAGCCCGATGGCGACGGCAACGGCTCGAACGGTTGGATCCAGTTCCTCGACGAGGACATGAAGCCGACCGGCGAAAAGCTCTATTTCTACAACATCGAGAAGTTCCTGAAGGACAACCAGGGCGACAACCGCGCCCCGGTGGCCCGTGATGACAGCGCCTCGACCGAGCGCGACATGGCCATCAACATCGACGTGCTGGCCAATGACAGCGACCCCGATGGCGATGCCCTGCGGGTGAGCGAGGTCTGGGCCGATCATGGCGAGGTCTATGTCGACGAAGACGGCTCCCTGCGCTACACGCCCGAGCCGGGCTTCACCGGCGACGTGACCATCTCCTACAAGGTGACCGACGATCGCGGTGGTTTCGACGACGCCACGGTGGCGCTGCGGGTGCAGTGCCCGACCGGGCCGGACGGCATCGTTGAGGGCACGATGGGCGACGACCTCATCGATCTCGCCTATGACGGTGATCCCGAGGGCGACCGGGTCGACAATGGCGACGCCATTCTGGGCGACGACGCGCCCGATGACGACCGGATCGAGGCCTACGGCGGCGACGACACCGTAAAGGCCGGCAAGGGCGACGACCTCGTCTATGGCGGCGCGGGCAACGACACGATCTACGGCGAGGACGGCGACGACGACCTCTACGGCGATGGCGGCCGCGACACGCTTTATGGCGGCGCCGGCAATGACCGTCTCGATGGCGGCACCGGCGGCGACGAACTCTATGGCGGCGCCGGCGACGACGAGCTGATCGGCAGCCGCAATGGCGACAAGCTGTTCGGCGGCGAGGGCGACGACAAGATCGACGGTGGTGCCGAGAACGACGTGATCCTGGGTGGCACCGGCAACGACGTGATCCATGGCGGCGACGGCAATGATCGCATCGACTCGAGCGATGGCGACCGCGAAGCCGATCTCGACCGCTTCGACAACCCCTATCCGGGGCTCGGCCGCGACGCCGATCCCTATGACGACCGCGACACCGTCTATGGCGGCGCCGGGGACGACATCATCCACACCGGTGACGACCGCGACACGATCTTCGGCGGCACCGGTAACGACCGGATCGATGGCGGCATCGACGACGACCTGATCCTCGGCGAGGAGGGCGATGACACGCTCACCGGCGGCGAAGGCAACGACACCGTCTTCGGCGGCGATGGCGACGACGTCATCCGCGGCGGCCTCGACCCGCGCTTCCCCGACAGCCTCAACATTCGCGACGATCGGGGCGACCGCGTCACCGACAACGGCCGCGACGAGCTGTTCGGCGGCAAGGGCAACGACACGATCCTCGGCCAGGACGATGACGACACCATCTTCGGCGGCGATGGCGACGACTATCTCGACGGCGGCATCGACGACGACACCATCTTTGGCGGGGCGGGCGACGACCGGATCATCGGCGGGCAGGGCAACGACCTGCTGTTCGGCGATGACGATCGCGACTACTTCGTCGGCGGAAATGGCGGCGATCGGGTGATCGGCGGCGAGGGCGGTGACGACTACGACACGCTCGATCTGTCGGGCACCGATGTCGACCGCATCGAATACACCTCGGACGACCGCGAGGACGGCATCGTCTACTTCAAGGACGGGACCACGCTCCGCTTCGAGGAGATCGAGAACGTCGTGCCCTGCTTCACGCCCGGCACCGTGATCGCGACCCCGCGCGGCGAGCGTCTCGTCGAGGAGCTGCGCGAAGGCGACCGCATCATCACCCGTGACAACGGCATTCAGGAGATCCGCTGGGTCGGCCACAAGCAGGTCGGACCGGCGCAGTTCCTGACCAGCCCGCACCTCAAGCCGGTGATGATCCGCGCGGGCGCGCTGGGCAACGGCCTGCCCGAGCGCGACATGATGGTCTCGCCGAACCACCGGGTGCTGCTGACCGGCGACCGGGCACAGCTCTACTTCGAGGACAGCGAGGTTCTGGCCGCGGCCAAGCACCTCGTTGGCTCGAAGGGCATCCATTCGATCGACGTGTCGCGCACCAGCTACATCCACTTCATGTTCGACCGCCACGAGGTCGTGCTGTCGAACGGCGCCTGGACCGAGAGCTTCCAGCCCGGCGATCACACGCTCAAGGGGATCGGTGCCGAGCAGCGGGACGAGATCTTCGAGCTGTTCCCCGAGCTGCGCCAGCGCGCTGGCATCGACAACTACCGCGCGGCCCGCAAGGCGCTCAAGCGGCACGAGGCGCGGCTGATGGTGGTCTGATCGGCTACTTTTACCAGTACCTGGGGGGTTAACCGGTTTTGCTTGGTGCCGGGCGGGGAGGTTTCACCTCTTCGCCCGTTTTTTTGTCGCGGGTGCCTCGCGGATCGGTAGGGCAACTCCGAAACTTCTCGTTCCGGCAGGACGTTGGTGGGGCAAGGCGCGGATCGCGCCGTCATCGGATCGGCCGCGCCGTTCCACAAGCCGGAGAGCCGATGTTCGCCACCACCCTGCGCAAGATCCACCGCCTGTCCCGCCGCCTGTGGGTGCGCGTGGCGCTGATTTCCGGCATGGCCTTCGTGGCGCTGGGTGCGGCCAAGCTGTTCGGGCCGATGATCCCCGATGGGTTGTCAGAGGCGATCGGGGCCGACGCGCTGAACCGGTTGCTCGACATCATCTCGACCTCGATGCTGGCGGTCACCACCTTCTCGTTGTCGGTGATGGTCAGCGTCCACCAATCAGCCTCGTCGCGCTGGACGCCGCGGGCGCATCGGATGCTACTGGCCGACACCACCACGCAGACCGTGCTCGCCACCTTCATCGGCGCCTATATCTATTCGCTGGCCGCGATCATCCTGCTCTCCACCCCCTATTATGGCGAGAAGGAGATCGTGACGCTCTATCTCGCGACGCTGGCGGTTCTGGTGCTGATCGTCGTCGTCATATTGCGCTGGATCCTCCACCTGCAGGCGCTGGGCAGCCTCGTCGACACGACCGTACGGATCGAGCGCGAGGCGGTTCGTGCCTTCGAGGCACGGATGGAACGGCCCTGCCTCGGTGGACATGCGCTGAAACAGGAGGACATTCCTGGCACCGCACGCCCGATCCGGGCCAAGCGGACGGCCTATATCCAGGCCATCTACGAGGACAGCTTGCAGGCCGCGGCCGAGGAACATGACGGGCGGGTCTATCTCGACGCGCCGATCGGGCGCTTCGTGCATCGCGGCGAGGTCATCGCCCACATCGAGGGTGGCGGCGAGGCGCTCGAAGAGGCCGTGCGGGGCGCGGTCCACATGGGCGAGCTGCGCACCGTCGAGCAGGATCCGCGCTTTGCCCTGATCATGCTGTCCGAGGTCGGCAGCAAGGCGCTGTCGCCGGGTATCAACGATCCGGGGACGGCGATCGACGTCATCGGCCGGATCGGCCGTGTCATCGGCGGGTTTCGCGACGAGATGGCGCATGGCCGCGACGCGCCGATCCATGACCGGCTCTGGGTCGTGCCTCTCGATCCGCTCGATCTGATGCAGGACGGCTTTGGTGCGATGGCGCGCGACGGCGCCACGCAGGTCGAAGTGCTGATCTCCATGCTCAAGACCCTGACCGCGCTGCAGGACCATCCCGACACCGGCATCGCCGCGGCGGCGCGCGAGATGGCGCATGAGGCGCTCGAGCGCGGTCGGGCCGCGCTCGAGTTCGACCGTGACCGCGACCGGCTGGCACGCGCCGCGCCCGAGATCGCGGCGCGTGGCCGGATCAGGGAATGATCCGGCTGTACTTGGTGCCTTCGAGCGTCGCGCCGACCCGCAGCCCGGTCTGCGCGAACACCACCGCGATGACCGGCGACAGCGAGGTGGTGGTCTCCGCCTTGAGCATCTCGCCGCGATCATTGATCGCGTATTCGATGTCGGCGCCGGCGGCCCAGCCCGGGGCACGGCGGAAGTCCGAGAGCGCCTGCTCCGTCATGAAGAACAGCACGTGGCTGAACTGCTGCGCGCCGATCTGGAAGCCGGCGCTCGCGGTCGTGGCCGAGTAGTAGTCGACCACGCTGCGCCCCACCAGAAGCGCGCCGCGCCCATAGGCGCCGCCCAGGCCGAGCCCGACCTCGGTGACCAGAGGCATCACCAGCATGCCGCGCGACTGCGCCGCCAGCTCGCGTGTCCCCGGATACTGGTCGAACATGTGATCGAGCGTGCTCTGTACGCGGGCGTCGATGCGCGATGCGCCGTCGCTGCCCACACCGTTGCCGCAGGCCGCCACCAGGCCGGTGGCGCCCAGGCCGAGCACAAGGCTCCGCCGTGTCGTCTTGTCCATGTCGCTGCCCCTCATGCAATCCATGCCGCCCTTGTGACCGGGCGATCGGGGCGACCATAGGCCAGCCGGCCCGGCCTGTCATCCGCCGATGGCGCAGGGGCAGGCCGGGCGGCCGGGTTTCGCGCGATGATCAGCCGTTCATCAGCCGCGCGGCACGCGGTGCGAAATAGCTCAGCACCCCGTCGCAACCGGCCCGGCGGAAGGCCAGCAGGCTTTCCATCATCACCCGGTCGCCATCGAGCCAGCCTTGGCGCGCCGCACCCTCGATCATCGCGTATTCGCCCGACACCTGGTAGGCGAAGGTCGGCACGCCATAGGCGTCCTTCACGCGGGTGCAGATGTCGAGATAGCTCATCCCCGGCTTGACCATCACCATGTCGGCGCCCTCGGACAGGTCGCGGCCGACCATGCGCAGCGCCTCGTCGGCATTGGCGGGGTCGATCTGGTAGGTCTTCTTGTCGCCCTTGAGGGCGCCGGAGGCGCCGACCGCGTCGCGGAAAGGGCCGTAGAAGGCGCTCGCGAATTTCGCGGCGTAGCTCAGGATCGCGACATGGCCGTGACCCTCGGCCTCGAGCGCGGCGCGGATCGCCCCGATCCGGCCATCCATCATGTCCGACGGGCCGAGGATGTCGGCCCCGGCGCGAGCCTGCGCCAGCGCCATCTTGACCAGCGCCTCGACCGTGGGGTCATTGACGATCTCGCCATCGACGACGAAGCCGTCATGGCCGTTGGCGTTGTAAGGGTCGAGCGCGATGTCGGTCATCAGCGCCATCTCGGGCACCGCATCCTTGATCGCCCGGATCGCGGTGTTGGTCAGGTTGTCGTCCGACCATGCCTCGGCGCAGTCCTCGGTGCGGCTCTCGGGGCCGGTATAGGGGAACAGGCACATCGCCGGGATGCCCAGAGCATGCGCCTCGCGCGCCGCCGTCACGGCGCGGTCCACCGTCAGCCGCGACACGCCCGGCATCGAGGCGATGGCGCTCTCCTCGTCGCGCCCGGCCTGCAGGAAGATCGGCCAGATCAGGTTGTCCGGCGTCATCGCCGTCTCGCGGGTCATGGCGCGCAGCGCGGCGCTGCGGCGAAGCCGGCGCGGACGGGACAGCGGGTAGGGGGCGGCATAGGGCTGCATGGCGACGCCTTTCGTGCGGGGCATTCATATCACATCACGGGGGTGGCACGGTTTGCCGCAGCCTACAAGGCTGGGCATCGGCAGGGCCCGGCTCTAGGCTGCGCGCAACGCCAAGACCCGGATGACGCCCCCCCGTGACACTGACCCAGACTCTCTTCGAAGTGATCGACATGCGATCCTTCTCCAATCTCTGGTTCTGGATCATGCTGGCACTCATCTGGTCCGGCGCCAGCCACCGCGTGCTCGGCGTCCCCTTCGACATGGTGGCGCGCGCGCGCCGCTTCGGTGGTCAGTCGGAGCGCGACCTCGTCGACCTGGTGCGGATCAACGTCAACCGGCTGCTGCATGTCGGGCACGTCGCCGGCAGCTGGCTGATCGGCGTGGTGGCCTTCATCCTGTCGTCCCTGCTTCTCTTGGGTTTCTGGTACGGTATCGAGTTCGCGCAGGCGGTCGCTCTGTTGGCCCTGCCGCTCAGCGTGGTCGGCGCGATGAGCTTCGCCACGGCCCGGCGCATCGCCCGCGAGCGGCCCGAGGCCGAACTGCTGTGCAAGCGGCTGGCGCGGCACCGGTTCTGGGTCCAGCTCATCGGCATGGTGTCGATCTTCGTCACCGCCATGTTCGGCATGTACCAGAACCTTTCGGTGGCGCCGGGGTTCTGACCCCGCGGGGCGCTTGACAGCACCGGCGCGAAAGGTAGGTCAGCGCAATGGCAAAGACGAACCCCAGCAGGATCACCGTCTCGGGCGCGCCCGAGGGCTTCGACGCGACACTGGTCCTGAAGGAGGCGGATAAGGCCTCCGGCCCGGTCATCCATGTCGCCCGCGACGACAAGCGGATGGCGGCGATGCGCGCGGCCCTGGCGTTCCACGCGCCCGACATGCCGGTCGTCACCTTCCCGGCCTGGGATTGTCTGCCCTATGACCGCGTCTCGCCCGCGCCCGAGATCTCGGCGGCCCGGATGGCGGTGCTGGCAGGGCTGCTGCATGGCATGCCCGAACGCTATGTCCTGCTGACCACGCTCAACGCCGCGACCCAGCGCGTGCCCGCGCGCGCCACCATGCGCGGCGCGGCCTTCTCGGCCCGCGTCGGCGACCGGATCGACGAGGCGGGGCTGCGGGATTTCCTCGTGCGGATGGGCTTTACCCAGAGTCCGACCGTGACCGAGCCGGGCGATTACGCGATCCGCGGCGGCATCATCGACATCTTTGCGCCCGGGCAGGGCGGGCCGGTCCGGCTCGACATGTTCGGCGACGTGCTCGACGGGGCGCGCCGCTTCGACCCGGCCACCCAGCGCACCACCGAGAAGCTCGACCGGATCGAGCTGGCGCCGGTCTCCGAGGTGATCCTCGACGAGGCGGCGATCACCCGCTTCCGCCAGTCCTACCGGATCGAGTTCGGCGCCGCCGGTACGGACGATCCGCTCTACGAGGCAGTGACGGCCGGGCGCAAGCAGGCGGGCATGGAGCATTGGCTCGGCTTCTTCCAGGACGATCTGGAAACGCTGTTCGACTATCTCCCCGGTGCACCGGTGACGCTTGACGACCAGATCGCGCCGCAGCGCGACGCCCGCTGGGCGCTGATCACCGATGCCTACGAGACGCGCCGCCATGCGCTGGCGCAGAAGGGGCGGATGGATTCGGTCTACAAGCCCGCCCCTCCCGCGCTTCTCTATCTCGACGACGATGCCTGGATGGCCGCGACCGAGGGCCGCCGCGTGCTGCGTTTCGCGCCATTGCCACAGGCCACCGGCCCCGGCGTGATCGACGCAGGTGGGCGGATCGGGCGCAATTTCTCGCCCGAACGGCAGCAGGAGAACATCAGCCTCTTCGCCGCGCTGGCGAGCCATGTGAAGGAGCGCATGAAGGCCGGGCCGGTGGTCATCGCCTCCTATTCCGAGGGTGCGCGCGAACGGCTCTCGGGGCTGATCGAGGACGAGGGGCTCACCGAGACGATCCATGTGCGCGACTGGGCCGGCGTCGGCAGGCGCGGCCTGCATCTCGCGGTTTGGCCGCTGGAGCATGGCTACCAGACCGACGACCTGACCGTGATCTCGGAGCAGGACGTGCTGGGCGAGCGGCTGATCCGTCGCGCCCGCAAGAAGCGTCGGGCCGACAACTTCCTCACCGAGGCGCAAAGCCTCAGCCCCGGCGATCTGGTCGTCCATGTCGATCACGGCGTCGGCCGCTATCACGGGCTCGAGGTGGTGACCGCCGCCGGGGCGGCGCATGAATGCCTGCTCCTCGAATATGCCGAGAACGCCAAGCTCTACCTCCCGGTCGAGAACATCGAACTGCTTTCGCGCTTCGGTCACGAGGAAGGGATGCTCGACAAGCTGGGCGGCGGCGCTTGGCAGGCTAAGAAGGCCAAGCTCAAGGAGCGTATCCGTCAGGCTGCCGACCGGCTCATCCGGATCGCCGCCGAGCGCGCGCTCAGGACTGCGCCGCGGCTGGAGCCGCAGGACAGCATCTGGGAGCAGTTCCTCGCCCGCTTCCCCTATGACGAGACCGAGGACCAGCTGCAGGCGATCGAGGACGTGCTCAACGATCTCGAGAGCGGCCATCCGATGGACCGTCTGATCTGCGGCGATGTCGGCTTCGGCAAGACCGAGGTGGCGATCCGCGCGGCCTTTGTCGCAGCGCTCTCGGGCGTACAGGTCGCCGTCATCGCGCCAACGACGCTGCTCGCGCGCCAGCACTACAAGAACTTTGCCGAACGCTTCCGCGGCTTTCCGATCAATGTCCGACCGCTGTCGCGCTTCGTCTCCGCCAAGGAAGCGTCCGAGACCCGTGCCGGCCTTGCCGATGGCAAGGTCGACATCGTCGTGGGCACCCATGCGCTGCTCGCCAAGAGCGTGAAGTTCCGCGATCTGGGCCTTCTCATCATCGACGAGGAGCAGCATTTCGGCGTCAACCACAAGGAACGGCTCAAGGCGCTCAGGACCGATGTCCACGTGCTGACGCTCACCGCGACGCCGATCCCGCGGACGCTGCAGATGTCGCTCACCGGGGTGCGCGACCTGTCGATCATCGGCACGCCGCCGGTCGACCGTCTCGCGATCCGCACCTATGTCAGCGAGTTCGACACCGTCACCGTGCGCGAGGCGCTGTTGCGCGAACGCTACCGGGGCGGGCAGAGCTTCTTCGTCGTGCCGCGCGTGGCCGACCTGCCGGAGATCGAGGAGTTCCTCAAGACCGAGGTGCCCGAGATCTCCTATGTCGTGGCGCATGGCCAGATGGCGGCGGGCGAGCTCGACGAGCGGATGAACGCTTTCTATGACGGCCGCTACGACGTGCTGCTCGCGACCACCATCGTGGAATCGGGCCTCGACATCCCGACCGCCAACACGATGATCGTGCATCGCGCCGACATGTTCGGCCTGGCGCAGCTCTACCAGATCCGTGGCCGGGTCGGGCGCTCCAAGACCCGCGCCTATGCCTATCTGACGACCAAGCCGCGCGCGCCGCTCACCCCTGGAGCCGAAAAGCGGCTGCGCGTGCTGGGCAGCATCGACTCGCTTGGCGCGGGCTTCACGCTGGCCAGCCAGGACCTCGACATCCGCGGTGCTGGCAACCTCCTCGGTGAGGAACAGTCCGGCCAGATGCGCGAGGTCGGCTTCGAGCTTTACCAGCAGATGCTGGAGGAGCAGATTGCCAAGATCCGTTCGGGCGAGGCCGAAGGGCTTTCCGAGGATGAGGGGCAGTGGGCGCCGCAGATCAATCTCGGCGTGCCGGTGCTGATCCCCGAGGAATACGTGCCCGACCTCGACGTGCGGCTGGGCCTTTACCGACGCCTGTCCGAGCTGACCACCAAGGTGGAGCTGGAGGGCTTTGCCGCCGAGCTCATCGACCGCTTCGGGCCGCTGCCCAAGGAGGTCAACACGCTGATGCTCGTCGTCCGGATCAAGGCGATGTGCCTCAAGGCCGGGATCAGCCAGCTCGATGGCGGGCCCAAGGGCGCGACCATCCGCTTCCATAACGACAAGTTCGTCTCGCCCGAGGGGTTGGTCGAATTCATCCAGGACCAGAAGGGCCAGGCCAAGGTGAAGGACAACAAGATCGTCGTGATGCGCGACTGGTCGAAGGAAGCCGACAAGATCCGCGGCGCCTTCGGTATTGCCCGCGAGCTGGCCGAAAAGGTGAAGGCCGCCAAGAAGGCGAAGGCCGAGGCATGAGCGAGGCGACTACATCAACATCGGCAGACAAGTATTTGATCAGCCTTGTTATTCCGTGCTACAATGAGGCTGGAAACATCGAAGCGCTGGTGCAGGAAGCCTTCGATCTGCTGCCACGCGACCTTCTAGGCGAGGTGATCGTTGTCGACGACCATTCCCGGGACGACAGCGTAGCGCGACTGCTCGAGTTGCGCGACCGCGAGCCGCGGCTGCGGGTGTTAAGGCACCTCAGCAATGCCGGCCAGAGCGCTAGCGTCCGTACCGGTGTCATGGCCGCGCGTCATCCGCTGATCGCGACGCTCGACGGTGACGGTCAGAACCCGCCCGGTGACATCCCGGCGCTGGTCGCGGCCTATGACCCCGCCGGGCCGCAGCTGGTCGGGGGCGTTCGCGCCAAACGGCGCGACACCTGGTCGAAGCGGACCGCCTCGAAACTCGCCAATGCGCTGCGCCGCCGCCTGTTGGGCGACGACTGCCCCGACACCGGCTGCGGATTGAAGGTGTTCGAGCGCGACCGTCATCTCGCGCTGCCGT
Organism: Limimaricola variabilis; assembly: GCF_034371605.1. Lineage (NCBI taxonomy): Bacteria > Pseudomonadati > Pseudomonadota > Alphaproteobacteria > Rhodobacterales > Paracoccaceae > Limimaricola > Limimaricola variabilis. The sequence goes on along the minus strand of NZ_CP139691.1, from coordinate 875,808 downwards.
TCTTTCACGGCCAGCACCGCTACCTGCCTGCGCTGTTCAAGGCACATGGCGCGAGCACGGCCTATGTGCCGATCGGCGACCGCGCGCGCCAGCACGGCGCGTCGAATTACACCAATTGGAAGCGCGGCCTGCAGGGCGTGCCAGACATGCTGGGGGTGCGCTGGCTGATGTCGCGGGCCCGGCCGGTTCACTCCGAGGAGCTCGAATGACCATGTTCAGCGACTGGATCGCCCGCACCGGATGGGCTGAAATCGTCTGGCTGACGGTCGGTTTCCTGGCGCAGGCGATGTTTTCGGCGCGCTTTCTCGTGCAATGGATCGCCAGCGAACGAGTCCGCCGGTCAATCGTGCCCGAGGCCTTCTGGTACTTCTCCTTCGCCGGGGGCGCGATGCTTCTGGCCTATGCCATCTACCGCCAGGACCCGGTCTTCATTCTCGGCCAGGCCTTCGGATTGCTGGTTTATGCGCGAAACATCTACTTCATCTGGAGCGAACGCCGCGCAGGCGAGCCAGGGCATGAGGGCTGAGCGTCGCGCCGATCTCGTCTGGATCGGACTGATCCTCGGCTATGCCTTGCTGGGCGCCGTTTTGCGCCCGTTCTACGGTGCCGGGTTTTCCTATGACGAGGCCGAAGCGTTCTATTACGCACGCGACCTGCGGTTGGGTTATGACGCGCAGCCACCGCTGTATTTCTGGCTTCAATGGGGGCTGTTCCAACTGATCGGCGAGACGGTGTTCGCGGTCGGCCTGCTCAAGGCCGCCACGCTGGCGCTGGTGGGCTGCGCGCTCTACGGGCTGCTGCGGGAGGCGCATCCGCCGGCGCTGGCCGGGCTTGGCGTGGCCGGCCTGGCGCTGTTGCCCGATGTGCTGTGGCGTTCGCAGCGGGCGCTGACGCATTCGGTGCTGACCCTCGGACTGACCATCCTCGCGACCTGGCTGCTGTGGCGCGCGCTCCAGAACGGGCGCTGGCGCGACTGGGTCGCGCTCGGCCTCGCTCTGGGTCTCGGCATGCTGTCGAAGTGGAATTACCTGATGGTCCCGGCGACGCTTCTTGTCGCGGTGGTCTGGGACGGCCGGACGCGGAGCCTGTCGCGGCGCGGCGTGGGGCTGGCCGTCGTCATCGCCGCGGCCCTCGTGGCCGGGCCGGCGCTCTGGACGCTGGCGCATTTCGACCGGGCGACGGGCACCTTCGGCAAGCTCGGCTTCGAGGCACAGGGCGCGCTGCCGGCACCGGTGGCGGCGGTGGTTGCCATGATCGTGACACTGGGCGCGGTGCTGGGACTGCTCGCGCTGGTGACCGGCGTAATGGCCCGGCGGATGCGGGGCCGGTCCCGCCCGCCGATGCCGCCGCTCGACCGGTTCCTGTGGCGCGTGCTCGGGGCCGGGATCGGGCTCATGCTCCTCGCCATGCTGGTGAGCGGCTCGACGCGGATGCAGAACCACTGGCTGCTGCCGCTGGCCTATCTCGCCGCGCCGCTGGTGCTGCTGCGACTGGCGCAGGTGATGTCGCCGCGTGGGACGCGGCGGTTCGAACTCGGCCTCGGGGCGGTCTGGCTGTCGGTGACGGCGCTGCTCTTCTACGAGGGACGGGTCGATCCGGGTTGGCGCGGCCTCGACTACGCGCAGGTAGCCGGCACGCTGCGGGACGCCGCCCCGGAGGGCACGCCGGTGGTAACCAACGAAATCCGCATAGCCGGGATCCTGCCGCTGTTCCTGCAGGAGCGGGAGATCCTCTACCTGCAGGATCTGTCCGGACCCACCGGCCTGCCGGAGGGTCCGCTGCTCTGGATCACCATGCCGGTGCGCGATACCGATCCCACGGCCGAGGGGCTCGCGCAGGAGCGGGGACGCATGGCCGAGGATACCCAGGCGATCGAGCTCGCCCGGGGCTTTCGCACCACGCGCTTCGACATCGCCCTCAGCCGCTAGCCGGCGGCGATCTGCGCGCGGATATCCTCGATCACCTTGAGCCACATTTCCTTGCTCTGGGCACCGGGCACGGCGTGCTGCTGGGCCACGATGAAGGTCGGGACCCCGGTCACGCCCATCTCGCGGCTATGCGCGTCGCGTTGGCGGATACCGTCGAGATCGGCGTCGCTGGTGAGCAGGCGGCGCACCACCGAGGCGTCCATCTCGATCGCGTCGGCGATATCGGCCAGCACGTCGCAGTCGCCGATGTCGCGGCCATCGGTGAAATAGGCCTTGAAAAGCGCGCTGACGGCCGCCGTCTGGCGCCCTTCGATGCCGGCCCAGTGGATCAGCCGGTGCGCGTCGAGCGTGTTGGGCGTGGTGGCGATACGGTCGAGATGCAGATCGAGCCCGGCCTCGGCCGCGCGCTCCACGACCGGCGCATAGGCGCGCGCGGCGCCCTCGCGGCCGCCGAACTTGGTCTCCAGATAGGCGCGCCGATCCATGCCTTCGCGCGGCATGTCGGGGTTGAGCTGGAAGGGATGCCATTCGATGGTGAAGGGATGGTCGGGCTGCTCCGCCATCGCGGCATCAAGACCGGCCTTGCCGATCCAGCACCAGGGGCAGATCGGGTCGGAGAGGATGTCGAGCTTCACCATGGGGGCGGGTCCTTGCGCTTGGCCTGCGGAACAGGGCCCGAGGGCTACGCGCTGCGCGCCGATGTTGCAAGTCTCGGCGTCGCCATCGTATGGCTGGCCCCATGACCACCTCTGATCCCCGTCCCGGTTCGCTCGTCCGCATCGCCCGCGAGAACGGCGCGCAGGAAACCGCGCCGCCGCTCGACCTCGGGGCGCGGGTGCGCGACCTGCGCCGCGCGCAGGGCTGGACGCTGGAGCAGGCGGCGAACCGTGCGGGGCTGGCCAGGTCGACCCTCTCGAAGATCGAGAACGGCCAGATGTCGCCAACCTATGACGCGCTCAAGAAGCTGGCGCAGGGCCTCGGCATCACGGTGCCGCAGCTCTTCACGCCGCCGCGTCGCGATCAGGTGCTGGGACGGATGGTCGCCACGCGGGCGGGCGAAGGGAAGGGCCAGATCACCGCCACCTACGAGCACGAGCTTCTGGCCGAGGGGCTGAAGGTCAAGAAGATGCTGCCCTATCGGGCCCGTGTCAGGGCCCGCGCCTTCGAAGAGTTCGACGGCTGGGTGCGCCATGACGGCGAGGAATTCCTCTACGTGCTCACCGGCACGATCCGGCTGCTCACCGAGTTTTACGAGCCGGTCGAGATGAAGCGTGGCGACAGCGCCTATTACGACGCCGCGATGGGACACAACGTGATCTCGACCAGCCCGGAGGATGCCACCATCCTGTGGGTCACCTCGCTCGACTGAGGCGTCAGTCGCGCTCTTCCTTGCTGTCGTCATCGCCGAAGGCCGCATCGTCGCTGTAGACATCCTCCGACGGGTGAATCGAGCGGGCCGAGGCGATGATCCGTTCGTTGTCGCGGGTCTCGTCCATCATCGCGTCGGCGGGGTCGGTCCCTTCGAGCCACTCGGAGACCTCGTCGCGCGCGTCCTCGCGGCTCATCCCGGTCACTTCGCATAGATGGTCGAGGAAAGGGCCAAGCTCGCCTTCGGTGGCCTCCACCTCGTCGGCGTCCAGATCCGGCCATTCCGTCAGGATGTTGGGCACGAATGCGTGCCAGTGCTTGGCCACGTGGCTCCATTTCATCGCGGGTCTCCTCATGCTGCCCGATGTCTTGCTCCGGCAACGGAAAGGGGGCGGACCGGGTTCCGGTCCGCCCCCTTCAATGGGCCAGGCGCGGTGGCCCGATCAGAGCACGAGATCGACCGCGCCGAGGCCGAGCTGCGCCGTGCCGACCGCCGCGTCGCCGACGACGCGCACGGGCGTGCAGCCCGCCACCAGCGCCAGCGCGATCAGGATCAGCGCGGCGCGCCTCACTGGGCGGTCTCCGTGCCGGATTCGCCGCCGGCCTCTTCGCTGGCCGCCGTTTCACCCTTAGCGACCTCCTCGTGCCACCAGACGTCGGGCTGCCAGCCCGGCCAGTCGCCGAAGACCGGGATCTCTTCCGGGTGATGCAGGTCGGCGTCATAGGCGATGCGGCTGATGTTCCACTGGTAGATCGGGATCACGTAACGTCCCGCCGTCAGCACCCGGTCGAGCGCCTTGGTCGCGGCGACGAAGTCGTCCTGACTCTCGGAGGTGAGCAGCAGGTCGATCAGCCCGTCCACGGCGGGGCTCTTCACGCCCATCAGGTTGCGGCCACCCGGCGTCTCGGCAAAGTCGGCACCCCAGTAGGAGTACTGCTCGTTGCCGGGGCTGAGCGACAGGCCGCGCCGGAAGTAGGTCATGTCGAAGTCGTAGGCGTCAGTGCGCTCCTTGTACTGTGCGCTGTCGACGGTGCTGATGGTCGGCGTGATGCCGATCCGCTCGAGCGCCTGCACATACATGTCGATGATCGACGCGTTCTCGGAGCTGCCGGTCTCGAGCAGGATGTCGAAGGCGAAGGGCTTGCCGGTCTGCTCGTTGGTGAGCACGCCGTCCTGGATCACCCAGCCCGCGCTGGACAGCAGCGCCAGCGCGGCGGCCGTGCCCTTGCGGTTGCGCTCGGTGCCGTCGGAAACGGGCAGGGCGTAACCCTCGATCGCGCCCTCGGGCAGGTCGTCGGACCAGCGCTCCAGGAACTCCTTCACACGGCCCTCGGCCGGGCCTTCATCCATGCCGAGCGGCGAGTTCGAGAAATAGGAGGTGATGCGCGGCTGCGCGCCGCCGGTCATCGCCTCGTTGATGAACTCGAAGTTGAACGCCTCGATCATCGCCTGGCGCACGCGCCAGTCCTGGAAGACCGGGCGGCGGGTGTTCATCACGAAGCCGGTCATGCCGGTCGGGCGGCCATGCGGCAGCTCCTCGAGCACCACCTCGCCCGAACGGACGCGCGGGAAGTCGTACTGGCTCTCCCAGCGGGCGACGTTGAACTCGCGGGTGAAGTTGGTCTCGCCGGTCTTGAAGGCCTCGAAGGCCGCCGTTTCGTCGCCGAAGAACTCGAGCTGGATCACGTCGAGATTGGCGGTGCCGCGGCGGAACGGGATGTCGGCACCCCAGTAGTCCTCGTCACGCTTGAGCGTGATCGAGCGACCGGCCTCGAAATCCTCGATCACGTAGGGCGCCGAGGTGATCGGGATGGTGTCGAGCCCGCTCTCGGCGAAGTCCTTGCCCTCCCATTGGGCCTTCTTGAGGATTGGTCGCAGGCCGGCGAGCAGCGCCAGCTCGCGGTCATCGGTGTTGAAGGTGAGGCGCACCTTGCGCTCGCCGGTCTCCTCGATGCTCTCGACCTTTTCCCAAAAGCCGAGATAGCGGGGGTGACCCTCGGTGCCGAGTGTCTCGAAGGACCAGATCACGTCCTCGACCGTGACCGGGCTGCCGTCGGAGAACTTCGCCTCGGGATTCAGCGTAAATTCGACCCAGGACCGGTCGTCTGCGGTCTCGATCGATTCGGCCAGCAGGCCGTAAAGGGTGAACGGCTCATCGAGCGAGCGGCCCATCAGGCTTTCGCCGATAAGGTAGCTCAGCTGCCATGGCACCGAGCCTTTGAGGATGTAGGGGTTGAGGCTGTCGAAGCCGCCGACCTCCGCGGTGGCCATCCGGCCCCCGGTCGGCGCCTCGGGGTTGGCATAGGGAAGGGCGGTAAAGCCCTCGAGGAGCGCCGGTTCTCCATACATTGCAATGCCGTGTGCCGGCTCGGCGAAACTCGCCCCAGAGGAGAGTAGCAGGGCGAGCGTGCCGCCGCCCAAGCGCTTGAAGATAGTTGCCGTCATCGTGTTGGAAACCCCCTGTCGGTTCGGTTTTCTGACCAGACTTGTAGTTGAAGAAGACCGTATAGCCCCCCCTGATCTTTATCAAACTTTTAGCTTGGACGATGGCGGCGAAAGGCTTATAAGGGAGTCACTGCTCGATAGGTTTCTTGCCTGTATGAAACCTGCCTCATAACTCAACGCCCGCCTAGTGCGGGCGTTTTTTTTGGCATGTGACGGGGATCGGGCACGGGGTGACGCGCTCTTGCGCGCTATCGACACAAGGCGTCCTTATCAAGGGGTTATCTTCGATTGCCCCTCGCTTTTCTCGGTGGGCGCGCCAGTATCGGGGCAGGATGCAGCACAGGGAAGACCGATCATGCAGCTTCGAGGCAAGACCGCGATCATTACCGGATCGAACTCGGGAATCGGGCTGGGAATCGCGCGCGAGTTGGCGCGGGCCGGCGCCGACGTGGTCCTCAATTCATTCACCGACCGTGCGGAGGACCATGCGCTTGCGCAGGAGATCGCCGATGCGCATGGCGTGACGGCGCGCTATATCGCCGCCGACATGTCCGATGGCGCTGCTGCGCGGCAGCTGATCGAGCAGGCGGGGCGCTGCGACATCCTCGTCAACAATGCCGGGATCCAGCACGTCGCGCCGATCGACGAATTCCCCGCCGCCAAGTGGGACGCGATCATCGCGATCAACCTGACATCGGCGTTTCACACCACGGCCGTCGCGCTGCCGATGATGCGCAAGGCCGGCTGGGGCCGGGTGATCAACATCGCCAGCGCCCACGGCCTCACGGCCTCGCCCTACAAGGGAGCCTATGTCGCCGCCAAGCACGGCATCGTGGGCTTCACCAAGGTCACCGCGCTCGAGACGGCGCGCGAGCCGATCACCGCCAACGCGATCTGCCCTGGCTATGTGCTGACGCCGCTGGTCGAAGAGCAGATCCCCGACACCATGAAGAAATACGGCATGGACCGCGACGAGGTGATCGAGAAGGTCATGCTCGAGCGCCAGCCCTCCAAGGAGTTCGCCACCACCGAGCAGCTCGGCGGCACCTGCGCCTTTCTGTGCTCGGACGCCGCGGCGCAGATCACCGGAACCACCATCAGCGTCGATGGCGGCTGGACGGCGCTGTGATCCGCATCAACCTCGCGCTTCAGGGCGGCGGCGCGCATGGCGCCTTCACCTGGGGCGCGCTCGACCGGCTGCTCTACGAGGAGGATATCGAGATCGCGGCGATCTCGGGTACCTCGGCCGGGGCGATGAACGCGGTCGCGCTCAAGGCCGGTTTGGTGGCGGGCGGGCGCGAGGGCGCGCGGGCCGAACTGGCGCGGTTCTGGGGCCGGATCGGCGCGGTGACGGATGCGCGTTGGTCGGATTGGATCTCGGCGCTGGCGCCCACCGCTCCGGCGCTGGCACGGGCGATCGAATGGTCGCCCGCCTTCGCCGCCTTCGACATGACCCGCCGGATGCTCTCGCCCTATGCCTACGGCCCGCTGCTGCGCAATCCGCTGGAGCGGATCCTGCGCGAGATAGATTTCGAGGCGGTGCGTGCCGCGCCGGGACCGCGGCTTTTCGTCGGTGCCACGAATGTACGCAGCGGCAAGATCCGGGTCTTCTCGGGCGCGGATCTGGGCCCGCGCGCCGTACTGGCCTCGGCCTGCCTGCCGACGATGTTCCGTGCGGTGGAGATTGATGGCGAGGCGTATTGGGACGGCGGCTACACCGGTAACCCGGCGCTGTTTCCGTTGTATGACAAGGAGTTGCCGGACGATGTTCTGATCGTGAACATCAACCCGCTCTACCGCGAGGAAGTGCCCGAGGACGGCGCCGCGATCCAGAACCGGATCAACGAGATCAGCTTCAATTCATCGCTGCTGCGCGAATTGCGGGCGGTGGATTTCGTGCGCCGCCTGCTTGCCGGGCATGCGCTGCCCGAAGGAACGATGAAGCGTGTGCTGATCCACATGGTGGGCGACGACGCGTTGATGAACGATCTCAACGTCGCGACCAAGACGATCCCGGCACCGGTGATCCTGGCGCGGCTGCGCGATGCCGGCGAAACTGCGATGGACCGGTTCCTCACTACCCACAAGGACGATATCGGACGCCGGGATACGGTGGATCTGCGGGCGATGTTCGCCTGAGGCGGCTCAGCGCCCGGTGCCGGTGACCAGCGTGGGTGCGCCCTGATCGGAGGGTCGCGTCCGGTCCGGCGGCGTCACTAGCCCGGCCGAGATCACCAGCTTGGCCGCGTCCTCGACCTTCATGTCGAGGATGATCACGTCGGCACGCGGCAGGAACAGCAGGAAGCCGGAGGTCGGGTTCGGCGTCGTGGGCAGGAAAACCGTGACGATGTCGCCCTCGGGCGGCAGCTTGCGCGCCACTTCGCCCTTGGCCTTGGTCGAGATGAAGGCCAGCGCCCAGAGCCCCTTGCGCGGATATTCGATCAGGCAGGCCTGGTCGAAGCTTGTCTCGGTCTGGGCAAACACCGTCTCGGCGATCTGCTTGAGCCCGGAATAGACCGAGCGCACGACCGGCATCCGCCCGACGAGGCCTTCGCCAAGGCGGATCAGGCTGCGCCCGACGAACCCCTTGGCCAGCGCACCGACCAAGAAGGTGAACAGGATAAAGAAGATGACGCCGACGCCGCGCAGGTTGATCCCGATATACTGTTCGGGATTGAAGCGGTCGGGCACGAAGGGCAGCACCCAGCTGTCGATCCAGCCGACCAGCGTCCAGATCAGCCAGACGGTCAGGCCGATCGGCGCGATCACGACCACGCCGGCGATAAAGTTGTTGCGCAGCAGGCCCAGCAGATGGCGGCGGCGAGGGGGCTCGCCATGGGCGGGCGGCAGGATCGGCGGGCGGGTCACTGGCGGCTCGTCCTTCAGCGCGCGTCGGGGCTCCTGCCTATCTAGGGGGCCGCGCGCGCCCCGGCAATGGGCGGCGCGCGCAGCAAAGCGCTTCAGCGTCGCGTGGCGCTCAATTCGACCGCGATGGCGGCGCCAAGCCGTGCGTTGTTGAGGACCAGCGCGATATTGGCATCAAGCGAGCGGCCCTCGGTCAGCTCGAAGATCCGACCCAGCAGGAAGGGCGTCACCGCCTTGGCTGCGATGCCCTGTGCCTCGGCCTCGGCGAGCGCCTGCTCGATTACCGGGCGCAGCTCCTCGGCGGGGATTTCAGCCTCGGCCGGGATTGGGTTGGCGACGAGCTGGCCACCGTCGAGGCCCATCGCGGCGCGCATCCGCATCGCGGCCGCGATCTCGGCGGCGCTGTTCATCCGCAGCGGGGCCGGCATCTCGGAGGTCGCCGACCAGAAGGCCGGCAGCACGTCCTGGCCATAGGCGATCACCGGCACGCCCAGCGTCTCCAGCACTTCGAAGGTCTTGGGCAGGTCGAGAATGGCCTTGGCGCCCGCCGCGACCACCGTCACCGGGGTCTTCGCCAGCTCGTGCAGGTCGGCGGAGATGTCGAAGCTGGTCTCCGCGCCGCGATGCACACCGCCGATGCCGCCGGTCGCGAACACCTCGATGCCCGCCAGCCGCGCGGCGATCATCGTCGCGGCGACCGTCGTGGCGCCATCGCCGCCACGCGCGAGGCAGGCCGCGAAATCGGCGCGCGACAGCTTGGCCACGTCGCTGGCCTGCCCCAGGCGGTCGAGCTGCGCGTCGGTGAGGCCGACATGCAGCCGGCCACCCAGCACCGCGATGGTCGCGGGCACCGCGCCTTGGGCGCGGATCTCGGCCTCCACCCGGCGCGCGGTCTCGACGTTTTGCGGGAACGGCATGCCGTGGGTGATGATCGTGCTTTCAAGCGCGACGATGGGGGCACCCTCGGCGCGGGCTTGCGCGACCTCGGGGGAGTATTCGATCTCGATCACAGCGGGTTGTCTCCGGATACATAGGTGGCGGCGGCGACGAGCGCCCGGCGCAGCGCGGCGTTCGGGTCCATGCCCTCGGCCTCGGAGGCGATGTGCGCCGCCATGAAGGTGTCGCCGGCACCGGTGACACGCGTGACCAGCACCTCTGGCGGGGTCTGGGTGAAGCAGGCGTCCTGCGTGGCCACGGTCGCGGCGCGGCCGCCATCGGTGACCAGCGCGCGGTGCGCGCCGCGCTTGACCAGCGCACGCGCCGCCGCCTCGGAGGACTCGAAGGTCGCGTGGCAGAGCAGGCCGGCTTCCTCGAGATTGACATAGAGCGTCGCCGAAGGGTGACCCATCAGGGCCAGCAGCCGCTCGGCCTTGCCGGGGCTGGCGGGGGCCACGCGCAGATCGGCGCGGGCGAACAGATCGGATTCCGCGATCTGGCCCAGCAGCTCGACGGTCAGGTTGCCGTCGAGCGCGACCAGCCCCTCCCAGGGGGCGCCGGGCGTCCCGAGGCGGCCATCGGCCAGGGGGCGCAGGATCTTGTCACCTGCCTGTTCGAGCGAATGCGCGTCGGCGATCGCGGCGATCAGCCCGTTGGCGCCCTCGATCGCCATGTAGATATCGGTCGGCAAGTCGTCGGAGCGATAGAGATGGGCGGTCTCCATGCCCATCCGGCCCGCCTCGGCGACCAGCTCGTCGCCTTCCGCATCGCGGCCCACGGCGCTCAGCAGCACCGGCCGAAGCCCGAAACGCACCAGCGTCATGGCGATGTTCATGGCGACGCCGCCGGGCAGGCGGTGGATGCGGCCCGGCACGTCGGAGCCGACGCGCATGTGGCTGGCGGTACGGCCGATCACGTCCCACAGAACGGAGCCGATGCAGAGGATTTCGGAAGTCTGTTTCATGGCTTCCGTCCTGCCGCAGCCCCGCCCGCCGGTCAATCCGGCACGGCGAAGCTCAACGCAGCCCAGAGGCTTTCCCAAACGGCACCCGTGGCGACCTGCATCGCATGGTCGGGTTCGCGTAGCACCACCGCATTGGCGAGGTAGTCATGCCCGGCCTCGACCGGGAGCAGGGCCACGCCTTCGGCGTCGGTGCGGTGAAGGGTCAGCTCGACCTCGCCATCGGCATCGCGGGCGAAGAGCTCCACCTGCGCATCGGCGCGCGGCGCGTCCTTGTAGAAGAGCTGCACCCGCAGCCCCTCCGACAGGTCGTCGGCATAGGGGTTGTCCAGCGCCACCAGCTCGGTCGCGAGGCCGAGGCGGTGATCTTCGCCCTGCGGGTCGCCGACCCCGATCAGCGCCTTGGAGTAGCGCGTGAACGCCTCCTTGAAGCCCGCATCGGGCAGGCCGCGCGTGGCATGATCGGCGGCCACCGTGCCAAGATCCTTGTGCGCGACGAAGCGTTCGAACACTGCCGGGTCGTCATAGGTGACGAGGCTCGGCTTGGAGACATAGGCCGCGATCAGCAGGCCTTCCTCGGGCGCGGCCATGGCGAGCGCGGGGCGCGCGCCGAGCCGGCCTTCGACGGGGCGCGCCTCATCCCCCGAATGAAGAGTGAAGCTTTCATAGCGTTGCGGAAGAAGGGCATAGCGGATGCCTTCGAAGTGGTCGCCGTTGACAAGGTCGGCCCGGACCATATCGTCCGCCGCGATCTGCCAATCGAGCGGTTCGATCCAGAATTCATGCGCCGCGACAGGCGTGGACAACAATACGAGGCAGAGTGTTATGAGACGCATTCAGGGGCTCCCGGGGTTTGGGGGCAGGGTGATCCTTGGCCTCGTGATGTCAAGCATCGCGATCTGCTGGGCCGCGCTCGCCGCAGCGCATGAGGTGCTGCCGGCGCTGGCGGACATGGAGGTGCAGGGGGAGCGGCTAACCTTTACGGTCGAGACGCCGCTCGAAGGCTTCGTGGCCGGCGTCGATCTCGGCGCGGTCGACGACACCAACGCCGCGCCCGAGGCGGACACCTACGATGCCTTGCGGGCGCTCGGGGCCGAAGAGATGGCGGCGCGGTTCCGCGCCTTCTGGCCGGAGATGGCCGAGGAGATCGACATCGAGATCGACGGCGTGCGCGCGGCGCCCGAGCTGGACAAGGTCGTGGTGCCGGAGCCGGGCGACCTATCGCTGCCGCGCCCGGCGATGCTGCAGTTTTTCGTTCCGCTCCCTGAGAATGCGCAGACGGTGCGCGTCGGCTGGGACGCGGCTTTCGGTACGCTGGTGCTGCGCCAGCAGGGGGTCGAGGCCCCTTATGACGGCTATCTGGAAGCCGGTGCCGTGAGCGATCCGATCCGGCTCGGCGGTGGCGATCAGGCCAGCGGCTGGGAGAGCTTCCTGCGCTATATTCCCGTGGGCTTCGATCACATCCTGCCCAAGGGGCTCGACCATATCCTGTTCGTGCTGGGGCTGTTCTTCCTTGCGGCCAGGCTGCGTCCGCTGCTTTGGCAGGTCTCGGCCTTCACGCTGGCCCATACCGTGACGCTGGCGCTGGCCGCGCTCGGCTATGTCTCGGTCCCGGCATCGATCGTCGAGCCGCTGATCGCAGCCTCGATCGCCTTCGTCGCGATCGAGAACATCGTCTTCCCGCATCTGGGCCTGTGGCGGCCGGTGATCGTGTTCGGCTTCGGCCTGCTGCACGGCCTGGGCTTCGCCTCCGTGCTGGGTGAGTTCGGCCTGCCCGCGGGAAGCTTCGTGCCGGCGCTGATCGGCTTCAACATCGGGGTCGAACTGGGTCAGCTCACGGTGATCGCGGCGGCTTTTCTGCTGGTCGGCTGGGCCTGGCGCAAGCCTTGGTACCGGCAGGTGATCGCGATCCCTGCCTCGGCGGCGATCGCGCTGGTGGGCATCTGGTGGGTGATCGAGCGGACCCTGCTCTGAAGCTTTGCGCCCCGGCCATGCAAAAGGGCGGCGACCGATCCGGTCGCCGCCCTTTCTCTGTCTCACGCGTCGTGCGTCTTACCGTTCGGGCATGAGCCCTCGTGGGCTGAAGCGCAGCACCGCGAGCAGGATGATGCCCATGGTCATCAGCCGCATCTGCGCCGCCGAGTCGGTCAGATGCGCGCGCAGCCAGCTGTCGGGCGACATGCCGGAGGTGATCAGCTCCATCGCCCAGAGGCCGAGCGGCTCGACCATCACCCACAGCCACCAGATCAGGAAGCCGCCGAGCACGGCGCCGTAGTTGTTGCCTGAGCCGCCGACGATCACCATCACCCAGACGAGGAAAGTGAAGCGCAGCGGCTGGTAGGTGCCCGGAGTCAGCTGACCGTCCAGCGTGGTCATCATCGCGCCGGCGATGCCGCAGACGGCGGAGCCGAGGATGAACACCTGCAGGTGCCGCGCGGTGACGTTCTTGCCCATCGCGTTGGCGGCGACCTCGTTGTCGCGGATCGCCCGCATCATCCGGCCCCACGGGGAGGCCAGCGCCCGCTGGGCGAGGAACAGGATCACGATCAGCACCACGGCGAAGAGGCCGGAATAGAGGATCTTGACCCAGAGCGTCGAGGCGGTGACCGGATCGAGGCCGAAGCTCGCCGCGCGCTCGGCGAAGCCCGGATCGCGCTGCAGCTCGACCTCGTAGGGCACGGGCCGGGGCAGGCCGATCACGTTCTTCACGCCGCGCGACAGCCAGTCCTCGTTCTTCAGGACCGCGATCACGATCTCGGCGATGCCCAGCGTCGCGATGGCGAGGTAGTCCGAGCGCAGGCCCAGAGCCGCCTTGCCGATGATCCAGGCAGCGCCGGCGGCGAGCAGTCCGCCCACCGGCCAGGCGATCAGGATCGGCAGGCCAAGACCGCCGAGATAGCCCGAAAGCGACGGGTTAATCGCCTCGATCGCCTGCACCGCCGGATCAAGCGCGGCGCGGAACAGGAAGAAGCCGCCGACCAGCAGCGCCAGCATGACCAGCGTACGCATCCGCCCGCCAATCTTGCGCTTCCAGACCTGCACCGCCGCGATCAGGATCGCGGCCCCCAGCGCCAGCGCGCCCAAGAGCCGCAGCCCGCCGGCGTTCCAGCCTTCGGCCACCGGCGGCATCGACACCAGCACAGCCGCGAGGCCGCCGAGCGCCACGAAGCCCATGACGCCGACGTTGAACAGTCCGGCAAAGCCCCATTGCAGGTTCACGCCGAGCGACATGATCGCCGAGATCAGCCCCATGTTCAGGATCGTCAGCGCCAGGTTCCAGCCCTGCACGAGGCCGGTGAGGACGATCAGCAGTGCCATCCCGGCATAGAGAAGATAGCCACGCGCAGTCATACGGACTGTCCCTTGAAGAGGCCGGTGGGCTTGAACAGCAGCACGATGATCAGGATCGCGAAGCTCACGGCGAATTTGTAGTCGGTGGAGAGCAGCTGCACGAGGCTCGAGGGTTCGAGGTTCTCGGGCAGCAGGTATTCGAGCACCTTCTTCCACGCATAGGTGATGAGCACTTCCGAGAAGGCGATCACGAAGCCGCCGGCGATGGCACCCAGCGGGTTGCCCAGGCCACCGACGATGGCAGCGGCGAAGATCGGCAGCAGCAGCTGGAAGTAGGTGAAGGCCTTGAACGACTTGTCGAGGCCGTAGAGCACGCCCGCCGTGGTGGCGAGTGCGGCCACGATCAGCCAGGTCACCGCGACGACGCGTTCGGGGTTGATGCCCGACAGCAGCGCGAGATCCTCGTTGTCTGAGAAGGCGCGCATCGACTTGCCGGTGCGCGTCTTGTTGAGGAACCAGAACAGCAACGCCACGGCGACGGCCGCCGTCACCAGCGTGATCAGCGTGGTGGAGCGGATGGCGAGACCCTCGTCGAGCCCGGTCATCTCCTTGAACTGGCGCGCGTTGATCACGAAGCGGGCGCCATCGGCGAAGTTGACGTCGCCGACGCCGATGATGAAGCGCACAAGGCCGTTCATCACAAACATCACGCCGATCGACACGATGACCAGCACCACCGGCGCGGCCTTCTGCTTGCGATAGAAGCGGTAGATCGCGCGGTCGGTGCCCAGTAGCAGCAGGCCGGTGATGGCGATGCCGACGGGCAGGGCGATCAGCGCCGTGGGGAGCGGGCCGAAGCTGATGCCCATGGATTGCAGCCCCCAGGTGACGAGGATCGTCGCCATCGTGCCGAAGGCCATGGTGTCGCCATGGGCAAAGTTGGAAAAGCGCAGGATGCCGTAGATCAGCGTCACGCCGAGCGCGCCCAGCGCGAGCTGCGCGCCATAGGCGGCGCCGGGGATCAGCACGAAATTCGACAGCGCGACGATCGCGTTCAGGAAGTCGGTCATGATCAGCCCCCCAGGAAGGTGCGACGCACCTCGTCATCGGCCATCAACTCGGCGCCGGTGCCGGTATAGGCGTTGGCGCCCTGCACGAGCACGTAGCCCTTGTCGGCGATCTCGAGCGCCTGACGTGCGTTCTGCTCGACCATCAGGATGGTGATGCCGGCGCGGGCGACCTCGATGATCCGGTCGAACAGTTCGTCCATGACGATGGGGCTCACGCCCGCTGTCGGCTCATCGAGCATCAGCACTGAGGGCTGGGTCATCAATGCCCGACCGACCGCGACCTGCTGGCGCTGGCCGCCGGACAGCTCGCCCGCGGGCTGGCGGCGCTTGTCGCGGAGGATCGGGAAGAGGTCATAGACCTGCTCGATGGTGGGGCGGATGTCGTCGCGGCGTAGGAACGCCCCCATCTCGAGGTTCTCCTCGACCGTCATCGACGGGAAGATGTTCGAGGTCTGCGGCACGAAGGCCATGCCCTTGGCGACCCGGTCCTGCGGGCTCAGATGGGTGATGTCCTCGCCGCCGATCCGCACGCTACCTTCGCGCAGGTTCAGCATGCCGAACACCGCCTTCATGGCGGTCGACTTGCCGGCACCGTTGGGGCCGACGATCACCGCGATCTCGCCCTTGTCGACCGAGAGCGTGCAGCCCTGCAGGATGTCCGCGCCGCGCCCGTAGCCGCCGGTCATCGCCTCGCCGATCAGATGCGGCTCAGCCATGGCGCTTCACCATTCCGATAATTTCCAAGTTCTGTCCCCTCATGCCGTCTCCCCGACGGTCTTGTTCTTGAGACCGGTGCCGAGATAGGCCTCAATCACCGCCTCGTTCTTCATGATGCTGTCGGCGCTGCCCTCGGCCAGCACCTTGCCCTCGGCCATCACGATCACCGGGTCGCAGAGGCGACCGATGAAATCCATGTCGTGCTCGATCACGCAGAAGGTATAGCCGCGCTCCTTGTTGAGCCGGACGATCGCGTCGCCGATGGTGTTGAGGAGCGTCCGGTTCACACCGGCGCCGACCTCGTCGAGGAACACGATCTTGGCGTCGACCATCATCGTGCGGCCCAGCTCAAGGAGCTTCTTCTGACCGCCCGAGAGATTGCCCGCCCGCTCATCGGCGAGGTGCGAGATCGTCAGGAATTCAAGGACTTCGTCGGCCTTCTTCGCAAGTTCTCGCTCTTGGGTCGCGATCTTGCCCCGGCCGAACCAGGCGTTCCACAGCCGCTCGCCATGCTGGTTCTCGGGCACCATCATCAGGTTCTCGCGCACCGTCATGGAGGAGAATTCATGCGCGATCTGGAAGGTGCGCAGCAGGCCCTTGTGGAACAGCTCGTGCGGCGGCAGGCCGGTGATGTCCTCGCCATCCATGGTGACGCGGCCGGAAGTTGGTGGAAGTCTGCCGGCTATCACGTTGAACAGCGTGGTTTTTCCGGCGCCGTTTGGGCCGATCAGCCCGGTGATCGAGCCAGTCTCGATCCGGAGGCTCGCCCCATCAACAGCATGAAAACCGCCAAAGTGGCGGTGAAGGTTCTCGACGGTGATCATTGGTCCCCGATCGGCCCGGTTTCCCCGATGCATCAGGGGTCTGGGCCATGTTCTTGTTGCGGGATGCGCCGCGCCCCGGGGGGCGCGGCGCGGGTGTATCAGCGGAAGCCGACGGTCTCGATGGCGCCGTCCTTGATCTCGATCTCCTTGAAGGTGCCAGCGCTCTCGCCCGGCTCGATCAGCTCGACGGCGGTGGCGCCGACATAGTCGATCTCTTCGCCGGCCTCGATCAGCTCCAGTGCCTTGCCCAGCTCGCCCGGCAGGATCTGCTCGCCCGGCGCGTTGGCGATGTTCATGATTTCGCCCGCGTAGTCGGCGGCCGAGGTCGAGCCGGCCTTCGCCATGGCGAGGATCATCAGCGCGGCGGCGTCATAGCTCTCGCCGGTGTAGATGCCGGTCGGGTTGATGCCCGCCTCGGTCGCCATCTCCTGGAAGATCGCCGAGCCTTCGCTGTCGGAACCCGGCAGCTGGCCGAAGGAGCCGTCGAGGCCCGAACCGAGATCGTCGACGATCTGCTGGCCGATCATGCCGTCGGGCAGCACGAAGGTGTCGAAGGCGCCGCTGTCGAGCGAGGCCTGGATGATGCCCTTGCCGCCCTGGTCGGTGTAGCCCGCGACGACGAGAACTTCGCCACCGGCCGAGGCCAGAGCGCCGACTTCGGCCGAGTAGTCGGCCTTGCCGTCCTCATGCGCGGCCGAGATCGTGACCGTGCCGCCGGCGGCTTCGAAGGCCTTCTGGAAGCTGTCGGCGAGACCCTTGCCGTAGTCGTTGTTGGTGTAGGTCAGCGCGACTTCGCTGATGCCGCGATCCATGATCACCTGGGACATGATCTCGCCCTGACGCGCGTCGGACGGCGCGGTGCGGAAGAACATGCCGTCATCCTCGGCCTCGGAGAGCGCGGGCGAGGTGGCCGAAGGCGAGATCATCACCACGCCATTGGCGCGCGCGACGTTCTGCAGGATCGCACCGGTGACGCCCGAGCAGTCGGCGCCCATGATGCCGACCACGCCGTCGGTGGTCACGAGACGCTCGGCGGCGGCGGTCGCGGCGGCGGCGTCGATGCAGGTGCTATCGGCGCGGACCGCCTCGATCTTGGCGCCGTCCATGAAGGCACCGGATTCGTTGACCTCATCGATCGCCAGCTCGGCGCCGCCCGCCATGTCGGGGGTGATCGACTCGAGCGGGCCGGTGAAGCCCAGGATGATGCCGATCTTCACGGGGTCCATGTGGCTCTCGGCCGAAACGGAACCCGCGACGAGCGCGGTCGCGGCGGAGGCCAGCAGCAGTTTCTTCATCTTCGTCTCCCTGACGCCTGATTATTATGACCGGCAGGCTAGACGTCGCTCATACGAAAAGAAAGTGGTTGCGCGAGCTTGCCGTAACGCCAAGGACGTACCGTTGCGGCCTACTCGCTAGCAGTGCGCGTGGCCTGGCTTCCGCGCTCGCGGTAAGGGGTAGTCTGGTAATGAGCGCGGTAGCATTTGGAGAAATGCGACGGGCTCGCGAAGCCGCAGGCCAGCGCCACGTTGATCACGCTCATGTCGGTCTGCATCAGAAGGTTGCGCGCCCGTGCCAGTCGCAACTCCATGTAGTACCGCTTGGGGCTGCGGTTGAGATATCGGCGGAACAGCCGCTCCAGCTGCCGGGTCGACATGCCGACCCGCTCGGCCAGCAGGGCCGGGCTCACCGGCTCCTCGATGGCCTGCTCCATCGCCTTGATCACCTGCGCCAGCTTGGGGTGGCGCACGCCGATCCGGGTCGGGGTGGAGAGCCGCTGCGTGTCCTGGTCGGTGCGGATCGAGGAATAAATCAGCTGGTCGGCCACCGCGTTGGCCAGATCCTCGCCGTGATGATCGGCAATCAGCTTGAGCATCAGGTCGATCGAGGCGGTGCCGCCCGCGGTGGTGATGCGGTTGCCGTCGATCACGAAGACCGAGCGGGTGAGCGTCACTTCCTCGAATTCCTCGGCAAAGCTGTCCTGGTTCTCCCAGTGGATGGTCGCGCGCTTGCCGTCGAGCAGCCCGGCCTTGGCCAGCGTGTAGCCCGCGGTGCACAGCCCGCCCATCACCGCACCGCGCCGCGCTTCGCGCCGGAGCCAGTTCAGCACGCGCTTGGTGCTCGCTGCCTGAATCTCCAGCCCGCCGCAGAGCATCACCATGTCGTCGCGCGACAGCTCGTCGAGATCCATGTCAAGCTTGAACACCGTGCCGTTCGAACAAGTTGCGGTCTCGCCGCCGTCCCCGGCCAGGACCCAGCTGTAGATCGGCTGCCCGGCCATGCGGTTGGCGATCCTGAGCGCCTCGATCGCGCAGGCGAAGCACAGCATGGTGAATTCGGGCAGCAGCACGAATACGAAGCGGCGGGCGCGGGGCGCGTCGCCGAGGGTCGGCACGGATGTTTCTCGATCGTCGTTCATGTCTCGCCCGCATTGCCGCTGCGTCCGATCCGCGGCGGGATCGACGGAAACAGGTTTGCGCAGACGGGGCAAGAGGTCGTGCGCAATGGCTTTTGGCGTTGGCCCCCCGGGTCATGCGCGCTATAGAGGCCGCCGATAATCCCCAAGCCTCCATGGGAGCGAAGACCATGACCGAGTGGACCAAGGCCAACTGGCGCGCCAAGCCGCGGGTGCAGATGCCCGATTATACCGACGCGGAGCGTCTCTCCGCCGTCGAGGCCCGCCTGGCCTCCTATCCACCGCTGGTCTTTGCCGGCGAGGCGCGCAAGCTCAGGTCCAAGCTGGCCGCAGCCGGGCGCGGCGAGGCCTTTTTGCTGCAGGGCGGCGACTGCGCCGAGAGCTTTGCGGCTTTCAATGCCGACCACATCCGCGACACCTTCAAGGTGATGCTGCAGATGGCGGTTGTGCTGACCTTCGGTGCCAAGGTGCCGGTGGTGAAGGTGGGCCGCATGGCCGGCCAGTTCGCCAAGCCGCGTTCCGCGCCGACCGAGACGGTGAACGGCGTCGAGCTGCCGAGCTACCGCGGCGACATCATCAACGGCTTCGACTTCACCCCCGAGGCTCGCATCCCCGAGCCCGAGCGGATGCTGCAGGCCTATACGCAGGCCGCCGGCACGCTGAACCTGCTGCGCGCCTTCTCGACCGGCGGCTATGCCGACGTGCACAAGGTGCATGCCTGGACGCTGGGCTTTATTGGCGCGCCCGAGGCCGAGAAATACCGCGACATGGCCAACCGGATCACCGATGCGCTCGACTTCATGGAGGCCGCCGGCATCCGTGACGAGGCCGCGCATGCGCTGCAGACGGTGGAGTTCTTCACCAGCCACGAGGCGCTGCTGCTGGAATACGAGGAGGCGCTGTGCCGCCTCGATTCGACCTCTGGCAAGTGGCTCGCGGGCTCCGGCCACATGATCTGGATCGGCGACCGCACCCGTCAGCCCGACGGCGCGCATGTCGAGTTCGCCAGCGGCGTGCAGAACCCGATCGGCCTGAAATGCGGCCCCTCGATGACCACCGGTCACCTCAAGGCGCTGATGGCCAAGCTGAACCCGCTCAACGAGGAAGGTCGCCTGACCCTGATCGCGCGCTTCGGCGCGGGCTCCGTGGGTGAGCACCTGCCGCGCCTGATCAAGGCGGTTCAGGAAGAAGGCGCCAAGGTGACCTGGTCCTGCGACCCGATGCACGGCAACACCATCAAGTCCTCCTCGGGCTACAAGACCCGGCCCTTCGACAGCGTGCTGCGCGAAGTGCGCGAGTTCTTTGCCGTCCACAACGCCGAGGGCACGATCCCCGGCGGCGTGCATTTCGAGATGACCGGCGCCGACGTGACCGAATGCACCGGCGGCGTGCGGGCGGTGACCGACGAGGACCTGTCGGATCGCTACCACACCGCCTGCGACCCGCGCCTCAACGCGTCGCAATCGCTGGAACTGGCTTTCCTCGTCGCCGAGGAACTGTCGGGCCGCCGCGACGGGATGCGCACCGCCGCCGCCGTCTGAACGGACAGAATTGCAGAGTTTGGGAAAGGGGGGCTTTGCGGCCCCCCTTTTTTCGTTCGGATCAGGCGGGAGGAGCCTCTGCCAATACGAGCCGGAGTGGCCGGGCCGAGGCGGCGGGCGCGCCGATGCTGGCCGGTCCCACGAAGGCAAAGCGGCGCACCCGCCCCGGCGGCAGCCCGTGCAGCAGCGCGCCGAGCATCTGGGGTGCCGCATCTTCGTGCCCGCGCAGCGGCAGGAGAAGCAGCCCGCCGACATGGCCGAGACGGCCGCATGTCAGCGGCGCCTGGCAAGGCCAAGCCTGCGCGAACCCCTGTTCCAGCAATGCGGCGAGCCGCGGGCGCGACGCGGGCTCGAACAGCCGCGACAGCGGCAGTCCGCAGGCCTCGGTGCCGGCGGCGTCGCTCAGGGCCTGTCCGGCGAGCCGCAGCCGGGCCTCGCCGGGTGCGATCCTGTCGAGCACGAAGGCGCCGGGCAGGGCCGCACCGATCCGACCGGGTTCGATATCGCCACGTCGCGGCGGCAGACCATGCCGCATCAGTCCGCGCCAATATGTCTGAAGATGCGCGAGCTGCGCCATCGCCTCCGCCACCGACCCCCGCCGCTCATTGCGCCTTTCCATCCCGTCGGCTCCTTCAATTCGCCTCAATTTGGCCATGATCCTAATCCGGGCCGCGACGGCACGCCCCCGATACCTTGTTAATTGGTTAACGCGGCCGGCCATGCCCTTGCCCGACCGCCGCGATCCGCCTAACCCCCGATGCATCCGGAACGGCATCACCACGGAGCAGCGGACATCATGCAGCGGCGCGGCCTTCTCATCATTCTGTCCTCGCCTTCGGGCGCCGGGAAATCCACGCTGGCACGGCGCTTGCGCGACTGGGACCCGACGCTGGGCTTCTCGGTCTCGGCCACGACCCGCGCGCCCCGCGCGGGCGAGGTCGACGGCGCCGACTACCACTTCGTCAGCGAGGAGCGGTTCAAGCATCTCGTTGCGGAGGGCGAGATGCTCGAGCATGCCCGGGTCTTCGAGAACTATTATGGCAGCCCGCGCGGGCCCGTGGCCGAGGCGACCGATGCCGGGCGGGACGTGCTGTTCGACGTCGATTGGCAGGGCGCGCAGCAGATCTCCAACAGCCGGATGGCCGACCAGGTGCTGTCGATCTTCATCCTGCCGCCCTCGATCCGCGAGCTGCGCCGCAGGTTGGAGGGAAGGGCGCAGGACAGCGCCGAGGTGATCGAGAAGCGCATGCTCAAGAGCTGGGACGAGATCAGCCACTGGGACGGCTACGACTACGTGCTGGTCAATGACGATCTTGACGCCACCGAGGCGCGGCTCAAGATCATCATCGAGGCCGAGCGCCTGCGCCGCAGCCAGCAGCCCTGGCTTGTGGATCACGTCCGGGCGCTTCAGGCCGAGTTCGAGGAGGGAACATGACCATCTATACGCTGGAGGGCGAAGCGCCCGAGATCGACGAAACCGCCTGGGTCGCCCCAGGCGCGCATGTGATCGGCAAGGTGACGCTCGCTCCCGGCAGCTCGGTCTGGTTCGGGGCCACGATCCGTGGCGACAACGAACGCATCACTCTGGGCACGAACACCAACGTTCAGGAAAACTGCGTGCTGCACACCGACATGGGCTTCCCGCTCGAAATCGGCGCGGGCGTGACGGTCGGCCACAAGGCGATGCTGCATGGCTGCACGATCGGCGAGAACAGCCTGATCGGCATGGGGGCGACGGTGCTGAACGGCGCCAGGATCGGCCGCAACTGCCTGATCGGTGCAGGCGCGCTGGTGACCGAGGGCAAGGACATCCCCGATGGCAGCCTGGTGATGGGCGCGCCGGGCAAGGTGGTGCGCCAACTCGACGAGGCCGCAATCGAAAAGCTTCGAAAATCGGCGCTGAACTACCGCGACAATGCCGCCCGGTTCCGCGCGGGGCTGTCGCCGCTCTGAGGTCGTCAGCAGAAGCCCGGCCGGGCGAGCAGTTCGACGTCGAGCTGCGGTGCGGCCTGCGCGATCTCCATGCGCACCGCAGCTGGGTCGGGCAGCGGTGCCCCCAAGACCCGGTAGGGCCCGTGATAACCGAGCGCGGCCAGATGCTGCGCCAGTTCCAGCGCGTCGAAGCGCGGCCCGAACAGCGCCGATACCACCACCGCCGGCGACAGCCGCTCCAACAGTTCCGCCGAAAGCTGCTCCAGCCCGCAATAGCGGACGCAATGCAGTTCGTTGGTGACGGGTAGGGTGGCGGCACCGTCGAAATTCGCGAACTGTCCGACGATCAGCATCAGTGGCCGGCCGGAGCGCGGCGTGTCAGGGTTGTCCCCGGGCATCTCGGCACCTCTTGGCTGGGGCGGCGCGAGACCACCTTGGCGGGTATCGAGGGAAGAATTACTCGTCGCGGATGACAAACGGAACCTCAAAGACCTGCCAGTTGACGCTTCGTTACTTAAAAAAGGTTAACGCCCCATGACGATTTCCGCGCTCGCCTCGTTGATGTCCGCCCTGCCGATGCCGATCCTCTTGATCGACTCGACCGAGCGCATTGCCGCGGCCAACCCGCCGGCGCTGCGGTTGCTAGGCGGCGCGCAGGTCGGGCGCCACTACATCAACGCGCTGCGCCAACCCGCCGTGCTCGATGCGGTGGAGACCTGCCTGCGTCACGGGCAGGGCGGTCAGGCCCGCTATCTGGGCCGCGAGGGCGGGCGCGACACGACCTGGTCGGTGTCGGCGGGCCCGGTGGACCTGCCGCAGGGGCGCGGCGTGGCGCTCAGCTTCGAGGATGTGACGGCGGTCGAGGAGGCCGGCGAGATGCGGCGCGATTTCGTGGCCAATGTCAGCCATGAGCTGCGCACGCCGGTCACCGCCCTGGCGGGCTTCATCGAGACCCTGCGCGGCGCCGCGCGCGATGATCCCAAGGCGCGGGAGCGGTTCCTGAGCATCATGGAGCGGGAAGCGGCCCGGATGTCGCAGCTCGTCTCCGACCTGCTGTCGCTCAGTCGGGTCGAGCAGGAAGAGCGGCTGCGCCCGACCGGCAAGGTCGATCTGTCGAACCTCACGCTGCAGGTGGCGGCGCTGCTCGAGCCGGTAGCGGCGCGTGACCAGGTGCGGATCGAGACGCGTCTGCCCGGGGCACCGGCCTGGGTGCCGGGCGACGAGGAGCAGCTGCGCCAGGTGCTGTCGAACCTCGTCTCAAACGCCATCAAATACGGCGGCGCCGATCGCGAGGTGGTGGTGGAGCTGGGCATGCCCGGTGCGCAGCCTGAGCTGCGCGGGCAGGGCGTCCGCCTCTCTGTCACGGATCAGGGCGAGGGCATCGCCGCGCATCACGTGCCGCGCCTGACCGAGCGGTTCTACCGGGTCGACACGCACCGCTCGCGCGCCGTCGGGGGCACCGGGCTTGGCCTCGCCATCGTCAAGCACATCGTGAGCCGGCATCGCGGCCGCCTGCGGATCGAGAGCGCGCCGGGACAGGGCAGCACCTTCACGGTGATCCTGCCGGTCGCATGACCCCTTGCCGCACGGTCATCCGCACTAGGTTCCGGCCTGTCATGAAACTTTTACACGACTGTCACAAAACGGAGTCCCCGGACCCTTAATCGGGCCGTAACGGAGGGCGCCTTCGCGCTCTTCGCGGGAATGAACAACAGGAGCGATCCATGTCCTTCGTCAAGCTGACCGCCTCGAGCGCAGCCCTCATCGCCGCCACCGCCGGCTTCGCCACCGCCCAAGGTCGCGACAACGTGCAGGTCGCCGGCTCCTCGACCGTGCTGCCCTACGCATCGATCGTGGCCGAGGCCTTCGGCGAGAACTTCGACTTCCCGACCCCGGTCGTGGAATCGGGTGGCTCCTCCGCCGGTCTCGCCCGTTTCTGCGAGGGCGTGGGCGAGAACACCATCGACATCGCCAACGCCTCCCGCGCGATCCGCGAAGGCGAGGTCGAGACCTGCGCCGCCAATGGCGTGAACGAGATCATCGAGGTCCGGATCGGCTATGACGGCATCGTCTTCGCCTCGGACATCGACGGCGAGACCTTCGCCTTCACTCCGGCCGACTGGTACCAGGCCCTGGCCGCCGAGATCCCGCAGGACGGCGCGATGGTCGCCAACCCGAACGGCAGCTGGGCCGAGGTGAACGCCGATCTGCCCGACCAGGAGATCCTGGCCTTCATCCCGGGCACCAAGCATGGCACCCGTGAAGTGTTCGAGGAGAAGGTGCTGCTCGCAGGCTGCGAAGAGAGCGGCGCCTACGAGCAGATCCTCGAGATCAACGGCGGCGACGAGGATGCGGCCGAGGCGGCCTGCATGGAGACCCGCACCGACGGCGTGTCCGTGGATATCGACGGCGACTACACCGAGACCCTGGCCCGCATCGAGGCCAACCCGCAGGGCATCGGCGTCTTCGGCCTGTCCTTCTACGAGAACAACACCGACAGCCTGCAGGTCGCGACCATGTCCGGCGTCGAGCCCTCGACCGAGACCATCGCGAGCGGAGAGTACCCGGTGTCCCGCCCGCTGTTCTTCTACGTCAAGAAGGCGCATCTCGGCGTGATCCCCGGCCTGCAGGAGTTCGTCGAGTTCTTCGTCGCCGACGAGATCGCCGGCCCCGACGGCCCGCTCTCGGCCTACGGCCTGGTTGCCGACCCCGAGCTGGCCGCGACCCAGGAGACGGTCGCGAACGGCACCACCATGGACGCGATGTAACACAGGCGTTACGGGAGGGGGCGGCGCTGCCGCCCCCGACCACCGCCCGCACGGCGCGTGACAGATACGACACCGCTCCGGCCCGACGCGATCCCCGCTTCGGGCCTCGATAATTGAAGGCCCCGCCATGACACCGTCCTGGATCGCCCTGATCGTCCTGGCCATCGCGGCCGCCGGCTTCGTGCTGGCGCGATCGCGCGCCCTGCGCGCCGCCGCGCGCGAGGGGCGCAGATTGCACTCGCTGCCCGGCTATTACGGCTGGACAGCCGCCCTCTATGCTGCTCTGCCGGCGCTCCTGCTGCTGGCGATCTGGTTGGTCGCGCAGCCCGCCGTCACTCGCATGATGGTCTGGCCCGTGCTCGAGGCCGAGGCCAGCGCGAACGCGGTGCCGTCGCTGATGATGGCCGATGTCCAGCGGCTCGCCGCGGGCCTCGACGCCGCGGTGGAGACCGGCCGGCTGAGCCGCGAGGCGGCCCGCGATCTGCCCGCCGAGGAAATGCGTGCGGCGATGGCGGCGCAGGGCGTGGCACTGGGTTCCGAGGTGACGCCTGCGACCCGCGACGCCGCGCTGCGCTGGCGCCGTCTCGCCGGTGTCGGTCATCTCGCCCGGACCATTGCCGTGATCGGTCTGGCGCTCGCGGGTGCCGCCTGGGGTGTGTCGCGCGCGGCCCCCGATTTCCGGGCCCGCAACGCGGTCGAACGGGCGATGCGCGGCACGCTGATCTCGGCCGCGCTGATCGCGATCCTGACCACCGTCGGCATCGTGCTGGCGCTGATTTTCAACACCATCGAGTTCTTCCGGCTCTACCCGGCCTCCGAGTTCTTCTTCGGCACCACCTGGAGCCCGAGCTTCGGCGGCGGCTCCGAGCTGGGCATCCTGCCGCTGCTGTGGGGCACGCTCTACATCTCGCTGATCGCGCTGCTGGTCGCAGTGCCGATCGGTCTCTTCGCCGCGATCTACCTCGCCGAATACGCGCATCGCAACGTCCGCAGCTGGGCCAAGCCGATGCTGGAGATGCTCGCCGGCATCCCGACCATCGTCTACGGCCTGTTCGCGCTGCTGACCGTCGGTCCGCTGCTGGTCGAAGCCTTCGGGCGCGGCGGCTATCTGGGGCTGGGCTGGATGCAGGGCGGCACGGCGGTCATGACGGCGGGCCTCGTCATGGGCATCATGCTCGTGCCCTTCGTCTCCTCGCTGTCGGACGACATCATCAACGCTGTGCCGCAATCCCTGCGCGACGGCAGCCTCGGCCTCGGCGCCACCCGTTCCGAGACGATCCGCCAGGTCGTGCTGCCCGCGGCGCTGCCCGGCATCGTCGGCGCGATCCTCCTGGCCGCGTCGCGTGCCATCGGCGAGACGATGATCGTCGTGCTCGGGGCCGGCGCCGCGGCGCGGCTGTCGATGAACCCCTTCGACGCCATGACGACGGTGACCGCCAAGATCGTGAGCCAGCTCACCGGTGACGCCGATTTCTCCTCGCCCGAGGCGCTGGTCGCCTTCGCCCTCGGCATGACCCTCTTCGTGATCACGCTGGCGCTCAACGTCGTCGCGCTGTGGATCGTGCGCCGCTACAGGGAGCAGTACGAATGACCGATATCCCGCAAACCGGCCCGCTCCCCGACGGCCAGACCGACCCCCGCCCGGGCTCCCTGCTCGTCACCGATGACCGCACCAAGCGGCGCAACCGGGCCGAGGCGCGTTTCAAGGCCTATGGCATCGCCGCTCTGGCGATCGGCATGGCGTTTCTCGCGGCGCTGCTCTGGGCGATCCTGTCGAACGGCCTCACCGCCTTTACCCAGACCTATGTGCAACTCGACGTGCCGCTGCTCGAGGAAAAGCTCGACAAGGATGGCGACCGCGACCCGGCCAAGCTCGCCAAGGTTTCCACCTTCGGCTATGCGCCGCTGATCGAGCAGGCGCTGGTCGAACAGGTCGAGGCCACCGGCGTCGAGACCGAGCTGGCACCCAAGGCGCTCTCCAAGGTGCTGTCGGGCTCGGCCGCGGCGCAGCTGCGTGACCGCGTGCTCGCCAACCCCGAGCTGATCGGCCAGACCGTTTCGGTCGAGCTGCTGGCCTCATCGCGGGTCGACGGCTATCTCAAGGGCCGGGTCAGCCGCGCCAGCCTCGCGCGGGACAAGAACCTTGACGCCGAGCATCTCGACCTGATCGACGCCTGGCGCGAAGCGGGCATCGTCGAGAAGCGGTTCAACTGGTCCTTCATCACCGGGGCCGACGCGTCGGATTCGCGGCCCGAGCAGGCCGGGATCGGCGTCGCCATGCTGGGCTCGCTTTTCATGATGCTGGTGGTGCTGGTGCTGTCGCTACCGATCGGCGTCGCGGCCTCGATCTATCTCGAGGAATTCGCGCCCAAGAACCGGTTCACCGACCTGATCGAAGTCAACATCTCGAACCTCGCCGCCGTGCCGTCGATCGTCTTCGGTATCCTCGGCCTCGCGGTGTTCATCCAGTTCATGCACCTGCCTCAATCGGCACCGCTGGTCGGTGGCCTCGTGCTGACGCTGATGACCCTACCGACCATCATCATCTCCACCCGGGCCTCGCTCAAGGCAGTGCCGCCCTCGATCCGCGACGCCGCGCTCGGCGTCGGTGCGTCGAAGATGCAGGCGGTGATGCACCACGTGCTGCCGCTGGCGATGCCGGGCATTCTCACCGGCACCATCCTCGGCCTCGCGCAGGCCCTGGGCGAGACCGCGCCGCTCCTGCTGATCGGCATGGTCGGTTACATCGCGACCAACTATCCTGAAGGCGTGGCCGAAGGCTTCCTGAGCCCGAACTCGGCGATGCCGGCGCAGATCTACGAATGGGCCAAGCGGGCCGATCCGGCCTTTTACGAGCGCGCCTGGGGCGGCATCATCGTGCTGCTGGTGTTCCTCTTGGCCATGAACCTCATCGCGGTGCTGCTGCGCCGCCGCTTCGAGCGGCGCTGGTGAGCGCGCAAAGGGCAGGGGGCCCGGACATGAACGACATGCGAACCATGGACAACACCGTGCTGAACGAGACCAAGATCACCGCGCGCGACGTGCACGTGCATTACGGCACCACCCACGCGATCAAGGGCGTCGACGTCGACATCGCCGACCGCACCGTTACCGCCTTCATCGGACCGTCGGGCTGCGGCAAGTCGACCTTCCTGCGCTGCCTGAACCGGATGAACGACACCATTCCGGGTGCGGTGGTGACCGGCAAGATCAAGATCGACGAGGCCGACATCTACGACAGCCGCGTCGACCCGGTGCAGCTGCGCGCCAAGGTCGGCATGGTGTTCCAGAAGCCGAACCCGTTCCCGAAATCGATCTACGACAACGTGGCCTACGGACCCAAGATCCACGGTCTCGCCAAGAACAAGGCCGAGCTCGACGAGATCGTCGAGAAGGCGCTGCGTCGCGGCGCAATCTGGGACGAGGTCAAGGACCGGCTGCACGCGCCGGGCACCGGCCTGTCGGGTGGCCAGCAGCAGCGTCTGTGCATCGCCCGCGCCGTGGCGACCGAGCCTGAGGTGCTGCTGATGGACGAGCCCTGCTCGGCGCTCGACCCGATCGCCACCGCGCAGGTCGAAGAGCTGATCGACGAGCTGCGGCAGAACTTCTCGGTGGTGATCGTCACCCATTCCATGCAGCAGGCGGCGCGGGTGAGCCAGCGCACGGCGTTCTTCCATCTCGGCAACCTCGTCGAATACGGCGAGACCGGCAAGATTTTCACCAACCCCGAGGACAGCCGCACCGAGAGCTACATCTCGGGCCGGATCGGGTAAGGGAGCAGGGACCAATGCAGGACAAGCAGCATATCGCCTCGGCCTTCGACCGCGACCTCGAGAACATCCAGGCGCTGATCCTGAAGATGGGCGGTCTGGTGGAGGCCGCGATCATCGACGGCGCCCAGAGCCTCGCCGACCGCGACATCGAGAACGCCGAGCGGGTGCGCCGTGGCGACAAGGCGATCGACGCGCTCGAGGAGCAGCTCAACGAGGAGGCCGCCCGCGTCATCGCGATCCGTGCCCCGGTGAGCCGCGACCTGCGGGTGATCCTGTCGGTGCTGCGGCTCGCTGCCAGCCTCGAGCGGATCGGTGACTATGCCAAGAACATGGCCAAGCGGACCAGCGTGCTGGCCGAGCTCGGACCGATCGAGGGCTCCGACGCCGCGATCAAGCGCATGGCGCGCGAGGTCCAGAACATGCTCAAGGACACGCTCGACGCCTTCGTGCGGCGCGACGCCGATCTCGCTTTCGAGGTGCTGCAGCGCGATCAGGACGTCGACCAGATGTACAACGCGCTGTTCCGCGAGTTCCTGACCCACATGATGGAAGATCCGCGCGCGATCACCGCCTGCATGCATCTGCACTTCATCGCCAAGAACATCGAGCGGATGGGCGATCTGGTCACCAACATGGCCGAGCAGGTGATCTACCTGATCACCGGGCAGATGCCGGACGAGGATCGCCCCAAGGGCGACAACACCTCCTACGTGGCCAGCCCGGAGTGAGACGATGCGCCAGCAGGTCCAGCCGCACGTCCTGATCGTCGAGGACGAGCCGTCGCAGCGCGCGGTGCTGAGCTACAACCTCGAATCCGAAGGCTTCCGGATCTCGGAGGCCGAGGATGGCGACGCGGCGCTCTTGATGGTGTCCGAGGAGGTACCGGATCTGATCGTGCTCGACTGGATGCTACCGGGCGTTTCGGGCATCGAGATCTGCCGCCGGATCAAGACCCGCCCGGAGACCCGCGAGGTGCCGATCATCATGCTCTCGGCGCGTTCCGAGGAGGTCGACCGGGTGCGCGGGCTCGAGACCGGGGCCGACGACTACGTGGTGAAGCCCTATTCGGTGACCGAGCTGATGGCGCGGGTGAAGGCGCAGCTGCGCCGCTCGCGCCCGGCGGGCGTCGGCGAGACGCTGCGCTACGAGGACATCACCCTCGACGCCGAGACGCATCGTGTCCATCGCGGCGACCAGCTCCTCAAGCTCGGCCCGACCGAATTCAGGCTGCTCGCCACCTTCCTCGAGAAGCCGGGCCGGGTCTGGAGCCGCGAGCAGCTGCTCGACAGGGTCTGGGGGCGTGATGTCTATGTCGATACTCGCACCGTCGACGTCCATATCGGCCGGCTGCGCAAGGTGCTGTGCACCCATGGCGGCGCCGATCCGCTGCGCACGGTGCGCGGTGCAGGCTACGCCCTCGGCTAGTGGCGGCCGAGGACCCGGTTTTCACGGCTGACCTTTCCGCGTGTCGCGGCTAGACCGGATGCTGTCGACACGGGAGGGATCATGCGTCTGATGGGTCTGGTCGCGGTGATCGCGGCGGCGATGCTCTGGGGAACCACCGGCACCGTGCAGGCGCTGCTGCCCGCGACGCGCGACCCGCTCGCCGTGGGGGCGCTGCGCCTGCTGATCGGTGGTGCGGCGCTGTTGCTGGCGGCCATGCTGCACGGGCCGAGCCGGGCCGCGCTGGTCCGGCTGCCTTGGCGGCTGGTCGGCCTCGCCGGGCTCTGCATCGCCGGCTACAACCTGCTGTTCTTCCATGCCGTATCGATGGCCGGGGTCGGGATCGGGACCGCCGTGGCGATCGGCAGCGCGCCGCTCTGGACCACCGGTTGGGAAATCGCGGCGGCGCGACTCTGGCCGGGACGCTGGCGGGGCGCGGGCCAGCTTCTGTCGATCGCCGGCGTGGCACTGCTGGCGATGGCCGGCAGCGGCGGTAGCGGCGGCCCCTTGGGCATCGCGCTCGCGGCCGGGGCGGGCGCCTGCTACGCCGCCTATTCCCTGGCGACCGCGCGCGCCAGCAATGCCGCCCCGCCGCTGCCGCGAGCCGCCGCCACCTTCACCATCGGCGCCATCGTCACGCTGCCGGTGCTGTTCCTGTCACCGCCCGTCTGGCTCGTCGGCGCCCCGGCATGGGGCGCGGTGCTGTTCCTCGGCGTCGGCGCCACCGCCTTGTCCTACGCGCTCTATACCTGGGGGCTGACGCGGGTCGCCGCCTCGACCGCGGTGACGCTGGCCTTGGCCGAGCCGGTGACCGCCTGGCTGCTCGCCGTCTCGGTGCTGGGAGAGCCGGTCACGCCGGCCCGACTCGCCGGTGCGCTGATGGTGCTGGCCGGGCTTGTGGTGGTGACGATGGTGCCCGCCCGACCAGCGCCGCGGCCTGAACCCGTTTGACCACTCGTCCCCGGGGGCCTAGAAGTCGTCAACACTTTGCAAAGAGCGGGACCTGCCTTGACCGACGCCAGCATCATCCGCCACGACTGGACCCGCGCCGAGGCGCAGGCGATTTTTGACCAGCCGTTCAACGACCTGCTGTTCCAGGCCCAGACCGTGCACCGCCAGAATTTCGACCCCAACAAGGTCCAGCGGAGCCGGCTCAGCAACATCAAGACCGGCGGCTGCGCCGAGGATTGCGCCTATTGCAGCCAGTCGGCACGCAACGGTTCGCACCTGCCGGCCAAGAAGCTGATCGAGGTCGAGCGCGTGCTGGCCGAGGCGCGCCGCGCCAAGGAGCAGGGCTCGACCCGCTTCTGCATGGGCGCGGCCTGGCGCTCCCCCAAGGAACGCGACATGGACCAGCTCGTCGCCATGGTCGAGGGCGTGCGCGCCATGGGCATGGAAACCTGCATGACGCTGGGCATGCTCGACGACGACCAGGTGATCCGGCTCAAGGGCGCGGGGCTCGACTACTACAACCACAACATCGATACATCGGAGCGCTATTACCCGGAGGTGATCACTACCCGGACCTTCGCCGACCGGATCGACACGCTCAACCGCGTGCGCGAGGCCGGGATTAAGGTCTGCTCCGGCGGCATCCTCGGGATGGGCGAGACCGAGATGGACCGGATCGACATGCTGCTGGCGCTCGCCAATCTCGCGGAGCACCCCGACAGCGTGCCGATCAACCAGCTGATGCCGATGCCCGACACGCCGCTCGCCGATGCCGAGCCGGTCGACGGGATCGACTTCGTCCGCGTCATCGCGCTGGCGCGCATCCTGATGCCCAAGGCGCATCTGCGGCTTTCGGCCGGGCGCACCGCGATGAGCGAGGAGACGCAGGCGCTGTGCTTTTTCGCGGGCGCCAACTCGATCTTCTCCGGCGACGTGCTGCTGACCGCCGAGAACCCGGGCGAGGACAAGGACTCGGTCCTCTTCGGCCGCCTTGGCCTCGAGCCGATGGAGCTCGGCGAGACGGGGGCGCGATGAGCGCGGCGGCCCAAGGCGGCCGCCCCGGATTTGCGCGCCACGCCGAGGCGCTCGACGCGCTGGCCGCGCGTGGCCGCAGGCGTGCGCTGAGCCCCCGCGCGGGACGCGACTTCGCCTCCAACGATTACCTCGGGCTGGCGGCCTCCTATCTGCTGCGCGACGCCGCGCGCGCGGCGCTCGACCGGGGCGTCGCGGTGGGGTCGGGCGGCTCGCGGCTCTTGCGCGGCAACGACGCCGAACACGAGGCCCTGGAGGCCGAGGCGGCGGCGTTCTTCGGGGCGCCGGCGGCGCTCTACATGGGTGCGGGCTTTCCCGGGAACGTCGCGATCTTCTCGGCCCTGCCGATGCAGGGCGATCTGGTGCTCCACGACGCGCTCGTCCATGCCAGCGCGCATGACGGGATGCGGCTGGGCCGGGCCGAGACGCGCGGCTTCGCCCATAACGACGCCGACGCCGCGCGCGCCGCGCTGAAGGCCTGGCGCGCGGCAGGTGGAACGGGGCGCGTTTGGATCGCCTGCGAAAGCCTCTACTCCATGGAGGGCGATCTCGCGCCGTTGGCCGATCTCGCCGCCGTCGCGGCCGAGGACGGCGCGGTTCTGGTCGTCGACGAGGCGCATGCCACCGGGCTCTATGGGGACCGGGGACAGGGACGCGCGCATGGTCTCGACGCGTCGGTCGATCTCGTCAGCCTGCATACCTGCGGCAAGGCGCTCGGCGCCGCGGGCGGACTGATCTGTGCCGATCCGGTGCTGATCGACACGCTGGTCAACCGGGCCCGCAACTTTGTCTTCTCGACCGCGCCCTCGCCGCTCGATGCCGCCGTGGTCCGCGCTGCGCTGCGCCTTGTGGCCGAGCGGGCCGACCTGCGTGACGCGGCCTGGAGCAACATTCGCCGCGCGCATGAAGCGGCCCGGCGCGCGGGTTTCGGGCCGTTCGAGACGCAGATCCTGCCGGTGACCATCGGTGCGGACGCCGAGGCCGTCGCTCTGTCGCGCGCGCTGCAGGCGCGTGGTCACGACGTGCGGGCGATCCGTCCGCCCACCGTGCCGCGCGGCACGGCCCGGCTGCGCGTCTCGATCACCCCCAATGTCACTCCGGGCGAGATCGATGCGCTCTTCGCCGATCTCGCCGATCTCCGAAAGGCCGCCGCATGAAGCCCCTCATCGTTACCGGCACCGACACCGGCATCGGCAAGACTGTGATCTCGGCCGGTCTCGTGCAGGCGCTCGGGGCGAGCTACTGGAAGCCCGTGCAGTCGGGTCTCGAAGAGGAGACCGACAGCGAGATCGTCGCCCGGCTCACGGGCGCGCCGGTGCTGCCCGAAGCGGTGCGGCTCGAACTGCCCGCCAGCCCGCATATCTCGGCCGAGGCCGCCGGTGTGCGGATCGATGTCGGGGCGCTGAACCTGCCCGACGCCCCGCGCCCGCTGGTGGTCGAAGGGGCGGGCGGGCTGATGGTGCCGCTCGACGACGAGACCACCTTTCTCGACATTTTCGCCCGTTGGGGCGCGCCGGTCGTGCTGGTGGCGCGGACCGCGCTGGGGACGATCAACCATTCGCTGCTCTCGCTGGCGGCGCTGCGGTCGCGCGGCGTGCCGGTGGCGGGGGTGATCTTTTCGGGCGAGGCCGAGCCTCGGGTGGAGCGCACCATTGCCGAGATGGGCGACGTGGCGCATCTGGGCCGTCTGGACCGGCTCGATCCGCTGACGCCCGACAGCCTGCGCGCGGGCTTCGCACAGATCGACATGACCGCGATCCGCGCCGCCATGGAGACCGCATGACCGACGCCGATTTCGACCGCGACCATCTCTGGCATCCCTACACCAACGTCATGGCTCCGGGGCCGACCTATATGGTTGAGCGGGCAGAGGGAGCGTGGATCACGCTCGACGACGGGACCGAGATGATCGACGCGATGTCGTCCTGGTGGTGCGCGATCCATGGCCATCGTCACCCGGCGATCACCGACGCGATGCACGCCCAGATCGACCGTCTTCCGCATGTGATGTTCGGCGGTCTGACGCATCGCCCCGCGGTCGAGCTCGGCCGCAGGTTGGTCGCGATGACGCCCGAGGGGCTGGACCACGTGTTCTACTGCGACAGCGGCTCGGTCGCGGTCGAGGTGGCGATGAAGATGGCGGTGCAGCACCAGCTCGCCGCCGGTTTCCCGGGCCGGACCCGCTTCGCCACGCCGCGCGGCGGCTATCATGGCGATACCTGGAAGGCGATGAGCGTCTGCGACCCGGTGAACGGCATGCACCACCTGTTCGAAGGCGCGCTCAACATCCAGTATTTCGCGCCGCGCCCGCCGATTACCATTGCCGAGGACTGGCCCGAGGATGACGAGGCCAATGGCATCGCCGCGCTGTCGCGGCTGCTGCACGAGCATGGCGACCAGATCGCCGCGCTGATCCTGGAGCCGGTGGTGCAGGGCGCGGGCGGCATGCGCTTCTATCACCCCGAGTATCTGCGCCGGGCGCGCCGGCTCTGCGACGAGTTGGGCATCCTGATGATCTTCGACGAGATCGCCACCGGCTTCGGTCGCACCGGCGAGCTCTTCGCGGCCGATCTCGCGGGAGTCGTCCCCGACATCATGTGTCTGGGCAAGGCGCTGACCGGCGGGCACCTTTCCTTCGCCGCCGTCATGGCCTCGGGCCAGGTGGCGCGGACCATCGGCACAGGTGATCCCGGCTTGTTCATGCACGGGCCCACCTTCATGGGCAACCCGCTGGCCTGCACTGCGGCCTGCGCCAGCCTCGACCTGCTGGCCGACGGGACATGGCGCGACCGCGTAGCGGCCATCGCCCAACGAATGGAGGCCGGGCTCGCACCAGCGCGGGCCATGCCGGGCGTGGCGGATGTGCGCGTGCTCGGCGCGATCGCGGTGATCGAGATGGATCACGCGATCAGCGCCGACGCCGCGCACCCGTTCTCGCAAGAGACCGGCGTCTGGCTGCGACCCTTCGGGCGCAACATCTATGCCATGCCGCCCTACATCCTGACCGGGGACGAGCAGGACCGGGTCTGCGCGGCGATGCTGCGGCTGGCCGAAGCGCTCTGATCCGATGCGCTGGCGCTGGCTGAGCGGTCCCGGAACGGCGGAGGAGGTCGTCGTGCTGTTCGGCGGCTGGGCCGCCGGACCCGCGCCGGTCGCCCATCTGCGGGGGATGGACGTGCTGTTCGTCGAGGATTGGCGCGATCTCGGCGCTGATCTGCCGCCGCTCGACGGCTACGCGCGGCGCCATCTCGTCGCCTGGTCGTTCGGCGTGGCCGCTTTCGCGCATTGGCAGGCTGGACGGGAGCCGATCTTCGACCGGCAGGTGGCGCTTTGCGGCAGCCCGGTGCCGGTCGAGCGGCGCCTCGGCATCCCGCCGGCGATCTTTGCCCGGACCCGTGACCGGCTGGACGAAGCGACTTTGGCGGCGTTCCTGGAGCGCGCGGAGGCTGCGCCGGTTGAGGCCCCCGACATCCCGGCGCTGCGCGCCGAGCTCGACGCCGTTGAGCGGCGCGGTGCGGCGCCGCAGATGCGCTGGGACGCGGCCGTGATCGCCACGGAGGACCACGTGTTTCCCGCCGCGAACCTGCGCCGCGCCTTCGACGGCGTGGCCCTGCGCGAGGTGGTCGCGCCGCATGCGCCCTTCGCGCTCTGGTCCGAATGGCGCGAGGCGCTGGCATGAGCGCGCCGCGTGAGCGGGTGGCACGGGCCTTCCGGCGGGGATTGCCGAGCTATCACGCCGAAGCCCGCGTTCAGGCCGAGAGCGCGGAGCGGCTGGCCGAGCTGCTCGCCGCCGACGGCGCCGGGCCGCGGCTGGAGCGCGTGTTCGAGTTCGGCTGCGGCACCGGATTGCTCACCCGCGCGCTGCTGTCGCGGTTCGAGATCGGCACGTTCCACGCCAACGACCTCGTGGCCGAAGCAGCCGTGCTTCTGCCGCCCGGTCCACGGCAGGGGTTTCTAGCTGGGCCGATCGAGGAGCTGTCACTCGACGGGCGGTACGATCTCATCGCCTCCGGCGCGACGATCCAATGGATCGCCGATCCCCGTGCGCTGCTGGCGCGGCTGGCGGCGCATCTCGCGCCGGGCGGCCGGTTGCTGCTTGGCGGCTTCGGCCGGGGCCATTTCGCCGAAGTGGCGGCCCTCGGGGCACCGGCGCCGCTCTTTTACGCCAATCCCGATGAATGGCCGGACTTGCTGCCGCCGGGGCTGGAGCTGCGCATGGTCGAGCGTCGTCGCAGCGTCATGGGCTTCGACGACCTGCCGCAACTCCTGCGCCACCTGCGGGCCACCGGGGTCACCGGCAATGCCCGGGCTCGCTGGGGCCGGGCCGAGCTGCGCGCGGCCGAGGCGGACTGGCGCGCGCGGCACGCCTTGGCCGACGGGCGACTCGGTCTGAGCTACGATTGCGTGCATCTCGTCGCGAGACGCGATGGCGACATTGGCCCGTCGCACCGGATCCGGTAGAATGCGCGCAAGCCGGGGGGCGCGCGCCTTCCACGAGAGGAGGGTGGACCCATCGACAGGCTGATACCGGGACAGGGCAACCTGCTCCTCGACAGCATCGCCGCATCGCATTCGATCCGCAATTCGGGACTCCTCGAACGCATCGATCTGCCGCAGGGCCTGTTCGTCGAGCGCATGGAGCATCCGATCGACGAGATCGTGTTCCCGGTGTCGGGAATCCTTTCGGTCGTGGCGCGCGGGCCGGGCGGCCACGCGGTCGAGGCGGGGCTGGTCGGCTGCGACGGCATGTCGGGCCACATGCTCCTGCTGGGCGGGACCGAGAGCGTGCATGACGCGATGATGCAGATCGGCGGGCATGGCTGGCGCCTGCCGGCCGAGGCACTGCGCATGGCGCTGAAATCGGACGAAGAGCTGCGCGACCGGCTGCTGCGCTACGTACAGACGGTGCTGGTGCAACTCTCCCACAGCGCGCTGGCATACGGCAAGGCGGTGATCGACGTGCGGCTCGCGCGCTGGCTGCTGATGTGCCAGGACCGGCTCGGTCGCGACCAGCTCGACCTAACCCATGAATTCCTGGCCTTGATGCTCGGTGTGCGCCGTTCCGGCGTTACCGTGGCGCTGCACCGGCTGGAGGGCGACGGTCTGGTGCGGTCGCGGCGCGGCAGCGTGGTGATCCGCGACCGCGCCGGGCTCGAAACACTGGCGGCGGATTTCTACGGCGTGCCGGAGGCCCATTACCAGCGCCTTCTCGGCGTGCCGCTGCGCTGCTGAGGCGTCATGGAGATCCTGCAGAACGTCATCTCCGATCGGGGCTCGCGCTACGCGGTGTCCGGCGCGCCCTGCGGCTCCGAAGAGGAGGCGAAGGCGCTGGTCAAATCCCTGCAGCGGCGCAAGAAATTCGCCAAGGCCACGCATCACAGCTGGGCGCTGATCACGGATGGCACGCCGGTCAAGGCCGATGACGGCGAGGCCGGCGCCGGCATGGTCATCCTGCGCATGCTCGAGCGCGAGGAGCTGCACGACCATCTCGTGGTGGTGACCCGCTGGTTCGGCGGCAAGCATCTGGGCGGCGACAGGTTCCGCCATGTCCAGGAGGCGGTGCGGATCTATCTCGATCGCACCGCGCCGCGTGGTTAGACGACGCCTTCGGTGACGATGTTGAGCGTCGTGCCGCAATGCTTGCAATGCACCGCGTCGGGATCATGGAGCACCAGGCCGCAGGTCGGGCAGGGGTGCCGGACCTTGCTGGGCCGGAACAGCACCTGCGCCAGCCGCAGGAACAGCGTGACACCGCAGATCATGATCGCGACCGAGATCATGTGTCCGCCGGTCCCTTCGAGCGTGATGTCGCCAAAGCCGGTCGTGGTCAGCGCCGTCACCGTGAAATAGAGCGCGTCGGCATAATTGGCGATGTCGTCGCTGGCCCGGTGCTGGGTGGCGAAGACGAACCCCGACATCACGAAGATGAACACGCCCAGATTCGTTGCCGCGACCAGCAACTGCTCGTTCTCGCGGAAGAAATCGAAATCCTGCCGCAGCCTGTCGCGGGTCTGGTACATGTGCAGCAGCCGCAGCGTCCGCAGCACCCGCAGGAAGGCGAAGCCCTCACCGGCCAAGGGCGCGAAGAATGAGGCCGCGCTGACCATGTCGGCGATCGTGGTGGGGTAGCCCAGGAAACGCAGCCGCCGCGGTGCGATCCAGATCCGCGCCAGCAAGTCGGCCACGATCACCGCGCCGAAGACGAGGTCGATCAGCTGGATCCATCCGCCATATGAGATGAAAGAGGTGATGATCACGAAGGCGATGGCGACGAGATCGAAGCCCAGCAGCCAGTAGCGGAAACGATGCGCGCGGGGCGTGTGGCCCTCGTAGAGTTCCCTGACCATCTCCTTGGCGCTGCTGCGCATTCACGTCCTCCGATCATCGGCCCGAGGCGAAAGCCTCGCATGGCAAAGGAGGTGGGTCGAGCCCGAGCCATGGCAACCGACCATGGTGACCTGCGCCGAAAAAATGCTGCTCGACCAGATACCTGCTTTCCCGCGCTCCGGATCCGGGCACTGGGCGTCCTGCCTCCTGGAGAGGCGCTCCGGTCGCTGGGCTTGCAAGCAGGTCGGGCGGATCTCCTATCCGCCGCCCTGATCGAGCCTTGCTCGCCGCTACGAGACTGCCGGTCGATCGGTCAGAACGTCGAGCAGCGGGCAGTCAGGCGCGCTGCCTCCGGTGCAGCGCGAGATGGTTTCGGACAGGACGGCCTCGATGGCCTGCAGGTGGCGAATCTTAGCCTGAACGACTTCGAGGTGATGACGCCCGAGTTCCTCCACTTCGGCGCAGGTATGGCTGCCGCGATCGACCAGCGACAGCAGGCCCCGGATCTCTTCCATGGTGAAGCCGAGTTCGCGACCGCGCATGACAAAGTTCAGGCGCTCGACATGGGCGGGTCCGTATCGGCGATGCCCTGACGCACTCCGCGGCGGGTCCGGCATCAGGCCGACGCTCTCGTAATAGCGGATGGTCTCGAGATTGCAGCCGGTCCGGCGGGCCAGATCCGAACGCCGCAGCTCGCTCGCGCCAGCGTGATCGCGTTCCATGAAGAAATTCCTTGATCCTGTAGTTGCTACAGACCCTACCTTGCATGTCATCGAGCGGCAACGAGGACCGGGGATGACCGAGATCGACATGGAGCAGACGGAAAGAGCGCCGGCGCCTCAGGCGAGAGGCGGCTGGTTCGCCACCGGGGCCGGGGTGGCAGGCGCCTTGGCGATGACCTCCTGCTGCATCCTGCCCCTGGTGCTCGTGAGCCTTGGCGTCACAGGCGTTTTCATCGGCCAGCTGACGGCGCTCTACGCCTATAAGTGGCTGACCTTCGGCCTCGCCGCGGGGGCGCTGGGCTACGGTTTCTGGGCCGCGTATCGCCCGGTGCCCGCCAAGGACTGCGGGAGCGGGACCTGTGCGCGCCCGATCGACCGAGGCGTGATGCGTGGGCTGCTCTGGGGCGCCACCGGCGTCGTTCTGCTGGCACTGGCCTTCCCGGCCGTGGCCCCGCTGATCCTGACATTCTGACAAGGAAGTTTCCTGACATGAGACCGCTCATTCCTGCCGCCGCCCTGATCCTCACGGCGGGCAGCGCGCTGGCCGAGGAGGCCACCACCACGATCGACGTCACGGGCCTGACCTGTCCGTCATGCAGCTACATCGTCGCTACCACCTTAAAGCGCATCGACACGGTCGAGATCATGGCCTTCACCGAAGGCAGTTCCGAGGACGGCACCTATGAGCTGCGTTACGACGATGCCGTGACCGGCCCCGAGGAGATCATCTCGGCGGTCAATGGCGTCGGTTTCGGCGCAGCGCTGTCGCCGGAGACCGGGTCGTGAGCGGGCCGCAGGAGCCTCCTGAGACCCAGCCCGACCGTTCGGGTCTGCTGAAATTCGGCCTGATCGGCACGGTGGTCCTGGCGCTGTGCTGCTTCACGCCGCTGCTGGTGGTGCTGTTCGGCGTGGTCGGGCTGTCGGCCGTGCTTGGCTGGCTCGACTACGTGCTGTTGCCGGCGCTGGCCGTGTTCATCGGCATCACGCTCTACGCGCTCTGGCGTCGTGGCCGGAGCTGAAAGGAAGATCATGAAAGACTGCTGCACGCCCAAGGGCAAATCCTATGACCTCGCCGTCATCGGCGCCGGATCGGCCGGCTTCTCGGCCGCGATCACCGCGGCCGAGGCCGGGGCGCGCGTGGCGCTGATCGGCCACGGCACGATCGGCGGCACCTGCGTCAATGTCGGCTGCGTCCCGTCCAAGGCGCTGATCCGCGCCGTCGAGAGCCTGCACCACGCCCGCGCCACCAGCCGTTTCGATGGCATCGAGGCGGAGGCCCGTGTCACCGATTGGGCCGCGACCGTGGCGCAGAAGCAGGCGCTGGTCGAGGAGCTGCGCGGGGCCAAATATGCCGACGTGCTGAGCCGCTACGAGGGCATCGACTACATCGAGGGGCGCGCGCGGTTCGACGCGGATGGTCAGCTCACCGTCGACGGTGATGTCTTCCCCGCGGCCAAGATGATCATCGCCACCGGTTCGCGCCCGCATGTGCCGCAGATTCCCGGCATCGAGGCGGTCGAGACTCTCGATAGCACATCGGCGCTGGAGATGACGGCGTTGCACGCCTCGATGCTGGTGCTGGGTGCGGGCTATATCGGCGTCGAGCTGGCGCAGATCTTCGCCCGCGCCGGTGTCGCCGTCACGCTGGTGAGCCGCCGCGGCGTGCTGCCCGAAGCCGAGCCGGAGGTCTCCCGGGCGCTCGAGGGCTACCTCGAGGACGAAGGCATCCGGCTGGCGCGGGTCGAGAGCTATGGGAGCGTGTCACAGGACGCGGACGGCGTGCAGCTGCAGGTGACCGGAGCGGAACCGCTCCGCGCCGAAAGGCTGCTGCTGGCCACGGGGCGAGTGCCCAACAGCGACGATCTGAATCTCGCCGCCGCCGGGATCGCGGTGGATGCACGCGGTGGCATCGGGGTGGATTCTCATATGCGCACCGCCAACGAGCGGGTCTGGGCCGCGGGCGACGTCACCGGGCGCGACCAGTTCGTCTACATGGCGGCCTACGGCGCCAAGCTCGCCGCCCGCAACGCCGTGGCCGGGGAAGAGCGCGCCTATGACAACAGCCTGATGCCTTGGGTCGTGTTCTCCGACCCGCAGGTGGCAGGTGTTGGATTGAGCGAGGCGCAGGCGCAGGCCGAGGGGCACGAGGTCGTCACATCGGTGCTGCCGCTCGATGCCGTGCCGCGCGCGCTGGCCGCGCGGGACACGCGCGGGCTGATCAAGCTTGTGGCGGAAGCGGGCAGCAAGCGCCTGCTGGGTGCGCAGATCCTCGCGCCCGAAGGGGCCGACAGCATCCAGACCGCGGCGATGGCGCTGAGGGCCGGGCTGACCTACGAGGAGCTGGGCGACACCATCATGCCCTATCTCACCACCGTGGAAGGGCTGAAGCTCGCGGCACAGACCTTCGAGAAGGACGTCGCCGCACTCTCATGCTGCGCGGGGTGAGGCCATGACCGACAAATCCACCAACGATCTCCTGGGGACGCTGCGCAGCAGCGTGCTGGCATGGTGGCTGCCGTTCGCCGCCATGCTTCTGGCGATCCCGCTGCCCGATGGTCCCAAGACGGCCATCTGGGTGGTGGCTCTGGCCTGGATGGGCGGGGCCTGCATGTTCAACGCGCGGCGCTGCGGCCGGGTGCATTGCCGCTACACCGGGCCGTTCCTGCTGGCGATGATCCTGCCGGTGCTGGGCCACGGCACCGGGCTGGTGCCGTTGGGCGAAAGCGGCTGGCTCTGGCTCGGCCTCATCACAGGGGGCGGCATGGCCGCGATCTGGTGGGGCAGTGAACGATTGCTGGGCCGCTATCGTTGAGCCGCGCGGGCGGCGGCCCGGCCTTTCATCTCGAGACTAAGGACACGACATGACCGACATCCTCGATCTCATCGTCATCGGCGCCGGCATGGCCGGGATCGCCGCAGCCAAGAAATGTGCCAATGCGGGTTGGTCCGTCGCCATCGTCGACGAGCTGCCCTATGGCGGCACCTGCGCGCTCAGGGGCTGTGACCCCAAGAAGATGCTGCGCGCCGGGGCCGAAGCGGTCGACGCTGCGCGGCTGCTCTCCGCCAAGGGCGTCGCGGGCGAGGTACGGATCGACTGGCCGGCGCTGATGAAGCACAAGGAGAGCTTCACCGACCCGGTGCCCGAGAGCATGGAGAGCGGGCTGAAGGACGCGGGCGTCCGCACGCTGCACGGTCGCGCCCGCTTCACCGCCGATGACCGGATCGAGATTGACGGCCATGGCGAGATCGCCTTCCGCCACGCATTGATCGCTGCCGGGGCCAAGCCGCGCCCGCTGGAGTTCCCCGGCGCGGATCGGGCGATCGACAGCACCGATTTCCTGAACCTGAAGGAGCTGCCGAAGCGCATCGTCTTCATCGGCGGGGGCTACATCTCGTTCGAGTTCGCGCATATCGCGGCACGTGCGGGCGCGGAGGTGACGATCCTCGATCGCGGTGCGCGACAGCTCAAGATGTTCGACCCCGACCTCGTCGACATGCTGCTCGACCGTAGCCGCGCCGCCGGAATCGAGATCGTGGCCGAAGCCACGCCCGAGCGGATCGAGGGGGCAGGCAGCGCGCATAGGGTCACCTACAAGAAGGACGACGAGAGCCGCGCCATCGATGCCGATCTCGTCGTCCACGGCGCCGGCCGGGTGCCAGCCGTCGACCATCTCGATCTCGACGCGGCTGGCATCGAGACCGAGCGTGACGGTGTGAAGGTCACGCCCTGGCTGCAATCCGCGTCCAACCCACGCATCTTTGCCGCGGGCGACGCCGCCGCCTCGCCGGGCAAGCCCCTGACCCCGGTGGCGGTGTTCGAGGGCAAGATCGCCGCCTCGAACATGCTGAAGGGCAAGCAGACCGAGCCGGACTATACCGGCGTGCCGAGCGTGGTGTTCACTATCCCCGAACTGGCGCGTGTCGGCATGCTCGAAGAGGAAGCGCGCGAGACCGGCGAGGTCGAGGTGTCGTTCACCGATACCTCTGGCTGGTTCTCGCAGAAGCGGCTTGGCGAAAGCCATGCGGGCGCGAAGATCATCACCGGCAAGGACGGCAAGATCCTCGGCGCGCATCTGTTCGGACCGGAATATGCCGAGCTGATCAACTTCTTCTCGCTGGCGATCAAGCTCGGCCTGACCGCGCAGCAGCTGAAGTCGATGCCCGCCGCCTATCCGACGGCCGCTTCGGATGTCGGTTCGATGTTCTGACGGGGACAAAGATCGCCACGGACGTCCACGGGCCGACCTGCGCGCCAACGCGTGTCGGGGCAGCCCGGTGGGCGGTTCGCCGCCCTGCGACCGCGCGCGGAAGGGCACGTGCTTTCGGCGCGGCCAGCGATGGGGTATAGCGAGCAGGATCCGAGGACATGCGAGAGTGCCGAGCGCCTTCATGAAGATCCCGATGCTTCATCTTCTCGTTCGGCTCGTGGTGGCGCTTTCGCTCTTTATCGGCACCATGGCGTTCGAAACCGGGCATACCCATGCCAGCCCGGCCGGCATCGGTGTCGAAGAGCCGCATCGCGACCAGCCCTCCCATTCCAAGGCCGGCTGCCATACGGGGCTGCGATGCAACGCCCTGAGCATGGCGGACAGCCTCGTGCTTCCGGCCCGTATGACAGGTGCGCGGCGTCTGTCGCCCGTGCTCCGGTCCCGGCCGGGATCGAGCCACATCCTCCGGATCGCCACCCCGCCTCCACGACCCCTGGTTTGAACCCTTCTTCAAACCAGACAGGCGAGTGAGACATGAACCCATACAGAATGACGGCCATCGCCCTGACGGCGACAATGGCCGCTGCCGTGGCGGTCGCGCATAACGGCGCCACCGGCGTGGTGCGCGAGCGGATGGAAGGCATGGTGGCGATGCGCGACGCGATGCGCGACCTCACCCCGATGATGCGCGGCGAGGCGCCGCATGACCCGGTGGCGATCGCTACTGCGGGACAGGCGATCGCAAAACATGCCGGGGAGGCGATGACGACGCTCTTCCCGGAGGGCACCGGGGGCGGCGCCTCCTTCGCGAAGGAGGCGGTCTGGGCCGCGCCCCAGGATTTCGCCGCGCTTGCCGAGGAGCTGCAGCGCCATG
Organism: Limimaricola variabilis; assembly: GCF_034371605.1. Lineage (NCBI taxonomy): Bacteria > Pseudomonadati > Pseudomonadota > Alphaproteobacteria > Rhodobacterales > Paracoccaceae > Limimaricola > Limimaricola variabilis. The sequence continues at coordinate 831,418 of NZ_CP139691.1, read as the reverse complement.
CCGAGGGGCTGGTGCGCGCCGCGCCGAACGCGACCGCCTCACAGACGGACGCCCATGCCGGAATGGAGATGGGCGGAATGAAGGGACATGCCGGCATGGAGATGGGTGAGGCGAAGCCGCCGTCTTCCGGACCCGGTGCGTCCTATTCGGTGGCACAGCTGCTCGGGCTCGAGCCGCGCAAGGCCGCCTCCATCCAAGCCATGCCAGCCACGCAGGCGAAAGTGGCGACGGCGCCCGATTATGCCACCATGGCGGCGAGCGAAGTGTTCCGCATGATCAGTGAAACCTGCGCGGCCTGTCATGGTCGCTTCCGGTCGGGAAGCTGAACATGCGGGGATTGCTCAGAAGTGTCATTCTGCTGGCTGCGCTGGCGGGTGGCGGCTATGCCGGGCTGCGCGCATGGCCGATCGGGGATGACGCGTCCCGGATCACGCTCGATGGCGATGCCCGGCGCGGAGCCTATCTGGCGCGGGCCGCGGGCTGCGTGGCCTGCCATACCGACACCGCGGCACAAGGACCGGCGATGGCAGGCGGCGCGCCGCTGGACACGCCGTTCGGCAGCTTCGTGCCGCCCAACATCACGCCGGACTTCACTCATGGCATCGGCGGCTGGAGCAAGGACGACCTCGCCCGCGCGCTGCGCGAGGGGATCTCGCCCGAGGGTCAGCCCTACTACCCGGCCTTTCCCTTCGAGTTCTATGCCGGCTTCTCGGATCAGGACATCGCCGATCTCTGGGCGGCGCTGGCCACTGTGCCACCGGTGGCCGAGACGCGCGGCGAAAACGACATGCGCTTTCCGTTCAGCATGCGTTCCGGGCTGAAGCTCTGGCGCGCGACCGCGCTCCTCGAGGCCGAGAGCGCGCCGGTGCTTGGCCGCTCGGACGAGTGGAACCGTGGGCGCGAGCTGGTGGAGGGGGCGGCGCATTGCGGCGCCTGCCATACCGGGCGGGGACTCCTTGGCGGGCTCGATGCCGACAGCTTCGGTGGCAATGACGATCTGCCGGGCGGGTCCGCCGCGCCGTCGATCCGCGCCGCCGATCTGAAGGAGGACGGATGGACCGCGAGCGCGCTGGCCTATGCTCTGGAGACCGGGATCACCCCGTCGGGCGACGTGTTCGGCGGCTCCATGGCCGAGGTGGTGGAGCAGGGCACCAGCTTCCTAGACGAGGCCGACAGGCGGGCCATCGCCACCTATCTGCTCGACGCAGCACCCGTGCCTGCGGATCCCGACGCGCTGGCACAGCTTCGCTGAGCGGCAACCTGACCGCTCAGGCGCGCATCGGTGCGTCGGGCCGAACACATTCGAAAGACGGACAGATGAACAAGACGATCATTCTCGGCACCGCAGGTGTCATTCTCGCGGGCGGGCTGCTGTGGATCGCCGCGACCCCGGAGCAAGACGGCATGGCGGGCCATTCCATGACCCCGCCCGACACCTCCGAGATCCCGCAGGGCACACCGATCGTGCAGGTGACTCTCCCGGCCGCGCTGGGCGATCAGGCGCAAATGGGCAAGCGCGCCTTCGATAGCGTCTGCGCCGATTGCCACGGCGCGAACGCGGCCGGAAAGAACGGCGTTGCGCCGCCACTGGTGCACAAGACCTACGAACCCAGCCACCATGGCGATTACGCCTTTCTCGCCGCCGTGCAGAACGGCGTGAGATCGCATCACTGGGATTTCGGGGACATGCCTTCGATCGAGGGGCTGACCGAGGCCGATGTCGCCAATGTAGTAGCCTATGTGCGCGCGCTGCAGCGTGAGAACGGCATCGACTGAGCACGCGCGGCAGTGGGCGCGCGACTTGGCGCCGAAGCTGCCGCGGCCCTGCGCGTGACCACTTGCGTCGGGCGCGGGACCTGCCATTTGTGATCGGGACATGACCCGCCGAATCCGCCTCTTCTCCGCCTTGCCCGCTCTGATCGGGATGGTGCTGCTGTTGTTGGCAGGCTGGGGTGGCGAGGGTGCTGCGACGGACCTGGCGCCGGTCGCCGCCCATCATGCCGAGACGCACGCGCCGACCCACACGCCCAAGGGCCATCACGACACCACGGTAGATGCGGCCTGCGCGTTGATGTGCCTCGCCCAGCGCCCCGTCGCTGCCGGCCCCGAGGGGTTCCGCAGCCTTGCGCGCATCGATGGCGGCCCTGTACTGCCGGCAAGCCTGCCCATGCGCGGGCGTGTGCCGATGCCGCCATGGCATCCACCCGAGATCGTCTGACACCTTTCGTGTTCCTCCCCGGCCCGCCGGGATTATTCACGCGCGGCATGACCTGCCGCCAGGATGACAGACAGATGACCCATATTTCCCGTCGCGGCTTTCTCGCCGCCAGCGCGGCCTTGGCCGCGACCCTTTCCCTGCCGGGCCTTGCCCGGGGTCAGGGCGCACCGCTCGCCCTGCGCGCGACGCGCCGCACGCTCGACATCGACGGTCGCGCGGCGTCCGTCATGGGGCTTCTCGGCCCCGACGGCCGTCCCGGCCTGACGCTCGACCCGGGCCAGCGCTTCGCGGTGCGGCTCGAGAACCAGCTCGACGTCGAGACGTTGATCCACTGGCACGGACAGATCCCGCCCAACGTGCAGGACGGCGTCCCCAACATGCCGATGCCGCCGCTCGCTGCCGGCGAAAGCCGCGATTACGATTTCGCGCCGCTGCCGGGTACCCATTGGATGCACAGCCACATCCCGACGCAGGAACTCGGCATGCTCGCCGCGCCGCTGATCGTGCGCCGCGCCGAGGATCTCGCCTCAGATCGGCAGGAGGTGGTGATGTTCCTGCATGACTTTGCCTTCAAGTCGCCGGATGAGGTGATGGAGGAGATCACCTCCGGCATGGCGATGCAGGGGATGGATCATGGTGGCATGTCCGGCATGGGGGGCATGGCCGGGATGCACAACGGCGCCACGGGCAGCGCGACCGGCATGGACCATGGCGCCATGGCCGGGATGGATCACGGCTCCATGCCGATGACCGCCGATCTGAACGATTACGATTTCGACGCCTATCTCGCAAATGACCGCACGCTGTCCGACCCCGAGGTGGTGCAGGTCGAGCCCGCCGGCCGGGTGCTGTTGCGGGTGATCAACGCCGCGGCGGCGACCACGTTCTGGATCGAGACGGGCGCCGTCGAGGCGCGTCTGGTGGCGGTCGACGGTCATGCCGTGCAGCCGCTGCCGGGCCGGCGGTTCGGCGCGGCGATGGCGCAGCGGCTCGATATCGAGATCGACTTGCCCGCGGGCGGCGCCTTCCCGATCCTCGCGCTGCGCGAGGGCGCACGCGAGCGGACCGGCCTCGTTTTGGCGAGCAAGGGGGCATCCGTCGAGAAGATCCCCGGCATCGCGCCCACTGCCGCCCCGGCCTTCGACCTCGACATGGCGCAGGAGCGCGCGCTCCGCGCCCTCGAGCCGCTGAGCGAGCGGGCGGCGGAGTTCGCGCCGATGGTCATGCTCGGCGGGCAGATGCAGCCCTATGTCTGGACCATCGACGGCAAGGTCTGGAGCGAGCACCGGCCGGTCTCGGCGATCAGCGGCCAGCGGGTCGAGCTGACCTTTCACAACATGTCGTCGATGGGGCATCCGATGCACCTGCACGGGCATGTGTTCCAGGTCGTCGCGATCAACGGGCAGCGTTTCTCGGGGGCGGTGCGCGACACGGTCTACGTGCCACCGATGGCCGCCGTCACCGTGGCGCTCGACGCGGGCGAGGCGGCGCGCTGGATGCTGCATTGCCACCAGATGCCGCACCTGGCCTCGGGGATGATGACCGAGTTCGCGGTCACGGCGGGCTGAGGGCCGCGCCGGTTGCCCGCTCCGGAGCCGCCGGCGTCCCACCCGAGCTCTTCATGAAAACCCGCGCGGCGACCAGCTGTCCCGCGTGCACACCCGGCTTCGGCATCGAGGCCGGAGCGATAGTCAAATCTCAAGCACAACGAAAGCGTCGACCAGATGTCGGTAAATGCCCAACCCAACGAAGTGACCTTCACCCCGCCTTGGGAGGTCTTCAAACCCTATTTCTCCTATCTCAGCATGTTCCTCGGAATGGGCCTGATCTCGGGATCCATCGTGCATGCCGCCCAGCCGGACATGCGCTCCTATGCGCTGGCCCTCATGGCCGTGGGCGCCGCGCTGTTCGCGTTCGGCTCCTATCTCAACGAGGTGCTCTTCAAGACCGGGATTCTGGGCGACAACGTCCTGAAATACGTGCTGGTGTCGCTGCTTCTGGCCATCGGCATCGGCATGGTCTCCGGCGCCGCGCAGCATTTCTACGACACGCCGCTCTTTGCCAGCTACAGCGCGCCGATTGGGGTCTTCATCTCCTCGCTCGCCTTCGCGATTCGCCAAGGCTATGTGCTGCATCGCAAGAGCTGGCTCATGATGATCGTGGCGGGTCTCGCCTTTGCGGCGGTCTTTCACCTCGGCCTGCGCGCCTACGCGGAGAGCCTGCCGGCCAGCGCCGGGCATCATGGCGAGGCGGCAGCTTCAGCCCATGGCGATGAGGGTGCCGATGGCCATCATGGCGCGCACGATGCCTCGGGGCACTACGCGGTCGATGGCCATGGCGCATCGGTCGATGCACCCGGCACGCTCGGCGTCGCACCCGCGCATTAGGCAGTGAGGGGCCGTTCATCCTCGACCGCGAGCCGCGCCGATGTGATCGGCGAACCGGAAACGAACGGGCGCTCCAGGGCGCCCGTTTCGGTCTGCGCTCCGGCCCGTCCCGGCAAGTCGTCAGCTACGCCTCAGGTGCTCAACAGCTTCTTGCGCGAGGCGTATTCCTCCGCGTCGATCTCGCCGCGTGCAAAGCGCATGTCGAGTTCGGCAACCGCGCCCGGTTGCTGTCGCGGCGGCGCGGCTTCGTCGATGCGGCGGGCGATCCAGATGATGCCCGCCACCACGAGACCCAGAACGATCAGCCACAGCACCGGCCCGAAGATCATTCCGAAGCCGCCGCTGCCCCAGCCCATCATGTGCCCGTAGCCGTCCGGGTCGGCGAGTGCGGTAGTCGCGGGCAGGCTGAACAGTAGGCCGGATATGAGACGGGTCATGGCACCCTCCTTGGTTCGAGTTACGCCATGCACCATGGAAGCAGCGTGACCTTGCCGCCTTGATCTGCGTCAAGCGCCCTGTCGATCCGGTCCTTTGCGAGCAAGACGTAATCGGTTTGACGCGTTCCAAGCCGGACAGGATTTCCGTCGTGGCCGCGATCCTCTCTGAGAGCCTTCTCAGGATAACAGAACTTCGAGCTTCTCAATCACACAGATGCACCGCCGGAGCAGGCTCCGACGGTGCAAAGGGCAGTTCATTCCGCCTCGAAGCCCACCCGCACGGCGCGCAGGCGGAGCGCGTTGCCGATCACCGACACCGAAGACAGGCTCATGGCTGCCGCTGCGATCACCGGTGACAGCAGCAGGCCGGTGAACGGGTATAGCAGCCCGGCCGCCACCGGCACGCCGAGGCCGTTGTAGAGGAAGGCGAAGAGCAGGTTCTGCTTGATGTTGCGCACCGTGGCGCGGCTCAGCCGACGAGCCGTGACCAACGCGGTCAGGTCGCCCCGCACCAGCGTGACGCCGGCGCTCTCGACCGCGACATCGGCGCCGGTGCCCATGGCGATGCCGACATCGGCGGCGGCGAGGGCAGGGGCGTCGTTCACTCCGTCGCCGGCCATCGCCACGGTGCGGCCCTCCGATTGCAGCCTGCGGATCGCCGCCTGCTTGTCGGCGGGCAGCACCTCGGCGATCACCTCGTCGATGCCGAGATCGGCGGCCACGGCGCGGGCAGTGACCTCGTTGTCGCCGGTCAGCATGACGATGCGCAGGCCTTCGTCATGCAACGCGGCGATGGCCTTGGGCGTCGTCTTCTTGATCCGGTCGGCCACGACCACCAGCCCGGCCGCACGCCCATCCACCGCGACGAGGATCGCCGTCTGCCCCTTCCTGCGCGCGGCATCGGCCCGATCGGACAAGTCCGCGATGTCGACCCCTGCCTCCCGCATCATCGCGACGTTGCCGATGGCGATGCTGCGGCCTCCGACGCGGCCCGAGATGCCCTTGCCGGTGGTGCTGTCGAAGCTCTCGACTTCGGGCAAGGTGATGCCGCGCGCCGATGCGCCCTCGACGATGGCACGGGCCAGAGGGTGCTCGGACTGCGCCTCAAGCGCCGCTACGATGCTCAGCAACTCGTCCTCGGCCATACCTTCGGCCACCACCTCGACCAGCGCTGGCCGCCCCTCGGTCAGCGTGCCGGTCTTGTCCACGACCAGCGTGTCGACGGCGGCGAAGCGTTCGAGCGCGGCGGCGTTCTTGATCAGCACGCCGTGCCCCGCGCCCTTGCCGACGCCGACCATGATCGACATCGGCGTGGCGAGGCCCAGCGCACAGGGGCAGGCGATGATCAGCACCGACACCGCGGAGACCAGCGCGAAGGCCATGGCCGGGTCGGGGCCGAAGATGCTCCACACCACGAAGGCGAGGATCGCCACCCCGACCACCGCCGGAACGAAGTAGCCCGAGACCTTGTCGGCCAGCTTCTGGATCGGCGCCTGGCTGCGCTGCGCCTCGGCGACCATGGCGACGATGCGGTTGAGCATAGTGTCGGCGCCGACGCGCTGCGCCTCCATCACGAAGCTGCCGGTCTGGTTGATCGAGCCGCCGGTGACCGGATCGCCCTCCGCCTTCTCGACCGGGAGCGGCTCGCCGGTGATCATGCTCTCGTCGATGCCGGAGCGTCCCTCCAGCACGACGCCGTCAACCGGCACGCTCTCGCCAGGGCGCACCCGCAGTCGATCCCCGGAGCGGACCATGTCGAGCGGCACGTCGCGCTCGCCGCGCTCGTCCACGAGCCGCGCCGTCTTGGGCGCGAGGTCGAGCAGCGCGCGGATCGCGCCGCCGGTGCGCTCGCGGGCGCGCAACTCCAGCAGCTGGCCCAGCAGAACCAGCGTGACGATCACCGCCGCCGCCTCGAAATAGACGCCGACCTCGCCTTCATGGCCGCGAAACTGTGGTGGGAACAGGCCCGGCGCGACGGTGGCGACGACCGAGTAGAGATAGGCCACGCCGACGCCGAGGGCAATGAGCGTGAACATGTTGAGGCTGCGGTTCCTGATCGAGGCCCAGCCACGCTCGAAGAACGGCAGGGCGCACCAGAGCACCACTGGTGTCGCGAGGAGCAGTTCGATCCAGTCGAGCATCGGTGCCGAGATGATGGCGAAGGCGTGTGGCGCGAAATGTCGACCCATCGCGATGATCGCGAGCGGGATCGTCAGCGCCGCCCCCAGGACGAAGCGGCGGCGGAAATCGAGGTATTCCTCGCTCGGGCCTTCGGTCGCGGGAATGCCCTTGGGCTCGAGCGCCATGCCGCAGATCGGGCAGGAGCCGGGACCGACCTGCTCGATCTGGGGGTGCATCGGGCAGGTGTAGATCACGTCCTCGCGCACGGGCGGGGCGTCCTTCAGGTGCGGGTCGAGGAAGATTTCCGGCCGGGCGTCGAACTTCTCGCGGCACTTGGCCGAGCAGAAGTAGAAGGTTTCCCCCTCATGCTCGGAGACATGCTCGGCGGTTTCAACGTCGACCGACATGCCGCAGACCGGGTCGATCGCCAGTCCTTCGGTCGGCTGATCATGGTGATGCGCATGTGCGTGGCAGCTGTGGTCCATGGCAGGTCTCCCTTGCTGCGACGGTACCGATCCGGTGCCGCCTTGATCGAATATACCCCTATGGGGTATGTGCGGTCGAGATACCTATCTGGGGTATGTTCGCACCCAACCCTTTGGAGTATGGTGTCGGCGGTCGGAGGCGAACGAGATGCAGGAAAAGAAGAACAAGGCGGCGATCCAGAAACGCCTGGCGCGGCTGGAGGGCCAGATCAGGGGCATCTCCCGCATGGTCGAGGAGGACCGTTACTGCGTCGACGTGTTGATGCAGACCGCTGCGGTACGCTCGGCACTGAAGGCGGTCGAGCGGTTGTTGATCGAGGACCATGCCAACCATTGCATGGAGGCGGCGATCCTGTCGGGCGATCAAGACGAGCAACGCACCAAGTTCCGTGAAATGGTCGCCTTGCTCGAAAAGGCGCGCGACTGATCGGGGCCGGGCCTCGTCGCTCCGATGAATTAGCTCAGAACATTCAGTCTGCGCCGTTGCGCTATAACTATCGCGATTGCGCCCAAGGTGCAGGTTGCAGCCATGCTCGAGCGCCGTGACGTCGTCAGTCGATACAGAGGTCGAAATCGAGCGCGCAACGAGCCTTCGGCTTCGAGGTGTCGCCGGCGATCCCAAGCCAAACGAGATCTTCCAGGCCCTGCTGTAGCCCGAAGGCCAGTGGAAGCTCCACGAGGGCCAGTCATGCTCTTTCGGAGCACCGAGCGACTGCGACCGTGTAGAGCCCGGCAGGCATCAGGGCGCTTGCGAGAACGAAACTCGCTGCCGCCGAGAAGCACGTTTCTGGAGCCTCTGAGGTCACTCGCCGCGAAGAGTATCCAACCATGCCTTCGAGCGGCTTCCTGCGCCCTGAGCTGGTTGGACTGATAAGGTGTGGGTCCGCCCATCTGCGTGGCTGAGCCAGAGTTACGAACGGTTTCGGCAAGAGGGCAGGTGGGTGGCATTCGGTTGAGCAACTGAGCCCTGTTGAGTGGCAAGATTGAGCCATTCGCTACGCCCCCGCAGAAAAGAGTCGGAAAGCAGCCTTTCGCTGCACGTGGATTGGATGTGCGCTTCACATCGGGAGCAGTACGGACCCCTCTGCCAGCGCGAGTTGACCCCTATAGGTTTCCAGCCGCGCATTGGCATTGGTGTCGATCACCAGAATGACCGCCATCATGGCAATGGTCGTGATCAGGCTCGCCCGCCACAGGGGCGACTCGAAGAACGGTATCGCCAGCGCGCAGACGGCGATGATCAGCGGGATAACCCTGAACACCGCGATCCGGTATTCGTTCAGCACCCTGTCGGCACGCGCGATCTCGTCTGCGACGAGGCCGGCGGCATCGGTGGCATAGGCCGCCGGGAAGTTCGTCAGCCGGGCTTGGCTGGGGAAGAACAGGCCGAGCCCGATGATCAGGATCAGCGTGCCCGCCACCAGCATGGGGACGACATGGGCCCTCGCCATGTCGGTCTTGCCCATCTGCCAGAACCCCAGGCTCGCCATGAGGAAGGACAGGCCGAAAAGGATAAAGAAGGCGGAGGAGAGCATCTCGGCTCTCGTCCAGTCGGTTGCCGTTTTCACGATGTCCATTTTCTCGGCCCTCGTCGGAAGCAATGTCAGGGATCGGAGGGGCGGGCACGGTGGGCCGATCGCCCTAGGCCCAGCCTCCTCTGTCTCGGCGGGATCGCGAGGCCCTTACAGGGCCCAGCTGAAACCGGTGTCCTTCTCGGACCGCTCCCACAGCCTGACCATGACCGGCTTGTCGTGCGCATGGGCGTTCAGCGTGCCGCGTCCTACCGGGCCGACGAATTCCCTGGTCCCGGTGGGGCCATAGAGCGCGCGCTGCTCGGTCAGTGCCTCTTCGGTGGCGCACATCACCTCCGGGTAGGCGCCCTGCTCGGCGGTCTGGACCATCGGCGTCTTGGTCATCAGCCACCAGATCAGACGCATCGTCCGGCTGCCGCTGGTCGAGATCAGCGAGGTCGCGGACGAGCCGGGGTGGCAGACATAGACCTCGACGTTGCGGCCGGCCGCCTTTACCCGGTCCTGAAGCTCATAGGCGAACATCATCTGCGCCAGCTTGCTCTGGGAATAGGCGGTGTTCGCGCCGTAGCCCTCGTTCCAGTTCATGTCGTCGAAGCGGATCGTCTTCAGCCCCATGTTGTAGCCGAGGCTGGCGACGACCACGATCCGGCCCTGCGCTTCCTCGATGCGGTCGAACAGCATGCCGCACAGGGTGAAGTGGCCGTAATGGTTGGTGCCGAGCTGGCTCTCGAAACCGTCGGGCGTCAGTTTGCGCGTGGGCACCTGGGCGATGGCGGCGTTGCAGATCAGCGCGTCGATGCGCGGGGTTGTCTTCAACACCTCTTCGGCGGCCATGCGGACGGAAGCCTGCTCGGCGAGGTCCATGCGGATGAAACGCACGGGTGCGGCGGCACCGAATTCCTCGCGCAGCTCGTTTACGGCGGCGGCGGATTTCTCGGCGCTGCGGTTCAGCATCACCACCTCCGCGCCGTTGCCCAGAAGGATGCGCGCCGCCTGAAAGCCCGCGCCCGCGTTGGCGCCGGTGATGACATAGGTCTTGCCGACAAGGTTGCCGAGAAGCTCGGGCGTCCAGCCCTTCGGTCCGAATTGAGTATGTTTCATCGTGGTGTCCTCCGGCGCCGCAGCGCTTGCGTTTGTAAACCGTGGTGTTTACATAGGTGCAAGCAACAGTAGGTGTAAACCCCTGTGTTTATAAAATCGCGGCGCGGCGGGACGGAATCGATGAAACTAACTGATAAGAAACGAAAAGATATTCTGGTGGCGGCGATACAGGAGTTCCGGGAGCAGGGCTTTCCGGCCGCGCGGGTGAACCGGATCGCGGAACTGGCCGAGGTGTCCAAGCGCACGCTCTACAAGCATTTCGAAAGCAAGGAGCTGCTGTTCGCCGCGATCACCGAGATCCTGCTCGAAGAGATCGCGGCAGTGCCGAAGCTGCGCCACCAGCCCGATGTGCCGCTGCGCGAACAGCTGATCTCGGCGGTGCGGGATTACGTCGGCCACCTGACCGGCGAGCAATATATGGGCCTCAACCGGCTGGTCATGTCGGAGCTGCTGCGCGATCAGGATCTGGCGCAGGCCTTCTTCGCCAAGGCCGCGATGCAGGACGGTCCGATCTCGGGGCTGATCGCGGAAGGAATGCAGGCGGGCGCGCTGCGCGAGGCCGAACCGGGCTTCGCGGCGGGCCAGCTGCTGTCGATGGTGAAGCATTTCCTGATCTGGCCGCAGTTCCTGATGGGCGCGAAGGCCGAGGTCGATCCGGATGCCGTCATCGCCGACTGCGTGGACATGTTCCTCGCGCATTACGGCCTAGGAGGCTGATCGCACGCATGGTCGGGGCCGATGAGCGGGGCGGCATCATGGCGTGATGACGCCCCGCGATGGCAAGATGTGTTCGCAATCTCGCGTCAGTTCGCGATCTCGATCCCGATCTTGCCCATGTGCGACTTCGACAGAAACGCCTCCTGCGCCGCACGCAGATCACGCAGCTTGTAGGTGTCGGCGAGGACGGGTTGGATCTCGGCCCGCTCGATATAGCCTACCAGATCGGTAAAGACGCGGGGGTTCTGCCGGGTGCTGCCGATCAGCGTCAAATCCTTGAGGTAGAGCGTGCGCAGGTCCAGCTCGACGATCGGTCCCGCGATCGCACCGGAGGTCACGTAGCGACCGCGCACTGCCAGCGCCTCGAGCAAAAAAGGCCAGCGCGGGCCGCCGACGAGGTCGAGCACGACATCGAAGGCACTCTCGGGCAGGGCGTCGTCGCGGTGCAGTATGGCGCCGGCACCCAAAGCCTTGAGGTCGTCCGCCTTGGCCGGGCTGGTCACCGCCGTGACATGCGCACCGCGCCGCTTGGCGAGCTGCACCGCCGCCGAGCCGACACCGCCAGAGGCACCGGTGATCAGCACCCGCTCGGCCCCGAGGCGCGCGCGCTGGATCATGCCCTCGGCGGTCGAAAAGGCGCATGGGAAGGAGGCAAGCTCCACGTCCGAAAGCGGGCTGTCGATACGCAGCGCATGTTCGCTCGCGATCGTGGTGAACTCCGCGAAACCGCCATCGCGTTCCGATCCGAAGGTGACCAGCGCGTCCTCGGCGCCGCCCGCGGGCCGGTGCATCGGCCGTACCAGCACCCGCTCGCCAATGCGGGCGGGGGCCACCCCTTCGCCGACAGCGACGATCTCGCCGCAGCAATCGGCGCCTTGAATGCGCGGAAAGCTCAGGGCCCCTGACCAAGCGCCGTCGGCATCCGAGGCGCCGTCATAGCCCGTGGCCGCAGCGGAGTTCGTATCGCCGCGCACGGCCTTCGAATACCAGCCGGTTCGGGTGTTCACGTCGGTATTGTTCACCGCCGACGCGCCGACGCGGATCAGCACCTCGCCAGCGGCGGGGCGCGGCACCGGCATGTCCTCGCGCCATTCCAGCCGGTCGAGCCCACCATGGCCGGTCAGGACCATCGCCTTCATCGTGTCAGGAAGGGTCATCGGGTTGCTCCGTCGTGTAGAATGATTGCTCTACTTGATCAGGTAGAGGGATCACTCTACATCGTCAAGCATGACCGATACGATGACCAGGATCGCCGCCGGGCTGGAGCAGGCCTTCGCCGCACGCGGCTTCGCCGAGCCCAGCGTCGAGGATCTGCGCGATGCGGCAGGCGTCAGCCTGCGCACGCTCTACAAGTATGTGCCGTCGCGCGCGGACATGGTGCTGGCGGCGCTGGAGCATCGACATACGCGCTACCTCGCGCACCTTTTCGACGGATTGCCGGACGCACCGGCGGCGGCGCTGGACGTGTTGCTCGACCGCGTTGGAGCATGGATGGCAACCGAGACCGCGCATGGCTGCCTGTTCCACGGCGCAGTGGCCGCCGAGCCCGGCAGCGTGCGGCTGCGCGAGGTGCTGGGGCGGCACAAAGCCGAGGTGGCACGCCGCGCCGCCGCGTCCACCGGGCTCGAGGGCCACGAGATCGAACTCTCGGTGATCATGGAAGGTCTCACGCAGGCGTGGTCGCTGCATCGCGATGCCGCCGTAGCGAGTGCGAAGCGGCTGGGGCACGGCCTGCTGAGCCGCGAGGCCGCATGACGACGAGTTCCACCCGGTGACCTGGCTCGTCCGAGGTAGATGCCGCCATCCGTCGCTCGAAGCCAGCATAGACCTCACTGGCTTGCCATGCCTGTCAGCATCGCGCCGAGGGCGACGAAGTGAATCAGCATGATCGCCCTGTCGTTCCACAGCACGCCGACGAACAGCCAGCCGAGAACTCCAACGACGAACAGGTAGAGGTTCCACGGCGTCCAGCCGAAGGCCGTCCCGGCATAGCCGAGGATCTGGATGACCGAGGCCACCCACTTCACGGCGAAGGCGGTCCGGTCCCGGCCCGCGATATCGGTCGCCTCAGACGCCACGTGTCAGGCCCCCGTCGATCCGCCAGTTCTGGCCGGTGACGTAGCCACCGTCCTCGGAGGCGAGCCAGCCGATCAGCGAGGACACCTCCTCCTCCCGGCCGTAACGGCCCATCGGGATGCGCGACCGTCGGTCCTCCGTTTCGGGCAGGCTGTCGATGAAGCCGGGCAGCACGTTGTTCATGCGGATGTTCCGGTCCGCATACCGGTCGGCATAGAGCTTGGTGAAGCCGGCGAGACCCGCCCGGAAGATGCCCGATGTCGGAAAGAGCGGGTCGGGCTCGAAAGCCGCGAAGGTCGAGATGTTGATGATCGCGCCGCCGCCCTGCGCCGCCATGAGCGGGGTAACGAGCCGGGTGGGGCGGATCACGTTCATCAGGTAGACTTCGAGCCCGTCGTGCCAGCCCTCGTCGGTGATCTCGAGGATATCGCCCTTGGGCCCATGCCCCGCCGAGTTGACCAGCACGTCGACCCGCCCCCAGCGTTCCATCGCCCCGTCGACGAGACGGCTCAGATCCTCGACCGATCGGTTCGAGCCCGTGACGCCGAAACCGCCGAGTTCCTTGCCCAGAGCTTCCCCCTTGCCCGAAGAGGACAGCACTCCGACTTTGAATCCGTCGGCCGCCAGCCGCCGCGCGGCTCCAGCCCCCATGCCGCTGCCGCCAGCCGTGATCAGCGCCACTTTTCCTGTCGCCATCTCTGCGCGCTCCTTGTCTTTCCTGCGGCGCCTGTTGCGCCCATGGATCTTCAGATAAGAGGCTTGAATGAATGCGACCAGTCAGGTGAACTGTCGCGTGGGTGTAGGAGAACTATCGTGTCGAGCGAAGCAGATCTGCCCTCCCTGAGCGGGCTGCGCGCCTTCTCGGCGGCCGGAAGGCACCTGTCCTTCCGCGGGGCGGCGGAGGAATTGGGTGTGACACAGGGGGCTGTGGCCCAGCAGGTGCGCGGTCTCGAGGAACACCTCGGCCTGCGTCTGTTCCTTCGCGAGACAAGGGGGCTGAGCTTCACCGAGGAGGGGCGGGTCTATCATGTCGCTGTCGCCCGGGCCTTTTCCCAGCTCTTGGACGCGACCGCTGCGCTTCGGGAAACGCCGTCGCGGGTGACGATCAGCGTGACCCCGACCTTCGCATCGAAATGGCTCATCCCGCGGCTTGCGGAGTTCACCCAAGCCAATCCCGGGATCGACCTGCGGATCACCGCGACCGAGCGGGTCATGAGCTTTCATGCAGACGGCATCGACCTGGCGGTTCGGCAGGGGCGCCCGCCATTCGGGGCGAGCCTGCGCGGCGACCTGCTGTTTCCGCAGGAGGTTATCGCGGTGTGCTCGCCTCAACTGGTTGCCAAACAGGGTGGGCTTCTCGATGCGGCGGCGCTCTCCCACATCACATTGCTGCACGACACGCATGATCTTTGGCCGCAGTTCATCGAGATGGCATTCGGGACCGAATTGGACGCGCCACGCGGACCTCGGTTCAGCCAGACGACGCTGAGCCTCGACGCGGCTCTGGCCGGTCAGGGCATCGCCCTGGCCAGCCGCTTCCTCGTGCAGCGGGACCTCGATGCGGGTCGCCTCGTGCAGCCTGTCGACGCCGCGCTCGAAGGGGGGCAGGACTTCTACGCCCTGCTGCCGCGTCAGGGCGCATCCGATGCGGCCATGCGCGTGAGGGACTGGCTGCTCAGCATGGCGCGTGGCGAAGCTCGGCAGGGTTGAAGCGATAGATCGACTAATGAAGGGCGCCCACCAGCATCATCATTGGACGCTCCAGTAACCTGCTCAGAGGTGCGGCCCAAACTGAGGGAAGATCAGACGTCTTGCGATGCGCTCCGACGCTATCTCGGCAGTTTTCCTGCCGCAGGACCGTTCTGGAGCGCGTGGAAAAGTTCGCGGCGCACCGGATCAATGTCCACAGCGGGCCGGGAGCACCAGAGCAGGGAAGAGTGGCAAGCTGCCGTTCGCTTTCGCGATCCGGTTCTTGAGGGGGGCTCCGCAAGGGAGAACCGGCGGATCGAAAAGACAATCGGTCAAGCCGGGCATCGAGGGAAACCTGCTTGGTACAACGCCCCTACGGGGGCGTTTCGTCTGAGATTCTATAAGTCCCTTCTCATCGCAGCCACCCGAGGGCGCGTGTTCCGATGCCTGTGCTGACCCTGTCGCGCGGGGCAGAGAGCCAACCTTTGCCGCGCTCGGTGCCAAGGTCCGAAGCAGGCAGTAAGCGGTCCCTGAATATTAGCGTCACCTCCAGCGTAGGTGACTGCGGGCAGAGGTGTAGGGCAGAGCCAGACGGTGTTCATACACCTGTAAAACGCTTCCGGGCTTCGATGCGACTGACAGGATTACCACCTGTCAGCGCCGGTAAATCGCGGTGTCAGATCTTAAACCGCAGCCGCGAGCGCAATCTGAAAACGGTTGACCAAACGGAATGCTATCCGTTATGACACCGATGTCATGACACCGATGTCATTCCATCTGGTGTGAATGGCTAGGGTGAGGGGAGCGAGACGATGGCCACGATCTACGATGTCGCAAAGCGAGCTGGCGTCTCGCCCAAGACTGTCTCGCGGGTGATCAATGGTGATGCGCCGGTCGGGCCCAAGACACGCGATGCGGTTGAGGCTGCTATTCGTGAACTCGACTACCGCCCCTCGCGTGCGGCGCGGACGATGCGCTCCAGCCGGTCCGGATTGATCGGGCTGATCACCGGGGCGATCTCTCGCGGTGACGGAAGCGCCGGGCCATCCGGCCTGCCGGACCTGTTCATCGTGCAGGCGATCCAACGCGTCGTGGCCGAGGCGGGCATGACCCTGATGATCGCCGATACCGGGGGCGAGGCGGATCGCGCCTCCGAGTTGATGGCGACCTTCGCTCAGCACCGGGTGGAAGGGCTTGTCTATGTCGCCGATCATCATCAGCGGATCGATGATCTCGACCCGCGCGGCACCCCGCTGGTGCTGGCCAACTGTTTCGACGCCGCAGGCACGCCCGCGGTTCTGCCCGACGACCGCGCGGGCCAGCGCGCATTGGTCGAACGGGTTATCGCTGCCGGGCATCGTCGCATCGGTTATCTCACTCTTCCCGCGGGCATGGTCGCGACGGAACTTCGCAGCCAAGGCTATCGCGAGGCGCTGGAGGCCGCGGGAATAGCCTTCGACCCGGCGCTGGAGGTCGAGGGCTTTGCGGATCGCGGCGAGGGACCCAAGCCGTTCCTCACCTCCGCGCTCGACCAACTGCTGGCACTCGAGGATCGGCCGAGCGTGATCTGCTGCGGCAACGACGAACTGGCCCTCCGGCTCTATGGCGAGTTGCGCGATCGCGGCATCCGCGTGCCGCAGGAAATCTCCGTTGCCGGCTACGACGATTACCGCGTCATTTCCGAGACGCTGTACCCGCCGCTCACCACGGCGGATCTGAACTATCGCGGCATCGGCGAGGCGGCGGCGCGCCGTCTTCTTTCGCTGATCGCGGGGGCACCGGCACCGACCGAGGTCGAACTGGTCGGCGGACCGGTCTGCTGGCGCCAATCCGTAACCGAACACTGACATCCAACTGGGAGGAGACCCGAAAATGACCAGAACGAACCTGATAGCAGGCACGATCCTTGCCAGCGCCCTCGCCACCGGTGCGGCTGCGCAGACCGAGCTGAGCATGTGGTATCACGGCGCCGGCAACGAGGTCGAAAGCGATATCATCAACGGCATCGTCAACGACTTCAACGAAAGCCAGAATGAATGGGAGGTCAGCCTGCAGAGCTTCCCGCAGGGCAGCTACAATGACAGCGTGATCGCCGCGGCGCTGGCGGGCAACCTGCCCGACATCCTCGATGTCGACGGCCCCGTCATGCCGAACTGGGCCTGGTCCGGCTACCTTCAGCCGCTGCCGATCGACGAGACGATCATCGAGAACTTCCTGCCCGGTACCAAGGGCGAATGGGGTGGCGAACTCTATTCCATCGGACTGTGGGACGCTGCGGTGGCGATGGTGACGCGTAAGAGCTACCTCGAAGAGCACGGCATCCGCATTCCGACGCTCGAGGAGCCCTGGACGCTCGAGGAATTCGACGCCGCCTTGGTGACGCTGAAGGATAGCGGCGACTTCCAGTATCCGCTCGATCTCGGCATGGCTTGGACGGGCGAATGGTATCCCTATGCCTTCAGTCCTTTCCTGCAAAGCTTCGGCGGCGACATCGTCGATCGCGAGACCTACACCACGGCCGAAGGCGCGTTGAACGGCGATGCCGCGGTCGAGTTCGGCGAATGGTGGCAGTCGCTGTTCGAGCGCGACCTTGTGCCCGGCACCAGCCAGGACCCCGCCGACCGCGAGAACGGCTTCGTCGAGGGCAAATACGCGATCAGCTGGAACGGCAACTGGGCCGCGATGAACATCCTCGACGAATACGGCGAAGATACGCTGTTCCTGCCGGCACCGGATTTCGGCAATGGCCCGGTGATCGGCGCGGCCAGCTGGCAGTTCGGCGTCTCGGCGTCCTCCGAACACCCCGAGGGGGCGGCGGCCTTCATCGAGTTCGCGCTTCAAGATGAGTATCTCGCGGCCTTCTCGAACGGCATCGGACTGATCCCGCCGACCGAAAGCGCGGCCGCAATGACCGAGAACTACAAGGACGGCGGCCCGATGGCGGTGTTCTATGACCTCTCCGAAAGCCAGGCGAAGCTGCGGCCGGTATCGCCCGGCTACGTGGTTGCCGCCAAGGTGTTCGAGAAGGCGCTCGCGGACATCGCCAACGGTGCCGAC
Organism: Limimaricola variabilis; assembly: GCF_034371605.1. NCBI lineage: Bacteria > Pseudomonadati > Pseudomonadota > Alphaproteobacteria > Rhodobacterales > Paracoccaceae > Limimaricola > Limimaricola variabilis. Next base: position 813,598 of record NZ_CP139691.1, on the reverse strand, counting down.
GTGGTCGACACGCTGGATGCGGCGGTCGACGAGATCGACGCCGACATCGAGCGCAACCAGGGCTACGGCCACTGATCCTCCCCAGCCCGGCCCCCTTCCTCCCGAGGGGGCCGGCCCCAGACGCGAGGTGACCCATGTCCCGCTCCAGACTGACGCAATCGAACCGGGCCGGGTGGGCCATGGCGCTCCCGGGTTTCGGATTGATCGCGGTCTTCATCATCCTGCCCTTCTTCTTCGCCTTCGGGCTGAGCTTCACCAATCAGCGGCTGATATCGCCGAACCCCACCGAATGGGTGGGCTTGGACAACTATCGCCAGCTGATGGGGATGGGGGTCCTCACGCTTGAACCGGAGCGCGATGATGAGGGCGCCCTCATCCGCGACGAGGACGGCGCGCTCGCGTATCCGCGGCTGCGCAATTTCACCCGGGGCAATCCGGACTACGCGCATCTCGATGGCATGCGCGAATGGCTGAGCTGGAGCTGGGGCGAAAACCAGGTCGTGGTGCTGGCGCGCGACGTCGTGTTCATGACCGCGATCGTCAATACCTTGACCTTTGTCCTCGTCGTGGCGCCGGTACAGGCCGCCCTGGCACTGGGGCTGGCGCTGCTGATCAACCAGCGGCTCAGGGGCATCAACATCTTCCGCACCATCTACTTCATGCCGGTGGTGGTCTCGATCGTCGTCGTCTCGCTGCTGTGGCGCTTCATCTATGACGGCAATGACGGCCTCCTGAACAACATCCTCTCGGCAGTCACCTTCGGTGCCTTCGAGCCGGTCGATTGGCTCGGCAATCCCGACACGGCACTGCCCGCGATCATGGCGATGTCGATCTGGCAGGCGGTCGGTTTTCACATGGTGATCTGGCTCGCCGGGCTTCAGACGATCAGCCCGACACTCTACGAGGCGGCCGAGATCGAAGGCACCTCGCGCTGGCAGACCTTTCGCTACGTGACCTGGCCGGGGCTGCGAAACACCGCCGTGCTGATCCTGATCGTCATCACCATGCAGGCTTTCGCACTCTTTGCGCAGATCGACGTGATGACCGGCGGCGGGCCGCTCGACAGCACCCAGACCATCGTCTTCCAGGCCGTGGAACGCGGCTATGGCAAGCAGGACATTTCCGGCGGCTCGACCATCTCGGTACTGCTGTTCCTGCTGGTTCTCACCATCTCGCTGATCCAGCGATACCTGACGCGGGAGCGCAACTGATGGCCCAGATCGATCCGTCCAATCGCGGCCTCAGGCTGGCTGTCCGCTATGCGGTGCTGGTGCTGATCGCGGTGATCTTCATCTTCCCGCTGGTGTTCATGGTGGTGAGCTCGCTCAAACCCGATCAGCAGCTTCTGTCGGACACCGGCAGCCTGAGAGCCTTCCTCCCAGTGGGCGACATCTCCTTCGACAACTACGCCGCCGCCTTCCAGCGCGCACCGGTGAGGCTGTTCATCTTCAACTCGATCCTTGTGACGGCGGTCACGGTGGTGTTGTCGCTCCTCGTGTGCTCGCTCGCCGCCTTCGCCTTCGTCTTTCTCGAGTGGCGCGGCTCGGGGGTCCTGCTGTCGATCATCCTCGCCACGCTGATCGTGCCCTTCGAGACCATCGCCATCCCGTTGCTGCTGATCGTCAACCAGCTGCCTTGGATCGGCTTCGACGGGCTGAGCTTCGGCTGGCTGAACTCCTACAGGGTGCAGATCCTGCCCTTCGTCGCCGACGGTCTGACCATCTTCCTCTTCGTACAGTATTTCCGCGACCTGCCGCGCGAACTGATCGAGGCCTCCCGCGTCGAGGGCGCAAGCTGGTGGATGATCTACCGCCGCATCGTCATGCCGCTCGCTGGCCCCGTGCTGGCCACCGCCGCGATCCTGAAGTTCCTGGTGATGTACAACCAGTACCTCTGGCCGTTGATGGTGGTGCAGGAAGAGACCTACCGCCCCGTCATGGTCGGGCTGCAATACTTCTTCCAGCTCAACCGCGCCTGGGGCGAGATCATGGCCTACCTGTCGCTGATCACCCTGCCGGTGCTCGCCTTCTACTTCGTGCTGCAACGCGCCTTCATCTCCTCGATCGCCTCGACCGGCGTGAAGGGCTGACGCCATTCATTCGCAAGGACACGACATGACCCTCGCACTCGACGACAAATGGATCTGGGACAGCTGGTACGCCCATGACGGGCAGCGCTGGCACGGCTACTTCCTGCAAGCCGACAAGTCGCTCGGCGATCCGGACCTGCGCCACTTCAACGTCTCTCAGGGCCATGCCGTCTCGGACGATCTGGTGAACTGGGAACACAAGGGCACCTGCCTTGAGCCCGCGCCTAAGCCAGCTTGGGACGACACCACCACATGGACCGGTTCGGTGATCCAGGGGACCGACGGGCTCTGGCACCTGTTCTACACCGGCGGCGGCTCGGCCGAGAAGGGGCTCTACCAGCGCATCGGCCACGCCACCTCGACCGACATGCATTCCTGGGAGCGCGTGGGCTCCGGCCTCTGCCTCGACATGGAAGGGCCGAATGCCGCGCATTACGAGGCCGAAATGCAGGTGGGCTTCTGGCCCGACCGGGCGATGCGCGATCCCTTCGTCATGAAGGACCCCGACGGCGACGGCTACCTCATGTATTTCACCGCCCGTGCGCCGGGCATCGAGGAAGCCAATGCCGGTGGCGCGATCGGCTTCGCGACCTCGCCGGACCTATACGAGTGGACGCTCCAGCCCCCGGTCTTCGTCGGCGACTACGGCCAGCTCGAGGTGCCGCAGCCCTTCGAGATCGACGGGCGCTGGTACTGCCTGTTCTGCACCGCCGACATCCACTGGTCCGAGGACCGAAAAACCAAGGCAGGCGTGCCGCCGGTCACCGGCAACCACTACCTCGTCGGTGACGGACCGCGCGGGCCATGGCGGGTGGCCCCCGGTTTCCTCGACGGCGATCTGCCCTGCTATCGCTACGCGGCAAGGGTGCTGATGACCGAAACGGGCCCGGTGCTGATGGGCTTTCGGGACGGCGGCAAGGAGGCTTTCGGCGGCTATGTGATGGACCCGGTGCCGGTGAAGGTCGACGCCGAGGGACTGCTCTACATCGAAGCTTCCGACAGGGGGAAATGACATGGCGACGGTGAGGCTGAAGGACATCCGCAAGCGCTTCGGCGCGACGGAGGTGATCAAGGGCATCGACCTCGAGATCGAGGATGGCGAGTTCGTGGTTTTCGTGGGCCCGTCGGGCTGCGGCAAGTCGACCTTGCTGCGGATGATCGCGGGACTGGAGACGATCTCCGACGGAACGCTGGAGATCGGCGGTCGCGTGGTGAACGAGGTGCAGCCCAAGGAACGCGGCATCGCCATGGTGTTCCAGAGCTACGCGATCTTCCCCCACATGACGGTGCGCGAGAACATCGGCTTCGGCCTGACCGTCGCCAAGGCCCCTAAGGCCGAGCGGGAGGCCGCGGTGCAGGAGGCGGCGCGCATCCTCCAGATGGAGCACCTGCTGGACCGACGGCCCAGCCAGCTTTCCGGCGGCCAGCGCCAACGCGTCGCGATCGGGCGCGCCATCACCCGCAAGCCGGAGGTGTTCCTGTTCGACGAGCCTCTGTCGAACCTCGATGCGGCGCTCAGGATGGACATGCGGATGGAGATCGGCCGGCTCCACAAGGAGCTCAAGACCACGATGATCTACGTCACGCACGATCAGGTCGAAGCGATGACGCTGGCTGACAAGATCGTGGTGCTGAAGGATGGCGAGGTGCAGCAGGTCGGCGCGCCGATGGATCTCTATCACAATCCCGCCAACCTTTTCGTCGCCAAGTTCCTCGGCGCGCCATCCATGAACCTGATCGAGGTCGAGGTGGCCGAGGCGCGTACCGGCTCGGCAGTAGTGAAGAACCCTGCGCTCGACCCGATCGAACTGCCTTGCAAGCTCGACGGGCTTCGTCCCGGCGAAAGGTTGACGCTGGGCCTGAGGCCGCAATACCTGCACCCCTCGCTTGACCCATCGGAGGGCAAGCTGCACGGCAAAGTGAAGCTGACCGAACGGCTCGGCTCGGAAACCGTGGTCGATCTTGAGCTGACCGATGGCAGTCCTCTGATTGCTGCGCTCTCAGAGGATGCCGTGTTCGAGCGTGGCCGTGAGGTGAGTCTGACCTTCCGCCCAGAGCAGACGCACCTGTTCCGGGGAAGCCCCAACTAAGCGCCGTTTGATGCCAAGATGTCGGACACAGGCGACGGCCTCATCGGCCGTCGCGAAGCGGTAGAAGCAACTGTTCCCTGAGCGGGAAAGAAATGTCGGCCGAGGTCCTGGAACTGCCTCGGTAGGGAAGGGCAGGAAGCCTACCTTCGCTGCGGCCTGGGCCGAATTACGCAAAGTGGACGCTGCACTGCGCCTTCGGGCGGTAGCCTATGGCCAGTATCGGCCGTGAAAGATTGGCCGGTAAGCCGACATTCCGACATTCGCCGCAGGTCGGGCCGAGGTCCAGTGAGCGGACGAAGCTGACGTGCGCTGAGGGTGCACGATCAGGAGAAGTGCTCGCGGTGCTTTCCAGAAAAGATGGGGAGTAGAATTTATCTGCGCATGAACTTCTGGCGAGCTTCACGAGCGATATTGTATCGCAGTTCAAGGCGAGCGAGTTCAGCCATCGCTTCCTTCCGTTCAGGCCCGTTCGCAAGCGTGGCGAGGTGGCTCTGATGCGCAGCCATCTTTTTCTTGAGTTCGATTTCTTCCGGCACGACACCGGCCTGAGCCATGATGCGGAACCCCACTGCTTCTCCCGCATCCACAAAAGCATCCGCAGAGTGATCGGGCAGTGGTGTGCCTTCGCCTTCAAGACCTTCAAGCTGACCTTGCAGCTTCGCTTTCTGTATCTGGCGCTCAATGAGTTTCTGAAGATTTCGAATCATGCTGACCAATAGCAAAGTATTGAGGTAACGGATACTAAGGGCTCGAAGCTGACCTTTGCTACGCAAGGCATGAAGGTCGGCTTAGGGCTGGAAGCACCAAAGCAGGGGAGGGTGGGAAGCGGCCGTTCCCTGCGCGCAACACGAACGGCCGCTTAGATGGCAGTGCTCAGGCTCGCTTCCGGGAAGCCTCGAAGTCGGCCCTCAGAGGCGCGGTGTCGTAGATGATGGTCATCCGGGTGAAGCGCTGCCGGTCCTCGGTCAACTCGAAGACATCGACGCATTCGAACTCCACGACCTTGCCGCTGGCCAGGGTCCAGACGTAGCGGAAATGCAGAGCGACGGAGCGGCCTTCGGCAGAGCTGTCGAAGACGTTGAGGAGCGTCGTCTCCGACCGGGAGGTATCCGCGAAAAGCTCGGCGTAGAAGTCGTGCGCGGGCCGGACGCCGTAGAGCGGCGACACGATCTCGGCGTCGGAGGTGAAGAGGGCGCGCACGCCCTCCAGATCGCCCGTGTTCAGGGCGTCGAGGTAGCGGTGGCAGAGGTCATCGAGGGTCATTCCGGTCTCCTTTGGGGAACCAAGCCCGGACGCCTCTGAACCGATCGAGCCGCCCATGGGCGGCGGCTTTTCTGATCGTCACGCATCATCGAGCCGCCGTCAGGGACGGCGGTAATAGCTCGAGGTCTGATGGCAACGGATCATGGAATCTCGGTATCGGTCCCATCGAGACCTGTCAAAACCATTCTCCCTTGCCAGGAGACCGATGACGATTCTCTGGAGCGGCGCAGCGGCATTCCTCGGCTGCGACATTTGCACTCTCGCGACAGGCGACAGCTCATTCGCTCCATCCCGCATGTCCGGACAGGCGTGTCAACGCCGCCTGAAGTTTCCCCAGAAGTGCCGAAGTAAAATTCCCCAGTTTCCGGGTGCGGTGATCAGCCGTGCAGTTGATCGATCCTCCCGTCTTTCGGGGGGCGCCCTCGGCGTTTTGGCTGCGGAGGCGGCGCGATGGCAGCGTGAGCGCGGGTATGTTCGGGCATGAGGTCGGCATGGGCCCGCAAGCGGTAGCTAGCGCCTTCGATCTGGACGACGATCGCATGGTGCAGGAGGCGGTCGAGCAGCGCGGTCGCAACGACCGGGTCGCCGAACACTTCGCCCCATTCGGCAAAGCCGCGGTTCGAAGTCAGGATCATAGCGCCCTTCTCGTAGCGGTGATTGACCAGCTGGAAGAACAAGTTCGCGCCACCAGGGGTGATGGGCAGGTAGCCGATCTCGTCGACGATGAGCAGGCTGTTGCGGCTGAAGAAGCGGAGCTTTTCCGGCAAGCGGCCGTCGCGCTCGGCCCGACTGAGCGCGTCGATGATCTCAGCCAGGCTGGCGCGGTAGACCCGCTTGCCGGCCCTGACGGCCTCGACGCCCAAGGCAGTTGCGAGATGGGATTTTCCGGTGCCCGGAGGGCCGAGCAGATGCACGACTTCCGCCCGCTCGATGAAGTGGAGTTGCGCCAGCGCCAGAATTCGCCCGCGATCGAGCGAAGGCTGGAAGGAGAAGTCGAAGCTCTCGAGCGTCTTGATCGGCATCAGTCGCGCGGTCTTCACCGCGACGGTCACTCTGCGCCCTTCACGCGTGACATGTTCCTCCGCCAACAGGCCGTCGATGGCTTCGATGGCGGTGATCTCGCCGCGCTCGAGCCGGCGGAGGGTATGGTCGAGCGCCTCGAGCGCCCGGGTCATGCGCAAGCCGACAAGGCTGGCACGAATGCGGTCGAGGATTTCGGTCATTTCCGCAGCCCCTCGCCTGAGGCCATCCGCTTGGCGACGGCATCGTAGAAGGCGAGCGGTCGACGCCCCACCTCTGTCACCCGTCCTGGCATGGCAGGCATCAAAAGCTCAGGCGGTCTCGGCGGCACGGGTTTGCGGTGACTGGGATCGGTCCGCCGCTGGTTCTTGCCCTCCAGCACCGGATGCACGGCGATCAGCACGCGGTCCTCGAAAATGCGGATCTCGCGCGGATGGTTCTGGACTTCGACCACGCGTTTGCGGGTGGCGTCCGGCACGCTGTAGAGATTGCCGCCCACCGAAACCATGCCCTCGTGGCTCACGCGCCGCTCCACGGTCAAGACGGCGCTGTAGGGGATGACCGGCAACGCGGTCAGATGTGGGTGCTCTTCGGCGAAATGCTCATTGACGATCCGCCGGGTCGTTGCGTGGAGGCGGGAGTTGGCGATGGTCGTGCGCCAGTCCTCGAACTGGGCATTCAGGTCGTCCATGTTGCGGAAGGTCCGGGCGAGGAAGAAGTCCTGCCGCACATAGCGATAGGGACGCTCGACCTTGCCCTTGGTCTTGGCCCGGTAAGGGCGGCACGCTCTTGGCAGCGCGCCGTAATGCGTGAGTAGCGCGACCAGCGAGCTGTTGTAGGTGATCACCCCTTCGGCGTCCTCGTCGATCACCGCCGTCTTCATTCGGTCGTAGAGCAGCTCCTGCGGTGCCCCGCCCATGGCGGTGAAGGCATCGATATGACAGCGCATCACCGTTTGCAGGTCCTGCGTGGCGCAGAAGCGTCCCCAGAGCCAGCGGCTGTGGCCAAGCACCATGGTGAACAGCCAGACGATCCGCACCACGCCGGGCTCATCGGTGAACTCGACCCGGAACTGGGCGAAGTCGACCTGACCCTGACGACCGGCCGGGGTTTCGAAGCGGCGTTCGAAGGGCTTTATCCGACCCGGACGCACTTCGCGAAGGTAGTCGGTGACGGCCGTGTAGCCCCCGTCATACCCCATTCCACGGATCTCCCTTAGCAGCCGCCGTCCCGACAGGTCGGGATAGGCAAGGATCCGTTCGTGCAGATAGGGCTCGAACCCCTCAAGGAGCCGCGGCCGCGGTGCGCGCGGACCGTAAACCGGTGCGGTCACGCCGACCTCCAGGTGCTTGCGCACTGTCTTGCGGTCGAGCCCGACCTTGCGGGCGATGGCAGAGATCGAAAGCCCCTGCCGTTTCAAGTCATGGATCATGACAACTTCCCCAAGTCTGATCACCCGTCGCCTCCATTCCGGTCGGCATGATCAGGTGATGCGATGTGGCCGCTGCCAAGCTGTGGGGGGCATGCCCCCCACAGCTTGGCGCTCAAACCCGGTAAGCTGGGGAATTTTCAAACGGCACTTTTGGGGAGAATACGTCCGGCACTAACAAGGCGAGCGATCAGGAAGTCCATGAAGATCCGGGTTTTCGGGGTCAGCACGTTGGTGCGGGGATAGACCAGCCAGAGCACGGAGCGGTCGTTCAACTTCCACTCCGGCAGAACCCGGACAAGCCGGCCCGCGGCCAGTTCATGGGCGACGTTCCACAGAGAGTTCATCGACAGCCCGGCGCCTGCTAGGGTCGCCTCGCGCTGCGCGTCGCCGTCATCCACGATGGTTCGGCAGGCCATGCGGGCGGGGTCGAGCAGGGCTTTCTCTCCGGCAGCATTCACCAGTTCCCGCGGCTCGAGGTTGCTCCAGGCGATGAGCTGCTGGCCCGCCAGATCCGCCGGCGCGGCCGGGGTGCCATGCGCCTCGAGATAGGCCGGCGACGCGCACAGAACCCGCGTATCGTCTGCGAGCTTGCGACCCTTCAGGCTGCTGTCGCTCAGCGGCCCGCTGCGCAGGGCCAGATCGAAGCTGCCCTCGATCGCGTCGAAGCGCGTGTCGGACAGGCGCAGGTCGAGGGTGAGATCGGGGTAGAGCCCGTGGAACTCGGGCAGCAGCGGCATGATGTGCAGCTGCGCGAAGCTGCTCGGCGCGGCGAAGCGTAGCGTGCCCTTCGGACCAGTTTCCGTGCCTCCCAAGGCAGCCCGGGCCGCATCGGCCTGGGCAAGAATTTCGCGGGCATATGGCAGGAAATCAGACCCCTCCAGCGACAGCGACACCTTGCGGGTGGTGCGGCGCAACAGCTCCACGTCGAGCTCCTGCTCCAGCTTGGCGAGACGCGCGCTCGCGACCGCGGGGGCAAGGCCCAGCTCGCGCCCTGCGGCGGAGATATTGAGCCGTTCGGCCGCCATCACGAAGAGACGCAGGTTGTCGGTGTCCATGGCGATTATATCCCGAGGCCGAATAATCTAATCCGGAAGCTGCCGGTTTCGCAGGAATTCGCAAGAGATATCTTGGGGCCAACGGAATGACGTCATCGAGGACATGACTGATGAAGGCGATCGGCTATCGCGCAGCGGGCGCGGCGGACAAATTGGAAATCATCGACGCGGACCGGCCCGAAGTTCGGCCGCGCGACCTGCTAGTCGAGGTCAAGGGCGTCTCGGTCAACCCGGTGGACGTCAAGCTGCGCGCGGCGGTGCAGCCCGACGGCGGCGCACGGATCTTGGGCTTCGATGCGGCGGGGGTCGTGGTGGCGGTCGGTGACGCGGTTACGGGCTACGAGGTGGGTGACGAGGTCTTCTATGCCGGTGACGTCACGCGCGCCGGCACGAATGCCGCGCTTCATGCGGTCGACGAACGGATCGTCGGGCGCAAGCCGGCCAGCCTCGATTTCGCCGAAGCCGCCGGCCTGCCGCTGACCACGATCACGGCGTGGGAGATGCTGTTCGAGTCCTTCCGCCTGACCGAAGGGGGCGGCACCGGTCAGACCCTGCTCGTCATCGGCGGGGCCGGTGGCGTGGGGTCGATCCTGATCCAGCTCGCCAAGGCGCTGACGGGTCTCACGGTGATCGCGACCGCCTCGCGCCCCGAGACGCAGGATTGGGTGCGCAAGATGGGCGCCGATCACGTGGTAGATCATCGCGGGGATCTCGCGGCGCAGGTGGCCGAGCTGGGCCTGCCGCCTGGATATGTCGCCGCGCTGACCGCAACGGATCAGCACTGGCCCGCGATCATCGAGCTGATCGCACCGCGCGGCCAGATCGCGCTGATCGACGACCCCGAGGCGCTCCACATCAAGCCCGCGAAGCCCAAGGCGCTGAGCATCCACTGGGAGTTCATGTTCACCCGCTCGATGTTCGAAACCGGGGACATCGGTGCCCAGCGGGAGCTGCTGAACCGCGTGTCGGAAATGGTCGACGCGGGCGCGCTGCAATCCACGGTGACCGGACGGTCGGGCCCGCTGAGCACCGAGACCCTGCGCGCCGCGCATCTGCGGCAGGAGAGTGGCCGGGTGATCGGCAAGCAGGTTCTGGACGGCCTGTGAGGCTGCGCGACAAGGAGTTCGAAGGTGTTGGACAAGACCGGACCCGCGGCCTTCCCGAGTTTGAACCGCGCCTACAACACCGTCTTCAGGCCGGGACGGATGAGCATCGGGCTGGTCGTTCCGCTCGAAGCCTATCCGCACGGCGCCGTGCCTGACATGGCGCGTCACATCGAGCGCGCACGTCTGGCCGACAGCCTCGGCTTCTCGGCGCTGTGGCTGCGGGACGTGCCGTTCAACGTGCCCTCCTTCGGAGATGCCGGGCAGCTCTTCGATCCCTTCGTCTACCTCGGGGCGCTGGCGGCCTCGACGCGAGATATCGCACTCGGCGTGGCCAGCATCGTCCTGCCACTGCGCCACCCGGCCCATGTGGCCAAGGCCGCCGCTTCCGCGGATGTGCTCTCGGGCGGGCGGCTTCTGCTTGGTGTCGCCTCCGGCGACCGGCCGGACGAATATCCCGCCCTGAACATGGGCTTCGAGGATCGCGGCGCACGCTTCCGCGACAGCCTGGACTACATCCGGGCGATGGCCGAGAATTACCCGCGCCGCGACACAGCGCATGGAACGCTGTCGGGCGGAATCGACATGTTGCCCAAGCCCGCGAGCGGCCGCCTGCCGCTTCTGATCACGGGCGGCAGCCAGCAATCTCCCGACTGGGTCGCGCGGAACGGCGACGGCTGGATGACCTACCCGCGTGATGCGGCGGCGCAGGGCCGCGTGGTCGGCGAGTATAGACACCGGATCGCCGAGGCCGGTCTGCCCGACAAACCGGTGATGCAATCGCTCTACGTGGATCTCGCCAGCCAGACGGGTGTGCCGCCCCAGCCGATCCATCTCGGCTTTCGGTCGGGCACGGACCACCTTCGGCGCTACCTGACGCAGTTCCGCGACCTCGGCATCAACCACGTCGCCCTGAACCTGCGGTTCAACGGCGCGGATATCGAGGACACCATGCGGCGGCTAGCGGACGAGATCCTGCCGGAGTTTCACAGCTGAGGAGACACCAATGCCGAAGACGATCCTGATCACCGGCGCCACCGATGGCATAGGCCTGCTGACCGCGAAGACGCTGGCCGCCCAAGGCCACACCATCCTGCTTCACGGACGAAGCGACGAAAAGCTGACAGCTGCCGCGCGGGAGGTGGGCGGTGCCCCCGAGACGTTCCGTGCCGACCTGTCCCGCCTCGAAGAGGTCGCGGCGCTGGCCGAAGACATCCAGAGCCGCCACGACCGCATCGACGTGCTGATCAACAATGCGGGCGTCCTCAAGACCCCCCAGGCCCGGACGCCCGAGGGGTTCGACACCCGCTTCGTCGTCAATACCCTCGCACCCTATCTGCTGACGCGGCGGTTGCTGCCAATCATCCCGCAGGATGGCCGCGTGGTGAACCTGTCCTCGGCGGCCCAGGCGCCGGTGGATACGAACGCCCTACGCGGCAGGCATGCGCTCGATCACATGCAGGCCTACGCCCAGAGCAAACTCGCCATCACGATCTGGACGCAAGAGATGGCCCGCGCCCATCCGGACGGCCCGGCCTTCATCGCCGTGAACCCCGGCTCCCTGCTGGCCTCGAAAATGGTCAAGGAGGGCTTCGGCGTGGCGGGCAACGACCTGTCGATCGGGGCCGACATCCTGGGCCGCGCCGCGCTGTCGAATGAGTTCGCCGATGCATCCGGCCGCTACTTCGACAACGACAGCGAGCGCTTCGCACAGCCGCACTCTGCGGCAAGTGACAAGCGCCAAGTCGCCGCGGTCATGGAGGCGATCCGCGAGTTCACCGGCGAAGCGGGGCACGGCTGAGGATAGGTTCTGGAGATCGCACTAGGGTCGCCTTAGCCGCCACGGGGGAGGAGACATGACAACGGGCGCCCCAGGCAGCCGGGCGGAGATCGCGACCTCGTGGCACCGCTGCGAGCGGCAGCACAGGCTCGCGCGCGAGGCTGCACGACCGACCCTGCGCCTGCTAAAGGGTTCCGGGCCCAAAACTCTTGAGGCGAGACAGGCGCAGACAGGTGGCGGCAGCTGAAGACGGGGAGCTGCCGACAAAAGGATTATATCCCACATCCGAAATCTGAACTCCGATCTGGGCGGATTATATCCTTAGTGCCGTTCTCGTATTTCCTGACCAACGCAACACCCGGCAGGAGATACCGATGAAAGCCATGACCCTGAGCGACTACGGCACCGAGGCGACCTTCCATGAGGCCGACATGCCGCGCCCGCAGCCCGAGGCCGGCCAGGTCCTCGTCCGTGTCAAGGCGACGAGCGTCAACACGATCGACACGATGATCAAGGCCATGGGCAAGGACCTGCCCCTGTCACCCGATCTGCCGGCCGTGCTGGGCATGGATTTCGCCGGCATCATCGAGGAGGTCGGTGACGGCGTCACCGGCTATGCCGTGGGCGACGAAGTCTATGGCTGCGCCGGCGGGTTGGCCGAACTTCAGGGCGCGCTGGCGGAGTTCATCCCCGCCGACGCCCGGCTGACCGCGCCCAAGCCCAAGACGCTGTCGATGCGCGAGGCCGCTGCCTTGCCGCTGGTGGGCATCACGGCCTGGGAAGGGCTGGAGCGCGCGGGCGTCGCCGCCGGTAAGAAGGTCCTCGTGCAGGGCGGTGCGGGCGGCGTCGGGCATCTCGCCGTGCAACTGGCGCGTCACCTCGGGGCCGAGGTGTCCGCGACGGGCACCGGCGACGGCCAGCTATCGGTGATCGAAGGTTACGGGGCCCGACCCATCGACTTCATGGCCGAGAAGATCGAGGACTACGTCGCGGCCCAAACCGGCGGGACCGGCTTCGACGCGGTCTTCGACACGGTCGGCGGGGCGAATCTGACGAACTCCTTCGCGGCGGCGGCGCTGAACGCCCATGTGGTCACGACGGTCGCCCTGTCGGAAATCGACCTGTCCCCCGCCCACTTCAAAGGGCTTTCCCTGCACATCGTCTTCATGCTGCTTCCCATGCTGCATGACGTCCGGCGCGAGGTTCATGGTGAGATCCTCGCGAAGCTCGCCGAACTGGTCGATGCCGGTGCGGTGAAGCCGCTGCTGGACGAACAAGCCTTCGCTTTGACGCAAGTCGGGGATGCCTATGCCCGGCTGCAAAGCGGTCAGGCCATCGGCAAGGTGGTCGTCGAGGTCTGATCCTCACGTGCAGACCGGGCGTCAAGGCGCCCGGTCACACTCGCTCTGCAAAGCGCGTTGGCACGCGTTCCTCGATGCTTTCGATGCTCTCAGCCCCGCCCAGATCGAGGACGCCCAGACGAAGATCCAAGATCTCCAGCGTAAGACTAGGCGATCACGAAGATTGCAGCGCGCTCAAACCTGAACCAGAAGTGCCCGTTCTGCGGTGGCGAGCGGCGTCAGAAGTGGGGCCGCACTGGAACCAAGCCCCAGCGTTATTGATACAGCGGCTGCCTCAAGACCGGCGATAGAATTAGCGAGGCGTCGATCGAGCGAGGCTCTTATGAGGCGATAGTTGGGCAGCTGCCCGCTGCCAGTAACACCTATTTCGAGTGGGTGAGCCCCTGGCCAGGATCGCCTGATGCGAGCCGGGTACTCAGCAGTGTCCGTCGTCGGTTTCTAGGCCACCACCTTCGCTTCGGCCGGGAGGTGCGACCGAAGCGAAAAGTGAAGTGACAAGTTATTCGGTGTGGTCCAGATCTCTGCGGCAAACCAGTTCCGGGGCCAGCGTCGGCGCCCGTGGAAGCCGGAGGGGCGGTGTGCGAGGTGGGGTTGGTCGGTTGGACGGGTGTGCAGCGCTTCGGCTCCTGTGCCAGGCAGCGAAAACAGGAAGCGCAAGCAAAAAGGGCTTCTTCGACGCTATGTCGAAAAAGCCCTTAATAAGCCGTAGCTTGGAATTATTTGGCTCCGGCGGTAGGGCCCGGAGCCAAAATGCACAGCGCTGAATTCAAACCGAAAACCTGGAGCAGCAGCACATGCGACACCAGTTTGTGCAAAGGACTGTGCCACGAGCTGTGCAGCATGCCAAGCGGTCGCGAAGAGAGTGCTTCGTCAGTCTCGAGATCTGAACGAGCGTTTCTCCTGATCGATTTCGGAGCTGACGGTGGCCGCCACCAGCTTGCCCGCTCACGTCGGTCGGGATCGGCATAACCAGATGTCACCACGCGCCCGCTTTGCGCAGTCAAACACGGGGCATGCTGCGCGACAGAAGGCGATGTGGGTGGGCTACCGCCTGGGCGTGACGAGGAGGAAGGGGCTGTCTGTTTCCTGGGTGGCGGCCTGAACGAACGCGCGCCCTCCAACTCCGCCATCAATGAGCGCCTGTGCCAGTGAATGCTGATGGCTGAGACTGGTGACGGCACCGGCAAACCCGTCGGCAATCCGGCCAAGACGTGTCGCCGCGTTGCGTCGTGCGGAAACGGCGTCGGCCAGATCCTTTTCGCCAGCGGCGACCAAGCGCGCCAGCGCATCCGGGTTCAGCTGGTTCAGGCACCTGATGTTGTCGTCCCGGTAGCGCGCCGCGTAATCGCCCGCGTGTGCCAGATCCTCTGAAATGAAAAGCGTTCGCAGTTCGGCCTCCTCGCAGAGCCATTTCGCCGAGCTCAAGGTCCAGATCAGGTCCAGTTGTTCCATTGGAAGGACAGTGACCTTACCCAAAGCCATGGCCTCCCGCAGCAGGTCTGAGAGGGTGCTCACATGGGTGGAAAGCTGTCTCTGCAGGTTGCTTGCGAGGGAGAGGCAATCCGTTCGGGTGACAACGCTGTCGAGATCCTTGAGCGCCGAGCGGATCTTGCTGAAGAGGCGTCGAAGCTCGGCCCCCTGTATCAGCCTGCCGATCTCTCGAACCTCGTCTCTCAGAGTTCCGAGATGGTTCTCGATGGCGTCCAGGCGCATCTTCATGATCGCGAAGCCGGCAACGGACACGCCGATCCCGATTCCGGTCAGGGCCATATTGGCGAACTGCAAATTCTGCAGCAGTGCCATGCCTTGCCCCAACTCCTTCAGGGAGGCTTTGATCTGTTCGTTTTGAACGAGGCCCACGACTCCGAGGGGCGAGAAGCCCGTTTGTGCCGCGGCTCCACCGGCTTGCGCCAATGCGTGAGCAAAGCCCCGCGTCTGCTGGACGTGACCCAGGATCTGACCAGAGGAAGCGTCCTTGATGATCGCGCCAATCAGTTGAGCCTGGCCGGACGAGACAAGTGCATCAAGGCCTGGAGGAATGGCGTAGAGCAGCGGCATCAGGCGGTTTCCAATTTGGCTTCAAGGCTCCGCAGCGTGGCCGCTTGTAGATCCGTGACGAGACTGCGTTCGCTCGAAGCGAGCCCGCAACCCAATGCTGCGATGCGGGCGCGTAGTTGCAGACGGGTGACAAGATGGGCGCGATTTCGATCACTGAGCCGGTCGATAATACGGCTGCCGGTAAACGAGGCCACGGCGATCCCGGCGCCTCCAACCGCAAGCACCGGCCAGGAGATCGTGGTGGTGGTGATGAAGAAGAAAGAGGTCGTCGTCACCGTTGCTATCGAAATGACCGAGGGAATGGCGGCGAGGGATGCGGCGAGCACACCTGCTCCGGCGAGCGCGGGTAGCGCGACGCGCAGAACATCCCGACTGGTGCCTTTCTCAGAAAGCGACGCGGCGAGCACACCGATTTCTTCCTCCATCTCTGCTTCGACGCGACTGGCAACCTGCCGTGCCCAAGGTTCAAAGAGCGTTTTCCATAGGGTTTCGGGCGAAATTTGTGCCCTGCCCACAGCGATCGACGTCATCGAGGCGACGGTGCTTTCGATCTTCGTCATAAGCTCGGGGAGTGCGTCCTCCACGCATTCGGTAATGCGGTCGAAGCGGGCTTGCCTCCACCGGATCAGTTCGAGCTCAACAACAGGATCGGGCGACAACGAAGGGGCAGGGAGGGTCATCACGGGTTCAGGCGGCCTATCTATGAAAAGACCATTTCGCGTGGTCCTCAATCATCTTCATTCTGATCGTGGTGTCGTTCGCTGATCAAGCACGATTAAGAAATTTCATTGCGCGCACAGATGCTCGCGCCGATCTCGTCGCTCAGTCGTGACTGGATTTGACCTGCCCGTCACCGAGCCTCACGCGAGAGGCGAGGGAGCGCACGGGCTCTGAGAATACTTTGTCCATCTTGCGATAGCGTTCGACCAGCCAAGATATCATTTCTGGCCAGTTTTCTTTGCTATAGCCCTGCGCCGGCGTCTTGCAGACCACCATGCTGACTTTCTTTTCATCGATCCGGCGCCATTCCAATTCTTCGCCCATAAGTTGCTCGTATCGCTCCCGCTCTTGGATGAGCTGATCGAAGAGCCATTTATTCTCTGATGCACTGGGGCGGTTGAGCTGAAATTCAACTCTTACCTCGTCACGCACGAAAATCAGAACAAGGCTACATCCGGCGACGCCAATGCTGGAGGTGAGCCAATGATCACGTGACGCAGTAATATTTTGCCACCGCTCAAGGCCGGCGGCATTCATCGCTTCCAACACTTCCGTCCAGAATGCGAGGCGTGTCTGATGCGATCGGCGTAATTCGCCTTTAGCTGACTTTTCTTCACTATCCTTCTCGGCCATGCGGATCATGTAGTCGGCCGCTTCCGGCGTCGGGATGACCTGTCGGAGGTCCACAAAGGTTTCCTCGCCGAACCTGTAAGGCACGACCTTCACGCAACGTGCGTCGATCTGATGCTCGCGAAGCCAGAGCACCGTGGCCGTCACCTCGCGACGGAAGTTCGCGGCGATGAAGACGACGCGTTGGCTGATGCCGTCATTCAGGACCACCTCGTCGAGGGTGTCCTCGCCCAGAAATTCGCAGATTGTGCTGGCCGCATCTCCACCGCCATGGCGATCGAGATACTGCTGGAAGATCCCCACGATCTCGGCCTTCTTCAGGCTTGAGCAGTAGGCAGCGTATTTCAGCGCCTGCCAGACAACATCTCGGCCGGAATCGTCCAGCTTGTTTTCGATGACCACCAGCTGCCCGGCCCGGTCGAGAGCCAGCAAGTCGAGCCGCTCCCGCGTCCCGTCGAACCCATCAAATTCCTTCTGAATGATCAGCAGGCCATCTTCGCCCTCACTCATCGCCTCGCAAAGAGCGTCGGGCATCGTGGCGAGCCACTCCTGAAGGTGCTCGCGCTCCCGGAACCCGACTTCGGAGAAGCTGGTGCGCTCAAGCTTACGAAGGCGGTTGGCGGAGCGGTCAATCTGGAACATTCATTCACCTTGGGAACCGTTGAGGGCAACAGTAGCCGTAGCTCCCAGACCGTCTCCCCTGCAAAGAAACATGAAGCCTCCTTTTTCTATCATCGTTGTCGCATGGCATCGCTGCCAGGTTCATTGAGACTTCGATATCTTGAAGCGTGACGCCCCATGATGGGTTGGGTAGAGGGGAGTGGGATTTCCTTTTCAGTTCAGTATCTCGAGACCCGGGTTCTGGGGCTCCTGGAAACCTCCACACCCCCAGTGTTGCATGATCGGGCAAAATCATCGGCGGTCAGCCAAGGCGGACCCATATGATCTGCGAACGCTCCCGCTTTAACGGTGAGCCGCGTAAACAGCAGGAACCGTAGGGCCGCGTTTGCAGGGATGCTATCCTCGTCTTAGAAGGACGAAGGATGGATCTACGCACCTACTTCGCTCGGACGGGAGTGTTATCATCAAGGCCTTGCTGTCGTCCCTCGGGCTGACCAGGACCGAATTTGCCGAAACCATCGGCGCCTCGGAGCAGTCCCTGGGTGACGACACGCGGGCGGCAAGCCCACAAACCGAGCGCAGGATCGGGGATCTGGTTCAGATTCTGAGGAAGCTGACGGACTGGTCTGGCTCCTTCGGCCATGCCTTCTTTCTCTTTACCTCGCAGCCACTTTTGTCGTTCACAGGGGAAACGGCAGCGGACCTGCTGCGCGCGGGGCGCGCATAGGCGGTGAAGGTCTATCTCTCTCGCATCGAAGATGGTGGATATGCGTGAGGGGAAGGGATGGCACATGGTCGATCAGGTAGAGATCGAAGCGGCGTTGCAAAGAGAGATAGCGACCAGAGAGGTCCCGTCCGAGGATAGCGAGATCCGGACGGAACGTTTTGTGAAACTGGCGGGCAAGCCGGGCTCGAAAGAGGAGGCGTTCTTCGCGGGACGTGGCTGGGCCGGCGAAGACATCGGCCTCTATGCCTTCTGCCGTCTTGTCCATGCCAAGCAGGCCTGCCCTGACGCACGCCCTCCCATCCTTCCCTGAAACAGGAAAAGGACAGACCGACCCGCAGGGTCCTTAGAGATTGCCGCCGGGAAAGCCGGGCTCTACCAAATCCCAAAGGACTTCTGCATCGTCGTCGCCGTTGTGAATCGCGACACACTGGCCGAGCCACGACCCCCTTTGATGGGACGAACGAAGCCCACAAGGTTGAGGCAGGAAACGTTGCAAGCCGTGGCGCATAGCTGCGGTGAGGTCCGCGCCCAGCGCCGCAAAAAGAAAGACAGGACAAGTGTCGGCTGGCCCGTCGACGCTGCCATCATCGGGCATCCATCGCCTCAGTTCACAGCCTTTTCCAGGGTCACGCGGATCTCGTATGGGGCCACCCCATGAACGACGACCCAGTCTCCCTCCTGGGCACCGCTCGCTTGAAGGAAATCGCCAACCCAACCTCTCGACCTGAAGAGCTTTTTCTTCTTGTCGATATCGCAGCGCACCGGAGCCGGTCCGCCCCAGTGAATGATGAGGTCCTTGGGAGCTCGCGAGGCCTTGTTGGGCCCGCCGATCGCGTCAGCCGGGAACTTGTCGAGCATCGGTGTCAGGTAGAAGTGATTGTGCCGCAGATTCCCGCCGGTCAGCTGGGTCCGTCCGATGACATGGTCCGCATCAACCCTCAGAGAGTCGAGGGGCCCTCTGGCAGGGCACTTGTAGCCAGTCTGCTTCTCCGGAATGGCCGTCGTTGCCACCGTCGCCGAAAGCTTTGTGGGCGTGTGGTCCAAGGCCGCGTTCGACCGGTCACGGACAGGCAGGCCCCTGATGATGTCCGTGAGGGTGTCGCGAACGGCCTGGTCGAAGTTGACCCAAGTAACGGCTCCCGAGCGGTGCTGGTAATCGACGGGCACCGGAAGGCGCCGCACATCCTCAAGTTGCCAAGGCACGACCCATTTGCCAATTTTACCGGACCCGATCATTCTGGCCGGAATGCAGTGGTGCTGGGTCGTTGCCATCATCTCCTCAGGCGTCAGAGGTTTTCCGCAGTCGACAAGGCGCGCGATGCCATGAATCTGGCCGCTGCCCTTCCGGATCAGTCCGAACCAGCCGCGATGCGACGTCGCTGTCGAGCGCATCTCCCATATCTTGCTGCCGTCAAGGATGTATTCGATCCAGGGTTCTGCAATGATCAGACCGCGTGTGATTTCCATAGGCTGATCCTCCCTTCAATCTTTCCGTGCGGCATATCGCGTCAAGAGCGCACGGAACTTCGGTCTTGTCCACTGACATACAGAGAAGCTTGGAGCTTGATCGAGGGCGAAAGCTGACGGCAACTTTTTCGATGCAAGGGCAGGCGTAGATTTGCAATACACGCTCCCCGTGTGGGGCGACAGCAATTGACAGCCCTCGGAATTGGTCCTCTCACTTGGCTCCGAGTCCGGTTGCCTGGGAAGGACCTTTTCGTGCAGTTGATTGATGATGGGCTTCTTTTTTCAGCTTCCGACCTGATGCGGTTTTCGGGGTGCGCATACGCCATCGCGCTCGATCTGAAGCGGTTGAGCGGAAACGGACCGGACCCCCGTTCTGACAGTAAAGACGCGGTCTTGTTGCAGGCGCGCGGAGATGGTCATGAGGCCGACCACCTCGCGCGGCTGAAGGCGACGGGACTCAACATCATTGAGATTTCGCGCGAGCAATCCTTCGCGGATGGTGTCGCGGCGACGCGAGCTGCGATGGAGGCAGGGCCGGATTTCATCTTTCAGGGCGCGCTGTCAAACGGAGTCTGGGGTGGTTGGACGGATTTTCTGGAGCGGACGGAGCGGCCGTCTCGCTTCGGCAACTATTCCTACGAGGCAGCGGACACCAAGCTGAAGCGAACGCCCCACCCGAAGCACCTTCTGCAACTGGTGCTCTACTCCGATCTTCTTGCAGAGTTGCAAGGGGTCGCCCCCGAGCGTGCCCATGTCGAGCTTGGATCCAGCGAACGGGCTTCCTTCCGCCTTGCGGAGTATACCGCCTATGCCCGCCGCATGCGCGACCGGCTCGAGGCGTTCGCAGCCGCGCCGCCGACGACGCGACCAGTGCCGTGCTCGGATTGCGCGCTTTGTCGCTGGGCTGACCATTGCGAAGCGACGTGGACCGAGACCGACAGCCTGTTCAACGTTGCCAATATCACAAAACAGCAAGTTGCGAGGCTCGAAGCCGCCGGCATTGGCACCATGGCCGCACTTGCCACCAACGAAGAGAAGCCGCGGGGCATGGCCGAGGCGAGCTGGGACCGGCTTCGTGTGCAGGCGCGGTTGCAGCAGGCCCGCAAATCGGGCGAGCCGAGTGTCGAACTGCGTCCGAGCCAGCCGGGAAAAGGATTCGATCTCCTGCCGCAGCCAAAGCCGGGCGATGTCTTCTACGATATCGAAGGAGACCCGCATTTCGAGGGCGGCCTCGAATACCTGCACGGGCTCTGGTTCGACGGCGAGTTCCTGGCGATCTGGGCGCATGACCATGCCGAGGAGAAGGCCGCCCTGATGCGGCTGGTCGACTGGTTGCGCGTTCGGCTCGAGACATACCCTCAGGCGCGCATCTACCACTATGCGCCTTACGAGGTCACCGCGCTCAAACGCCTGACGACAAAATACGGCGTCGGGGAGGTGTTCCTCGACCGGCTGCTGCGGGAGCGGCGCTTCGTAGATCTCTATGCCGCTGTGCGCGGCGGACTGATCGCCTCCGAGCCGAACTACTCGATCAAGTCGATGGAGGCCTTCTACGGCGTGAAGCGCGCTGGCGAAGTGAAGACCGCTGGGGGTTCGGTCGTTGCCTACGAGGCATGGCGCGAAAACGGGGACCAGAAGATCCTGGACGAGATCGAGGACTACAACCGCATCGACTGCGTGAGCACCGAAATGCTGCGCAACTGGCTGGTCGGCCTGCGGCCAGAAGGTCCCTGGCCGGTGCTTGAAAGCAAGGCCGAGCAGGAGGAACAGGAAGATGCTGAACTGGCAGCCCTGCGCGCCCGGCTTGCGGCCTCCGATCTGCCCGCGGACCGGCAGCAGCTGCTGTTCGATTTGGCCCAGTTCCACAAGCGGGAGGCGAAGCCCGCCTGGTGGGCGTTGTTCGAAAGTTTCACGAAGGAACAGGATGAGCTAATCGACAGCGTTGATGCGATGGGTGGGCTGGTGCTCATTGGGGCGCCGGAGCCGGTGAAAAGATCCGTGGTCCAGTGCTACGCTTTCCCCGAACAGGAAACCAAGATCCGCGCTTCGAACCGGGCCAACGTCTCGATACCGACTCCTGAGGGATCCAAGACCCTCACCGTCACCGAGCTCGATCGGAAGGCGCGGCGTGTCTGGGTCAAGACCGGAGCTGCGAATGCCGCCCTGCTTCCCAGGATTACCGGCCTGCACCCGACGCCGCCGCTCGACACCGGTATCATTGCCGAGGCGGTGCGCGACGCGATTACCGACCAATGCGAGACACAGGCATATACGGCCATCGATGACCTGCTCTCGCGTCGCACGCCGCGTTTTCGCTCGGGCTCACGCGCTGACATCCTGGGCGAGCGGGACACGGTCGAGGGGACCGTCGCCTCGGTGCTCGACCTCGATGGTGGTGTGCTGCCGATCCAGGGGCCGCCCGGCACTGGCAAGACCTACGTGACATCTCACGCCATTCTTGCGCTCGTCCGGGAGGGTCGCCGTGTCGCGGTTGCCTCGAACAGCCATGAGGCGGTCAAGAATGTGCTGTTGAAGGTTGTGGAGGAGCGTGGCTCCGATGATCGCGAATTCGACGTGATCCACAAGATCAGCGACGACCCTTACCCGGAAGACGAGATCCGTGTGCGCCGCACCAAGAGCAATGCAGAGGCGGCCGAGAGTGGACTTGTCGTGGGGGGCACGGCCTTCTTTTTTGCCCGACCCGAGAACCGGGGACAGTTCGACACGCTCTTCGTCGACGAAGCAGGGCAGGTGGGTCTCGCGAACCTCGTGGCCATGGCTACGGCGGCGAGAAACGTGGTCCTGGTGGGCGACCCCTGTCAGCTGCCACAGGTGATCCAGGGCGCGCATCCAAGCCCGCTGGACCTGTCCTGCCTCGAGTGGATGCTGGGTGAGCACCACACGGTCCCTGCGGATCGGGGCATCTTTCTCGGGGTCTCGCGCCGAATGCACCCTGCGTTGTGCAGCTTCGTTTCAGAGCAAGTCTACGAGGGCCGCCTTGAAAGCCATGCTGACTGTGAAACCCAGTTTGTCGATGTCGACGGACTGCCTGGGGCTGGGGCGCATCTCGTCCCCGTGCCACATGAGGGCAATGCGCAGATGTCGCCTGAGGAGATTGAAGCGATCGCTGCAACGGCGCGCAGGCTGCTGGGAGGCCTGTGGACCGAAAAGGACGGGACGGTGCGTTCCTTGCGTGAGGCCGACATCATCGTGGTGGCGCCATACAACATGCAGGTGAATGCGTTGCGCACGGCTCTGCCGCCGGGCATCCGGGTCGGCACGGTTGACAAGTTCCAGGGTCAGGAAGCTCCGGTCTGTCTGGTCTCGATGACCTCGTCGAGCGGCGACGACATGCCACGCGGCCTCGACTTCCTGCTCTCGCGCAACCGCATCAACGTGGCGCTGTCGCGTGCCAAAGCGCTGGCCTTGGTTTTCGCTGCGCCGCGCCTGCTCGAGGCGAAGTGCGAGAGCATAGAAGACATGGCGCGCGTCAATACGCTCTGCGCACTTGCAGAACGGAGCGTCACCGTATCGGATCGCGCGGAAGCTGCGGAATGAAAGGGAGGTTGATGCACGTCCACATGTTACGGGTCGCGAAGGCGCGGTCTCATGGCGTCCCGGCCGACGGGGGCTTGTTCACGTGGGCCGAAGCGTCTGCGAGGCGGAGTAAGACGCTGATGATGAAGCGCGTTCGCGAAGCGAGGGATCCCCTCGTTCAGATCGGGAACGTCGTGCCCGACAGCGATGTGGGACCGTTAAGGTCCGCTCTAAGTCACATCTGCAGCGGCGCGCTCCCCGCTGGCGGCCATGCGGCCGTTGGAAACTGCACTGGGTTACGAGGCTGGAGCTACGTGACGTCAGAAAGACCGCTTTCAGGTGATCTGAGGAGCCCGGCGTGATCCGCTTTCTCCATTCGTCCGATTTGCATCTGGGCAAGCCCTTCGGGCGCTTTCCGGAAGACGTTCGCGTGCGCCTACGACAGGCGCGACAAGATAGTCTGTCGCGGTTGACAGCGATCGCGCGCGAGAACGCCGCAACCCACATTTTGCTGGCGGGTGATACCTTTGACCAGACGACACCGGCCCCAAGGGTAATCCGTCATGCACTCAATGAAATGGGCGCGGCGCAGGATCTCACTTGGGTGCTCATGCCGGGGAACCACGACCACGCCAATGCAACCGAACTGTGGCGCACTGTAGCGCAGGACGCGCCAGACAATCTGAAACTCGCCCTTGAGCCCAAGCCGCTCGATCTCGGTAATAGGGCAGTCCTTCTGCCGGCACCGCCCCCCGAGCGTCATCCCGGGCGCGATCTTACCCAGTGGTTCGATCGTGCCGAGACCGGAGACTCCGTCCGTATTGGTCTCGCGCATGGATCGGTCACCAGCTTCGGCTCGAGTGAGGATGGCGGATCCTCGACCATCCCGCCGGATCGCGCGACGCGGTCCGGTTTGGCCTATCTTGGGCTGGGCGACTGGCATGGACAGCTGAGGGTGGCGGCGGAAACCTGGTATTCCGGTGCGCCGGAAGCGGACAGCTTCAAGCATGACGGCGCGACCGCCGCGCTTTTGGTCGAGATCAGGGGAGACGGAAGCCCGGTTCGGACCAAGAGCATCCCGACAGGCACGTTGAACTGGCAACGCGCGACGCTGGATCTCAGTGAGAGCGATGACGTCATGGCGAGGCATGAGGCTCTGCTTCCTACACTCTCGGCGCGCCCGAGGACATTGATGGATCTCGTGGTCACCGGGCGCGCGCGCGCCTCGGATCGTGCTTCTCTGGAACGGGCAGTGCAGGACATCAGCCACGATTTCCTCTGGCACGTGGCCAATTTCGATGACCTCGGGATGGTGCACGACACCGAAGATCTCGATGTTTTGGACCATCGGGGCGCGCTGCGTGCCGCCGCCGAGTCCCTCGCGCGCGAGGCGGCCGATCCCAACCTGCCGCCCGCCTCGCGCGAGACCGCGCAATCGGCGCTCTCGGCGTTGTTCGCATTCGCTTTGGAGACCTGACATGAAGCTGCGCGCCCTCCATCTCGTCAACGTGCGGAAGTTCACCGGTCAGCAAGCTTCGATCTCGGACATTGGCGACGGCGTCACTGTGGTCTCCGAGGCGAACGAATTCGGAAAATCGACATTCTTCGACGCGTTGCACGCGTTGTTCTTCGAGAAGTATTCCTCGGTGGCGAAGCCCGTGAAGCTTTTGCAACCTCGCGCCGGTGGTGCTGTTGAGATCGCGGCCGAGATCGACACCGACGACGGAGCGTTCCGGCTGGAGAAGCGGTTTCTGAGCAAGAAATCGGCACGGATCATCCGGATCTCTGACCGCACCACCATTGCGCAGGATGATGAAGCCGAACGCTGGATTGCAAATTTGCTCGGAACGTCCGGCAGTGGGCCGGCGGGCCTCCTGTGGGTGCGTCAGGGCCTCACCGGGCTCGAGCCGGACAATGCCAAGGAGAAGACCGAGCAGATGGAGACACGGCGGGACCTGCTGTCTTCCGTCGCAGGCGAAATCGATATCATGACCGGAGGGCGGCGCATGGACCGGGTAATGCGCCGCGTCACTGAGGAGTTGATGAAAATCACGACCAAGACCGGCAGAAAGTCCGGCCCTTGGAAGGCCGCTGCGGATGAGGTGGCCTCTCTTGAGGCCGAAGCCGCCGAACTCGAAACGAAAATGCGTTCGCTTGACGAAGCGCTGCTGTCGCGCCGGAGCTGTGAAGCAGAGATCAGGCGGCTTGATGATCCAGCGGCCAAAAACCGGCGTGAGGCCGCATGCGCGGCGGCGGAAACCGCCATGCAAGCAGCTGAGGCCCATGTCTCGCGGCTCCACCAGGCTGAACAGGCCCGGGATCTGGCGACCCTTCGGGAGCACGCCGCCCGCAAGGCCCTGGACGATTTCCTTGCCGCCCAGGAAGCTTTGCGTTTGGCCCGCCTGACGCTGGACAGGGAACGCGCGAATGCCTCCGATGCGGCCGGCCAGGTGACATTGAATCAAGGCATGGCTGCTGAAGCCCGTGTGGCGCATGACAGGGCAAAGGAACGCTTGGAAGCGGGACGCGCCAGATTGAACCTGGCTCTCCGGCAGGAGGGGGCCCGGCGGGCGCGGCTCGATGCGGAGCGGCTCTCAGGTGTGGTCGAGCGCGCTGAAGCCGAGGCCCGGCGGCGAGACATGGCAAAGGCGCAACTGAAGGTCTCCAAAGCCGATGCGGCCTGGATCCATCGAGCCGAGGTGGCAGAGGCAGAAGTGATACAGCTTGAGCACGCAGCCGCGGCTCAATCGGCCAAGGTGCGAGTCGAGTATACCGCCGAAGCCAGAGTGACGGTCGACGGCCGCCAGCTTAGGGATGGTGAAACCGTTCCGCTCGGGCCGCAGGCGCAACTCGATCTTCCCGGGATCGGCCAGCTCATCGTCACGTCGGGAGAAGGACATTCGGCTCGGGAGATTACGCAAGCGCTCGACAAGGCGCGGCAATTGCGAAGCGCCATATTCGGCGAAGTGGGGGTGGCCACGATCGCGGAGGCACGTATTGCTGCCCGACGCCACGAAGACGCCAGTCGGGCGGCGGAGCTCTCGGATAGGCTGCTCGCTGGCCTCGCGCCGCGGGGCCTCGATGCGCTCAGGGCTGAGAAGGCCGATGCCGATCTGCGTGCCGGTGAAGCGTCACGGGAGGAGCTACCGCCGCGGAGCGAACTCGAAGCCGAAGTCGAAGATGCGAGGCAAGAGGAGCTCACCGCTCGGCGTGAAGCCGAAGCGGCCGCGCGTCAGCTGGCAGAGTTCAGAGAACAATCCAGCGCTGCTCAGGCGTCGTCACAGGCCGCCCAGCGCGACCTCGATCGAGCGATGGCTGCAGCCGGCGCAGGCGACAGTCGGGAAGCCCGGCAGGCCGATCTCCTGCGAGCTCACAAGTCGGCCGAGAGCGACAGGCAGGAAGCCGAAGTCGCCGTCGCAGACTTGCAAGCCTCAGCACCGGATCTGCAGACCCTTCGAGCCGATCTTGATCGGGCGCGACAGGCGGTGGCTTCGGTGAACGAGCGTCGTGCCCAGACATCCGAACAGTTGGCGTCCCTGTCCGCTGAAATCCGGGCGCTTGCCGGCGCTGGCGTTGAGGAATGTTGGGACGAGTGCAGGGAACGGCTCGAGCAGGCGCGCCTGCGCGAGGCGCGATTTGCCCGGCAGGCCGAGAGCCTCATGCGCCTGCAGTCCGCGCTCGACGCGGAGCGGTGTGCGGCCAGGGACGCCTATTTCGGCCCCGTGCGAGACGAGCTGAAGCCGCTTCTGTCCATATTGCACGGCGGCGCTGACCTTACCTTTGACAGCCAGACCCTCCTGCCCAGCGCCCTTGCAAGGGGCGAGGTGGAGGAGATGGTTGAAACGCTTTCTGGTGGAACGCAGGAGCAGCTCGCAATTCTCACGCGGCTCGCCTTCGCGCGTCTTTTCGCGCGTCAAGGGCGTTGCATGCCGATCGTGTTGGACGACGCGCTCGTCTATTCAGATGATGACCGGATCATCAAGATGTTCACCGCATTGACGCGCGTGGCGTCGGAGCAGCAGATCCTCGTGTTTTCCTGCCGACAACTGGCGTTCCAGGATCTGGGGGGCGCGCGTCCGCGGGTTACATTGCAGCCGGCTTGAATGAAAGGCGGGTCGAAATCATGCGGGACGATACCATAGAACGGAACAAGGGCCGTGAAGCCGAATGGGCCGCAGCCTGTGCCTTGGGCGGGCTGGAGGTCAAGCCTGAGATAACGAGCCTTTCTGCCGAGGAGCTCGTTGATGCGGTCTGGGAATTCGTAGTGGCTATGTGCGAGGTGTCGGCGGTCGCGCTGCCTGATCATGCCCAGGTGGTCGGAGTGGTAGAACGCCGCCTCGCGGAAGTCCCAGAGAGCCCCGGAACCGCAAAAGCGAGCGGCGCCCATCCGATCGAAGGGATCGGTTAGGGGTTCATGTTCGGCACAGCAGGGTGTCGTGCCGGTCTCGATTCAACCCGCTTCATTTCAGCCGGAAACGCCGCCCACCAAAAGGTGTGCGCCTCGAGCCGCCCCTTCACATCTCGTGAAGGTTCAGGGCATCCGGTATGCGCCCCGCAGGTCGGGGGTGGGAGGGGGGAGCTGATCCCTCTGGAATAGTTCGGCCATGCACTCCGCAATCGACATCGGTCGTGCCGGGTCTTTCTCCTGGCCGAGCCCCGCCTGCAGTGTCGAGAGGTCGCCCTTCGTATCCCCCATCGGCCAAAGCGCCTGCGAGGCAAGCTGGCGTTTGCGATGCATTAGGCTGTGCAGCAGGCAATCGAAGGAGCTGGCACCATATTCGGGATGGACGGCCATTGGCACGTGCACTTCGATCGGACGAGATTGCCCAATCCGGTGCACCCGGTCGTTGCACTGCTCCTCCGTAACCGCCCGATTGAGACCGCCTGCCTGACTGGGGCTCTCTGATCTAAGACACGTGCATAACGGCGTCGTTAACGACGTGTCTTATCTGGAGGGGCCATGCTGGGCGAAGTTCTGGGCGTCGAGCGGCGCCGTCGATGGAGCGATGACGAGAAGCTCGAGATCCTCTCGGAGGTCGGCATTGGCGGTGCGACGGTGACGCAGGTCGCGCAGCGCCACGAGCTCACCCGGTCGCAGATCTATGGGTGGCGTCGGGATCTGAAGAAGAAAGGGCTATGGTCGCCGGATCGCGGAACTGTCTTCCTTCCGGTGGACTTCGATGCGCCCCCGGAACCTGCCTGCGCATCCGTATCCGCCCCCTCGCGGCCGGTCCTGATCGAACTGCGGCTGAGCAACGGGCGGTGCCTGAGGTTCGACAGCAGCATGGATGATGACGCGCTGACCCGGCTGATCCGGGCGGTGGAGGCGGCATGATCGGGCCCGGAACGGGGGTGCGGGTCTATCTGGCCTGCGGCGTCACCGACATGAGGAAGGGCATCGCCGGTCTCTCCGCCATCGCACAGGATGTCCTGCGCCAGAAGCCCGCAAGCGGCGCGGTCTTCGCGTTCCGAGGGCGCCGGGGCGATCGTCTGAAGCTGCTCTACTGGGATGGCCAAGGTTTCTGCCTCTACTACAAGGTGCTCGAACGCGGCCGCTTTCCCTGGCCTGGTGCCGAGGGTGGTGCTGCCCGGCTCACCTCTGCGCAGCTGGCGATGCTCTGGGAAGGCATCGATTGGCGGCGTCCGGACTGGGGTGCGCCGCCGGCCCGCGTCGGGTAGTTTGTCCTGCTCAAGTCCCTTGTTTCATTGGCCATTCCGAATGCCGCATGGTATCTGTCGGCATGTCCGAAGACGCCGACATTCTCTCCGATGACCCTGCCGTCCTGAAGGCGATGATAGCCGCGCTTCAGGCGGAGAATGCGCGCATGTCGGCCACGCTTCAGGCCCATGAGCAGCTGGTCCAAGCCCTGCGCTTGCGGATCGCCAGGCTCCAGAAGCAGGCTTTCGGCAAGTCCTCGGAGAAGATCGAACGAGAGATCGCCCAGCTCGAGCTCGCGCTGGAAGACCTGCTGGTCGCGGCCGCCGAGCAGCGCAGCGAGCCGGTCGACGAAGAGGACGAGGAGCCTCTGGCCGCTGATCCCGGGACCGCTGAACTGCGCCCCCGTCGCAGGCCACGGGTGTCCGACGCCACTCCCCGCGAACGTCGCGAGCTCGACCCCGGCACCTGCTGTCCCGATTGCGGCGGCGACCTCCGCGTGGTCGGCGAGGATGTGAGCGAGTTGCTCGACATGGTCGCGGCGCAGATGAAGGTGATCCAGATCGCGCGGCTGAAGAAATCCTGTCGCCGGTGTGAGAAGATGGTGCAGCCCGCTGCCCCGAGCCGTCCGATCCCTGGCAGCATGGCGGGGCCGGGTCTGCTGGCGCATGTGCTGGTCTCCAAGTTCGATGACCACCTGCCGCTCTATCGCCTCAACGAGATCTACGCCCGCATGGGTGCGGACGTGCCCGACAGCACGCTGCTGGACTGGTGCGGCAGGGCCATGAAGGTGCTCGAGCCGATCATCGACAGGATCGAGGCCGAAGTCATGGCCGCGTCGGTCCTGCACGCCGACGACACGCCGATCCGCGTTCTGGACCGGTCCCGCCGCGACCGGGGCTTGGGCAAGGGGGTCAAGCAGGGACGGATCTGGGCCTATGTCTCGGACCAGAGACCTTGGGCCGGCGCGGCCCCGCCCGGCGTGGTCTACCGCTTCTCACCGGACCGGAAAGGAGAGCATCCCCGGCGGCACCTCCAAGGTAGTGCTGGCATCCTTCAAGCGGATGCCTATGCGGGCTTCGGCCAGCTCTACGAGCAACGCGCGGACGGTAGCAGCCAGTTCCGCGAGGCCGCCTGCTGGGCACACCTGCGGCGCGACTTCCACGACGTCTGGGAGACCACGAAGTCCGAGATCGCGCGGGAGGCACTCGACCGGATCGGGAAGCTTTACGATGTCGAACGAGAGATCGCCGGCCAGTCCGCCGAGATGCGCAAGGCCGCGCGGCAGCGGCATTCCAAACCTATGGTCGACGCCTTCAAGGCGTGGGCCGAAACCCAGCTGCTTCGTATTCCCGGCAAGGGCGACCTCGCCAAGGCGTTCCGTTACGGGCTGTCCCGCTGGCCGTCCTTCGAGCTGTTCCTCGAGGACGGACGCATCGGCATCGACAACAACCCGGCCGAGCGCGCCATGCGCCCGATCGGCATCGGAAGGAAGAACTGGCTCTTTGCCGGCTCGGACAGCGGCGGAGAGACCCTTGCCCGTGCCATGACGCTCATCGAGACCGCGAAGATGAATGGGCTGGACCCGCAGGCTTGGCTCGCCGACGTGCTCGAGCGCATCCACGATCACAAGATCAATCGGCTCGCCGAATTGCTCCCGTGGAGATGGGCGCCCGACGCCTAAGCCGCGGTCTCAATCGGGCGGTTACGGTAGATCTCGGAGCTTAAAGGTAAATTATCGCACCTCTCATCAAATTCGGCGGTGCGGTGATGAGCTTCTCCCCGAAGCTCTCGTAGAGGCAGATGGCTCTGAAGAGAGCAGACTTGGGGTAACGTCGGTATTCGACGGGCCGCCTCCGGAGATCCATGTGTTCCCGGATCGTGAGAGCGAGCTCGTTGCCCTGTCCCAATGGGCTCAGTTGTTGCGAAGCGATGGCATTGAGCCGGACGAGATTGCAGTTCTGGTCAGGTCTGAAGAGCTGGTTGAAGAGTTTTCCGACTTCGACAAGTTCGTTCTGCTGCCCATGCACGAAGCAAAAGGAGCGGAATTCCGAGCGGTTGCTGTCGCTGCACTGGATCATGACAAGCTGCCTGACGAAGGGCGGATCTACGCAGCCCGGGATGAACCCCAGTTGGACGAGGTGATGGCGACTGAACGTCATCTCCTATACGTGGCAGCCACTCGTGCCAGAGATCACCTCTGGCTGTCAGGAGTAGAACCCATTTCCGAGTTCCTCGCTGATATCCTTGAAGCCGCCGCAAGAAGCTGACTTCTGACGTTTGCTTCAGGACGGTCGAAAAAATATCGCGATGTCTCTGACATATCTCGACGACCAAGGGCTGCTCAGCGGGAGAATAGGCCGGCGGTATGTCGGTCCTCTGTCGGTTGCCGGCGTCATAATTTATATTTCTATATCAATGGCTTGATATCGATGTCGGCTGTCGGCGACGGCCGAGGTCTCCCTCTGTGGGATGGGGATCAAACCGATGCGAGGCCTTTCGGGAACGTCTGCATCTCCCGTGCACTGAAACAGCCCACAAGGTGCACGACATGACGACGAAGACCCGCAAGACCACCCGGAATCAGAAGAAGAGGCAACAGCTTTTCTACAACCTCCGTGTCCGCGAGAAAGGGAAACAACGCCCCCTCATGGCAAGCGAGGAGGAGCAAATCATCGCCATGCTTGAGCTGCCCCACCTGAGTGCTCCAGGTCAATTGTTAGTGCATGGTCGGTCTCCGGTCGATGGGCACGATGTTTTCCGGTGCCGGCGGGCGATAGCCTAAGGCACTGTGGGGCCTGACCGTGTTGTAGTGCTTTCGCCATCGCTCGATCAGGATCTGCGCCTCGCGCAGTGAGTAGAAGATTTCCCCATCGAGCAGCTCGTTGCGGAAGCGGGCGTTGAAGCTCTCGCAATAGCCGTTCTCCCAAGGTGATCCGGGTTCGATGAAGGCGGTCTTGGCACCGACGGCCTCGATCCAGTCCCGCACCTTCGTGGCCACGAATTCGGGGCCATTATCTGAGCGAATGAACTCGGGCGGCCCGCGCAGGATGAACAGGTCCGTCAGGGCATCGACCACGTCGGTGGAGTTGAGCTTCCGATCGACATGGATCATCAGCGCCTCCTTCGTGAACTCGTCGATGATATTGAGGGTGCGGTAGGCTCGGCCGTCATGCGTCCGGTCCTGGACGAAGTCGTAGGACCAGACGTGGTTCGGTCGCTCCGGTCGCAGCCGGACGCACGAGCCGTCATTCAGCCAGAGCCGGCTTCGTTTCTTCTGCTTCTGCGGGACTTTCAGCCCCTCGCGTTTCCAGATGCGCTCGACCCGCTTGAGGTTCACCTGCCAGCCGGACTGTTTCAGCAGCGCAGTGATGGGACGGTATCCGTAGCGACCATACTGGCGCGCCAGCTCGATGATGTCCGCCGTCAGGCGCGCTTCGTCTGGCCGGCCGCGCGGCACCTTTCTCTGCGTGGAGCGATGCTGGCCGAGTGTGCGGCAAGCGCGGCGCTCGGAGACGCCCAGTTCCTGCCGCACATGGTCGATGCACTGGCGTCGGCGCGAGGGGCTTGAGACAGTTTCCCCGCGCCGCCTCAGCCAGGATGAGCTTGTCGAGCGTCAAATCGGAGACCGCCCGCCTGAGCCGTTGGTTCTCCTTCTCAAGCTCCTTCAGCCGCTTCAGCTGGCTCCGGCTCATGCCGCCATATTGCCGGCGCCAGCGATAGTAGCTCTGCTGCGTGATCCCGACTTGGCGCACCGCATCGGCGACCGGCATGCCTTGGCCATGCAGCACCTCAATCTGCCGCAGCTTCAGCACGATGTCTTCGGGCTTCTCTCGCTTTCCAACCATCCAGTGGTCCTCCTCCTAACGAGATAAATCAATCTCAGTGGGCGGAGCACTTCAGTGGGGGCAGTTCACTGGCGCGATGTCGCGGGGAGCGATTTGCGCATGTCCTCGATCGTGGCTTCGCCAACGACGAAAAGCTTGAACGGATTGTGCGAAATCCGCCCCTTGCTCACAGCATGATCCAGGGGCGCCGACAGGTATTTCTGGTGGCGCTGGAACGTGCGCGGCGAGATGCGGGCGATCCTGGCCTTGCGCAGGAGCGCTTCCTTCGCATCACCTTCAAGACCACGCCTTGCGATCTCCTTCTCAGCGGCGGCAATCTGCGTCTGTTCCTTATCCTCTTGATGTTCGATGAACTCGAGAATGGTCAGGTGCCGCAGCTTGCTGGACCGGCCGTGATTGTTGGTAAGCCGGCGCAGGGTATTGTTGAACCGGGTCCAGTCCGCCCCGCCTACTTCCGAAATGCGCGGGTTGCCCAGGATATCTGCGATCAGCTTGCGGGTGGAGCGGGTGGTGTCAGCGTCCTTCACGAAGCGCTCGGCCTTGCCGGCATCTTCGAAGGTGTAGGCGCCCTCGGTCCGCACGCCACGGGACATCTCGTCGAACAATTCGTCCCAGAGGTCCAAGAGGCGGGGATCCGACCCGTCCAAGCAGCGCGCCGGCACGCCCTGGCCGGCATCGACCGAGACCGCCAGCCCCTCCCGCTGGTGAAACGGCGCCGGGGCTTCGCCCTCGACCGCTGTCGGTGCGAAGGTAGATCTTCAGCATCTACAACTTCGATCTTCGTTTCCTGCGGCTCTGCCTGAATGACGGGCTGCGCCGGGGCTGCGGGCGAGACAGCCGGGGCCGCGAGCGCCATGCAAGCGGGTGCAGGAGCGGCCGACTGGCCGAGCGCAGCCGAGAGATAGGGCTGGGGCTCGGAGAAATGGCCGCGGGCGCGGCGTTCCTTTTCCTCGCTGATTTCGATCATGAGGCGGATCATCCTGTCGGCCAGAATGGCAAAATCCTCTTCGCTCTCATCGAGGGTGAGGCCCAAGCGGCTCGCGGTATCCCGGATCGGGGCCAGGGCGGGAGTGATATCGCACAGGAAGATAGCATCGCGCAGAGACGCGCGCGCCGCTTCCTCAACCGCCATCGCCACTTCAGCGGCCTGTCTGGTGCGAGGACCGGTCAAGGCGCGCAGGCGATCGGCGGCCTCGATGTCGATCGCGGCGTAGGTGACCAGGATGTTCGTCATGACCTCTAGCGACACGAGCGACTCCGCGTTGAAGCAGAGGTCGCTGACGGCGGTCAGTCGCCGGGCGAGCTCTGCGGCATCGCGGGGGATTTGCGTGCGCAGTGGGAAGCAGAAGAATTCCGGTTTGAAACGGGATCTGGCACGCGCGGGAACGCGGCGGCGCCAGTAGTAACCTGTGCTTCGACGTTCGAGATGGGGTTGCTTGATCGCCATCGGCGAGGGGCCTCCTGAGTTGGAGGTGTCGCAAGGCAATCGGGGATCCTGTGCAGAGCATTGTGCAAAGCCAAACGCAAAACCCCCGGGTCTCTGCCGAGACTCGGGGGTTTTCTGCCTAAACTTCAGCGGCTTGCTGGAAGTTTGGCTCCGGCGGTAGGGATCGAACCTACGACCAATTGATTAACAGTTATAGAAATCCGGTTTCACAGGATTTCATAAGGTTTTACGGTCTTTCAATAAAGCACTGTTTTCTCTTTCATAATTGTATGCGCAGCCGGATCACCTATCTTGCGGTTTCAATGGTCGGTGGCGACTCGGTGGCGATTCCGCCCTCAGGTCGCCACTGGAAGCGCGGAGACCGCCATGCCTGTCATCAAGATTGCCCGCCGCAGCATCGCGGCTATCGAGCCCCTTGAGAAGCCCGTCACCTATTACGATGACGCCTTAAAAGGCTTCGGGCTTCTCGTTCGCCCCTCGGGCTCACGCTCGTGGATTCTCGAATACCGTACAGGAGCGGGTGGACGCGGCGCGGCCAAGAAGCGTGTAGTGCTAGGCAGCCCTCAAACCGTCACGCCGGAGCAAGCCCGCGACATGGCAAAAGACATGCTCGCTAAGGTGCGCCTTGGGGCTGACCCTGCCGCCGAGCGAGCCGAAGCCCGGGCGGCTGACACGGTTGCCGAAATTGCTGCCGAATGGCTTTCCCGACACGTTGAGCCCAAGCGTAAGGAGGCCACCGCGAAGCTCTATCGCGGGGTTCTTATTACGCACATTCTCCCTGCGATTGGCTCCCGGAAAGCGGTGACGCTCACGCGCAGCGACGTAGCGAAGCTGCACGGAGCAATCGCTCGGAAGGAGAAGAGCTCTAAGAGGCCCGGGGCTAAGCGCACGGCTGCCCACAAGACGCGCGGCGGCCCGATCATCGCAAACCGGGCGCTGGCGGTTATCAAGGCGATGTTCTCGTGGGCTACCGATCTGGGCTTGCTCCCGGTAGGCTCAACGAATCCGGCCTCGGGTGTCGAGGGGTTCAAGGAGAAGGGCCGCGAACGCTTCCTCTCTTCGGAAGAAATGCAACGCCTCGGAGCCGCCCTGACCTTAGCAGAGACGCAAGGGCTGCCTTGGCAGGTTAACGAGAATAAGCCGGGTGCGAAGTACCTGCCTGCGCCCGAGAAGCGCCGCGCCCACTTTGATCTGCACTCGGTGGCGGCGATCCGGCTCCTTCTCTTGACTGGTGCCCGGGTGCGCGAAATCCTTGATCTGGAATGGCAGCACGTCGATTTTCAGCGCGGGATGCTTCGCCTTACTGACTCCAAGACCGGGGCGAAAGTAATCGTGCTCGGCGGGGCGGCGCTGGCATTGCTGGACGGGCTGCCACGCGTCGGACGTTATGTAATCGCCAGCACCTCGGCTGGAACGAAGGGCGAGAAGCCGCGCGCCGATGTCAACCGGCTCTGGCGGGCGGTCTGCCGAGAGGCTGGTATCGAAGGGACGCGGTTGCACGATCTTCGCCATTCCAATGCAGCCGTGGGGGCAGGGGTGGGGCTGAGCCTGCACCAGATCGGCGCTCTTCTCGGCCATTCGCAGACGGCAACCACGAAACGCTATGCCCACCTTGCTGCCGATCCACAGCGCCGGGCTGCCGATCTAATCGGGAGTGAGGTGGCGGCGGCGCTCGGGCTGGGGGCCAACGTGGTGCCGATTGATGGCGTGAAACGGGAGAAAACGGCGTGATCGAGGAAATGCACCTTCTGGGCGAGTCGGACGACTACCCCGACCTTGCACACCTTCCTCCCAAACAGCGGGCTATGATGCGGCGGCTGCGCGATTGGATAGCTGTGCCTGCGTGGAAGCCCTCGCAGGCGATGGACGTGCTGTGCGGCTGTGTTCCCGAGGTGGGACAAAACACTTGCGCCGCTAACACGGCTTTGCTGCCGGGCGCGCATGACTTCTACGGTGTCCCGGTGGGCGCGCGGGAACCCGATGACCTGCGGGCTCTGGACGCCGGGATCGAGGAGCAACGTGGCTACATCGGCGGGTTGAGATTGACCACCATGCCCCCCACAGAGGTGATTGCGAAGACGATTGCCGCCGGGGTGCCGATACCGTGGCTTAACGTTGCCCGTGATGACGAGTGGTGCCGGAAATACCTGCCGCCCGGGGCAGTGGACGCCTTAGCTGATCTGCCGCGCGTCCCACTGACTGCCAGAGAAGTCGCCTCGCTCGGGGGCAGGGCCAAGCGTGACAATGACCCTAAGCGGCGACGGTTTTTCCCGATTGTCCGGGAACTCCATAAATCTGGAGTCATCACCGCAGAGATCGTTCGGCGGCTGGTTGATGACTTTGGCGATGAGCCCGACGAGAATCTTCCCTCGGGCGGCACGGTCTATCGGTGGGTAAGAGAGATTGAAACTACGACCAATGCTGAGGAGGCGGAGGGCTGAAGATTCTCAGTGCTAGCTGTTAGAATATAAGTGCCTGCGTCGATTAGTTTATTTCTGAGTTCCGTGTTTTCGTTGCTGGGCGAATCAAAGCCCGGAGACGAATATGCAACACGAGAACCAGCCGCTCTATATCGACACGCAGACCGCCGCGAACCTGCTTGGGATTTCGCGCTCTTCGCTTGAGAAATATCGCCATTTCCGCGACAGCAAGGGGCCGCCCTTCGTGGTCTTCGGCCGTGGCGCGATCCGGTACCACGTTCCCTCGCTACTGGAATGGGCTAAAACCCGTACCGTTAGCCATGGGGCCGCATGATGACCGATCAAATCAATCCCATAGACCGCGACTGGTTTGACGCCCATCCGGAAAGAAATTTTAGAATTCGCCGAATGATCCCGGGAGAGTTCTTTCCTGATCCCGACGATCTCCCAGTGCCGAAAAAGGGACAGTCGCTTGCCGACGCCGTTATGCGTTCCGCTGCTCTCTTCGCCGACGCCAAGTTGAATTTTCCCGTCGCGCCTCGCGGTAAAGCGCATTTTACTCTTGTCCAGAAACTTAGAGAAGGGGTGCGGGCGAAATCGCACCTTATCTTAAGCGACCAACTCAAACCCGAGGCGGTATCCGACGACACGGCGGAAGCTATTGCCCTTCTGCATGGCAAAATTTGGAGGTGGTGAAATGACCGCCCGTTCCGCGCTCGCCACCTATATTTTCCTGTTGCAGCGCGATCCGCACTGAACTTGTTCTCGACCTAACAGTGCATACCAGCGGCGTAACAAACTAGGGCCGTTCGCTTCGCGCCGACATCGACGCTCTGCGCGGGGCACCCTCTGAATCGAATAAGCCGCTTTCTGTACGGAGGGGGAAACTGACTGAAATCCGGTGCGCTGGGGCTGCAAGCTCCTGTGCCGTAGCATCCAAAATGGATTAATCATGCCACCTGAACATAATTCGGCTAGACGCATAGGCCGCGGTCCGCTTGACCGGCCTATGACCTTCACGCGCTTTCCGAACCGAACGGGCTACGAGAAGAGAAAGGTTCGCGTTTCGCTGCGCAAGCTGGCCGCACAAATTGGGGCCAAGACCGCTAAGAGCAAGGAAGAGCTACCGTGGATTAAGGCGGCAACCTTCGGTGACGACACGTCGCTTTCGCCCTCCGGCAAAAGCTACCGCACTAATGCAAACGTGGAAGCAGTGAACGGCGTGGAGGGGGACCATGACACGGGGGCAATGCAACCCGAGGAAGCGCGCGCTTTGCTGCAAGCGGCCCGCCTCGCGGCTCTGATCTACACTACAGCTTCGCATACGCCCCAGAAGCCTCGCTGGCGCGTCATCTGCCCCTTCAGCAAGCCCATGCCACCGAACGACCGATATGGCCTGCTAGCGCGCGTCAATGGTGTCTTGAAGGGCGCCCTAGCAGGCGAGTCCTTCGTGCTATCTCAATGCTACTATGCGGGGGGCGTCGAGGGCAGACCCCCTGTCCAGACCTTCCTTGCCGAGGGCCGCTACCTCGACCTGGCCGATGACCTAGACGCTGGGGCTATGGGTAAGCCCGGGACCACTAGCGGAGCTACTGGAAATGACGAACGTCTGGACGTAGCCGCTGCGTTGAAAGCGATCCGTACATCCGAAAACTTCCACGTCGCCGCCATTCGGCTGGCCGGGCATTGGGCCGCACGAGGCGAACCCCTGCTGCGCGTTGGCGAGAAACTGCGCAGTGTTTTCAATGAAGTGCCCGACACGGAGCGGGACTCGCGCTGGTATGAGCGCGTAAAGTCGATCCCGGATATTCTCACGTATGTCTATGGCCGCGAAATGTCCAAGGTCGTGCGCTCGGCGGACGACGACCTGATGGCCGAGTTCGACGAAATCTGGATTGACCAGCACCCTGACGGCGAAGAACCCGAACTTGTTGACGAACTTGCTGGCTTTGATTTGGACCAAGATGGTGTCATCCGCGCCTTCACGGATAGGCACGTTGGGGAATTGCTCTTCGACCATAACGCTGGGCGCTGGTTCCGCTTCATAGGGCATCGTTGGGAGCGCGAAGAAACGCAGCTCGCTAAGCACTACGCACGCGCCATTTCCGTTGATTTGGCGGCACGCGATTCCAAAGCCAAGGCACTGAAGAATGTGAACGTCTGGGAAGCTATTGAGCGCGGCGCACGCACCGTGCGCGAGTTCGCTTTCTCGGCTTCTGGTTGGGACAGTGACGCCATGCTGCTCGGCACCCCGGGCGGCGTGGTGGACCTGCGGACAGGGCAGCTTCGCCCCGGGCAGCCTGATGACTACGTGTCGAAAGCGACGGCGATCACGCCCGTTCCGCTCGGCTCCTTCGACCCCGAAAGCGACTGCGCACGTTGGCTCGCATTCCTTGACCAAGCGCTTGGCGGCGACACGGCGGCGATCCGTTTCTTCCAGCAATGGGCCGGATACAACCTAACGGGCGAGACCCGCGAACAAGTGCTACTTTTCATCTACGGGCCGGGCGGCTCTGGAAAGACCACGGCAGTTTCGGTGCTCTATGATCTGATGGCCGAGTATGCTGCCAACGTCGCCACTTCTACGCTGACGGCGCAACGGCATGAGGCGCATCCAGAAGAACTGGCACGTCTCCACGGGCCGCGCATGGCGGTAGCCAGCGAAACGGAAGCGGGCTCAAAATGGGCCGAGAACCGTATCAAGGCGCTGACGGGTGGCGACCCGATCACGGCGCGCTTCATGCGTCAGGATAGCTTCGAGTTCCGCCCGGCCTTCAAGCTGACCATTGTGGGTAACAATGCACCTGGCTTGAGCGACGTAGACTCCGCGATCCGGCGCCGCTTCCTGATTCTTCCCTTCGACCATCCGCCCGCCGCAAAAGACGAACACCTGCCCAAGAAGCTGAAGTCCGAGTGGCCGGGGATTTTGTCGTGGGCGATCCGGGGGGCGCTGGACTGGCAGGAAAATGGTTTGGTTCGCCCGGCTGTTGTGGAAGCCGCAACTCGGGATTACTTCGCAAGGGAGGACACGTTTGCCCGCTGGCTGGAAGACGAATGCGAACGAATTCCGGATAAGGCAACCCTTACGGCGGAGCTTTTCGAGTCGTGGCGTGACTACGCTTACCGCAACCGGGAAGACCCGGGTTCGTTGCAGAGAACGTTTCCCGAGAAGTTAAAGAAGGCTGGGTTCGAGGGCGTCAAAAATAGGGGCGGGATTCGTGGGCGAGGATTCATCGGACTGAAACTGCGTGAGCGAGTGCGGGATGATTTTGATGATCTGGTATAAGTCCTTGTAACGTTTCAATTGGGACGAGTGGGACATGTCTTCCGGTTTATCGACTAAGGCACCATTTCCACTCCGATAGGGGTGGAACCGGCAAACATGTCCCGCATGTCCCACGTCCCGCCCTCAGCGCAAGTCATTACTGTAGTTCCAATCCTTATCTTACAGGTCCCTTCCGTCTGGTTGCGCACTGGGGACGCGACGCTCCAGTCTTTCCCGTCGCACAACTACCTCTGAATCTAATGCCCCCCTCAACTCCGAAAAACACTGAACAAAATCCAAAAAATTCTGAAAAACTTTCTTGAGCCGGGGCTCCACGCACCCCCCGACAGAAGCACTCTAGCCGGAAGGACCCGAGCGCCTCTGAGCAGCCAGCCTCTTTGGTGTTTCGCTTGTTCGGGCATGTGCT
The DNA here is from genome assembly GCF_034371605.1 of Limimaricola variabilis. Taxonomy (NCBI): domain Bacteria; kingdom Pseudomonadati; phylum Pseudomonadota; class Alphaproteobacteria; order Rhodobacterales; family Paracoccaceae; genus Limimaricola; species Limimaricola variabilis. Next base: position 773,582 of record NZ_CP139691.1, on the reverse strand, counting down.
ATTGGCGGGAACCTGATCGTCCTCGGGGAGGCAAGCCGGCCAAACGACCGAACTCACGATGCCTCCCTCGCTCATGCTCCAATGGATGCTCAACCTAGCTGAGGCCGTTACCTGCGTTGGCTTGTCAGCGAACACGCTTAAGCCCATGACTACCGATGACTCCGGGCCCGGACCCTTGTGGCCCGGTAGCTCAGCCTCTTCGCGTCCTGTGATCTAGCTACTGCCCGGCCCGGTGTCCTAAGCCCTCGGAGCACCGGAAATTGAACGTTGACTTCTTCGACGCGGTGGTCGGCACGGAATTCCACCTTTGTTCTTGTGTCTTCGTGTCACATGTAGCAAGGATGAGAAAAATCGACCCCGAGGGACCGCCGATGCTTGATGAACCCCGCTCTGACTTTTCTCGACTGCGCGAGCGCGCGGGCTTGTCTGTAGAGGCGTTGGCGCCTTTGATGGGATATTCCCCCGCAACTCTCTATCGGTGGGAGCGCGGCGAGGCCATGCCCCGGCAAGCAGCACTCATGGTGCTGGAAGACCTCGTGAACCAACGCGGTGCGCCCGAGCCTAAGAAGCCTGCATTTCGGTTCATCGACCTATTTGCAGGGATCGGCGGCATTCGTCGGGGTTTCGAGCCGCTGGGCGGCAAGTGCGTCTTTACCTCGGAATGGGACCGCTTTGCCAAGACTACCTATGCAGCGAACTTCCCTCACGACGATCACGAGATTTCGGGGGACATTACCAAAACCGAGGCGAAGGATATTCCCGAGCACGACCTTCTACTTGCGGGCTTTCCTTGCCAGCCTTTCAGCATCGCTGGAGTAAGCAAGAAGAACGCCCTCAAGCGCGCGCACGGCTTTGCGGACGAGACGCAGGGGACACTTTTCTTCGATGTGGTTCGGATCGTCTCCGAGCATCGCCCCAAGGCATTCTTGCTGGAGAACGTCAAAAACCTCGTGAGTCACGATAAGGGGCGCACGTTCGAGGTGATCATGCGGACCTTGCGCGACCTCGGCTATCATGTTCCCACGCCGCGCGTGATCAATGCCAAAGGCTATGTACCTCAGCATCGGGAACGTATCTTGATTGCCGGGTTCCGGGAGGAGTGCGATTTCTCGTTTGCCGATCTGGACGTGCCTTCGCCGCTCAACGGGCCGAAACTCGGGACGATCCTGCACCCCGAAGACGGCTCCGAGAAGGGGCCCGACAAGCACTATACGGATGCCACGGGCCGGGTGAGCGACAAATACACCCTGACTGATCACCTCTGGCAGTATCTGCAAAACTACGCGGCCAAGCACCGGGCGGCAGGGAACGGGTTCGGCTTCGGGCTCGTGGGCCGAGGAGACACGGCGCGCACCCTTTCGGCCCGCTACTACAAGGACGGCTCGGAAATCTTGATTGACCGGGGCGAGGGGAAGAACCCGCGCCGTCTGACCCCCCGTGAGTGCGCCCGCTTGATGGGGTTCGACAATCCCGGCGAGTCCAAGTTCATCATCCCGGTTTCCGACACGCAGGCATACAAGCAGTTCGGCAACTCAGTGGCCGTGCCAGTGATCGAAGCGGTTGCCCGCCACATGCTGCCTTACATCACTGCCGAGGCGGCGCAGAATCTAGAACACTTGCAAAGGCGGTTGCCACTCGTTGGCTGACGTGGTGGACGCCGCGACCCGCTCCCGGATGATGGCGGGAATCCGGGGAAAGGACACGCGGCCCGAAATGATCCTGCGGCGGGGGCTCCATGCCCGGGGCTTCCGCTACAGGCTTCACGATCGCCGGTTACCCGGCTCGCCCGATCTCGTGTTTCCCGGGCGTCGCGCGGTGATCTTCATTCACGGCTGCTTCTGGCACGGTCACGGCTGCCACCTGTTCCGGCTGCCCACCACGCGGCGCGAGTTCTGGGAGGCGAAGATAGAGGGCAACCGCGCCCGGGATCGGGCCGCCGAGGCCGCCCTTCTAGCCAATGGATGGCGGGTTCTGACGATCTGGGAATGTGCTCTCAAGGGGCGGGAGCGGGTGCCTGTGGACAAGGTACTTGACCGAGCAGCGGATTGGCTGGCCAATGGCCCGATAGAAGAAACGATTGCGGGCGGGGCAAATGGCAGTTTCTGATTTCACAGATTGGCTCGGGGTTTTCTGCGCGCCCGGGGTGGCACTTTTCGTGAAGCGCCTTTCGGGCAATGACACACTCGCTAACGGCGCGAATCAAGCAGGCCCCTATATCCCAAAAGACTTCCTGTTCCGCATCTTCCCGATGATCAACCGGACGGACCAAAAGAACCCCGATCATCGCTTTGAACTTGCCGTCGACTCCCACATGGACGCCCGGGAAGTGCGGGTGATCTATTACAACTCGAAGCGCCACGAGGGGAAACCGAACGGGCGCGACGAAACTCGGCTGACCAATTTTGGGGGCGGGGCTTCGGCGCTACTCGACCCCGAAAGTACGGGCGCGCTTGCCGTCTTCGCCTTTCCGCTGGACGAGAACGGCTCCGCGAGGAGCTGCCATGTCTGGGTGTGCCGCCACGAGACCGAGGAAGATATAGCCGAGGAGCGGTTCGGGCCGATTGAGCCCGGGCGCTTCGTCATGTGGTCCCCCGAACAACCGGGGCTTTTTCCGCCCTATGCCACTAGGCGCGCGAGTTGCTGGCTTGATCCGGCCGAAATACCGCCCGCATGGCTGGCAGAGTTCCCGTCCGGGGCCGAGATCGTGCGCAAGACGGTAGAGCTTCGCCCCGAGCACGGCACCCTGCCTGACAAGCGGCTTCTGCGCCGCCGGGAATGCGAATTTGAAATTTTCCGCAGCGTGGAAGAGGCGATAGAGCTCCCCGCGATCAAGGCGGGCTTCGTCAATTTAGACGATTTTATCTCCCGCGCGCAGACTGTTCTTCAACGGCGCAAGGCGCGCTCCGGGCGCTCGCTTGAACTGCATACCCGTGAAATCCTGATAGAGGAACGGTTCCGGGAGGGGGCAGACTTCGAGCACGGGCCGCAATCGGAACCTGGCAGGCGGCCGGACTTCTTGTTCCCGTCGCAGGCGGCCTATCGTGACCCTAGCTTCCCGGCCTCGCGGCTTCGGATGCTCGCCACTAAGACCACCTGCCGCGACCGCTGGCGGCAAATTCTGAATGAGGCAGACCGGATTCCGGTGAAGCACCTCCTGACCTTGCAGGAGGGCGTTTCCGAGGCGCAGTTCCGGGAAATGACGCAGGCCAACGTGCAGCTTGTGGTGCCCGAACCTCTAATCGAGAAATTCCCGGCCAGCATCCGGACGGACATTCAGACGCTTGAGAGCTTCATGGGAGATCTGCGACTCTTGGTCCCCGGGTATACGTGATCCGCCTTTTCCCTTTGCGATCTTGCGAGGGAGGCCGGGGGGCATGGCTAGATAGTTCTTTTCCGTCGGAGCCAATGTTGGCACACCACTACACGCTTTTTATTGATGAAGCTGGCGATGATAAAGTTGATCGCCTCAAGCCGGATTTCCATGATGGAAATTCTGAATGGCTTTGCCTTGGCGGTTATTTGGTCCGAGCAGAAGTTGAGCCTGACCTCGACCGAAGAAGGGATGAAATCCTTCTTTCCTTTGGAGGGCAAAGGGGCGGGGTTCTGCATTATCGCAACCTGAAACCTAAGAACCGCCTACTAGCAGCCCAGAAACTTGCCTCGCGCGACTATCCGGCACGGGGGTTTGTGGTCTGCTCCTACAAGAAAACCATGATCGGCCACTATAATGAGCGAGCGGCATCGGCCTCGGGCAATCCAAGGGATGTTCTCTTCAACTTCGTTGGCCGCCTGCTGCTTGAGCGTGCCACGCACTATGTGGTCAACTCTGCGCCCCGGCACGGCATCCGTGATCCGGTCTTGCGTATCGTCATGGCAAGCCGGAAGGGCCATCATTTCGGGCGGTTCAAGGCATATGTCGCCCAGTTGATGAATCAGGCCGTGGCCGGAACAACTTATCTCAACACCCGAGAGATAAAAGCTGGCGTGCTGCGCTGGAACGAGATCGAACGCGCCACCGCCTCGCAGGTGGCCGGATTGCAGTTGGCGGATGTTCTGGTAAGCGCATTCTTCCAGTCAATCGAGCGCGCTTCCCCGCACTATGGCGACAAAGTGGCCCGCTGTCTGCTTCCATTGATGGCAGAGCGTGCGTCCCGCCCAGGGGTGTCGACGAGCCGGGCTAACGAGGGCGTGACATTCTACCCGGCTACGCGGGTCGCCAAGCTTTTGACCGATGAGCAGAGCGTCTTCTTCGCCAATTTTGGCTATGACATGGATGCTTTGAAGGGGCGAAAGGCTATGAAGCACGTTCAGGCGCTCTCACAAGCCGACCGCATGTGGTCTCAAGGTCACTGACGATTGTGCGGCGCGAGGCAGGCAATTCCCGTCACGGTGGCGACTCGGTGGCGATTCAAGCCTAAACGAGAAAAGCCCCCTTGCGGGGGCTCACTCGTAATCCTCTGATACTATTTGAGGATTTTGGCTCCGGCGGTAGGGATCGAACCTACGACCAATTGATTAACAGTCAACTGCTCTACCGCTGAGCTACGCCGGAACATGGGGGCGATATACAGTCATCCGTTCGGCGGTGTCTAGTGCCTCTCCGAGAAAAATTCGACCTCTCCCGACGTCAATTCAAACCGCGCCTCGGGCAGGGGTGCGCCGTCGGCCTTCACGAGCTTTCTCTCCATCAAATCAATCAGGTGCGCGAGGATGTTGCGTCGCGCAGCTGGCTGCAGCGCCGAAGGCGTGTCGGTGTAGATCGTCGCGGCCAGCCCCGCAGTCGTCTGCGCGCCTTGTTCGAGCGCCGCGAGGATCTGACGCTCGCGCGCGGCGCGGTGGTCGAGGAGCCAGTTAATGCGCGCGGCCGGGTCCTCGATCGCGTCGCCGTGGCCGGGCAGGAGCCGGCGCGGGCGCAGGTCGCGCAGCCGGGCGCAGGAGGCACGGAAGGCCGCGACATCGCCGTCGGGCGGGGAAATCAGCGTGCTGGCCCAGCCCATCACCAGATCCCCCGAGAACGCCGTGCCTCGCCAGCCAAAGCACAGATGCCCGGCCATGTGGCCCGGCATGTGCCATGCGACGAGCTCGTCTCGGCCGAAGGCCACGGTCGCGCCATCCTCCAGCCGCCGGTCGATGCGAAAACCGTGGTCGAGACCCTCGCCGCCACCCACGCCGTCCCGGGCGAGGGCGCGCATCAGCGGGCTGCGCCCCGAATCCGCAGGTCCGAAGCCGCAGACCGGCGCGCCGGTGGCCTGCGCCAGCTTTTGTGCGAGAGCCGAGTGGTCGAGATGGGCATGGGTGACGAGAATGGCCGCGACCGGGCGGCCGGCGATGACCTCCAACAGCGCGGCGAGATGCGCCGGATCGTCAGGGCCGGGATCGATCACGCAGAGCCGGTCGTCGCCGAGGATCCAGCTGTTGGTGCCGGGGCCGGTCATCGGCGAGGGATTCGGCGCGCGCAGCCGCAGCAGGTCGGGCTCGTAGCGGATCAGGGGCGCGTCGGTCATGCTTTTCCTTTCCCGGCGGCGCGGCTAGCCTGCGCCATGGCTTTCGACTGGTTGAAACGATGGCTGCCGCGCGGCCTGCAAGGGCGCGCGACGCTGATTCTGCTGCTGCCCGTGGTCACCTTGCAGCTGGTGATCTCGATCAGCTTCGTGCAGCGCCATTACGAGGGCGTGACGCGGCAGATGGCAATATCGGTGCTGCTCGAACTCAACCACCTGGTCGAATCGGTCGATGCCGCACCCGGTCCGAGCGCGGCCCGCGATGTGGCGGCGCGGCTGGGCCGGGCTCTGGAGCTAGAGACCCGTTTCGCGCCGCCGCCGCCGGAGGACCGCGTGGATCGCTGGGACCTGTCGGGGCGGCAGGTGGTGGCGGCGCTGAACGCCGGGCTCGACGAAGTGCTGGCGGTCGATCTCGGCGCCAAGCGGCGGGTGGGGGTCTGGCTCGGCACAGATCACGGGGCGCTCGAGGTCAATTTCGACCGCCGCCGGATCTCGGCCCGCAACCCGCACCAACTTCTGGTGATGATCGTGGTGCTGGGAGCGTTGTTCACGCTGATCGCCTATCTCTTCCTGCGCAACCAGCTGCGGCCGATCACCCGGCTCGCGGCGGCCGCCTCGGCCTATGGCAAGGGCCGGATCGTGCCCTACCGGGCCGGCGGCGCGTGGGAGGTGCGGGCGGCGGGCAACGCTTTTCTCGACATGCGCAACCGGATCGAGCGGCAGGTCCAGGCGCGTCGCCTGATGCTGTCGGGGCTGAGCCACGATCTGCGCACGCCGCTGACCCGGCTCCGGCTCGGCCTGTCGATGCTGCCGGAGGAGGAGGCCGCGCCGCTGGCCGGTGACGTCGACGAGATGCGCCGGCTGATCGACGCCTTCCTCGAATTCGCGCGCGGCGACGCGTCCGAGAAGGTGGAGCAGACCGATCCCGAGACGTTGGTGGCCCGGGTGGTCGAGGATGCGCAGCGCGCCGGGCAGGCGGTGGCGCTGCGCCCGGGACAGGGGCGTTCCGAGCCGATGCCGCTGCGGCCGCTCGCCCTGCGGCGGGCGCTCGAGAACCTGATCAACAACGCCTTGCGCTACGGCACGCGCTGCGAGGTGTCGCTGATCATCGGGCCGCGCAGCCTGCGGATCCTCGTCGAGGATGACGGCCCCGGCATTCCCGCCGACCAGCGCGAGGAGGCGATGCGGCCTTTCACCCGACTCGACCCGGCACGCAACCAGGACCGCGGCAGCGGCGTCGGGCTCGGTCTCGCCATCGTCGCCGACATCGCGCATGCGCATGGCGGCACGCTGCATCTGGGCGACAGCCCGCGACTCGGCGGGCTCAGGGCCGAACTGGTGCTGGTGCGCTGAGGCCGCCACGACCGAAGCTGCCCACCGCCTGCGCCGTCATCAGGCTGAGAAACAGGTTCTCGCCGCCGCCCTCGGCCACCATGAACAGGCCGCCGAGCAGCGGCTGGTCGGGCCAGGCCAGGCCGACAAGCACATGCAGCGTGTCGATGCCCATCGCGCAGAGGGCGACGCCGCCGAAGAACAGGCCGAGCCCCGCCGCCCGGCGCCGGAGCCCAGCATCCGCGCGGCGCCAGCCGAGCAGCAGCGGGCCGAGGCAGAGCAGGCCGAGCCCGGCCCAGACCACCAGTTCGCATAGCTGGAAGGCGAGGCTGCCGATGCGGTCGAAAAGCCCGGTGCCGAGCGCCAGCGCGATGCTGCCGCGCTCATGCAGCCGCCCGGCATCGTCGAGTACCGCGAGCAGCAACGTCGCCGCGATCGCCGCGGGCAGCAGCGCCCGATCCCGCCGCCATGCGAGGCCGAGCGCGGCGGCGGCGACCAGCCATTTCACGTAGTTGAGCATCTCGGCGATGCCCCAGTCGTGGTCGAACTGGAGCGGGCGGGGCCAATGCACGGACGGGTCGAGTGCCACCATCACCCCGTAGCGTATGCCGATCGCCAGCAGCACGAGATCGAGCGCGACGAGGGTGAACAGAACCCGCCGGTCGAGCCGGCCGAGCCCCCAAGGCAATTCGATCATCTGCTATTCCACGTCCCCAAGGCCCCCGTTCGAGGGTGCCACACGCGTTCCGTGCGGGTCCAGCCCCGGACAGGTCCGAAACCGCGCATGGCGGTTCTTTCACCACTGCCGCGGTTCGAGATGATGATTTGGTAGGCCCGGAGGGATTTGAACCCCCAACCAAACCGTTATGAGCGGTCTGCTCTGACCGTTGAGCTACGGGCCCCCGGGCTTTCTCCTAGCAGACAGCCTGTCCGGGTCAAGTTGGCGCTGGCCCTCGCGGGGGGTCTGAGGTATCGCGGCGTCACTTCACAAACCGGCATTCGGGGGACGCGATGCAGAAGGACGGGCTCACTTACGCGCAGGCGGGGGTGGATATCGACGCGGGCAACGCGCTCGTGGAGCGGATCAAGCCCGCGGCGAAACGTACCGACCGACCCGGCACCATGTCCGGCCTCGGCGGCTTCGGCGCGCTGTTCGATCTCAAGGCCGCCGGCTACACCGACCCGATCCTGGTCGCCGCGACCGACGGTGTGGGCACCAAGCTGCGGATCGCGATCGATACCGGCCATGTCGACGGCGTCGGCATCGACCTCGTGGCGATGTGCGTCAACGACCTCGTCTGCCAGGGCGCCGAGCCGCTGTTCTTCCTCGACTACTTCGCCACCGGCAAGCTCGCGCTCGACGATGCGGCGCGGGTGATCGAGGGCATCGCCGCGGGCTGCGAGGCCTCCGGGGCCGCGCTGATCGGCGGTGAGACGGCGGAGATGCCCGGCATGTACCCCGCCGGCGATTTCGACCTCGCCGGTTTCGCGGTGGGCGCGATGGAGCGCGGCCAGGCGCTGCCCGACGGCGTGACCGAGGGCGACGTGCTCCTTGGCCTCGCCTCCGACGGCGTCCATTCGAACGGCTATTCGCTGGTGCGCCGCATCGTCGAGCGCGCCGGGCTGGACTGGGACGACGCGTCGCCCTTCTCCGACGAGAGCCTCGGCGCGGCGCTGCTGGCGCCGACCCGGCTTTATGTAAAGCAGGTTCTCGCGGCGATCCGCGCGGGCGGGGTGCACGCGCTGGCGCATATCACCGGCGGCGGCCTGACCGAGAACCTGCCGCGCGTCCTGCCTGAGGGGCTGGGCGCCGAGATCGATCTGGGCGCTTGGTCGCTGCCGCCGGTCTTCGACTGGCTGATGCGCGAAGGCGGGCTGGAGCAGGCCGAGATGCTCAAGACCTTCAACTCCGGCATCGGCATGGTGCTGGCCGTTTCGGCCGAGCGTGCCGACGCGTTGACCGAGCTGCTGGTCGCCGAGGGCGAGACGGTGCATCGGCTCGGCCGGGTCGTGGCCGGGCAGGGGGTCGCCTACGAGGGCACGCTGTCGTGACCGACCATAAGCGCGTCGCCATCCTGATCTCGGGCGGCGGCTCGAACATGCTGGCGCTGGTCCGCGACATGGCGGGCGACCACCCGGCGCGGCCGGTGCTGGTGGCATCGAACGACCCGCAGGCGGCCGGGCTGGCCCGGGCCGCCGATCTCGGGATCGAGACGGCGGCGGTCAATCACCGGCCCTTCGGCAAGGATCGCGCCGCCTTCGAGGCCGCCCTGACCGAGAGGTTGGAGCGGGCCCGGCCCGACATCATCTGCCTCGCGGGTTTCATGCGGATCCTGACCCCGGGCTTCATCAGCCGCTGGGAGGGCCGGATGCTCAACATCCATCCGTCGCTGCTGCCGAAATATCGCGGGCTGCACACCCATGCCCGGGCGATCGAGGCCGGCGATGCCGAGCATGGCTGCTCGGTGCACGAGGTGACCGCCGAGCTCGACGGCGGCCCGGTGCTCGGACAGGCGCGGGTCAGGATCGAGGCGGGCGATACCCCCGACGATCTGGCCGCCCGGGTACTGGTGCAGGAGCACCGGCTCTACCCGATGGTGCTGCGGCGTTTCGCCGTCGGCGACCGCCGGCCGGTGCTGCTCTGAGGGCCGTGCTTTCCATCCCGGCGCGCATCGCCTAAGAGAACGGGGACCGGCGCGCCAGCGCCGCCCTCTTTTCTCCGCAAGCCCGGGACGACATGCAGACGATCACCACCACCGAAGACCTCGCCGCCTTTTGCGACAGGGCTGCGAAGCACCCCTATGTCACGGTGGACACGGAGTTCCTGCGCGAGCGGACCTACTATTCCAAGCTCTGCCTGATCCAGCTCGCCCATCCCGGCGCCGACGGCCCGGATGGCGGCGAGGGCAGTGCCGTGCTGGTCGATCCGCTGGTCGAGGGACTCGACCTCGCGCCGCTCTACACGCTGTTCCGCGACCCGGGCGTGGTCAAGGTGTTCCACGCCGCGCGTCAGGATCTGGAGATCTTCCAGGTCGAGGCCGGGCTGATCCCCGCGCCGCTGTTCGACACTCAGGTCGCGGCGATGGTCTGCGGCTTCGGCGAGCAGGCCGGCTACGAGACGCTGGTGCGCAAGATCGCGCGCGCCGAGATCGACAAGTCCTCGCGTTTCACCGATTGGTCGCGCCGCCCGCTTTCGGAGGCGCAGATGGCCTATGCTCTGGCCGACGTGACGCATCTGCGGGTGATCTACGAATGGCTCGCGGCCCAGCTCAAGAAGACCGGCCGCGCCCGTTGGGTTGCCGAGGAGATGGCGGTGCTGAACGATCCCGCCACCTACCGGGTCGATCCCACCGAAGCCTGGCAGCGGGTCAAGACGCGCTCCAACAGCCCGAAATTCATCGCCGCGCTGCGCGAGCTGGCGCAGTTCCGCGAAGCCTACGCGCAGGAACGCGACGTGCCGCGCTCGCGGGTCTTCAAGGATGACGCGCTGGTCGAGCTGGCCTCGACCCGGCCCGCCTCGGAAAAGGATCTGGGCCGGTCACGCCTGCTGCTGCGCGAGGCCCGCAAGGGCGAGATCGCCGAAGGCATCCTTGCGGCGATCGACCGGGCCGCGAAGCTGCCCGCCGACAAGCTGCCGAAGGCCGAGAAGCCGCGTGACCAGCTTCAGGTCAACCCGGCGCTCGCCGACCTGCTGCGCGTGCTGCTCAAGGCGCGCTCCGAGGCCGAGGGTGTCGCGCCCAAGTTGATCGCGTCGTCGGCTGATCTCGACGCGCTGGCGGCGGGCGAACGCGAGGTGCACGCGCTCTATGGCTGGCGCCGCGAGGTGTTCGGCGAGCAGGCGCTGGCGCTGTGCGAGGGCCGCGTGGCGCTCGCCGCGAAGGGCGCGCAGGTGGTGACCGTCGAACTCTGAGCCGCGCCGGCATTTCAATGATCCAAGCGGCGGGGAAGACGCTCCTGCCACTGGCAAAACCGGGCGGCATCCTTACGTAGAAGGCATGCCCGAACCGCAGGAGACATAGATGGCCCAGCCCGCCTTCGAGGAAATTGCCGAGACCTTCGAGTTTCTCGATGACTGGGAGGATCGCTACCGCCACGTGATCGAACTTGGTCGCGCGATGGAGCCGCTCGAGGATGCGCTCAAGGTGCCCGCGACCAAGGTGCATGGCTGCGCCAGCCAGGTCTGGCTCGTGCCTGCGCCCGAGGGCGGTGCCTACCACTTCCGGGGCGACAGCGACGCGATGATCGTGCGCGGGCTGATCGCGGTGCTGCACGCGCTCTATGACGGGCTGCCCGTGGCCGAGGTGCCCCGGGTCGATGCCGGCGGCGAGCTGGCCCGGCTCGGCCTCAACGACCATCTCTCGGCGCAACGTTCGAACGGGCTGCGCGCCATGGTCGAGCGGATCCGCGAGACCGCGCTCGCCGCGGCCTAGGCCCGCGCCAAGGCGGTCTCCAGCTCGCCATATCCTGTCAGCCGACGCTCGAAGCCCAGCCCCAGCCGTTCGGCATGACGCCGGGCGAGGTCGGTGAGCGCGGGGTCGTCGGTCTGCGCCTGATAGACCAGCGTCGTGTAATTGCCGAAATACATGTCGCGTAGCTCGGGATGCCGGTCGAGGCCGAGCGGCTCCCAGACGAAGGCGTCGAACTGCCGTACCAGAAAGTCGGTGAGGTAGAAGCAGGTCACCTCGCCCTTGGCCTCGAACGCCGCCACGCCTTCGTAGAAGGCGTAGCAATGCGGGCCTTCGATCATCTCGACGCCCAGCCGGGTGCAGCTCCGGGCGAGATCGCCGCCGGTGCCGCAATCGGCATAGGCGACGAAGACCCTGTCATAGCGGTCGCGCCGGGCGGTCACCGCCGCCTCGACCGCCGGGGCGATCCGGTCGGGTCGGTTGTGCAGGATGGCGGGCAGGCAGTGCAGGTCGAGGTGATCCCAGCCGCGCTGCCCGATCAGCGCGAGGATCTCGCGCGCCAGCGCACCGCAGGCGATCACCAGCACGCGGCCCCGCCCGGATGGGGCGAGGCCCTCGCGCGTCAGCGCGGCGTCGGAGGGGCCGGGCCCGCTCAGGCGCCCGCCTGCATCTGATTGTGGCGGCGCGAGATCCAGTCCTTGGCCGTCTCGACCGCGACGGCGGCGTCGCGGCAATAGGCGTCGGCCCCGATCGCGCGGCCAAATTCCTCGTTCAGCGGCGCGCCGCCCACCAGCACGATGTAGTCGTCGCGGATGCCCTGCTCCTTCATCGTGTCGATCACGACCTTCATGTAGGGCATGGTGGTGGTCAGCAGCGCCGACATGCCGAGGATGTCGGCCTTCTCGCGCGCCAGGGCCTCGAGATAGCTCTCGACCGCGTTGTTGATCCCGAGATCGACGATCTCGAAGCCCGCGCCCTCCATCATCATCGCGACGAGGTTCTTGCCGATGTCGTGGATGTCGCCCTTGACGGTACCGATCACCATCTTGCCCATGCGCGGCGCGTCGGTCTCGGCCAGCAGCGGCTTGAGGATCGACATGCCGCCCTTCATGGCGTTTGCGGCGAGCAGCACCTCGGGCACGAACAGGATCCCGTCCCGGAAATCGTTGCCGACGATGGTCATGCCGCCGACCAGCGCCTTGGTCAGCACGTCATAGGGCGCCCAGCCGCGATCGAGCAGGATCTGGGTGGCCTCCATGATCTCGTCCCTGAGGCCGTCATAGAGGTCGTCGAACATCTGCGCGACGAGTTCCTCGTCATCGAGTTCGGAAAGGATCAGGTCGTCTTCGTCGGCCATGTCGCGGCACTCCTCGGGGCGGGCGATGTCTTTCGGTCGGATCAATGCCCGGATCGAGGCATCGGTCGCGGTCGTTTCCGACACTGCCTGCATCGCAACCGACGGCGATGCAAATGAAAACGGGGCAGCACCATCATGAGGCGCGCTCAACTCCGGGCTTGCGCGGATCGAGGCGCCGACCGAACGTGACGGCGGGAGGAGACCATATGAAGATGGACCGGGCGGCGTTGGCCGCGTTCCTGGCGCGCGATTTCGCGCAGGTGGCGACGCAGTTCGCCGTGGAGGAGGCGACCGAGGCGCGGCTGGTGCTGCGGCTTCTGGTCGAGGAGATGCATCTGCGCCCGGGCGGCACGGTGTCGGGGCCAGCAATGTTCGGCCTCGCCGACGTGGCGATCTATCTGGCAATCCTGTCGCGGATCGGCCCGGTGGGGCTCGCCGTGACGACCGGGGCCTCGATCGATTTCCTGCGCAAGCCGGATGCGGGGCGCGATCTCCTGGCGGAGACGCGCCTGCTGAAGCTCGGTCGCCGGCTGGCAGTGGGTGAGGCGCTCTTGTTCAGCGAGGGGGAGGCGGCGCCGGTGGCGCGGGCCTCGATGACCTACTCGATCCCGCCCGGCGCAGCGCAGGGCGCGGCACCGGCATGAAAAAAGGGGCCGGACGCATCCGGCCCCGCAGGCATGGTCGGGCCGGGGATCAGCCCTTCCAGAACGGGCGCGCGGCTTCGGCCTGCGCGGTCATGGGGTCGAGACCGAGGTCGCGCAGCGCCGTCGCGTCGAGATGCGACAGCGCCCGGCGAGTGCGGGCACGACGCTCCCACACGGCGACCTTGCGGGCGAGGCCGACGAGAAGGGCGGAGATGGCCCCCTGATCGAGGGCGGCCTCATAGGGCAGGGTGGTCCGGGCGAGGGTGGTCATGACGGTCTCTCTTGTGTCGATACAATGTGCTGCTATGCTGTGAAAATAGGCATACAATGAACGCGTATTGACGTCCACGGAAGTTTTGTCATGGATACAATCTGGTGGCCCAGCCTCGACGAGGGTGGCCCGGTCAAGCATCAGGCGCTGAAGCGCTCCATCCAGCAGGCGATCGGCACCGGGGCGATCGCGCCGGGCCACCGTCTGCCGCCGGTGCGCGAGGTGGCTTGGCGGCTCGGCGTGACGCCGGGGACCGTGGCCCGCGCTTACAAGGACCTCGTCGATCAGGAGGTGCTGCGGGCGGTGGTCGGGCGCGGCACCTTCGTCGCCGAGCCGGATATTCCGGCACCGCTGCCGGCGCTGCTCGACACGGCAGGCTTTGCCGCCGATGGCCGGATGCTGAACCTGCGGACCGCGCAGGTGGCCGATGTCGGGCAGGGGCGAATGCTGCATGATCTGCTGAAAACACTGCCGGATCCCGCCCCCGGCGCCTATGTCAGCTATCCCGATCCGGAGGCCGATGCGGGGCTGCGCGCGGCGTTGGGGGAATGGTTCGCCGCGCCCGCCCATGGCCCGGTCACGGCCGAAGACGTGGTGCTCACCTCCGGCGCCCAGCACGGCATGGTGGTGCTGCTGCAGGCGCTGCTGCACGGGCCTCGCCCGGTCGTGCTGACCGAGGAGCTGGCCTATCCCGGCTTCCGCCACGCCGCGGCGCTGGTCCGGGCCGAGATCCAGGGCGTTGCCTTCGACGAGGAGGGGCTGCTGCCCGACGCGTTGGAGCGGGCCTGCCGGGAGACCGGGGCACAGCTGCTTTGTACCAGTGCAGAGGCACACAATCCGACGACCATCCGCACCTCCCCGACGCGTCGCGCGCAAATTGTATCCATCGCGCGAGAGTACAATATGCAGATCATCGACGATGACTGCTTCCGCTCCGATGCCGGGGAGGATGCCAGCTATCGCCGCCTCGCCCCGGAGCGTTCATGGGTGGTGACGACGCTGTCCAAGACGCTGAGCCCCGATCTGCGGCTCGGCGCGATCCTCTCCTCGCCGGGCCGGGCGGCGCTGCCCCGCGTCGCGGCGCAGCAGCAGTTCTTCGGCCTCTCGCGCCCGACCGTGATGCTGGCCGAGGCGGCGCTGGCCTCGGGCGTGGCGGCGCGGGTCCGCGACGCCGTGCTCGAGGTGCAGTCCCGCCGCCTCGCGATCCTGCGCGACCGGCTCGCGCCGTGGCAGCCCCGCACCCGGGAGGGCGTGCCCTTCGCCTGGCTCGACCTGCCGCGCGGCTGGCGCCCGTCTTCGCTGTCGCGCGCCGCCGAGGCCGAGGGCGTGCGGCTCAAGCCCGCCGACGAGTTCGCGCTGATCGACGGGCGGGCGCCCTCCGCGGTGCGGATCGCGGTGACCGGCCTGCGCGAGGATGCGGCCTTCGTGGCGGCGATCGACCGGCTTGCGGCGCTGCTTTCCTCGCCGCCGCATGTGATGGAGGTCTGAAATAGTGGGGTATATTGATACCTTAATTTCAAGCCATTGATTCGTAAAGATTATTTTGGAAGATGTGCGCTTGACTGCGCCACTGCTTCGTTTAGAACCCGCCCATCGAATTTGCGCGGGCGGCCCGTTCGGGGCGGTGCGCGTTGCAGATCAAGGGCAGAACCATGAAAACCTTCACCGCTACCCCGGCGGATATCGAGAAGAAGTGGATCCTGATCGACGCCGAGGGCGTCGTTCTGGGTCGCCTCGCCTCGATCATCGCCATGCGCCTGCGCGGCAAGCACAAGGCCTCCTTCACCCCGCACATGGACATGGGTGACAACGTCATCGTGATCAACGCGGACAAGGTGCAGATGACCGGCAAGAAGCGCGAAGAGCACTTCTACTGGCACACCGGACACCCGGGCGGCATCAAGTCGCGCACCAAGCAGCAGATCCTCGATGGTGCGCACCCCGAGCGCGTCGTCATGCAGGCCGTCAAGCGGATGCTGCCGGGCAACCGCCTGTCGCGTCAGCAGATGACCCATCTGCGCGTCTTCGCCGGTGCCGAGCACGGCATGGAGGCGCAGAAGCCCGAGGTTCTGGACGTCGCGTCCATGAACAAGAAGAACACGAGGACCGCATAATGGCCGATCAGATCAATTCGCTCGAAGAGCTGGGCTCGGCCGTCTCGACCGAAGGCCAGGCCGCCGCGACCGAGACCCTGACCCCGCGCGAGCCCGTCCGCGACGAGCTGGGCCGCTCCTACGCCACCGGCAAGCGGAAGGACGCGGTCGCCCGCGTCTGGATCAAGCCGGGCTCCGGCAAGGTCACCGTCAACGGCAAGGAGATGAACGTCTACTTCGCCCGTCCGGTGCTGCAGATGATCCTGCGCCAGCCGTTCCAGGTCGCGAACGTCTCGGGCCAGTTCGACGTCTACGCCACCGTCGCCGGCGGCGGCCTCTCGGGCCAGGCCGGTGCCGTGAAGCACGGCATCTCCAAGGCGCTGCAGCTGTACGATCCCTCGCTGCGCGGCGCGCTCAAGGCCGCGGGCTTCCTGACCCGTGACAGCCGCGTCGTCGAGCGTAAGAAGTACGGCAAGCGCAAGGCGCGTCGTAGCTTCCAGTTCTCGAAGCGCTGATCCCTCGCGGATTTCGCGACAGGAAAGGGCGGTCCCTGCGGGGGCCGCCCTTTTCGCATGTGGCGGCCGAACACGGGATCGCCGCGTGATGGTTCCGGCCGCACGAGACCACTTGCGCAGCGTCGCGAATGCGGCGAAAGGCGCGCGTGCGGTTGATCTTTGCCGCTGCGCGGTCAAGCATCCTCGCGGGGCATCACGGGGCGGCCATGGGTCTGGGGAACTTCACGAAATCCGAGGGCGGCCGCGCGGCCATGCTGCTGGCGCCGCCCTTTCTCTACGCGCTGGCGCTGCTCGCGCTGCCGATTCTCGCGGTCGTGCTGTTCAGCTTCTGGACGCAGGACTTCATGACCATCGACACCAGCTTCACGCTGGCAAATTACCGCGAGTTCTTCGACAAGCCGATCTATACCGTGCTTCTCGGACGGTCGCTGATGGTGTCGGGGATCGTCACGCTGGTCACCGTGGTGCTGGCCTTCCCGGTGGCCTACTTCCTGTCGTTCCATGTCCGGCCCGAGCGCAAGTCGCTCTGGCTGTTCCTGATCACCATCCCGTTCTGGACCAGCTACCTGATCCGGGTGTTCCTGTGGAAGGTGATCCTCGGCTATAACGGCGTGATCAATTCGGGCCTGATCGGCGCCGGGATCATCGACGAGCCGCTGAGCTTCATCCTCTACAACGTGAACGCGGTGATCATCACGCTGGCGCATGCCTTCGCGCCCTTCGCGATCCTGCCGATCTTCGTGGCGCTGGAAAAGATCGACCGCTCGCTGATCGAGGCCAGCCGCGATCTGGGCGAGACCCGTCTCACCACCTTCTTCCGCGTGACGCTGCCGCTGTCGATGCCCGGCCTCGTCGCGGCCGTGCTGATCGTCTTCATCCCGACCATCGGCGACTACGTCACGCCCGAGCTGATGGGCGGCGCCGGAGGCAAGCTCATCGCCAACATGATCCAGACGCAGTTCCTGCAGCTCAACAACGCGCCGATGGGTGCGGCCATCGCCATCGTCGCGATGATCTGCGTCACCGCCATCGCGCTGGCTTTCGTCATGCTCAACCGCCGCTGGCTCAGGGGGCGGGGATGAAGGGTCTGCCGCTCCGGGTCTATGCGATCCTGTATTTGCTGTTCCTCTACGCGCCGATCGCGCTGCTGCCGCTCTTCGCCTTCAACGACGCGACGATCATCGCCTTTCCGCTCACGGGCTTCACCACCCATTGGTTCGGCGATCTCGCCGGCAACGCGGCGCTGCGGCAGGCGGTCGGCAACTCGCTCTTCATCGCGGCGATGACGGCGATCTTCGCGACCCTGCTGGGGATCTGCGCCGCCCGTGCCGGCGCCATGGCGCGGTTTCCGGGCAAGGGCGGGATCCTCGGCTTCGTGATGCTGCCGCTCGTGCTGCCCGAGATCATCGTCGCGGTCTCGCTGCTGATCGTGATGCGGCAGGTGCTGGGGCTGAACCTGTCGAACTGGACGGTGATCGCGGCGCATGTGCTGATCTGCACGCCGTTCTCGATCGCGATCCTGAACGGCGCCTTCCAGAACCTCGACCCCTCGATCGAGGAGGCGGCGATGGATCTGGGCGAAAGCCGGCTGTCGGCCTTCCGCCTCGTGACGCTGCCGCTGGTGATGCCGGGGATCGTGTCGTCGATGCTGATCGCCTTCACCATCAGCCTCGACGAATTCATCATCGCCTTCTTCCTGACCGGCGCGAACCCGACCATGCCGGTCTATATCTGGGGCCTGCTGCGCTTTCCGGCGCAGCTGCCCGTGGTCATGGCGCTCGGCACGATCCTCGTGACGCTGTCGGTCGTGCTGCTCGTCATCGCGGAACTGTTCCGCCGCCGTGGCCTTGCCCGGGCCGGCATCAAGGATACCGGAGGCTTCCTGTGACCGCACTCATCGAACTCAAAGGCGTCGAGAAGCATTACGGCGACTACCACGCGCTGCGCGGCATCGACCTCGAGATACGGGCCGGCGAGTTCTTCTCGCTGCTGGGCCCCTCGGGCTGCGGCAAGACCACCTTGCTGCGCACCATCGCCGGGCTGGAGGAGGTCTCGTCCGGCACGATCCGCATCGACGGCCGTGACATGAAGGGGGTGGCCGCGAACCATCGCCCGACCAACATGGTGTTCCAGTCCTACGCCGTCTTCCCGCATCTCAGCGTCGCCGAGAATGTGGGCTTCGGCCTGCGCCGCGATCCACGCTCCAAGGTCGAGAAGGCGCGGGCGGTCGAGCAGGCGCTCGAGATGGTGGGACTCGGCGGCTATGGCAAGCGGCGCGCGCATGCGCTCTCGGGCGGCCAGCGGCAGCGCGTGGCTCTGGCGCGCGCGCTGATCCTCGAGCCCAAGGTGCTGCTGCTAGACGAGCCGCTCTCCGCGCTCGACCGGCTGATGCGGGAGCAGATGCAGCTCGAACTGATGCGGCTGCAGCGCCAGGTCGGCATCACCTTCATCCTCGTCACCCATGACCAGGAAGAGGCGCTGGTCATGTCGGACCGCATCGCGGTGATGTTCGACGGCCAGATCGGGCAGCTCGCCGATCCGGAGACACTCTATCGCAAGCCCGCCAACCGGCGCGTCGCGCAGTTCATCGGCAAGATGAACTTCCTGCCGGGGCGGATGCTGGACCAGCGCGGCGCGATCGAGGTCGCGGGGCTCGGCCGGGCCGAATTGGCGCCGGAGCAGGCGCTGCCGGAGGGCGGCGAGATCACCGTCGGCCTGCGGCCGGAAACGCTGGCGATCCTGTTCGACGGCGACACCGCGCCCCGGCGCGAGACGCGCGGCACGGTGGCCGAGGTCGTCTATTACGGTGACATGACCTATTACGAGGTCCGGGTGGACGGGATCGACCGGCCGCTCACCGTGTCGATGAAGAACCTGATCGGTCGGCCCGTGCTCGAGGTCGGCGCGACGACCCGGCTGGCCTGGGACGAACGGGCGCTGGTGCTGCTCACGGCCTGATCAATAAGGCAGGGCCAGCCTGACGCCGAAGGTTTCCAGCCCCGGATTGGCGCCCGACAGACCGGCATTGGAGCGATGGTCGAACTGCAGCGACAGCCGCGCGCCACTGTCGAAGGCGTAGCCCACCCCGGCCGATGAGCGAAACTCGACCGGGTGTCCCAGCTCCGGCCCGCTGCTGCGCGCGTAGATCCCCGGCAGCAGCGACAGCTGCACGAAGCTGTCATATGGCAGCGCGCCGGTCCATTGCAGCCCGGCGCCGATCCAGGTGTCGCCGGAGGCGCTGACCGACAGGCCAAGCACCGGCTCTAACCGGCCCAGCCGGGTCGGGGCGTGGTATTGCAGATAGACTTCGCCGCCCTCGCGCTCCCGCTGGTAGAGCATGCCCCCATATTGCAGTGCCACGCGGCCCGGACCCTGGTCCTTCAACTGGCAGACATCGTCACCGCAGCCACCAAAGGCGAGGTCGGTCAGCGATACCATCGCGAAAAGCGCGGCGAGCGATCCGTTCATGCGGTCCTCCTGGGCCTGACATTCCCAGCCTCGCCGCAGGCCTGTCTTCGAGCAAGCCGTTTCGGTCCTACGCTCCGAGACGTGCGACCAGTGCAACCAGTTCGGCCTGACGGCTTGTCCCGGTCTTGTCGAACAAGCTGCGCAGCTGGTTTCGCACCGTGTTGGTGCTCGCGCCGCGCAGCTCCGCGATCTCGGCCATCGACAGGCCCTCGCAGAGGCGGCGCAGGACAAAGGTCTCGGCCGGGGTCAGTTCGAACAGGAGGTGCAGGTCGTCCTCGACGGCCTCGGGGCTGCCGGATCCGACCAGTTGCAAAGTCGCGACCGCCTTTTCACCATGCAGGAACGCCTCGATCGGGGCGATCAGGCCGGGCTCGGTCACCGGCGTCAGCCGGGCCAGAAGCCGGTGCGGCCCATCATGCCCGATCGGGAATACCGCCCGCATCGTGCCCGCCAGCGCCTCGTCGAGCGCCGCATTGGCGCTTTCGTCGTCAAAGCGCAGCCGCTCCGCCTTCAGGCCGAGCACCGCGTCGCGGGCCACGATCTCGCGCCCCCGCGGATTGATCGCCACCGGTCGCGAGCGCGCGTCGAGGACATAGCAGGCCTGCTGTCGATCCATCCCGGCGGCCAGCCGAATGCCGGTCGCCATCGCCGCCCGCTCGGCCTGCCGCGTCAGCTGGACCGCGCGCTGGAGGTCCGGACCGAGTTGCGACAGGATCTCGCCCGCGGCCGGACCTACGTCGCTTGTCTGATCGGGGGCAAAGTTGCAGCTGACGACCAGCTGCCCGGCAAAGGAGCGGGACAGCCCCATACCGAGGCTGTGGCGGAGGTCACCCTGCGGGTGCAGGAACTCGGAATAGTAGAGACTCTCGAGAAAGCAGCTCTGATCCACCATCCCGGCATTGTCGACGAGCTGGAGAATCGGGGCTTGGAGAACCTCGCTCAACCACAGGTTGTTTTGCGCGAAGCGCTCCGGATACTGCCGAAGCAGCGTCGGATCGAAGTTGAAGCCATGAATCTCGACACGGCGCGGCGCCCCGGGCCTGACGAGCTGCAAGGCCCAAGCGCCGCCGCCAGCCGCCTCCGCGAGGTGGTTTGGCAGATATTCCCATAGGTTAGGGCGTATAGCGCTTTGGTATAGATGATCCCTCAGCCGCTCGATGACAGCACTGATAACCATGGGGTTAAAACTTACTCGAAAAACAATCTAGGGTTTAGTGCAAACGCACCATGCACGAAAGTAAGTGCTATGACATTGAATGGTTCCGGCGGGGCCTGCTCATTTAGTCGTTCCCCTAGTTTTCCGGTATCCGGGCGGGCTCCGCCACCCTCATTCGTCAGGCGCGATCAGGCCGAGGCCGCGCAGATAGACACCGATACCGGTTTCCAACAGTTCCTCGGGTGGAAACGGCGCGCGCGTGCCGGGCGAGCCGCGCGCGAACAGCTCGACCACGCCATGGCTCATCGCCCAGACATGCGCCGCAAACATCTGCGGCGGCGGGCGCCGATCGGCCGGGATGCGCTGCGACAGGGCTTCGGCCGCGCGTTCGAGCACGCCCAGCGCCCGCTGCGAGGCCGCGGCGAGGTCCGGGTTGCGCTGCATCGACAGGCCGCTTTCGAACATCGCGACATAGTGTCCGGGATGCTTGCGCGCGAAGGCGAGATAGGCCCGGCCGGTCTTCTCGAAGGCTGCCAGCACCGAGGGCCGACCGGAGTCGTAGGCGTATTCCAGCAGGTCGGCGAAGATCTCGTAGCCCTGCCGCGCGGCCTCGGCGATCAGGTCCTCGCGACCGGCGAAATGGCGATAGACGGCGGCGGGGGTCACGCCGGCGGCGCGGGCCGCCTCCGACAGCGTGAAACCGGTCGGGCCCTTGGCCTCGATCAGCTCGAGACAGGCCTCGACCAGCGCCTGGCGCAGGTTGCCGTGATGATATCCCTGCTTGGCCACGTCAGTCGCGCGGCCACAGATCGGGACCGCCCGCGATCTTCGGATCGAGTTCGCAGACCGCCGCGGCGTCGCGGTCGGGGTAGTCGAGCCGCGCCAGCACGCTGCGGATCGCGTTCACCCGCGCGCGCCGCTTGTCGTCGCCGCGGATCACGGTCCAAGGGGCGCGCTCGAAATGCGTCCGCTCGAACATGGTGGCGATGCGGTCGGTATAGGCGTCCCACTTGCGCAGACCCTCGACATCGACCCAGGACAGCTTCCACTGCTTGAGCGGGTCGTTCTCGCGCTTGAGGAACCGCTCCAGCTGGGTGGCCCGCCCGACATTGAGCCACAGCTTGAACAGCAGGATGCCGTCCTCGCAGAGCATCCGCTCGAAATTCTCGACCTGGGCGTAGAAATGCGCGACCTGTTCGGCGTCGGCAAAGCCGAAGACCGGCTCGACCACGGCGCGGTTGTACCAGGAGCGGTCGAAAAACACGATCTCGCCCGCGGTCGGCAGCTCGCGCACGTAGCGCTGGAAATACCATTGCCCGGCCTCGATCTCCGACGGCTTGGCCAGCGCCACGACGCGGGCGCCGCGCGGGTTCAGGTTCTCGCGGAAGCGGCCGATCGTGCCGCCCTTGCCGGCGGCGTCGCGGCCTTCGAAGATCACCACGACGCGCTGACCGGTGGCCTTCACCCAGGCCTGCATCTTGACCAGCTCGACCTGCAGCGCGTCCATCGCCGCCTCGTATTCCTTGCGCTTCCAGCGCGAAGGATAGGGAAAGCGCGGGCTGGAGATGTCGTCCTTGCCGGCGTTGCGCAGCGCCTCGCGGACCTCCTCGGGCGCCTCCTCTTCGTAGAAGCGGCTGATCGCCCCGTCGAACGGCTTGTCCATCTGTTTCTCCTCGCGCTCCACGATGCCCTCAGGGGGCGTCGCGGCGCAATCCCGCCCGTGCCGCCGCCCGGTCGATGGCCGCGACCACCGCCTCGGGGGCGGCATGATGCGGCATGTGGCCAACGCCCTCAAGCAGGGTCAGGTTCGCCCCGGGGATCAGTCGCGCCAGCCGGATGGAATGGATCTCGGCCGGGACGATCGTGTCGGCGGTGCCGTGAACGATCTCGACCGGCAGGTCGAGCGACGGGTAGAGCGCGCGCATCCGCGTCACCTGATCGAGCAGCGCGTTGACCTGGCGGGCGTTGATCCGGAGGCTGGCCCGTCGTGCCGCCAGCCCGGCGCCGACGAAATCGGCATAGCCTTCGGGCACCGGATCGGGGGCGAAGATCGCGGTCAGCGTGTCGTCGATCATCCGCTCGGGCGCGAGCGCCGCGAGGACGGGCACCGCCACGGCGCCGCCCAGCGCCGAGCCGTTGACGCGGTAGAGCGGGGCGAGGCCGGTGTCCCAGGGCAGGGTCGCGCCCGACAGGTCGACCAGCGCGGCGATGTCCTTGGGCCGCTCCAGCGCCCAGGCCATGGCCACCGCGCCGCCATAGGAGTGGCCCACGACGACGGGACGCTCGGCGCCCAGCTCGGCCGCCGCCGCCTGCAGCAGGCGGGCCTGCGCCGCGAGGCTGTCGGCCTGCGTGCCGAAGGCCGCTCCGGCCGCCGGGTCGATCGGGTCGGAATAGCCCAGCCCCGGCCGGTCGAAGGCGATGACCCGGTAGCGGGACGAGAGCCGGTCGGCCAGGTCGAAGACCACGTCGCGCAGGTTGCCCGAGGCGCCGTGGATCAGCACCAGGTCGGGGCCTTCGCCGGTCACCACCGCATGCACCTGCCGCCCCTCGACCTCGACGAAGCGGCCCAAGGGGGGATGCGCGGCGATGGCCTCGGCCTCGCGTTTGTCGGCGCGGGCGTCGACAAGCGCGCAGCCGGCGAGCGCCAGGATCGCGGCGAGGGCGGTGATTCTAGCGGCCAATGTCGGCCAGATCGTAAGGGGTGGTCTGGTAGATCTCGTTGATCCAGTTGCCGTAGAGCAGATGCGCGTGGCTGCGCCAGCGGTTCGACGGCTGTTTGGTCGGATCATCCCCGGGGAAGTAGTTCACCGGCACCGAGATCGCGGCGCCCGAGGCGACATCGCGGTCGTACTCTTCCTTGAGCGTGTGGCTGTCATACTCGAAGTGGTTGAAGATGTAGAGCGTGCGGCGCGCGGGGTCCTCGACCAGGCAGGGCCCGACCTCGTCCGAGGCCAGCAGAGTCACCAACTCGGGCCGCGCGTCGATGTCCTCCTGCCGGATCTCGGTCCAGCGGCTGACCGGCACGGTGCAGTCATCCGAGAAGCCGCGCAGATAGGGGCTGCCGGGCTTGAGGTTGCGGTGTCGGAAGCAGCCGAAGGCCTTGCGGTCGAGCAGGTGCTTGGCCACGCCATGCTGATGCGCGATCAGTGCCATCCCGCCCCAGCAGACGCCGAAGGTCGAATGGGCATGGGTCTCGGTCCAGTCGAAGACCCGGCGCAGCTCGTCCCAATAGGTCACCTCGTCAAAGTCGAGATGCTCGACCGGCGCACCGGTCACGAGGAAGCCGTCGAATTTTTCGCCCGAGGCCGCGACCTCTTCGAAGGGGCGGTAGAACTCCTCCATGTGGGCGGCGGCGGTGTTGCGCGATTCGTGGTCCGACATGCGGATCAGCGACAGCTCGATCTGCAGCGGCGTCGCGCCGATCAGCCGGGCGAACTGGTTCTCGGTCTGGATCTTCTTGGGCATCAGGTTCAGCAGGCCGATCCGCAGCGGTCGGATGTCCTGCCGCGCCGCCTGATCCTCCGACATCACCATCACGCCTTCGCGCGTCAGCACGTCATAGGCGGGAAGGGCTTCGGGGATCTTGATGGGCATGGTCGAACCTTCTGATTTGAAGGGGTGATCTATGCTTCCCGGCGGCTCTTGCCAAGTCTGGCCTCGAGCGCCTCGGCCACGACGCCCTCGAAATCCTCCGCCGAGGTGAGGCCGGACAGCGCCTCGGCCGGAATGGCGAGGCCCCAGCGCGCGGCCATCTTGGCATAGCGCGGCTGACGATGCGCCAGCGCCCGGCCGTAGGTCCAGCGGATGAAGGCGTCGGGATCGACGCGCGCCTCTTCGAGGCCGGTCTCGGCCAGATAGCTCTGCCACGCGTCGAGCAGGAAGTCGGGGCTGTAGGCCATCGGCTTGGGCGCCCGGTCGAAGCGGCGGATCAGCTCGGCGGTATGCGCCTCCGACCCCTCGATCCAGATCATCAGCATCTTTTCCGACAGGAGCGTCATCAGCGGGTCGTTGGGGTCGTCGGGATCGACCCATTCGCAGATCGAGCCGCCGGTATCGCAGACGAAATGCGGATAGCCGTAGAGCGCCTGCGCCCGCTCGATGAACCACGGCGTGTCCTCGAGAGCGGCGATCTCGGCGCGGCGGAACTGCGCCTGACGCTCGCGATAGGTGTCGAAGGGCAGGCCACCCTTCTGCGCGTCGCCCGGCTTGCCGAGATAGGTCGAGACGGGGGTAAGGTTATCGAAGCTGATATTGGAGGCGATGTAGATCGAGTCCGACAGCAGCAGGTCGCGCAGGAACGGCACCTTCATCGCTTCGCGCTTGGCGTTGTCGGCGATCAGCTCGCCCATGTGGCGCGTGCCGATGCGGTAGTCGATCGAGTAGTGGAACCAGTCGCCCGAGCGGCGCAGCAGGTTCGACACATGGGTCTTGCCAAGCCCCGACATGCCGAAGAACAGGACGCGCTTGCGGGGGGCGGAGAGCCAGTCGGAGGCGGAAGAATGGATCATGCGCGCATGGCTAAAGAAGCCGCGCGACACAATCCAGCGCGAAGTTGGCGTCGCTCAGAACTTCGGCGCGGGCGCGGCGCCGCGGGCCCGCGGCCGCCGCAACAGCCGCCCGTCGAGCACCGCCAGTCCGCCGGCCAGCAGCGCGAAGCCCGCATAGGCGCGCGGCGGCAGCGTCTCGCCCAGAACGACCACGCCCAGCAGGATCGCCACCGGCGCGACCATCAGCGTCACCAACAGGACGTTGCCGCTGCCGGCCAGCGCGATCACCCGGTAATAGATGATGTAGGCCAGTGCGGTGGAGCCGATCGAGACATAGGCGATCCCGGCCATGGTCGCGGGCGCGAGGTCGAGCAGCGGCGCGCCCTCGAAGGTCCAGGCCAGCGGCACCATGATCAGCGCGGCACCGGTGGTCATGCCGGCGGCGGCGGTCAGCGGCGGCAGCCCGCCCATCATCTTGCGTGCCCAGACCCCGGCGAGCGCGTAGGAGACGGTCGCCCCGATCGCCGCGACCTGTCCCAGCGCGCCGGGATCGAAGCCCGACAGCGCCGACGGCCCGATCACCCAGACCACGCCCGAAAAGCCCAGCGCCACACCGGCCGCCTTGCGCGCCGTGAGCCGCTCATCGGCAAAGAAGATCGCGGCGAAGAGCACGCCGAAGATCGCCGTGGCGGCGTTGAGGATCGCGATCAGCCCGGTTTCGACATGCTGCTGGCCCCAAGCGAGCAGGCCGAAGGGAATGGCGTTGTTGAGCGCGCCCATGACGATCAGCACACCCCAGAGCCGCGCGCCGCGCGGCAATGGCAGGCGGCGCAGAAGGACCACCGGCCACAGCACCAGCGTCGCCCAGATGGCGCGGTGCCCGACCACCCAGAGCGGGCCGATCTGGTCGAGCGCCACCCGGACGGCGAGGAACGAGCCGCCCCAGATCAGGGCGAGCAGGCCGAGCTGCGCCCAGGCCGCGTTTGTCATGGTCTTTTGTGCCGTCATGGCGGGCACTCTGCACGCCGCACGGGCAGGCGCAATCCGGAACATGCGGTTTGCATGCAAACGCGAAAGGGGCCGGCGGTGAGCCGGCCCCTTCGGGTCTCGTGCGGTCGGTTCAGAACCGGTAGGCGACGCTCATGCCGATGGCGACGGCGGAGTTGTCGTTGAAAACGGCGCGATCCTCGGGCCGACCTGTCAACGGATTCGTCGTTTCGGGATTGGCGTCGCCCAGCATGGTGTAACGGATGCCGCCGGAGATGGTCACCGTTTCCATGGTGTAGGCGCCTCCCAGGCTGACCCAGCGCTTGCCGTTGGTCGGGTCGAGCGGTGAGATGCGCTCGTCGCCCTCGGCCTCGAAGCCGATTGCCGCCTGCACTGCGAACATGTCGCTGAGCTTACGGCCGACGCCGACCTGCATCTGGTAGTTGTCGTCGATATTGGTGAGGCTGGCGCCGCCCGTGGCTCCGGCGAACACGGCCGGGGACACGCGGGTGTCCTCATAGGCAGCGTAACGGATGTTCGCGAAGACGAGCGTATCGGCGGCGACGCCTGTCTGGGCGTCGAGGTTCCACGATTCCGGGGTCTCGACCTCGGTGGTGCCGCCTGCCGCGACGACGTTGCCCACCAGCCGCTCGGTGGTATCGAACTCGTGCTCGATCGCCGAGTTGTAGGTTAGCGCCACGCGGAGCGCGATCTCGGGCTTCTCATAGGCCGCGCCGACCAGATAGCCGTTCGCGCTGCTCTCATCGAGCGTCACCGAATAGCCGTTGAGAGTGCGGTTTGTCCCGATGAAGGTCGGCCCGTAGGCAAAGCCCGAGAGGGCGATGTCGGCCGACAGCGTTTCGCGCCGGACGCCAGCATGGACACTGAAGTTGTCGTTGAACTTGTAGCGGCCGACGGCGGTGATCGCGTGGCTGTCGAGCTGCGCGGTGGTGCCGCCGAGATTGCTCATCGGGTTTTCGGAATAGGCGATGTCGGCACCGAAGGGCTGATCGGCGATCAGCGCCATCGAGACCTGTGGGGAGACGTCGAACTTGACGCTTCCGGACAGGTTGGTGAAGTCCTCCCCGACACTGTCATAGCGAGCGTCGGTCGTGGGAACGATCGCATGTTCGCCGTCATTCCCCGAGATGTCCGGAAACACCTTGCCGAAGCTCAGCTCGAGGACGTTGCCCTCTTCGAAGATGGCGGTGATGTCCTGGTTCGAGCGGTCGAGGCCGATCGCTCCGGCCTGGCTGGCCATCAGCGCCGTCGCGAGCGCCAGCGCGCTCGTGGCGCCGTGATGCAGTTTCATGTTGTCTCCCTGTCGCATGATGCGTCCTCCGGCGACGAGGAGAGGTCGGCGCGCGCCTTACGGCAATCTATGACGCAACGGCAGGTTGACGTGCACGTCGCAGCGTCACATCGCTGCATCAGCGGGCACCATGAAAAAGGGGCCCCGAAGGGCCCCCAGTCAGTTCATTCCCACTCGATCGTGCCCGGCGGCTTCGAGGTCACGTCGTAGGTCACGCGGTTGATGCCGCGCACCTCGTTGATGATCCGCGTCGCGGTCTCGCCGAGGAACTCGTGGCTGAACGGGTAGTAGTCGGCGGTCATGCCGTCGACGGAGGTCACGGCGCGCATCGCGCAGGCGAAGTCGTAGGTCCGCCCGTCGCCCATCACGCCGACCGTCCGCACCGGCAGCAGCGCCACGAAAGCCTGCCAGATATCGTCATAGAGGCCGTGCTTGCGGATCTGATCGATAAACACCGCGTCGGCGCGGCGCAGGATCGCCAGCTTCTCGCGGGTGATCTCACCGGGGCAGCGGATTGCGAGACCGGGTCCCGGGAAAGGGTGACGGCCGATGAAGCTGTCGGGCAGGCCGAGCTCGCGGCCGAGCGCGCGGACCTCGTCCTTGAACAGCTCGCGCAGCGGCTCGACGAGCTTCAGGCCCATCTTCTCCGGCAGGCCACCGACATTGTGGTGGCTCTTGATGGTCACGCTCGGCCCGCCCGAGAAGCTGACGCTCTCGATCACGTCAGGGTAGAGTGTGCCCTGCGCGAGGAAGGTCGCGCCGCCGACCTCGGAGGCGTGCTTCTGGAACACGTCGATGAACAGCTTGCCGATGGTCTTGCGCTTCACCTCGGGGTCGGAGACCCCCTCCAGCGCGTCGAGGAACAGGTCCTGCTCCTGCGCGTGGATCAGCGGCATGTTGTAGTGGTCGCGGAACATCGTCACGACCTGCTCGGCCTCGCCCTCGCGCAGCAGGCCGTGATCGACGAAGACGCAGGTCAGTTGGTCGCCGATCGCCTCGTGGATCAGTACCGCCGCGACCGAGCTGTCGACGCCGCCCGAGAGGCCGCAGATCACCTTTTGGTCGCCGACCTGCTCGCGGATCAGGCGGATCGCCTCTTCGCGATAGGCGCCCATGGTCCAGTCGCCGGTGAAGCCCGCGATGTGCAGGAAGTTCTCGAGGAAGGTCTTGCCGTTCGGGGTGTGGTGCACCTCCGGGTGGAACTGCACCGCGTAGAAGCGACGCTCCAGATCGGCGGTGATCGCATAAGGCGCACCGGGCGAGGTGCCGCAGACCGCGAAGCCTGGCGCCAGCTTGGAGACGTGGTCGCCATGGCTCATCCAGACCTGCTCGCGGCCTTCGAGGAACCAGCCGCGCAGCAAGTCGGTGGCCTCGCCCTCGGGCTCGACATAGGCGCGGCCGAACTCGGCGGTGCCGTCGCCGCGCAGCACTTCGCCGCCCAGCATCTGCATCATCACCTGCTGGCCGTAGCAGATGCCCAGAACCGGCACCTCCAGCTCGAACACCCGCATCGGCGGGCGCGGGCTGCCCTCGTCGGGCACGCTGGCGGGGCCGCCCGACAGGATCACCGCCTGCGGCTCGAAGCGGTCGAGGAAGGCCTCGTCCACCGCGTTGAAGGGATGGATCTCGCAATAGACGTTCAGCTCGCGCAGCCGACGCGCGATGAGCTGCGTCACCTGGGAGCCGAAATCCACGATGAGAAGGCGCTGGTGCTGTTGGCTATGCTCGGTCATGGCCCTGCGCATAGGCCCGGGCGGCTCATCGCGCAAGAGGCGTCGGCCTCGAAAAACCGTCCCCCGGCGGTGGCGATGTCGCTTTCGCGTCTGAGGCGGCGCAATCCGGCCAAGCGGGCGACGGCGGCCCGGCTATGACGAGATGAGGACGCATCACGGGAGCGGGCGATGACGGAAGCGGCACAGATGGCCGGAGAGCGGGCAGGGCGACGCGGGCGGTCGGGTGGAGGCGCCGCGCGACGCGCCGAGCGCACCGCCGTGAGCGTCGAGACCGCGCGCTTCATCGAGCGCAACATCCCCGATTACGAGGTGCTCGACGCCCGGGCGATCGAGGTGATCGAGGCCAATGCCGAGACCGTTCTCGAGGAGATCGGCGTGGTGTTCTCGGACAATCCGGAGGCGCTGGAGCGCTGGCGGCAGGCCGGGGCACATATCGATGGCGAGCGGGTCCGCATCCCGCGCGGGCTGGCGCGCAAGCTCTGCGCCACGGCGCCCGCGACCTTCACCCAGCACGCGCGCAACTCCGCCCGCAACGTCGAGATCGGCGGGCGCAACCTCGTGCTCGCCCCGGTCTATGGCCCGCCCTTCGTGCGCGACGCCGAAGGCGGCCGCCGCTACGCCACGATCGAGGATTTCCGCAACTTCGTGAAGCTCGGCTACATGTCGAAATGGCTGCACCATTCCGGCGGCACGGTCTGCGAGCCGACCGACGTGGCGGTGAACAAGCGCCATCTCGACATGCTGCTCGCGCACATGGTCTATTCCGACAAGCCATTCATGGGGTCGGTCACCGCGCCCGAGCGGGCGCAGGACTGCGTCGAGATGTGCGAGATCCTGTTCGGCAAGGAGTTCGTCGCCGAGAACACGGTGATGACCTCGCTGATCAACATCAACTCGCCGCTGACCTTCGATGGGATCATGATGGGCGCGCTCGAGGTCTATGCCAAGGCCAACCAGGCCTGCATCATCTCGCCTTTCATCGTCGGCGGCGCGATGGCGCCGGTCTCGGTCGCGGGCACGCTGACCCAGGTGCTGGCCGAGGCGCTGGCGGGCGTGGCCTATTCCCAGCTCGTGCGGCCCGGCGCGCCGGTGATCGTCGGCGCCTTCGTCACCTCGATCGACATGAACTCCGGCGCGCCGACTTTCGGCACGCCCGAGGCCTCGCTGATCACCTATGGCATGGGCCAGCTGGCGCGGCGGATGGGGCTGCCCTACCGCTCTGCCGGGGCCTTCTGCGGCTCCAAGCTGCCCGACGCCCAGGCCGGCTACGAGAGCGCCAACAGCCTGAACATGGGGCTGTTGTCGGGCGTCAACTTCATGCTGCACGCCTGCGGTTGGCTCGAAGGCGGCCTCGTCGCCTCCTACGAGAAGTTCGTGATGGATGCCGACCAGCTCGGCGCGCTGCACCAGATGGCCAAGGGCGTCGACATCTCCGAGGAGATGCAGGCGATGGACGCGATCCGCGAGGTCGGGCCGGGCGGCCATTACCTCGGCTGCGCCCACACCCAAGCCAATTTCAAGACCGCCTTCTGGCGCTCCGAGGCCTTCGACTACAAGCCCTTCGAGACCTGGGACGAGGAGGGCGCGCGCGACACCCAGTCGCTCGCCTCGGCGCGGGTGGCCAAGCTCCTGGGCGACTACCGGCAACCGCCGCTCGACCCGGAGATCGCGCAACGGCTCACCGAGTATGTCGAGAAACGCAAGGCCTCGATGAGCGACAGCTTCAGCTAGGCCGCGCGGCGCGCCACAATCGCGCCTCGGCCATCAATGCCACGATCAGCTCGACATGCCGGGCCGGGCGGTAGTCGCCCGTCCCGGCACGGCGGCGCTGCTCCTGTTCGGCCTCGCGGTCGAGCAGCAGCGTGACCGCCCGCGCCGGGCCGCAGGGACCGGGACCGATCAGCCGCGGCAACAGCCGGGCACGGTCGTATTGGTCGATCCCGAAACGCGCGGCATCGACCAGGATCTGGGGGCGCCGCAGCGCGGCGATCCGGCTCATCGGGTCCAGCATGGCTCTTCTCCCTGACAGGCTGTGTTGGCAGTCCCCTTTGTCTCACGCCCCGGGCCGCGTTGCGTGACGCGGCCCCGCGACGCGCGGTGGCTTCAGCCTTGTTTGGGATTCTTCAACCAAGCTGAACGCGGCCGAAGTGTGGTTAATCCTTCGGTAACCAGGGGCAAACGAGAGTTGGGACCGTGAGACTTGGGGATGTCAGGGCGGGGCCGGTAGGACGGCCGGCGCCGCCTGTCGAAGACGAAGCACCTGCACGCGTCGCGGCGGGGCCGCTGCCGGGTTGGCTGCCGCCCGCGGTGCGGCATTATCTCGATCATGTGGAGGGCGGCGCGCCGATCCGGGTGCTGGCACGGCGCGCGGCGGTGCATGCCTCGACCGTGCTGCGCCAGGTCCGCAATCTCGAAAGCCGACGCGACGACCCGCTGGTCGACGCGGCGCTGCGACGGCTGTCGCGCGACTACAGATCCGTCACACCGAGGGAGGTTCCGATGACCCGTCACGCGCGCATGGGATCGGGCACAGCCCGCGATGAGACGACCACGGCACAGACGATGCGGGTGCTGCGGCGGCTGGCCGAGCCCGACGCGGTGCTGGCCGTGGCGCCGGACCTGCCGGTGGCGGCGGTGATCCGCGAGACGCCGGACGGCGCGACCCAGCGGCTGGCCCGCCTCGACCGGCCGGTGGCCGAGGCGCTGGCGCTGCGTGGCTGGATCGCGGCGCGCGCCGAAGAGGGACGGGTGGCGCGCTACCGGATCACCGCGGCCGGGCGCGCGGCGCTGCGCGAGACCGAGGCGCCTGCGGGCTTCGCCGAGGCCGGCGCCAGCTTTGCCCCGGCTCCCGGCGCTGCCCGCCCGGCCCTCGCCGAGGGGCCGCTGACCCTGCTGGCCCGGCGTCGGGATCGGGACGGGCGGCCCTTTCTCGACCGGGCGCTGGTCGCCGCCGGCGAGCGGCTGCGCGAGGATTTCGAGCTGGCCCAGATCGGGCCGCGGGCGACGCAGGACTGGTCGCGCTTTCTCACCGGCGGCTGCAGCGGCGGGACCGGGTCACGCCAGCCGCCCAGCGCCGCGCGCGAGCGGCTGGCCGCGGCGCTCGACGATCTCGGCCCGGGGCTGGGGGACGTGGCGCTGAGCTGCTGCTGTCACCTCGAGGGGATGGAGAGCCTCGAGCGGCGCATGGGCTGGTCGGCGCGCTCGGGCAAGATCGTGCTCCGCATCGCCCTGCAGCGGCTGAGGCGCCATTATGACGCCACGGGGGGCGGAGAGATGATCGGCTAGTCGGCGGCAAAGCCGCAGCGGCGTGTCAGCTCCTCGTCCCATGCGGCGATCGCCGGGAGGCCGCGCGCGTGACGTGCGACCGGGGTTTGCATCGACCAGCGCCGCATCGGCGCCAGCATCCCGTAGAGCGTGGCGTCGGCGATGCCGGGCGCCGGTCCTTCGACGAAGTCGTGCACGCCGAGCCACAGGTCGAGCGCGTCGAGCAAATCGCGGCCGCGCGCCGCGATCCCCTCGGGCCCCAGCCGGGTCATGCCGCGCGCGTGGAGCTGCCGGCCCAGCGAGCGGCGAAAGGCGGCATGGGCCAGCGCCGCGATCGGTGCGGGCATGTCGGCGCGCAGGAAGTCGCGGAACCAGGCCGACCCCTCCGGCAGCATGATCAGCTCGTGCTCGTAGATCTGGTGCAGCCCCTCTTCGGCGGCCATCTTCCAGGCGCGGCCCGCCGCCGCCGGAGCGGTGTCGATGGCGGGAGGCGGCACGTCGTGGCGTGCGGCGAGGCGCGCGATGATCACGTCGCTGTCGGCCACCGTCTCGCCGTCGATCTCGGCCCAGGGGCTCTTCTTCAGCGGACCCTTGCCGGGGTTGTTCTCGACCTTGAACTCGAAGGGCACCCCGTTGAGCCGGCACCAAGCCAAAAGCTTCAGGGTGAAGGGCCCCGAGGTCGGCAGGCCGAAGGCCGGGGCAAAGCCGTAGATCGTTGCAGGGGTCATTTCGGGTGATTCCGATCGCTGATGACACGTGGCGGATGCTGCGCGCGCCCCGTGCAACTGGCAATGGAATTAAAACGGCGGCGGGTTTCCCCGCCGCCGTCTGCAAGTCCGGTGATGTCAGCCGTTCACTCGGCGGCGTGGCTGGTGTCGACGCCGACATTCTCGCTGTGCTGCTGCTTGAGCGCCGCGCGGATGCCGTCGCCATAGGCCTGATCGACCTTGTCGAAATGCGACAGCTGGCGATCGATGATCTCCTGCGGCACGCCGGTCATCGCGGTAGCGATGTTCGAGAACAGCCGGCTCTTCTGGCCGTCGTCGAACAGGTTGAACAGCGCGCGCGGCTGGCTGTAGTGATCCGCCTCCGAACGGAAGTCGTAGCGGCCGACCTCACCCTCGTAGCGGTGCGGCGGCTCGGCCACCGACGGATCCTCGACCGGCCCGCCGAAGGAGTTCGGCTCGTAATAGGCGTCGGGGTTGGTGCGCAGGCCAAACGGCATGGTGCCGTCGCGGTGGTAGTGATGCACCGGGCATTTCGGCTTGTTGACCTCGAGGCTCTCGTAATGCGTGCCGATCCGGTAGCGATGCGCGTCCGGGTAGGAGAACAGACGGCCCTGCAGCATCTTGTCCGGCGAGAAGCCGATGCCCGGCACCACGTTGGACGGGTTGAAAGCCGACTGCTCGATTTCCGTGAAGTAGTTCTCGGCGTTCCTGTTAAGTTCCATCTCGCCGACCTTGATCAGCGGGTAGTCGCCATGCGGCCAGACCTTGGTGAGATCAAATGCCGACCAGCCGGTCTTCTTCTCGAACTCGATCGCTTCCATCTCGGGCATCACCTGGATGAACATGTCCCATTTCGGGAAATGCCCGTTGGCGATGGTGCCGAACAGCGCCTCTTGGTAGGTCTCGCGGCTCTTGCCGATGACCTGCACCGCCTCGTCGTTGGTGAAGTGCTTGTGGCCCTGCTGGGTCTTGAAGTGGAACTTCACCCAGAACCGCTCGCCCTGGTCGTTCCACAGCGAGAAGGTGTGCGAGCCGTAGCCGTTCATGTGCATCGGCGTCTGCGGCAGGCCGCGATCCGACATCAGGATCGTCACCTGGTGCAGGCTCTCGGGGCAGAGCGACCAGAAGTCCCACATCGCGGTGGCGGAACGCAGGTTGGTCTTGGGGTGCCGCTTCTGGGTGTGGATGAAGTCCGGGAACTTGTAGGGGTCGGCCACGAAGAACACGGGCGTGTTGTTGCCCACGAGGTCCCAGTTGCCTTCCTCGGTATAGAACTTCAGCGCGAAGCCGCGCACGTCGCGCTCGGCATCGGCCGCGCCCTGTTCACCGGCCACGGTAGAGAAGCGGGCCAGCATCTCGGTCTCGGTGCCCGGCTTGAACACCGCGGCGCGGGAGTACTTGGTGATGTCCTCGGTGACGCGCAGGGTGCCATAGGCGCCCCAACCCTTGGCGTGGACGACGCGCTCGGGGATGCGCTCGCGGTTCTGGTGCGCGAGTTTCTCGATCAGCTGGTAGTCCTCGAGCAGGACGGGGCCGCGGGGTCCGACGGTCTTGGCGTTCTGGTTGTCGGCGACGGGCGCGCCTGCGGATGTCGTGAGGCGGGGGCGATCGGTCATGGCTGTCCTCCGGGATTGGCTTCGGGGCGGAATATGGCCCGGGGGGAGGCAAAGGCAAAATCGGATTTTCTGGCCTTTGCCATAAGCTGAGGTTATCGGTTCGTCATGAATCCATCACTCAAACAATTGCGCTACTTCGTGGCGCTGGCCGAGACCGGCGGTTTCGGCCGCGCCGCTGAGATCGTGCATGTCACCCAGCCGGCGCTGAGCCAACAGATCAAGGAGCTGGAGACGATCCTCGGTGTCGAGCTGGTCGAGCGATTGCCGCGCGGGGTGCGGCTCACCCGCGCTGGGCGCGAGGTTCTGGAGAGGTCGCGTCGGATCATGGCCGAGGTCGCGGATCTCGAACGCGCGGCCCGGATGACGCGGGGCCTGTCGGGGCGTCTCAGGCTCGGGGTGATCCCGACGGTGGCGCCCTACCTGCTGCCATTGGCGCTGACCCGGCTCAGGGCGCGAGACCTCACGCTCGATATCCGGGTGCGCGAGGCCCAGACCGAGGCGCTGCTGGCCGATCTCGAGGCCGGGCGGATCGACGCGATGGTGGCGGCGCTGCCGGTGGCCGAGCCGAACCTCGCGGTGACGCCGCTGATCACCGACCGCTTCGTTCTGGCCGGGACCCCGGGGCGGCTGGCGCGCTGGGCGGAGGGGCGCTCGGCGCTGCGGCCGGACGCGCTGGCGCCGGACCAGCTGCTGCTGCTCGACGAGGGGCACTGCCTTGCCGATCAGGCGCTGGAGGTCTGCGGGCTCAGGGGGCGGGGACGCGTCGATCTGGGTGCCTCGTCGCTGGCGACGTTGACCGGGCTGGTGGCCGAGGGGTTCGGGCTGACGCTGCTGCCCGAGATCGCGCTGAGGGCCGAGACGGCGGCCGCGCCGGGGCTGGCACTGCGCCGCTTCGCCGATCCGGAGCCTGCCCGGGAGCTGGCGCTGATCCGGCGCGCGGGGGGCGATGACGGCTGGGTCGCGCCGCTGGCGGCGCTTTTGGGGGAGGCGGGGGCCGAGCTTCTGGACTCGGCCCGCGCCGTCTGCGCGTGACGGATCAGGCGGCGGCTTCGCGCGACGCCTCGTCGAGATACTTCAGCAGGTTCTCGGGCGACGACACGCCATAGGGATCCTCGGGGTGGTTGTCGCACAGGCCCGGCTCCTCGAACCACGCCTCGACCCGGCCGTCATTGATGATCGCCGCATAGCGCCAAGAGCGCAGGCCGAAGCCGAGATTGTCCTTGCGGACCAGCATGCCGGCACGGCGGGTGAACTCGCCGGAGCCGTCGGGGATCACCTCGACATGCTCGAGCTCCTGCGCGCGGGCCCACTGGTTCATCACGAAGGCGTCGTTGACGGACATGCAGTAGATCGCGTCGATGCCATGGGCGCGGAACGCCTCGATGTTCTTCTCGAAGCCGGGCAGCTGGTAGGTCGAGCAGGTCGGTGTGAAAGCGCCGGGCAGCGAGAACAGCACCACGCGCTTGCCGGCGAAGTAGGACGCCGTGTCGCGCTCTTCCCAGCGGAAGGGGTTGGGGCCGCCGAGGCTCTCGTCGCGCACGCGGGTGCGGAAGGTCACGTCGGGGATACGGGCGCCGGGCTGCATGGGATGCTCCTGTCTTGGTCGGTTCGAAGGTTCGGCCCGGGTCTAGGAAATCATGCCGGGGGGCGCAATGCTGCGTTGCGGCGCAGAGCCGGGGAACGGTCGGTGCATGGCAGGGTTGCGGCAATCGGGAGGCGCGGGGCCCAAGCTGCGTTGCGTGGACGCCGCGAGGGGCATATGTATCGGTCAGGCCAAGAGGAAAGGCATGACCGTGCGCGACCTGAAGATCCCCGGCGACCGCCACCCCGAAAAGGCGCGCCGCGCCGACAGCGCGCCGCAGCCCAAGAAGCCGGAATGGATCCGGGTCAAGGCGCCGACATCCGAGGGTTACAAGCAGACCCGCGACATCATGCGCGAGCACAAGCTGGTGACGGTCTGCGAGGAGGCGGGCTGCCCCAATGTCGGCGAATGCTGGAGCCAGGGTCACGCCACCATGATGATCATGGGCGAGATCTGCACCCGGGGCTGCACCTTCTGCAACGTCGCCACCGGACGCCCCGACGCGCTCGACGTGTTCGAGCCGGGT
The DNA here is from genome assembly GCF_034371605.1 of Limimaricola variabilis. Lineage (NCBI taxonomy): Bacteria > Pseudomonadati > Pseudomonadota > Alphaproteobacteria > Rhodobacterales > Paracoccaceae > Limimaricola > Limimaricola variabilis. Next base: position 736,604 of record NZ_CP139691.1, on the reverse strand, counting down.
CGCGTGGCGGATGCGGTCAAGAAGCTCGGCCTGAACCACGTCGTCATCACCTCGGTCGATCGCGACGATGTCGATGATGGCGGCGCCGCGCATTTCGCCCAGACGATCCGCGCCGTGCGGCGCCAGTCGCCCGGCACCACGATCGAGATCCTGACGCCCGATTTCCTCAAGGCGAAGCCGGGCGCGCTCGAGGTGGTGGTCGAGGCCAAGCCGGACGTGTTCAACCACAACCTCGAGACCGTGCCGGGCCTCTACCCGGAGGTGCGCCCCGGCGCGCGCTATTTCCATTCCCTGCGATTGCTGCAGCGGGTGAAGGAGCTCGACCCGTCGATGTTCACCAAGTCGGGCATCATGGTGGGGCTGGGCGAGAACAAGCAGTCCGTGCATCAGGTGATGGACGACATGCGCGCCGCCGACATCGATTTCCTGACGATCGGCCAGTACCTGCAGCCGACGCCCAAGCATCACGCCGTGGACCGCTTCGTCACGCCCGAGGAGTTCGCGAGCTACGAGAAGGCGGCGCGGGGCAAGGGCTTCCTGATGGTTTCCGCCACGCCGCTCACGCGGTCGTCCTACCACGCAGGCGATGACTTCGCGCAGCTGCGCGCGGCGCGGCTGGCCCGTCTCGGCGCCTGACGCCGTCAACGTGCCCGCCGGTCACTCGACCGGCGGCACCGATTTGAGATAGGCGGCCACGGCGGCGCGATCCTCGGCGGTCAGCCGGCCCATCTCCTCGACCACCAGCGCCATCTCGCCACCGGCGGTGTCGAAATCCGGGGTGAAGCCGCTTTCGAGGTAATAGGCGATATCTTCCTCCGACCAGTCGAGCCCGGCCGGGGTGATGTTCGGGATGCGCCCGTCGCCCGAGGGGTTCTCGGCGCCTGCGAGCCAGCGGCTCCGGTCGAGCCCGCCCAAGGGCCCTCGCGGCGTGTGGCATTCGCCGCAATGGGCCAGCGCCTCGGCGATGTAGCGCCCGCGCGTGGCCTGCGGCGAGATCTCGCCCTCTAGCGTCCAGTCGTCGGACATGTTCAGCCGCTTCCAGATGCCGACCATGCGACGGATCGAGAACGGGAAGGGCAACTCGTGCGGCAGGCTCTCGGCCTCCGAAGGCGGCAAGGTCCGGAGATGGGCGATCAGGTCGCGCATGTCCTGCGGCTCGACCAGCGCGTATGCGGTATAGGGCAGGGCGGGGTAGTAATGCGCCCCGGAGGGCGCGACGCCGCGCATCACCGCATCCATGATCTCGGCATCCGACCAGTCGCCCACGCCTTGCGGCGAGGGCGAGATGTTGGGCGCGTGAAAGGTGCCGAAGGGCGAGGCGAAGGCGCGCCCGCCCGACAGAACCGGCGCATCGTCGATCTCGGCCTCGGGCGCGATGTGACAGGCGGCGCAGCCGGCCGCCGCAAAGATCGTCGCGCCGCGCTGGGCGTCACCCGGCGGGCCTTCGATCATCGCGGCGGGCAGCGGCTCAGGGGCGGTGATCACCCAGACCCCGGCCGCCCCGAGCAGGATGATCGCAGCCCCCGCGCCGAGGGCGCGCGCGATCATTCCTCGGGTTTGCGATAGGCCTTGTGGCAATCACCGCAGGCGTCGCCCACCGACTTCATCGCACCTTGCAGCGCGGCGAGATCGGTGCCGGCTGCCTCCTGCATCGCCTGCGTGGCGTCGCGCAGCGCCGCGGCCTTCTGGCCGACATCTTCCATGTCCTGCCACAGCTCGGGCAGGGCGCGGCTGTCCTCGAGATCCTCGGTGGAGGAGCCCTCGACCCAGTAGTTGCCGTTCGTGCCCTGCGCGAGTCCGGCCAGCGCCTCGGCCGCCGCGGAGGCAACATTGGCGTCATACTCCATCTCGCCCTTGGCCATGGTGCCGAGCACCCCAAGATGCGCGCCCATCAGCTTCATGTGGCTTTCGCGCAGTTCCTGCGCCTTCTTCGGCTCGAAGACCTCGGCGGAGAGCGGAGCGGCCAGCAGCGCGAGCGCGGCGGCGGCGATTGCGGGGCGGCGAAGGTGAATCATGATGTCGTTCCTTGTGGTTGAACTCGTCGTGACTACCCTAACGGCAAGCAGGCATTGGTAAAGAAATTTCGTTGTGGCCACTTGGGCGTTCAGCGCAGCAGAGGACCCCGCCCGAACGGGGCGACGGTGAGCGCCTCTGGCCAGCCCCAGATCCGCTCCACCCCGACGAGAACGAGGCAGGCGAGGATGACGGCGAGGATCAGCGCGACGCGGCCGGGCGATGGCGGGTGACGCGCCCAATGCGCCAGCCGGAGCAACCAATGGATGTTCATCTCGCCCTTTCCTCAGGCCGGCCGCGCTCCAGATCGGTGCCGAGACCGCGCGCCGGCGGGGTTGCGTTCGCCCCCGCCAGCGGCGAGATGGTCGCGCAGATCAGGGAGTCCAGATGCCGACACATTCCGAGACCCGAACGCTGCCCTATTCGGCGCAGCAGATGTACAACCTCGTGGCCGATGTCGGGAATTACCCCGAGTTCCTGCCCTGGACGGCAGCGGCGCGGGTGAAGTCGGTGACGCCGCAGGGCGATCACGAGGTGATGCTCGCGGATCTGGTGATCTCCTTCAAGGTGTTCCGCGAACGCTTCACCAGCCGGGTGACGCTCTGGCCGGAGCAGAAGAAGATCCACACCGAATACATCGACGGGCCGTTCCATCACCTCGTCAGCAACTGGAGCTTCCGCGATGTAGAGGGCGGGGCCGAGGTGCATTTCGACGTCGATTTCGAGTTCCGCAACCGGCTGCTGCAGGGCGCGGCAGGGCTGTTCTTCAACGAGGCAATGCAGCGTGTGGTGCGCGCCTTCGAGCGCCGCGCGCACGAGCTTTACGACCGGCCCTGAGCCTTGATCGCGCCGATCACCAGCGCGACGGCGTGATCGCGCGCGAGGCTGCGCACCGTGTCGCGGCCACGCGCCCCGAACTCCACCAACTCGGTCTCGCAGCCCGCGGCGGTCGCGACGCCAAAGCAGACGCGGCCCTCGGGCTTATGCTCCGAGGCGCCAGGGCCGGCGATGCCGGTGATCGAGACGGCGATGTCGGCGCCGGAGCGCTCGCGTGCACCTTCCGCCATCTCTTGCGCGACCTCTACGCTGACCGCGCCATGCGCCTCGAGCGTGCCGGCGGAGACGCCCAGCAACGCCATCTTGGCCTCGTTGGAATAGGTGACCACGCCCCAGTCGAAGACGTTTGAGGCGCCGGGCGTTTCGGTGATGGCGGCGGCGACCATGCCGCCGGTGCAGCTCTCGGCTGTGGCCACGCGGAGCCCGGCCTCGCGGGCCCCGTTCACCAGTCTCGCCGTGTCGCCCATGCTCAGCCTCCGAGGATCATCACGCCATGCGCCAGCACCGCGAGGATAACGACGCCGATGGCAGCGAAGATCCCGGCGACCACGTCGTCCATCATGAGGCCCGTCACGTCGCCGCGCCGGTCCATCCGGCCGACGAGGCCCGGCTTGAGGATGTCGAAAAGGCGGAACAGCCCGAAGGCCGCGATCCAGCCGGGCCAGAGGTCGAGCACCGGCGCGCCGACATGGGCGGCACCGAACAGCACCGGCCATAGCGCGATCCACTGGCCCACCACCTCGTCAATGACGACGTGGCTGGGATCGTGATCGCCCGACCGCGCCGCCTCGGCCCGGGCGGCCGGGAAGCCCGCCGCCAGAGCGAGGGCGATCATCGCCAGCATCAGCCACGGCCCGCCGATCCAGTAGATCGGCAGCGCCGCGACGAGGGCTGCAAGCGAGCCCCAAGTCCCCGGCGCGGGGCGGATCAGGCCGCTGTAGAAGAAGGTGGCGATCAGCCGGCTCATGCCTTCACCAGCGTGGCCGTGGCGATGGCGGCGATGCCTTCCTCGCGGCCCGGGAAGCCCAGCCGCTCGGAGGTCGTGGCCTTGACGCTGACCCGACCCGGCTCGATCTGCATGATCCGCGCGAGTTCCGCGCGCATCTTCTCGGCATGCGGACCGATCTTGGGACGCTCGCAGATCAGGGTGACGTCGCAATGGGTTATGGCGAAACCCTCGACCCGGGCGAGGTCGGCGGCATGCGACAGGAACACCTCCGAACGGGCGCCCTTCCATTGCGGGTCCGAGGGCGGGAAATGCTGGCCGATATCGCCATGCGCCATGGCGCCGTAGATGGCGTCGGTCAGCGCGTGCATGCCGACATCGGCATCCGAATGGCCCTTGAGGCCGCGGTCATGCGCGATCTCCACGCCGCAGAGCCACAGGCTCTCGCCCGGCTCGAAGGCATGCACGTCGAAGCCGTTGCCCGTTCTCACATCCATGTCGCACCCCAATATCCTCTCGGCGCGGGAGAAATCCTCCGGCCCGGTGATCTTCACGTTGTTCTCGTGGCCCGCGACGACCGCGACCGCAAGCCCCGCGGCGCGGGCGACCGCGACGTCGTCGGCGGCGGGTGGGCCGTCATGGGCGCGGTGCGCAGCGAGGATCGCGGCGAAATCGAAGCCCTGCGGCGTCTGCGCCCGCGCCAGCCCCTCGCGCGAGGGGGCGTCGACTACGGCGCCGTCGGCCACGCGCCAAAGCGCATCCGTTACCGCAAGACCCGGCGCGGCCGCGAGGTTGTGGTCGAGAGCGGCGATCACCGCCTCGATCACGCCCCGCGGCACCAGCGGGCGCGCGGCGTCGTGGATCAGCACCCTAGCGGGAGGGCGATCGGCGAGCGCCTCGAGCCCGGCGCGGACCGACAGCGCCCGCTCGGCGCCGCCCGGCACCACCAGATCAGCCGCGGCCTCGATCTCGGGATAGCGGCCGATTTCATCCGGGTGCAGCACGAGGCAGATCGGTCCCAGCCCGGCAAACGCATCGAGCGTACGCGCCAGAACCTTGCGGCCGCCGAGATCGCGCCATTGCTTGGGCAACTCGCCACCGGCTCGACGGCCGCGACCGGCGGCGACGATGATCACGGCGGCGCCGGCATTGGCGGGGGCAGGGCTATCGCTCACATCGTCTCCTTCACGCGGCGCTCGGGCTTGTGTAGGGGCTGCCTCGGGACGGCGCAATTCCATCCTTTCCAGCAGATTGCTGCACATTTTTTATGCAAACGCGATATGCTGTGGCAGTTGCACACGCCTTGCGATTGTGACGCATGGCGCCGCTCCGTAGATCGGACCCAGACGCACAGGTTTTAGGCAAATGACACCCGCCCCCCTTACCCCCATCGATCTCGGCTCCGGCACGATCATCGACGCCCCCGTGGCGCTGGCGCCGCTGGCGGGGATCACCGACCTGCCGTTCCGCGAACTCGTCGCCTCCTTCGGCGCGGGGTGGGTGGTGTCCGAGATGGTGGCCAGCCAGGAGATGGTGCAGGCCAAGCCGGGCGTGCGGGAGCGCGCCGAGCTGGGCTATGGCCGCGCCGATACGGCGGTGCAGCTCGCGGGCCGCGATCCCTACTGGATCGCCGAGGCCGCGCGCATGGTCGAGGCCAACGGCGCGAAGATCATCGACATCAACATGGGTTGCCCGGCCAAGAAGGTGACCGGCGGGCTGTCTGGCTCGGCGCTGATGAAGACCCCCGACCACGCGCTGCGCCTGATCGAGGCGGTGGTCGGCGCGGTGTCGGTGCCGGTCACGCTCAAGACCCGGCTGGGCTGGGACGACGATCTGCTCAACGCGCCCGAGATCGCGCGGCGGGCCGAGGCGGCGGGCGTGCGTATGGTGACGATCCATGGCCGCACGAGGTGCCAGTTCTACAAGGGCTCGGCCGATTGGGCGGCGATCGCGCGGGTGCGCGAGGCGGTGTCGATCCCGGTGATCGCGAATGGCGACATCACCGATCCGGCCAGCGCGCGGCTGGCGCTCGACCGCTCGGGCGCGGCGGGGGTGATGATCGGGCGTGGCGCGCAGGGGCGGCCCTGGATGCCGGCCGTGATCCGCGCCGCCCTGACCGGAACCCGGCCGCCAAACGTGCCGAATGAGTCCGAATTTATCGACATGGTTTCAAATCATTACGAGGCGATGCTGAGGTTTTATGGCAAGGCGCTCGGTGGTCGCGTCGGGCGCAAGCATCTGGGCTGGTACATGGACGAGGCCGGCACGCCCGAGGCGCTGCGACGCGAGGTCCTGACCGCCGAGCCAGAGCAGGTTCTCGCGACGCTGCCGTTGGCGCTCGATGGCGAAAGGCGGGCGGCATGATCCTCGACACCGCCCTGTGGAACTCGCTGCCGGTGCCGGCGCTGCTGCTGGCGGGGGATGACAGCATCGCGGATGCAAACTCCGCCGCCGAGCTGTTCCTCAACTTCTCGCAGCGTGCGTTGCAGGGCGCTTGGGTCTGGGACCGGGTCAGGACCGACGCCCAGCTCGAAGAGGCATTCGCGCGGGCCCGGGCGCAGCGCAGTTCGCTCTTCGTCAACGACGTCGATGTCGGCTCGGGCGATCGCGGGCCGGTCCAATGCTCGCTTCTGTTCGCACCGCTGATGGGCAGCGAGTCGAAGATGCTGATGATGATCTCGCCGCGCGAGATGGCGCATCGGCTGACCCAGCACCAGGCCACCGGCAAGGCCGCCAAATCGGCGATCGGCATGGCCGAGATGCTGGCCCACGAGATCAAGAATCCGCTGGCGGGCATCACCGGCGCGGCGCAGCTGCTGTCGATGGGGCTGTCGGCCGAGGATCGCGAGCTGACCGACCTGATCGTCGAGGAAAGCCGCCGGATCGTGAAGCTGCTGGAACAGGTCGAGCAGTTCGGAAATCTGCGCCCGCCCGCGCGGCGCCCGGTCAACGTGCACGACGTGCTCGACCGCGCCCGGCAGTCGGCCACGGTGGGCTTCGGCGCGCATATGCAGTTCGTCGAGGATTACGACCCCTCGCTGCCGCGCGCTCAGGTCGATAGCGACCAGCTGCTGCAGGTGGTGCTGAACCTCGTCAAGAACGCCTGCGAGGCCGGTCGCCCCGGTGGCACGATCCGGCTGCGCAGCTTTTACGAGCCGTCGCTGCGGGTCCGCCAGCCCGATGGCAGCCACGCGCGGCTCCCGCTGCAGATCGAGATACAGGATGACGGCCCCGGCCTGCCGCCGGAAATCGCGGCCGAGGTGTTCGAGCCTTTCGTGTCGGGCCGCGAGAACGGCACCGGTCTCGGCCTCGCGCTTGTCTCCAAGCTGGTGGCCGAGAATGGCGGCTGGATCTCGGTCGATTCCGATCCGGGCCGCACCGTGTTCCGGATCTCGCTGCCGCGCGCCAATGACGACCCCCCGAGCGGAGAGAACTGATGGACGGAACGATCCTGGTCGCCGATGACGACCGCACCATCCGCACCGTGCTGACCCAGGCGCTGACGCGCGCGGGCTGCAAGGTACATGCCACCTCGTCGCTGGTGACGCTGATGCGTTGGGTAGAGGAAGGAAAGGGCGACCTCGTCATCTCCGACGTCGTCATGCCCGACGGCAACGGCATCGAGCAGCTGCCCAAGATCGCCGAGGCCCGGCCGGGCCTGCCGGTGATCGTGATCTCGGCGCAGAACACGATCATGACGGCGATCCAGGCAGCCGAGGCCGAGGCCTATGACTATCTCCCCAAACCCTTCGACCTGCCGGACCTGATGAAGCGGGCCGGTCGCGCGCTCGAGACAAAACGCCGCGCCCCCGCACCGCGCGAAACCACGCCCGACAGCGCGGCTGGCGGCGATCTGCCACTGGTCGGGCGCACCCAAGCAATGCAGGCGCTCTACCGGCTGGTGGCGCGGGTGATGAACACCGCGTTGCCGGTACTGATCACCGGCGAGAGCGGCACCGGAAAGTCCCTCATCGCGCGGGCGATCCACGATTTTTCCGACCGCCGGTCGCTGCCCTTCGTCACCGTTTCGGCCAGCGACCTGACCGGCATGGACGGCCCCGGCGCGGTGCTGAGCCGGGCGCGCGGCGGCTCGATCCTGTTCGACGAGGTCGGCGATCTGAACGGCGAGGCGCAGGCCCGGATCGTACGGATGCTCGACGCGATGGGCGACAGCGCGCCGCGGATCATGGCCAGCTCGCAGGGCGATCTGGCTCAGCGGATCGAGGCGGGCGATTTCCGCGAGGATCTCTACTACCGCCTCGCCGGCGTCACCATCGAGGTGCCGAGCCTGCGCGAGCGGGTCGACGACATCCCGCTGCTGGCCGAGCACTTTCTCGTCCGGGCCGAGCGGGACGGGCTCGGGCCGCGCCGGCTGTCGTCGCAGGCCACGGAAATGATCCGCGCCTATTCCTGGCCCGGCAATGTGCGTCAGCTCGAGAACGCGATGCGGCGGCTGGTGGTGACCTCCTCCGAGGAGGAGATCACCCGGACCGACGTGGAATCGGTTCTGGGTGGTCAGCCCGCGGCTGAGCCGCTGCGCGGCGGCGGCGAGGGCGAGAAGCTCTCGGCCAGCGTCGAGCGGCATCTGCGCCGCTATTTCGACCTGCATGGCGGCCAGCTTCCGCCGGTGGGCCTCTACCAGCGGATTCTCAAGGAGATTGAGACGCCACTGATCGAAATCGCGCTCGACGCGACCGGCGGTAACCAGGCGAAATGTGCTGATCTTCTGGGCATCAACCGGAACACGCTCCGCAAGAAAATCACGGACCTCGATATTCGCGTGACACGACGCCGCAAGTTGATGTAAAACCGCAACAGAACCGTGACCCCCCGGTCTCAGCACCGGGGCGAGATCACGGCAATGAGGTTGCGGAACTTGCGTTCCCATCAATGGGGCAGGGCGTTTGAGGCGGCTATCGACCTCCCGATTCTCGCGTGTAGCGCGCTGGCGACGCCAGCGGCGGGTGCAGAACGCTGCGACCTTGTCGCTGGTGGTTCTCGGCCCGTTGTTGGCGGTGGCGACCTTCTGGGTGCTGGGTCCGCTCGACCAGGGCGCGAGTTCGCCGCTGCTGCGCCTCGTCCTGTTGGCCGACCTCGTCTACACGCTGCTGGTCGCGGCGCTGGTGTCGTTCCGGGTGGCGCGGATGATCTCGGACCGGCGCGCGCGCTCGGCCGGCTCGCGGCTGCACCTGCGGCTGACCGGAGTGTTCGCGCTGATCGCGCTGATCCCGACCGTGCTGGTCGCGGTGTTCTCGGTCCTGACCATCAATGTCGGCCTTGAGGGCTGGTTCTCGGAGCGGGTGCGCACCGTTCTGGGCGCCTCGCTCACGGCTGCGCAGGCCTATGAGGAAGAGCATCGCCAGGACCTGTCGCGTGACGGGCTCGAACTGGCGGCGTTTCTCAATTCGGAACGGCAGGCCCAGCCCTTCCTGTCCGATGGCGAGGTGCGTCAGGCGCTCGGTCGGGTGCAGGGTCAGATCGAGCGCGGGCTGACCGAGGCCTATGTGATCGACGGCGCGGGCGAAATCCGCGCCCGTGGCGCCCGCAGCTACGAATTCGACTACGAGCGGCCGGCGGCCGAGACCTTCCGCCGCGCCAACTCCCGGGGCATCGCCATCATCGAGGACTGGACCAACAACGAGTTCAGGGCTCTGATCCCGCTCTCGGCCTTCACCGACCGGTTCCTCTATGTCACCCGCGAGGTCGATGGCGGCATTCTCGCGCTGCTCGACGACACCCAGGAAACGGTCGAACTCTACAAGCAGCTCGAGGCCGAGCGCGGCCGCCTGCTATTCGAGTTCGGCCTGCTCTATCTGGGCTTCGCGGTGATCCTGATCCTCGCCGCGATCTGGCTCGGCCTTTGGTTCGCCGAGCGTTTGTCCAAGCCGGTCGGCCGACTGGTCGCGGCCTCCCAGCGGGTCGGATCCGGCGATCTCGACGTGCGGGTGATCGAGGAGGAGGGCGACGACGAGATCGCCCAGCTCGGCACCTATTTCAACCAGATGACCACCGAGCTGAAGGTCCAGCGCGACCGGCTGCTCGACAACACCCGGCAGATCGAGGCGCGGCGGCGGCTGTTCGACAGCGTGCTGGGCTCGGTCACCTCCGGCGTGGTCGGCCTCGATGCCAGCGGGCGGGTCGATTTCGCCAACCGCTCGGCCCTGCGTTTGCTGGGGATCGAGACGCTGTCCGAAGGCACGACGCTGGGGCAGCTGGTGCCGGAATTCGAGCCGCTCTTCGAGGCGCTGTGCGGCGAAGAGCGCGACAGCGTGCAGGAGCAGGTCCGGCTGCTCCGTGGCGGCGCGCAGGAGACTCTCTTGGTGCGGATGGCGCCCCGCCGTGCCGATGACGGCGCGCTCGAAGGCTACGTGGTGGCCTTCGACGACGTCAGCGACCTAGTGAGCGCGCAGCGCATGGCCGCATGGGGCGACGTGGCGCGGCGCATCGCGCACGAGATCAAGAACCCGCTGACGCCGATCCGGCTCTCGGCCGAGCGTATCCAGCGCAAGTTCGGCCGCCAGCTCGGCGAGACCGACGCGCAGGCGCTGAGTTCGATGACCGAGGTGATCGTGCGCCAGACCGGCGATCTGCGGCGAATCGTCGACGAGTTTTCCAAGTTTGCCCGCATGCCCGAGCCCGACCGGAGCCCCAACGATCTGGTGGCGCTGCTGCGCGACGCGGTGACGTTGCAGGAGGTGGGGCAGCCCGATGTGCGTTTCGAGGTCGAGCTGTCGCATGGCAGCCTGCCGGCCGATATCGACGCGACGATGATCACCCAGGCGCTGACCAACCTGATGAAGAACGCCGGCGAGGCGATCGAGTCGCTGGTCGAGCGCGGCGCGCCCGAGGGGCTGGTCCCGACGATCCGGGTCCGGCTCGAGGCGTCGGAGAACGATGCGCGCATCACCATCGCCGACAACGGCATCGGTCTGCCCGAGGACCGGGCCAAACTGTTCGAACCCTACGTGACGACGCGCGACAAGGGCACCGGCCTCGGCCTGCCCATCGTCAAGAAGATCATCGAGGAGCATGGCGGAAGCCTTGTCCTCGTCGACGCGCCAGCCTTCGAGGAGGGCGCCCGCAAGGGCGCCATGGCGGTCATCACCCTGCCGGTGCTGCGCATGGGTCATGGCGAATCGGGGGACATCGAGAAGACCGGGAAACCGGCATTGCAGGCAACAGCATGAGGCGAGAGATGACCGACATCCTGATTACCGACGACGAACGCGACATCCGGGAACTGATCTCGGACATCCTGCGCGACGAGGGCTATTCGACCCGGCTCGCCGGCACCTCCGATGAATGCATGAGCGCGATCGAAGATCAGCCGCCGGCGCTGATGATCCTCGATATCTGGCTCAAGGACAGCCAGATGGACGGGATCGACATCCTCAAGGCGGTCAAGCGCGACCATCCCGGCATCCCGATCGTGATCATCTCGGGCCATGGCAACATCGAGATCGCGGTCGCGGCGATCAAGCAGGGTGCCTACGACTTCATCGAGAAGCCGTTCAACATCGACCAGCTCCTGGTAGTGATCAAGCGGGCGATGGAGACATCGCGGCTGCGGCGCGAGAACAGCGAGCTCAAGCGCGGCGACGCGCCGCCGGCCGAGATGCTGGGCGAGAGCGCGGCCTTCCGCTCGCTGCGCAGCCAACTCGACAAGGTGACCCGTTCGAACGGCCGGGTGATGCTGACCGGCTCGCCGGGGTCAGGCAAGGAAATCGCGGCGCGCTACATCCACGCGAACTCCAACCGGGCCGACGCCCCCTTCGTCACCGTCAACTCGATCACCATCGAGCCGGAGCGGATGGAGGAGGTGCTGTTCGGCCGCGAGAGCGCCGAGAAGGGGATCGAGCCGGGCCTCCTCGAGCAGGCCAATGGCGGCGTGATCTATTTCGACGAAGTGGCCGACATGCCGCTCGGCACCCAGTCCAAGATCCTGCGCGTGCTGGTCGACCAGTCGTTCCAGCGGGTCGGCGGCTCCAGCAAGGTGCAGGTCGACCTGAGGGTGATCTCCTCGACCAACCGCGACCTGCAGGCGGCGATCCGCGCCGGCTCCTTCCGGCAGGAGCTGTACCACCGCCTCAACGTCGTGCCGATCCACGTGCCTGGCCTCGAGGAGCGGCGCGAGGACATTCCGGTCCTGGCCGAGCACTTCATCGCCGAGCTGAGCAAGAGCCAGGGCCTGCCGCTGCGCCCGCTGGGCGAAGACGCCCGTGCGCTGCTGCAGACCATGCTCTGGCCGGGCAATGTGCGGCAGTTGAAGAACGTCATAGAACGCGTTCTTATCCTTGGAGATTCCTCGGGTGAGATCACCGCGCGCGAGCTGCCGGGCCTCGACGATCCGAACAAGGATGACGGCCGGGTCGTGCTGTCGGGCGGGCTGGCGACGCTGCCGCTCCGCGAGGCGCGCGAGCTGTTCGAGCGGGAATACCTGCTGACCCAGATCAACCGCTTCGGCGGCAACATCTCCCGCACCGCGGCCTTCGTCGGCATGGAGCGCTCGGCGCTGCACCGCAAGCTCAAGAGCTTGGGCGTGGTGACCTCGTCCAAGGCCGGCGCGCGGGTCGCGCATGTCGAGGACTGATTGACCGGCCCCTCCGGCTCTGGCACTTCGTGGCGGCATGAGCGCCGCCACGGGCGCGCCCCAAAGGACCGGGATCAGGGATGAAGGTCATCATCTGCGGCGCGGGCCAGGTCGGCTGGCAGATCGCCCGCCACCTGTCTGGCGAGCGCAACGACGTCACTGTCGTCGACAGCAACCCCGATCTCGTGCGCCGGGCCACCGACACGCTCGACGTGCAGGGAATCACTGGCTTCGCGAGCTATCCCGACGTGCTCGACCGCGCCGGCGCGCGCGACGCCGACATGATCATCGCCGCCACCCATAGCGACGAGGTCAACATGGTCACCTGCCAGGTGGCCCATTCGGTGTTCTCGATCCAGCGCAAGATCGCGCGGCTCAGGGCGCAATCCTATCTCGACGCGATCTATTCCGACCTCTACCGGCGCGACCACATGCCGATCGACGTGGTGATTTCGCCCGAGAAGGAGGTCGCGGAGGCGGCGCTGCAGCGGCTCGCCGCGCCGCAGGCTTTCGACGCCGAAAGCTTCCTCGACGGCCGGGCCCAGCTTTTGGGCATCTCGATCGACGAGGACTGCCCGGTGATCAACACACCGCTGCGGCAGCTCACCGACCTGTTCTCGACGCTGCGCGCCATCGTGGTGGGCATCCGCCGCCGCGGGCGGCTGTTCGCGCCGAGCCCCGAGGACCAGATTTTCCCCGGCGACTCGATCTACGTCTTCACCGATACCGACGACATGCTGCGCACGCTGGAGATCTTCGGAAAGCGCCACGCCAAGCAGGAGCGCGTCGTGGTGATCGGCGGCGGCAATGTCGGCCTCGGCGTTGCCCGTGCGCTCGAGAGCCGGGTCGAGCGGATGCGCGTCAAGATGATCGAGCGCGACCGCGGTGCCGCCGAGCGCGCCGCCGATCAGCTCGACCGGACCATCGTGCTCAACGGCGACGGTCTCGACGCGGCGCTGCTCGAGGAGGCGCAGATCGGCACCGCCGACGCCGTGCTCGTGGTCACCGACGACGACAAGACCAACCTGCTGGCCAGCGTTCGCGCCAAGGCGCTCGGTTGCCCGCTGGCGATCTGTCTGGTCAACGATCCCACGCTGGTGCCGTTGATGCAGGCGATGGATATCGACGCCTACATCAACCCGCGTGCCACCACCGTGAGCTCGATCCTACGCCATATCCGGCATGGCCGGGTGCGGGGCGTCTATTCGATCGGTGACGCCGAGGCCGAGATGATCGAGGCGCAGGTGCTTGGCACCTCGCCGATCGCCGGGCAGCGAATCCGCGACATCGCCTTCCCCGAAGGCGTGCTGGTCGGTGGCGTGCTCAAGGACGGCCGGATGATGAAGATCCACGGTGCGCTCCGGATCGAGGAGGGCGACGTCGTCGCGCTCTTCGCCATGGCCTCGGACGTGCCGGAGGTCGAGCGCCTGCTGCAGGTCTCGATCGACTTCTTCTGACGCGATGGAACGCCGTCTCACCCGCGTCCCCTTCTTTGTCCTGCTGATGGCGATCGGCGCGGCGTCGATGATGCTGCCGGCGATCCATGCGCTGGTCCGCGAGGATTGGCTGACCTCGCGGACCTTCCTCTACGCCGCGATCCTCGGGCTGATGCTGTCGTTGCTGATCGGTTTGGCTACCGCCAATTACCGGCCCGCCAGCGTGCCGCGCAGCCAGCTCTCGGCGCTGCTGGCGGCCTTCACCGTGCTGCCGGTGATGTTCGCGGTGCCGTTCCACGAGGCGCTCGGCACGACGTCGTTTCTCAACGCCTGGTTCGAGATGGTGTCGAGCTTCACCACCACCGGGGCCACGGTCTACGACAACGTCGTCCGGCTCAATGACAGCCTGCATCTGTGGCGGGCGCTGGTCGGCTGGCTCGGCGGGCTGCTGGTATGGGTGACGGCGGTCTCGATTCTGGCGCCGATGAATCTCGGCGGCTTCGAAGTGCGCGCGCCGTCGAGCATCGGTCCGGGCGGCATGCGGCTGAGCCAGATCACCCGCGTCGCCGATCCCTCCGAGCGGCTGGTGCGCTACACCGAGCGGCTGCTGCCGGTCTATGTCGGCCTGACGGGGCTGCTCTGGTTGGGGCTGGTGGCAGCGGGCGACCGGCCCTTCGTGGCTTTCTGCCACGCGATGTCGACGCTCGCGACCAGCGGTATCAGCCCGTTGGGGGGCTTGGGCTACGACAGTTCGGGCTTTCTGGGCGAGGCGCTGATCCTGCTGTTCTCGGTATTTGCGCTGTCGCGGCTGACCTTCGCGCGCAACATGTTTGGCGATCAGGGCGGACGGCTGCTGCGCGACCCGGAGCTGCGCATGGGGTTGGCGCTGGTGCTGATCGTGCCGGGGCTCTTGTTCATGCGCCACTTCTTCGGCGCGGTCGAGGACCGGGTGACCGCCGATCTGCCGCAGGCCGCCGCCGCGCTGTGGGGCGCGCTGTTCACCGTCGGCTCGTTTCTCACCACCACCGGCTTCGAGAGCCGCTACTGGCTCGGCGCCGCCGATTGGTCGGGGCTGGAGACGCCGGGGCTGATCCTGGTCGGCGTGGCGCTGATCGGCGGCGGGGTGGCGACGACGGCGGGCGGGGTGAAGCTGCTGCGGGTCTATGCGCTCTGGATGCATGGCAAGCGCGAGCTGGAGCGGCTGGTGCACCCGCATTCGGTCGGCGGCGACGGCATCGAGGCACGTCGCATCCGCCGCGAGGGTGCCTTCATCTCCTGGATCTTCTTCATGCTTTTCGCGCTGTCGGTGACGGGCGTGATGCTGGCGCTGTCGCTTACCGGGGTGCAGTTCGAGGTGGCGATGACGCTCACCGTCGCGGCGCTGTCGACCACCGGGCCGCTCGCGGAGATCGGCGCGCAGTACCCGATTTCCTATGCCGGCATCCCCGATGCGGCCAAGGTGGTGCTGGCCTTCGCAATGGTGCTGGGCCGGCTAGAAACGTTGGCGATCATCGCGCTGCTCAACCCTGCGGGCTGGCGCAGCTAGGCCACGCAGGGCCTGCCTGCGCGAAAGGGGCTGATTTCCGGGCTGGAAACTCCGCAGGGGGCGCGACATACTCCTTTCCAACGAGGGAAAAGGCCGATACGCGGCCACAAGAACAAAGGGACAGTGATGGCCGGTGACAAGCAGAACCTTCAGGACGCCTTCCTGAACCACGTCCGCAAGATCAAGGTGCCGGTGACGATCTTCCTGATCAATGGCGTGAAGCTTCAGGGCGTGATCACTTGGTTCGACAATTTCTGCGTGCTGCTGCGTCGCGACGGTCAGAGCCAGCTCGTCTACAAGAGCGCGATCTCGACCATCATGCCGTCGCAGCCCGTGAACCTCTATGACGGTGAAGATTGACCGATTACTATATTCCCGAACGGCCGGACACCCGCACCTGGGTGATCCACCCCGAGGTGAAGAACGACCAGAACCGGCGTGAGCCCGTGGCCGCGCTGGCCGAGGCCGTGGCGCTGGCCCATGCGCTGCCCGGGCTCGAGATCAAGGGCTCCGAGATCGTCCGCCTGCCCAAGCGCCATCCCGGCATGCTTTTCGGCACCGGCAAGATCGAGGAGCTCGGCACCCGTCTCAAGCAGAACGAGATCGAGCTGGTGCTGATCGACGGCCATGTCGGCCCGGTGCAGCAGCGCAATCTCGAGAAGGAGTGGAAGGTCAAGATCCTCGATCGGACCGGCCTCATCCTCGAGATCTTCGGCGACCGCGCCGCCACCCGAGAGGGCGTGCTGCAGGTCGAGATGGCGGCGCTGTCGTATCAGCGCACGCGGCTGGTCCGCGCCTGGACCCACCTCGAGCGGCAGCGCGGCGGCCTTGGTTTCGTCGGCGGCCCCGGCGAAACCCAGATCGAGGCGGACCGTCGTGCCATCGACGAACAGCTGGTGCGGCTGCGCCGTCAGCTCGACAAGGTGGTGAAGACCCGCGCGCTGCACCGCGCCTCGCGCGCCAAGGTGCCGTTCCCGATCGTGGCGCTGGTCGGCTATACCAACGCCGGCAAGTCGACGCTGTTCAACCGGCTCACCGGCGCCGAGGTCATGGCCAAGGACATGCTCTTCGCCACCCTCGACCCGACCATGCGGCGCGTCGTGCTGCCGACCGGCGACGAGGTGATCCTGTCGGACACAGTGGGCTTCATCTCGGATCTGCCGACCGAGCTGGTCGCGGCCTTCCGCGCCACGCTCGAAGAGGTGCTCGACGCCGATCTGGTGCTTCATGTGCGCGACATCGGGCACGCCCAGACGGTGGAACAGGCGCGCGAGGTCGAGAGCATCCTGTCGAGCCTCGGCCTGTCGGACGACACGCCGAAGATCGAGGTCTGGAACAAGATCGACACGCTGCCCGAGGATAGCCGCGAGGCGGCGCTGGAGCGGGCGGCGCGGACCGAGAACGTCTCGGCCGTCTCGGCGATCACCGGCGAGGGGATGGACGCGCTTCTGGCCGAGATCTCCGAGGCGCTCGGCGGCGTGAAGCATGTCGAGGAGCTAACGGTGCCCTTCGCCGCGGGCCGCAAGCGGGCCTGGCTCTTCGAGCAGGGGCTGGTCGAGGCCGACACGCCGACCGAGGACGGGCACAAGATGCAGGTCCGCTGGTCGGCGGCGCAAAAGGCCCGTTACGACCGGCTCTGAGCCACCGACAAATGCCGTGGCCGCGCCCTGTCGGATGGGCGCGGCCACGCAACCGGCGCAGGCTTTCCCTGATCATCAAGGGGAGAGACGCCATGAAACACCTGATCCCGATTCCCCTCCTTGCGCTCATCGCCCTGCCGGCGATGGCGCAGGAGCCCTGCGGCGACATGCCCACCGAAACCGAGCCGATCGCGGCGGCCCGGTTGATCATCGAATACAACCACACCGACGGCGATATCGGCGTGCATGGCTATGGCGATGACGATGGCTGGAACGCGCTGTGTATCCTCGACCCCACGGGCGCGCTGGTGCTGCATATCGACCCTCAGGCGCAACTCGGCGAACTGGGCCTCGGCTCGTTCTTCTTTGAGAGCCGCGAGCCGCCCGAGGAGGTCTGGGACTACGCGGCGCTGTCGGCCGCCTTTTCCGAAGGCGATTACCTGATCCGTGCCACGCTCTATGACGGCACCGGGCGCGAAGGCGTCGCGCGGTTCACGACGCTGGTGCCGCAGCCGCCCGTCATCACCGCGCCCGCGCTGTCGGAGGACGAGGAGGACGCGCCAGTCATGCCCGTCGCCGACCTGCAGGTGACATGGGAGCCGGTGACGACCTCGCTCGACGAGCGGACGCCGGAGATCACCGGCTATGAGCTGATCGTCACCGATGACGAGCACGAGGATCCGCACGGCTTTTCGCAGCCGGAACTCGACGTGCATCTGGGACCCGACGTCACGAGTTTCACCGTGCCGGCCACCTTCCTGCGGCCCGGCACGCTTTACGAGATCGAGGTGCTGGCGCTGGAGCGCTCGGGCAACCAGACCATCGCGCTCGGCTTCTTTGTCACCGAAGACTGAAGCCGCGGGGTGCCACGGAACGAAAACCGTGGCATCCTTCCGTTGTCAGGGAGGGCGGCCATGTCCCGCATCCTCATCTTCGCCGCGGCCGCCGCGGGCCTTTTCGGTCTGCTGGTGGTGCTCGAGGCGCTCCAGGCCGATGAGCCCTTCACATGGGCAGGTTTCGCCATCGACCTGTTCGAGACCGCGCTCCTCGCCGGGGCGGTCGTCTTCACCGCCTTTGGCTCGCAAGCCAGCCGCGAGATGCGGCGCGAGAGGGCGCGTCTGTTGGGCGATCTCGACCGGGCGCGTCGCGAGGGCGAGCAGTGGCGGCAAGCCAGCCGCGCCCATGTCGACGGGCTGAGCCGCGCGATCGCCGCGCAGTTCGCGCAATGGGAGCTGACCGAGACCGAGAGCGAGGTCGCGCTCTTGATGCTCAAGGGTCTGAGCCACAAGGAAATCGCGACGTTGCGCGACTGTTCCAGCGCCACGGTCCGCCAGCACGCCACCGCCGTCTATCGCAAGTCTGGGCTGACCAGCCGATCGCAACTCACCGGCTTCTTCCTCGAGGACCTGCTGGCGCCGCTGCGCGCGCGCGGCGGGCTGCATGTCGTGGATGACATGCACGCGCAAGGGGATGACGGCCCCGGCCGATGACGCTACTTCGGGACGGCACGAGACCGGAGCAGACCCATGATCATCGACCTTCACCACGTCCAGCTCGCCATGCCCGAGGGCGAGGAGGAAGCGGCGCGCGGCTTTTATGGCGAAATCCTCGGTCTCGCCGAGGTTGCCAAGCCCGAGGCGCTTGCGGGGCGGGGCGGTGTCTGGTTCGACGGGCCGGGGCTGTCGCTGCATCTGGGCGTCGAGACGCCCTTCGCCCCGGCGCGCAAGGCGCATCCGGCGCTGCGGGTCGCGGATCTCGACGCCATGCGCCGTCATCTCGAGGCCCATGGGATCGAGGCGTGTCCCGATATCGACCTGCCGGGTCTGCGCCGGCTCTACGTCGCCGATCCTTTCGGTAACCGGATCGAGATCTGCCAGACGATCTGAATCCTACTTCAGAGGATCGTGGCCCCAGTTCATCAGGCTGTAACGCCACTTGGAATGTTCGACGTCGTCCTCGGGGCCGCCCTGCGCCTTGTGACGTTTGATATAGCCCACCACCTTGGCCATGTGGTCCCACTGGTCGTCGCTCAGATCCGACTTGTTGGTGCGCTTGATCTCGACGATCCGCTTGCCGGACTTGTGACCGGTGCTCTCGCCATCGCCACCGGTGTCGCCCACCGATTTGCTCTCCTCGGTCTCGAGGAAATCCTCGACCTCCTTGGGCGCCATGTTCACCAGCTCGCGGAACTCGTCCCAGATCTCGTCATGCGATTTGCCGCTCATGCCGGCCTCCATCAGCTGTCGGGGGCCAAACCGGCGCGGACCGGGGCGGTTCCGCCTCAGCGCGCCGGCAAGAGCTGGGTCACGCCGACGGCGGCACCGCGCGCGAGGGTGGGATCGAGCGACATCGGGATGTATTCGCCGCGCCGCCACAACTCGCCCAGATCGTCGTAATGGCGCGACAGCGGGTGGCCCGACTGGCCGGTCGAGATGATGAAAACCGAGCTGTCGGGATCGGCGAAGTCATAGACCCCGCGATAGCCGGCGGCATGGATGTTGTGGAACGGGTTGGGCGCGCGCCCGTCGGTCAGCCCGCGCATCAGAGTGTGGTCGCCGCCAGAGGTGCTTTGGCGGATGTTGACGAACCAGCCCAGCAGCGGGGCTTGGCCCAGCACCGGGTGATCCTGGCGTGCCTCGTGCGCGTCGCCCCAGCGCAGCGCGTCGAGATTGCTGCCATAGGTCTCGCCGATCCAGATCAGCGCGTCGTCGAGCGCCAGCCGCGCGATGTCGGCGCAGCTCTCTTCGGCGGCCGAGGGGCGGATGTCGCACCACGCGCTCGCGCCGTCGATGTCGCGGAACACCCGGTCGATGAAGAGCGGTTCGGGATGGACGAAGGCCGAGGTGAGCGGGCCGAGCTCGTCGCGGATCAGCCGCTCCTGCAGCGCCCGCATCCAGGCGGCGTAGATCAGCGGCTCGGGCAGATGCTCGTTCATTTCGCCGTTCCATTCGCCCAGGAGTTCGAGCGCGCGCTGGCGGCGCCGCTCGGGCGTGCCCTCGGCGGCCGGCGCACCGGTGAACCACAGATCGGCGCCGACGATCGGCAGCAGCGCGCGGGCGGTGGGACTCACGGTGTCGAGCTGCGCCTCGATGAAGCTGTCGCGGGTATGCACCTCGCGCGACTGCATCAGCCCGCGCCAGCGCGCGATGCGCTGGGTGTCGCCCCAGTGGAAGGAGACGTGGTCGGGGAAAGGCTGGTCGATGGTCTTGTTGTTGGTGTTGCCGACGAGGCCACCGGCCGGTTCGGTCGTCTCGGGCAGGGCGGAATAGGCCATCCAGCCGCGCCAGCGGTTCTCGGCGACATGGCCCAGCGTCGGCAGGCGGCCCTGGCTCTGATGTTCCGGGTCGCGCAGGGGTACGGCGCCCACGGTCTTGAGCGCGACGCGGTTGCGGTCGGCGAGGATCAGGTTCTGGTTCGGCGCGACCTGCAGCCGCCCGGCGCGGATGCCCTCCTCGATCGAGCGGGATCGCATCAGCCGCATCCCGGCGGTCATGGTGGTGTCGCTGTCCGACAGGCCCGACCAGGCGAGGGTCATCACGTGGCCGCGGGGCCGGATCGTGTCGAGCGCGAATTGCTCGGGCGGGAGGACCGGGCCGTTGGCGGTGCGCTGTAGCCGCAGGGTCACCGCCGGGGCATCCTTGATCTCGACGATGCTGTCGCGCGCTTCGAACCGCGCCCAGCCGTCGGGGGTGCGGTACTCGGCGGCGTTCTTGGGGTTCACCTCCTCGGCATAGAGGTCGAGATCGTCGGCGAAGGCGGCGGTGATGCCCCAGCCCAGATCGGCGCTGCGCCCGGCGAGGATCAGCGGAATGCCCGGCACCGTCGCGCCGATCACGCCGCCCGAGGCCAGCTCCAGCCGGGCCAGGTACCAGATCGACGGCGCGGTGAGCAGCCGGTGCGGGTCGTTGGCCAGCAGCGTCGCGCCGCTGGCGGATCGCGAGGGCCCGGCCGCCCAGGCGTTGGAGGCGCCCGGGAAGCCGGCCGGCAGGCTGGCGGCCAGCGGATCGATCGGCGTCGCGGCGGCGGCGTGGCGTTCAGGGATGTCGGGCACCAGATCGGCGTAGCGCGGCAGCGCGGTCAGGCCGGGGCCGGGCACGTCGGGCAGGATGTCGCGCAGCCGCTCCGGCTCCAGCACCAGCGACGCGCGGGCGCGCAAGACCTCGGCCTGCAGGTGGTCGGTCTGCTGCCAAGCCATCAGCTTGAGGATGGCGATGCTGTCGGCGGGCTGCCAGGGCGCGACCGGCTGGTTGAACAGCCACATTTCCGGCGCGCCGCGGCCGCGGGCCCCTGCATTGACCTCGGCCAGCCAGGCATTGACGCCCGCCGCATAGGCGTCGAGCGCCGCGCGGGTCTGGCCGTCCTGGTCGTCGACCGAGGCGGTGGCGGCACGGTAGAGATCGAGCCGGCGCATCAGGATGTCGCTGTCGGCGGTGCGGCGGCCGAACAGCTCCGACAGCCGGCCCTGCACGGTGCGGCGCAGGATCGTCATCTGCCACAGCCGGTCCTGCGCATGGGCGTATCCCAATGCGAAGAAGCTGTCGCGATCGGTGCTGCCGAAGATATGCGGCACGTTGGCGTGGTCGCGCACGATCTCGACCGGGGCCGCCAACCCGGCTACGCGGGTGCGGGCGTCGTAATCGGGCAGCGAACGGGCGAAGAACCAGTAGGTCAGCACGAAGGCTAGAAGGCCGAACAGGATCGCGCCGACGGTCAGGCGCATGAGCCAGCGGAACAGGGTGGCCATCGATCCTCCGGGGGGCTTGGGCACCCGCGCTTGACGGGCCGGTTGGGGATGCTGAGTATCGCGCCTCGGGGGCGAGCGAAAGCCCCGAGGCAGGGAGGCCGCCATGGCAAGAGTGACGTTTTTGGGACTGGGCGTGATGGGGTATCCCATGGCGGGGCATCTGGCGCGGGCCGGACATGAGGTGACGGTCTATAACCGTACCACGTCCAAGGCCGAGAAATGGGCCGCCGAACATGGCGGTCGCCACGCTGCCACGCCGCGCGAGGCGGCGCAGGATGCCGAGATCGTCTTTGCCTGCGTCGGCAATGACGACGATCTGCGCGGCGTCTGCCTCGGCGAGGACGGCGCATTCGCGGGCATGGCGTCCGGCGCGCTCTTCGTCGATCACACCACGGTCAGCGCCGCCGTCACCCGCGAACTGGCGGCCGAGGCGGATGCGAAGGGACTCGGCTTCGTCGACGCGCCGGTTTCGGGCGGTCAGGCAGGGGCAGAGAACGGCCAGCTCTCGGTGATGTGCGGTGGGGCACAGGAGCATTTCGACCGGGCCGAGCCGGTGATCGACGCCTATGCCAAGATCTGTCGCCGGCTGGGCGAGAGCGGCGCGGGCCAGCTCGCCAAGATGGCCAACCAGATCGCCATCGCGGGGCTGGTGCAGGGCCTGTCGGAATCGCTGGCCTTCGCGGAGAAGGCCGGTCTCGACGGGCGGGCGCTGGTGGAGGTGATCAGCCAGGGCGCCGCCGGCAGCTGGCAGATGGTCAACCGGCACGGCACGATGCTCGACGATCATTTCGAGCATGGCTTCGCGGTCGACTGGATGCGCAAGGATCTCGGCATCTGCCTCGACGCGGCCGACGAGCTGTCGGTCAGCCTGCCGGTGACGGCGCTGGTCGACCAGTTCTACAAGGAGGTGCAGCAGATGGGCGGCGGTCGCTGGGACACCTCGTCGCTGATCAAGCGGCTGCGCCGGAACTGACCCGGAGCTGATCCGGGGCGAACCGGAGCGAAACGGGGCAGGGCCGGGCTTGCCTTTTCCGGCGTGCGGCGCTAAGGGCGGCGCACGATCAATCCCGCAGGCGGGGGCGGGCCTTCGGGGGGAGACATCCCCCAAGGTCCACCGGTTGGGGCATCTGCCCTGATCCTCCGCCGAGGCTAAACCGGAAAGGTATAGAGACATGGCTCTTCCCGAGTTCTCCATGCGCCAGCTGCTTGAGGCCGGCGTCCACTTCGGCCACCAGACCGCCCGTTGGAACCCGCGGATGTCCGAGTACATCTACGGCGCCCGCAACGGCATCCACATCATGGACCTGACCCAGACCGTCCCGATGCTGGACAAGGCTCTGCAGGTCATCCGTGACACCGTCGCCAAGGGCGGCCGCGTCCTGTTCGTCGGCACCAAGCGCCAGGCCGCGCAGCCGATCGCCGACGCCGCCGAGAAGTCGGCGCAGTTCTACATGAACCACCGCTGGCTCGGTGGCACGCTGACCAACTGGCAGACCGTGTCGCAGTCGATCAACCGTCTGCGCGCCATCGACGAAGCCGCCGAGCAGGGCTTTGCCGGCCTGACCAAGAAAGAGCGCCTCGGCATGGAGCGCGAGCAGGTCAAGCTGCAGGCGTCGCTGGGCGGCATCCGCGAAATGGGCGGCGTGCCGGACCTGCTGTTCGTCATCGACGTCAACAAGGAAGACCTGGCGATCTCCGAAGCCAAGAAGCTCGGCATCCCGGTCGTCGCCGTCGTCGACACCAACTGCTCGCCCGAGGGCGTGGACTACGTGATCCCGGGCAATGACGACGCCGCCCGTGCGATCGCCCTGTATTGCGACCTCGCCGCCCGCGCCGCTCTCGACGGCATGAGCGCGCAGCTCGGCGCCGCCGGCGTCGACATGGGTGCGATGGAGCAGTACACCGAAGAGCAGCTCGCCGCTGAGGCCGAAGAAGCCGCTGCCCAGTAAGGGCGATCCGTCACATCACGGTTGCCGGGCGCGGATATGCCGCGCCCGGAGTCCATTCAAATTCTAGGAGAGACGCGATGGCGATCACCGCGAGCATGGTCAAGGAACTGCGCGAGAGCACCGGCGCAGGCATGATGGACGCCAAGAAGGCGCTGACCGAAACCGACGGCGACATGGAAGCCGCGGTCGACTGGCTGCGCACCAAGGGTCTGGCCAAGGCCGCCAAGAAATCCGGCCGCACCGCCGCCGAGGGCCTCGTGGCCGTCGCGGTCGAGGGTGGCCGCGGCGTGGCGATCGAGCTGAACTCGGAAACCGACTTCGTCGCCAAGAACGCCGACTTCCAGGCGCTGGTCTCGAAGATCGCCCAGGCCGGCCTCAAGGCGTCGAGCCTCGAAGAGCTGAAAACCACCGAGGTCGACGGCAAGCCGGTCGACACGCTGGTCACCGATGCGATCGCCAAGATCGGCGAAAACATGACCCTGCGCCGGTTGGCCGCGATCGAGGGCGAGAAGGTCGTGACCTACGTCCACAACGCCGCCGCGACCGACATGGGCAACATCGGCGTGCTGGTCGCGCTGACCGGTGGTGACGAGGCCTTCGGCCGTCAGGTCGCGATGCACATCGCCGCCGCCAACCCCGCCGCCCTCGGCGAGGCCGATCTCGACCCCGCGATCGTCGAGAAGGAAAAGCAGGTCCAGATGGACATCGCCCGCGAAAGCGGCAAGCCGGAGCAGGTCATCGAGAAGATGATCGAAGGCCGGATGAAGAAGTTCATGGCCGAGTCGACCCTGCTGGGTCAGGCCTTCGTGGTGAACCCCGACCTGACCGTCGAGCAGGCTGCCAAGGACGCCGGCGCGACGATCACCGGTTTCGTCCGGATGGCCGTGGGCGAGGGCATCGAGAAGGTCGAAGAGGACTTCGCCGCCGAGGTCGCCAAGGTCGCCAAGGGCTGATCCATCGCGATCGGTACGAGAAATGAGGACGCCGCCCGGTTCGGGCGGCGTCCTTTTTCGTGTCCGGTGTCGCGACGCGGGCCCCAAACGAAAGCGTCGCGCCCGTCGGCGGTGACGGACGCGACTGCTTCATGCTGGACTAACCGACCTGCTGCTGTCGGTATCGTCACCAGACCGGTCAGGCCTGATGTCGAGTGGTCAAAACACCGTCACTGGTTGAATACTTCTCGAATCTGTCACGGATCGGGATTCGGCGTAAGTGGGGTATTCCTCAGTTTTTGCCGTCACCTGTCCTTTTGGTCCAGTACGCCGCCCAGTTGAGCAGCCCGGAACACCGCATGCGTGGTGTTGCGCGCGCCCAGCGCCTCCCGCGCCAGGCGAAGATGCTTCTCGACCGTGGTCGGCGTCAGATTGAGCCGTTCGGCCACCTCTCGCATCGTGTAACCGAGCGCGACCAGATCGAGCACCTCGACCTGCCGGGGGGTCAGCTGGATGCAGCGGCCGGGCAGGGAGGTCAGACGGAGGTGGAAGACGGCATTCTCGGCCTGAACGGCGGCATGAGGCGGCGACGCGGCCGTCCCGTCGCCGCGGCCGAGCGCGATGGCGCCACGCCAGCGGGCGCCCGCGTCGCCGAAGCGCAGGGTATGCGCCGGCCCCGGCTGGCAAGGGGGCGCGTGCATCTCGCCGATCACCCACCGGGCGATCTCGGTATCGTCGATCCCGAGGGGACGAAGGCTGCAGCCGCAAGGATCGGCGCAAAGCAGCATGCCCTCGCGCGGCGTCAGTGTATCCGGATCGAGATCGGGCAGCGCGGCATAGCAGATCCGGTCGATCCCATGGGCCGCCATGCGCGCGTGATGGCCGCGCCACAACCGCTCGGGATCGGTCATGGCGGTGAGGGAGAGGATGTAATCGGCGGTGTCGTCCCTCGGCGGCATATCGGTCGGCGGCATCTCCATGTCCTGTCGTCGGTCGCGGCCCCTTCAGTCAGACCGGGAATTTCTCGGCGATGATCAATGTCCAGATATCGTGGTTCAGTTGGCGCAGCGCGTCGATGGTTTCGACGACCCGCTCGATGGCCTCGGCGTCGACCGCGTCACTTTGGCCCATCTTCAGGCCGGTCTTGCGATCCGCGATCCGCATGGTGATGGTCCGCGCCGCGCCGCTTTCGGCATCGAAGCTGTAGAGCGAATGGCTGTAATGGTTGCGCAGCGCTTGATGCCGGCGGATCCGGCCGGTCAGTTCGAGGATGCGGTCGCGCAGCTCCGGCGCGCTCCGGCCCGACTTGGCAAGGCGCTCGACCAGGTCGAGTCGGGCCCGGGTGGTGTTCAGGGTGAGAAAGATGATGACGGCGCTGGTCTTGTCGGTGCCCGCGAGCCCGGCGATCAGATGGATCAGCAAGCTTTCGGTGTTGCTCCAGCTGTAATTCATGTGCCCGACGAGCAGCAGGAGCCGATCGAACTCGCTCAGCTCCGCCGCGCCGGGAGGGAGCGGCTGGGTGGCCGCTCCGGGTGTCATTTGCGCGCGGCCGCCGCCTGGGCGGCCTCGACATGCCCCAGATACCAGACCACCGCGCCGGTTCGGTTCGATACGCCGAGCTTGCGGATCAGATGATGGATGTGGAGCTTGACCGTGTGCTCGGACAGACCGAGCTCGGCGGCGAGGATCTTGTTCTGCTTGCCCTGCGCGAGAAGCGTGAGCACCTCCCATTCGCGCGGCGTCAATTCGCCCGCGTGGTCGTCCTCGGCTGGCAGCGCCGCGGGGGTGAGTTGCACGGCTTGCTCACCCTCGAGGGTCGTCACCTGTCCGTTGCTGATGCTCAGCGCGTGCAGGGCTTCGATCGGAAAGACGAGCTGCCCGTGAAGCAACAGCCGTACCATGGAGATGAGCACGTCGATCTGCACGTTCAGCGGCAGGAGACCCAAGCGCGGCGTGGCATCCTGCTGCAGCGCATGCAGCAATAAAGCCTGGTCGGGCGGTTGATGCTGATAGGCGAGAACCAGTCTCTCGGCACCGCTCATTTTCAAGAAGCGCGCGGCGTCGGCCAGATCGGCCACATAAGTGGCGTCCATGATGATCAAGCGGTGATGCGCCTCGGCTTCCGCCCATGCCTGCGGTTCGCCCTCATCGTGAAGGGCGGCCCGTCGGAACGAAATCGTGGGAAATCCTTTGGAAAGAAGGTCAATGAGGCCGTCTGGGAAACAAAACTCGTCACCGACCATGGAAACATAGGGACTATGCGCAATGTGCTGGTCCGAAACCTTGCGAAGCCCGAGGGCTCTGTCGCGGGAAAACATGGATCACCTCGAAAAATGAGACGTCTATTTTGCCACAATGCTGGCAAAAAGAAGTGTATCCACGAGGCCACGCACGGCACATATATCCAAAGATTAAACTTGGTAAATTGACAGTATCTTGCACTCCACAGCTTGTCCTTTGGTTTTCTCGCGCCAGAGCTGCAACTCGACATCAAAAACAAGCCGTTAAGATGCCGCTGTGTTGACGTAAGGTCGCCTCATGTCGGCAAGATCCTGCCTCCCCCCTGCAACTTCACGTTAGTGTGATCGTTCGGTTCGGTTGGCACGAAACAGGAACTGCCCTGATTTCAGGCAGTCCTGCCGCTGAATCGGTCTAGTCGCTATTTCCGGGCTGCTCGATTCATGGCTTCGCGGCACCCTTTCCCCATCGGGTCGGGACTGGCCGGATGATCGTCCTTTGATTGATCGCCGCGTTTGTCCTCGGGTCGGTGCTTTAGCGGACCAGTCGGGGAGGTTTTACCCATAGGGAACGAACGACGCCCATGAGGCCATCGGCCTCGAGGCGGCTGTCCGACAGGACGCAACTACCAAATCTTCCAACCATACGCGATCGCGACCACCGCTTTGGACAGACTGGCGGTGCACGGTGGCGGCATCTCTGGAGACTTTGAAATGAGCACGCGCAACGGTAACGGCGGAAACGGCCTGTTCAGCTTCGGCCCGAACGGTGGTCAACATGACGACTGGGACGGAGACGAGTACGACTATGAAGAGCCCAATGGCGAAGTCGATCCCGAAGAGGAGATGGGTGACGGCAACAACAACAACAACGACAATGACAATGACAATGACAATGACAATGATAACGACAACGACAACGACAACCACAACGGGAACTTCAACAAGAACCTGAACAAGAGCAAAGCCAAGAGCGACGCCGAAAGCGACGCTGACAGCCACAGCCACTCCAAGGGCGACGCCCATGCCAAGGCCTGGAGCGGCAGCGACAACGTCAATACGAACGACAACGACAATTACAGCAAGACGGATGTCGACGTCGACGTGAACGTCGGTATTGGCATGGATCTCGATGATGTCGGCGCCCATAACGACAACGACATCGGCGATTTCGACCTGAAGAACTCCAACGGCAACAAGTTCTTCAACGCCAAGGGCTCGATCGATTACGATTACAACCCGGGCGATGACGTCGGCATGGATGACGTGCTGAGCGACTCGCTGGGCGGCGGCGGCAATGACGCCGGCATCGTCAACCTCCAGCAGATCAACCTCGACGACACCGACAACATCGAGAACGCTACCGTTTCGAATGCCGGCGGCACCTTCACTCAGAATGGCACTGCTACAGGTGGCCATGCCAAGTCGGGTGACGGCATCAATGCCGGCGGCGACGGCGGCCAAGGCGGCAGCAACGCCCATTCCGAGGGCGGCGATCCCGATGCTGGCCAGGGCGGCACGGCCAATGGCACCGCCAATGGTGGCGCGAGCGGCGCTGGCGGCAACGCCAACACGACCGGTGGAACCGGTGGAAATGGCGGCGGCTCGGGTGCCAACGGACATATGGTCACTGGTGCGGATACCGACGGCAACACGAATGCCACCGGTGGCCGTGGCGGTGACAACGACTCGACCAACAACGCCACTCAGACTCCTTCAACTAACCAGAACGACAATACGTCGACCGGCGGAACCGGTGGCAGCACCGACAACGACAACGACTTTGATACCAAGACCAAGTCCAAGGCGTATTCGGACGATGAAGGTGGCGATGGCGGCGACGTCGATACCAAGGCCGAAGGTGATGCCAGCGATGCCAATGTGTCTGCCCATATCATGTCCAGCGGCGGCAAATCGGGCGACATCAAGAGCAAGAACGACGTCGACGTGAAGGCCAAGGCCAAGGGCGATGCCGATGGCGGCAATGGTGGCAACTCGGATCCGACTGCCACTACCGGGACGACCAACAGCACGGCCGGCGATGCCAACAGCACGGCCGGTAATGGTGGCTCGACCGGCGATCAGAAGGGCAAGATCCACGCCGATACCGAAGCCGACGCGGATGCCAAGCATGACGGCGGCAACGGTGGTAATGGCAACGGCAATACCGATGGCGATGCCACTTCTACCGCCAAGGGCCATGCCGATGGTGGTGAATCCGGCAAGGCCGATGGCGACGTGACCGGTACCAACACGTCCACGACCAGCGGCGATGCCACTGGCGGCAAGGGCATCGGTGGCGATACCGACAACGACTCGACCGCCAAGGCCAAGGGCAAAGCCGACACCGACGCCACCTCGGGCGACGCCACCAATACCTCCGAGGCCAAGGCCAAGGCTGACGGCGACGGCGGCGCAGGCGGCGGAACCGACAACGACGCCATGTCGATGTCAAAGGCCAAGGCCGACGGTAACGGCGGCGCGGGCGGTGCATCTGACAGCGACGCCAAGTCGAAGGCCTATGCCGATGGTTGGGCCGATGGCGGCAATGGGGGCAAGACCAAC
The DNA here is from genome assembly GCF_034371605.1 of Limimaricola variabilis. Lineage (NCBI taxonomy): Bacteria > Pseudomonadati > Pseudomonadota > Alphaproteobacteria > Rhodobacterales > Paracoccaceae > Limimaricola > Limimaricola variabilis. The sequence continues at coordinate 707,169 of NZ_CP139691.1, read as the reverse complement.
AACGACGCTACGACTAAGGCCAAAGCTGACGGCGACGGTGGCGACGCAGGGGGCGACGACGACGGCTACATGATCCCCTACGGCCGCCCCGGCAAAGGTGGCAATAACGGCGAAGAAGGTGGCCAAGGCGGCGATGCCGAACACGAGGTCAAGGCCAAGTCCATGGCGGATGGCGACGGTGGGGCCGGCGGTGCCGGATCGACCGATAGCGACGCCAAGTCCAAGGCCATGGCCGATGGCGATGGCGGCGCCGGTGGTGCGGCCGACAACGACTCCATGTCCAAGTCCAAGGCCGATGCTGAGGGCGACGGCGGTGCCGGTGCCGCGGCCAACAACGACGCCCATGCCAAAGCCAAGGGCGAGGCCGAAACGAAGGCGAAGGCTGGCGATGCCGACAACACGTCGAAGGCCAAGTCCCAAAGCGATGGCGACGGCGGTGCCGGAACCGGCGGCAATGCAGCCCACGCCGATAAGGCCAATGCCCAGAGCCAGGGCACGACCGACTCGGATAGCGGCGCTGGCGGCGCGGCAGACTCTGCCAACAAGTCCAAGGCGCATACCGACGCTTCGGCCGACAATGATGGCGGAGCGGGAGGAAGCGCCTCCGGTGACGGCGGCACGGCCGACAACAAGACCCACAGCGACGTGCACAACAAGGCCGAAGTGGGTGGCGTGAACGGTGGTGGAGCCGGCACGGACAATGACGCTACTGTCGACACCGACAATGGCAACAAGGTCCACACCGGCGATGGCGGTGCCGGAGGCACCGACAACGACGCCACCAACGCAGTCAATGCGAACTCCAACGGCCATACCACCGGCGAGTCCGGCGGGGGAACCCTGACGACCAACGGCACCCATACCAACACCATCTCGGGTGATGCGATGGCCGATGGCACCGGCGGCGTCGGCGGTGCAACCAGTTCCGACAACGACTCGACCTCGACCAGCACCAACACCGGCACTACCGAAGGCGATGGTGGTTACGGCGGTCTGTCGGAGATGGCCCTCGAAGCGATGGCGATGGCGGATGCCGACAACGACTCCGACATCGACACCGGCTACGGCGGGGCGGCTGACGGCTCCATGACCACCAACGCGGCGACCTCCGCGGCTGGCGCGGTGGCATCGACCGCCGATGGCGGCAACGCCGGCGCAGCGAGCGCTATGGGCGGTGCAAGCGGCAGCGCCAATGGTGGCATGGCCGATGGCGGCATGGCCTGGGGCGGTGACGCGATGGGCGGCAATGCCGGCAACGCCATGAATGGCGACGGCGGCGGCGGCGGCAACGGCGGAAGCTGGGGCTCGGGTAACGGCGACTCCGGCTACGTCACCGGCGAATCCTTCGCCTCGGCGGCGGCGCAGCTCGATCAGAGTGCGTTCAACCAGGACATCGTGATGGGGGCCAACGTCCTCGGCAACACGGTGGACATGAACGTGGTCGGCGGCTCCTTCAGCTCCACCTATGTCGGCGACGACCAGGACGGCATGTAAGCCGCGAGACGATCCGGGGCCGGTCTTGCGACCGGCCCCGGTCACCATTCGGCCGGTGGCGGACCGGCATCGTCAATCTCCGCCAATCCGAATTCCACTTGGCAGCCACGGGTCCAGGCCCGGCTCGGGAAAGGCGGGGTCAGCAGCAGCATCATGATCCGAGAACGCGTCACCGACAGCATTGCCCATTTCATAGGCACCTTTGAGCTGGCCGAAGAGGCAGCACGGCTCAGGGCCGATTACGACAGTTTCAGAGCGGCCCAGCTCCAGGATCAGGAGCTCGGGCCGCTTGTCTTCGAGGGGTTGCGGCTGGTCCAGAAGTACAAGATCGAGGACCTCGACCCTAAGGTGAAGTACACGCCGCTTCCGCCGCCCTATGCGCCGCGCGAGGCCGAGTTGCCGCCGCTGCGCCTGCCGCCGGACGAGAAGATCGACCTGCTTCCCCCGATGCCGGTCAAGCAGCAGGACGAGGTCAAGCTCGAGCAGACGGGATCCGAGGGCGTGACGCCTGAGATGCCGCCGCCCTCGAGCGTCGCGACGGTCACGATTTCTGAAATCTGGCTCGACGATAGCGACCTGTTCGGCATCCTTAACCCGGCGGACCTCGCCCGCGCGCTGCAGAACGCGATGCAGATGGACGGCGCGCTGCGGACCCTTGCCGAACAGCTCGATGAACTCGCACCATTCGCAGCACCGCTGGCCGGGATCCTGGCCAAGGCGGGCGCCGGGTTCGACTGGGCCGGTATGACCGAAGAGATCATGGTCAAGGCCGCGAGCCTCGAAGGCGGCGCGCTCGGTGCGGTGGTGCTGCGCGGCGAGGCGGCGCAGGGGCTGCATCTCGACGGGGTCAGCGTCGAGGAACTGCCCGACTGGATGACGCTGCGGCCGATCTATCAGCGCCTCAAGGATCCGGACGAGGACGGGCGCGAGCCGGGCACCGCCCCGGCCGACAGCTTCGAGGCGCGCTTTGCCGAGGCGATGCGCGGTCCCGGCGGCGAGGCCGGGCCGGTCTCCTACCGGGAGGATCTTCCGACCCATCAGCTGGTCACCGGCGGCAACACGGCGATCAACTCCGCCTCGATCAATTCCGACTGGCTCGACGCGCCGGTGATCGTCGTCGAGGGCTACGCCCGCAACTTCGACGCCATCTCGCAGGTCAACCTGCTGTTCAACCGCGACAGCGGGCCCAGCGCTTCGATGGAGTCCGGACCTTCGCTCGCCCACAACGCGGCGCAGATCACCACCGTGTCGAACGTGGCTTCCACGGGCGGCTGGATGGGTGGCCCGATGGGCTATGCGATCGCCCGGATCGAGGGCGATCTGGTGCAGATCAACACGGTCCAGCAATACAACTTCGTCAACGACACCGACCATGTCCGGATCAGTTTCGGCGGCTACGAGCTGCGGCTCGGCACCGGTGACAACTCGCTCGCCAACATCGCGACGCTGAACCAGTTCGGCTGGAACTTCGACGTGATCTTCGTCGGTGGCAACATGATCGACATGAACATCGTGCGGCAGGCCAACCTGTTGCTCGATGACGATCAGATCACCGGCACGGTCGGGGCCACGGGGCCCGGCGGTGCGGGCGCTGCGCCCGCGGTCGGCGGCAAGAAGCTCGATGCCGGCAGCGACAGTGTGCACAGCAGCAAGAAGACGCTGGAGATTGGTGGCGACAAGACGGCCAGCAGCAGCAAGGCCGTGGATGGCAGCAGCAAGAGCGCCGCCGACCTCAAGGGCGTCGAAGGGCCGAAAGGCAATGGCAGCGACAAGACCGCTCCGAAGACGACCGAGGTGGCGAAAGCCCCGGCCGCCGAGCCGGCACCGGCAAACCTCCTCTACAACGAGGCGCGGATCGAGACCAAGGGCGTCGACACGGCGGCCGAGATGCCGAACGCGCTGTCCAATGCCAGCAAGGCCCTGACCGGCGGCGCCCAGCAGATCGGGCAAGAGGTGCTCGGTCTCGATTTCTTCGACGGCGTCGAGTTTCTGAAGGTGCTGGTCATCGAGGGCGACTTCATCACGCTGAACTGGATCGACCAGATCAACGTGATGGGCGATTCCGACATGGTCGATGCCTTGCAGGGCGAGCTCGCCGCGAAGGACGGCGCGCAGATCATCACCGATTCCAACCTGTTGGCCAACCTCGCCTCGATCAACGATCAGGGCGTCGACAGCCAGATCATGGCCAAGGGCGGCACCTATGACGACGCCTTGTTGCACCAGGCGGGGCTGATCGACGAGACCGCCGCGCCGCAAGGCGTCGGCATGGCGGCCTTGGCCAACGAAGCGGTGGCCTTCCTCGCAGAGGGGATGGTCGACGGCGCCGAGGGCCTTGCGGCCGGGACGATGGAAGACGCGATCGCGGCCGGAGATGCCGCGACGCAGGCTGGATTGGCTGGGGCCCAGGCGGGCCAGGCCGATCTGATGCAAACAATGCTGAGTTGACGGGGTTTATGATATGCGCGTGACAGAGTTCGTCAGTCCGACCCGGGTCGATCCGCCTTTGCGGCGCCCCACGGACCCGACCGGCTTGCCTGGTTTCCTGGTTCGTCCGGCCCGGATGGCCGAGGGCGGAACGGCGGAAGCACCGCAGGCCGAGGCCCCCAAGGCGACGGCAGCGCCAGTGCAGGCGGTCCCGGAGCAGGCGAATAGAGCGCCGGCGACGACGGCCAAGGTCACCCCGGTGCAGGCGGCGCCGCAGCAGGTGGCAAGGCCGCAGGCCGCATCCCAACCGACGACGGAGGCGCCGGCCCAGAAGGTGGTGCCGACCGACCCACCGGCCGCGGCGCCCGAGGCGCCGGGCGATGCCACGGCCAAAGGGGCAGGGGCCGCCGATCCGGTGACCGCCCGTGCCACGCCGGATCCGGAGGAAACCGTCGCGCGCGGGCCTGAGGATCCGACCTTGCCGGGGCCGATCATCGAGGCCGATCGTGGACCTCTGCGCCGCAAGACGCCGGGCCTCGAAGGCGGCGACACCGGTGGTCGCGGCAGCGGCGATGACGGCGGCGGCGGTGGCGGCGGCAATGGCGGCGCCGCGCCGCCGCGCTTCCACAAGCGGGTCGGACCCGAGGATTACGGCCGCGCGCTGCGGCTCGGCATCCGTGCCGTGCGGCGCAACATGGTGATGGTTTTGGTGCTGACCTGCGCCACCAACTTGTTGATCCTCGCCATCCCGATCTACCTCTTCCAGATCTCGGACCGGGTGCTGACCAGCCGTTCGGTCGACACGCTCATCATGCTCACCATCGTCATCGTCGGCGCGGTGATCCTGCAGGCGGTGTTCGACGCGATCCGGCGCTTCATGCTGATGCGCACCGCGGTCGAGGTCGCCGCCCGTCTGGGCGCGCCGATCCTGAGCGCCGCCTCGGCGGCCGCGCTGCACGGTTCGGGCCGCGAGTACCAGACGCTGGGCGACCTGCAGCAGCTGCGGGGCTTCCTGGTGTCGGGGACGCTTCTGTCCTTCCTCGACGTGCCCTTCGCGCCGCTCTTCATCCTCGCGATCTTCCTCGTGCACCCGCATCTCGGCATGATCGTGGTCGGCACCTCGCTGGCGCTGCTGGTGGTGACGCTGATCAACCAGAGATGCACGGCGCGCTCCTTTGCCGAGGCCAACGCCGCGCAGAGTCGGGCCAACCTGCATCTCGAGTCGATGGCCCGCAACAGCCAGATTATCAACGCCCTGGCGATGATCCCCGAAGCGGTGCGGATCTGGGGCCGTGACACGGCCACCTCGCTGACCGCGCAGGTGAAGGCGCAGGACCGCAACATCGCGGCTTCGGCGATCTCCCGGGCGGTGCGGCTGCTCACCCAGATCGCGATGCTCGGCTGGGGCGCCTATCTGGCGATCCAGGGCGAGATCACCGGCGGCATGGTGATCGCCGCCTCGATCATCGCCGGCCGCGCGCTCTCGCCGATCGAGGGCGCGATTGACGGCTGGAGCGCCTATGCGATGTCGCGCTCCTCCTATGGCCGGATCACCGCGCTGCTGCGCAATTCGCGCCTGCAGTTCGAGCGGCTGAACCTGCCGCGACCGGAAGGGCGGCTCGACGTGGAGCGGCTGCTCTACGTGCCGGGCGGTACCAAGCAGGTCGTGCTCAACGGTATCAGCTTCTCGCTCAGCCCGGGCGACACTCTCGCCATCATCGGCAATTCCGGCGCCGGCAAGACCACGTTGGGCAAGATGCTGGTGGGATCGATCCTGCCGACATCGGGCAATGTCCGTCTCGACCTGATGGATCTGCGCAACTGGGATCCGCGCCAGCTCGGCGAGAATATCGGCTACCTGCCGCAGGACGTGCAGCTCTTCCCGGGCTCCATCAAGGACAATATCGGCCGGATGCGCGAGGACGCGACCGACGCGCAGATCTACCACGCCGCAGCGCTGGCCGACGTCCACGAGATGATCGCCAACCTGCCGCAGGGCTACGAGACCGTGGTGGCTGCCGACGGATCGCCGCTCTCGGGCGGGCAGAAGCAGCGCATCGCCTTGGCGCGGGCCTTCTTCGGCGACCCGCGCTTCGTGGTGCTCGACGAGCCGAACTCCAACCTCGACAGCGCCGGCGACAAGGCGCTGGCGCGTGCGATCCAGCACGCGAAGAAGAACAAGATCACGGTGATCGTGGTGACGCAGAAGCCGTCGCTTCTCACCGCGGTCGACAAGATCATGCTGCTCGGCGACGGCACCATCCAGATGTTCGGCGAGCGGATGGAGGTGCTCAAGCGGTTGGCCGGTGACAAGGCGGCGGGCGGCACGCCGCGCATGCCAGGGCAGGGCGGGGCACCCCGCATGCCGGGCCCGAATGGGGGAGCCGGGAAATGAACCTGCCGCAAACGACGACAGCCGATGCAGGTGAGTGGTTCGTTGAGGTGCCGCGTTCGGTGCGCCGGCATACCGTCATCGCGCTGGCGCTGCTGGTGGTGACCTTCGGTGGCTTTGGCGCCTGGGCCTTCGGCGCGCCGCTGGCCGCGGCGGTGATCGCCCAGGGCAGCTTCGTGGCCACCGGCCAAAACAAGATCGTCCAGCACCTCGAAGGCGGGATCATCGACGAAATCCTCGTGGCCGAGGGCGACAGGGTCGAGGCGGGCGATCTGCTGCTGCGGCTCGACAGCACGCAGGCGGTGGCCACTGAGCGAGAATTGCAGCTGCGGCAACTGCGCCTCGAGGCGACGCAAGCCCGGCTGCTGGCCGAGGAAGAGCGTCGCGAGGAGCTGACTTTCCCGCGCCACCTCGAGGCGGCGCGCGCCGATCTGGCGGTGGCCGACATCCTTGACGGGCAGGAGCTGACCTTCCGGGTGTCGCGCGCTGCGCTCGAAAACGATCTGTCGCTCCTGGAGCGCAACGTGCAGGCCCTCAAGATCCGAGCCAGCGGCTACGCGGCCCAGCTGATCACCCATGGTGGCCAGCTCGAACTGCTTTCCGCGGAGCTCGCCGACAAGGCCAAGCTATTCGAGCGCGGATTGCTGCGTCGGCCTGAACTGATGGCGATCGAGCGCGCAAAGCTCGAGGCGCAGGGCCAGATCGGCCGGCTCGAGGCGGAGATCGCCGAGATCGAGGAAGTGATCCTGAAGCATCAGGACCAGATCGCCCAGGAAGTCGACCGTTACCGCGAAAAGGCTCTCGACGAACTACAGGCCGTCGAGGCTGAACTCGAGAGCATCCGCGAGCAATCGCGCGCGGCGCAGTCGGTCCGTGCTCGGGCCGATGTCGTGGCGCCGGTCTCCGGCACTGTGGTTCGGCTGTACTTCCATACGGCCGGCGGCGTGATCGAGAGCGGTCGGCCGATCCTCGAAATCCTGCCGGTGGACGAGCCGCTGATCATCGAGGTCCAGATCCCGCGCGTCGAGATCGACAGCGTGCGGCGCGGCCAGCCGGCGACGGTGCAGTTGACCGCGCTCAACCAGAGGACGACGCCGGTTCTGGACGGAGAGGTGTTCTACGTCTCGGCCGACGCGATTTCCGAAGGGCTGGGGCCGGAGATGCGGGAGGTGTATCTCGCACGGATCTCGCTCGAGCCGGAGCAGCTGGAGCGGGTACCGGGCTTTTCACCGACGCCGGGCATGCCGGCGCAGATCATGATCCAGACGGCGTCGCGGACCTTCGCCCAGTACATCACGAAACCGATCAAGGACAGCATGACGCGCGCGTTCCGTGAGAGGTGAACCGTATATAGAGTAATGGATGAATACGCTTGGTAGTTCAGCGTGCTTACATAATACCAGTTATGAGCAATCCGTTATGACGGCAGATAAGACGTCGTAACCTGTCGATGTCTCCTCCTTCTCAGTTTGAAATCAAGTGTCTGGCGCGCCTCTGTTCGCGCCAGACATTCTTATGAGCGCAGGATGCTGCGAGTGGCAGCTTCTACAATTCATCCGCTCTCGCTGAGAGCGCCTGATCATGAGCACCGGGCTCGGAGAGCCGCCTAGTCGGCCTCTTCGAGCCAATCCTCCATCGCGTCGAGCACCGATTGCGACAGCCCCGGCGCGCCCCGGCTGGCGTCGAGCAGCGGGCAATCTCGTTGCGCTCTCGCGACGGCCGCCTCGATGTCGAAGCCGTCTGCCCGGTCCAGTCGCGCGAGCTCGTCCCAATCCACGGGCACCGCGACCGGTGCACCGGGACGCGCCCGCAGTGAATACGGCGACACGGCCGTGGCCGCCGCGCCGTTGCGCAGCCAATCGATGAAGATCCGTCCCTTGCGGCCGGACTTGGATGCCGTCGCGGTAAAGCGTTCGGGCGCACGCCGCTCGAACCCGCGCGCCACGGCCTCGGCGAAGCCGCGCACCGTTTCCCAACCGGCTGTACGGCGCAGCGGGACGACGACATGCACGCCCTTGCCGCCGGTGACCATCGGCGCCGAGGCTAAGCCGAACCGCGCCATTAGATCCCCGATCTCCCGAGCCGCTTTCCGCACTGCGGCGAAGCCCAGATCTTCATCGGGATCGAGGTCGAAGACCAACCGATCCGGCCGATCGAGCCGGTCGTTGCGCGCCCCATGGATATGCACTTCGAGCGTCCCCATTTGCACCGCGCCGAGGAGCGCCGCGGGATCGGGAAGTGTTATGTAATCTGCGCTGCTGCCGTTGGTCTCGGTCAGCCGCACCGACTTCACCGCCTCGGGAAACCCCTTGCCGGGATGGCGCTGGAAGAAGCGTTGCCCATCAAGGCCCGAGGGCATCCGCACCAGCGCCACGGGCCGCCCGGCGGCATGCTCCATCATTCGCTCGGCCACGCGGTCGTAATAGCGCGCGACGCCGCCCTTGCTGAGCGCCGGTCCGGGATAGATCACGCGGTCGGCGCTGGAGATCCGGATGCCGCGATACTCCACCTCGCCTGCCCCGTCGGCGCGATCGACGGCAAGCTCCTGCGCGGCGCTGACCTCCTTCGCGCCCTTGTCTTCGCGGAGCCCCTGAAACACGCCGTGGCGGAGCTGGCCATCGGCCGTCAGCTCGGCGTAGCGCACTTGTGCGACCAGCTCGGGCGTGATCCAGCGCGCGTCCTTCGCCACCTCGCGCGGCACGTCGTCAAAGGGCGATGACTTGCACGCGAGCGGCTCGATCCTGTCCGCCAGATCGCGCATCGTCTCGGCGTCGAAGCCGGTGCCGACCCGTCCGCGATAGATCAGACGGTCGCCCTCGAAACTGCCCATCAGCAGCGAGGCGAAAGGACGGCCCCGCTTGTCCGAGGGCGACCAGCCCCCGATCACGAACTCGGCGCCCTTGATGCATTTCACCTTGATCCAGTCGGTCGAGCGGCCGGAGCGATACGGCGCGTCGGCGCGCTTGCAGATGATGCCTTCCGCGCCTGCGCCGCAAAGATGGGTCAGCACCTTCTCCGCCGCGCCCTCGATATAGGGCGAAAGCCGGATCGCCCCGTCCTCGGGCATGTCACCCAGCAGCGCGTCGAGCGCCGCGCGACGCGCGCGCAGCGGTTTCCTGACCAGATCCTCGCCGTCGAGATGCAGCAGGTCGAAGGCATAGAAGGTCAGCGGATCGCCATTCGACAGCGCCTTCTGAAGGGTGGAAAAATCGCCGCCGCCCTCCCCGGCGGTCACCTCGCCATCGATCAACGCCGCCTCGCAGGGCAAGGCTTCGGCCGGGCCGATCAGCGGCGCGAAGCGGTCGCTCCAGTCATGGCCATTGCGGCTCCAGGCCTTCACCCCGTCGGCGCCGATGGCGAGCAGGCAGCGATAGCCGTCGAATTTCGGCTCCTGCCACCACTCCTCGCCCACGGGGGCCGTCTCGCGCAGCGTAGCGAGCTGCGGCGTCACCGGTGCGGGCGTCGGGTAGCCGCGCCCTGCCCCATTGCCGGTCTTCTTTTCGGCCTTCTTGCGGCGTTTCGACCCTTTTCCGGCGGCGATCTCCTCCATGCGCCGGCCGCTCTCGATGGAGATGTCATGGCGTTCGGTCAACGCGTCGGGCTGATCGGTCGCCGTCTCGTCGCGCTCCTTGATCAGCAGCCAGTTCTCGCGGCCCTTGTCGCCCTTTCGCCCGCCCTTCATCCGGACGAGTGTCCAGCCGCCCCGCATCCTCTCGCCATGCAGCCGGATCTTGAGCTTGCCCGCGGCAAGCGCCGCCGCCGGGTCGTCGTCCTGCGGCTCCCAATGGCCGCGATCCCACAGCATGACGGTGCCCGCGCCGTATTGTCCCTCGGGGATCACGCCTTCGAAGCCCGCATAGTCGAGCGGATGGTCCTCGGTGCGGACCGCGAGGCGCTTCTCCTGCGGGTCGTCGGACGGGCCCCGGGTCACGGCCCAGGACCACAGCGCGCCGTCATGCTCGAGCCTGAAATCGTAATGCAGGCGGGTCGCGTCATGCTTCTGCACCACGAAGCTCAGGCGATCGTCGCCGCGCCGGCCCTTGCCGCGCGGCTCCGGGGTTGCCCGGAAGTCGCGCTTGGCCTCGTAATCCTTCAGCCGGTCCACGGCGCGGCCTCCTACGAGGCCTTCTTGCGCGGCGTGGACTTCTTGCCGCCCGAAGCCTTGTCGGCTGCGAGGCTCTTCTTCAGCGCCGCCATCAGGTCGACCACGTTGCCCTTGGCATCGGTCTCGACCTCGGGTTTGTCTTCGCCCGGCTTGGCGCGCGGCGCCTTCTTGGAGCGGGACTTGCGGGCCACCAGCTCCCTGAGCGCCCGGGCATAGTGATCCTCGAAGATCGAGGCGTCGAACGGCGCCGATTTGCTCTCGATCAGCTGGGTCGCGACCTTCAGAAGCTCCTTGTCGGCCGGGTCGTCCTCGATCTGGCTGAAGAGCGGGTCGGCCTTGCGGATCTCGTCCTCGTAGCGCAGCGTCTCGAGCAGCAGCCCGTCGCCGCAAGGCCGGATCGCGCAGAGGTATTCGCGCCCGCGCATGGTCAACTGGCCCAGGCCCACCCTGCCCGTCTGGCGCAGCGCGTCGCGGACGACGCGATAGGCGTCCTGCGCGAGCTCGTCGGCAGGCACGACGTAGTACGGCGCATCGTAGTAGAGCGGCGCGATCTCGCCCTGCTCGACGAACTGCACCATTTCCAGCGTCTTCTTGGTTTCGAGCCGGATCTCCTCGATCTCTTCGGGCTCGATCAGAACGTATTCGTTCTTGGCGGTCTGAAAGCCCTTCACGATCTCGTCCGTGTTGATGGGGCCGAGCCCCGCCACCACCTTCTGGTAGCTCACAGGCTTGCCCGAGGGCTTGTGGATCTGCCGGAACGAGGTCTTCGACCCGCTTTCACGGGCGGAATGCAGCTCGATCGGGATCGCGACCAGCGACAGGCGCAGCTGGCCCTTCCAAACGGGACGCGATGCCATGTCGGTTCTCCGCACAGGGATGTTTCGACCTAAACGGGATCGCTGGTGGCGGGGTTCCCGGTGGGCCCAGCGAGGGTGTCGTTACGAGGCTCGCGTCCCAACGCACAGGGTGACCTGTACCTTAGCCTATTGCGGTTGGGCACGGGCTGCCATTGTCGTTCCCCTGTGATCGTGAGAGGTTGCCCCTCATGTCTTTTGACAGGGGTGCGGAATGAGCGACGAGATGCTGCGGCAGGCGACCATCCAGGATCATGCCGCATTTCTTGCAGGTGGACACGACTTCCAGGATGACATCGCAACGCTCACGCAGAGTGATCTGGTGGGCACGATCCTCGAAACCGTCATGCTCGCCACCAACATGCGTTTCGCCGGTGTCGCCCGGGTCACGGCGGATCGCTGGGTCGCCTGCCGCACCGTGGACGAGATCGATTTCGGCCTCGCCCCGGGCGACGAGATCCAGATCGAATCCACCTTCTGCCAGACGGTGCGAGAGACGGCGCGGAAGGTCATCTTCAACGATGCCGCGACCGATGAGGATTACGGCGATCACCCGCTCGCCGCCCAGTTCGGCATCGTCAGCTACGCCTCGATCCCGATCCGCCGCAGCGATGGCAGTTTTTTCGGCACGCTCTGCGCGATCGACACCGAGCCGCGCGATGTCAAACATCCCCGGGCCGTCGCGATGCTGGAGATGTTTGCCGACATCATCGGCCAAAGCCTCGAAACCGAGGAACGGCTCGAGGCGCAGGAACGCCTCGTCGAGCAGGAGCGCGAGATGGCCCGCATCCAGGAAGAGTTCGTGGCCGTGCTCGGGCATGATCTGCGCAATCCGGTGGCCGCCCTCGAGGCGGGGTTCCGGCAGCTCGACCGGGAGCCGCTGGGCGACCGGGCGCGAAAGATCCTGCCCCTGATGCGGTCGTCGCTGCACAGGATGAACGACCTGATCGAGAACATCATGCTGCACGCCCGGGCGCGTTTGGGCGGCGGCATCCGGATCTCTGCCTCGCCCGATGCGCCGCTGGCCGAGGCGGTGACCCAGGTGGTCGAGGAAATCCGCGCGGCCTCTCCCCATCAGGAGATCACGCTCGACCTCGCCTTCGACCGGGCGGTGAGCTGCGACGCGCCCCGTGTCGCGCAGGCGATCTCCAACCTGCTGTCGAACGCGGTCCGTTACGGCACGCCCGGGCATCCGGTCGCGGTCCATGGCTCGATCGGCAGCTGCGAGGTTGCGATCACGGTCGCCAACCGCGGCGAGGCGGTCCCCGAGGGCCTGCGCCAGCAGCTGTTCCACCCGTTTCAGCGGGGCGTCCATGCGGATGGCGAAGGGCTGGGGCTGGGGCTTTATATCGCGTCCTCCATCGCCACCGCCCATAACGGCCGGATCGACCTCGACTGCGAGGACGGGGTCACGACCTTCGCCTTCAAGCTGCCGCTTCTGGAAGCTGCGGCCACCTGAGCGGGGCTCAGACCGTCCTGCCCTGAACGCCTTGTAACCCGGCATGGCACATCGGCGCAGCCGCCCGGAAAATGGGGCGGCTGCCGGTCATTCGTCGCAACGCCGAAGCCGCCTCAGGGCTGCGAGACCTTCTGGACAAGGTCGGCGGTTTCCGCGCCCTGCGCCTTTCGCGCCACGTCGGCCTGCGCCACGATCCCGCAGCATTTGCCGTCGCCATCCGTCACGACGGCACGGCGCACCTGGCGCTGCTCCATCTTGTTGCAGCACGACGATACATCCTCCTCGGGCGAGGTGGTGAGAACGTCCCTTGTCATGATCTCCGCGACCGCGATCTCCCCTGATTTGCCCTCGGCGACCGCGCCGCAGCAGATGTCGCGATCCGTGACGATGCCGATGGGCGCGCCCGTATCGTCGAGCACCGGCACGGCGCCGATCGAATGCTGCGCCATCAGCTTGGCGGCCTCCTGGATAGTGCTGTCCTGTGCGCAGCAGGCGGGGTCGCGCGTCATGATGTCCTGAACCTGCATGATCCGCTCCTGTGTTGCATGTCAGGAGGAACGGATGAGACCGTCCCACGTTCCGGCGATGAGCGCCTTTCGACGGCGCCCCCGATACTGACGGCTTCGTGAGCGGCTTTCGGCGTCGCCCAGTGGACAGGAAGCGCGCGCCTTCCTAGATCGGCATCATGCGCCTCTGGGTCCGCCTCGCCTCGTTCTGCCTCTCGCTCGCCCTTCTGGGAGGGGTGCTGTTGCACGACGTTGCCGGGGCGCGGATGTCGCTGGACATGACGGCGACGGCCATGGCCGGGCAGCAGGACGACACCTGCCCCGCCTGCGCGCAGGATGCGGAAGAGCAGATGGTCTGCGACTTCGACTGCACTGCCCCCCTGCTGTCGACAGAGACGTCGCCCGAGGCACTGCCGCAGGCGGTCGCCGGGACTATTCTCTCATGGCCCCTCGACGCGACTGCGCGGGCGCGCCAGCCCGGCTTCGATCCCGCACCCCCACGAACCACCATCCTGAGCTGACCGGCCGCACCGCGAGGTGACGGCCCGGTATCGCCTTGTCTGCCTGACCGCAGGCGGGCGTCGAACCGACCTACTCCTCCTCGGGATACCCCTCATGACCATTTTCGTCGCAGGCGCGCTGTCGCGCCGTCGCGTCCTATCCTCCGGCCTTGCCGCGATGGGCATGACGATGCTCGCCCCGGGCCTTGCCCGGTCGTCTCCTCCGGATACCGTCACAGGTCTCGCCTTCGACGGAGCTGCCCTTCTCGCCGCGACGCCTGACGGGTTGCTGCGCCGGGAGGCCGATCGTTGGACCCGATTGGACGTTCCGCCGGGCCCCGTCTCGCTCGCCACCCATCCGGACCGCCCGGGCCTGGTCCTCGCGGGATGGAAGGATGGCAGCCTCCGTCGCAGCCAGGATGGCGGGAAAAGCTGGAGCGCGGCCGATGACGGGCTGCCGGGCGCCGCGATCCGCTCGCTCACGCTGGCCGCAAAGGCACCCGATACCGTCTATGCCGCGCTCGAAGGCGACGGGCTGTGGCGCAGCGAAAACGGCGGCGCGACGTGGGAATTCGTCATGGATCGCCCCTATCTCGGCGGCGCGGAGCATGACGTGCAAAGCCTCGTCTCCGTGGCCCACGAGACCGGCATGGGCGGCATCTGGCTCTATGCCGGGACGCGGGCCGGGCTGACACGGGTGCCCGACTGCTTCTGCCGCTGGCAGGACGTGGTTGCGGGCGACGCGATGGAGGCCCTCGTCGCAGGCGATACCCCCGTGGCCGCCGCCTCGCTGCCCGAGGGAGAACCGGTCGAGATCCTCGCCTTGGCGCCCAATGCGCCGGGGCGCCTCTATGCGGCGCTACCCTCGGGGCTGTGGCTGTCGGAGGATGCGGGCGTGAACTGGGCGCAGGCCACGCGCGAGCCTCTCATCGCTCTCACCGTCGATCCCTCCGATCCGCTGCACGTGCTGGCCGCAGGCACCACCGGGCTGCGCGTCTCACGTGACGGCGGAACCAGCTGGACCTCCTACGAAAATTCCAAGGACAACTGATATGAACCACAAGCTATTCACCGGTACCGCCCTGACCCTCGCTGCCGCCGGCATCATCGGGATCGCGAACATCACCACCGCCGAACCAGACAACGCGGCAGCCGCGCCTGACGAGGCCACCCTCCCCGCCGAACGGCAGATGACGATCTGGCGCGACCCGAGCTGCGGCTGTTGCGACGCCTACGCCGACTACATGGAGGAAAACGGCTATCACGTGACGCGGATCGACGACCGCGATTTCGACAAGCGCTCGATCGAGGCCGGGGTGCCCGAACAGGGCCTTGGCTGCCATCTCGCGGAGGTCGACGGCTATTATGTCAGCGGGCTGGTCCCGGCCGAGATCGTGGCGCGGCTTACGACCGAGCGCCCCGAGATCACCGGCATCACCCTGCCCGGCATGCCGATGAATGCGCCCGGCATGGGCGGCAAGAGCGGCACGCTCAAGACCTACGCCTTCTCGGGCGACGAAATCACGGTGTTCTCCGATGAATGACTGCATGGAAGGAATGATGTCGATGATGGACGGATCGATGATGAACGGACCGATGATGGGCGCCATGATGGCCGGAGGTGGCCTCGTGATGGTACTGATACTCGTGCTGCTCGTGCTGGGCGTGGCGGCACTGATCAAGTTCCTGAGGAGCGCGCGATGAAACAGAAGCTGGCCATCACCGCCGGCGCGGGCCTGCTCGGCGCCGCGGCGATCGCGGCGGTGGCGCAGGGCCTGATCGACGATGCCACGACACCGACTACAGATATCGCAGGGCTCTCCATCCTCGGAGAGCCCGTCACGCCCGAAATAGTCGAGCGGGGGGACGCGGTCTATGCCGAGAATTGCGCCGCCTGCCATGGCGCGCAGCTTGAGGGTCAGCCCGATTGGCGCCGTCGGACCGAAGACGGGCGCATGCCCGCCCCGCCGCACGACGAGAGCGGACACACCTGGCACCATGCCGACCGCGACCTCTTCACCATCACCAAGCACGGCCTCGGGGCGATCGTGCCCGGCTACGAGAGCGACATGCCTGCCTTCGCGGAGGTGCTGAGCGACGCGGACATCAAGGCGGTGCTGGCCTTCATAAAGACCAGCTGGCCCGAGCGCGAGCGGGACTTTCAGGCCGAAGTCTCGGCCGGGGCCGCAGGTAAGAAGTAAGGACGAGGTCGTCGTCTATTGCCCATGGAGGCTGATACCTCTTGGAAGCCTCAGGGCCCGGCCGCCGATGGCAGGAGTAATCAACGGAGGCCGATGAACCGGCCTCCCCCCTAAGGGGCAAGCCAAGCCTCAAACATCGAGGCGATCAAGCGGGCCCACTGGCATCTGAGCCCCTCCGATCATCAGTCCGTTCTGGACGTGATGGAGCGAAACCCGGGACGAAACCGGGCCGGGTCGAATGCTGCGATGTGAGGAAATGCCAATGTTAATGGCGCACCCGAGAGGATTCGAACCTCTGGCCTCTGCCTTCGGAGGGCAGCGCTCTATCCAGCTGAGCTACGGGTGCCTGAGCGCCGGGATAGGCGAAAGATCGGGCGGGCGCAACGGCTTTTCGCGCCCGCCCCCGCGTCAATTTCAGCCGAACAGGTCGTGGCACAGTTCCAGCGCCTCGACCAGCCGGTCGACCTCCGCCGGAGTGTTGTAGAGCCCGAACGACGCGCGGCAGGTGGCGCCCACGCCCAGATGCTGCATCAGCGGCATCGCGCAATGCGTGCCGGCGCGCACGGCGATCCCCTTCTTGTCGAGCACGGTCGAGATGTCGTGCGCATGCGCGCCGCCCTCGATGGTGAAAGAGAAGATCGCCCCCTTGCCCGCCGAGCGGCCCTGCAGGTTCAGCCAGTTCAGTCCGCCGAGCCGCGCGACCGCGTGATCGCGCAAGGAGCGCTCATGCGCGGCGATGGCCTCCATGCCGAGATCCATCATCCAGTCGATCGCCACGCCCATGCCGATGGTCGAGACGATCGAGGGCGTGCCCGCCTCGAACTTCATCGGCGGCACGTTGTAGGTGATCTCGTCGCGGGTCACCTGGTCGATCATGTCGCCGCCGCCCATGAAGGGGCGCATCTCGGCCATGCGCTCGCGCTTCACGAAGATCGCGCCCGATCCCGAGGGGCCGTAGAGCTTGTGCCCGGTGATCGCGTAGAAGTCGCAGCCGATCTCCTGCACGTCGACCGGCTGGTGCACCGCCGCCTGGCTGCCATCGACCAGCACCGGCACGCCCTTTGCGCGAGCGCCGTCGCAGATCGCCTTCACGTCGACCACCGTGCCGAGCACGTTCGACATGTGGGTGACCGCGACGAGCTTGGTCTTCGGACCGATCGCGTCGATCACCGCCTGCGGGTCGAGATCGCCATTGGCGTCGGTCTCCACCCACTTGATCACCACGCCCTGCCGCTCGCGCAGGAAGTGCCACGGCACGATGTTGGCGTGATGCTCCATGATCGACAGCACGATCTCGTCGCCGGCCTCCATGCGCGGCATGGCCCAGCCATAGGCGATCATGTTGATCCCCTCGGTGGTGCCGGTGTTGAAGACGATCTCGTCCTGGCTGGGCGCGTTGAGAAAGCGGCGGACCACCTCGCGCACGCCCTCGTATTTCTCGGTGGCGATGGTCGAGAGCGTGTGCAGGCCGCGATGGACGTTGGAGTATTCTTCGGCATAGCCGCGGGTGATCGCGTCGATCACCACCTGCGGCTTCTGCGCCGAGGCGCCATTGTCGAGATAGACCAGCGGCTTGCCGTTGATCTCGCGCGACAGGATCGGGAACTGCGCCCGGACCTGATCGATGTCATACATGGGGCATTCCTCCCTGGGCGCCGAGCCCGGTGAGCGCCAACAGCATCGCGAGACCGGCCCCGATGGCGATGAAGGCGATGAAGAGCGTGACCAGGGCGCGGCCGACGCCGTTGAACCCGTGCAACGCCTGGATGAAACGCGTGAGGCACCAGAACAGCCAGAACAGACCGGCGAGCCCGACGAGCCCGCCCAGCGGCGGCAGCACCAGGATCAGCACGCCTTGGACGAGGCGCAGCGCCATCGCCAGCACTTCCAGCCAGACGATGAGGGTCAGCGCCGGCACGAAGCGCCCGGTTCCGCCCAGGAGCCGGCCCGCACCGGCGACACCTGCCGCCAGCAGAACCAGCGACACGCCGAGCAGGCCGGCATAGCCGAAGGGGGTCAGGCCGAAGCCCGCGCCGGTCGCCTCGACCGGCATCATCGGCATGGCGCCCTGCACCAGTGCGGTCAGAACCACGCTCAGGCAGACGACGAGGGTCAGGGCCTGCCAAGTGGCGGTGCGTCCGGGCCATGTCACCAGCAAACGGCTGGCGGCGTCACCCGGCGCGCGCAGGCTCAGCCGCAATAGATCAGTCAGATAGGTCCACATCTCAGCCCCGCCGCTCCAGCGCCGCGCGAAGCCCTTGCGCCCAGAACAGGAAGAACGCCGCGAGCCAGACCGCGCCGACCAGTCGGCTGGCCGCATCGGCGCCGTTGAACCCCGTCTGCAGACCGTAGAGCAGCCCTGCCGGGGTGGCCGCGAGAAAGGCCCAGAACAGCGCCAGCCGCGAGGCATAGGCGGTGATCGAGCGTCGCACGATCCGCAGCATCAGCCAGCTCAGCCCGGCCAGCGCGTAGAAGGCGAGCGGCCAGACGAAGATCCAGGCGAGCAATTCATAGGCGAGGAGCCGGGCCAGCTCGTCGCCGGTCTCATGCGCCACCCGCGCCAGCCGCGGCCACTGCGCCACGAAGACCAGGCCACAGCCCGCCATCAGGATGGCGATGGCCCGATCCTCGCGCCGCCCCTGCGCCAGCAGGTCGGCCACGACCTGGCGGGGGTGCCGCCAGGTCCTCAGAATGTCCGAGGACACCGCCATCTCAGCGGCGCCGTTCGAGCCAGCCGGCCAGCTGCCCGCGCAGCGTCTCGGCGAGCCCCTCGTCCTCGATCTCGGCCAGCGCCTCGGCGACGAAGGCCAGCACCAGCAGATCCTGGGCCTTGTCCTCGGGGATGCCGCGCGACTTCAGGTAGAACAGCGCCGTCTCGTCGATGGCGCCCGAGGTCGAGCCGTGGCTGCACTGCACGTCGTCGGCGTAGATCTCCAGCTCCGGCTTGGCGAGGAAGTTGGCGTCCTCGTCCAGGAGCAGCGACTGGCTGATCTGGTAGCCATCGGTCTTCTGCGCGTCGGGCTCGACCAGGATCTTGCCCTGGAACACGCCAGTGGCACCGTTCCGCAGCACCTTCTTGAAAACCTGACGGCTCTCGCAGTTCACCGCGTCATGGGTGATGAACACCGTGTCGTCGTGGTGGAAGTCGCGCCCGTCGCCGAGCGCGGCCCCGGCCACATGCGCCACCGCGTCATCGCCCTTGAGCGTGATGATTACCTCGTTGCGGGTCATCATGCCGTTGAGCGACAGCGTGAAGCTCTTGAACACGCTTTCCTCGCCCAGACGCGCAAAGACATGGGTGGCGGCGCGGCGCTCGTGATCGCGGCCCTGCATCCGCACGTGGTGGAACGTGCCGCGATCCGCGATGTCCACTTCCATGCCGGTGTTGAGCCGCGCGGCGCCGACGCCGCTTTCGAGCAGCGTCAGCTCGGCGCCATCCTCGACCCGCACCATGTGGCGCAGCACCGCCTCGGCCCGATCGTCCGAGCGGCGATAGTCGAGATGGACCGGCTTCGACACTTTGCCGGTCGCGCGCAGGACGATGCCGTCCTCGGCGAAGGCGGTGTTGAAGGTCGCGAAGGGACGGTCGACCCGGTTCTGGCCGGCCGTCTCAAGAACGCCGAGCAAGCCCTTGATCCAATGGATATCCTTGGTCACGGCATCGGCGTAGCGCTCGATCTCGAGGTTCTCCTGCGCGAGATCGTCGGAGGCCTCGGCATCGAACACGCCGTCGGTGAAGACGACGCGCAGCACCTCGGTGTCGTCGAAGCCCGGCGCGTCGAGGGCGATCTCGGCCCGCGGCGTCTCGGGGGCGAGGAACTCGGCCGGGCTGGTGAAGCGCCAGTACTCGTCGCGGCGTTGGGGCAGCCCCATGCCGGTCAGGCGGTTGAGCGCGTCCTGACGGGCCTCGCGGGCCCAGGAGGCGCCGCCCTCAGGCAGCGGCAGCCCGGCGAGCCGCGCCTCGGTGGCGTCGGATTTCGCTTTTGCCAGCGCCATTACTGCACCTCGTCCATCAGGTCGGCATAGCCGTTCTTCTCGACCTCGAGCGCCAGCTCGGGGCCGCCGGTCTTCACGATGCGGCCGTTCGCCATGATGTGCACGACGTCGGGCGTGATGTGGTCGAGCAGGCGCTGGTAGTGGGTGATGACCAGGAAGCTCCGGCCGGCATCGCGCAGCGCGTTCACACCATCCGAGACCAGCTTCATCGCGTCGACGTCGAGGCCGGAATCGGTCTCGTCGAGGATGCACATCTTCGGCTCGAGCACCGCCATCTGCAGGATCTCGTTGCGCTTCTTCTCGCCGCCGGAGAAGCCGACATTGACGGGACGCTTGAGCATCTCGGCGTCGATCTTCAGGTCCTTGGCCTTCTCGCGCACCAGCTTGAGGAATTCGGCGGCCGAGACCTCGTCCTCGCCGCGGGCCTTGCGCTGCGCGTTGTAGGCGGTGCGCAGGAAGGTCATGTTGCCGACGCCGGGGATCTCGACCGGGTACTGGAACGCCAGGAACAGGCCGGCGGCGGCGCGCTCCTCGGGCTCCATGTCCAGAAGGTCGACGCCTTCCAGCTCGGCCGAGCCCTCGGTCACTTCGTAGCCGTCGCGGCCCGACAGCACGTAGGACAGCGTCGACTTGCCGGAGCCGTTCGGCCCCATGATCGCATGCACCTGGCCCGCGCCGACCTCGAGGTCGACACCCTTCAGGATCTGCTTGTCCTCTTCTTCAAGTTTGACCTTCAGGCCGCTGATCTTGAGCATGTTTTTCTCCTTCCGCATCACTTCCTGCGGGTAAATGTCTCGAGGATCCAGGTCAGGTCGCCTGCCGGGATCGGTGTGGGTTCGAGGGCGAATTCGGCCATCCGGCCATGCATCGCCACCGGGGCGCCGTAGCGTTCGACCTCGTGGTAGATCGGACGTCCGGCATAATCGTCGAAGAACAGCCGCACCGGACGCGTGATCCGGAACAGCGTGGCAAGGAAGCAGCCGGCGCGGAACCGCCCGTCCACCAGCACCACGTCGGGATGGACGAAATCGTCGCGATCCCAGACCGAGGCCGGATAGCGGTGAAACCGCCGCCAGGTCGCGGCCTCGTCCGCCGGCTGGCCCCACTTTCCAGTGGGACCGATATCGGCGTGGTGCAGATGCACCCGGGCCTCGGGCGGGCTGGCCTCGAACCAGCGGTTCAGCCGGGCGATGAAGCCGCGATCGCTTTCGACCGCGAACACCGTCCGACCCGGCAGCAGCGCCGCCATCGCGGTCGAGCCGCCGGCGCCGTATTCGAGGATCGTGGTCGCACCCTCATAGGCCGTGCCAAGGGCACGGGCCTCCGCCTCCGGAAAGGCGAAGTCCGGGGGCGCGACCTGATCCATCAGCCGACCGAGCCTTCGAGCGAGATCGCGACGAGGCTCTGGGCTTCCATGGCGAATTCCATCGGCAGCGCCTGCAGCACCTCCTTGCAGAAGCCGTTGACCACGAGGGCCACCGCCTCCTCCTCGTCCATGCCGCGCTGGCGGCAGTAGAACAGCTGCTCGTCATCGACCTTCGAGGTGGTCGCCTCGTGCTCGACGCGCGACGAGTTGTTCTTGACCTCGATGTAAGGGACGGTGTGCGCCCCGCATTTGTCGCCGATCAGAAGGCTGTCGCACTGGGTGTAGTTGCGGCTTTCCTTGGCCTTGGGGTGCATCGAGACGAGGCCGCGATAGGTGTTCTGCGCCTGGCCGGCCGAAATGCCCTTGGAGACGATGCGCGACTTGGTGCGCTTGCCCAGATGGACCATCTTGGTGCCGGTGTCGGCCTGCTGGTGGTTGTTGGCGATTGCGATCGAGTAGAATTCGCCTTGGCTGTCGTCGCCGCGCAGGATGCAGGACGGGTACTTCCAGGTCACGGCGGAGCCGGTCTCGACCTGGGTCCACATCACCTTGGCCCGGTCACCGCGGCAATCGGCGCGCTTGGTGACGAAGTTGTAGATGCCGCCCTTGCCGTTCTCGTCGCCCGGATACCAGTTCTGCACCGTGGAGTATTTAACCTCGGCGTCTTCCTCGACGATGATCTCGACCACGGCGGCGTGCAGCTGCGCGGTGTCGCGCTTGGGCGCGGTGCAGCCTTCGAGGTAGCTCACATAGGAGCCCTTGTCGGCGATGATCAGCGTCCGCTCGAACTGGCCGGTGTTCTCGGCGTTGATGCGGAAATAGGTCGACAGCTCCATCGGGCAGCGCACGCCCGGCGGCACGTAGACGAAGGAGCCGTCGGAGAACACGGCCGAGTTCAGCGTGGCGTAGAAGTTGTCGGACTGCGGCACCACGGTGCCGAGATACTTCTTCACCAGCTCGGGATGCTCGCGGATCGCCTCGGAGATCGAGCAGAAGATCACGCCCGCCTTCTCCAGCTCCTTCTGGAAGGTGGTGCCGACGGAGACGGAGTCGAACACCGCGTCCACGGCGACCTTGCGCTCGCCATCGGCGGGTGCGGCGTTCTCGGCCCCCTCGACACCGGCGAGGATCATCTGCTCTTTCAGCGGAATGCCGAGCTTCTTGTAGGTCTCCAACAGCTTCGGATCGACCTCGTCGAGCGATTTCGGCTTCGTTTCCATGCTCTTGGGGCGAGCATAGTAGAAGATGTCCTGGAAATCGATCTTGGGGTAGTTGACCATCGCCCAGTTCGGCTCGTCGAGCTTTTCCCAGCGCGCGAAGGCCTGCAGACGCCATTCGGTCATCCACTCGGGCTCTTCGTTCTTGTCCGAGATCAGACGCACGATGTCGGGATTCACGCCCTTGGGCGCGTAGTCCATCTCGATCTCGGTGTTCCAGCCGTGCTTGTAGGCACCCGACAGCTTCGCCACGGCATCGACAGTCTCCTGATCGACGCCTTCCTTGGCTTCCTTGGTCATGTCCTGCTCGAGGATCGCCATGACGGTCTCCTTTTCCACCTCACGCCGCGCGGGCGCGCATTTTTCCGTAAGCCGAGGCCCAGGCTTGCGCGAAGCGCGTCACCTCCTCCTCGGTCGTCTCCAGTCCGAGCGACACGCGGATCGCCGATCGCGCCGTCTCCTCGTCATGTCCCATCGCGGTCAGCACCCGGCTGGCGCGGACCTTGCCGCTCGAGCAGGCCGACCCGGCCGAGATCGCGATGCCGGCGAGGTCCATCGCCATCACCTGCGTCTCGCCCTTCCAGCCCCGCGCTGCAAAGCAGCTCGTGTTGGGCAGCCGCGCGGCATCCCTGCCCGCGAAGATAAGATCTGGCGCGGCGTTTTCCACCGCCTGCTCCATCATGTCACGCAGGCTTTCCACCCGCGCCCAGGCCCCGGCGTCGAGATCGCGCTGCGCCGCCTTGGCCGCCGCCGCCATGCCGGCCACGCCGATCACGTTCTCGGTGCCCGCGCGGCGGCCCATCTCCTGCCCGCCGCCGCGGATCCGTGCCGCGACCTCGGTGCCACGTTTCACGATCAGCGCGCCGACCCCCTTGGGGCCGCCGAACTTGTGCGCCGAAAGAATCGCCATGTCGAGCCCCGCCCAGTCGAAGGCAAAGGGGATGCGGCCAAAGCCTTGGGTGATGTCCGACACCGCGAGGCCCTGCGGCAAAGACTGGATCACGCCGGTCTCGGAATTGGCGAGCTGCAGCGTCGCGCGCGCAGGCTCGGGCACCGTCACCCGGCCCTGCCCGTCCACCGCGAGCGTGTCCGACACCCAGGCCGCCACGGCGTCGTGCTCGATCGCCGCGCCGTCGAGGCCGCGATCGCCAAGCGCCAGCGCCGCCGCTTCGGTCGCCCCCGAAACGAAGACGATATCGGCGGCCATCGCGCCCACCGCTTCGGCCAGATCGGCCCGGGCGCGCTCGACGATCGCCTTGGCCGCCCGGCCCTCGGCATGGACCGAGGACGGGTTGCCGGTGACGTCCATCGCCGCGATCATCGCGTCGCGGGCCTCGCGCCGCAGCGGCGCGGTCGCGTTGTGATCGAGATAGATCCGGCTCATTCGTCCACCACCTGAAACAGCGAGGGCACCGCCGGGCAAGGCGCCAGAGCGTTGCCGGTCACGTCAGACAGCCGGGTCTGGTGCAGGAACACATAGACATGCGCCGACAGCCCCTCCCACAACCGGTTGGTGAGCGATTGCGCCCGGCTGCCGGAGGCACCGCCCGAGACGCCGGCCCCCTTGTGCATCGCGCTTACCGTCTCGTCGACGGCGCCGAGGATCTCGGCCACGCGGATTTCGGAGGCCGGCCGCGCGAGGCGATAGCCGCCGCCCGGACCGCGCACGCTTTCGACCAGACCGTCGCGGCGGAGCTTGACGAAGAGCTGCTCGAGATAGGGCAGCGAGATGTCTTGACGCTTGGAGATCTCGCCCAGCGTCACCAGCCGCTCGGCGGGCTGCAAGGCCAGATCGGCCAGCGCCACCATGGCATAGCGCCCCTTGGTCGACAGCTTCATTGCGTTTCTGCTCCGCTTTGGCGCCCAGCCGAGGGGCCATTCTCATTGACGCCGCAAAGGGGGCTGGTTAACTCCCTGACAGCCGCTCCGCAGCCGGTCTCGCGGAGTTAGAACCGTTCTAAGGTGTCCGATGGTTTCTGTCAAGAAACTGTCATGGACATCACAGCCGCAAGGGACGCCCATGCCCGAAGTCATCTTCCCCGGCCCCGAGGGCCGGCTCGAAGGCCGCTACCACCCGCAAAAGGACCGCGACGCCCCGATCGCCATCGTGCTGCACCCGCACCCGCAATTCGGCGGCACCATGAACAACCGGGTGGTCTACAACCTGCACTACGCCTTCTACGAGATGGGCTTCACGGTGCTGCGCTTCAACTTCCGGGGCGTCGGCCGCAGCCAGGGCGAATACGACCAAGGCGTGGGCGAGTTGTCCGACGCCGCGTCGGCGCTCGACTACCTGCAGTCGATGAACAACAACGCCAAGCATTGCTGGGTCGCGGGCTTCTCCTTCGGCGCCTGGATCGGGATGCAGCTGCTGATGCGCCGCCCCGAGATCACCGGCTTCGTTTCGGTGGCGCCGCTGGCCAACATGTACGACTTCTCCTTCCTCGCGCCCTGCCCCTCTTCGGGTCTGATCATCAACGGCTCGGCCGACCGCGTCGCGCCGCCCGCCGACACGGTCGGGCTGGTCAACAAGCTGCACGAGCAGAAAGGCATCACCATCACCCACGAAGTCGTCGATGGCGCCGGGCACTTCTTCGAAGACCCGCACATGGACACGCTGATCGGCTCGGTGAAGGGCTATGTCGGGCGCAGGCTGACCGAGAACACCCGGTGACCGTGCCGGGCGGCCCGACCCGGCTCGATGCGCAGCTGGCCTTCCTCGCGGAGGCCGACCGGCTCAAGTCGGTGCTGCGCGCCACCACGCTGCACGACGCCTCGCGGCGCGAGAATTCGGCCGAGCACAGCTGGCACGTCATGCTGCACGCGCTGGTGCTGGCCGAGCACGCGGCGCGGCCGGTCGACATTTCCCGCGTGCTGACCATGCTGCTGCTGCACGACCTGGTCGAGATCGACGCCGGCGACGCGCCGATCCATGGCGATCACGACCCGGCCGAGCAGGAAGCCAAGGAGCAGGCCGCCGCCGACCGCATCTTCGGCCTGCTGCCCGTCGACCAGCGGGAGGCGCTGCGCGCCATCTGGGAAGAGTTCGAGGCGGCCGAAAGCGACGACGCGGTCTTTGCCAAGTCGATCGACCGGGTGCAGCCGGTGCTGTCCAACCTCGAGGCCGGCGGCGGCACCTGGCCCGAATACAAGGTCACGCCGGAGCAGCTCGAAACCCGCGTCGGCACCAAGGTGGCGCGCGGCGCGCCTGCCCTCTGGACCGGGCTGAAATCCCGCATCGACGCCTGGTTCGCGGCAAACTGACTTCGGGGCAGTAGCCCCGACGGGTGCAGGTGTGCCTCAGCGGCGCGGCGGGGTGACGTCGCGAATCCCCGTGGCCGCTTCCTGCTCCAGATGCTCGCGCAGGATCGCGGCGTTGCGCAAGTTTGCCTTGAAGCCGAAATCCACCAGATCGCCGACCACTGGGATGGAGCCCACCACGTAGTCGACCCCGGTATTCACGGCCATCCGGCCGATCTTGCTCTTGGGCAGGCCGAGCTGATGCGCGCGCCAGACCAGCCAGGCCGAGGGCGCAAGCGCGACCGTATCGCCGATCCCGGGGATCAGCCCCAGCAGGCTGTCATAGCCGAAGCGAAAGCCGAACAGCCGGAACCGCGCATCCATCAGATGCGCCAGCCGGTCGAGACGGGCCAGTTCCTCGGCGTGGCGGGTGACGCCGGTGGTATCCTTGGGCATGGGCGGGCTCCTTTCGCGGCCCCAACCCGCGAGACCGGCGGAAGTTCGGCCGTATACCAGTGTATGCCGTCTTCCAAACCGTCTCGGAACGCGCTATGCCGCGCGGCGAGACAGTGCAACAAACGCGGAGGCCCCCGTGACCAAGATCAAAGTCGAAAATCCGGTCGTCGAGCTCGACGGCGACGAGATGACCCGGATCATCTGGGACTTCATCAAGCAGAAGCTGATCCTGCCCTATCTCGACATCGACCTGAAATACTACGACCTCGGCATCGAGGCGCGCGACGAGACCGACGACCAGATCACGGTCGACGCGGCCGAGGCGATCAAGAAATACGGCGTCGGCGTCAAATGCGCGACGATCACCCCCGACGAGGCCCGCGTCGAGGAGTTCGGCCTGAAGCGGATGTACCGTTCGCCCAACGGCACGATCCGCAACATCCTCGGCGGCGTGATCTTCCGCGAGCCGATCATCTGCCGCAACGTGCCGCGTCTGGTGCCGGGCTGGACCCAGCCGATCGTCGTCGGCCGTCACGCCTTCGGTGACCAGTACCGCGCCACAGACTTCCGCTTCCCCGGCAAGGGCAAGCTGACGATCAAGTTCGTCGGCGAGGATGGCGAGACCATCGAGCACGAGGTGTTCCAGGCCCCCGGTGCCGGCGTCACCATGGCGATGTACAACCTCGACGATTCGATCCGCGATTTCGCTCGCGCCTCGATGAACTACGGCCTCGCCCGCGGCTGGCCGGTCTACCTGTCGACCAAGAACACGATCCTCAAGGCCTATGACGGCCGCTTCAAGGACCTGTTCCAGGAAGTCTTCGACAACGAGTTCGCCGAGGAGTTCAAGAAGAAGGGCATCACCTACGAGCACCGCCTGATCGACGACATGGTCGCCGCGGCGATGAAGTGGTCGGGCGGTTATGTCTGGGCCTGCAAGAACTACGATGGCGACGTGCAGTCCGACACTGTGGCGCAGGGCTTCGGCTCGCTTGGCCTGATGACCTCGCAGCTGATGACCCCGGACGGAAAGATCGTCGAGGCCGAGGCCGCGCACGGCACCGTGACGCGTCACTTCCGCCAGCACCAGCGTGGCGAGCAGACCTCGACCAACTCGATCGCGTCGATCTACGCCTGGACCGGCGGCCTCAAGCACCGCGCCAAGCTCGACGGTAACGACCAGCTGCTGAACTTCGCCGAGACGCTGGAGAAGGTCACCGTGCAGGCGGTCGAGGACGGTCACATGACCAAGGACCTCGCGCTGCTCGTCGGCCCCGATCAGAAGTGGCTCACCACCATGGGCTTCCTCGAGAAGATCGACGAGTACCTCAACAAGTCGCTCGCCTGAGCGCGATGCGCCTGATGCGCAAGATCAAGCTGATCGCGGCGGCCCTTCTCGGGGCCGCCGTTCTTCTGCCCGTGGCCCGCGACCGGCTCGGCCCCGAGCGGCTGCCGCTGGCCAATGACTGCATCTCGGCCGTGCAGACCAACCGCTGCGAGGCCGATCTCGTCGTGCAGGTCGGGGGTCTCGACCGCCGGATCTGGCTGGCACCTGGCGCGACGCTGCCGCGCGACGCCGAGCCGCCCTTCCACGCCTGCAAGATCCCGAACCTGCCCGCGCGATTGCCGCATGCATGGGTGCCGGGGCTGACCCGCTGGGGGTGCGAACTGCCGCCACGGCTCAGGGGCGATTGAGCCACTGGACAGGTCAACAATACTGTCCTAGATGGCGTCCATGCGCCGTGCCTCCACCCCCACCCGCCATTCGCTGATCGAAGACGTCCAGGGGCTGGGCATCGGGGTCTTTGCCTGCGCCATCGGGCTGACGGTGCTGACCCATGTCGGGCTGATCACCGGCCAGACTGCCGGCGTCGCTGTGATCATCTCCTACCTGACCAACTGGTCCTTCGGGGCGGTGTTCTTCGTCATCAACCTGCCCTTCTACGTGCTGGCATGGTTCCGGCTCGGCTCGGAGTTCACGCTCAAGTCGATCATTTCGGTGACGGCGCTGTCGCTGCTGACCGAGTTCCTGCCCGGGCATTTCGTCATCGCGCGCCTCGACACCTGGCTCGGGGCGCTGATCTTCGGCGTCTTCACCGGGCTCGGCCTGCTGGGCATGTTCCGCCACAACGGCAGCCTCGGCGGGCTGGGCATCGTCGCGCTGATCGTTCAGGATCGCCTCGGTTTCCGCGCGGGCTATGTGCAGCTATGTGCCGATGCGGTGATCTTCGCGACGGCGCTTCTTCTGTTCGACACGCCGGTCGTGCTGTGGTCGCTTCTGGGCGCCGTGATCCTCAACACGGTGATCGCGATCAACCACCGGCGGGACCGCTACGTCGCCACTTGAGGGGAGCCGACATGCCCTGGGTCATCCTGATGGTCGCCATCTTCGCCGAGACGATCGGCACCACCGCGCTGCATGCCAGCCGCCAGTTCACCCGCCCCGGCCCCTCGATCATCGCGGTGCTGGGCTACTGCCTGTCCTTCTACCTGCTGAGCCAGGCGCTCAGGGCGATCCCCGTGGGCGTGGCCTACGCGGTCTGGGCGGGGCTCGGGATCGTGCTGATCGCCGCCATCGGCTGGAGCCTTTTCGGCCAGAAGCTCGACGCGCCGGCGGTGCTGGGCATGGGGCTGATCCTCGCCGGCATCCTGGTCATCAACCTGTTCTCGGGCACCAGCCCGCACGACGTCCCTTCCGATCCCGCCGCGTCGGCGCATGACCGCCATGACGCCGCGCTGCGGCGAGAAGGGTAGCCATCGGCGCGTATCTGGTGTAGAGGCGCGCTGACCCCTGAAAGAGTGAATCGAATGGATATCCGCAACATCGCGATCATCGCGCACGTTGACCATGGCAAGACGACGCTGGTGGACGAGCTCCTGAAACAGTCCGGCGCCTTCCGCGAGAACCAGGCCGTCTCCGAGCGGGCCATGGACAGCAACGACATTGAGCGCGAGCGCGGTATCACCATTCTCGCCAAGGCGACCTCGGTCGAGTGGGGCAACACCCGGATCAACATCGTCGACACCCCCGGCCACGCCGATTTTGGCGGCGAGGTGGAGCGGATCCTGTCGATGGTCGACGGCGTGGTTCTCCTTGTCGATGCCGCCGAAGGCCCGATGCCGCAGACCAAGTTCGTGACCTCCAAGGCGCTGGCTCTGGGCCTGCGCCCGATCGTCGTGCTCAACAAGGTCGACAAGCCCGACGCCGAGCCCGACCGCGCGCTCGACGAATGCTTCGACCTGTTCGCCAATCTCGGCGCCGACGACCAGCAGCTCGACTTCCCGGCGATGTACGCCTCGGGCCGCTCCGGCTGGGCCGACATGGAGCTCGACGGGCCGCGCAAGGATCTCACCGCGCTGTTCGACCTGATCGTCAAGCACGTCCCCGCCCCCAAGCAGCAGGCCGCCAAGTCCGAGCCGTTCCGTATGCTCGCCACCACCCTGTCGGCCGACCCCTTCCTGGGCCGGATCCTGACGGGCCGGGTCGAGAGCGGCACGCTCAAGGCCGGCGAGACCGTGAAGGCGCTGTCGCGCAAGGGCGAGAAGCTCGAGCAGTTCCGCGTCTCCAAGATCCTCGCTTTCCGTGGCCTCGGCCAGCAGCCGATCGAGGTCGCCGAAGCCGGTGACATCGTGACCCTTGCCGGCATGTCCAAGGCGACCGTGGCCGACACGATCTGCGACCTCTCGGTCGAAGACGCGATCCCGGCCCAGCCGATCGATCCGCCGACCATCACTGTCACCTTCGGCATCAACGACAGCCCGCTGGCCGGTCGCGACGGCAAGAAGGTGCAGTCGCGCGTGATCCGCGAGCGCCTGCTCAAGGAAGCCGAGTCCAACGTCGCGATCCGCGTCGACGACACCCCGGGCGGCGAAGCCTTCGAAGTGTCGGGCCGTGGCGAACTGCAGATGGGCGTGCTGATCGAGAACATGCGCCGCGAGGGCTTCGAGCTGTCGATCTCGCGTCCGCAGGTGATCTTCAAGACCGAGGACGGCGTCCGGATGGAGCCGGTCGAGGAAGTCACCATCGACGTCGATGACGAGTACACCGGCGCCGTGGTCGAGAAGCTGACCGGCGCGCGCAAGGGCGACCTTGTCGAGATGAAGCCCGCCGGTGCCGGCAAGACCCGGATCATCGCGCATGTCCCGTCGCGCGGTCTGATCGGCTATCACGGCGAGTTCCTGACCGACACGCGCGGCTCGGGTGTGCTCAACCGGATCTTCCACGGCTGGACCCCGCACAAGGGCCCGATCCAGGGCCGTCGTCAGGGCGTGCTGATCTCGATGGAGAACGGCACCGCGGTGGCCTACGCGCTGTGGAACCTCGAGGATCGCGGCAAGATGTTCGTGCACCCGCAGGCCCCGGTCTATGAGGGCATGATCATCGGCGAGCACAGCCGTGACAACGATCTCGAGGTGAACCCGCTCAAGGGCAAGAAGCTCACCAACGTCCGTGCCTCGGGCACCGACGAAGCCGTGCGCCTGACGCCGCCGGTCGAGATGAGCCTCGAGCAGGCGATCGCCTATATCGACGATGACGAGCTGGTGGAGGTCACCCCGAACGCGGTGCGCCTGCGCAAGCGCTTCCTCGACCCGCATGAGCGCAAGCGGCAAGCCAAGGCGAGCTGATCGCCCCTGGCCTTGAATACGAAACGCCCGGTCGGAACGACCGGGCGTTTTTCGTTCCATCGGGGGACCTACTCCGGGATCACCTCGTCGCCGAGGGCGACCCGCCCCGGCTCGACCACTTCGCAACACCAGCCGCCATGGCCGCGCACCGCGTTGTAGCCGCCCGGCCCCAGCGCCGCCTCCATCCGCGAACAGGGTGCGCAGGGCACGGTGATGCGCAGCAACGCCGAACCGACGCGCAGCGACCGGTGCCGGGCGGCGATCAGGTTCAGATCTGAGACGACGATGTTGCGGCGCAGGGTTTCAGGCGCGATCGCGCCTGCCCCGACGAGAGCCGCGATGACGGGTAGATGCTCGGCTTGAATGAGCGTGACGGCGCGCTTGCCGGGGCGGGCATGGTCGCCCGCAAGCCCGGAAAGCTCGATATCGGCGGCGTCCACGGCCCGGAGTTCCGCGCGGCGCGCCGGGCGCAGGCCGATCCAGTCGACCCGGCCCGGGTGGGGAAACCGCCCCGTGAGACTGGCGACCGTCTCCAGCCTCAGAGCTCCTCGACGATCACCAGATCGCGTTCGGCGGCACCTTGGGCGTAGCTCAGCGCCTCTTGGTAGGCGGCCGAGTGGTAGCAGTCATGCGCCGCCTGAAGGCTCGGGAAACGCGCGACCACGTTGCGCGGCCGGTCGCGTCCCTCGAGCTGCTCATAGGTGCCGCCGCGCACCAGAAAGACGCCGCCGTGATCGGCGATCGCCCCGGTGGCGCGCTTGGCATACTCCATGTAGGCGGCCTCGTCGGTGACGCTCACATGGGCAATCCAGAGCGCGCTCATGCAACGCGCTCCAACGCCTGCGCGAGGACGCCCTCGGCGGCCTTGATCGCAGCCTCGGCGTTCTCGGCGCTCGCGGCGCCGCCCTGCGCCATGTCGGGACGGCCACCGCCGCCCTTGCCACCCAGCTCGGCCACGGCCGCGCGCAGCAGGTCGACGGCCGAGACCTTGTCCTTCAGGTCGTCGGTCACGCCCACGGCGACAGCGGCCTTGCCACCGGCATCGGCAATCAGCAGCACCGCGCCCGAGCCGATCTGCGCCTTGATCTGGTCGATCAGCGCGGGCAGGTCCTTGCCGGTCACCCCGTTGAGCACCTGGCCCTGATACTTCACGCCGGCGACCTCGACCGCCTGCGTGCCCGCACCGCCACCGCCGCCCATCGCCATCTCGCGCTTGAGCTGCGCCACCTCGTTGGCGAGGCGACGGCGCTCATCGGCCAGCGCCTTGACGCGGTCGAGAACCTCGGCCACCGGCGTCTTGAGGATCTGCGCCACCTCTGTGAGGGTCTGGCCCTGCTTGGCGAGATGCTTGAGTGCCTCGCGGCCGGTGAGCGCCTCGACCCGGCGCACGCCCGAGGAGGACGCGCTGTCGGACAGCAGGACGAAGGCGCCGATGTCGCCGGTCTGGCGGACATGGGTGCCGCCGCACAGCTCGATCGAATAGGTGGCCTGATCGTGGCCCTTGCCCGAACCGTCGAGCTTGCCCATCGACACGACCCGGACCTCGTCGCCGTATTTCTCGCCGAACAGCGCCTGCGCGCCGAGGCCGCGCGCCTCGTCCGGCGTCATCACCCGCGTTTCCACGGGGCTGTTCTGCCGGATCATGTCGTTGACCTCGTCCTCGATCTTCTCGATCTCCTCGGCGGTCAGCGCCGCGCCGTGGCTGAAGTCGAAGCGCAGCCGGTCATGCGCGTTGAGGGAGCCGCGCTGGACGACATGCTCGCCAAGCGCGCGGCGCAGCGCCTCGTTAAGCAGGTGCGTGGCCGAGTGGTTCGCGCGGATGCCGGTGCGGCGGTCGTGATCGACCTTCAGCTCGGCGCCCTGCCCCTTGCTCACATTGCCCTCGGTCACTTCGCCGACATGCACGAAGAGCCCGGCGATGCGGCGGCAGTCGGAGACGCGCACCAGCCCGCTCTCGGTGCGGATCGTGCCGGTGTCGCCGACCTGGCCACCGCTCTCGCCGTAGAACGGCGTCTGGTTCAGCACGAGCTGCACCTTGCGGCCGGCCTCGGCCTTGTCGAGCTGGTCGGCGCCGTCGAGGATGGCGAGGATCTGGCCCTCGGCCGCTTCGGTGTCATAGCCGAGGAACTCGGTCGCGCCGTGCTGATCCGCGAGATCGTACCAGTGGTTGGCATCGGCCACCTCGCCCGAGCCGGCCCAGGCCGCGCGGGCCTTGGCCTTCTGCTCGGCCATGGCCGCGTCGAAGCCGTCGGTATCGACCTTGCGGCCCTTTTCGCGCAGCGCGTCTTGGGTGAGGTCGAGCGGGAAGCCATAGGTATCGTAGAGCTTGAACGCCGCCTGACCAGGCAGCGCCGCACCTTCCGGCAGGCCGGCCAGCTCGTCGTCGAGCAGGCGCAGGCCGCGCTCCAGCGTCTGGCGGAAGCGGGTCTCCTCGGCGCGCAAGGTCTCTTCGATCAGCGCGCGAGCCTGGCCCAGCTCGGGATAGGCCGCGCCCATCTCGTTGACCAGAGCCGGGACGAGCCGGTGCATCAGCGGATCGCGGGCGCCGAGCAGATGCGCGTGGCGCATGGCGCGGCGCATGATCCGGCGCAGCACGTAGCCGCGCCCCTCGTTCGAGGGCATGACGCCGTCGGCGATCAGGAAGGAGGTCGAGCGCAGGTGGTCGGCGACCACGCGGTGATGCACGCGGCCGTTACCATCCGGATCGGACGAGGTCGCATGCGCCGAGGCCTCGATCAGCGAGCGCATCAGGTCGGTGTCGTAGTTGTCGTGCTTGCCCTGCAGCAGCGCGCCGATCCGCTCCAGCCCCATGCCGGTGTCGATCGACTGCTGGTCGAGGTCACGGCGGGTGCCGTCCTCGAACTGCTCGTACTGCATGAAGACGATGTTCCAGATCTCGATGAACCGGTCGCCATCCTCTTCCGGGCTGCCCGGAGGGCCGCCCCAGATCTCGGGGCCGTGGTCGTAGAAGATCTCCGAGCACGGGCCGCAGGGACCGGTCGGCCCCATCATCCAGAAATTGTCCGAAGTCGCGATGCGGATGATCCGCTCGTCGGGCAGGTTCGCGATCTTCTTCCACAGGTTCGCCGCCTCGTCATCGGTGTGGAACACCGTGACCAGCAGCTTGTCGGGGTTGAGCCCGAAATCCTTGGTCAGAAGCTCCCAGGAGTAGCGGATCGCCTCTTCCTTGAAGTAGTCGCCGAAGGAGAAGTTGCCCATCATCTCGAAGAAGGTGTGGTGCCGCGCGGTGTAGCCCACATTGTCGAGATCGTTGTGCTTGCCGCCGGCGCGCACGCATTTCTGCGCGGTGGTGGCGCGGCTGTAGTCGCGCGTCTCGACCCCGGTGAACAGGTTCTTGAACTGGACCATGCCCGAATTGGTGAACATCAGCGTCGGGTCGTTGCGCGGCACCAGCGGCGAGCTGGGCACCACGGCGTGGCCCTGCCGCCGGTAGAAATCCAGAAAGGTGGAGCGGATATCGGCGAGGCTGGTCATGTCGTCTCCTTCGGGTCGCGGCAGGCTCGTCCTATCCCCGGCCATGAGGCAGGTAAAGTCCCGCGCGGGCGCGCGGGCCCCAAACGCGAAGGGCCGGAGCTTGCGCCCCGGCCCTCGCATTGCCCGTCGGGGCATGCATCACATGTCGACGAGATCGTCGTCGCCGCTGCTGCCGTCATCGTCGGACATCACGAATTCCAGGCCATGCGCGGCGCGGATCTTGTCCTCGATCTCGTTGGCGACGGCGGCGTTTTCCTTGAGGAAGGTCTTGGCGTTCTCGCGGCCCTGACCGATCCGCTGGTCGCCATAGGAGAACCAGGCGCCCGACTTGTCGACGACGCCCGCCTTGACGCCGAGATCGAGAAGCTCGCCGGTCTTGGAGATGCCTTCGCCATACATGATGTCGAACTCGACCTGCTTGAACGGCGGTGCGACCTTGTTCTTGACGACCTTCACGCGGGTGGAGTTGCCGACCACCTCGTCGCGATCCTTGATCGCGCCGATGCGGCGGATGTCGAGGCGCACGGAGGCGTAGAATTTCAGCGCGTTGCCGCCGGTCGTCGTCTCGGGCGAGCCGAACATGACGCCGATCTTCATCCGGATCTGGTTGATGAAGATGACCATGCAGTTGGAGCGCGAGATCGAACCGGTGAGCTTGCGCATCGCCTGGGACATCAGGCGGGCATGCACGCCGACCGAGCTGTCGCCCATGTCGCCTTCGAGCTCGCTCTTGGGGGTCAGTGCCGCGACCGAATCGACCACGACCATCGAGACCGCGCCGGAGCGGACCAGCGTGTCGACGATCTCGAGCGCCTGCTCGCCGGTGTCGGGCTGCGAGATCAGCAGCTCGTCGAGATTGACGCCCACCTTCTTGGCGTATTGCGGGTCGAGCGCGTGCTCGGCGTCGACGAAGGCGCAGACGCCGCCCTTCTTCTGCTCCTCGGCGACGGCATGCAGCGTCAGCGTCGTCTTGCCCGAGCTTTCCGGGCCGTAGATCTCGACGATCCGCCCCTTGGGCAGGCCGCCGATGCCCAGCGCGATGTCCAGCCCGAGCGAGCCGGTGGAGGTTGCCTCGATGTCGGGAAACTTGTTTTCCCCGCCGAGCTTCATGATGGAGCCCTTGCCGAACTGCCGTTCGATCTGGGCCAGGGCGCTGTCGAGCGCCTTCTGCCGGTCTGCCGTGCGCTTGTCGCTCATCTGGAGAAGATCTGCCATTGCCATTATTCGCAATCCTTATCCCACACCCGCCACATGGCGGCAATCATCGCGTCGTTCATGTCTTGTTCTTGTCCACCCCATATGAGACCAGAACGGGAACATTGCAAGTGAAAGCTGCGTTCGGTTTTCCTTCATCCGGGTTAATGTATGGTTGACGCGATCACGACACGGAGAGCGTCATGCTGGTCTTCTGGAAAGAGCGACTGATCCTGCTCGCGGTGCCCAAGACGGGTACCACCGCGCTGGAGGGGGCGCTGGCGCCGCGCGCGCAATTCGTGCTGCGCGACCCGCCGCAGATCAAGCACGCGCCGCTCTACCGCGCCCGGCGCTTCGTGGTGCCGCTGATCGAGGCGGCGGGCGGCAGCGGATTCGAAACCGTCGCCGCGGTGCGCGAGCCTGTGGACTGGCTCGGCAGCTGGTGGCGTTACCGGCAGCGCGACGATCTCGTGGGGCATGTCAATTCGACGCGGGGCATCGCTTTCGAGGAATTCGTCGACCAGTATGCGCGCGGCAAGCCCGCCCCCTTCGCCTCGGTCGGCAGCCAGGCGCGCTTCGTCGGCGACGGTGAGGGCAGCATCGGCGTCGATCACCTGTTCCGCTACGAGGCGATGGACCAGCTGATCGGCTTTCTCGAGGAGCGGCTGTCGATGCAGATCGAGCTGCCGCGCCTCAACGTCTCGCCGGAGCATCCGATGGAGCTGCACGACCATGTCGCCGCCAAGCTCCGGCGCAAGCGCGAGCCCGAATTCGCGGTCTGGCAGGCGGCGCGCGGCTAGGCTTCGCTCGCCTGAGGCGCGGCGCCCAGCGCGGCGGCGCGCTCGGGGTCCATGCCACGCTTGATCGCGCTTTCCCGCACCGCCTCGCGCAGCGCCGGGGAGCGCCGCAGCAGCCGCAGGAACCGCGCCTCGTCCAGCTCCAGCAGCACCCCGTGGCTGAGCGCGCGGACCTCGGCCCGGCGTCGCTTCGGGCTCAGGATCGCGAGCTGGCCGAACATCTCGCCGCGACCGAGGCGCAACGTCTGGCCGGCGGTCTCGATCTCCACCGCGCCGGAGGCGATGAAGCTGACAGACCGGGCCGGCGCGTCGCGATGCTGCAGCACTTCACCGGCGGCGACGAAGCGGGTCACCAGCGCCTTGGACAGCCGCTGGCGTACCGCCTTGTCGAGATCGGCAAAGAGCGGGAACTGCTGCACCAGCACGGCCTTCTGCACCGCGAGGTCGAGCCGCGGCCGTGCTTCGGCCTCGGCCCGGCGCGCTTCCAGACCGCTGAGCAGCGTGGCGTGCAGCTCGGGCCCGATCAGCCCGTCATCGCGCAGCGCCGCATATTCGCGCTCCTCGATCCTGAGCGCGGTGCGGCGGATGAAGCGACGCTCCAGCTCTTCGGCATAACCGGGATATTGCAGCCGCAGACCGTCGAGCGCCTGCTCGACATCCTCGCGTCGCCGCCCGATCAGCTCGTGCAGCAACTCGGCGACCCGACGCCCATGGATGCGCCGGATACGGCTGTCGATGAAACCATCGAGATCGCGCAGCACGAGGCCCTGGGTGAGCAGCAACTCGAACCGGTCGGCGGTCAGCCCCGCCAGCGGCCCGGAGATATGCAGACGATTGTGTAGGAAGGCGGCGACGCGGGTCGGCCCGCCCTGCCCGAGGCTTTCGCGCGCGGCACGCCGGTAGCCGGGACGGCCACCCGCCCGCGTCGTCTCGATCAGCCGGTCAGCCTCGGCCAGTGCCCGCTCGGCCTGCCGGTTGGATATCGCGCGCTCACGGAACAATTGGAGAACATGCTCGCGTTCCGCACCGGCAAGGGCGATTAGCCCGAGCGTGATCCGGTCGCGATCCGAGATCGCCTCGCCCTCCTCGGCGCGCGCCACCGCGTCGTCGAGCCGCTCGGCGAAGCTCTTGGCCTCGGAGCGCACCGTCTCGCGGGTCAGCCCGTAATTCTCAGCCGCCTCGGCCACGGTCTCGCGCACGCTCTGCAGGGCGACCGCGACCACCTGCCGCGCCAGCGCCGCGTCGATCGGCGACAGCTTCTCGAGCCCCAGCCGCTTAATCAGCGGCCGGAGCGTGACGCCCTGCACGATCAGGGTGAACAGGGTGAACCCGGTGGCGAGGATGCCGGTCATTCGCCGCACCTCCTCGGGCACCCGCAGGCTTTCGGTCACGGCGAGCGCCAGCGCCAGGGTGATCGCGCCCCGCAGACCGCCCCAAAGGATCGCCACCCGGTAGCTGCGCTCCACCGGCGGCGACAGGCGAAGCCGGGCCAACAGCGGCAGCAGCCCCCACAGGATCAGCGCCCGTGCGCCCAGCGCGGCCAACGTGACGACGGCGACGAGCGCGAAATCGACCGGCTGCGCGCCATCGAGCAGGCGCGGGATCAGCAGCGCCGCCAGCAGGAAGATGAAGGCCCCGGCCCAATGCGCCAGCAGGTCCCAGACCTCGCGCATGTTGGTCCATGCCAGCGGCGAAAGCCGCCCCGGCGCCGCGAGGTTGAGCGTCAGGCCCGCCCCGACCACGCCGATCACGCCGGAGGCGCCGACCAGCTTCTCGGCGACGATATAGGCGAGGTAGGGCAGCGCCACGGAGATCGAGATCTGCGCCAGCGGGAAGCGTCCCAGCCAGCGCATCAGCCGCACCGCGAGCTGCGCCATCGCCCAGCCGGTCAGCCCGCCCGCCCCCAGGAGCCAGGGGAACTGCGCCAGCGCCGGTCCCAGCTCGGGGTTGGGCACGCCACGCATCACGAAACCCATGAACAGGCCGAACAGCGCGATCGCCGCGGCGTCGTTCAAGAGGCTCTCGCCCTCGATGATCCGGCTCAACCGGCGTGGGGCGGCAAGGTTGCGGAAGATCGAGACCACCGCGGAAGGGTCGGTGGTCGAGACGATCGAACCGATCAGCAGGCAGGCCATCAGCGGCAGCACGCCCGTCAGGAACAGCGCGTAGCCCACGGTGAGCGTCGCCACCACGACCGCGACCACCGCCAGCGTCAGGATCGGCACCCAGTCGTCGAGCATCCGCCGCAGGTTCACCCCCAGCGTCACTTGGAACAGCAGCGTTGGCAGGAACACGTAGAGGAACACGTTGGAGCGGATCGGCAGGTTCAGGATCGCCTCCGCCACCGGGTTGAGCGCATCCGTCAGCTGCGTGTTGAGAAAGAAGGTCGCGCCGGCACCCGCCGCGAGGCCGAAACCCGCGAGGATCACGTTGAAGGGCAGCCGCAACCGCGCGGCGAGCGGCTCTCCCAGACCGATCAGCAGGAAGAAGGTGGCGAGGATGACGGTGGCGATGACGATGTCCATGACCGTCCGATACAGCCTTGTCGCGGCGCGGGAAATGGCGCCGCGGCCCGGATCGGCGGCAAAGCGTCGTCATGACGCGCCACCGGCGCGTCCCGGTCAGCTTTCCTGACCAAGCTTCTTGCCAGAGTTCCGCCCCTCATGCAGTCTCGGCACCGGAACGGCGACCGGGGAGGGTCGCCACATCGGGAGGACTACATGACCATCACCACGATTCTGCGCGGCGCCACCGCCGCCGCGGCCCTCATGGCCACGCCGCTTGCCGCCAATGCGCAGGAATTCATTAACATCCTCACCGGGGGCACCTCGGGCGTCTACTACCCGCTCGGCGTCGGCCTCTCGAACATCTATGGCGAGAACATCGAAGGCGCGCGCACGCAGGTGCAGTCGACCAAGGCCAGCGTCGAGAACATGAACCTGCTGCAGGACGGCCGCGGCGAGCTGGCCTTCGCGCTGGGCGACACCGTGGCGATGGCCTGGGACGGCAACGCCGATGCGGGCTTCACCGCGCCGCTCGACCAGATCCGTGGCATCGCGGCGATCT
Organism: Limimaricola variabilis; assembly: GCF_034371605.1. NCBI lineage: Bacteria > Pseudomonadati > Pseudomonadota > Alphaproteobacteria > Rhodobacterales > Paracoccaceae > Limimaricola > Limimaricola variabilis. Next base: position 667,778 of record NZ_CP139691.1, on the reverse strand, counting down.
ATCCAAACTACATTCAGGTCGTGGCCTCCGCCGAAAGCGGCATCACCGATTTCGAGGGTCTGAAGGGCAAGGGCCTGTCGGTCGGCGCGCCCGCATCGGGCACCGAGCTCAACGCCCGCGCCATCTTCGGCGCGATGGGGATGAGCTATGACGATCTGGGCAAGACCGAGTACCTGCCCTTCGCGGAATCGGTGGAGCTGATCAAGAACCGTCAGCTCGACGCGACCTTGCAGTCGGCCGGCCTGGGCGTGGCCTCGATCCGCGACCTCGCCTCCTCGATCGACATCAACGTCGTGGCGATCCCGGCCGAAGCCGCCGAAAGCCTCGGCGCGCCCTATATCGCCGCCACCATCCCGGCGGGCACCTATGACGGCCAGGAAGAGGACGTGCCCACCGTCGCGGTGTCGAACTACCTCGTCACCCATGCCGGCGTGTCCGACGATCTGGCCTACCAGATGACCAAGCTGCTCTACGAGAACCTCGACACGCTCGAGGCCAACCACATGGCCGCCGCCGACATCAAGATCGAGAACGCGCTCGACGGCATGCCGATCCCGCTGCACCCGGGCGCCGAGCGCTACTACCGCGAGCAGGGCATGATCGACTGATCGGACCCGACGGGGCCCTTGCGCCCTGCCCGACCTGTTCCCGACCGCGCCCCGCCATCCCTCGGATGACGGGGCGTTTCGCTCAAGACGAGAGGCCCGCCCCATGACCGCGCAAACCGACCCGCTCACCGAGATCCCCGCCGAGGCGGGCGGACCCGATCACCACATCTCGGCCTTTCCGCCGGGGCTGACCGGGCGGCTTCTGTTCTGGATCGCGGTCGCCTTCTCGACCTACCAGATCGTGACGGCGGCGCATCTCGTCGACCTGCCGAGCCAGGTGACACGGGCGCTGCATGTCGGCTTCCTGATGCTGATGACCTTTCCGCTGGTCGCCGCCGCGCGCGGGCGCGGCGCGGCGTTCAAGACAGTGGCCTGGGCCTTCGCGCTGGCGGGCGTGGCGGTCGCGCTCTACCAGTGGTGGCAGTATGAGCCGCTGATCCTGCGCGCTGGGCGGCCCTTGCCGATGGATCTCTTCTTCGGGGTCGTGGCGCTCGTCACCGTCTTTGCCGCGGCGCTGGTGCTGATGGGCCCGGCGCTGCCGATCATCTCGGGGCTGTTCCTCGCCTATACCTTCCTCGGCCGGCAGCTGCCGCCGCCGCTGATCCATCGCGGCTATGATTTCGAACAGATCATCGACCACATGGCCTATGGCACCGAAGGGATCTACGGCATCCCGATCTACGTGTCGTCGACCTACATCTTCCTGTTCATCCTGTTCGGCGCCTTCCTCGAGAAGGCCGGGATGATCCGGCTCTTCACCGATGTGGCGCTCGGCCTGTTCGGTCACCGCCAAGGTGGCGCCGCCAAGGTCGCGGTGGTGTCGTCGGGCCTGATGGGCACCATCTCCGGCTCCGGCGTGGCCAACGTCGTCACCACCGGCCAGTTCACGATTCCCCTCATGAAGCGCTTTGGTTACCGCGCGGCCTTCGCGGGCGGCGTGGAGAGCACCGCCTCGATGGGCGGGCAGATCATGCCGCCGGTGATGGGCGCGGTCGCCTTCATCATGGCCGAGACGCTGGGCGTCGCCTATGTCGAGGTGGTCAAGGCCGCCATCGTGCCCGCCATCCTCTACTTCGTCTCCGCTTTCTGGATGGTGCATCTCGAGGCCGGCAAGCACGGGCTGCGCGGCCTGTCCAAGGCCGAGCTGCCCTCGGCCCTCGCGGCGATCAAGAAGAACTGGATGCTGATCGTGCCGCTGGGCATCCTCGTCTGGCTGCTGTTCGCGGGCTACACGCCGCTCTTCGCGGGCACCGTCGGCCTCGGCCTCACCGTGCTGCTGATCCTCGGCGGCTCGATCGCTCTGGGCCTGCCCAACGCAGTTCTGCGCGCCATCGTCTGGGTCGGCCTCGGCCTCGTGGCGGCGGCCTTCCTGCAATGGGGGATCGAGGTGCTGGTCGCGGCGATCCTCGTGCTGATCGCCATCTGCCTGTTCTTCCGCGGCGGGCGCGAGACGCTGATCCTGTGCCGCGACAGCCTCGCAGACGGGGCGCGCACCGCCCTGCCGGTCGGCGTGGCCTGCGCGCTGGTGGGCGTGATCATCGGCGCGATGACCCTAACGGGTGCTGCCAACACTTTCGGCCAGTTCATCGTGGCCGTGGGTCAGGACAACCTCTTCCTCAGCCTCGTGCTGACCATGATCACCTGCCTGCTCCTCGGCATGGGGATCCCGACCATCCCGAACTACATCATCACCTCCTCGATCGCGGGACCGGCGCTGCTTGCGCTGGGCGTGCCGCTGATCGTCAGCCACATGTTCGTCTTCTACTTCGGCATTCTCGCCGACCTCACCCCGCCGGTGGCGCTGGCTTGCTTCGCCGCCTCGCCGATCGCGCGCGAGAGCGGGCTGAAGATCTCGATCGAGGCGATCAAGGTCGCGGCGGCCGGCTTCGTCATCCCCTTCATGGCGGTATATTCGCCGGCGCTGATGCTGCAGGCGGGCGGACCGCTGGCCGAGGCGATCGGCTACTGGCCCGCCGTCGCCTGGATCGTGACCAAGTCGCTTCTGTCGATCGGCCTGTGGGGCGCGGCAGTGATCGGCTGGGTCGGGCGGCCGCTGCCGAGCTGGCTCCGGGCGTTGGCCATGATCGCGGCCTTCACGCTGGTCGCGGCCTGGCCGATCACCGACTGGATCGGCCTCGCGCTCGCGCTGCTGGTGGGGCTGCTGATCCGGCGCCGGCCGGTCGCTGCCGCGGCATGAGCGCCTGCCTGATGGTCGGGGTGGCGGCGCTTGGCCTCGCCACCGGCGCGTTCGAGCTGTCCTGGACCCATTCGGTCGAGAAGGTCGAGTGGCGCGAGCGCTGGCGCGTCGAGCGCGACGCGCTGGAGCTCGTCGAAGCGCGCGTCCGCGGATCGGGCGCGGGCATGGAGCCGGGGCCTGACGCTGTGCTGCGGGACGGCTGGTGGGTCTGGAGCCCCGGCCTCGTCGTCCCGTCACTCTCGCTGGCCGCCTCGGGCGCGACCGGCGCGGGCTGGCAACTCTGCGCGGACGGGCAGTGTCGCGAACTGGCCACGCAGGCCGGCGATCCGGTGACCCTCACGCCCTGTTGAGGGACCTGTGATCACGTAAAGCGGTTGGATTGGCGGAAGGTCGCCCAAACGGTGTCGCTTTCTCGCCCGGCCGCTGTCGCCTTGCGCGTGCAGGCTTGAAGAATCGCAACGGCCGGAGTGAAGCAGCCCGTCAGAGGCGGCACATGCAACGCCGCAACTAAGGAACGCGACATGCCGAGCAACCAGAACCAGAAAGACGCCCCTGCCCAGAACCGCAAGGACGGCCAGACCCCCGAGCCGCTGTTCCGCGACTTCGCCGCGATCTGAGCGCAAAGCTTTCAAGGCGCGGCGCGGCGGGCTAGAGAGACATCGACACCGACGGAGTGACCCGATGCATCTCGACCGCCGCGCCGCCCTTCTGGGTTTCGTCGCGCTTGCCGCTTGCGGCCGCCGCCAACCCGCCACCCCCGATCTCTACCCGAACGAGTCGCCGCAGATCCGGCGACTGATCAACGCCTATGCCGACGCCTACAAGGTGCCGCGCGATCTGGTGCATCGGGTGGTAAAGCGCGAAAGCTCCTACAACCCCCGCGCCCGCAACGGCTCCTATTACGGGCTGATGCAGATCAGCCCCGAGACCGCGCGCACCATGGGCCATCGCGGCCCGGCCGAGGAACTGCTCGATGCCGACACCAACCTGCGCTACGCGGTGAAATACCTGCGCGGCGCTTGGATCGTCGCCAACGGCAACCGCGACAAGGCGGTGAAATGGTACTCGCAAGGCTACTACTACGAAGCCCGCAACCGTTGCCTGCTGGTCGAAACCGGCCTGCGCGACAGCGAAGTGAAGTGCTGAGCCGGTGAGCGTCACCGATCCTGAGCGACTGCGCGAGATCGTTGAGGAGATCTGCGACGCGATGACCGCCGAGACCGAGCGGGGCCGCGTCGCCGACTACATCCCCCAGCTTGCCGATGTCGATCCGGATCAATTCGCGCTCGCGCTGGTGCTGCCCGATGGAGCGGTGATCGCGGACGGCGACGCCGACACCCGCTTCTCGATCCAGTCGGTCTCCAAGGTCTTCGCTCTGGCGGTGGCGCTGGGCCGGGTCGGCGACGCCTTGTGGAACCGCGTGGGGCGCGAGCCCTCGGGCGATCCGTTCAACTCCATCGTCCAGCTTGAGCACGAGCGCGGCATCCCCCGCAATCCTTTCATCAACGCCGGCGCCATCGCGGTGACCGACGCGATCCTCGCCCGGTCGGAGCCGCGCGAGGCGCTGGGCCAGATCCTGCAATTCGTACGGTTCCTCGCGGGCGATGACGACATCGCCATCGACCCGGCGGTGGCCAAGTCCGAGACCGCCAGCGGCTGGCGCAACGCGGCTCTGGCCAACTTCATGCGCGATTTCGGCACGATCCAGCGCCACCCGGACAAGGTGCTGGGCACTTATTTCCACCAATGCGCCATCGCCATGACCGCCCGCCAGCTCGCCCATGCGGGGCGGTTCCTGGCCTTTGACGGCAGCCTCAGCCCCGGCGGGTCGCGCGCCATCGCGCCGCGCATGGCCCGCCAGATCAACGCCTTGATGCTGACCTGCGGTCATTACGACGGCTCGGGCGAATTCGCCTTCCGCGTCGGGCTTCCGGGCAAGAGCGGCGTCGGCGGCGGCATCCTCGCCGTGGCGCCGGGCCGCGCGGCGATCGCCTGCTGGTCGCCGGGGCTCAACGCGGTGGGCAACTCGCATCTCGCCTCGATCGCGCTGGAGATGCTCGCCGACCGCACCGGCTGGTCCGTCTTCGCCGCCAACTCATGACGCAAACGTTGTTTCGGCACCGGAGCCGGGGCCTGTAACCTTTCCCTGATCATAATATTTTCAGCGAGTTACAATGAGACAGCATTTCATCATCTCGGCCGCGGCCGTGGCGCTTTCTTCCACGGCGGCGCTGGCCGAGCCTATCGCCTTCGAGGCGACCCTCGCGCCGACCGACGAAATCCGGATGGAGTTCGGCGACGACAGCAAGCATTTCCTGCTCATGGTCCGGCGCGAAGGCGAGGCCACGGGGGACGGCATGTTCGACGGCGCGCGCGTGGTCGAGCATGGCTATCACGACATCATGCCCCCCTCGGGCGGCGACCCGCAGGGCTATCTGGAGGTCACGACCGATGCGGGTGACATCGCCTATCTGAAATGGATCGTCCGGGCGGTATTTGTGAAGGGCGAGGAAGGCCCCCGGCTCATCGATTACGGCCATTGGGAGATGGTATCGGGCACCGGCGCGCTGGCGGGCATGACCGGCGTCGGCACCTTGCAGATCAAGCCCGCCTCGGAGACCGAGCGGACATTCGTGATCGAGGGCGAGATCGGCGAGGCGCCCTGAGCGACCGCACTGCGCCGCGCAATCAGGCTAATCCCCAAAGAAAAAGGCCCGCGCTCTCGCGCGGGCCTTTCCGTCAGGTCACGAAGCTTCGGCTCAGCCGACCAGCTCGAGGCCCGAGAAGAAGAAGGCGATCTCTTCCTTGGCGGTCTCGGGGGCGTCCGAGCCGTGCACCGAGTTCTCGCCGACCGACTCGGCGAACTCGGCACGGATGGTGCCGGCAGCGGCGTCGGCCGGGTTGGTCGCGCCCATCACTTCGCGGTTCTTGGCGATCGCGCCTTCACCTTCGAGGACCTGAACGACGACCGGGCCGGAGGCCATGAACTCGGTCAGTTCGCCGAAGAAGGGACGCTCGCGGTGCACGTCGTAGAACTTGCCGGCCTGCTCCTGGGTGAGCTGGATCCGCTTCTGGGCGATGATGCGCAGGCCCGCATCTTCGAACTTGGCGTTGATCTTGCCGGTCAGGTTGCGCTTGGTGGCGTCGGGCTTGATGATCGAGAGCGTGCGTTCGGTGGCCATGATGTCCCTCATTTGAACGGGTTGCGTCGGGAGGCGCGACACGCACCCCCGGTCGCCGCGCGACCTAGCATGCGGGACGCGGGCTGAAAAGACGCAAGCCGCCCGAAGGCCCTGGCGGCATGCCCGGCCCCGCCGTTGGCAAATGCGTATTTGCGGAATGGTGAAGGACGATCGCGCGCCTCTTTTCTTCACCATTCCACAAATACGCGGGCGCCACGCCTGGGCCCGAGCGCCCGCCCCGTTGACCTCGCACGGCGCTTCGGGCAAGGCCCGTCCATGTTGCGCATCACAGACATCTCCTATTCGGTCGAGGGCCGTCCGCTCCTCGAACATACCTCCGCCGTGATCCCGGCCGGCCACAAGGTCGGCGTCGTGGGTCGCAACGGCACGGGGAAAACCACGCTGTTCAAGCTGATCCGTGGCGAGCTGTCGCTCGACACCGGCGAGATCGAACTGCTTAAGGGCGCCCGGATCGGCGGCGTGGCGCAGGAGGTGCCGGGCAACGAAGTGTCGCTGATCGACACCGTGCTCGCAGCCGATACCGAGCGCGCGGCGCTGATGGCCGAGGAATCGACCGATCCCGCCCGCATCGCCGAAATCCAGACCAGGCTCGCCGATATCGACGCCTGGTCGGCCGAGGCACGCGCCGCCACCATTTTGCGCGGCTTGGGCTTCACCCATGAAGAGCAGCTCATGCCCTGCTCCGCCTTCTCGGGCGGCTGGCGGATGCGCGTGGCGCTCGCGGCGGTGCTGTTCTCCGAGCCCGACCTGCTGCTTCTGGACGAGCCGACCAACTATCTCGACCTCGAAGGCGCGCTCTGGCTCGAAAGCTACCTCGTGCGCTACCCGCACACGGTGCTGATCGTCTCCCACGACCGCGAGCTCCTGAACCGCTCGGTGGGTGGCATCCTGCATCTCGAGAACCGTCAGCTCACCTACTGGACCGGCGGCTACGACCAGTTCGCCAAGGCCCGCGCAGCGCAGCGCGCCGTGCAGGTCGCGGCGGCCAAGAAGCAGGAGGCGCAGCGCGCCCACCTGCAAAGCTTCGTCGACCGCTTTAAGGCCAAGGCCTCCAAGGCCAAGCAGGCCCAGAGCCGGGTCAAGATGCTCGAGAAGATGGAAACCATCCGCGTACCCGAGGATGCGGCGCGCACCGTCTTCACCTTCCCCGAGCCCGAGGAGCTGTCGCCGCCGATCATCGCCACCGAGGGGGTGAGCGTCGGCTATGACGGCAAGGCGGTCCTGTCCAAGCTCGACCTCAGGATCGACCAGGACGACCGCATCGCGCTCCTGGGCCGCAACGGCGAAGGCAAGTCGACGCTGTCGAAGCTGTTGTCGGACCGGCTCGCGCCGATGGGCGGCAAGATCATCCGCTCCAACAAGCTGCGGATCGGCTTCTTCGCGCAGCACCAGGTCGACGAACTGCGCGTCGAGGAGACGCCGCTGCAGCATATCCAGCGCGCCCTGCCCGACGTGGCGCCGCCCAAGCTCCGGGCGCGGCTCGCGGGCTTCGGCCTCGGCGCGGCGCAGGCCGAAACCGAGGTAGGCCGCCTTTCAGGCGGTCAGAAGGCGCGTCTGTCGCTGCTGCTGGCCACGCTCGACGCGCCGCATCTGCTGATCCTCGACGAGCCGACCAACCACCTCGACATCGAGAGCCGCGAAGCGCTGGTCGAGGCGCTGACCGCCTATAGCGGCGCGGTGATCCTGGTGAGCCACGACATGCACCTGCTGTCGATGGTCGCCGACCGGCTTTGGCTGGTGAAGGACGGCCGCGTCACCGCCTATGACGAGGATCTCGAAGCCTATCGCAAGATGCTGCTCTCGGGTGAAAAGCCCGCCGAGAAGCCCAAGGCCGAGAAGCCCAAGGCGCCGAAACCCTCGCGTGATGCGATCCTCGCGCTGCGCTCGGAGGCCCGCAAGGCCGAGGAGCGGGTGAACAAGATCAACGAGATGCGCGACAAGCTCGCCAAGAAGCTCGCCGATCCCGCGCTCTACGAGGACGGCCGCAAGGGCGAGCTCGAGACCTGGAACAAGAAATACGCCGAGGCGATGGAAGCGCTGAGGCGGGCCGAAGCGCTCTGGATGGCCGCGCTCGAGAAACTGGAGGCGGCGGAGGCGGTCTGAGCCGCCGCGCCGTCGCGCGCAAAAGCGCCCGCAGGCGTCGCGTCATGCCCCGCCCGGGGCTTGCCCCGCCGCGGGGCCGCCTTCAGGGTGGCGACGCATCTCGGACCGGAGACAGGACTTGCTCGACCTCGCCACACTGATCACCGCCTTCACCACCCTCTTCGTGATCGTCGACCCGATCGGCCTCGCGCCGCTCTTTGTTGCGATGACGGCCGGGATGAGCGCGGCCCAGCGGCGCCGGGTCGCGGCGCGCGCGATCATCACCTCGGCCGGTCTGATGCTGCTCTTTCTGGTGCTGGGCGACGCGGTGCTGCGCTTCATCGGCATCTCGGTCCCGGCCTTCCGCATCGCGGGCGGTGTGCTGCTGTTCCTGACCGCGCTCGACATGTTGTTCGAACGCCGCCAGGCCCGGCGCCGCGACAATGCCGAGGAGGCGAGCGGCCCGGATACCGAGCCGGATCACGACCCCTCGATCTTTCCGCTGGCACTGCCGCTGATCGTCGGCCCCGGCGCGATCACCACGCTGATCCTGCTCACCGCGGAGGCCGACGTGACCGGCTACGCCGCGATCTATGGCGTGGCGCTCGCCGTGCTCGGCACCGTCTGGATCGCCTTCAAGCTGGCCGGGCCGCTGGCGCGGGTGCTGGGTCCGGTGGGGCTCAACGTCGTGACGCGGGTGCTCGGCATGCTGCTCGCCGCGCTGGCGGTGCAGTTCATCATCGACGGCCTGCACGGCTCCGGCTTCGGCATGCCTTTTCCCGGCGCCTGAACGCACCATATTATGGGCATGAGCCCCGACAACCTCGCCAGCCTCGCCTATCTCGGACTGCTCGGCGCCGCCATCGCCGGCTGGTTCCTGCTGCAGAACCGCGACCGGCTGGGTCAGCTGGCGCAGCAGGCCGTCGTCTGGGCGCTGATCTTCGTCGGCGTGATCGCCGCGGCCGGGCTGTGGTCGGACATCCGCGACGACGTCGTGCCCCGGCAGACCATGGTCGGCGCCGAGGGCATCGAGGTGCCGCAGGCGCGCGACGGGCATTACTACCTGACGCTGGAGATCAACGGCGAGCCGATCGACTTCGTGGTCGATACCGGCGCGACCGACATGGTGCTGGGCCGCAACGACGCGCGCCGGGCCGGGATCGACCCCGAGGATCTGGTTTATATGGGTTCGGCCGCGACCGCCAACGGCACGGTCCGCACCGCCCGCGTCACCCTCGACAGCGTGGCGCTGGGCTCGATCGAGGATGAGGGGCTGAGCGCCGTGGTTACCGATGGCGACCTGACCGGCTCGCTTCTGGGCATGGGGTATCTGCGGCTGTTTGGCCGCATCGAGATCGAGAACGGCCGCCTGATGCTGACCCGCTGATACAGATCAGCCCTCGGCCTTCTTTGTCCAGCGGCCGTCTTCCTGCGCCCAGTACTGCGCCGCGCAGCCGGCGCCGGTAAGGCCCTTCCACTGTCCCCGCGCCGCCTGCACCGCCATCGGGTCATGCCCGTCGAACAGGATGCAAACCCGCTCGGCAGCCTGAACCTCGTCGGGGGCGACCTCCGCCCCGTCGAGGCAGATCACGCATGGCAGCTTCGGCGCCGCCTCGCCCTGGGCGGTCAGCAGCACGGGCTGCGCCGCGTCATGCGGCCCGCCCGCGCGGCCATGCGCCAGAAAACTCTCGGGCGGCCCCGTCCGCCACAGAGCGACGTCAAGCCGATCCATCGCGGCGGCGCTGCCGCCACGGATCTCCACCCGCCAGCCCTGCTTGCCCGCGAGGCCGAGAAGCTGCGGCAGCAGCGCCTCGGCCGGGCTGTCGGTCAGGTGGTAGAACAGGGCCGCCCCCATCGCGTCAGCCCTCGTAACGGTCGGCCACGAGGCGGTTGAGCGCCATCACGCCCCAGCCCGTCGCGCCCTTGGGCGCCAGCGCGCTGTCGGATTTCAGCGACGCGGTGCCCGCGATGTCGAGATGGATCCAGGGCGTGCCGTCCTGCACGAAGCGCTTGAGGAATTGCGCCGCGGTGATCGACCCGCCCTCGCGGCCGGTGCCGACGTTGCGCATGTCGGCGATCCGGCTCTTGAGCACCTTGTCGTAGGCGTCTCCCATCGGCAGCCGCCACGCGCCCTCGCCCTCGGCCTGCGCCGCCGCGAGGAATGCCTCGGCGAACCCGTCCTCGTTGGCGAACACGCCCGCATTCTCATGGCCCAGAGCGATGATCACCGCGCCGGTCAGCGTGGCGAGATCGATCATGCCGGAGGGTTTGAACCGCTCCTGCGCGTACCACATCACGTCCGCCAGAACGAGCCGGCCCTCGGCGTCGGTGTTGATCACCTCGATGGTGTCGCCCTTCATCGAGCGCACCACGTCGCCGGGACGGGTGGCGCGACCCGAGGGCATGTTCTCGACCAGCCCCACGAGGCCGACAACGTTGGCCTTGGCCCGGCGCAGCGCCAGCGCCCGCATGGTACCGGCCACGGTGGCGGCGCCGCCCATGTCCATGGTCATGTCCTCCATGCCGGCGGCGGGCTTGAGCGAGATGCCACCGGTGTCGAACACCACGCCCTTGCCGACCAGCGCCAGCGGCGCCTCGTCGCCACCGCCCTGCCAGCGCATCACCACCACCTTGGAGGGGCTGTCGGAGCCCTGCCCGACGGCCAGCAGCGCGCCCATGCCGAGCCGCGCGAGCTCGTCCTCCTCAAGGATCTCGACTTCGAGTCCCAGCTCCTGCATCGCCGCGAGCCGGGCGGCGAAATCATCGGTGGTCAGCACGTTGGCGGGCTCGTTCACCAGATCGCGGGTGAAGGCCACGCCCTCGGCGATCGCGGCCATCGGCGCGGCGGCACGGGCCAGCGCCTCCGAATCGTCGCCGGTGATCCGAACGGTGCCCTCGGGGCCGGCCTCGTCGTCGGGCTTCTGGTGCGCATCGAAACGATAGGCCCGGAGCGCGACACCCAGCGCGACCTCCTCGGCATGCCGCAGCCCCGCGGTCAGCACGGTCAGGTCGCCGCGCCCGGCCGCGGCGGCGATCGCGCCGCCCGCGCGCCGCATCGCCAGCCGGTCGGCCTCGCTGTCATGCTTCACGGCGATGACCGCGTCGGCGGCGAGGCCTGCGGGCACCGCGATCTCGACCGCCTCGCCCGGCCGGACCCGGCCCCAGCGGGCGCCGTCCGCGAGCCGCGTCAGCGCCCCGCCCATCAGCGCGTCGAGACCGCGCGCGGCATCGCTGTCGGGGCCGTCCGCCGCCACGAATACGGCGATGCGGCCTTGGGTCTGGGCCAGTGCGTCGGCGTCATGGGGCTGGAAATCGATGCGGGGGGTGCGGGACATGCCGGCTCCTTCGGGTCGCTTTGCTTTGGCGGCGGAGCCTAGCCGCCGCGCGCCGCGATGACCAGATCGCGGTTCAACCCGCCACGCGGACCGGCTAGGATGCGCTGCAGACAGGCGGCCTCCCCGGCGGCCCGACATGGACGAGGGACCGGTGGCGCGATTCGACAGATACATGCTGTCGCAGCTGATGATGCTGTTCGGCTTCTTCGCGCTGGTGCTGGTGCTGGTCTACTGGGTCAACAGCGCGGTGCAGCTGTTCGACCAACTGGTGGCCGACGGCCAGAACCTGTCGGTGTTTCTCGAACTGACCATGCTCACCCTGCCGGCGCTGATCCGGCTGGTGCTGCCGATCGCGGGCTTTGCCGCAGCACTCTACGTCACCAACCGGCTCTCATCGGACAGCGAGCTGACGGTGATGCAGGCCACCGGCTTCTCGCCTTGGCGGCTGGCGCGACCGGTTTTGATGTTCGGCCTGGTGGCCGGGATGCTGACCGGCGCGTTGACGCTGGTGATCAACCCGCTCGCCCATGCCCGCCTCGCCGACCGGCAGGCGGAGATCGCCCGCTCGGCCACGGCGCGACTGCTGCAGGAGGGCGAGTTCCTGTCGCCGGTCGACGGCATCACCATCTACATCCGCGACATCACCCCGGAGGGCGAGCTGCGCGACCTGCTGATCTCCGACAGCCGCGACCCGGACGAGACGGTTACCTACACTGCTTCGAGCGCCTATCTGGTCGAGACCGCGACCGCGCCGCAGCTGGTGATGATCGACGGCCTGATCCAGGTGCTGCGCCCCGGTGTCGCCCGGCTGGCGACCACCCGCTTCAACGATTTCGCCTTTGACCTCGCGCCGCTGACCAGCGCCTCCGAAAGCGGCAGCCGCCGCCCGCGCGAGATCTCGACCTTGGAGCTGCTGCGCGGCGCGCCAGAGACGCTCGAAGCCACCGGGCGCAGCGCGGCGCAGTTGACGGCCGAGGCGCATGACCGCGTCGCAGGGGCGCTGCTGGCGGCGGCGGCGCCGCTGATCGGTTTTGCCACGCTGCTCACCGGGGGCTTCTCGCGCTTCGGCGTCTGGCGGCAGATCCTCGCCGCGATCGGCCTGATCATCGTGGTGCAGGCGCTCGAATCGACGGTGACCTCGGCGCTGCGCGGCGATCCCGAGCGCTGGCCACTGATCTACCTGCCGGGCCTAGCCGCTTTCGCCATGGGTACAGCGGCCCTTGCGCTCTCTGCGCGACGACGGCGAGGGGTGTCCACATGATCCTGCACCGCTACTTCGCGCGCCGCTACGTGATGGCGTTCCTCGGCACGCTGGGCGTGTTCTTCACGCTGCTGACGATGATCGACCTCGTGGAGCAGGCGCGGCGCTACGGCGACAGCACAGGCATCGCCGAGCTGCTGGCGGTGAGCCTGCTCAACGCGCCCTCGAAGCTCTACGAGATCCTGCCGCTGATCGTGATCATTTCCGGCATCACGCTGTTTCTCGGCCTCGCGCGGTCCTCAGAAATGGTGGTGACCCGGGCGGCCGGGCGCTCGGCGCTGTCGGCGCTCCTCGCACCGGTCACGGTGACCTTGTTGCTGGGGATCGCGGCGGTGGCGCTGTTCAACCCGCTGGTCGCCGCAACCACCCGCGCCTACGAGGCGCGCACCGACAGCCTCAAGGGCGAGCAGCGGGTCATCGCCCTGTCCGATGACGGGCTCTGGCTGCGCCAGGGCGACGCCGAGGCGCAGACCGTGATCCGGGCCAAGGGCGCCAATCTCGACGGCACCGTGCTGCGTGAGGCGAGCTTCCTGACCTTCGATACCGAGGGCCGCCCGCGCGAGCGCGTCGAGGCCGATTTCGCCGAGCTGCAGCCGGGCCATTGGCTGATGCGCGGGGTCAAACGCTGGCCGCTCTCGGCCGACAACCCCGAGACCGCGGCCGAACGGCTGCCGCAGATGACGCTCGCTTCGTCGCTGACCGCGACCCAGATCCGCGACAGCTTCGGTGATCCGGCGGCGATCTCGGTGTGGAAGCTGCCGGGCTTCATCGCCCGGCTCAAGGAGGCGGGTTTCACCGCGCGGCGCCACGAGGTGTTCCTGCATACCGAGCTCGCGCAGCCCGCCTTCCTGACCGCGATGCTGCTGATCGGCGCCGGCTTCACGCTCCGCCACCAGCGCGGCGGCCGGGTCGGCGTGATGGTGCTGGGCGCGATCCTGCTGAGCTTCGGCGTGTATTTCCTGCGCAATTTCGCGCAGATCCTTGGCGAGAACGGGCAGATCCCGCCGGCGCTGGCGGCCTGGGCGCCACCGGTGGCGGCGATCCTGTCCTCGCTCGGCCTGCTACTGCATCTGGAGGACGGATGATTCAACGCCGGTTCGCGGCCCCGGCGGGGCGGCCCTTGTTCATGACCCGCGCGCGCAAGCGGCTGGCCACCGCCCTGGCCGCGCTGCTGCCCGCTTTGGCGCCGCTGCCCGCCCTGTCGCAGGGGCTGGCGCAGCTCGTGGCCGACAGCGTGACCGTCACCGCCGACGAGGTGCTGGTGGCGCGCGGCAATGTCGAGGCCTTCTACGACGGCACCCGGCTCATGGCCTCGACGATCACCTATGATCGCGCCGCCGACCGGCTGAGCGTCACCGGGCCGATCCTGATCACCACGCCGGATGGGGAAGTGTTCACCGCCGAGGCGGCGGAAATCGATCCGCGCCTCGAGGCCGGCCTGCTGCGCGGCGCGCGGCTGGTGCTCGACCGGCAGCTGCAGGTCTCGGCCGCACGGATCGATCGCACCGGCACCGGCCTGACCGCGCTGACCCGCACGGCCGCCACCTCCTGCCGGGTCTGCGGCGATGGCCCGCCGCTCTGGGAGATCCGGGCTGCCCGCGTCGTGCATGACGAGGTCGAGCGGCAGCTTTACTTCGACGATGCGCGCTTTCTGGTGCGTGGCGTGCCGCTGCTCTGGCTGCCGCGCATGCGCCTGCCCGACCCCACGCTCGAGCGCGGCTCCGGCCTGCTCATCCCCGAACTCTTCACCTCGGACACGCTCGGCTTCGGTTTGCAGCTGCCCTATTTCGTGCGGCTGGGCGGGCGTCGCGACCTCACCATCACGCCGTGGATCGCCACCCGCGCGCGCAATCTCGAGCTGCGCTACCGACAGGCGTTCCGGGGCGGCTGGGCCGAGGTGCAGACCCATCTCGCCGAGGATGACAGCCGTGATTCCGGCCGCTACGCGCTGCTTTCCGAGGGCGCCTTCATCCTGCCCCGCGATATCCGCCTCGAATTTGACGTCGAGGCGGTCTCCGACGACGCCTTCCTGCTGGATTACGACCTCTCGGACCAGGACCGGCTCGACAGCCGGTTGCGGCTCTACCGGCTGGGCGAGGATGGCTACGCGCTCGCCGAGATCACCTATTACGAAAGCCTGCGCGACGACGAATCCAGCGACTCGCTGCCGCCGCTTGTGGCCCGGGCCGAACGCGAGACGGTGCTGCGCCCGGCACCGATGGGCGGTCGCCTGACGCTCCGCGCCGAGCTCGACGCGCTGTGGCGCGACAGCAGCGAGGACGACCCCGACGCGCTGCGCGACGTGACGCGGGCCGGCGTGTCGGCGGCTTGGCAGGGCGACCGGCTGGTCGGGCCTGGGCTGCGCCTCTCGGCCGAGGCGCGCGGTCGCGTCGATGGCTACGCGATCACCGACGACGCGGCCTATGACGAGGCGGTGCTGCGCGCGGCGCAGGGCGTCGGCGTCACGCTGCGTTGGCCGCTTCTGCGCCGCGAGGCGTCCGACGTGGCGGTGCAGACCCTCGAGCCGGTGGCCAGCCTGTCCTACGCCGCCGTGCAGGGCGGCGATGTGCCCAACGAGGACTCCCGCCTCGCGGAGCTCGATGCGGCCTCGCTCTTCGCGATCGACCGCTTTCCCGGCGAGGATCTGCAGGAGGAAGGCGCGAGCGCCGGGCTTGGCCTGCGCTGGAGCCGCTTCGACCAGGAGGGGCGCGGCCTGTCGGTCCTCGCGGGCCGGCTGATCCGCGACCGCGCGCAGGGCGGCCTCGAGGAGAGCACCGGCATCGCCGAGACCCGCTCCGACTGGCTGATCTCGACCAGCCTCGATCTCGGCGCGGATCTGGGGCTCGAGACGGTGACCACATTCGACGACGCGTTCGACGTCTCGGGCGCCGAGGCGCGGCTCGGTCTCGACCGTCCGAACTATGATCTCTCCGGCGCCTATCTGTGGTTGGAGCCCGCCTCCGAGACCGGCCTCGACCGGGTCAGCGAGGTGTCGATCGACACCACGCTGCGGCTGGGTGAGCGCTGGACCGTCTCGGCGCAGGGCCGCTACGACATTGCCGCCGCGTCGCCGGTGCGGACCCGGATCGGCGCCGGCTGGCGCAACGAATGCGTCACGGTGGACGTTTCGGCATCGCGCCGCTACACCGACACGGACGACGTGGACCCCTCCACGAGCTTCGCGCTGTCGGTCAATCTGAACGGGTTCTCGACCGCGCAGACGGCCATGCCGGCCGCTGGCGACTGCGAGGGATGAGACGCAAGGATCGGACGAGGATGGGAGCCGGAATGCGGGCTTTGGATTTCGTGAAGGCCGTGGCGCTCGCCACCGCCATGGCGGCGCCGCTCGGGGCCGCCGCGCAGGGCATGTTCGCCCCCGCGATCACCGTGAACGGCAGCGCCGTCACCAATTACGAGCTGGACCAGCGCGCCAAGCTGCTTGCCGCCTTCAACGCGCCGGGCGACCCGGCGCAAGAGGCCCGCACCCAGCTGGTCGAGGAGAAGCTCAAGCTTCAGGAACTCACCCGGGCCGGGATGCAACTCACCGATGAGGGGCTGGAGTCCGCGATGGCCGATTTCGCGCAGCGCGCGAACCAGCCGCTCGACGCCTTCCTCGCGCAGCTCGCGAGCCAGGGCATCGCCCGCGAGACGCTGCGCGACTTCGTGAAGGTCAACGTCTCCTGGCGCGATTACATCCGCCGCCGCTACAACGCCCAGATCAATGTCACCGAGGCCGAGATCGACGCGGCGCTGGCCCGCACCGGCGGGCCGGATTCGGTCGAGGTGCTGCTGTCGGAGATCATCATCCCGGCGCCGCCGCCCCGCGCCGCCGCCGCCATGGCGCGCGCCGAGGCGATCTCCAAGCTACGCTCCACCGCTGCCTTCGAGGCCGAGGCTCGCGCCGTCTCGGCGTTGCCCTCGCGCGAGCAGGGCGGTCGGCTCGAATGGCGCGCGCTGAGCGATTTCCCCGCCGGGCTGCACGGGCTGTTCCTGTCGCTCGAACCGGGCGAGGTCAGCCAGCCGATCCCGATCACCAACGGCGTCGCACTGTTCCAGCTGCGCGACATCCGCGAGGCGCCGCAGGCCCCGGCCGAAATCGCCGAGATCGAATACGCGCAATTTGCCATCCCCGGCGCCGGCACCGCCGAGGCGCTGGCCGAGGCGCAGCGGGTGCGCGGCGCGGTCGATACCTGCGATGACCTCTACGGCGTCGCCAAGGGCCTGCCCAAGGAACGGCTGGTGCGCAACGCCGTGGCCCCCGCCGCGCTGCCGCGCGATCTCGGGCTCGAGCTGGCGCGTCTCGATCCGAACGAGGCCTCTTGGAACCTGACGCAGAACGGCGCGCTGCTGTTCACCATGCTGTGCGCACGCACCCCGGCCGCCGCCGAGGGCAGCGACCGCGATGCCGTGCGCAACCAGCTGGTCGGCCAGAAGCTCGCCGCCCGGGCGGATATCCTGCTCGAAGAGCTGCGGGCGCAGGCGCGCATCGCGCCGTGAAGCCGATCGCGATCTCCTGCGGCGAGCCTGCGGGCATCGGCCCCGAGATCGCGGTCACCGCCTGGGAGCGGCTGCGCGGCGAGATCCCGCTGCTGTGGCTGGGCGATCCGCGCCACCTGCCCGAAAAGACGCGCTGGCAGGCCGTCTCGGACGCCTCCGAGGCCGCGCGGGTCTCCGCCACGGCGCTGCCGGTGCTGGCGCGCGACTTCGGCGCGCCCGCGGTGCCGGGCCGCCCCGACCCGACCCATGCGCAGGGCGTGATCGACGCCATCCGCGACGGCGTCGATTTGGTGCGGGACGGACACTGCGCCGCGCTCTGCACCGCGCCGATCCACAAGGCCGCGCTGATCGACGGGGCGGGCTTCGCCCATCCCGGCCATACCGAATTCCTGGCCGATCTGGCCGGGGTGGACCAAGTGGTGATGATGCTCGCCTGCACGGCGCTGCGCGTCGTGCCCACGACCATCCACCTGCCGCTCAGCGAGGTGCCCGCCCGACTCACGCCCGAACTGCTCGAAGCGACGATCCGGATCACCCGCGACGCGCTGATCCGCGATTTCGGCATCGCCGCGCCGCGGCTCGCCATCGCCGGGCTCAACCCGCATGCGGGCGAGGATGGCAAGATGGGCGGCGAGGAGATCGCGATGATCTCGCCGCTGCTCGACGGGATGCGGGCCGAGGGCTTCGACCTCGCCGGGCCGCTTTCGGCGGACACGATGTTCCACGCCGCCGCGCGCGCCACCTATGACGCGGCGATCTGCATGTATCACGACCAAGCGCTGATCCCGATCAAGACCATCGACTTCTCGGGCGGCGTCAACGTCACGCTCGGCCTGCCCTTCATCCGCACCTCGCCCGATCACGGCACCGCCTTCGGCATCGCCGGCAAGGGGCTGGCCGACCCGTCGTCGATGATCGCCGCGATCCGCATGGCTGCCGATATGGCGCAGGCCCGCGCCACGCGCTAAGGGAGCGGCGCGCCCGCGCGGAGCCGCGCAAGTTTCACAGCAACAGGACATGCCCATGGCCGCCATCGACGATCTGCCGCCGCTGCGCGAGGTGATCGAGACCCACGGCCTGCGCGCCAAGAAGACGCTGGGCCAGAACTTCCTGCTCGACCTCAACCTGACCGCGCGGATCGCGCGGGCGGCGGGCGACCTGCCGGGCTCCGACATCCTCGAGATCGGGCCCGGGCCGGGCGGGCTGACCCGCGGCCTGCTGGCCGAGGGCGCACGCAAGGTCCTCGCGATCGAGAAGGACTCGCGCTGCATGCCGGCGCTGGCCGAGATCGAGGCGCGCTATCCCGGTCGGCTGCAAGTGATCGAAGGTGACGCGCTCGAGATCGACCCGCTGGCGCATCTGACGCCGCCGATCCGGATCGCGGCCAACCTGCCCTACAATGTCGGCACCGAGCTGCTTGTCCGCTGGCTGACGCCCAAGGAATGGCCGCCCTTTTGGGAAAGCCTGACGCTGATGTTCCAGCGCGAGGTGGCCGAGCGGATCGTGGCCCAGCCGGGCTCCAAGGCCTATGGCCGGCTCGCGATCCTCGCGCAGTGGCGCGCCTCTGCCCGGATCGTGCTCGACCTGCCGCCGCAGGCCTTCGTGCCCGCGCCCAAGGTGTCGTCGGCGGTGGTGCACCTCACCGCCCTGCCCGAGCCGCGCTTTCCGGCCGATCCGGCGGTGCTGAGCCGCGTCGTGGCGGCCGGTTTCAACCAGCGGCGAAAGATGCTGCGCGCCTCGCTCAAGGGCGTGGCGCCGGGGATCGAGGATCACCTCGCCGCCGCCGGAATTCCGCCGACCGAACGCGCGGAGCAGGTCGGGCTGGAGCAGTGGTGCGCGCTGGCCCGTTCCGTCGCCGCCGGCTGAGCCGCGACCGACAACCCGGAACGACAAAGGGGCGGCATCCGAGATGCCGCCCCTTTTCATGTCGTCCACGTCGCGTGGGCCTATTCGGCCGCTTCCGCCGCGCCATTGTCGGATTTGTCGGTGGCCTTCTCGGACGCCTTGCGCCGGGTGCGCGGCGCCGGGGCGGCCTCGCCCTCGGGCGTATCACGCTTCACGCGCGGCTTGCGGGGACGCTTGGGCTTGGGCTCGGCATCCGCCTCGGCGGCGGGCGTCTCGGCGGCCTGGAAAGGGATCTCCTCGCGCGATGCGCGGGGCTCGGGCGCCTCGGCGGCGGGCTGCTGCTGGCGCTCTTCTTGCGCCGGGCGCTGCTCGGGCTGCGGCGCTTGCGCGGCGGCGGCCTGCTCCTCCTGCGCGCGCAGCCGGGCGGCGCGCTCGCGGTCGCGCTCGGCCTGGCGATCGCGCTCGGCCTGGCGTTCGCGGTTCTGGGCCTCGGCCTCCTCGCGCTTGGCGTCGATCTCCTTTTGCGCCTCGGCCAGCATCCTCAGGTAATGCTCGGCGTGCTGGGCAAAGTTCTCGGCGGCGACGCGGTCGCCCGACAGCTGCGCGTCGCGATGCAGCTGGGTGTATTTCTCGATGATCTGCTGCGGCGTGCCGCGTACCTTGCCGTCCGGGCCCGAACTGTCGAACACTCGGTTGACGATGTTGCCACCCGACGGACGGTTGTTGCGGTTCTTGTTGCCGCGCGAGCGTGACTTCGATGATCTCATGTGATTCTTCGGTTTCGGCCCGGCTCGGGCGTTGCGCTCTGGCCCCGGTCCGCGCGCGGAAAGCGCGGCTGCTGCGACGTGGGAGCCTGCGATGATCTGGCAGCGTTCGGATCGGGAAGGCCCGCGCCTTCCTCCGTCCGATACCAAGGACTAACCATGCGAATGGCTCGCAGGCAAGTGGAAACTGCGCGAAAACGCAGGATCCGCGCGTTTTCGCGGGCTAGAAGCCCGAATGCGGCATTCCCAGCACGATCACTCTGTCGCGCCCGTCGAGATCGGGAATGAGCGCGATCGGCGCGAAGCCGCGTGCAACCGCGAGCGTGCCAACCGCCTCGGCCTGCCCGGCGCCGAGCTCCATCAAGAGCCGCCCGCCGGGTGCCAGAACCTCCTGCGCGCCGTCGAGGATCGCGCGGTAGCAAGACAGTCCGTCACCGCCATCGGTCAGCGCGCCGCTGGGTTCCCAGTCGCGGACCTCGGGCGCCAGTTCGGCCATCTCTTCCTGCGCGATATAGGGCGGGTTCGACACCACGAGGTCGAACACCCCCTCGACCCGGCTGACCCAGTCGGAGACCGAGATATGGGCCCGGTCGCTCAGCCCCAGCGCGGCGGCGTTCTCGCGCGCCACGGCGCAGGCCGCCTCCGAGACATCGACGCCCACGCCTCGCGCATCGGGCATTTCCGCCAGCAGGCTCAGCAGGATGCAGCCCGAGCCGGTGCCGAGATCGAGGACGTGGCCGAAGGGTTCGGACAGCGCCGCCTCGACCAGAAGCTCGGTCTCCGGGCGGGGGTCGAGCACGTCGCGCGTGACCCTGAAGCGGCGACCGTAGAAGGCACGGCTGCCGGTCAGGTGACTGACCGGCTCGCGCGCGCAGCGCCGCTCGATCAGCGCCTCGAAGGCGGCGAGCGCCTCGCCCTCCACCGGCTCCGGCAGGACCAGCGTCAGCCGGCCCGGATCGACGCCGATCGCATGGGCAAAGAGCCTGCGCGCATCGCGGCCGGGATCGGCCACCCCGGCCTCGGAAAGCCGGCGCGTCGCCGCGTAGAGCGCTGTGGCCCCGGTCAACGGGCCGCTCGGCAAGGGGCTCATGCTTCCATCTCCGCCAGCAACGCCGCCTGCGCCTCGGCGGTCAGCGCGTCGATGATCTCGTCGAGATCGCCCGCCATCACCGCGTCGAGCTTGTAGAGCGTCAGGTTGATCCGGTGATCGGTCAGCCGGCCCTGCGGGAAGTTGTAGGTCCGGATCCGCTCGGAGCGGTCGCCGCTGCCGACCTGCGCGCGGCGATCGGCGGAGCGGGCGCCCTCGGCCCGGCTGCGTTCGAGATCGAAGAGCCGCGAGCGCAGCACCTCCATCGCGAGCTCGCGGTTGCGGTGCTGCGATTTCTGGCTCGAGGTCACGACGATGCCGCTTGGGATATGGGTGATCCGCACCGCCGAGTCGGTGGTGTTCACGTGCTGGCCGCCCGCGCCCGAGGCACGCATCGTGTCGATGCGGATGTCGTTCGGATCGATTTTCACATCGACCGCCTCGGCTTCGGGCAGCACGGCGACGGTGGCCGCCGAGGTGTGGATGCGGCCGCCGCTCTCGGTCTCGGGCACGCGCTGCACCCGGTGCACGCCGCTCTCATATTTCAGCCGGGCAAACACGCCCTCGCCCTCGACCCGCGCCACGACTTCCTTGACGCCGCCAAGCTCGGTCGCCTGCTCCTCGATGATCTCGAAGCGCCAGCCGCGCGTATCGGCATAGCGCTGATACATCCGCAGCAGGTCGGCGGCGAAGAGCGCGGCCTCGTCGCCCCCCGTTCCGGGTCGGATCTCGATCATCGCGGGCCGCGCATCGGCGGCATCCTTGGGCAGGAGCGCGAGGCGCAGCGCCGTTTCGGCCGCCTCCAGCCGCTCGCGCAGCCCGGGAAGTTCCTCTTCGGCGAGGTCGCGCATCTCCGGATCGCGCAGCATCGCCTGCGCCTCGGCGATTTCGGTGGCAAGGCGGGCGTGCTCGGCGGCGGTCTCGACCACCGGCTTGAGCTCCGCGTATTCCCGGCCCAGCTCGGCGATTTCGCCGCCCGAGGCGCCGGACGACATCTTCGCCTCGATGAACTCGAAGCGGGCGGTGATCTGGTCGATCTTGTCCTGTGCGATCATGGATCACCCATCCTCCATCGCCCCCGAGGCGTCAAGTGACGCTC
Organism: Limimaricola variabilis; assembly: GCF_034371605.1. Taxonomy (NCBI): domain Bacteria; kingdom Pseudomonadati; phylum Pseudomonadota; class Alphaproteobacteria; order Rhodobacterales; family Paracoccaceae; genus Limimaricola; species Limimaricola variabilis. The sequence continues at coordinate 645,800 of NZ_CP139691.1, read as the reverse complement.
AGCGGCGCGGCAGCCGCGTGGAGAGCTCGGCCAGCCAACCCTCGACCCGGCGCCGGTTGACGCCGATGTCGGTGCCGCCGAAGCGGTTGCGCGCCCAGATCATCAGCGCCGCCCCACCGGCCTCGGGCACCGCCTTGACGCTGGTGTAGTCTGGGAACCCTATCACCGCGCTGCGGGTCATGTAGGTCGCGCGCCCCTCGGACGGGCTGACGAAAAGGGCCTTGGTACGCGGGCTCGCCTGCACGATCTCGTCGAACGCCGAGAACAGCGTGGCGGGATCGGTCGCAAAGACCGGCGGCGCCGCGTTGGCGGGCCCGGTGCGAACCAACCAGCCGCCCTGACGCGGCTTCTCGGGCACGCGCGCGACCTCCATCGGATCGACATGCCACCGGGCGACATCCGAGGGTGCCACCCGGATCCAGGTAAGCGGCACAGCCGCCGCGACCAACGCCGACACGGTCATCAAAGCCATTCTTTTCAATCCCTTGCCGTCCGATCTTCAGGGCTTGGCCGCGCGGGCCGAAATGGTCGGGGCGGGCATCGCTGCGCGCGCCTTCGGGCCTTCAACCCCGCGCGGGCTGCAAGCGTTCGACCAGCCGGGCAAAGAAGGACGCGCCGTAAGGCGCCGTCTCGTCGTTGAAATCATATTCCGGGTGATGCACCCCGGCGGTTTCGCCGTTGCCGAGAAAGAGATAGGCGCCCGGACGCGCTTCGAGCATGAAGGAGAAATCCTCGGCCCCCATCGCGCGCCGGCTGTCCGGATCGCTGGCGAGACCGACCTCACCCGCGATTTCCGCCGCGAATCCCGCACGGTCGGCGTCGTTGATCGTTGCCGGATAGCCGAGGCAGTAATCGAGCTCGGCGCGCACGCCATATGCCATGGCCTGCCCCTCGCAGATCTCGCGCATCCGCCGCATCACCATGGCCTGCACCTTCTTGTCGAAGCTGCGCACCGTGCCGTTGATCCAGGCGGTGGCGGGGATCACGTTGTCGGCGCTGCCGGTATGAATCTGCGTGACAGAGATCACCAGATCCTCGCGCGCGTCGTGGTTGCGGCTGACGATGGTCTGGATCGCGGTGACGATGCCGCAGGCGGCGACCACCGGGTCGGCCGCGTCCTGCGGCATCGCGCCATGCCCGCCCTTGCCGGTCACGGTGATGGTGAAATCGTCGACCGCCGCCATGATCGCGCCGGGCGCGGTGCGGAAATGGCCGACCGGCAGGCCCGGCTCGTTGTGCAGCGCATAGACCTCCTTGATGCCAAAGCGCTCCATCACGCCTTCCTCGACCATCACGCCGGCACCACCGCCGCCCTCTTCGGCGGGCTGGAAGATCAGCGCAACGGTGCCGGCGAAATTGCGCGTCTCGGCCAAGTACTTCGCAGCGCCCAGCAGCATGGAGCTATGGCCGTCATGGCCGCAGGCATGCATCGCGCCCTTGTTGGTCGAGGCGTGCGGCAGGCCGGTCTCCTCGTCCATCGGCAGCGCGTCCATGTCGGCGCGCAGGCCGATCACCGCCCCCTCGCCACGGCCATGGATCAACGCGACCACACCAGAGGTGGCGATGCTCTCGTGGATCTCGTCGACACCGAATTCGCGCAGCCGCTCGGTGATGAAGGCCGCCGTCTGGTGGCAGGCAAAGCCGACCTCCGGCGCCGCATGGAGCGCGCGGCGCCATCCCTTCATCTCGTCTGCGAAATCGGCGATGCGGTTGACGACGGGCATGTCTGGCGCTCCGGGCTCTGAAATCCTAGCCTGCGGCTTGCCATCGACAGGAGCCTACCGCAATGCCCCAGACCTCGCCCGAGATCCGCGACACCGACCTTGACGCCGCCCGCGAGGTCGCGCGGCTTTCGGCCATCATGCGGGCGCTGCGCGATCCCGATCACGGATGCCCCTGGGACATCGAACAGGATTTCGCGTCGATCGCGCCCTACACGATCGAGGAGGCCTACGAGGTGGCGGACGCGATCTCGCGCGAGGATTGGCCAGAGCTCAAGGGCGAATTGGGCGATCTGCTGTTGCAATCGGTCTATCACGCGCAGATGGCGAGCGAGGCCGGACATTTCGATCTCGCCGCCGTGGCGCGGGCCATCGCTGACAAGATGATCGCACGTCACCCGCATGTGTTCGGCGACGAGAGCCGCGACCGTACCGCCGAGGAGCAGACCAGCGCGTGGGAGGCGATCAAGGCCGCCGAACGTGCGGGCAAGGCCGAGACCGGTGTGCTCGACGGCGTGGCGCTTGGTCTGCCGGCGCTGATGCGGGCGGCCAAGCTGCAGAAGCGCGCCGCCCGGGTCGGATTCGACTGGCCGCAGACGACGCAGGTTCTCGACAAGCTGATCGAAGAGGCGCACGAGTTGGTGGAGGCGCGCGACCGCCTCGGCCCGGATGAGATCGAGGCCGAGATCGGTGACCTGCTTTTCGTCATGTCCAACCTCGCCCGCCACATGGGGGTAGATCCCGAGGTGGCGCTCCGCCGGTCCAACGAAAAGTTTACGCGCCGTTTCAAATACATAGAACGAGAACTTGAGAAGCGCGGAAAGCGTCTGGTCGAGAGCGACCTCGACGAGATGGACGCGCTCTGGAACGAGATCCGGCGGGCGGAAAAAACTGCCAACTGAAAAAGTCGGGTATTGACCCGAGCAAATCACTCGGATTTAAGCGCCGCCAATCGCAATGCCTGATTGGAGCGCATCATGACCCTTCGCCCCGTCCTCACCATCGCGGCCGCTCTGGCCGGCACCTCGGCCCTGGCGGACGTCAACGTCTACACCACCCGCCAGCCCGAGCTGATCCAGCCGGTTGTCGACGCCTTCACCGAAGAGACCGGCATCGCCGTCAACCTCGCCTTCGTTGAAGACGGCCTCGTCGAGCGGCTCGAAGCCGAGGGCCAGCGTTCGCCGGCCGACCTGGTGATGACCGTCGACATCGCCAACCTGAGCCAGATCGTCGATGCCGGCGTCACCCAGCCGGTCGAGAGCGAAGTGTTGAACGAGGCCGTGCCCGCCAACCTGCGCGGCGAGAACGGCGAATGGTTCGGTGTCACCACCCGCGCCCGCATCGTCTATGCCAGCAAGGAGCGCGTCGCTGACGGCGAAGTCACCACCTACGAGGACCTCGCCTCGGACAAGTGGGAAGGCCGGATCTGCACCCGCTCGGGCCTGCACGACTACAACCTCGCCCTCGTCTCCGCGATCATCGCCCATCACGGCGAGGAATACGCCAAGGAATGGGCGCAGGGCGTGAAGGACAACCTCGCGCGCAAGCCCGAGGGCAACGACCGCGCGCAGGTCAAGGCGATCTGGGCCGGTGAGTGCGACATCTCGCTCGGCAACACCTACTACATGGGCAAGATGCTCGAGGATCCCGAGCAGACCGAATGGGCCGACTCCGTGCGCATCGTCTTCCCGACCTTCGAGAATGGCGGCACCCATGTGAACGTCTCGGGCGTCGCGCTGACCCAGGCCGCGCCGAACAAGGAAGAGGCGGTCCAGTTCATGGAATTCCTCGTCTCCCCCGAGGCGCAGGAGGTCTATGCCGAGGCGAACTACGAATACCCCGTGCTGGGCGGCGCCGAAGCCTCTGAGCTGGTCAAGGGCTGGGGTGAGTTCACCGCCGACGAGACCGACCTGCCGACCATCGCCGGTCACCGTGCCGCCGCGCTGCGGATCATGGAAGAAGTGAACTTCGACGGCTGATGCCGGCCAGTCGAAAGAAAGCCCCGCTTTCGTTCCGAAGGCGAGGCTTTTTCTTTTTAAACCCGTGAATTGGGTCAGGCGCTCGCCTTCTCCTCCAGCTCCAGCCACTCGGTCTCGGCCGCGTCCAGCGCCGCCTGACGCTCGGCCATCGCCTCGGTCGCCTTGCGGAACTTTACCGGCTCGCGGGTGAACAGCTCGGGGTCGGCAAGCAGCTCCTCGAGTTTGGCGATCTCGGCGGTGAGCCGGTCGATCACCTTCGGCAATTCGTCCAGCCGGTGCTTCTCGGTGAAACTGAGGCCGGATTTCGGCGCAGCGGGTTTCGGCTTCGGCGCGCTCGGCGTCGGGGTCGGCGCACTTCCCCGCGGCGCGGGGGCCTGCGCCGGCGCGGGCGTCTCGTTGAATTTCCTCTGGCTCTGGTAGTCGCTCCAGCCACCGGCATAGAGCGTCGCCTGTCCGTCGCCCTCCATGGCGATGGTCGTGCTCGCCACCCGGTCGAGGAAATCGCGATCGTGGCTCACGAGCAGCACGGTGCCGTCGTAATCGCCGAGCAGGTCCTGCAGCAGGTCCAGCGTCTCGATGTCGAGATCGTTGGTCGGTTCGTCGAGCACCAGCACGTTCGAGGTCTGCGCCATGATCCGCGCCAACAACAGTCGCGCCTTCTCGCCGCCCGAGAGCGACTTGACCGGCGCGCGGGCCTGCCCTTCGTCGAACAGGAATTCCTTGAGATAGCCCACCACGTGCTTGGGCGTACCGCGCACCATCACTTGGTCCGAGCTGCCAGAGACCGCCATAAGCGGGTCGTTGGTCAGGCTATCCCAGAGGGTCGCCTCTGGATCGAGACGGGCACGGGCCTGGTCGAACACCGCGATCTCGAGGTTGGTGCCGTGCTTAACGCGCCCCTCGTCGGGTTCAACTTCGCCAAGCAACATCTTGATCAGCGTGGTCTTTCCGACGCCGTTCGGACCGACGAAGGCGATCCGGTCGCCGCGCATCACCGTCAGGTCGAAGCCCTGCACGATGCGTTTGCCCGCGTATTCCTTGCTCAGACCGAAGGCCTCGATGACCTTCTTGCCCGAGGTTGGACCCTCGCCGAGCGCCATCGCCGCCGTGCCCTGACGGCGGATCTGGTTGGCGCGCTCGGCGCGTAGATCCTGCAACGCCCGCACCCGGCCCTGGTTGCGCTTGCGCCGCGCACTGATCCCCTCGACCGCCCAACGCGCCTCGGACTTGATCTTGCGATCGAGCTTGTGGCGCGCCATGTCCTCGTCTTCCCAGGTCTTGTCGCGCCAGGCCTCGAAGCCCTCGAAACCGGTCTCCTGCCTGCGCACCGCGCCACGGTCGATCCACAGCGTCGCGCGGGTCAGCGCCCTGAGGAAGGCGCGGTCGTGCGAGATCAGCACATAGGCCGCGCGGGTCTGCTTGAGCTCGGCCTCGAGCCAGGCGATCGCCTCGATGTCGAGGTGGTTGGTCGGCTCGTCGAGCAGCATCAGCTCCGGCGCCTCGGCCATCAGCCGCGCCAGCGCCGCGCGGCGCCGCTCGCCGCCTGAGGCCGTTGCCGGGTCGCGATGCGGGTCAAACTTCAGCCCCTCCGCCACCACGTCGAGCTTGTATTCCTCGCCCATGTCGAGGTTCTGCGCGGCCCATTCGCCCAAGGTCGCAAAGCCCGCGAAATCGGGGTCCTGCTCCATGTAGCCCACGGAGGTCGCGGGGGGCACCGCGCGGGTGCCGCGATCGGGTTCGACGAGGCCGGCCATCACCTTCATCAAGGTGGACTTGCCGGAGCCGTTGCGGCCCACCAGCGCGACGCGGTCGCCCTGCTGGACCGCGAGCGATAGCCCGTCGAAGACTGGATCGCCGCCGAAGGTGAGGGAAATATCGGTGAGCTGAAGAAGGGGTGCGCGTGCCATGATCGCCAGCTAGAGGGCGCCGCGCGCCACTTCAAGTGCCGAATGCGAGGGCGCGCAGCGCCCGCGCACGGCGCGGCGGGATCGCCTCCACCTCGAGCAGGCAGAGAACGTGAAGCGTATCCATCGCCCGGTCGATCACGGCGTGATCGCCGACCTGCGCGCCGAGATCGAGATAGGCGCGCAGCAGCGGCGGCAGCCCGGCGCGGTCCGGCGCCGCCCCGGTGAGGGGCACGGTCTCGGCCGCGTGCCAAGCCGGCGGCGCGTCGAGCGTCGCGCGGTGATGCGCGGCCAGCCAGGCCAGCGCCGGGGCGTGGCGGTCGGGATCGGCGCCGGGCAGCGAGGCGCTGCCGAACAGCCGCGCCACCCGCCCCGCCACGACCAGCCGGGTCAGCGCCGCCAGCGCCAGCCGCAGCGCGGTCCCGTCGCGAGCCTCCGGTGCGGTGCAGAACCGGCCGATTTCCATGGACGGACCCGGCCGCGTGGCCAGCGGCGCGAGATCATAGCTCTCGGCGCAGGCGGCGCGCGGCAGATCCCCTGACGCGAGCACCTGCCATCGCAGCGTGCACAGCGCCCGACCGGCCTCGTCCTCGACCAGCAGATGCCGGAACGCCGGGTCGAACCGGTCCGGCCCGCCCGCCGGCCCGAAGCAGGCCGCCCGCAGCGCCATGACGCGCGCCATGTCCGTGGTTCGGGCCCTGCGCGCCACCAGGCCGCCGCCCTTCAGGATCATCCCCATGCGCGGCGCCGCTGGCATCTCCGGCGGGGCTGCCTACATAGGGCCATGAGTTCACGGAGGACGAGATGGACAGGATCGAAAAGACCGACGCGGAGTGGCGCGAGCAGCTCGACGAGCTGGAATACAAGGTGATGCGCAAGCACGGCACCGAGCGCGCCTTCACCCATGACGACTTTCCCAAGGCGCCCGGCACCTTCGCCTGCAAGGGCTGCGGCCGGCCGCTCTTCGACGCCGAGACCAAGTTCGACAGCGGCACCGGCTGGCCGAGCTTCTACGCACCGCTCTCGCCCGACGCGGTGGGCGAGAAGACCGATCGCAGCTTCTTCATGAAGCGGACCGAAGTCCATTGCGCGGCCTGCGAATCGCATCTCGGCCACGTCTTCCCCGACGGCCCGGCGCCGACCGGGCTGCGCTACTGCATGAATGGCGTGGCGCTGGTGTTCCGCCCCGAGGAATCGGAGGGCGCGGCCTGAGGCCGCGCTCATTCGTCGTTGATCAGCGCGCTCGGATCGAAGTTTCCGGCCGCGCCGGCGAGTTGCCGCAGGAAGGTGCCGTCGGCGACGGTGTCCTCGGTGACCCGGCGCGTCAGCGGCACGATGCGGCCGTCGCTGAGGTCGAAGGTCTCGATGTTGGAGACGCCGCCCGCGGGGGTGAAGCTGATCGCCACCACGTCGCGGCTCACCTCTTCGGGGGCGAGAAAGCCGTAATGCCGGAACACCGAGCGCACGTAGTAGAAGGTGTTCTCCCCCAGCGCGCCGGTGGTGGTCGGCTGGCCGATCTTCTCGACCACGGAGGCGCGGTCCTCGCCGAGCGAGAGGCTCGACAGTGCGGCATCGCCGGGGACGTAGCCGTGAAAACGTTCCGTCGGGCTGCAGGCCGTCAGCGCCGCCAGCCCCAGGAGTGCCACGCCGCAGCGCAGCCCGCGGCCGATCCCGTCGCCGCCGGTATGCTTGACCATCTCTGCCTGCCCCTGCTCTTGCCCCAAGCCTTTCCGGCTTCTAAAGCCGCTTACAACAACCCCGTGTATATCTTCAAGGAAGGAAGCGGACCATGGCCGACGCCGCCCCACTCCCGCGCCACGTGATCCGGCTCGCCGAACTGTCACAGCGGCGCGACAGCCAGGCGCTGATCGAACCCGATGCCGGGGCCCGCGCCGCCGTCGCGCGCCAGCTCGACATTCCCGGAATCCGCAAGCTGCGCTTTGCCGCCACGCTCACGCCCGAGGGCGCCAGCGGCTGGCGGCTCACCGGCGAGCTCGGCGCCACCGTGGTGCAGGAATGCGTGGTGACGCTCGAGCCGGTGGTGACCCGGATCGACGAGACGGTGACGCGACGCTACATGCCCGGCCTGTCCGAGCCGGAGGGCTCCGAGGTCGAGATGCCCGAGGACGACACGGTCGAGCCGCTGCCCGCCGCGATCGACATCGCGCAGGTGATGATCGAGGCGCTGGCGCTCGCCCTGCCCGATTACCCGCGCGCCCCAGAGGCCGGATCCGGCGATGTGGCGGTGAGCGAGCCGGGGGTGGAGCCGCTGCGCGACGCCGACCTCAAGCCCTTTGCCGGGCTCAAGGGACTCCGCGACAAGCTCGGCGGCGGCGATGAGACGCCCCAGTGAGAGGTTTCACTTGATTTCCGTAGCGGCCGCAGTATTTTCGCGGCCTTCATCCATTCCACGGCTCGACAGCCCGGTTCTTATCCCCTAAGAGCGGCCGGACGTCGCGGGATGGATCCCCTGACCGGGGCCATGCGCCCACCCGCCAACCGGGCCGGACACGCGCCGGCCCATTTAGACTAGAGCCAGATTACTTCGAGGTTGTGACATGGCCGTTCCGCAGAACAAGATCTCCAAGTCGCGCCGCAACCAGCGTCGGGCCCATGACGGCCTGACCGGCGCCAACCCCAACGAATGCCCCTCCTGTGGGGAACTGAAGCGTCCCCACCACGTCTGCCCGTCCTGCGGCAGCTATGCCGATCGTGAAGTGATCGCGCAGGCCGCCGAGACCGAGCTGGACGACGACGCGGCTTGAGCCCTTTGCCGGGCCATGGCGCGGACCGGGTTCGCCCCGGCCGCGCCGCCCCTCGGGGTTTTGCCCGGATGTCCGCTGCCAAGACCGGCGCGCGCCTGAAATGACCGCGCCCAGAACATCGGGGTCGCGATGACGGGCTTGTCCCATGACAGATCCATCACGCTTTCGGTCGACGCCATGGGCGGCGATCAGGGGCCCGATGCCGTGGCCCGTGGCGTGATCCGCTTTCTCGAGACCGATCCGACCGCCCGCGTGCTGCTGCACGGCCGGCGCGAGGCGCTCGAACCGCATTTCAAGAATTCCCCCCTCGCCGAGCGGGTCGAGATCCACCATGCCGACGACGTGGTGACGATGACCGACAAACCCAGCCACGTGATGCGCAATGGCAAGGCCACCTCGATGTGGGCCGCCGTCGACGCGCTGCGCGACCAGCGCGCCGAAGTCTGCGTGAGCTGCGGCAACACCGGCGCGCTGATGGCGGTGTCGATGATCCGCCTGCGCAAGGCCGAGGGCGTGAACCGCCCGGCCATCGCCTGCCTCTGGCCCTCGCGCAATCCCCAGGGCTTCAACGTGATGCTCGATGTCGGCGCCGATATCCGCGCCGATGCCGACGATTTGCTCGCCTATGCGATGATGGGCGCCTCCTATGCGCGCAACGGGCTCGGCCTGTCGCGCCCCCGGGTCGGGCTGCTCAATGTCGGCACCGAGGAGCACAAGGGCCGGGCCGAGCTCAAGGCCGCCTCCGAATTGATCGCCGCCGCCGCCGAGCGGGGCGGTTTCGACTATGTCGGCTTCGTCGAGGGCGGCGATATCCCATCGACCCGCGTCGACGTGATCGTCACCGACGGCTTCACCGGCAACGTCGCGCTCAAGACCGGCGAAGGCACCGCCCGGCTCATCTCGGACCTGCTGCGCGAGGCCTTCATGTCCTCCGCGCTGTCCAAGGTCGCGGCGCTGATGACGCGCGGCGCGATGGCCCGGCTGCGGACCCGGATCGACCCGCGGCAGGTCAATGGCGGGGTGTTCCTCGGCCTCGGCGGGCTGGTGGTCAAGAGCCACGGCTCGGCCGACGCCACCGGCGTCGCCGCCGCGCTCAGCCTCGCCGCGCAGCTCGCGCGGTCCGATTTTTCCAAACGACTGGCATCGCGCATCGCCGGCGTTTCGGCCCTGCATCACGACGCGCCCAAGGAGATCAAGGCATGACCATTCGCGCGGTCGTTACGGGCGTCGGCCATTACCTCCCCGAACGGGTGATGGAGAATGCCGAGTTCGAGAAGCTGGTCGACACCTCGGATGAATGGATCCGGTCGCGTTCAGGCATCGAGCGGCGCCACATCGCGGCCGAGGGCGAGACGACCTCCAGCCTCGGGGCCAATGCCGCCCGCGCCGCGCTGGCCGATGCCGGCAAGGCGGCGGAGGAGGTCGACGCGATCATCCTCGCCACCTCCACGCCGGACCTGACCTTCCCCTCGGCGGCCACCATGGTGCAGCGCGAACTGGGCATGACCCACGGTTTCGCGTTCGACGTGCAGGCGGTCTGCGCCGGCTTCGTCTATGCGCTGACCACCGCCAACGCGATGATCGTCACCGGACAGGCCAAGCGCGTGCTGGTGATCGGGGCCGAGACCTTCAGCCGGATCATCGACTGGACCGACCGCACCACCTGCGTGCTGTTCGGCGACGGCGCCGGCGCGCTGCTGCTGGAGGCGCAGGAGGGCGAAGGCAGCTCGGCCGACCGCGGCATCCTCGCCGCCGATCTCAACTCCGACGGGCGTCACCGCGATATCCTCTACGTCGATGGCGGCGTCTCGACCGGCACCACCGGGCATCTGCGGATGGAGGGGCGCGAGGTGTTCCGCCACGCCGTCGAGAAGCTCGCCCAGACCGCGCAACTGTCGCTCGAGAAGGCCGGCCTCACGGCCGAGGACATCGACTGGGTGGTGCCGCATCAGGCCAATATCCGGATCATCCAAGGCACTGCGAAGAAACTCGGTCTCGGCATGGAGAAGGTGGTCGTCACCGTGCAGGATCACGGCAACACGTCGGCCGCCTCGATCCCGCTGGCGCTCTCGGTCGGGCGCGCGAACGGGCAGATCCGCGACGGCGATCTGGTGGTGACCGAGGCGATCGGCGGCGGCCTTGCCTGGGGCTCGGTGGTGCTGCGCTGGTGATCAGCGTGACGTCGCTGCAACTGTGTCTGCCATCCGCTTGAGATTGACTTGAAATTGCCGCTGCCCTTAGAGTTGCGGCAGAGCAGGGAGATCGAGATGGCGGACAAGACATTGACGCGGATGGATCTCGCCGAAGCGGTGCATGAGGAGGTGGGCCTGTCGCGCAACGACAGCGCCGAGCTGGTCGAAGCGGTGCTGGGCCACATCTCCGACGCGCTGGTGGCGGGCGAACAGGTGAAGATCAGCTCCTTCGGCACGTTTTCGGTGCGCGACAAGGCGGCGCGGATCGGCCGCAATCCCAAGACCGGCGAAGAGGTGCCGATTCACCCGCGACGAGTGCTCACCTTCCGCTCCTCGCATCTGATGAAGGACAGGGTCGCCTCGGGCAACCGGAGCTGAGGCCGGCTTCATGGCGAAATCGGCTCAAGCCTTCCGCACCATCGGCGAAGTCGCCGAGGCGCTCGACACCCCCGCGCATGTGCTGCGGTTCTGGGAGAGCAAGTTCTCTCAGGTCCGCCCCGTGAAGCGCGCCGGGGGGCGGCGCTATTACCGACCCGAGGATCTCGAACTGCTCGGCGGCATCAAGATGCTGCTGCACGATCAGGGCATGACCATCAAGGGCGTCCAGAAGCTCCTGCGCGAAAAGGGCGTGCGCCATGTCGCGGGTCAGGGCCGCGAAGAGCGCGTACCGGCCGAAACGCAGGCCCCCGCTTCCGCCGCCGGCAACGCAGCCGAGATCGAGGATGCGGTGCTGGTGCTCGACCCGCCCCCCGCCGCCGTCTGCCCGGCCGAAACCGGCGTGGTGGCGCGGCCCCGGCAGGAGGTTTCCCCCTCTCTCATGGCGCTATTGCGCGAGGGCGCGCCGCGTCTTGCCGGCCGCGCCGACCGGCTCTCGCCGCTGCTGTCGCGGCTCGAATCCCTGCGTGCCAGGTTGGCTGCGGCGCGGGCCGAAACGGCGGTTTCGGGACGCGAGGGCAGCGCCTGATTTCGGGAAATTTTTGCCGGTTTCGACTTGCCCCTGCCCGCCACATAAGGCATTAGCAGCCTCAGTCGGGCTATAGCGCAGCCTGGTAGCGCGTCCGTCTGGGGGACGGAAGGTCGCAGGTTCGAGTCCTGCTAGCCCGACCATTTATGACCGCCCGCCGCCTCCAAGCGGCGGGCGTCGTCATATCAAAGGAGGCCGCGCGTGACCGGAGTTCTGCCCCGCCAGGGGATCGCCCGACTGATCGAAAGCGGCGCCATCGCCGCCGAAGCACCGATCCTGCCCGAGCAGATCCAGCCCGCCAGTCTCGACCTGCGTCTCGGCCGCGTCGCCTACCGGGTCCGCGCCTCATTCCTCGCCGGCGAAGGCCGTCGAGTTGAGGACCGGCTGGCCGAATTCGAGATGCATCGCATCGATCTGGACCAAGGCGCTGTGCTGGAAAAGGGCTGCGTCTACGTCGTGCCGCTGATGGAGCGGCTGGCCCTGCCCGACGGCGTCACCGCCGTCGCCAACGCCAAGAGCTCGACCGGACGGCTCGACCTGCTGACCCGGCTGATCGCCGATGGCGGCACCGAATTCGACCGGATCGCCCCCGGCCATGACGGACCGCTCTATGCCGAGATCTGTCCGCGCAGCTTCTCGGTTCTGGTGCGGCCCGGAATGCGGCTCAACCAGATCCGCTTCCGACAGGGACAGGCGGTGCTCGACGACACGGCACTGGCCGACCTGCACGCGCGCGAGCCGCTGGTCGATGGCGAGGCGCTGATCTCGGAAGGACTGGGTTTCTCGGTCGATTTGTCGCCCGCCCTCGCCGCCTGCGCGGGCTTCAGGGCCAAGCCGCATGCCGGCGTGATCGATCTCGACCGGATCGGCTATTACGATGTGTCCGAGTTCTGGGAAACCGTGCCGAGCCCGAAGGGCCGGATCATTCTCGATCCGGGCGCTTTCTACATTCTCGTCAGCCGCGAATCGGTGACCATCCCGCCCTCCTATGCCGCCGAAATGGCGCCCTACCTCGCCATGGCGGGTGAATTCAGGGTGCATTACGCGGGCTTCTTCGATCCCGGCTTCGGCCATGCATCGGCGCAGGGCCAGGGCTCGCGCGGCGTGCTCGAGGTGCGTTGCCACGAGGCGCCCTTCGTGCTGGAGCATGGGCAGGTCGTCGGCCGGCTGGTCTATGAGCGGATGGCCGAGATTCCTGACCAGCTCTACGGCGCGGGGATCGCCTCGAACTACCAGGGCCAGGGGCTCAAGCTTTCCAAGCAGTTCCGCGCGCCCTGAGCGGCGCTCAGCTCGCGGCAACCCTGTCCGCCGACCGGCGGCGATGCGGCGGCGCTTCGGTTTCCGCATCCTTCCGGGACCCCCGCGCCGGTGGCGGTTCGACCCGGTTGCGACCGCCATTCTTGGCCCGGTAGAGCGCCGCGTCGGCGCGGCTGATCGCGGCGTCGATCGTCTCCTCATGCGGCAGCAGCTCGGCGCAGCCGATCGAGGCGGTGACCGGCGCCGAGCCGTCGGGCAGCGTCAGCCGATCTTCGAAGCAGCGGCGCACCCGTTCGGCCAGCGCCATCGCGCCGGTCAGTCGGGTTGTGGTGAGGATCAACAGGAACTCCTCCCCGCCCCAGCGGGCGGCGAGGTCCGAGCGGCGCAGCCAGCGCGGCAGCAGATGCCCCACCTCGCGCAACAGCCGGTCGCCCGCGGCATGGCCGAAGCGGTCGTTGACCAGCTTGAACCGGTCGATGTCGATCAGCACCACGGCGAGGCCTGTCCCCTCGCGCCGCGCGGCGGCCACGGCCCGGCTGGCGAAGAGGTCGAAGGCCCAGCGATTGGCGAGCCCGGTGAGCGCGTCGGTGACCGAGAGCCGCTCGAGCGCGGCCTGATGGCGCTGCCGCTCGCTCTCGGCCGAGGACAGCATCGCCACGCTCGACATCAGCCCGGCAGCGGCGACCACCAGCATGACCGTGACGATCAGCGGCGCCCCGGCCACCCATTCGGTCGGGTCGAGCTGCAGGAGCAGCAGTCCGCCGATCCAGAAGCCGCACATCGCCAGCAGCAACTGGCGGCGCAGCATCCGCGACACGGTGCTGTCCGACAAGAGCAGCCGCAGCGCCATCGGGTCGAGATGGCGCGACAGGCAGGCCAGCGCCAAGAGCAACGCGATCAGCGTCGTCACCGGCGACATCCCCCCGAGTGCCGCGTCGAGCGCGTAGCTGTAGGCGACGATCACCGTGCCGCAGATGCCGAACGCCGTGACCAGCGCCGCCATGCCGAGCGCGGTCCGATGTCGCAGCAGGATCGCGGCCGAGATCGCCGCCAGCGCCATCAGCGTGTTGTGCCCCAGCTCCACCGGCGGACGGGGCAGCGCCCGCTCCGGCCCGTCGAGCCAGCGCTCCAGCGGGAGCGGCGCGACCTGCCAGAGCAGCTCGGCCGCGCGCCAGGCCAGCAGACCGAGCGCCAGGATGGTGAAGGCCACCTCGCCGCGGCGCTGCCGCGACAGTCGCGCCGAGGCCAGCAGCAGCGCCACCACGGCGGTCAGCGGGTGGGTGCCGCCGCCCTCGGCCAGGGGCAGATAGAGCAGCCGCAGGTCGAGCGCGTAGCCAGCCAGGGAGGCGAAGCAGACCGACACCGCCGCCGCGGCGAAGCGGCGCTGCTGCGCCTCGATCCTGCGGATGATCCGGATCGCGCCCCGGATCTCGGCGACGTTGCGGGCCGAGATCTGCCGCGCCGTTTCGATGGGCATGTCGATGGTCCCGGTCTGGTCCTGCCGGGCGGGGTCGCGCCGGCGCTGCGTTGCCGGGAGCATGCATGCCGGAGCTTAAGTTAGGATTGACGCCGGGCATTGAACGCAAAAGCGGCCCATAAAGGCCAACGATGACGTGGTGTCACCAAGGAGCGCGTTCAGGATCAGAAAAGGTTCTCCTGCTCCGCGCCGGCCTCGCCCTCATCCTCGTCGGGAGCCCGGCGGCTGTCGAGCAGCCCGGCCGCGCGCAGCTCGCGCAGCCCCGGCAGATCGCGCGGGCTCGACAGGCCGAAATGGTCGAGGAATCCCTCGGTGACCACGAAGGTGGCGGGCCGGCCCGGTGTCATCTTGCGCCGCCCCAGCCGGACCCAGCCCATCTCGATCAGCTGGTCGATGGTGCCGCGGCTGACCGAGACGCCACGGATCTCCTCGATCTCGGCACGGGTGGCGGGCTGGTGATAGGCGATGATCGCCAGCGTCTCGGTCGCCGCGCGGCTGAGCTTGCGGGTTTCGACCGCGTGGCGCTCAAGCAGGTGGCCGAGATCGGGCGCGGTGCGGAACGCCCAGGCGTCGCCGACCCGGCACAGCTCGACCCCGCGCCCGGCATAGCGGGCGCGCAGCTCCTCGAGCGCGGCGGTGAGGTCGGTGCCCTCTGGCAGGCGACGCCCCAGCTCGGTGGTCGAGAGCGGCTCGGGGCTGGCGAAGAGCAGCGCCTCGATCATCCGCGCCGCCTCGGCACGGGTCGGGGCGTCGAACTGTGCGGGTTCGGGCTGCTGGGTCATGCGCGCTCCTTGCGGCGGATCTGGATCGGGGCAAAGATGTCGCCTTGGCGGATCTCGATGCGGCCTTCCTTGGCCAGTTCGAGCGAGGCCGCGAAGGTCGCGGCGGTGGCCGAGCGGCGGCGACGCGGCGCGGCGTGCCAGTCCTCCGGCAGATAGGCCGAGATGTCGGCCCAATCGGCGCTCTCGCCCACCAGCGCGCGCAACCGGTCGAGCGCCTGCTCCATCGTCATCAGGTCGCGCCGGTCCATGACGAAGGGCCGGAACTCGTCGCGCGTCTTGACCCGCGCATAGGCCTGCATGAGGTCAAGCAGCGAGGCGTGATGCACGGTGGAGCGATGCACGGTCACCGCCTCGGCATCGCCACGCGCGAAGACGTCGCGGCCGAGAAGCGGCCGCGCGAAAAGCGCATCGGCCGCTTCGCGCATCGCCTGCAGCCGCTCGAGCTGGAAGGCCAGATGCGCGGCCATGTCCTCGCCCGACGGCTCCTCGGTGGTCGGATCGGGCGGCAGCAGCAGTCGCGATTTCAGATAGGCCAGCCAGGCCGCCATGACGAGGTAATCGGCGGCGAGCTCGATCCTGAGCGCGCGGGCCTTCTCGACGAAGCCCAGATACTGCTCGGCCAGGGCGAGGATCGAGATCTGGCGCAGATCGACCTTCTGGGTGCGCGACAGCACCAGCAGCAGGTCGAGCGGCCCCTCGAAGCCGTCGACATCGACGATCAGCGCCTCGGCGGCGCGGCGTTCCTCGACGCTGGAGGGGCGCGCCAGGCTCTCCTGCCCGCCATCCATCACACGTCCTCCCCGGTGAGCGCGCCCAGCTCGTCGCGCAGCGCGTCGAGATCGGCGGACTCGGGGGTGCGGCGCTGCGCCAGCGCCGTATCGGCCCGGCGCATTGCATCGGTGCCCATCACGCCACAGGCCGCGACCACCGCTTCCATCTCATCCCGGTCGCCGTTGCAGTGCAGGACCACGTCGCAGCCGGCGGCGATGCTGGCCTCGGCCCGCGCGTCGATGTCGCCCGAGAGTGCCTCCATCGACAGGTCGTCGGTCATCAGCAGCCCGTCGAAGCCGATCTCCTCGCGGATCATCCGCATCGCCTTGGCCGAGGTGGTGGCCGGGCGGTCGGGATCGACGGCGTCGAGGACGATATGCGCGGTCATGCCCATCGCCATGTCGCCAAGCGCCACGAAGGGCGCGAAGTCGCGTGCGCGCAGCTCTGAGAGCGGCACCGACACGCGTGGCAGCGCCTTGTGGCTGTCGACATGGGCGCGGCCATAGCCGGGAATATGCTTGAGCACCGGCAGCACGCCGCCCGCCAGTAGGCCGTCCGCGGCGATCCGAGCGGCGGCCACGACGCCATCGACCGTGTCGCCATAGAGGCGGTTGCGCAGGATGTGATGGGTCTGCGGCTCGACCAGATCGGCGAGCGGCGCGCAGTTCACGTCGATGCCGACCTCGTGCAGCTCGGCCGCGATCAGCCGGTGGCGCAGCCATTGCGCGCGCAGCGGATCGAGCGCGCGCTGCATCTGGTCGAGCGCAGGCAGGTAGGCGTGCCAATGCGGCGGCCGCATCCGCTGCACCCTGCCGCCCTCCTGGTCGATCAGGATCGGCGCCTCGCGGCCCAGCGTCTCGCGAAGATCGGAGGTCAGGCGGCGCAGCTGATCGGGCGTCTCGACGTTGCGGGCGAAGAGGATGAAGCCCCAAGGGTCGGCGTCGCGGAAGAACGCCGCCTCGTCGCGGCCGAGCCGGGCGCCTTCGGGGCCGAGGATCGCGGCGGCGGTCATCGCACCACCACCGGGATGCAGGCGGCGTCCTCGGCGACCAGCGCCGAGCAGAAGCGCCGGGCCTCGGCGAGATCGGCAAAGCCGGTCGCTCGCAGCCGGAAGAAGGTGCGGCCGCCGCTCACCGCCTCCTGAACCAGCCGTTCGCGGCCGGCGAGCAGCTCGCCGAAGCGGGCGGTCAGGCGCAGCCATTCCTGCCCGGCAACCTCGGGGCTCTCGAAGGCGCCGAGCTGCACCAGGCTGGTGCCGGGCGGGATCTCGCGGGTGCTGACATTGACGGGCGCGGCCTGCGGCTCCGAGGTGGGCGCGGCGGCAGCGGCCATGGCGGTGGCCGGGCGCAGCGCCTGCGGCCGCAGCGCCGGGCGCGCCGGCGCGCCGGAGGCCGGGTCGGCCGTGGCGCCGTTGGCGGCGGCGATCACCGACGGGTCGGGCCCGTCGACGGTGCCCGGCGCCGGCGCCTCAACCTCGCCCAGCGGCGCCACGCCCTCGATCAGGCTGTCGGCCAGTTCGGCCACGTCCTCGGCAGACATCGCCCGATCCGGGTCGAAGGCGGCGAGCGTGTCTTCCGGGGTGTCGCCGGGGCGGCGCTCGCCGGCCTCGGCGGTGGGCTGGACCATCAGGTCCTCCTCGGTCAGGCCGGGCGGCTGCGGGGCCAGCACCAGGCGCTCCTCGGGACCGGCCGCCTCGCCCATCGCGGCGATGTCGTTGACCGCGAGGCCGGTATGCAGCGCGATCTCGCCGCCCGGATCCTCGGGCGCCTCGCGCATCGGGCCTTCCATGGCGCGCACCACCGGGATGCCGGTGACGTCGCGCATCCACAGCTTCCAGCCCCAGATGGCGAGGCCCAGCACCAGCGCGAGCGACAGCAGCGCCCCGGCATAGCGGAACGCCAGCGCGGTGGCTGCGGCCAGTCGGCCCGGCCCCTGCGGATCGCTCGGTTGTGCCATGTCAGACTCTCCGCCGCTCGCTTCCACGGGGTCTGGTGCCCCTTGCCTTGTCGTGCTGCGCCGTCAGCGCATCTCCTCGACCGGTGTGACGCCGAGGATACCAAGCCCCTCCGCGATCACAACGCCGACCGCCCGCGCGAGCGAAATCTTGCCCTGCGTGGTGGCCGCATCACCCTCCTGCACGAAGCGCAGGCCGGGCTCGTCATTGCCGCGGTTCCACAGCGCGTGGAAGGCCGAGGCCAAATCGTAGAGGTAGAAGGCGACGCGGTGCGGCTCGTGGCCCTTGGCCGCGATCTCCACCAGGCGCGGCCATTCGGCGAGGCTGCGCATCAGCGCCAGCTCGGCCTCGTGGTCGAGCGCAGAGAGATCGGCCGCCGCCAGCGTCGAGTCATCCACCGCGATGCCCATCGCGTCGGCCTTGCGCAGCACCGAGTTGATGCGCGCATTGGCGTATTGCACGTAGAACACCGGGTTCTCGCGGCTCTGCTCGAGCACCTTGTCGAAATCGAAGTCGAGCGGTGCGTCGTTCTTGCGCGTCAGCATGTGGAAGCGGACCGCGTCCGAGCCGACCTGATCGACCAGATCGCGCAGCGTGACGAAGTTGCCGGCGCGCTTGGACATCTTGAACGGCTCGCCGTTCTTCCACAGCTTCACCAGCTGAATCAGCTTCACGTCGAGCGGCACGCGCCCTTCGGAGAGCGCCGAGACGGCCGCCTTCATCCGCTTGACGTAGCCGCCGTGATCGGCGCCGAACACGTCGATCAGCTGGGTGAAGCCGCGCGTTACCTTGTCGTGGTGATAGGCGATGTCGGGGGCGAAATAGGTCCAGGCGCCGTCCGACTTCATGATCGGGCGGTCGACGTCGTCGCCATGCGCGGTGGAGCGGAACAGCGTCTGCTCGCGCGGCTCCCAATCCTCGGGGGTCTTGCCCTTGGGCGGCTCGAGCGTGCCGCGATAGATCAGCCCCTTGGCGCGCAGGCTCTCGATCGCCTCCTCGATCCGGCCGGTGCCGTAGAGCGACTTCTCCGAGAAGAACACGTCCATCGTCACGCCGAGCGCCGCGAGGTCGTCGCGGATCATCTCCATCATCGCCTCGGTGGCGATTTCGCGGGCCTCGTCGAGCCACTCGGATTCCGGGCTGTTGAGCATCTGCTCGCCCCAGATCTCCTTGAGCTTCTCGCCCACCGGCACGAGGTAGTCGCCCGGGTAGAGCCCCTCGCCGATCTCCGGCGTCATGCCGCAGGCCTCGCGGTAGCGCTCGAAGGAGGAGCGCGCCAGCACGTCGACCTGCGCGCCGCCGTCATTGACGTAGTATTCCTTGGTCACGTCGTGACCGGCATAGGCCAGGAGCCGCGCCAGCGCGTCGCCGAACACCGCGCCGCGGGCGTGGCCGACATGCATCGGCCCCGTGGGGTTGGCCGAGACGTATTCGACGTTGACTTTCTCGCCCTGCCCCATGGTCGAGCGGCCGAAGCCCTGCTCGGTCAGCGCGGCGCGGACGATGCCCTGCCACAGCGACGGCGCGAGGCGGAGGTTGATGAATCCCGGCCCCGCCACCTCGGCGGAGGCGATGCGGTCGTCGGCGCCGAGCCGCTCGACCAGGGCTTCGGCGATGTCGCGCGGCTTCTTGCCCGCGGGCTTGGCCAGCACCATCGCCGCGTTGGTCGCCATGTCGCCATGCGCCGCGTCGCGCGGCGGCTCCACCGTGACCGCGCCGGTCTCCAGCCCCTCGGGGAGCGCGCCGTCGCGCGCCATCGCGTCCAGCGTATCGAGCACCAGCGCCCGGATGTCGGTGAAGAGGTTCATGCGCAGTCCTTTTGGCCGTTCGTGCCGCGAGATGCGACCCTTTACCACGGCGGCGCCGCGCGTCAACGCGCAGGCGCCGCCAAAGACCGGTGGACGCGGCTGGAGGCCCTCAGGCGGCGCGCGGCGGCTTGCCGCCCTTGCGGCCGAACCCGGCCAGCCCGCGACCCCGCCCCAGGGCTTTCACGCCCGCCATGCTGCCGCCCTTGTTGGGCGGATGGCTCGTCCCCTTGCCGCTGTTGTTCTTGGCGGCGCGGCGCGCGATTTCGTGCCCGGCTTCGGGATCGGTGCCCTTCTCCTCGCCCGGCGGCAGCAGCGAGATGATCCGCACGTCGGGCGCGGGGCGGATGTCCTCGTCCTCGCGGATGAACTCGGTGGTGCCCTGCGGCCCGATCCGGGCCACGACCTTCGCGTGCGGCCGCTTTTCGCGCCACTCCACGAGCCCGTATTCCTCGGTCAGCCGGGTGACGCGGAAGCTCCAGCCCTCGCGCATCATCCGCTCGAGACCATCATAGGTCTCCTCGGGGCCGAACTCGCGCCCGGTGAGGCTGCTCGACAGGGCGTGACGCGCGCTTTCCATCTTCTGCCGCGCGATCTGGTAGACGTTGTCGCGGCCGAATTCCGGGCCGAGATCGGTCGCCACGAGGGTGTTGTAGGCGTCGTTCTCGGTCGCGGCGACGACGAGGTCGTAGCTCACCAGCTCGAGCCAGTGCTCGGCCGATTCCGACAGGATGTCGCCGGAATAGGTCGGGATCCCCTCCGAGCGCGCAGCGCGCAGGTTGTTGTGGTTGGGATCGGCGATCAGCACCGGCACCTCGACCTTCCTGAGCGCCTCGGCCAGCCCGCGGGTAAAGCGCGAGCCGCCGATCAGCAGCACGCCCGGTACCGCGCCGCCCGACAGGCCCAGCATTCGCGCGAAGGGCGCGAGGGTGAAGCCGTGCACCACCACCGTGACCGCCACCAGCACGAAGGCCAGCGGCGCCACCGTCGCGCCGTCCGGCACGCCGAGATCGGCCAGCCGCTCGCCGAACAGGCCGGCCACGGCCACGAGCACCACGCCGCGTGGCCCGGTCAGGGCCACCAGCAACTGCTCGCGCCACGGCACGCCCGCACCTATGAGCGAGAGGAAGACGGTGAGCGGACGCACCACCAGCACCACCGCCAGTATGAACACCACCGCCCGCCAGTTGAGCGCGGTCAGAGTCTCGAACTCGATCGCTGCCGCCAGCAGGATGAACACGCCCGAAACCAGCAGGATCGTGGCGTGCTCCTTGAAGCGGCGCAGCTCTGCATAGGAGGGCAAGTCGGCATTGGCGATGCCGATACCCATCACCGTGACCGCGAGCAGCCCGCTCTCGTGCAGAACCGTGTCGGAGACCGCGAATACGGCGAGCAGCAATGCGAACAGTACCGGCACCTTCATGTATTCGGGCACGCGCCCCTTGCGGAAGCCCCAGGCGACCACCGCCGCCCCGGCCGCGCCCAGCACCAGCGCCACGCCGATGCCGAGCGCCAGCTCCCATATCGCGTTGCCGACGGTGACCGAGGTGCGCAGCACCAGCACCACTTCGAAGGCGAGCACGGCCGCGAGCGCGCCGATCGGGTCGTTGACGATCGCCTCCCATTGCAGCAGCGAAGCCGGACGGCGTGCCAGCCGCGCGGTGCGCAGGAGCGGCGCGATCACCGTCGGGCCGGTGACGATCATGATGCCGCCGAACACCGCCGAGCTTTCCCAGCTCATGCCGGCACCGTAGCGAAGCGCCAGCGTCGAGAGCAGCCAGCCCAGCGGCGCGCCGATGAAGACCAGCCGGCTCACCCCCTTCGCCTCGTCGCGCAGACTGTGGAAGTTGAGCGTCAGGCCGCCCTCGAACAGGATGATCGCCACCGCGATCGAGATCATCGGCCGCACCAATGGGCCGATGTCGCGGTCAGGTACGAACCAGCCCAGCCCCGGGCCAATGGCGAGACCCGCCACCAGCATCAGCACGATGGCCGGCAGCCTGAGCCGCCAGGCCAGCCATTGCGAACCGACGCCGATCGCGCCGACCAGCGCGAAGGCCATGATCGGGCTCAGCGCCGCCGCCTGCTCCGTTGCCGTTTCAATCGCCACTCCAGGCCCCCGCGAGATTGGTCTTTTCGAGTATGTCCGAGCCGGTCAGCCGCGCATGTTCCTGCAGCGCGAAACGGTCCGTCATTCCGGCGATGTAGTCCGCCACGATCCGTGCCAAGGCAGTTTCGTCCGCTGCCTCGGCCACGTCCTTGCGCCATTGCTTCGGCAGGTTCTCGGGATGCGCCATGAACAGCGGGAACAGGTCGTGGATCACGCCGGTCACCCGCTCGCGCATCACCACCACTTCGGGCGCCCGATACATGCGATGGAACAGGAACTTGCGCAGCACCTTCAGATCCGACCACAGGCCGGGGGTGAAGCGCACCATCATCCGCCCCGCCTCGCGGATGTCGCGCACCGAGCGCGGATCGGCCTCGGCGAGATTGGCCCGCGCCACGCCGATCACGTCCTCGACCAGCACGCCGAAGAAGCGGCGCAGCGCCTCGTGGCGGCGGCGGTAGTAGTTCAGCCCGGGATATTTGCGGTCGACCTCGGCGAAGCAGGCGTCGAGGATCGGCAGCTCGGCCAGCTCGTCGGTCGAGAACAGCTCGGCGCGCAGACCGTCATGCAGGTCGTGATGCGAATAGGCGATGTCGTCGGCCAGCGCGGCCACCTGCGCCTCGGCGCTGGCATGGGTGTGCAGCTCCAGATCGTGCAGCGCCACGTAATCGGCCAGCGCATAGGGAATGTCGCCGGTCACCGGGCCGTTGTGCTTGGCGATGCCCTCGAGCGTCTCCCAGGTCAGGTTCAGCCCGTCGAACTCGGCGTAGTGCCGCTCGAGCGAGGTGACGATGCGGATCGCCTGCGCGTTGTGATCGAAACCGCCATAGGGCTTCATCAGCGCATCGAGCGCGTCCTCGCCGGTATGGCCGAAGGGCGGATGGCCGAGGTCGTGCGCCAGCGCCACCGCCTCGGTCAGCTCGGTGTTGAGCCCGAGCACGCCGGAGATGGTCCGCGCCACCTGCGCCACCTCGATCGAATGGGTGAGCCGGGTGCGGAAATAATCGCCCTCATGCTCGATGAAGACCTGGGTCTTGTGCTTGAGGCGGCGGAAGGCGCTCGCATGGATGATGCGGTCGCGGTCGCGCTGAAAAGGCGAACGAAACGCGCTTTCCTCCTCGGGATGAAGCCTGCCGCGCGTGTCGCGCGGGTCGGAGGCGTAGGGAGCCGTCATGTGCACCGCCAGCTTGTCGTCACTATTCACCTTACCTATATGGGGCATGATGCCGCCCGGACAGGGAAAACGCCGCGTTTTCCAAGATCGGACCGGCCCAATGACGCTGCCCACGGATAGGTTCCGCCATGCTGACGCTGCCCCCCAAGGTCACCCCACGCGCCTGGGAGCGCCTGGCCGAGATCGGCGCCCATGCCCAAGGCAAGGCGCTGCGCGTCGCGGTCGAAGGCGGCGGCTGCTCGGGTTTTCAGTACGAGATCGCGCTCGACGAGCCCAAGGATGACGATCTGGTGCTCGAGGGATCGGGCGAGAAGGTCGTGGTCGACAGCGTCTCCCTGCCCTTTCTGGCCGACGCCACGATCGATTTCGCCGACGAGCTGATCGGTGCGCGCTTCGTGATCGAGAACCCGAACGCCAGCAGTTCCTGCGGCTGCGGCACCAGCTTCTCGATCTGAGCGCGGGCGCGCTTGACGGGCCGCCCGGCCCGGCTACCCTCCGGTACCGATAATACCGGAATTTCACGCAGATGACCGACGACAAGACGCCCGACGCCTCCGTTCATCAACCCGAGGGGGCGGCGCCGGAGCCGATCACCCCGCCGTCGGACCGACCCGCCGAACCGCCGCAGGGCGGTGATCTGGGCGAGGCCGCGCGCGCCTTCTGGGCCGCCCTGATGCGGGCGATGGGCCGTGGCGGACGGGCGATGGGCCGCGCCGGGGCCAGCGGCCTCGACCGTGGCGGCCGGGCCCTGCGCGAGGTGTCGGCCCGCGCCGGCGCCGGGGCCGCGACCACCGCGCAACGGCTGCGCGCGGCGCGGCAGCGCAGTTCTGACACCACCGCCGATCCCGATGCCGCGACCACGGCCCCGATCGAGGCCGGCGCCCCGCGCCCCTCGCTCACCGCCCGCGCGGCGCAGGGTTGGCGCGACGCCTCCGCCCGCCGCCGGGCCCGGCTCGAAGAGCGCAAGCTGCGCCCGGCCGCCACGGTCCGCGCCACGCGCTGGATCTGGCGCACCGTGTTCGGGCTGGCCTTCCTCGTGCTGCTCGGCGCCGTGATGATCGGCGGCATCCTCATCTGGGCGGTGCGCGACCTGCCGCTGGCCGACATGCTGCCGCCGCTCGAAGAGCCGACGCTCACCGTGCAGGACGAGGCGGGCGACACGCTGTTCACCCGTGGCGCCTACCGCGCAGGCTACGTCCCGCTCGACGAGATGCCCGACCATCTGGCCCAGGCGGTCTCGGCGATCGAGGACCGGCGCTTCTGGGATCACCCCGGCGTCGACATCGAAGGCATCGGCCGCGCGATGTGGCGTAACTTCTCCTCCGGCGGCGTGGTCGAGGGCGGCTCGACCATCACCCAGCAGCTGGTCAAGGTGCTCTATCTCGACCCCGACCGGACCTACAAACGCAAGCTGCAGGAGATGGTCCTCGCGCTGGGCCTCGAGCGTCAGCTCGGCAAGGACCGGATCATGGAGCTCTACCTGAACTCCACCTATCTCGGCTCGGGCGCATGGGGCATGCCCGCCGCCGCCCAGCTCTACTTCGACAAGCCGGTGCAGGAGCTGAGCCTCGCCGAGAGCGCGATCCTCGCCGCCACGATCCGGGCGCCATCGGTGATCAACCCCGAAGCCAATCTGGAGCGCGCCCGCGAGCGCGGGCTGGTGGTGCTGTCGGTGATGCGCGATCTCGGCCGCATCGACGAGGCCGCCTTCGAGGCCGCGCGCGGCGAGATGGCCGCGCTCGAGCCGTCGCCGCCGCCCGCCCGCGCGGGCAGCTATTTCGCCGACTGGGTGCTGGGCGAGGCGCAGGAGCTGTCCGGCGCCGTCGACGGCCCGCTCACCGTCACCGCGACACTCGACATGGAGCTGCAGGCCAAGGCCGAGAAGATCCTGCGCGACGCGCTCGCCGGTCCCGGCGCGCAGGCCGGTGCGAGCCAGGGCGCCATCGTCGCCATGACCCCCGACGGCCGCGTGCGCGCCATGGTCGGCGGCGTCGATTACGGCGAGAGCCAGTTCAACCGCGCCACCGACGCGCTGCGCCAGCCCGGCTCGACCTTCAAGCTGCCGGTCTTTCTCGCCGCGCTGGTGATGGGCGCCGACCCCGACACCCGCCTGCCCGACGAGCCGATCGACATCAACGGCTACAAGCCCGAGAACTTCAACGGCCAGTATGCCGGTGTGGTTACGCTGCGCGAGGCCTTCGCGCGCTCGCTCAACGCCGCCACGGTGCGACTCGCGCAGGAGGTCGGGATCGACCAAGTGATCGAGGTGGCGCGCCAGCTCGGCATCGAGGGCAAGCTGACCCAGACCCCCAGCCTCGCGCTCGGCACCTCCGAGGTGTCGCTGCTGGACATGACCGAGGCCTATGCCGCCATCCTCGCGGGCCGCGCACCGATCAAGGCCACTGGCATCGCCAGCCTCAAGCTCGGCGAGACCGGCGTCGCGCTGTCGGTCTCCGGCGCCGATCCCAACGCGGTCGAGCTGAATCGCACCCGCGAGCCGATGCTGTCGATGCTGCGGGCCGTGGTCACCGACGGCACCGGCAAGCGCGCGCAGATTCCGGGTTTCGCCGCCGGCAAGACCGGCACCAGCCAGAACAGCCGCGACGCCTGGTTCATCGGCTTCACCGACAAGCTGGTGGTGGGCGTCTGGATCGGCAATGACGACAACTCGCCGATGGACGCGGTCACCGGCGGCAGCCTTCCGGCCGAGATCTGGCGCGAGGTCGTGCTCGCGGCCGGCGGTGCCGGCGCCGCGCGGGCACCCTCGGCCGAGAGCCAGACACCGGTCCGGGCGCGCCGCGGCACCGAGGTGGTCAGCACCAATGCCAACCGGCTGCGCAACAACGCCGCGGCCCAGCCGCAATGCGACGTGCGCGCCTGTTCGCGCGCCTATCGCTCCTTCCGTGCCTCGGACTGCACCTTCCAGCCCTATTCCGGCCCGCGCAAGCTGTGCACCCGCTAGGCTTGTGGGTCCGCCGCAGGCTGCTACAAGCCTGCGGCACACCCGCGCCAAGGAGGCCCGCATGAAACTCGCCACCTTCAACATCAACGGCGTGAAGGCGCGGATCGGCGCCCTGTCGGACTGGCTGGCCGAAAGCCGCCCCGACGTGGCGCTGCTGCAGGAGATCAAGTCGGCCGACGAAGGCTTCCCGCGCGAGCATTTCGAGGACATGGGCTACACGGTCGAAACCCATGGCCAAAAGGGCTTCAACGGCGTCGCCATCCTGTCGCGCCTGCCGCTCGAGGACGTGACGCGCGGCCTGCCCGGTGACGACAGCGACGAGCAGGCCCGCTATATCGAGGCGACCGTGATCGGCGAGACCCGGCCGGTGCGGGTGGGCTGTCTCTACCTGCCGAACGGCAACCCCGCCCCCGGCCCGAAATACGATTACAAGCTGGCCTGGATGGAGCGGCTGCGGGCGCGGGCGCAGGCGCTGCTGGAACTCGAGGCGCCGGCGCTGCTCGCGGGCGACTGGAACGTGATCCCGCAGCCCGAGGACGCCGCCCGGCCAGAGGCCTGGATCGAGGACGCGCTGTTCCGGCCCGAGACCCGTGCCGCCTTCCGCCGGATCGAGACGCTGGGCTTCACCGACGCGTTCCGCGCGCGGGTGCGCGGGCCGGGCCACTATTCCTTCTGGGACTATCAGGCCAGCTCTTGGGAGCGGAACAACGGCATCCGCATCGACCACCTTCTGCTCGCCCCGCAGGCCGCCGATCTGCTCAACGACGCCTGGATCGAACGCGAGGTGCGCGGCCGCGAGAAGCCGTCCGACCACGTGCCGGTCTGGATCGACATCGACGCCTGAGCCTAGAGTCGTCCGATTACTGAAAACGGGCGCGGCGCCGATGGGTGCCGCGCCCGTTTTCGCGTGGACCTGCAAGCCACATCACCCGCCTGCCCCGACGGCAGATGCGCCGCACAAGGCGCCCTGCAAAACGGCACATACTGAACTGTTCAGTTCACCGGTCGCGACACCTATGTGAACTGCAGCACTGGATGAGGGAGACGCGACGCCGAAGGGGCCTGCAGCCGGATCGACCAATGGAAAGGGACTCAAATTTCCCCCTTCCGCTCATGGTTTTGTAGCCGCGTGTAACAGCTTCCCCCTCTGCGACATTCCGCGACAAGGCCATGTTGGCCATTCGCCGCGATCTCCCCGATATCCGGTTCTGCAACCCGCGCCGCCCTCCCCGGCGCCCACCCATCCCCTCCTCCCCGGGGACCACCGAAAGGCAAGAGACATGAAAAACCTGACCATCGCCGCCGCCCTTGCGACCGCCCTGACCGCCACCCTCCCGGCGATCGCCTCCGCCGACAACCTCGGTGCCCAGTTCAGCGTCGAGAACGCCGGCCATGTCGATCTCGATCGCGTCGTCAGCGAAACCGGCGGCTGGGTCGAGATCCTCGACGGCTCCAGCATCGCCACCGGCGTGCTGCTCGGCAGCGAAGACGTCCGTCCCGGGCTGGAATCCGACGTCCGCGTGCAGCTGACGCACCGCCCCTATCGCGACAACGTCTTCGCCGTTCTCTACGACGCCGACGGCCAGGTGACCGCGACCCGCGAACTGCGCGTCTCCAACTGATCGCGCGACCGCCTCTCTACTCCAGGAGAGCCCGGCCCGTCACCTTTCAGGTGGCGGGCCATTCGCTTGTGATGTCGTGATCATGCAGCCAAGCCATCCGCGCGGTGAACCGCGCCGGCGCGACCCGCCCGATGGCGCCGAGGCCGGCATGGGCGACCCGGCGCGCCACGCCCGACAGGTGATAATTGCGCGCATTGGCCTGCGCCGCCGCGATGGCGCGCCGCACCCGTGGCGCACGGAGTTCGGCATAGCGCCGCAGCTTCCTGTCGAGATCGCCGTCTCCCTCAAGCGCGCGGGCGAGCGCCCACCCATCCTCGATGGCGAGGTTCGCCCCCTGCGCCAGGAACGGCAGCGTCGGATGCGCGGCGTCGCCCAGAAGCACCAGTCGATCCACGTGCCAGCGCTCCGGCACCGGGTGGCGGAACAGGCCCCAACGGCGCACCCGCGTGACCCGCGCCAGCAACTCCGCGAGTTCGGGGGCCGCGTCGGCGAAGGCCGCACGAAGGATGTCCGGGTCGTCCTCATGGTCCCAGCCCTCTGGCGCCCAGTCGGCCTGTTCGCGCACCGCCACGAGGTTGAGCCGCCCGCCGGGCAGCGGATAGGTCACGACGTGCCGCCCCGGCAGCATCCAGATCCTTGCCTCGGGCGGCGCCGCGACATCCTCGATCACGGCGCGCCAAGCGACCTGCCCGGTGAACGACGCCGCCGCCTCGGTCACCGAATGGCGCAACACCGAGCGCAGCCCATCCGCCGCGATGACGAGATCCGCCGCGACATCGGCCCCTTCGGCGAATGAAAGCCGCCCGACGACCGGATCGGCCCCGGTAACCATGTGATCGGTCATGAGAGTGGCCCCGGCCTCGGTCGCGGCGCGGGCCAGCAGCGCCACGAGATCGGCGCGATGCAGGAAACGATAGGGAAAGCGCCCCTGATCGAGCGCGAAGCGCGCGATGGCGCGGCCGTCATGCCCGTCGGTCGGCACAACCGCGCGCGCCCGGATCGCGGCGGCGTCGAGCGCGGCTCCGAGGTCCAGCCGTTCGAGCACGGCGGCGCCATTGGGGGTGATCTGGATTCCGGCCCCGATCTCGCGCAGCGCAGGCGCGCGTTCATAGATCGAGACATGGTGCCCGGCCCGGGCCAGGCAGAGGGCGGCGCTCAGGCCGCCGATGCCGGCACCCGCGACGGCAATACGCAATGGCGTCGCGGGCATCGAAGGTCAGTCGTCGCGGTGCACGCGCTCGCGGCGTTCGTGACGCTCCTGCGCCTCGAGGCTCATCGTGGCGATCGGACGTGCATCGAGGCGGCGCAGCGAGATCGGCTCCCCAGTGATCTCGCAATAGCCGTACTCGCCCTCGTCGATGCGCCGCAGCGCGGCGTCGATCTTGGACACCAGCTTGCGCTGGCGATCGCGCGTTCGCAGTTCCAGCGCCCGGTCGGTCTCTTCGCTGGCACGGTCGGCGATGTCGGGAATGTTGCGCGTTGCGTCCTTCATCCCCTCGATCGTGTCGCGGCTGTCGGAGAGCAGCTCGGCTTTCCAGTGCAACAGCTTGCGACGGAAATATTCGAGCTGACGCTCGTTCATGAACGGCTCGTCTTCGGCGGGCCGGTAGTCGTCGGAAAGGAAGGACTCGGCTTTCATGTGTGCTCCCGTTGAAGGGCCTGTGCCGGGTCCCCAGATCCACCCCGCGGCCGGCCTGCCCTTTTTATGCCGCCGTCCTACTCCCTGCGTCACCTCCTGTCACCCCTGTTTCTGCACTGCCGTGTCGTAGCGGCAACTGACGCGTCAGCTTTGAAAACAAGCGTTTTGGGCCCCTCGGGCCTGCGCCCGGGGATTGATGTGATCCTATCACGATTCTCCCGCAGGGTGCGAATGACGGGGCGTCGCTGCGCCCGCGACGCCGCGCCGCGGCGATCCGGGCGGTCCGGTTCTGGACAGCGGGACCGCTGTCGCGCTAGGGGGCCGGGGCGGCCGGCAGGGCCGCGGCAAGCGGAGTGACCCCGATGATCCTTCCCCTGACCGGTCTGCTGATCGGCGGCATCTGGGGTGCCTGGCGGGCCCGGCGTCGTGGCGGCAAGGTCGCCGACATGGCGCAGTGGGGCGCCGCGCATGGCATCGCGCTCGCGGTGGTGGGATTATTCCTGCTTCTGCTGCTGAGCCGTCTCGCGGCCTAGGTCTTTCGCGACATCTTTCGGGATGTGATCCCGATACCTCTATACCCGCGCGTCCTGTACCGCGTGGGCCCGGGGCTCAGCGCGTTCGTTCGGCCTCGCCGCCTTCGCGGGGCCGGGTTCGGCTCGACAATTGCTCCAGCAACTGGCGCAGCTGCTCGGGCGTGTCGCGTTCGACCGGAAACGCCCTTTTGAGGGACGCGTCGCGGACTTGCTGGTCGTGTTGCTCGAAATTCATGGTTGCCTCGTTCAGTTGGACAACCCCCCTGACAGTTGGACAATAACATTAGCCGGGATTCGGTTCCCTTCAGGTTAATCACACTTGACGCAACCTGTGGCGGAAGGAACGCATGTGACATACCAGAAACGGTGCTTGTCGCACTGCCCGACGGCCACCATATTGCCATAATGCTGAAGCTCTCACCGCTGCTCCTCGCGCTGCTTTACGGATTCGCGGTCTACCAGGTCTCGGTCTGGCGGACGCGGCGCGAACTCGACGCGCGCTCGACGGAGCTGGCGGAGCCGAGGCTGCGCGCGGTCTGCGAGCGGCTGGCGCGGGCGCTCGACCTGCCCCGCATCAAGGTTCACGTCTACGAGATCGCCCCGGTGAACGGCCTCGCCGCGCCGGACGGACGGATCTTCCTCACCCGAGGCTTTCTCGAGAAATTCGCGGCCGGCGCCGTCACAGCCGAGGAGATCGCCAGCGTCGTCGCGCATGAGCTGGGCCACGTGGCGCTCGGGCATTCGCGCCGGCGGATGGTGGATTTCTCCGCCCAGAACGCGCTGCGCACCGCCCTTGCGGCGGTGCTGTCACGGCTGATCCCCGGGATCGGCGGGATGATCGCCGCCGGGCTGACCCGGCTGGTCGCCGCCGGGATCAGCCGCTCCGACGAATACGAGGCCGACGCCTATGCCTCGGCGCTGATGATCAAGGCGGGCTTCGGCACGGGGCCGCAGAAATCGCTGCTCTCCAAGCTCGACTCCATGGCCGGCGCGCATGGCGCGACCCCGGCCTGGCTGATGAGCCACCCCAAGACCGCCGCGCGGATCGAGGCGATCGCCGCCAACGAAAAGAAGTGGCTGGGCGCCTAGCCCGCCGCCGCTTCCACCGCCTTGCCGAACCGGTTGAGCCGCGCCTTCCTCAGCAGCGCGCGCGGCGTCCAGGCCTCGCCCGACAGGCGCGTGGCCTCGGCCACCACCGCCGCCACCACCTCGCCCACCGGGCCGGGGCTGGCCTCGAACAGGCCGAGCAGGAAATTGTCCGGATCGGCGCGCGACAGCCCCTCCTCGGCGAGGATGTCGCGCGGGAAATCCTTGGCGTTCATGGTCACGATCACGTCGCAATGGCCCGCCACCGCGCTGGCCAGCACGTGGATGTCGCCCGGATCCGGCAGCCAGAGCCGCCGCTCCAGATCCGGGTTCGGTGCCACCTCGGCGCGCGGAAACCGCGACGCCAGCACCGCGATCTCGCCCCGCGCGATCGCCTCGCCCTCGGGCCCGAGCCGCGCCGCCGCCCGCGCCCACTCCTCCGAGATCCGCGCGCTCCAGCGCGGATCGAACAGCCCCCGGGACGCGCAGCCCAAGAGCAGCTCGCGCATCACCGTGGGATAGAGAACGCAGGCGTCGAGCAGGACCCTCACAGCCGGAACACGAGCGCCTTGAGATAGCCGCCCTCGGCCAGCTGCGGCAGCACCGGGTGATCGGCCCCGGCAAAGCCGGTGTAGCAGATCGCACCCTTGCGGCCCGCCTTGCCGATGCCGCGCGCCGAAGCGGCACGGAACTTCGACAGGTCGGCAGCGTGGCTGCAGGAGCAGAGCACGAGATAGCCGCCCTCCTCGACCAGCGGTGCGGCCAACCGGGCGATCCGCTCATAGGCCCGCAGCCCCGGCTCCAGCGCCGATTTCGACGGTGCGAAGGCGGGCGGGTCGCAGACCACGACCTCGAAACGGCGGCCCTCCTTGTCGAGCGCGGCCAGCGTGTCGAAGGCGTCGCCCTGGCGGGTTTCGAACCGGTCGGCGACGCCGGAGGCCTCGGCCCCCTTGCGCGCCAGATCGAGCGCCGGGGCCGATCCATCGACCGCCAGCGCCGAAGCCGCGCCATGCGCCAGCGCCGCGAGGCCGAAGCCACCGACATGGGAGAAGACGTCGAGCACGCGCGCATCCTTGGCCAGACCGGCCGCGAAGGCGTGGTTCGGGCGCTGGTCATAGAACAGCCCGGTCTTCTGGCCACCCATCAGGTCGGCCATGTAGAGGGCACCATTCATCGGCACCTCGACCGGCGCCTCGGGCGCGTCGCCGCGCAGCATCCGCAGCTCCTCGCCCAGTCCTTCGAGCCCGCGCGCGCGGCCGGAGCCGTTGAGCACCACCCGGCGGATGCCGGTCGCCGCGAGCAGCGCGTCGGCGATGGTTTCGGCCCCGGCATCGGCCCAGGCGGCATTGGGCTGCAACACCGCGATGTCGCCGAAGCGGTCGATCACCACGCCCGGAAGCCCGTCGGCCTCGGCATGGACCAGCCGGTAGAA
This sequence comes from Limimaricola variabilis, assembly GCF_034371605.1. NCBI lineage: Bacteria > Pseudomonadati > Pseudomonadota > Alphaproteobacteria > Rhodobacterales > Paracoccaceae > Limimaricola > Limimaricola variabilis. The sequence continues at coordinate 613,671 of NZ_CP139691.1, read as the reverse complement.
CGGCGCGTCGAACAGCGCCTCGCGGTGGCGCAGCGCGCGGATCAGCTTCTCGGCGATCCAGTCACCGTCGATCACCGCCTCGGGGTCGCGGTCGAGCACCCGCGCGGCGATCTTGGACTCGGGGTTGACCGTGACCACCGCCATCGGCCGCCGCTCGGCATCCTCGAGGATGGCGAGGCTACCGGGGGCCAGCTTCTTGGTGCGGCGGTCGAGGACCATCTCGTTGGCGAAGACCCAGGGAAATCCATGGCGGATCGCGCGGGCATCGGCCTTGGGCAGCAGCCGGACGGTCGGATAGGGCGGGAGGTGCGGGAACGGTGTCATGCGCCCTCCTACCCCGCCCGCCGGGCCACGAAAAGCCGCTCCGCACGAAACCGGGCCCGGCAGGCGCGGGTTTTCTCCCAAGCGCCGCCGATCCCGTCGGACCAGACCCCCGGGACAGGTTGTTAGCGCTAACGATCCGTGCTAAGCGCGCGGCAACCCGATTATCGACAGGAGCAGCCGAAGATGGCCCTCAACCGCACGCTCGAAGCCGTCACCGACCGGATCCGCGCCCGCAGCGAGGGGTCGCGCCGCACCTATCTCGACCGGATGGCCGCCGCGGCCGCCGAAGGCCCGCGCCGCGCGCATCTGACCTGCGGCAACCAGGCCCATGCCTATGCCGCCACCGGTCCCGACAAGGACGCGCTGGCCGAGGCGCGGGTGCCGAATATCGGCATCATCACCGCCTATAACGACATGCTCTCGGCGCATCAGCCGTTCGAGACCTATCCCGCGATGATCCGCGAGGCGGCGCGCAAGGCCGGCGCCACGGCGCAGGTCGCGGGCGGCGTGCCGGCGATGTGCGACGGCGTCACCCAGGGCCAGACCGGGATGGAGCTGTCGCTGTTCTCGCGCGACGTGATCGCGCTCGCGGCGGCGGTGGGCATGTCGCACAACGTGTTCGACAGCTCGGTCTATCTGGGCGTCTGCGACAAGATCGTCCCCGGCCTCGTGATGGCCGCCGCCACCTTCGGCTATATCCCGGCGGTGTTCCTGCCCGCGGGCCCGATGACCTCCGGCCTGCCCAATGATGAAAAGGCCCGCGTGCGCCAGCAATTCGCCTCGGGCGAAGTGGGCCGCGAGGAGCTGATGAAGGCCGAGATGGCCTCCTATCACGGGCCGGGCACCTGCACCTTCTACGGCACCGCCAACTCGAACCAGATGCTGATGGAGTTCATGGGGCTGCACCTGCCGGGCGCCAGCTTCGTCAACCCGAACACGCCGCTGCGTGACGCGCTCACCGTCGCGGGCACCGAGCGCGCGGCGCAGATCTCCGCGCTCGGCAACGAGTTCACGCCGGTCTCGGACGTCCTCGACGAGCGGGCCTTCGTCAACGGCATCGTCGGCCTGATGGCCACCGGCGGCTCGACCAACCTCGTGCTGCACCTGCCCGCGATGGCCAAGGCAGCGGGCGTGATCCTCGATCTCGAGGATTTCGCGGAGCTGTCGGCGATCACCCCGCTGATGGCCAAGGTCTACCCCAACGGCCTCGCCGACGTGAACCATTTCCACGCGGCGGGCGGGCTCGGCTACATGATCGGCGAGCTGTTGAACGCCGGCCTGCTGCACCCCGACACCCGCACCGTCGCGGGCGAAGGGCTCGAGCTCTACACCCAGGAGCCGAAGCTGCAGGAGGGCCGCGTCGCCTATGCCCCCGGCACCCGCGAGACGCTCAACGACAAGATCCTGCGCCCGGCCACCAACCCGTTCCAGAAGACCGGCGGCCTGCGCCAGCTCACCGGCAATATCGGCCGCGCCGTGATCAAGACCTCCGCCGTGGCGCCCGAGCGCCACGTGATCGAGGCCAAGGCCCGGGTCTTCCACGACCAGGAATCGGTCAAGACCGCGTTCCGCAACGACGAGTTCAAGGAGGACACGATCGTCGTGGTTCGCTATCAGGGCCCGAAATCGAACGGCATGCCCGAGCTGCACAACCTGACCCCCACCCTCGCGGTGCTTCAGGATCGCGGGCTCAAGGTGGCGCTGGTCACCGATGGCCGGATGTCGGGTGCGAGCGGCAAGGTGCCGGCGGCGATCCACGTGACGCCCGAGGCCGCCGATGGCGGCGCGATCGCGCTGATCCGCGACGGCGACATGGTCCGGCTCGATGCGCCCGCGGGCACGCTCGAGGTGCTGGCAAGCCTCGAGGGTCGCGTGCCGGCCCCGGCCGATCTGGCCGGCAATGGCAACGGCGTCGGCCGCGAGCTGTTCGAGACCTTCCGCCAGCAGGTCGGCGGCGCCGCCTATGGCGCGGCCGTGGTGGTCTGATCAGTCGGACGTCGCATGAAACTGACCCGTCAGGACATGCGGCTGGTCGGTGAAGGGCGCGGTCAGGATCGTGCCCGACACCGGCCCTGCGAGGGCCCGTCCGCCGGGTCCGCGCAGCGGGCTTTCGATGTCGATGTCGAGACGGCGGCGTTCGCCCGCCAAGGCGAGATCGTCGCCAAAGCCCGCCGTGACCTCGCCGCGCATCGCCGCGCCCTCGCGCGTCAGCGCGAGCTGCCCCGCCCCGGGCACCAGCGGCAGCGTGTCGATGGCCACCGCCTCGCCCAGGAATTCTCCGGAGATCCGCTCCAGCCGCCCCTCGATCGGCAGGGTCACGCTGCGGTCCGCAAAGTCGAGATCGAGCGTCAGCTCCCCTTCGATCCGGCCGGAGGGCGTCACGTCGGCATGTCGGATGTCGGCGACAAAGCCGCCCGCGTAACGGGCACCGCCGCGCAGCGGCAGGTCGGTCGCGGGCGGCAGCGCCGAGAGCGCGCCGAAGTCGGAGCGGTCGAAAGCGGGCGGCGGCGGGCTCGCCTCATCTCCGCCGCCGCCACACCCGGCCAGAACAATGGCGCCCGCAAGGACCCTCGAACCGCCGTTCGCCATTGCCTTCCTCCTCCAGCTCTTACAGCTTGACGAGGATTGGTTAACTGCACGTTAACGGCGACAGATTTTTCTCACTTTCAACTCAAAGACGACAGGATCGCGACATGACCCCCGAACACGCCTCCGAACTCACCGCCAAGGTCTGCGCCCTCGCCCCGGTCATCCCGGTGCTGGTGGTCGATGACGCCTCGCGGGCCGCGGATCTGGCCCGCGCGCTGGTCGAGGGCGGCCTGCCCGCGCTCGAAGTGACGCTGCGCACCCCCTCTGCGCTCGACGTGATCCGCGAGATGGCCTCGGTCGAGGGCGGCGTCGTCGGCGCCGGCACGCTGCTGTCGCCCAAGGATGTCGAGGCCGCCAAGGAGGCGGGCGCGACCTTCGGCGTCTGCCCCGGCGCGACCGACCGCATCCTCGATGCCTGCGAGGCCAACGACCTGCCGCTGCTGCCCGCCGCCGCCACTGCCTCCGAGGTGCTGCGCCTGCTCGATCGCGGCTACAGCGTGCAGAAGTTCTTCCCGGCCGAGGTCAATGGCGGGGTGCCCGCGCTCAAGGCGATCGGCGCGCCGATCCCGCAGGTGAAGTTCTGCCCGACCGGCGGCGTCAGCCTCAAGAACGCGCCCGAATACCTCGCGCTGTCCAACACGCTTTGCGTCGGCGGCAGCTGGGTCGCGCCCAAGGAGATGGTCAATTCGGGCGACTGGGCCGGGATCACCCGTCTCGCCGCCGAAGCCGCCCAGCTGGCGCGCTGAACCCCGTCGCGCGGCGGGTCAGCCCGCCGTGCGGCCCGCCCGCCCGCCGCGCCTGCGCGGCTCGGGCGACACGTCGAGCCCCTCGGTCAGCACCCGCGTCATCGGGTGCCCCTCGGGGGCCGTGGCGTGGCGCTCCAGCAGACGCCGGATCGCCATGCCGCTCTCCTGCCCCTCGGGCAGCGACAGCGCCCAGTCGAGAAAGATCGACCGGCATTCCGCTTCGGTGATCCCCTCGATCCGGTAGGCCTCGCGCACCAGCCCCTTGGGGTCGATCCCGTCGCTCATTTCGCCTCTCCCGCTCGGTGTCCGGCCAGCGCCCGGTCGATCACCTCCTCGGCGCGGCGCGCGGCGGCGTCAAGGGCGCGGCGCAGGTCGTCGAGGCTGTCGCAGCCGCTTTCGCGCAGCAGCAGCCGCACGCCGCCCTCGGCCGGCGCCTCCGGCAGCGGCTCGCCCCCGGTCAGCAGCCGCGCCACGCATTGCACCCGTCGCAGCAGGTCGGCGGTCTCGCTCAGCACCGCCGCCTCCTCCTCGTCGATCAGCCCCGCCTCGCGCCCGGCCGCGATCTGGGCCGAGACCGCGCGCTCGGGAGACCCGGCGCGCAGCGCGAGGCTCTGGGCGAACAGCTCCACGTCCTGCAGCCGACCCGGCCCGTCGCGGGTCTCCCAGCCGGCACCGCCGGGCCGGGCCTCGGCCAGCCGGGCGCGCATCGAGGCCAGATCGGCGAGGACCGTCTCCCCGGTCGACTTCTCGGTGATCAGCGCGCGCCGGAAGTCCTCGATCTCGTCGCCGAGCCCCGGCTCGCCCGCCACCACCCGCGCCCGGGTCAGCGCCAGATGCTCCCAGGTCCAGGCCTCGTCGCGCTGATAGGCGCGGAAGGCGGGCAGCGCGGTCGCCACCGGCCCCTGCCGCCCCGAGGGGCGCAGCCGCATGTCAACCTCGTAAAGCTTGCCATCCGGCATCGGCGCGCTGAGCGCGGTGATCAGCGACTGGGTGAAACGCGCGTACCAGGCCCGCGCGGCGAGCGGGCGCGGCCCGTCAGAGGCCTCGACCCCGGCGGCGTCGTAGATCACGATCAGGTCGAGATCCGAGGACGACCCCAGCCGCCCGGCCCCGAGCGAGCCCATGCCGAGCACCGACAGGCCGCGTCCCGGCGGCGGGCCGTGGCGGCGGGCCATCTCGTCGATCACCGCCGGCACCAGCGCGGCGACCGCCGCCTCGGCCAGCTCGGCATATTCGGTGCCGGCCCGGGCCGCGTCGATCAGCCCGCGCAGGTGGTGCACCCCGATCCGGAAATGCAGCTCCTTGGCCCAGATCCGCGCCGCCCCGAGCCGCGCCTCGTGATCGGGCTGGCGCGCCAGTCGCGCCGCCAGATCGGCGCGCAGCGCATCCGTGCCGGGCCAGTCCTCGAAGAAACCGCCGCCGATCACCGCGTCGAGCACGCCGGCGTTGCGCGACAGATACTGCGCCAGCCCCGGCGCGGTGGCGCAGATGTCGATGATGAGCCGGGTCAGCTGCGGGTTGGCCTCGAACAGCGAGAACAGCTGCACCCCTGCCGGGAGCCCGGCGAGAAACGCGTCGAACTGGGCCAGCGCCTCCTCGGGCCGGGCCGCCTCGGAGAGCGATTTCAGGATCTCGGGCCGCAGCCGGTCGAAGATCTCGACCGCGCGGCCGGAGCGCAGCGCCGGGTAGCCGGGCCAGCGCGCCGTCACCTCCTGGCCGAAATCCGGCGTCTCGGCGGCGGCATGGCCCGGGGCGAAGAAATCCTCGGTGAGCGCGTGCACGGTTTCCAGCCGCTCGGTCAGCTCGTCCTTCAACTCCGCGAGGTCGCGATCCATGAAGGCGGCGAGCCGCGCGAAGCCCTCCTCGCTGGAGGGCAGCATATGGGTCTGCTGGTCGCCGATCATCTGCACCCGGTGCTCGATCTCGCGATGCGCGCGGTAGTGGTGGGTCAGCGCCTCGGCCGTCTCCGTCTCGATCCAGCCCGCCTGCGCCAGCCGCTCCAGCCCCTCGACCGTGCCACGCACCCTGAGCGAGGGGTCGCGGCCGCCGGAGATCAGCTGCCGGGTCTGGGTGAAGAACTCGATCTCGCGGATGCCGCCCCGGCCGAGCTTCATGTCGTGGCCCGGCAGGCTGAGCGCGCCGCCCAGACCCTTGTGGTCGCGGATCTTGAGCCGCATGTCATGCGCGTCGCGGATCGCATGGAAATCGAGATGCCGCCGCCAGACGAACGGGCGCAGCGTCTCGACGAAATCGGCCCCGGCGGAGAGGTCGCCGGCGCAGGGCCGGGCCTTGATCCAGGCCGCCCGCTCCCAGGTCCGGCCGACGCTCTCGTAATACTGCTCGGCCGCGCCCATCGACAGGCAGACCGGCGTTACCGCCGCGTCGGGCCGCAGCCGCAGGTCGGTGCGGAACACGTAGCCCTCGCCGGTGATGTCGCCGATCAACCCGGCGAGCTTGCGGGTCACCCGCACCAGCACGCTGCGCGCCTCGTGCTGGTCGGTGCCCTCGTAGCGGGTCTCGTCATAAAGGCAGATCAGGTCGATATCCGAGGAGTAGTTCAGCTCGAAGGCGCCCATCTTGCCCATCGCGAAGAGCGCCATGCCGGCGCCGCTCTCGATGTCGTCCTCGCCCATCCCCGGCAGCTTTCCGCGCGCGATCTCGGGCGCCAGCAACGCCTCGAGCCCGGCCTGCAGCGCCGCGTCGGCGAGCCGGGTCAGGCTGCCCGTCACCTCCTCGAGCGGCCAGGCGCCGCCGAGATCGGCCAGCGCCGCGATCAGCGCCACCCGGCGCTTGGCGCGGCGCAACTGCGGGCCCAGCGTCGCGGCGTCCTTGCCCTTCATCGCCGCCAGCTCCGCGGCGACCGCGGCTTCGGGATCGGCGCAGGCCGCCTCCAGCCAGTCGCCCTCGCGGCCGATCAGCCCGGCGAGGAAGGGGCTGCAGCCGGCGGTGCCGGCGATCAGCTCGTCCACGGCCGGGTCGGCCCAGCCGCAGGCCGCGCGCGCCTCGGCGGCCATGTCGGAATCAAAGGGGCGCGGGGCGCGGCTCAGGCGCGAGGCGAGGTCTGTCATGGCGCGAAGGTGGCGCGCGGCGCGGGGAGCGTCAACGGTCGCCGGAAGGGGCTTTGGCGCGAAAAATGTGAAAACCCTTCACATCACCCCTTGAAGCGCCGCCATGCCACGCCCATCTGCCGTAATGTGAAAGACATTCACATCCCCAACCGGCCCGGCAGCGGGCCCCTTCCACGAAGGAGTTCCTCGATGTCCACGACCGACATGCCCCTGTCACGCCACGTCGGACGGTCCGGGTTCAAGGACTGGCTCGTCCGCGCCGAGAGCTGGCTCGACGCCCGCGGCAAGCCCGCCTGGATCGCCGCCATGGTGCTCGGCTTCATCGCCTTCTGGCCCCTCGGCCTCGCCATTCTCGCCTACATGATCTGGAGCAAACGCATGTTCGCCAAATCCTGCCGCAGTCACCGGGCCCGCGTCTCGCCCTTCACCGCCATGCGCTCCTCGGGCAACACGGCCTTCGACGCCTACAAGGCCGAGACCCTGCGCCGGCTCGAAGACGAGCAGCGCGCCTTCGAGAGCTTCCTCGAGCGGCTGCGCGATGCCAAGGACAAGGCCGAGTTCGACCAGTTTATGGACGACCGTGCCGCCAAGGCCCGCGAGGCCGGCAATGATGACGAGAACGGCGACAAGGACGCCGCCTGATCCCGACGCGGCGGCCCCCACGGGGGGCCGCTTGCCCCCTCCCTGCCCGCATGAGAGGATCGTGCCATGACCGCCTCACCGACCTTCGCCGCGCGGCTGCGTGGCCTGCCCGACCCCGAGACGAGCCCCGACTGCTACGAGGGCGTCGCGCTCAAGCGCGGCATCGCCTGGCTCGTCGACGTGACCCTGATCGCGGTGATCTGTGCGCTGCTGGTTCCGCTCACCGCCTTCGTCGGGCTGTTCTTCTTCCCGATGATGATGATGGTCGTGGGCTTCCTGTACCGCTGGTGGACCCTCGCGAGCGGCTCGGCGACATGGGGCATGCGGCTGATGGCGATCGAACTGCGTGACGGCAGCGACCGGCCGCTCGATCCCACGCAGGCCTTTCTGCACACGGCCGGCTACGCGGTTTCGATCATGATCTTCCCGCTGCAGCTGGTCTCGATGGCGATGATGCTGCTGACCCCGCACGGCCAGGGCCTGACCGACAGCGTGCTCGCCACCACCGCCCTGCGCCGCCGGCGCTGAACGCAGCGTCGCGTGCCGAATGCCTGCCATGTCCCCTCCGGGACTTGGCAGGACGCGGACGCGGCGCTAGCTTTGGCCGGTAGCTGCCGACAGAGCCCTGCCGATGCGCCATACACTGCCCTTTGCGCCGCAATTCTACGTGACGGCCCCGCAGCCCTGCCCGTATCTCGCGGAGCGGATGGAACGGAAGCTGTTCACGGCGCTGCAGGGCGAACAGGCCGAGAAGCTCAACGACTCGCTGTCCAAGCAGGGATTCCGGCGCAGCCAGAACGTGCTCTACCGCCCCTCCTGCGCCGAATGCACCGCCTGCCTCTCGGCCCGGATCGACGTCGCCCGCTTCACCCCCTCGCGCAGCCAGTCGCGGGTGCTGCGGCGCAACCGCGACCTCGCGCGGCGCGCCACCTCGCCCTGGGCCACCGAGGAGCAATACGCGCTGTTTCGCGATTATCTCGACAGCCGCCACGCCAGCGGCGGCATGGCCGACATGGACATGTTCGAGTTCGCCGCGATGGTCGAGGAGACGCCGGTCCGCACCCGGCTGGTCGAATACAGCGACCCGTCGGCGGCGCATGACGCGCGCCACGGGCTGCGGGCGGTCTGCCTGACCGACATCCTCGATGACGGGCTGTCGATGGTCTATTCCTTCTTCGACCCCGCCGAGGACCGCCGCTCGCTCGGCACCCATGTGATCCTCGACCATGTGCGGATCGCGCAGGAAATGGGCCTGCCTTACGTCTATCTCGGCTACTGGGTCCCCGGCAGCCCCAAGATGGACTACAAGTCCCGCTTCTCGGCGATCGAACTCTATCGCGGTGGCCAGTGGCAGCCGATGGGCGACAAGGAGGACTACCGCGCCGAGACCCACCCGCTCTCGGTCGCGCCGATCTCCGAGCAGGTGGCCCGGATCACCCTCCCCGAAACCCGACCCGTCCGGGCGCGCTGAACGCGCGGTCGCGGACCCCGCCGGGGTCCGCATTGGCCCCGATCATGCGCGCTCGCCGTCGATCCGGTACCAGCGATAGCCGTAGCCCTGCAGCTCGATCTCGCCGCCGGGATCGAGCTGTCCGGGCGCGGCCTCGTCCGGACCGCCCAGCAGTGCGACGAGGTGATGCGCATCCGCGATCTTCGGCGCGCAACGCACCGGCTCGGCCGAAAAATTGTGCAGCGTCAGCACCCGCGTACCGCGCCACGCCGACACCAACCCCAGCACCTGCTCCGGCAGCTCCTCGACCACCTCGGTGTCGCCCCAGCCGATCTCCGGGCAGGCGCGGCGGCAGCGTACCAGCTGCTGCACGCGAGTGAGCAGGCTGCCCGGCCGACCACGCTGGGCCGCAACGTTGGTCTCGTGGAACCCCCACGGCCCGTCCTCGACCACCGGGCGCAGCAGGTCGCCGGTCCCACGCGAGAAGCCGCCGCGATGCTCGTCGGCCCATTGCATCGGGCTGCGTACCGCGTCGCGCTCGTTCTGCGACAGATCCTCGCCCTGCCCGATCTCGTCGCCATACCACATCACCGGCGTGCCCGGCAGCGCGAACAGCAGCGACTGCGCCAACGCCAGCCGGTCGGTGTCGTCGAGCATCGGCGCGAGGCGGCGGCGCAGCCCGCGATCATAGAGCTGCATGTCCGGATCGGGGCCGAAGGCGTCGAACACCTCCTGCCGCTCGCTGTCCGTCAGCTTGTCGAGCGACAGCTCGTCATGATTGCGCAGGAAGGTCGCCCATTGCGCTTGCAGCGGTGCGCCCTCGGGCCGGCTGCCCAGCGCCGCGATCACCGGCGTCGCCGCGCCGCGCGCGAAGCCCAGCCACATCGCCTGGTTCAGCGGGAAGTCGAGGATCAGGTGCATACGCTCGTCGGCGCCGAACTCGCGGCCGCCGAAATACTCCGGCGCCTTCTCGCGCTCGATATTGGCCTCGGCCAGCATGATCGCGCCCGCGCGCCGCCAGCTCAGGAAATCGCGCATCTCCGACAGAAGCAGCATCGGGTCGCGATCCGGCTCCTCGTCGAGGCCCTTGTACTCGATCAGGAAGGGCACCGCGTCGATCCGGAAGCCCCAGACCCCCAGCTCCAGCCAATAGCCCATGATCTTCAGGATCTCGGCCCGCACCGCCGGGTTGGCGATGTTGAAATCCGCCTGATGCGCGTAGAAGCGGTGCATGTACCACGCGCCCGCCTTCTCGTCATAGGTCCAGACCGCCTCCTGCACGCCGGGAAAGATGATCCCCTCGGTGATGTCGGCGGGCTTTTCCTTCGACCAGACGAACCAGTCGCGATAGGGGCTGTCGGGGTCCGAGCGGGCGCTCTGGAACCAGGGATGGTCGACCGAGCAATGGTTGACCACGAGGTCGATGATCAGCTTGAGCCCGCGATCCGAGGCGGCGCGGGCAAAGCTCACGAAATCGCCCGCGTTCCCGAGCCGGGGATCGATGCCGTAGAAATCGGTGATGTCGTAGCCGTTGTCGCGGTTCGGGGTTGGGTAGAACGGGTTGAGCCAGATCGCCGTCGCCCCCAGCCCCTCGATATGGTCGAGCCGGTCGGTCAGGCCGCTGAAATCCCCCACCCCGTCGCCATTGGCGTCCATGAAGGTCTCGACGTCGAGACAGTAGATGACGGCGTTCTTGTACCACAGGTCGAGCATGGAGGATCTCCTTTGCCCGACCAGCTAGGCCGCCGCGACCCGGCGGCGAGAGCGCGAAGGGGCGGCCCGGATCGCTCCGGGCCGCCCATGGGGCCGAGGCCCCTCTCCGGATCAGCCGATCTCGGCGCCGTCGGCGCGGCGGATCGCCACGATCGAGCTGCGCGGCAGCGCCTCGGGGTCGGGGAAGTTCTCGGGATGCTGGATGCCCACGAACAGCGTCCGGCGGTCGGTCGAGAAGGTCGCACCGGTGACCTCGGACCCCTTGGGCCCGGTCATGAAGCGCGCGATCTCGCCCGAGGCCGGATCGCCCACCAGCATCTGGTTGTTGCCCATGCCGGCAAACTCGCCCTCGTTGCTGTCGTCGCCATCGGTCTGGATCCACAGCATGCCGCGGCTGTCGAATTTCATCCCGTCGGGCGAGTTGAACATGTTGCCCGGCGTGACGTTCGCCGAACCGGCATAGGCGTCCGCATGCACCTCCGGGTTGCCCGCCATGACATAGAGATCCCAGTCGAAGCGGTCGGCGGCATGGTCCTCGTTCTCGGGGCGCCAGCGGACGATCTGGCCGTAATTGTTCTCGGCCCGCGGGTTGGGACCGGTGGCCGGGGTCTCGTCGCCGCCGGCATTGGCCTTCACCGCGCGGTTCTTGTTGTTGGTGAGCGCGCAATAGGCCTCGACCCGGGTCGGGTTCACCGCGACCCATTCCGGGCGGTCCATGGTCGTGGCGCCCACCGCCGAGCCCGCCTGCCGGGTGTGGATGTGGATCATCGCGCGATCCATGCCGGTGGCCTCCGGCGTCAGCGCCAGCCACTCGCCGGTGCCGTCCTCGTGGAACTTGGCGACATAGAGCTGGCCCGCATCGAGCAGCCCGGAGGTGTCGCCGCCCTCCACATAGACGTCGTCGGAGACATAGCGGTAGAGGAACTCGCCGCGCTCGTCATCGCCCAGATAGACCACCACGCGGCCATCGGCGGCCAGCGTCACCTCGGCGTTCTCGTGCTTGAACCGGCCCAGCGCGGTGCGCTTCACCGGCGTCGAGGCGGGGTCCGAAGGGTCGATCTCGACCACGTAGCCGGCGCGGTGCGGCTCGTTGGGGGTCTTCGAGATGTCGAAGCGCGGGTCGAACTTCTCGTAGTCATAGCCCGACTCCAGCTCGATGCCGTAGCGGGCGAAGCCCTCGGGGCGCTCGAACGCTTCATCGGTCGAGCCGAAGTAGCCGTTGAAGTTCTCTTCGCATGTCAGATAGGTGCCCCAGGGCGTGCGGCCCGCACCGCAATTGTTGAAGGTGCCGAGGCTCTCGGTGCCGGACGGGTCGGCCTCGGTCCGCAGCAGCGCGTGACCGGCGGCGGGGCCCGCGATCCGCATCGGCGTGTTATGGGTGATCCGACGGTTGAACGGGCTGTCGATCACGACCTCCCAGCCATTCTCGCCCTCCTTCACCTCGAACACCGCGACGCCCTGCGCGTCCTGGATCTTGCGGACATCGGTCACCGACAGCGGCGCGCCCTCGTCGTTCTGCGGCAGGTTGATGTCGAGATTGGCGTATTCGTGGTTGACCGCGATCACCTCGTGGCCGTCGATATCGAACAGCTCCATGCCGTCGGTGTTCTCGCCGAAGGCCCGCGCCTGCCCCTCGGGGGTGGTGCCATTGGCCGGGTCGAAGGCCGGCGCGTCGGAGAACAGCGGATCGCCCCAGCTCGCCAGCACCTTCCATTCGTAGCCCTCGGGCACATGCACGGTGAAATCGGTCTGCGCCGCGATCGGGGTGAAGGCGAAGCGCGCCGCGCCCTGCTTCAGCTCGCCGGAGGCGCGGACCGCCCCGGCACCCATCACCGCCGCGCCGGAGCCGAAGGCCACCAGGCCGGTCAGGAACCCGCGCCGCGACACAGCGGCCTGCACCACCCGATCGAAATCGGTGGTCTCGGGCGTCGGGCGGCGCAGCTCGTCCAGCTCGTCCCAGCTGATCTTGTTGATGTTGAAGCGCTTCATGGCGTGTCCCTTGTCATCAAAGCCCCGTCGGGGCTCACGCCGCCCTGCTAGGCGCGGCAGATGAAACCCATGCGACGGTTCTGTAAGAGTTTTGTCTCATCGCCGATCGGCGGGAACCCGCGGGAACGGGCCGCGTGCTGTCACGTTGTCGTCACGACAGACAGGCAAGGAGGCCCAGATGGCGCATGCCAAGAACCCCGACGCCCATCCGGGCGACATCAACAAGCCCGGCTGGTTCGCCACGCTGAAACGGGTCTATTCCGAGATCGGCGACGACCATGTCAGCCTGATCGCCGCCGGCTGCGCCTTCTACGGCCTGCTGGCGATCTTCCCCGGCATCGTCGCCGCCATGGCGATCGCCGGGCTGTTCTTCGAACCCTCCACCGTGGTCGACCAACTGCAGGCGCTGTCGGGCTTCCTGCCGCAACAGGCCGCCGAGATCGTTCTGAGCCAGGCCAAGGAGGTCGCCGGCTCCGAAGAGGGCGGGCTCGGCCTCGCCGCGCTGTTCGGCATCCTGGTGGCGATCTACTCCGCCTCCAAGGGGGTGCAGTCGCTGATGGAAGGGCTCAACGTCGCCTTCGAGGCCGAGGAGACCCGCGGGCTGGTCAGGTTCAACCTCGTCAAGCTGGCGCTGACGCTCGGCATGATCGTGGGCTTCCTGCTGATCATCGCGGTCGCGGCGCTGCTGCCGGCGGTGCTGGGCGTGCTGCCCTGGGGCGCGACCACCGAGTGGATCATCAACCTCGTGCGCTGGCCCGTGCTGCTGATCCTCGTCGCGCTGGGTCTGGCGATCCTCTACCGCTACGGCCCCGACCGGGGCGACAAGAAATGGCGCTGGATCACGCCGGGCGCCGGGCTGGCCTGCCTTTTGTGGCTGGTGGGCTCGATCGGCTTCGCCTTTTACGTCCGCAATTTCGGCGGCTACAACGAGACCTTCGGCGCGCTGGGCGGCGTGATCGTGCTGCTGATGTGGCTGTGGCTGTCCTCTTTCATCGTGCTGATGGGGGCCGAGTTCGACAGCGAGATGGAGCGCCAAGCCAAGCATGACCCGCAACCCGAGGATGCAAAGAACGACCCGCTGATGGAGGATGCAAAGGCCGAGTCGGGCAATTCGGTGGCGCAATAAGCTTTGCGCTTCGACCGTCACGCACCCCCTTGCCATAAGAAAGTTACCCTGACGCGCGGGTCCACGACATTTTCTCCGCCGTTTGCGGTTGACGCTCCCGCCCGCCCGTGCATATCTGCGCGGGCGGAACGGAAAGGACCGGAGAACATGGATCTCCTTCTCGTACTTGGTGAGGTTGGGCGCGTGGGCCGGTAACGGCAGGACCATGACGGTCGACCATGCGCCCCCGGATCACCGGGGGCTTTTTCGTATCCACTGACAGGGCAGCAGACAGGGAAGCGGCACGATGACAGGGCAAATGACGGGCGCGAAGATGGTCGTGCAGGCGCTCAGGGATCAGGGCGTCGACACGGTGTTCGGCTATCCGGGCGGCGCGGTGCTGCCGATCTATGACGAGCTGTTCCAGCAGAACGAAATCCGCCACGTGCTGGTGCGCCACGAACAGGGCGCGATCCACGCGGCCGAGGGCTATGCCCGCTCCACCGGCAAGCCGGGCGTCGCGCTGGTCACCTCAGGCCCCGGCGCCACCAACGCCGTCACCGGCCTGACCGACGCGCTGCTCGACTCGATCCCAATCGTCGTGCTGTCGGGCCAGGTGCCGACCTTCATGATCGGCTCGGACGCCTTTCAGGAGGCCGACACCGTCGGCATCACCCGCCCCTGCACCAAGCACAACTGGCTGGTGAAGGAGACCGACCGGCTCGGTTCGACGCTGCACGAGGCGTTCCACGTCGCCACCTCGGGCCGCCCCGGCCCGGTGCTGGTCGACATCCCCAAGGACGTGCAGTTCGCCACCGGCGAATATGGCGGCAAGGAAACCCGCTCGACCCGCTACGCCCCCGCGGTCAAGGGCGACCCGGCCGGCATCGAGGCGCTGGCGCGTGCCATGGAAACCGCCAAGCGCCCGGTCTTCTACACCGGCGGCGGGGTGATCAACTCCGGCCCCGAGGCCAGCAAGCTGCTGCGCGAGCTGGTCTCCGCCACCGGCTTCCCGATCACCTCGACGCTGATGGGCCTCGGCGCCTATCCGGCCTCGGGCGAGCAGTGGCTGGGCATGCTCGGCATGCACGGGCTCTATGAAGCCAACATGGCGATGCATGGCTGCGACCTGCTGATCTGCGTCGGCGCCCGCTTCGACGACCGGATCACCGGCCGGATCGACGCCTTCTCGCCGAACTCGGTGCGCGCCCATATCGACATCGACCCCTCCTCGCTCAACAAGGTGATCCGCACCGACATCCCGATCATCGGCGACGTCGCGCATGTGCTCAAGGACCTGCTCGACGCCTGGTCCGCCAATGGCCGCAAGACCGACCGCGAGGGGCTGGCGCAATGGCAGGCGCAGATCGCCGAGTGGCGCGCCAAGGACTGCCTCGCCTTCCGCAACTCCGACAAGATCATCAAGCCGCAATACGCGCTGCAGCGGCTCGAGGCGCTGACCAAGGGCCGCGACCGCTACGTCACCACCGAGGTCGGCCAGCACCAGATGTGGGCTGCCCAGTATCTCGGCTTCGAGGACCCGAACCGCTGGATGACCTCCGGCGGCCTCGGCACCATGGGCTACGGCTTCCCGGCCTCGATCGGCGTGCAGATGGCGCATCCCGACGCGCTCGTGATCAACGTCGCGGGCGAGGCGTCGTGGCTGATGAACATGCAGGAAATGGGCACCGCGGTGCAGTACCGCCTGCCGGTCAAGCAGTTCATCCTCAACAACGAGCGGCTCGGCATGGTGCGCCAGTGGCAGGAGCTGCTGCATGGCGAGCGCTACTCGCAGAGCTGGTCCGAGGCGCTGCCCGATTTCGTCAAGCTCGCCGAAGCCTTCGGCGCCAAGGGCATCCAGTGCTCGGACCCCGCCGATCTCGACGACGCGATCATGGAAATGCTCGACTATGACGGCCCGGTCATCTTCGACTGCCTCGTCGAGAAGCACGAGAACTGCTTCCCGATGATCCCGTCGGGCAAGGCCCATAACGAGATGCTGATGGGCGAGGTCTCGACCGCGCATGCCATCGAGGCCGGCGGCGCGGTGCTGGTGTGACCGCGGTCCCCCCGGGGGCTGCGCAGGACAATTCGAAACGTCCCGGGTCCCGGCCCGGGGAAAGGACGACCCCATGCTGAACATCAAGGCCGGCTCGACCAGCCACTCCGCCTACAACCTCCGCTCGGTCTATTCCGACGTCGAGGAACGCCACACCCTCGCGGTGATCGTCGACAACGAGCCGGGCGTGCTCGCCCGGGTCATCGGCCTGTTCTCGGGCCGCGGCTACAACATCGAAAGCCTGACCGTGGCCGAGATCGACCACACCGGCCACCGCTCGCGGATCACGCTGGTCACCTCCGGCACGCCGCAGGTGATCGAGCAGATCAAGGCGCAGCTCGGCCGCATCGTCCCGGTCCACGAGGTCCACGACCTCACCGTCGAGGGCCCGACCGTGGAGCGCGAGCTGGCGCTGTTCAAGGTGCGCGGCGAGGGCGACGCGCGGGTCGAGGCGCTGCGTCTCGCGGACATCTTCCGCGCCAACGTGGTCGACTCGACGCTCGAGAGCTTCGTCTTCGAGATCACCGGCACCCCGGAGAAGATCGACGCCTTCGCCGACCTGATGCGCCCCCTCGGCCTGACCGAGCTGGCGCGCACCGGCGTGGCGGCGCTGTCGCGCGGCCCCGAGGCGCGGGTCTGACCTGACGCCGCGCGGGGCTTGCCTCGGCGCGGCGTTCCTGCCTTTCTGCGGATCTTACAGGAGGACCGCATGGGCGCGCGAAAGATCATCATCGACACCGATCCCGGCCAGGACGACGCCGTCGCCATCCTGCTGGCGCTGGCCTCGCCCGAGCTGGAGATTCTGGGCCTCACCGCCGTGGCCGGCAACGTGCCGCTCGACCTCACCCAGCGCAACGCGCGGCAGGTGGTGGAGCTCGCGGGCCGCGACACGCCGGTCTTCGCCGGCTGCAACCGACCGCTGGCCCGCCCGCTCGTCACCGCCGAGCACGTGCATGGCAAGACCGGGCTCGACGGCATCACTCTGCCCGACCCCAACCTGCCGCTGCAGCAACAACACGGCGTCGACTTCATCATCGAGACGCTGCGCCGCGAGGCGCCCGGCACGGTCACGCTCTGCCCGCTCGGGCCGCTGACCAACATCGCCACCGCCTTCCGCCGCGCCCCCGATATCGTCGAGAAGGTCGAGCGCATCGTGCTGATGGGCGGCGGCTTCTTCGAGGGCGGCAACATCACCCCCGCGGCCGAGTTCAACATCTATGTCGATCCGGAGGCCGCCAAGGAAGTCTTCGCCTGCGGTCGCCCGATCACCGTGCTGCCGCTCGACGCCACCCACAAGGCGCTGACCTCGCGCGACTGGATCGCGACGATGCGCGGCATGGGCCGGATCGGCGAGGTGGTGGCGAGCTGGACCGATTTCTTCGAGCGCTTCGACACCGAGAAATACGGCTCCGAGGGCGCGCCGCTGCACGACCCTTGCGTGATCGCCTGGCTGCTGCGCCCCGATCTCTTCTCGGGCCGCGAGATCAATGTCGAGATCGAGACCGGCTCCGAGCTGACGCTGGGCATGACCGTCGCCGACTGGTGGGGCGTGACCGACCGCGCGCCTAACGCGCTCTTCATCGGCGATGTCGACCGGGCCGGCTTCTTCGACCTGCTGACCGAGCGGATCGGCCGGCTCTGAGCGGGCGCCACGGCTCCGGGACGGCGCGAAACCCGGGCCCGTCCCGACACGGGCCCAAAGAGAAGGCGATTTGCCGGGCCGAGCATCTTGGCCCGGCGCCGCGACGGCATAGATGCCATCTATGACTATTGCGATCTCGTTCGACAATTCCTATTCCCGGCTGCCGGAGCGGCTCTTCACCCGACAGGCCCCGGTGCCGGTCGCCGATCCCGGCTGGATTGCCCTCAATGACGGTCTGGCCCGCGAGATGGGGCTCGACCCCGACGCGCTGCGCACCGATGAGGGGCTGCGCGTCTTCGCCGGCAGCGCCGTGCCGGAGGGCGCCACCCCCATCGCCCAGCTCTATGCCGGCCACCAGTTCGGCAGCTGGAACCCGCAGCTCGGCGACGGGCGGCAGATCCTGCTCGGCGAGGTGGTGGGCCCCGACGGCGTCCGCCGCGACATCGCGCTCAAGGGCTCGGGCCAGACGCCCTACAGCCGCATGGGCGACGGGCGCGCCTGGGTCGGACCGGTGATCCGCGAATACCTGATGAGCGAGGCGATGCACGCTCTTGGCGTGCCGACCACCCGCGCGCTCGCGGCCGTCACCACCGGCGAGGAAGTGATCCGCGAGACCGCCCTTCCCGGCGCGATCCTGACCCGCGTGGCGCAAAGCCATATCCGCGTCGGCACATTCCAGGTGCTGGCCGCCCGCAGCGACACCGAGGGCCTGCGCGCGCTGGCCGAGCACACCATGGCCCGGCACTTCCCTTCGGCCGGATCGGTGCCCGAATTGCTGGCGCAGATGGTCGCGCGGCAGGCCGAGCTGATCGCGCAATGGATGAGCCTCGGCTTCATCCACGGGGTGATGAACACCGACAACTGCGCGGTCGCGGGCGAGACCATCGATTACGGCCCCTGCGCGATGATGGATGTCTACCACCCGGCGCGGGTCTTCTCCTCGATCGACGCACATGGCCGCTACGCCTATGGCAATCAGCCGCAGGTCGCGCTGTGGAACATCGCGCAATTCGCGACCTCGCTGGTGCCGCTGATGCCCGACCAGCAGAAGGCCGTCGACGACTTCACCGCGATCATCAACCGCTTCGCCGATCTCTACCAGGCCGCCTGGTTGCGCCGCTTCGGGGCCAAGCTCGGCCTTGCCGATCCGCAGCCCGAGGACCGCGCCCTGATCGAGGGGCTGCTTACCGCCATGACCCGCGAGGAGCGCGACTTCACCAACAGCTTCCGGGCCTTGGCCGACGACGCGCCCGAGCGCGCGACCTCTGACGCCGAATGGATCGCGGCGTGGCGCGCGCGTGACCCCGACCTTGCGATCGCCGCCCGGGCCAACCCGCAGGTGATCCCGCGCCTGCACCGCATCGAGGCGGCGATCAGCGCCGCCCTGACCGGCGATCTCACCCCGTTCGAGGAGATGCTCGGCGTGGTGACCCGGCCGTTCGATCCCGACCCGGACCTTGCAAAACGTTACGTCGACCCACCCGGAGAAGGTGATAGGGTCGACAGGACCTTCTGCGGCACCTAGTAAGTCTTAATAATGCCCCGTTTCGTTTCCGTTTCCGTCCCAGCTGACCGGGACCAAGCAGAGTATATGCCAATGCGTGACGTTCCAGATCTGACTGCCGAACGCCGCGCCGAGGCGATCCGCTCGCTTGGCATCATGGATAGCGAGGACGAGGTCGATTTCGACGAGATCACCGCTTATGCGGCCGAGATCACCGGCGCGCCGATCTCGCTGGTCACCTTGGTCGACACCAACCGGCAATGGGCGAAATCCGCCTTCGGCACCGGGCAGCGCGACTACACGATGGACGAGTCCATCTGCTCGCACGGGCTGACCGGGCCGGATTTCTTCGAGATCGAGGACACCACCCGCGACCCGCGCACCTCCGAGAACCCGCTGGTCACCGGGCCGGACGCGATCCGCTATTACGGCGGCGCGATCCTCAAGCTCGGCCGCGAGGTGCCGATCGGCGCGCTCTGCGTGCTCGACCGGGAGCCGCGCAAGCTCTCCGAGGAGACCAAGCGCCTGCTGATCATCCTCGCGCGGCAGGTGACGCGCCGGATGGAGCTGCGCCGCGCGCTGGTCGTGCAGGAGACGCTGGCCGCCGAGGTCGACCACCGGGTCAAGAACTCGCTGCAGATGGTCACCGGGCTGGTCCGCATCCAGCGCGCCCAGGCCCAGAGCGAGGAAACCCGCGAGGCGCTCTCGGAGACGATCGACCGGCTTTCGGCGATCTCCATGCTGCATGCCGAGCTGCACAAGGTCTCGGCCCGCAACGAGATCACCCTGCATCACTTCCTGCCCGACATCATCCGGCACCTGGAACGGACCCTGCCGCCGCAGCTGCGCATCATCCGCGACTTCGAGGCGATGCAGGTGCCCTCCGAGGTGGCCGCGGCGCTGGCGCTGGCGCTCAACGAGGCGGTGACCAACGCGGTCAAGCACGCCTTCCCCGGCGACCGGCCGGGCTCGGTGACCGTGCGGCTCACCGCGCTTGGCGATCACGGCATGCTGGAGATCGTCGATGACGGCGCCGGCAGCGCCCGGATGGTGACCGACCCGGCCCGTCCCACCGGACTCGGCCGGCAGATCATCGACGCCTCGGTCGCCCGGATCGAGGGCGCGATCCACCGCGAGAGCGGCCCGGACGGCACCCGGATCGAAATCCGCTTCCCGCTTCCCAAGCTCGATGAATGACAAAAGGGGGCGCCGAAGCGCCCCCTGATGCCGTGTCACGAAGCGGTCGCGTCACTCGGTGACGCGGACCTCGCGCATCACGTCCGGCGCGCCGATCACGGCGCCGTTCGGACCCTCGCCGCGCTTGATCGCGTCGAGCACCTCGAGACCCTCGGTGACCTGGCCGACCACAGTGTACTGGCCGTTGAGGAAATCCCCCGGCCCGAACATGATGAAGAACTGGCTGTTGGCCGAGTTCGGATCCTGGCTGCGGGCCATGCCGACCGTGCCGCGCTCGAACGGGATGTCCGAGAATTCCTGCTTCAGGTCGTCGCGCTCCGAGCCGCCCATGCCGGCCATCGACATGTCGCCGCCCTCGCGGCCGAACTCGACATCGCCGGTCTGCGCCATGAAGCCGTCGATCACCCGGTGGAAGACGACGCCGTCATAGGCGCCCTCCTCGGCCAGCGCGGTGATCTGCTCGACATGGCCGGGGGCCACGTCCTCGAGCAGGTCGATCTTGATCGTGCCATTGGCCTGGCCCGCGACGTCGATCTCGAGGCCGGTGGCGGCGGCGGGGCTGGCGGCGAGCGCCAGCAGAACGGCGAGCTTACGCATCGGCCGCCACCTTGACGCTGATCATCCGGTCGGGATTCGCCGGCGGCTCGCCCTTGGCGATCTTGTCGACATGCTCCATCCCCTCGATCACGCGGCCATAGACGGTGTACTGGCCGTTGAGGAAGTGGTTGTCCTTGAAGTTGATGAAGAACTGCGAGTTGGCGGAGTTCGGGTTGGCCGAACGCGCCGCACCCAGCGTGCCGCGGTCATGCGGCAGCTTGGAGAACTCGGCCGGGAGGTCCGGCTTGTCCGAGCCGCCGGTGCCGGCGCGGCGCGGGTTGTAGTCCTTTTCCATGTTGGCGTGCTCGACATCGCCGGTCTGCGCCATGAAGCCGTCGATCACGCGGTGGAAGGCCACGTTGTCATAGGCACCGGCGCGGGCCAGCTCCTTCATGCGCTCGGCATGCTTCGGCGCCACGTCGGGCAGAAGCTCGATCACCACCGGGCCGTCCTTCAGCTCGATGATGATGGTGTTCTCGGGGTCCTTGATCTCGGCCATTGCCGGTCCTCCTGCTGCTTTGTCCCCGACATAAGCCCCTCGCGCGCGCAAGCCAATGGCTTGAGAGCCACGGCCCCCGGCGCTACCTATTCGCCAACACGAAACGGAAAGGACGGCGCATGGGCTGGAAGACGATCGACGAGATGGACCTCGCGGGCAAGCGGGTGCTGGTGCGGGTGGATGTGAACGTCCCCGTCGAGAATGGCCGCGTCACCGACGCCACCCGGATCGAGCGGATCCGCCCCACCGTCGCCGACATCGCCGACAAGGGCGGCAAGGTCATCCTGCTGGCGCATTTCGACCGCCCCAAGGGCCGGGTCGTGCCGGAGATGTCGCTGCGCCAGATCCTGCCCGCGCTCGAAGAGAAGCTCGGCCGCAAGGTGGCCTTCGCCGAGGATTGCATCGGCGATGCCGCGCAGGCGGCGGTCGACGCGCTCGCCGATGGCGAGGTGCTGCTTCTGGAGAACACCCGCTTCCATGCGGGCGAGGAAAAGAACGACCCCGACTTCGCCGAGAAGCTGGCGCATCTGGGCGATGTCTACGTCAACGACGCCTTCTCCGCCGCCCACCGCGCCCATGCCTCGACCGAGGCGCTGGCCCGGCTGCTGCCCGCCGCGGCGGGCCGGCTGATGGCCGAGGAGCTCTCGGCGCTCGAAAAGGCGCTCGGCAACCCCGAGCGGCCGGTGGTCGCCGTGGTCGGCGGCGCCAAGGTCTCGACCAAGCTCGACCTGCTGTCGAACCTTGTCGAAAAGGTCGACACGCTGGTGATCGGCGGCGGCATGGCCAACACCTTCCTCGCGGCGCAGGGCCTCGATGTCGGCAAGTCGCTGTGCGAGCACGACCTGACCGGCACCGCCAAGGAGATCGCCGCCAAGGCCGCCGAGAAGGGCTGCAGCATCCTGCTGCCGCGCGACGTCGTCGTGGCGCGCGAGTTCAAGGCCGGCGCCGAGAACGAGGTGGTCAAGGCCGAGGACACCCCGTCCGACGCGATGATCCTCGATGCCGGCCCCGACAGCGTCGCCCATGTCGAGATGGCGCTGGAGCAGGCCAAGACGCTGGTCTGGAACGGCCCGCTCGGCGCCTTCGAGATCGCGCCCTTCGATCGCGGCACCGTGGCCGCGGCGCGCAAGGCCGCCGAGCTGACCCGCGCCGGCAAGCTGATCTCCGTCGCCGGCGGCGGCGACACCGTGGCGGCGCTCAACGCGGCCGGCGTCGCGGATGATTTTTCCTATGTGTCCACCGCAGGAGGGGCGTTCTTGGAATGGATGGAAGGCAAGGTGCTGCCGGGCGTGAAGGCGCTGGGCGCATGAGCGGGCTGGCACGCACCGACCTGGTCCCGCAAAGCCGCGGCTGGACGCTGATCACCGGGGCCTCCTCGGGCCTCGGCGTCGAGTTCGCCCGCATCGCCGCCCGCGGCGGCCGCCGGCTGATCCTCTCGGCCCGCTCCGAGGACAAGCTCGAGGCGCTGGCCGCCGAGCTGCGCGAGCGCGTCGAGGTCGTGGTGATCCCCGCCGATCTCGCCCGCCCGGGCGGCGCCGAGCGTCTCTGGCGCGAGGCCTCCGAGGGCCGCCGGATCGAGATCCTGATCAACAATGCCGGTCTCGGGCTGCACCGCCGCTTCGGCGATGGCGGCACCGAGGAGGTCGAGCGGCTGGTCGCGGTCAACGTCTCGGCGGCGACGATCCTGATGCAGGCGGCGGTGGCGCATATGCGCCGCGAGAACACCGGCCACATCATGAACGTCTCCTCGGTCGCGGCCTTCATCCCGGGCCCCGGCATGGCGGTCTACCACGCCACCAAGGCCTATCTGCTGTCGCTGTCGGACGCGGTCTCGAGCGAGCTGCGCGCCGAGGAGAGCGAAGTCACCGTGACCGCGCTCTGCCCCGGCCCGGTCGAGACCAACTTCTTCGAGACCGCGGGCATGCATCCCGACGGCCCGGCCGGACCGGTCCGCCCGGCCCGCGCCCGCGACGTCGCGCAGGCCGGCTGGGAAGCGATGCTGGCCGGTCGGCAGACCGTCGTGCCCGGCGGCATGACCCGGATCGCGGCCTTCGCCGGACGGGTTCTGCCGCGCGGGTTGAGCGCCCGGATCGCCGGCCGGGCCTACGGCCGGTCGTGAATCCCCAAACCCCTGAGATCACGGGGTTTTGGTTGCGCTAACACTGCCCCCCGGTGGCGCTAACAGCATTGTGAGCCACCGGGGAGCGCCTTAACGTTCGCTGCAGATGCAAACCGAAAGGCGCCCCATGCAGACCACCGAAATCGTCCGCGACATCCTTCGCAACTACGAGGGCGAGACCCCCGGCGTGAAGGCCAACCTCGCCCGGATGCTGATGGCGGGCAAGCTGGGCGGCACCGGCAAGATGATCATCCTGCCGGTCGACCAGGGCTTCGAGCACGGCCCCGCCCGCAGCTTCGCGCCCAACCCCGAAGGCTACGACCCGCATTACCACTACAAGCTGGCCATCGATGCCGGGCTGAACGCCTATGCCGCGCCGCTGGGCATGATCGAGGCCGGCGCCGACAGCTTCGCGGGCCAGATCCCGACCATCCTGAAATGCAACAGCGCCAACTCGCTGATGTCGGGCACCGCCGGTAAGAACCAGGCCGTCACCGCCAGCGTCGACGACGCGCTGCGGCTCGGCTGCTCGGCGATCGGCTTCACGATCTACCCGGGTTCGGACTGCGCGCTCGAGATGTTCGAGGAGATCGTCGAGATGCGCAAGGAGGCCGCCGCCAAGGGCGTGGCCACCGTGATCTGGTCCTACCCGCGCGGCGAGGCGCTCGACAAGGACGGCGAGACCGCGATCGACATCGCCGCCTATGCCGCCCAGATCGCGGCGCTGATCGGCGCCCATGTCATCAAGATCAAGCTGTCGACCGACCACCTGTCGCTTCCGGAGGCCAAGAAGGTCTACGAGGCCGAGGGCATCGACATCTCGACCCAGGCGGCGCGCGTGCGCCACTGCGTGCAGTCGGCCTTCGCCGGCCGTCGCCTGATGGTGTTCTCGGGCGGTGCCAAGAAGGGCACGGATTCGGTCTATGACGACGCCCGCGCGATCCGCGACGGCGGCGGCAACGGCTCGATCATCGGCCGCAACTCGTTCCAGCGGCCGCGCGCCGAGGCGCTCGAACTGCTGGGCAAGCTGCAGGACATCTATCTGGGCAAGGCCTGACGACCAGGTTTCGCCGCGCCTGACCCGATCGGCCTGTCGAAAGAGGCAATAGGGTCACAGCACTAGGCGAATTCGGGCCGAGGCGGCGGAACGCGATGTTTCCGCCGCCTTTTTCATGGCAGGCTGATGGCAGCCGTCCGGCAAAGAGGCGGCGCACGAGGCACGAGTGATGTTGAAGCGCACCCCTTCTCTGGGCCCCGCCCTCTACCTGATCGGCTCGCTGCTGATCGGGCTCTATTTCACCTTTGCCGCCGTTCAGGGCGATTACGGCGTGTTCCGCCGCGCAGAGGTCGAATCCGAGGCACGGGGCCTGGAGAAGGAGCTTGCCAGCCTGCGCGAGGAAGTCGCGCGGATGGAGAATCTCACCCGCCGCCTGTCCGACCGTTACCTCGATCTCGACCTGCTCGACGCCCGCGCCCGCGAGGTGCTCGGCATGATCCGCGCCGACGAGATCGTCATCCGCTGACCCGGCGGAAGCCTCCATCGCCTTGTTTTGTTGCGCCGCGCCGGATCCGATCCGCGCGGCGTCGCGCATTTCCGGGTTGCGCGAATTGCCCTGTTGCATCCCGCGCAAGTTCTGTAAGGGATAGTTCAAGGCTAAACTATCCGTCACAGCGCGAAGGGAGACGCCATGGCGACCCGGAAGACCTCCGACGCGGCGCCCGCCAAGGGTACCAATCCTGCCCCCAAGGGCTCCAACATCCCCGCCGATGAGCTGAAGCACTACTACCGCGAGATGCTGCTGATCCGGCGTTTCGAGGAAAAGGCCGGCCAGCTCTACGGCATGGGCCTGATCGGCGGCTTCTGCCACCTCTATATCGGCCAGGAGGCCGTGGTGGTCGGGCTCGAGGCCGCGGCCGAGGAAGGCGATAAGCGGATCACCTCCTACCGTGACCACGGCCACATGCTGGCCTGCGGCATGGACCCCAAGGGCGTGATGGCCGAGCTGACCGGCCGCGAGGGCGGCTACTCGAAGGGCAAGGGCGGGAGCATGCACATGTTCTCGAAGGAGAAGCACTTCTACGGCGGCCACGGCATCGTCGGCGCGCAGGTGCCGATCGGCGCCGGCCTCGCCTTCGCCGACAAGTATCTCGACAACAAGCGCGTCACCTTCACCTATTTCGGCGACGGCGCGGCCAACCAGGGCCAGGTCTACGAGACCTACAACATGGCCCAGCTGTGGGAGCTGCCGGTCGTCTTCGTGATCGAGAACAACCAGTACGCGATGGGCACCAGCGTCCAGCGTTCGACCAAGAGCCCCTCCCTGTGGGAGCGCGGCGCCGCCTACGGCATCAAGGGCGAAGAGGTCGACGGCATGGACGTGCTGGCGGTCAAGGAAGCCGGCGAGCGCGCCGTAGCCCACTGCCGCGAAGGCAAGGGCCCCTACATCCTCGAGATCAAGACCTACCGCTATCGCGGCCACTCCATGTCGGACCCGGCGAAGTACCGGAGCCGCGAGGAGGTGCAGAAGATGCGCGACGAGCGCGACCCGATCGAGCAGGTCCGCAAGCTGCTGCTGACCGGCAACCACGCGACCGAGGAAGATCTCAAGGCGATCGACAAGGAGATCAAGGAGATCGTCAACGACTCCGCCGAGTTCTCCAAGGAGAGCCCCGAGCCCGCGCTCGAGGAGCTCTGGACCGACATCTACGCTGACGAAGCCCCGCAGGAGGCCTGATCCATGGCGACCGAAATTCTGATGCCCGCCCTCTCGCCGACCATGGAGGAAGGCACGCTCGCCAAGTGGCTCGTGAAGGAGGGTGACACCGTCTCCTCCGGCGACATCCTGGCCGAGATCGAGACCGACAAGGCGACGATGGAGTTCGAGGCCGTCGACGAAGGCACCGTCGGCAAGATCCTGATCGCCGAGGGCACCGAGGGCGTGAAGGTCAACACCCCGATCGCCGTGCTGCTCGAGGAGGGCGAAGACGCCTCCGCCGCCGAGAGCGCCGGAACGAACGCCGGCAGCGAGGCCAAGACCGAGGTCAAGGAAGAGACTAAGGCCAAGGACACCCTGCCCGCCGACGTCCCCGCCGCCTCGTCGCCCGCCGCTGCCGCGCCCAAGCCGCCGCGCACCCCGGACTGGCCCGAGGGCACCGAGACCAAGACCACCACGGTCCGCGAAGCGCTGCGCGACGCCATGGCCGAGGAGATGCGCCGCGCCGACAACGTCTTCCTGATGGGCGAAGAGGTCGGCGAGTACCAGGGCGCCTACAAGATCTCGCAGGGCCTGCTGGACGAGTTCGGCCCCAAGCGCGTGGTCGACACGCCGATCACCGAGCACGGCTTCGCCGGCATCGCGGTCGGCGCCGCCTTCGGCGGTCTGCGCCCGATTGTCGAGTTCATGACCTTCAACTTCGCCATGCAGGCGATCGACCACATCATCAACTCGGCGGCCAAGACGCTCTACATGTCGGGCGGCCAGATGGGCGCCCCGATGGTGTTCCGCGGCCCCAACGGCGCCGCCGCCCGCGTCGGTGCCCAGCACTCCCAGGACTACGCCGCCTGGTACATGCAGATCCCCGGCCTCAAGGTCGTCATGCCCTACACCGCCGCCGATGCGAAGGGCCTGATGAAATCCGCGATCCGCGACCCCAACCCGGTGATCTTCCTCGAGAACGAGATTCTCTACGGCCGCTCCTTCGAGGTGCCGGTGCTGGATGACTTCACCATCCCGCTCGGCAAGGCGCGCATCGCCCGCGAAGGCACCGACGTGACCATCGTCTCCTTCGGCATCGGCATGACCTACGCCCTCGAGGCGGCCGAGAAGCTCGCCGCCGACGGCATCGAGGCCGAGGTGATCGACCTGCGGACCATCCGCCCGATGGACACCGACGCGATCATCGAGAGCGTCAAGAAGACCAACCGCTGCGTCACCGTCGAAGAGGGTTGGCCGCAGGGTTCGGTCGGCGGCTACATCTCCTCGGTGCTGATGCAGGAGGCGTTCGACCATCTCGACGCGCCGGTCATCAACTGCACCGGCAAGGACGTGCCGATGCCCTATGCCGCCAATCTCGAGAAGCACGCGCTGGTCACGACCGACGAGGTCGTCGAGGCGGTGCGCAAAGTGACCTACAAGTAACGGAGCGCGAGACATGCCGACCGAAATCCTGATGCCCGCGCTGTCGCCCACCATGGAAGAGGGCACGCTGGCGAAATGGCTGGTCAAGGAGGGCGACACCGTCTCCTCCGGCGACCTGCTGGCCGAGATCGAGACCGACAAGGCGACGATGGAGTTCGAGGCCGTCGACGAAGGCGTCGTGGGCAAGATCCTGATCGCCGAGGGCACCGAGGGGGTGAAGGTCAACACCCCGATCGCCGTGCTGCTCGAGGAAGGCGAAAGCGCCGATGACATCGGCGAGACCGGCGGCGCGAAGGATCGCGACGCCGACAGCCACGCCGCACCGCATCCCGAGCAGGCCACCGCGCCGGCCAAGGGCTATGGCGATGACGGCGCCGCCGCGCAGCAGGGCAAGGGCGACGACGCCGCCTCTGCCACGCCTGCCGCCCGCTCGGGCGATGGCGACCGGGTCTTCGCCTCGCCGCTGGCGCGGCGCATCGCGGCCGACAAGGGCCTCGACCTGAGCCAGATCAAGGGCTCGGGCCCGAACGGCCGCATCGTCAAGGCCGACGTCGAGAGCGCCAAGCCGGGCCAGAAGCCCGCCGCGGCCGAGGCTGCCAAGGCCCCCGCCGCCCAGGCCGACAAGGCCCCGGTGGCCGCGCCCGCCGCTCCCGGCGCGCAGGCCGAGCAGATCCGCAAGATGTATGCGGATCGCGAGTTCGAGGAGGTCAAGCTCGACGGCATGCGCCGCACCATCGCGGCGCGTCTCACCGAGGCCAAGCAGACCATCCCGCATTTCTACCTGCGCCGCGACATCAAGCTCGACGCGCTGCTGAAATTCCGCAGCCAGCTGAACAAGCAGCTCGAAGGGCGCGGCGTGAAGCTCTCGGTCAACGACTTCATCATCAAGGCCTCGGCCCTGGCGCTGCAGGCGGTGCCGGATGCCAACGCGGTCTGGGCCGGCGACCGGGTGCTCAAGCTCAAGCCGTCGGACGTCGCCGTCGCCGTGGCGATCGAGGGTGGCCTGTTCACCCCGGTGCTGCGCGACGCCGAAAGCCGCTCGCTGTCGTCGCTCTCTGCGCAGATGAAGGACCTCGCCAAGCGGGCCCGCGACAAGAAGCTCGCGCCGCATGAATACCAGGGCGGCAGCTTCGCGATCTCCAACCTCGGCATGTTCGGCATCGACAACTTCGACGCTGTCATCAACCCGCCGCATGGCGCGATCCTCGCGGTCGGCGCCGGCGTGAAGAAGCCGGTGGTCAACGACGCGGGCGAGATCGAGGTGGCGACGGTGATGTCGGTGACGCTCTCGGTCGATCACCGGGTGATCGACGGCGCGCTCGGTGCCGAGCTG
This sequence comes from Limimaricola variabilis, assembly GCF_034371605.1. Classification (NCBI taxonomy): domain Bacteria; kingdom Pseudomonadati; phylum Pseudomonadota; class Alphaproteobacteria; order Rhodobacterales; family Paracoccaceae; genus Limimaricola; species Limimaricola variabilis. The sequence goes on along the minus strand of NZ_CP139691.1, from coordinate 584,956 downwards.
CTCAAGCAGATCGCCGACGCGCTGGAAAACCCGATGGTGATGCTGGCCTGAGGCCGCACCACACCCGGATGCCAAGGGGCCGCGCCTTCGAACGAAGGTGCGGCCCCTTCTCTATCGCAAGTCGTCGCACATGACGCTTGCACGCACCCCTCGCGTTCAGCAGCATCGCCTCGGGCGATCCGTCCCGAAGCCGCATCACACGGGGTCGAATATCATGAAGGCGTGGGGCATCGCAGTTCTGCGAGGCGGAATCTCGGTGATCGTCCTGATGGTCGCCTACCGGCTCGCCGAGGCGACCGAATGGTCGTGGTTTGCTTGGTTCGCGGCCCTGTCGCTGGCCGGGATGGTCGTCGAGATCCTGCTGCGCCGCCTGCTCCGGCCCCACAAATAGCCCCAAACGCCCGAGATCACTCGGGCGGCGCGGCCTCCGGTCCCGGCAGCGTCGCTGTCGGCACCTCGTAGCGCTGGTCGTCGACGCGGATCAGATGCAGCCCGTCCTCGATCCGCCAGTCGATGTCCGTGCCGGTGCCCGACATCGTCGCATCGCCCCGCACGAAGCGCCCGCCATCGAAGCTGAGCGTGCGGCGAAAGCCGTTGGCAAAGGTCGCGACCAGCGTGGCGTCGCCATCCGGGCCCAGCGCGAGGCCGAAGCCGCATTCGCCCAGCGCCTCGCCCGGGTTCATCGCGCAGGCGATCACCCCCTCGGTATCGAAGACCCCGCGCGCGGCGCGGCGGGGGTGATCGTCGCCCGGGAGTACCCCCTCAGCCATGGCCCCGGAGGCGGTCAGCAGCAGCGCGGCGCACAGGATCTTCGACATCTTCGTCTCCCCGGCCCCGCGCCCCGCGGCGGGGCTACTCGCCCTTGAAGGTCTGGTCCATCGACACCGAGGGCTGGGCGCAGCCCGCCTCGCCGACGATCCGCGCGGGCACGCCCGCCACGGTCTTGCAGGCCGGGATGTCGATCAGCACGACCGACCCGGCCGCGATCCGCGAGCAGTCGCCGATCCGGATGTTGCCCAGCACCTTGGCGCCGGCGCCGATCAGCACGCCGTTGCCGATCTTGGGATGGCGGTCCTGCTCTTCCTTGCCGGTACCGCCGAGCGTCACCGAATGCAGCATCGACACGTTGTCGCCGACCACCGCCGTCTCGCCGATCACCACCGAATGGGCGTGGTCGATCATCACGCCGCGCCCGATCCGGGCCGCCGGGTGGATGTCGACGCCGAAGGTCTCGGAAACCCGCATCTGCACGAAATAGGCGAGGTCGCGGCGGTTTTCCTGCCACAGCCAATGGCCGAGCCGGTAGGACTGGATCGCTTGGTAGCCCTTGAAGTACAAAAGCGGCTGCAAGAAGCGATGGCAGGCGGGGTCGCGCTCATAGGTGGCGACCAGGTCGGCGCGGGCCGAGACCACCAGCTCCGGCTCGGCGGCATAGGCGCCGTCGATGATCTCGCGCAGGATCTGCGCGGGCATTTCGTCGGAGGCGAGCTTGAGCGACAGCCGATAGGCCAGCGCGCAGGCAAAGCTCTGGTGGTGCAGCACGCTGGAATGCACCAGCCCGCCCATCAGCGGCTCGGCCGCGATCGCGTCCTCTGCCTCGCCGCGAATTCGGCTCCAGACCGGGTCGATTTCGGCCAGTTGCGCCTGTGGTGTCGCCATCGCCATGGCCTCCTGATCCCGCGTCCTCGTCTGCCCAAGATAGGGCCTGCGCGCCAAGATCAAAGCCCCGAAGCCGCGTCAAGGGCATCGAGCAGTTGCCGCAACGCCGCGCGCGCCTCTGGCCCGAGCGAGGGCGGCAGCGGCCGGGCCGGGTGCCGCAGCGCCGCCGCCATCAGCGACCCGTCGCCCCAAAGCGGGTGCGCCCGGCCCATCCGCCGCCGCCAGGCATCGGCGGCGCGCGCCTCCGCGACGATCCGCGCGGCGAGCGCCGGCCGCGCCTCGGGCCGCGCCGCCAGCAGCGCCGCCACCCCGCGATCGAGGCAGCCCGGCAGGATCGGCCTCACCCGGGCACCTCCAGCGTGGCGAAGGGCCCCGCCCCCCAGGCGTCCGTGACCTGCGCCACCTGCACCACCAGCGGCCCCGTCGCCCCGTCGGCGGCCCGCATCGCCGCGTCATAGCTGAAGCCCGGCGCCTGCAGCTCGACCTCGCGCCGCAGCAGCCCCTCCGACAGAATCCGCAGCAGATAGGCCTCGCGCGGCACGTCGAGCGGCACCTCGCGCCCGGCCCAGGCATCGGCCCCGCTCCGGGCCCGCCGGATCCACGAGATCGCCAGATCGCCGCCCCTCTCGGCCGCGCGCAGATGCGCGGGCGCATAGGGCCTGAGCCCGACCCCGGCAAAGGCGCGGAGCTCGTGCCGCCAGCTCGGATCGGTCATCGGCCGCCGGGCCGGGCCATAGCGGTAATGCCGCTCCAGCCCGCGCGCCGCCTCCGGCAGATCGACCTGCCGCGGCACCCCGTCGAGCAGCACCACGCGGCTCCCGGCGGGCCAGTGATCGGGCATCACCGCGTCAGTCCCGGCCTGCCCCCTGAGCCGCAGCGACAGGTCATAGACCCCCGGCGCGACCGGCACCGCCTCGCGGAACTGCCAGACCTCCCAGTGATCGCTCGCCCCGTCGCCGATCGCCATCAGGTTCGCGCCCGACAACACCGCGGCCTCGGAGGCGGTGACCAGCCGCCCCTGCGCCAGCCGCACCCGGAGCGCCGGGCCACGATCCCAGATGCCGGGCGGCGCCGCCGCCATCGAGGTCAGGGTCGTGCCGATGGTCGCGGCCAGCGGCTGCACGTGGTCGAGCCGGTGATCGGCATCCTCCACCCCGCGCAGCAGCGCCACCGCCCCCGGCCATGGATCGGCGGTGGCCGCGAAATGCGGCGCGTGCGGCACCTCCTCCCCGGTGAGCAGCGGCAGGTCGAGAAACACCCCCTCCACCGGCACCGGCGGGATATGGGCGCCGGGCGCGGCCTCCTCCTCCTCGCCGGGCGGCGGCAGATAGAGGCCCGGCGCGCTGCGCACCGCCTCGACGCCCATATGGGTGGTGGTCTCGGCCCGCGTGATCCGCCAGCCGCCGGGCTGTCCGCCGATCTCCACCACGTCGCCCGGCCCGAGTGGATGGCCCGATGGCGGCAGCGCGAAGCGCGCCGTCTCGCGGCCATGCCGCGCCTCGGCGAGGCAGCGCGCGGCGATGCCCTGCGCCTCGGCCCGGGTGAGCGCCATCGGCAGCTCCATGGTCTCGATATGCCGCCCCGGGCTGCCCGGCAGCGCCGCCTCGACGCTCGCCGCGTCGCCGGTCCCACCGGCTGCGACATGCACCAGCCGCACCCGGTCGGGCAGCGCCGACACGCCTTCGCGCGCGATCTCGAGCGGCGGGCTCTCGGGGCGCTCGCGCACCAGATCGCCGGGATCGATCTCGGCATCTTTCCGGCCGTCGCGCGAGCGGAACACCAGCATCCCGTCGCGCTCCACCGCGTCGAAGCCATGCGCAAGCATCAGGGGCTGCAGTAGCGCCCGCGCGCTCTGGGTGCCCTGCCCCAGATAGCCGCGCACCAGCCCGAAGAGCTGCGAGGTGTCGATCGCCGTGACCCCGGCCTCGGCGCAGATCTCGCGCACCACCGAGGCGAGGTCGCGATGCGCCGTGCGCCCGGTGATCCAGTGCCCGCGCGCCCAGTTCGCGCCATCCGACCAGGCCTCGGACAGCGCCGGAAACCACGGGTAGGGCCGCAGATCCCAGGCCCAGACCAGCATCCGGCCGGTATCGAGCATCCGCCCGCCATAGACCTCCGAGACCGGGTTGGCGGCGGGATCGGCGAAATGGCGATGCACGGCGCGCAGGTAGCGCATCTGGATCAGCTCGTCGCGATGGCCGCGCGAATGATAGGGCAGATGCGATTCCGAGGATTTCGGATCGAGGAAGACATTGGGCTGGTTGGTGCCGCGATCCACCGCCGGGCAGCCCAGCTCGGTGAAACGGATCGGCTTCATGCCGGGCCGCCAGGCGGTGGGCTGCGGCTGCCGCACCCCGTCGATGCGGTCGTGATGCGCGTGACCCCACCAGCCCGCGATGTCCTTGTAGCGCCAGACCCAAGGCTCGCCATCGGCATCGGTGATCGGCGTGCGGATCTGCGCCGCGCGCGCCTCGGGCGAATGGTAGTACCAGTCATACCCCTCGCCCCCCGCGACATTGCCCGCGAGGTAGTCGAGATCGTGGATCGCGCGGTATCTCGCGGCGTCGAGATGATCGGTGCCGTCGCGCCAATCCGACAGCGGCATGTAGTTGTCAATGCCGACGAAATCGATCTCCGTGTCGGCCCAGAGCGGGTCGAGGTGGAACCGCTTGGTGGCACCGCCCGGCTGGTGGCCGTGATATTCCGACCAGTCGGCGGCATAGGAGAGCTTCACCCCCGGGCCGAGCACGGCCCGCACCTCTCCCGCCAGCGCGCGCAGCGCCGCGACCGCCGGGTAGAGGTCGCCCTGCCCCCGGATCGTGGTCAGCCCGCGCAGCTCCGAGCCGATGCAGAACGCCTCGACCCCGCCCGCCATGGCGCACAGATGCGCCTGGTGCAGCACGAAGCGCCTGAGCCCCCATTCGGCGGGCCCGTGATACTCCGGCCCCTGCGCGCCGATGGTGAAGTCACTGGCCCGCGCCGTGCCGAAGAAAGCCGCGACCTCGGCCTCGGCGGCGGCGCTGCGATCGCTCGTGCCGGGGCGGCCCGGCGCCTGCGCGGTGGTGATCCGCCCCCGCCATGGCAGCGCCGCCTGCTCGGCCCCGCCCCAGGGGTCCGGCAGCCCGTTGCCCGCCATCTGCTCCATCAGGATGAAGGGGTAGTAGGTCACCTCCAGCCCGCGCGCCTTCATCGACCGGATCGCCTGCACCACCGACAGGTCCGACGGTGTGCCGCCATAGACCGGCCGCCCTTCGTGGAGCGGCACGGTGCCGGCGGCAGCGCGATCGAGCCCGCCCGCCCGCCACGGCATTTCCTCGCCCTCGCCGGTGAGCCGTTCGGCGCGCGGTCGGATGCGGCAGCGCCCGGCCCGCAGATCGTCGCCGAACCACGACACGACGAGCGAGGCGGCGCGGCAATTGGGCAGCTCCTCGACCAGATCGTCGAGCGCCGCCTCGGCGTCGCTCGGCCCGGTCGGGCCGTGACGGTTGGCGGCGGCGCGGCTGGCAAAGCCCGTGGCGACATGCACCGGCGCGCTGGCCAGCGCGTATTCCCCGGTGCCGGGGATCACCGCGACGCCGCGCACCAGATGGGCGATGTCCTCGGCCCCGGCCGGATCGTCGATATCGGCCGGGCGCAGCACTTCGAATGAGAACTGCGGCACCCGGTTGCCGAAGCGCGCGAGGTCCAGATCCTCGATCACCACATAGGCCAGCCCGCGATAGGCCGGCGCCAGACCGATCCCCTCGACCGCCTCGATCGCCGGATCGGGCAGCTGGTCGTCGCGCCCCTCGTAGAGCCGCCAGGTAATCTCGTCGCGGCCCAGCTCGACCCCGTCGGCCCAGATCCGGGCGACGCGGCGCACCGGCCCCTCGCAGAGCCCGATGGCGAGGCTGACGGCGTAGGAATACTCGGTCACCTCCGGGCGCGGCGCGCCCTTGCCGCCGCCGGAGCTATGGCTGCGCTCCTCGAAGGGCGAGGCCCAGATGACCTGCCCGCCGATCCGCATCCGACCCCAGAGCCGGGCAATCGGCTCGCCCTCGCCCGCCCCGGTGAGGCGGAAGCGGTCGACCCGGCCGGTCTCCACCGGGTCGGCGCCGCCGCCCAGGAGACGCGCGTCGATCGCCCGGCCCAGCATGGCCCCCGCCGCGCGGCCCCAGACCGCCCCCGACAGGCCCAGCAGGCTGCCACCGACGCTGCCGCCCAGCGCCATGCCCGCCGCTCCGAACACGATGGTCGCCATCAGCCGATCCTTTCCGTCAATGCGAAGGCATGGGCGACGCGCCGCCGCCATGGCGGCGTGAGCAGGCTCTCGACCACGCCGTGCCCCTCATAGGCATGGATGAAGCTCGGGTGGCCGTCGCGCGCGGCGCGCAGCCCTAGATGCCGCGCCGGGGCGCCGGGGCCGAGCCGGAACAGCAGCAGGTCGCCCGGCCCCGCCGCATCGGGCGCGATCTCGCGCAGGTGGCGGCGGGCGGCATCGCGCAGCGCCTCGCGCGGCCCCGCCTCGCGGCGCGGATAGGCGGGTACCGGCTCGGGCTCGGCCCCCGCCAGCGCCGCCCAGACGCCGCGCACCAGCCCGAGGCAGTCGCAGCCCGCGCCGCGCTGGGCCGCGCCGTGCAGATAGGGCGTGCCGATCCAGCCGCGCGCCTCGGCGACGATCAGGGCGCGCGCGCTCATCCGCCCCCCGGACGCGGCGCCGCCATCAGCCAATCGGCCCCGGGCAGATGTGGAAAGCCGCGAAAGTTCAAGAAGTTGTCGAATTTGAGCCGGCAGGTCCCGGCGCGCTTGTCGCAGCCCGCCACCAGCCGGACCCGGCTGCCGGGCGCGAGCTCCGTGGCAGGCGGCGCCCAGAGATCGACGATCCGCGCCGATCCCTCGACCCGGTCCTCGCGGATCGCCGCCCAGAGCCCGGCGCCGTCCCCGTCGAGGATCTCGGCCCGGCCATGCGCGAACCAGCCCGCCTTGGGCCCGCCGGGCCAGTCGAAGCGCAGCCGCGCGCCATCGGCCACGGCGAGCGGGCGGTCGACCGCGATCCCCACCGCGTCGGTGTCGACGCCGCAACGCGCATCGCCCAGCACCGCGTCGCAGCGCGGCTGGTAGACCCGGCCCAGCGGCCGGTTGAGCAGGTCGGACAGGCCGCGCAGCTCGGCCCGGAACAGCGTCCCCTCGCGGCGGATCTCGCCCAGATGGCCGCGAAATTCGAGCGCCCGCATCTCGGGCGCGGCCCAGTTGACCCGCCAGACCCGCAGCTCGGCCCCGTCGAGCCTGCCTTGCGCGATCTCGGCCTCGGTGATGCCCGCATCCGAAATCGCGCCCAGCGCCTCGCCGGTATCGGCGGCCAGCCCGGCGCCCTGCACCAGCGCGCTGGCGGCGAAGCCCGTCTCCGGGCGGAACGCGATCCCATCAAAGGAGAGCGGCCGGTCGTGATCGGTGAAGCCGCGCTCCAGCCCGTCGGCGCGCCTGAGCGCCCAGGCCCGGCACAGCGTCGTGACCCCACCCACGAGGTGATCGTCGAGCCCGCTCACAGCCGGATCTCCACCACCGGGATCTCCGGGATCGTGCCCGCCTCGAAGCTGGCGCGCGAGCCGGTCAGGCTCTCGCTGTCGAAGCGCGCGGGCACGTCGAACTCGAACCCCGCGGTCACGACGGCGCCGACCGCAGGCGGCAGCGCGAAGGTCACGCGGCCGGTGGCGTGGTCGATCGTCACGCCCTCGCCCTCGGCCAGCGGATCGCCATCCACCGCGACCTGCACCGTGCCGATCACCGGCTTGGCGATCGGGCGGAGATAGCGGTCGGGGCCGTCGCCATAGCTCTTGGCGAGCTGGAACGTCACGGTGGCGTCGTCGCCCAGCCCGATCTGCTGGTCGAGCGGCCCGATCGGCCGCCCGGCCGGGGCCGAGCGGAAATCCAGCCAGTCCTTCCAGCGAAAGCCATGCAGCGGCCCGCGCCGCGCCTCGAAGAAGCCGAGCACGGTCTCGACATCGTCGAGCGACCGCAGCCCCAGCCCGGCATCGTAGCGCCGCCTTGCATGCGCCCATGGGGTGTTGCGCTCCTCGTGTCCGTTTTCCAGCGTGACGATGTCGGTGCGCCGCTCCGGCCCGCCCGCGGCGCCGAAGCTCAGCGCCACGGGAAACCGTGTCTCGTGGAATGCCATCCCGCTCTCCCTCACCTGTCGCGGCGGCCGCGATCGACCGCGCGCGCGATCTGCGCCGCCACCTGCCCGCGCGAACGGCGGAAGCTCTCGGCATCGGGCGTGGTGATGTTGACCGTCACCCGCGCCGCGCCGCCATTGCCGCCGCCCGCCGCCACGCCGAGCCGCCCGTCGGGCCCGCGCGCCAGCGGCAGGATCGCCTCCGGCCCGGCCTCGCCCATCAGCCCGGCGCCGCCGCGCATCGGAAAGGCGACCGGCCCCGAGACCACGCCGCCCCTGGCAAAGGGTGTGACCCGCCCGCCCGCGAAGGCGCCGCCCTCGGCAAAGGGCATCAGCCCCGCCACCAGCCCGTTCACGCCTTGCGCCAAAAGCCCGCCCAGCCGGTCGGTCACCGGGCGCATCGCGTTGCCATAGACCGTGTCGGCCATGCTCCCGGCCAGCCCGCGCAGCGCCGCGCCGCCCGAGCGCCCCTCGAACAGCACGCCGTCGACGGCGCGGCGAATTCCGCCCGAAAAGCCGCGCTCCAGCCGACCCAGGTCGCGGGTCGTCTCGCCGATCCCGGCGCGCATCCGGTCCAGCTCGCGGGTGAAGCTCTCGGCCACGCCGCCCGCCTCTTCCATGGCGCGTTCCAGCGCCTCGAACTCGTCCTCGGTCATGTCCTCTCCTCGTCGGGATGGGCGCGGCATAGCGCCTCGAAGCGGGCGCGGCTCATCGGGCGCGGCCCGGCCGGCCCGAGCATCAGCCGCAGCTCGGCCGGGGTCAGTGCCCAGAACTCCGCCGGGCGCAGCCCGAGCCCGCCGATCCCGGCGCGCATCATCGCCGCCCAATCGAGCCGGGTCATGCCGCCTCGCCGAAGGCGCGGGCGACCAGAAGCGCCGCACGCCGCGCCGCCTCGGCGATCCCGCCCTCGATCTCGGCCGCGACCAGATCGGCGGCCCGGCCCGGCCAGCCGCCGCCCCTGAGCCCCGCCACCAGAAGCGCCAGCACGTCGCGGGCCGAAACCTCGCCGCCCTCGAGCCGGGCCACCAGCGCCGCCAGGCTGTCGGCGCCGAGCGCCTCCTCCAGCTCGGCCAGTGCGCCCAGCGTCAGCTTCATCACGCGCCGCTCGCCATCGAGCACCAGCGCCACCTCGCCGGCCAGCGGGTTGGCCATCAGACCGCCGCCTCGAAGGCGAGCGGCCCGGCCGAGACCAGCGCGATCTCGAAGCTCGCCTCGCCGTCATGGCTGCCGGCATAGTCGATCGAGGCGATATGGAACCGGCCGGTCATGGTGCCGAAATCGGGGATCACCACCTGGAAATCCGGGGTCTCGCCGTCGAAGAAGATCTGCCGCGCCCGGGCGTCGGTATCGGCGTCGCGGAACACGCCCGAGCCCGAGATCGCCGCCGAGCGGACCCCCGCGCCGCCCAGCACCTCGCGCCAGCCGCCCGATCCCAGATGGGTGACGTCGATGCTCTGGGCATTGAGCGTGAGCCGCGTCGCGCGCAGCCCCGCCATGGTCTCGAACAGCCCGTCGCCGGTCATGTCGATCTTGAGCAGGAGATCCCTGCCGTTCTGAGCCGCCATTGCCTGGCCCTCCTCTTTCAGATGTCCTCGGTGCGCGCGCGGAACACCATGTCGATGCGCCTGGCGTCGCCGCTGCCCTCGCGCCGCGCCCGGGCGCGCAGGAACCACAGCCCCGCCAGCCGGCCCCGCGCCAGCGGCGGCAGCGGTGCCGCCAGCGCGTCCGACACTGCTGCCGCGGCTGCCTTGGCGGCGCGGAAACCGGCGGCGTCGCTGACCACGCTGACCATGAGATCGTGCTCGGCGCCGCGCGCGGTCACGTCGGAGCGGTCGCGCGCCCGTTCCGCGCCCAGCGTGGCGTAGAGCGGTGGCAGCGGCCCGGCGGGCAGCGCGTCGTAGATCGCCCCGCCGAGCAGATCGGTGAGCGGGCCATGCCCGGTCAGGCGGGCATAGATCGCCGCCTGCAAAGCCTCGGAAACCGCGTAGCTCATCGCGCCACCTCCTCCTCGGCCTCGCAGATCAGGTAGCGGCCATCCGGGTCGGCCTCGCGCACCGCGCGGATCGCGAAGAGGCGCGCCCCCTCGCGCAGCCTCTGCCCGGCCTGGGGCCGCATCGAGCTGCCCGGCGGCGCGGCGCGGACCTTGATCCGCAAGAGCACCCGGCTCAGCGCCGCGCCCATGTCGTCGAGGTCGCGCCCCGAGCGGGCCTCGATCGCGGCCCAGAGCGTGCCGAGCGCGGCCCAGCCCTGGTCGAAGCCACCGGCGCCGTCGGGCCGGCGCAGCGGCGCTTCGAGCAGGAGCGCCCGGTTCAGCCGCGCGGGCCTCATGCCCGGCCCCCCGCCGAGAGCCGCAGCATGCGGAACCGCTCGGTCAGCGCGGTGACGCCGAAGGGCATGCAGCCCGGCCCTAGCCCGGTGTCATGGCGGTATTCGTGGTAATGCGCGGCCAGCATCATCGTGGCCTGCGCCAGATCGGCCGGGATCGTGGTCCAGTCGGCGCCATAGCCCGCCTCGAACCGGATCCGTACCAGCCCGCCCGTCGGGAACCACGGCAGCGCGGCGCCGCACGCCTCGATCCGGGGCCGCTGATCGCAGGCGACCGCGCGCCAGAGCGATGCCGGGACCGGCGTCGCCGCGCCCTCCGCATCCACCATCTCGACCGCCGTCACCGCGCGCAGCGGCCCCAGCGGCAGCACCTGACAGGCCGCGTCGCGCCAGCGCGCCAGCTCCAGCACGAAGCCCCGCGCCAGCAGCACCCGCCCGGTGCGGCCCTCGATCGCGGCGATGGCGGCGCGCAGGAAGCCCGCCAGCGCCGGGTCCTGCAGCCCGGCCTCGGCAAAGCCGGTGCCCAGCCGCAGATGCGCCCGCAGCCCGTCCACCGGCAGGGCCGCCTCGGGCACCGCGCCCGTCTCGATCACTCTCATCGCCCGTCCTCCCCCGGTCCCAGCCCGCAGCCGGGCCGCCCCTGCCGGGCGGCCCGGCGGTCCATCAGGCGATGCCGAATTTCAGAAGCTTGATCGCCGCGAAGTCGCTGACCGCGCCGCCGACCCGCTTGGTCGCGTAGAAGATCACGTGCGGCTTGGCCGAGAACGGATCGCGCAACACCCGCAGGTCGGGCCGCTCGGCGATGGTGTAGCCCGCCTCGAAATTGCCGAAGGCCAGCGCGCAGGCGTCGGAGGCGATGTCGGGCATGTCCTCGGCGATCAGCACCGGGTAGCCCAAGAGCCGCGCCGGCTCCCTCGCCGAGAGGCCGTCGGTCCACAGGAACCGGCCATCGGCGTCCTTGAACTTGCGCAGGCTGCCTGCGGTGCGCGAGTTCATCACGAAGCGCGCGCCCGCCCGGTAGGGCGCGCCAAGCCGGTAGACGAGGTCGATCACCGCGTCGGCCGGGTTGTCGATGTCGAAGCCGCCATCGGTGCCGGTGGCGACGTAGCCGAGGCTGCCCCAGGCCCAGCCGTCATCATCGACCTGCGGGTAGCTCAGGAGCCCCGCCGGCTTGTCGACGCCGTCGCCGGAGATGAAGGCCGCCGCCTCGGAGCGGGCGAAGCTATCGGCGATACGGCCCGCGAGCCAGCCCTCGATGTCGAAGGCGCTGTCGTCGAGCAGCCGCTGCGACGCCTTGGGCAGGGCCGACAGCTCGTGCAGCGGGATGCTGACCCGGTCGATCTGCGGCGTGCCGGTCTCGACCCGGGCGCTGGTCTCGTCGGCCCAGCCGGCGCCGGCCTCGGCGTGGTCGATCAGCACGTCGTAGGAGCCGGCATCCACCGCCACCACGTTCGAGACCGCACGCAGGGAGGCGGTGGCGCCAAGCACGCCGCGCACCCGGTCGGCGGTCTGCGGATCGACGAGATAGCCGCCATCGGCGGCGACAGTGGTGCTCATCGCCTTGCCCTCGAGCCCGAGGCCGCGCAGCCCGTCATCCTCGCCGGTGCGCAGATAGGCGCCGAAGGCGGCGCGGTGCGGCTGGCCCTCGGCCTTGGCTTCGAGGGCGGGTCGCGCGGCCAGCGCGGTCTTGCGGTCCAGTCGTGTCATCCGGTCGTCCTGTGCCTTGAGTTTGGTTCGGATCTCGGCCGAGAACCGGCCCAGCTCGTCCATCAGCCCGCCGATCTCCCGGCCGAGCGCATCGTCGTCACGCATCCTGTTTCCCCTCGTCACCCCTGAGACTGCGCCGTGCCGCGCGCAGCTTTGCGACCAGCGCGTCGTCGCGCTTCGCCCCCACCCGCGCCTCGCGCAGCATCGGGAAGGTCACCAGCGAGACCTCCCACAGCTCCAGCTCGGTGAGCCTGCGCCCGGCGCCATCCTTTTGCGCGCGGCGGGTGCGGTAGCCGATCGACAGCCCGTCGATCGCGCCCGCCGCGACCAGCGCGGCCGCCTCGCGGCCCTGCGCCACCGCCTCGAGGATGCGGCCCCGGACCCAAAGCCCCTTGCCGTCTTCGCGCACCTCGTCCCAGACGCCGATCGGGCGCGCGGGATCGTGCTGCCACAGCATCCGCACCCTCCCGCCCGCCGCCGCCAGCCGCTCCAGCGAGGCGGTGTAGGCGCCCGGCGCCACCACGTCGCCGCCCTGGTCGGGCCTGTCGAACAGCGAGGCGTAACCCGCGATCACCGCGCCCTCGCCGATCTCCAGCGGCCCGGTGCCATCCGTGCCGCCCGCGCAGAACTTGCGCTCCAACTCCATCATCGCCTCCCTCACATCCCCACGATCTGCTGCGCCGCCTGCGCGCCGATCGCCGCGACCACGCCGTAGACGGCGATCCAGAGCCGGCGCTCCAGCCGCTCCATCACCGCCTCGATCCGCTCCAGCGTCGCGGCCACCTGCGCGAATTGCAGCGCCACCAGCCGCTCATGCGCCTCGATCCTGAGACCCGGCGCGCAGGCGAAGCCCGTCTCGCGCAGGTCATCCATCCCCGTCCTCCCCGCGCGACGGCAGGCCGAGCAGCGCGCGCTTCTCCGCGTCGGTGAGGAACAGCGCCTCGGAGACCCGGCGCCACTGGCCGTCGCGCTCGGGGCCCAGGGCGGGCACCTGGTCGAGATCGACGCGCAGCTCGAAGCGCGTGCCTGAAAGGTCCGACAGCCATTCGGCCAGCGCGCCCGCAACTCGCGCCATCAGCGGCAGCACGGTCAGCCGGTAGAAGGCGCGGTTGGCCTCCTGGTAATTGGCGTATGTGGCGTCGCCCGGAATCCCGAGGATCATCGGCGGCACGCCGAAGGCCACCGCGATCTCGCGCGCGGCCGCCGCCTTGGTCTGCTGGAACTCCATGTCCGAGGGCGAGAAGCCCATCGGCTTCCAGTCGAGCCCGCCCTCGAGTAGCATCGGCCGCCCGGCGTTGCGGGCGCCCTGGTGCTGACTCTCCATCTCCTCGACCAGCCGGTCGTACTGGTCGGGGCTGAGAGACGCCTGCCCGTCGGCGCCGCGATAGACGATCGCGCCCGAGGGCCGCGCGGCGTTGTCCAGAAGCGCCTTGGACCAGGCCGAGGCGGCGTTGTGCACGTCGATCGCCGTGGCCGCGGCCGACAGCGCCGAGAGCCCGTAATGATCGTCCTGGGGGTGAAAACTCTTGATGTGGCAGACCGGCGAGACGCCGCCCTCGACCGCGAAGCGATGGGTGCGGCCGCCGGCAGCGTAGTCATAGCCCACCGGCCAGCCATCGGGGCCGGGCACCAGCGCGACCCGCTCCGAGCGCAGCACGTGCAGCTCCAGCGGCAGCCCGTCGGTGCCCACCGCCTCGACATAGCCGTTGCCGGTGAGCAGGAGCTGGCCGACCAGCGCCTCGATCAGCTCGGCCCGGCCCTGGCCCGGATTGGGCCGCGCCAGCAGCGCCAGCGCCGGGTGCGCGTCATGGCGACGCCCGGCCTCGGTCAGCACCAATGGCAGCGCCGCCGCGGCTTCGGAGATCAGCCGCACGGCGCGGAAGCCGACCGGGTTCGACACGAAGCCCGCCCGGGTGAGCGAGACCGTGTCCCGCGCGCTCCAGGCCGGGCGGCCCGCGCCGGGCCAGGCCAGGCAGCGCCCCGCCGCAGAGGCCTTGGCCTCCGGCGCCCCCTTGCCGCGCTTGAAGAATTCGAACATCGCCGCCCCCCGCTGGTCGTCCGTTTGGCTTGGCAGGGAGAATGGCAGCGCGGGGTTGGGAAAGCCGGAACGCGGCGCGCGGTGCCCCGGCCGGGCACGCAACACCCCGCCCGGCGGCCAGCCGGGGCGCGGGCTCAGAGCATCCGCAGGCGCGGGCTGCGCCAGTGCTGCGCGGGCGCGATCATCAGCTCGTGCAGCGCCCAGACCAGCGCGTCGACCCGGTCGGGCGAGCCCGATCCGAGAAAGCCGCGCGCGGTCATCTGCGCCATCTGGTCCTCAAGTGCACCGAGCCCGCGCAGGTGGTGCACCCGGCCCTGTTCGTAGAGCGCGGCGACCGGCTCGGCCCGGAGCCCCTTGGAGCGCCCGGCATGCAGCGCCTTGAACGGCACCAGCGGGTCGACCTGCCGCACCACCGTCTCGACCAGCGCGCCGCCCTGATTGACCTCGGCCACCATCCGCTCGGCCCCGTGCCGCGCCATCGCGGCGCAGGCGGCCCGCGCCCAGCCCTGCGGCGAGGCGCGGATCGCGGTGGCGTCCTCGAGCACATAGGCCCGCCAGTCGGCGGGCGGGCCATGCGTGACCGCGCCCGCGACGACGATGCCGCAGGCGTCGGAGCCTGCATGCGCGCTCACCGAGGGGTCGACCGCGACCACGATCCGGTCGAGATCGGGCGCCCCCTCGACCACGCAGCCGGCCAGCATCGCGGCGGTCCACAGCGCCCCTTCGGCATCGGCCAGCAGCACGCCGTCGAGCTCCTGCCGGCCCTGCCGTGTCCCGGCGTAGCGGCGGCGCATCTCGTCCAGAAAGCCCGGCGCGAGATTGGCGGCGTTGGCCTCGGTCGGCGCATGGGTGGTCACCGTGCTGTCGGCAGCCAGCAGGTCGCGCAGCACCGCGACGTTGCGCGGGGTGGTGGTGACGCAGGCGCGCGGATCGCCCAGCCGCAGCCCGAACTGCAGCATGTCCCACGCCACCTGACCGCGTTTCCACTTGGCCAGCTCATCGGCCCAGGCGGCGTCGAATTGCGGGCCGCGCAGCGCCTCGGGGTCATGCGCCGAGAAGATCTGCGCCGTGGCGCCGTTGGGCCATGTCAGCATCCGCCGGGTCGCCGACCAGTCCGGCCGCCGGTCGGGCGGCGCGCAGGCCATCAGGCCGCTATCGCCGAAGACCATCACCTCGCGCGCCTGGTCGAGCGTCTCGCCGATCAGCGCCACGCGCCGGGCCCGGCCGGGATCGCGCGGACGCGGACCCTCCACTTGGCCGCGCACCCATTCCGCCCCGGCCCGGGTCTTGCCCGCGCCGCGACCGCCCAGGATCACCCATGTCCGCCAGTCGCCGCCCGGCGGCCGCTGATGCGGCAGCGCCCAGAGATCGAACAGATGCGGCAGCGCCGCCAGCGCGGCCGGGTCGAGCCCGTCAAGAAAGGCGGTCCTCTCGGCAGCAGGCGCGCAGGCGATCCAGCCGGCAGGTGATCCGCCGCCGGGCGTCGTCGAGGTCGATCTCGCCTGCGGCGAGGCCGCCATCCTGTCGCTTGAGCCAGTCATTGAAACGCCTCTCCACTTCGAACGCTGCCTTAAGCGCGCTTTCCAGATCACTGATCTTCTTGGAAATTTCCCTTGGTACGCCGGTTTCGTAGCGGGCCGCTTCCAGCAGGTCCGCCAACGTCGAGCGCACCGATGAGAGCAGCGTCCACGCATCCTCCCACTCCTTGCGGCGCGCGGCTTGTTCGGCCGCCGTCACGCCGCCCGTGTCATCCGTCGTCATGCCTGTTCCTCCTCAACCTACGGCCGAGACGCGGGCACGAAAAAAGGCGGCCCCGGATTTCTCCGGGGCCGCCGTGCATTTGTCTCAGCCTGACGTTTACCCTACGACACTGCGTACCAAAAGTCAATCTCGACGATCTGAGGAACGGGCTATAACCGCCCGACCCGTTTACGGAAAATCAATTTCCCGCAGCGCGCTGTGCCTCGATCTCGCGCCACTTGGCGACGTTGCTGTTGTGCTCGGCCAGCGTCTCGGAAAAGGCGTGACCGCCGGTGCCGTCGGCCACGAAGAACACGTAATCCGTGCTCGCCGGGTTGAGCGCCGCCTGGATCGCGGCGCGGCCCGGGTTGGCGATCGGCGTCGGCGGCAGACCGTTGATCACGTAGGTGTTCCACGGCGTCTCGGCCTGCAGCTCGCTGCGCCGCAGCCCGCGCCCGAGCACGCCCTTGCCCTCGGTGATGCCGTAGATCACGGTCGGGTCGGTCTGCAGCGGCATGCCCTGCCGCAGCCGGTTCACGAAGACGCTGGCGACCTGCGGCCGCTCGGCGGCGACACCGGTTTCCTTCTCGACGATCGAGGCGAGGATCAGCGCCTCTTCCGGCGTCTCGAGCGGCAGGCCCTCGGCCCGGTTCTCCCAAGCCTCGGCGAGGATCGCCGCCTGTGCGGCCTCCATCCGTTCGAGCACCGCCGCGACCTGGGTGCCCGGCGCGATCTCGTAGCTGTCGGGCGCGAGGCTGCCCTCGGCGGGGATTTCCTCGACATCGCCGTCGAGCGTGTCGATCGCGTTGAGCGCCTGCACCACCTGCCAGGAGGTCACGCCCTCGGCCATGGAGATGCGGTAGCGCGTGTCGGCGCGCTCGCGCATGGTCTCGTATTCGGCCGGGATCTCGACGCCCTCGGCGGTCGGGTCGAACTCGGCCAGCTCGGTGTAGCTCGAGGTCGCGGGGTCGAGCTCGCGCACCTCGGCGGCGACCGCGTTGACGCCGATCTTGTAAAGGATCTCGGTGCCGCAGGTGGAGGCGCCACCGCGGGTCACGATGTCGAGAATCTCCTCCATCGAGGACTGTTCGGGGATCAGGTGGCTGCCGGCCTTGAGCTGGCCGGCCTTCTCGGAATATTCGGCGCCGATGCGGAAGATCGGCGCCGAGCCGATCGCGCCCTGCTCCTCGAGCCGGGCGCTCACGGCGCGCATGTTGGTGCCCGGCTCGACGCGCAGGCACATCGCCGTTTCAAGCGGGCCCTCGCCCGAATACTCGTTGACGCCCCATGCGATCACGCCGGCGGCGCCTGCGAGCCCCACGATCATGAAGGTGATCGTGTTCGAGGCGAGATGACGCCACATCAGGAGGCGACCCGGCCGAAGAGCACGCTCGCATTGGTGCCGCCGAAGCCGAAGCTGTTCGACAGCGCCACGTCGATCTTGCGCTCGCGCTTGGCGTTGGGCGCGAGGTCGACGACGGTTTCGACCGCCGGGTTGTCGAGGTTGATGGTCGGCGGTGCGACCTGGTCGCGGATCGCGAGGATCGAGAAGATCGCCTCGATCGCGCCAGCCGCGCCCAAGAGGTGGCCGGTCATCGACTTGGTCGAGGACATGGTCACGTTCCTGGCCGCCTCGCCCATCAGCCGCTCCACCGCGCCGAGCTCGATCGTGTCGGCCATGGTCGAGGTGCCATGCGCGTTGATGTAGTCGATCTTGTCGGCCGTGATCCCGGCATCCTTGAGCGCGGCGCGCATCGCCCGCTCGCCGCCCTCGCCATCCTCCGACGGCGCGGTGATGTGGTAGGCGTCGCCCGACAGGCCGTAGCCCAGCACCTCGGCATAGATCTTGGCGCCGCGGGCCTTGGCGTGCTCGTATTCCTCGAGCACGACGATGCCCGCGCCCTCGCCCATGACGAAGCCGTCGCGGTCGTTGTCATAGGGACGGCTCGCGGCCTGCGGATCGTCGCGCCGCTTGGTCGAGAGCGCCTTGCAGGCGTTGAAGCCGGCGATGCCGATCTCGGAGATCGCCGCCTCGGCGCCACCGGCCACCATCACGTCGGCCGAGCCGTACTTGATCAGCCGGGCCGCGTCGCCGATGGCATGCGCGCCGGTCGAACAGGCGGTGACGACCGAGTGGTTCGGCCCCTTGAAGCCGTAGCGGATCGAGACCTGGCCCGAGATCAGGTTGATCAGCGCGCCGGGAATGAAGAAGGGCGAGACGCGGCGCGGGCCCTTGTCGCGAATGAGCAGCGCGGTCTCGGCGATCGAGTTGAGGCCGCCGATGCCGGAGCCGATCATCACGCCGGTGCGCTCGCGGCTCTCGTCATCCTCGGGCATCCAGCCCGAATCCTCGACCGCCTGCTGGGCGGCGGCGATGCCGTAGAGGATGAAGTCGTCGACCTTGCGCTGCTCCTTCGGCTCCATGTAGGCGTTCGGATCGAACCGGACCGCCGGGTCGGCGTCGTCGCCGCGCGGCACCTCGCAGGCGTAGTTCGTCGCCAAGTGATCGGCGTCGAAGCGGGTGATGGTGCCCGCGCCCGATTTTCCCGCCAGGATCGCCTCCCAGCTCGGCTCGACCTTGTCGGCCAGCGGCGTCACCAGCCCCAGCCCCGTCACGACCACTCGCCGCATCTGACCATCCTCTTCGTCAAAACTCGCGCCCTGATACCGCAGGGCTTCGCGCGGGAGCAAGAGCGCGGGCGTGTCGAATTTGGCGGCCCGCCGCCCAGTCGGGCTTAACGCCACCTTCAGCCTCCTTGGGTCAAATGTGCGAAACGGAGGGTTCGATGCGGCTTTGGCTGGCGCTGATCGTGATGCTGATGGCGGCGCCGCTGCGCGCCGACCCGGCCTGCGAGGCGATCGCGGCGCTGGGGCGGGTCGCGGCGGGCAGTCGCGCGGGCGACCTCGCCGGGCTCGACCGGGCGTTGCGCCGGATCGATACCGAACGGGCGATGTGGGATCTGCGCGGCCACCCGCTGGCGCGGCACCGCGCCGATCTCGACGCCGCGCTGCGGCTGGCCGAGGAGGCGGTGGCGCTGGCGCGGCGCGACGGCGAGGCGGCGGCCCGGGCCCGGCTTGCCGCCCCCGCGGCGCGCGCGGTGCAGGGGCGGCTCGTGCTGCTGCTGGCGCGCCATGCCTGCGCGCCCGAGCGCGCGGCGGGGCCGCAGGCGGTGCCCGAGGCCGAGGAGCGGCCCGGCCCGGCGGCGGGCGACGGTATTGCCGGGATGCGGATGGCCGATCTGGCCGGGCTGGGGCTGGGCACGCTGGTGCTGGCCGGTCTCGGGACCCTGCTCGGGCGCGTGCTGGCGCGGCGCAACCGCCGCCGTCGACGCCAGGCCCGGCGGCATGCCGTCAATCTCCCGGCCCGGTTGCGCGCCGGCCGGTCGGAAACCGAGACCCGGCTCGTCGATATCAGCCGGCTCGGCGCCAAGCTGCGGCTCGATCCGGAGTTCGAGCCGGGGCCGCTGGGCGCGGTGATCATCACGCTGGGCGACCGGCGGATCGGGGCGCGGGCGCGCTGGCGCAACCGCCACTATGTCGGCGTGCAGTTCCTGCGGCCGCTGCCGGAGGACGCGGTGGCGCCGATCCTGACCCTGCCGGAGCCCGAGGGCGCCGCGCCGCAGCCCGGCTGAGCCGTGCAAACGCGGCCCGGAAACGCGAACGGCACCCCGTGGGGTGCCGCTGCATGCCTCGGATCCGAAGATCCCGGCCCGGTGCCGCGTCCCGAAGGCGCGGCCCGTTATGTTACTGCGCTTCCTTGATGAAGCGGACCGCGTCGCCGAAGGTCTGGATGGTCTCGGCGGCGTCGTCGGGGATCTCGATCCCGAACTCTTCCTCGAAGGCCATGACCAGCTCGACGGTGTCGAGGCTGTCGGCGCCCAGATCGTCGATGAAGGAGGCGTTCTCGACGACCTTGTCCTCTTCGACACCCAGATGCTCAACAACGATCTTGCGCACGCGATCGGCGACGTCGCTCATGTCAATTCCTCACGTCTTTCCGGCCACTCCGGGCCTTTTCACTGCTTGCCCCAGGGGGCGGCTTGATGTGCCCGCTCGGGCCGCTGACCGACCGGCGCCAAAGCGCCAAATTCGGCAAATCACGTGGTCATGTAGCAGAGATTTCGGGAGGCGCAAACGCTTTCGCCCCCTTCCCTGCACGGAATGCGGTGGCTCAGAGCATCGCCATGCCACCATTGACGTGCAACGTCGCGCCGGTGACGTAACCGGCTTCCGGGCTGGCGAGGTAGAGCACGGCGGCGGCGATCTCCTCGGGCGTGCCCATGCGGCCCGACGGGATCTGGCCGAGGATGCCGGATTTCTGCTCGTCGTTGAGCTTGTCGGTCATCGCCGTCTCGATGAAGCCCGGCGCCACGCAGTTCACGGTGATGCCGCGGCTGGCCACCTCGTAGGCGAGCGACTTGGACATGCCGACCATGCCCGCCTTGGCGGCGGCGTAGTTGGTCTGGCCGGGGTTGCCGGTGGCGCCGACGATCGAGGAGATGTTGATGATCCGGCCCCAGCGGGCCTTCATCATCGGCCGCACCACGCCCTTGCACAGCCGCATGGTCGAGGTGAGGTTGACCTCCAGCACCTGCGCCCAGTCCTCCTCGGACATCCGCATGAACAGGTTGTCGCGGGTGATGCCGGCGTTGTTGACGAGGATGTCGAGCCCGCCCATCGCCTCGATCGCCTGCTTGGGCAGCGCGTTCACCGCCTCGGCATCCGAGAGGTTGCAGGGCAGGACATGGGCGCGGTCGCCCAGGCTTGCCGCCAGCTCCTCGAGCGGCGCGGTGCGGGTGCCCGAAAGCCCCACCGTGGCGCCGGCGCCGTGCAGCGCGGTGGCGATGGCGCCGCCGATGCCGCCCGAGGCGCCGGTGACGAGGGCGGTCTTGCCGGTCAGGTCGAACATCTTCTTTCTCCTCAGGATCTCAGTTTGTGCCCGGTCTAGCAGCAAGGCCGCGTCCGGGCCACAGCCCGCGCGCCGTGGCACGCGGGCGGGATCTTCGTCTTGATCTTGGATACGGCCCGGAGCGGGATCAGCCCTTGGCCGCGGCCACGTCCTCGGGGGTGCCGATGGCGCGGGTCTCGGCGCCCCTGGCGATCCGGCGGATCATCCCGGTCAGCGCCTTGCCGGCGCCGATCTCCCAGAACTCGGTCACGCCCTGACCGGCCATGTATTCCACGCTCTCGCGCCAGCGCACCGCGCCGGTGACCTGGTCGACCAGCAGCGTGCGGATAAGCGCCGGGTCGGAGACCGCCGCGGCGCGGACATTGGCGACGACCGGCACCGCCGGCTCGCGGATCTCGACGCCCTCGAGCGCCTCGGCCATGGCGCGGGCGGCGGGCGCCATCAATGCGCAGTGGAACGGCGCGCTCACCGGCAGCAGGATCGCCCGCTTGGCGCCCTTTTCCTTGGCGATGTCGAGCGCCCGCTCGACCGCCGCCTTGCGGCCGGAGATCACCACCTGCGAGGGGTCGTTGTCGTTGGCAGCCTGGCAGACATCGCCCTGCGCCGCGGCTTCGGCCACCGCGCGGGCGGTGTCGAGATCGAGGCCCAGGAGCGCCGCCATCGCGCCCTCGCCGACCGGCACCGCCTGCTGCATCGCCTCGCCGCGCAGCCGCAACAGCCGCGCCGTGTCGTCGAGCCGCAGCGCGCCCGCCGCGCAGAGCGCCGAGTATTCGCCGAGCGAGTGACCGGCGACGAAATCCGCCGCGGTGACGTCGATGCCTTCGGATTTGAGCGCGGCCATCGCCGCGATCGAGGTCGCCATCAGCGCCGGCTGGGCGTTGCGGGTCAGGGTCAGCGTCTCGATCTCGCCTTCGAAGATCAGCGTGGAGAGCTTTTCCCCCAGCGCGGCATCGACCTCGTCATAGACGTCGCGCGCCGCCGGATAGGCCTCGGCCAGCGCCCGGCCCATGCCGATTGTCTGCGACCCCTGCCCCGGAAAAACGAATGCGCGCATGGCCCTGCTCCCTTGTGATGCGGTGCGTCGGGCCATCGCATAGCGGCTTGGCGCCGCCACGACAAGAAAGCGTCAGGCGCCGCGGCGGAACAGCCGGCCGCCGCGCGGTGCCGAGAGGCCCAGCTCGGCCTCGATCCGCCGGGCCAGCGCGGTCATCGCGTCGAGGTCGCCCTCGGCGACGCGGACCGACAGGCCGCGGCCGACGAGATGCAGCTCGGCCCGCAGCGCCATGCTGCGCGCCTCGGCCCGGCTGCGGATCTCGACCCCACTGAAATCCTCGAAGCGCCAGCGCGCCACCGGCTCGATCCGGCCCGAGGGCCGCCGCAGCACCGCCCGTACCATCCGGCGCTCGGCGTCGAAATGCATCTCTTCGCGGCGCCCCAGCGCGCCGTAGCAGACCAGCCCGCCGCCCAGCGTCACCGCCACGACCAGCCGCAGCCACAGCTCGCCGTCGAGGCTCAGCCCCATCGGCGACAGCCAGATGGCCCCCACCGCCGCGGTGACGCCCAATGCGAAGGCCCAGGCCGCGAAAGCGGTCAGCATGGCGATCCTCTGCCATCGGCGCTGCCCGCCCAGGATGAAGGGCGCGCGGATGGAGCGGGTCGGGACGGCTGCGGTCATGATGGACACCTCTGGACGGCGACGATCGGGATAACTTGAGGTTGAGCATCGAACGGGGCGCGATTGTGGCGCCAAACAGGCGTTATGACGTTGCGTCCCGCGTTTTCGACGTCGCGTCCAAACGCCCTGCCGGGGCGAGGCTTGCGCCGCGCCGCGCAGTCTGTATAAGGCCGCATCCTTCCGCGCATTCGCATGAACCGCGCAGACTCTCGTGAACGGGGAGCGGAAGGCTCAGGCCCCGTTCTATGAAATGCGCCGAGAAACCGAACTGGAGAACGCATGCCGCTTTACGAGCATGTCTTCATCGCGCGTCAGGACCTGTCCAACGCGCAGGCCGAAAGCCTCGTCGAGCACTTCTCGACCGTCCTCGCCGACAATGGCGGCAAGGTGCTCGAGAACGAGTACTGGGGCGTCAAGACCATGGCCTACAAGATCAACAAGAACCGCAAGGGCCACTATGCCTTCCTGCGTTCGGATGCGCCCTCGGCCGCCGTGCAGGAGATGGAGCGCCTGATGC
Organism: Limimaricola variabilis; assembly: GCF_034371605.1. NCBI lineage: Bacteria > Pseudomonadati > Pseudomonadota > Alphaproteobacteria > Rhodobacterales > Paracoccaceae > Limimaricola > Limimaricola variabilis. Next base: position 562,235 of record NZ_CP139691.1, on the reverse strand, counting down.
GCCTGCATGACGACGTGATGCGTGTCCTGACCATCAAGGTCGACACCCACGAAGAGGGCCCCTCGGTCCAGATGCAGAAGCGCGAAGAGCGCGGCGAGCGCCGCGAGCGCCGCTGATCGCCTCCAGGAAAGGATAAGAGAATGGCCACCAAACCGTTTTTCCGTCGCCGCAAGACCGACCCCTTCGAGGGCGAGAACGCGCCGAAGATCGACTACAAGGACACCCGTCTGCTGCAGCGCTACATCTCCGAGCGCGGCAAGATCGTGCCCTCGCGCATCACCGCCGTCGGCTCCAAGAACCAGCGCAAGCTCGCCCAGGCGATCAAGCGCGCGCGGTTCCTGGCGCTGCTGCCCTACGCCGTGAAATAAGGAGACCGACACATGGACGTGATCCTTCTGGAACGTGTGGCCAAGCTTGGCCAGATGGGCGAGATCGTAAAGGTGAAGGACGGCTACGCCCGTAACTTCCTTCTGCCCCAGGGCAAGGCGCTGCGCGCCAACGAGGCCAACAAGGCCCGCTTCGAAGACCAGAAAGCGCAGCTCGAGGCGCAGAACCTGGAGTCGAAGAAAGACGCCGAGAAGATGGCCGAGAAGCTCGACGGACAGCAGTTCGTCGTGATCCGCTCCGCCTCCGACGGCGGCGCGCTCTACGGTTCGGTCACCACCCGCGACATCGCGGAATCGGCGACCGCCGACGGCTTCACCCTCGACCGCAAGCAGGTCGTGCTGCGCGGCCCGATCAAGGAGCTGGGCCTGCACGAAGTGAGCGTGGTTCTGCACCCCGAGGTCGAAGCGACCATCGCGATCAACGTCGCGCGCTCGGCCGAAGAAGCCGAGCTGCAGGCGTCGGGCAAGTCGATCCAGGAACTGGCCGCGGAAGAAGAAGCCGCTGCCGAGTTCGAGATCCAGGGCCTGTTCGACGACATCGGCGGCGCCGCCAATGACGATGAGGGCTCGGAGGGCTGAAGCCCCCGCCACGAGACCCCGGAAGGGGCCGCATCCGAAGGTGCGGCCCCTTTCGCATGTCAAGCTCCCCATAGGTTTGCCACGTCCCGGCGCCAGCCCGGCGGCGCGCTTGTGACGCTACGTCACATCGGCTCCATCCGGGCCGTTCGGGTTGACCCGACTCTCCCTTGGGGCCGTCCTGATGGCGACATCGGAGGGCGCGACATGAAGCTGGCAACCGACGAACCGCTCTGGGCCTGCGCACCGGGATTCGACGAGGCAGGATTGCTGGCCACGATCCGCCACACCCGGCTGCCGCTCTGCGTCACCGACCCCACCCTGCCCGACAACCCGATCGTCTATGTCAACGCCGCCTTCTGCGAGCTGACCGGCTATCCGCCCGAGGAGACGCTGGGCCGCAATTGCCGGTTCCTGCAGGGCCCGGCGACCACCCCGCAAAGCGTCGAGGAGATCGGCCGCATCCTGGCGGAGCGACGGGTCGGCACGGTCGAGCTGGTCAATTACCGCAAGAATGGCGAGGCCTTCATCAACACGCTGCAGATCGGGCCGCTCGAGGACGAGAATGGCCGGGCCCGGTTCTTCTTCGGTACGCAGATGGACGCCGCCCCGCAGCGCGAGGCCGAGCGGCGCGGCCGCGAGCTGGCGACGCGCGAGCTGGAGCACCGGCTGCGCAACATCGTCAACGTGATGTCGGTCACGATCCGGATGTCGGCCCGCGACGAGAGCGACCCGCAGGCGCTGGCCGTGCAGATCGAGCGGCGGCTCAGGGCGCTCAGCGACACGCATTTCCGCGCCTTCGCCACCCCGCCGGACGAGACGGTGCGGCTGCGCCCGCTGATCGAGCCGCTGCTCGCGGCCTATGCGCCGGTAGGCGCGGCGCAGTTGGAGCTGGTGGGCGCGGATGCGCGGGTGCCGGGGGCCGCTGTCTCGGCGCTGACGCTGGCGCTGCACGAGCTGGCCGCGAACGCGGTCAAGCACGGCGCGCTGAGCCGCGCCACGGGCCGGGTCGAAATCGCGGTCGACGACGCCGAGGGCCTCGCGCTGCGCTGGCGCGAGAGCGGCGGCCCGGAGGTGGTGCCGCCGCAGCGGCGCAACGGCGCCGCGATCATCCGCAGCATGGTCGAGGCGGCGGGAGGGCGGCTCGAATTCGACTGGCGGCCCGAGGGGCTGGCGGCGCTGATCGCCTTTCCGCCCGCGACCGCGGAGCGCCTCCACGCCTGAGGCGACGCCGCCTTTCCGCGACGGCAAGATGCGAAAGGTCATTCCCCTGTAACGCGAAGCCGTTACCCTGCCGGCATGACACGGGGGCGCACGACCCCCGACAGCAGGGAGACGATCATGACACTGATCCTGAACCGCCGCGGCTTTCTCGCCGGAAGCTCGGCCATGCTGGCGCTGCACCCTTTCTCGGTCAGGGCCCAGGGTGGACAGGCGCATCTGCGCATCATGGAGACGACGGACATCCACGTCCACGTCTACCCCTATGATTATTACGCCGACAAGGAGATCGACACGGTCGGCCTCGCCCGCACCGCGCGGCTGATCGAGGACATCCGCGCCGAGGCCACCAACTCGGTTCTGTTCGACAATGGAGATTTCCTGCAGGGCAACCCGATGGGCGACTACATCGCCTATGAGCGCGGCATGCCCGAAGGCGCGATGCACCCGGTGATCGAGGCGATGAACACGCTCGGCTTCGACGCCTCGACGCTCGGCAACCACGAGTTCAACTACGGGCTCGACTTCCTGATGAACTCGGTCGCCGGCGCCGCCTTCCCGATCGTCTCGGCCAACGTCGTGACGACCAAGGGCGAGAGCATCGTCGAGGACGAGACGCTGGTGCCGCCCTACGTGATCCTCGACCGCGAGATCACCACCGGCGACGGCGAGACCCATCCGATCCGGATCGGCGTGATCGGCTTCGTGCCGCCGCAGATCATGAACTGGGACCGCAAGCATCTCGAGGGCAAGGTCGAGCCGCGCGACATCGTCCGCGCCGCCGAGGCCTATGTCCCCAAGATCCGCGAGGAAGGCGCCGACATCGTCATCGCGCTGAGCCATAGCGGCATCGGGGCGGCCGAGCACGAGGAAGGCATGGAGAACGCCGCGATCCCGCTGGCGCGGGTCGAGGGGATCGACGTGATCCTGACCGGGCACAGCCACCTCGTCTTCCCCGGCCCCGATTACGAGGGGCATGAGGGGGTCGACGTCGCCGCCGGTACGATCGGCGGCAAGCCGGGCGTGATGGCGGGCTTCTGGGGCAGCCACATGGGTCTCGTCGACCTGATGATCGAACGCGACGGCGAAGGCTGGCGCGTGGCCGAGGCCGAGGTCGAGGCGCGCCCGATCTACGAGCGCGGCGAGGACCGGTCGATCACGCCGCTGGTGGAGAGCTTCGAGCCGGTGCTGGAATCGGTCGCGCAGGAGCACCAGGAGACGCTCGACTACGTGCGCCGCGCGGTAGGCAAGACCGACGCGCCGCTGCACAGCTACTTCGCGCTGGTGGCCGACGACCCGTCGGTGCAGATCGTCTCCAACGCGCAGCGCTGGTACATCGAGCAGATGCTGGCCGGCACCGAGCATGAGGGTCTGCCGATCCTCTCGGCGGCGGCGCCCTTCAAGGCCGGCGGTCGCGGCGGTCCGGAATACTACACCGACGTGCCGACCGGCGACGTGGCGATCAAGAACGTGGCCGATCTCTACCTCTACCCGAACACGGTGCGGGCGGTGCGGATCACCGGCGCGCAGGTCAAGGACTGGCTGGAGCGCTCGGCGGGCATGTTCAACCAGGTCGAACCGGGACAGGAGGACCAGGTCCTGCTGAACCCCGAATTCCCGTCCTACAATTTCGACGTGATCGACGGGGTGACCTACGAGATCGACCTCTCCGAGCCGTCGAAGTTCGACCGCGAGGGCAACGTGGTGAACCCCGATGCCAGCCGGATCAAGAACCTTCAGTTCGAGGGCCAGCCCATTGATCCCGAACAGGAGTTCATCGTCGCCACCAACAACTACCGCGCCACCGGCGGCGGTAGCTTCCCCGGCGCGGACGGCTCGACCATCGTATTCGAGGCGCCCGACACCAACCGCGACGTGATCGTGCGCTACATCGTCGAACAGGGCACGATCAGCCCCTCGGCCGACGCCAACTGGCACTTCACGCCGCTCGACGGCACCTCGGTGCTGTTCGACACCGGCCCGCGCGCGGCCGAGTATCTCAACGACGTGAAGGACGTGCAGATCGCGCCTGCTGGCGACGGGCCGGACGGCTTCGCCCGCTTCGTGATCCGGCTCTGAGGGCCATGGGCGCGGGGGGGAGACCCCCGCGCCTTCTTCAGGGAGTGTCCGCACACCGTGCGGGTGCCTCCTAGAGGCTTCTACGCGACCTTCGAATAGACGAAGCAATCGCGCGGTTCCTCCGAAACATTCGGATGAACGAGGTAGCGGCGCAGGGTTCCCTCGCGGATCATGCCCGCCTTCTCCAGCACTCGAGCCGATGCCGGATTGTCGACATCGCAATATGCTTCCGTTCTGAATATCTCCGGATGGGACAGCGCATGCGGAATGAGCGCGCGCATGATTTCCGAAGCGCATCCCTTACCCCAAGCAGCGGCCTTCAGGACGTATCCATAATTCACCCGCGAACCGATCAGCCGGGCCTCGAACATGCCAAGCAGGTCCTCGGGTTGTTTACGATGGAACGCGACCATCGGAAAGCTTTCGCCCCGATCCCAGTTGCTGGACAGGATCTTGAGGACGGCAGCAGTTTCCGCCACGGTCTCGCTCGGCTTCCATGTCAGATACTTCGTGACCGCAGGATCGGACGCGTAGGCGTCAAAGATAGCTGGAGCATCTTCCACCCGAAGGCGTCTGAGGCGATAGCGCTCCGTCTCGAATGCCTCGGGCAGGCGATAGGCAGCTGTCATTTTCGGTTCTTGTCTCACATCAGTTGTGAAGGATGCCGAGTTTCGACCTTGTCCGCTTGGTATCGCAACACGGTTTGCAGACACTCCCTTTTTAAGCAGCGAGCAGCGCGCGCGCCTCGTGCGCCCGGAGCGTCGGGCGCGCCGACCGGCCCCAGCCATCGGGCATCGCGCGCAGCTGCGGGCAGACCGTGAAGAGCCGCTCGCGCGAGGGCGCGTCGAGGCCGATGATGCCGCGCAGGCCGGGCTGGAAGCTCTCGGTCGCGGCGCCCTCGGCCATGACAATCTCGTGGGCGTCGAACAGCAGGTGGACATAGTGCACCTCGCCGCCCCGCTCGACCGTCACGTCGTGGCCGTCGACGAGGTAGCGCGCGGCGATCAGCACCTCGTCGGCGCCGAACAACAGCTGCGCGCGGTAGCCTTCGAACAGCATCCTGTGCTGCGGCGACACCAGCAGGTCCCGCTCCAGCCCCGGCAGCACGCCGGGCCGGATCCGGATCGGCGCGCGCGGACCAACTGCGGTGGTGCGGCGGCTGCCGACCCAGCGCAGCGGCCGCGGGCCATTGTCGCGGGTCAGCACGAGGTCGCCCACCGCCAGATCGGCGGCGCGGCGCGGACCGAAGGGCGTGGCGATGCGGGTGTCGGCGGTGAAGCAGATCACCCGCTCCATCTGCGAGAAGCGCATGGTGGAGCCGTTGTCCATCTGCACCGAGCCGGAATAGCCGTCGGGCCCGCTCGTCATGCTGAGCGTCTCCATCCGCGCGGCCATGCCGAGGTCGAGCGTGTCGAAACCCTCGCCGCCATTGGCGGTGGTATCGCCGGTCCCGGTCTCACCCAGATCCTCGAACAGGAACAAATCGTCGCCGGCCCCACCCGAAGCGCCGTCGCCATGCGACATCCGCAGCGTGTCGTTGCCGTCACCGCCGTTCAGACGATCGGCCCCGCGGCCGCCGGTGAGATCGTCATTGCCGGTGCCCCCGGCGAGGTGGTCCTCGCCGCTGCCGCCGATCAGCGTGTCGTCGCCGCCGCCGCCGGAGAGCGAGATGCCCCCGGTGGTCGCGGAGGCGTCCATCCGGTCGGCCTGCCCGCTGCCCTGCACCGCCTCGATCTCCTTGAACTCGGCGCTGTCGGTGCCCGCTTCGAGGCGGCCCGCCTCGTCGCCGGTGAAGGTGACGTCCATGCCCTGCGACAGGTGGCTGCCGTCGATCTTGTCGACATCGTCGCCATTCGTGTCCTCGCCACCCGCGATCCGGTCATGGCCGAACCCGTTGAACAGCACGAAGCGGTCGCTGCCGGTGCCGCCATAAAGCTCGTCGTCGCCACTGCCGCCGGCGATGGTGTCGTTCCCGGCCCCGGCCTCGACGATGTCGTTGCCCGCCCCGGCGAGGATCAGGTCGTCGTCGCCGCTGTGGCGTTCGAGGATGGCGTCGTTCGAATCCACCCGGTCGCCATCGGCATCGGCCCAGCCCGGGGTGATCACGTCGTCCCCCGCGGTGCCGGTGATGGTGCCGTCCGAGGGCGGGATGCCCATCGCCGTCATCGCGCCGGGGGAGCTGACTTGGGCGGCGGTCACGCCGACGAGGCGAAGGCTCTCGCCACCCGGAAAGGTGATGATCGCGTCGCCATTGTCGGCCGAGGTCACGGTCGCGTCCCAGATGTTGACCGGCTGGCCGTTGGCATCGTGCAGGCCCGACACGTCGATCCGGTCGATCGCGGTCCAGCTGCCATTCGGGTTCTCGACCGGTGGCTCGAAGTTCAGCACCACGTCCTGGCCGTCGCCATCCGAGAGCACGACGGTGTCGGCCTCGCCCGGCTGGGCGCCGAGATCGATCCGGTCATTGCCCGCCCCGCCGGCGATCCGGTCGGCGCCCGCGCCGCCCGACAGCGTGTCGTTGCCCGCCCCGCCGGTGATCGTGTCGTTGCCGGCCCCGCCGTCGATGGTGGCGGCGTCGCTGCGGGCCGAGGCATCGATCCGGTCGCCATGGGCGGTGCCGTCGATGCGCTCGATCTCCTCGAAGCGGGCGAGGCTGTCGCCCTGCCGGATGGTGCCGGATTCCTCGCCGGTATAGGTGATCTCGACGCCCGAGCTCAGCCCGCTCAGGTCGATCCTGTCGACATCGGTGCCGTTCGCGACGCCGCCGCCATAGATCCGGTCGGCGCCGAAGCCGTCCTCCAGCACGAAGAGGTCGTCATCCTCGCCGCCATAGAGCGTGTCGGCGCCCGCACCGCCATTGAGGGTGTCCCTGCCATGGCCGCCATAGAGGCTGTCGGCGCCCTCCCCGCCATAGAGCTGGTCGTCGCCGGTGCCGCCCTCGACCACGTCGTTGCCCGCGCCGCCATAGAGCGTGTCGTTGCCGGCTTCGCCGTTCAGGGTGTCGTTGCCGTCGCCGCCATAGATCTGGTCGGCGCCGTTGCCGCCGCTGATCTTGTCGTCGCCCGCGCCGCCATAGAGGGCGTTGTCGCCCGGCGTGCCGGCGATGGTGTCGTTGCCCGGCCCGCCATGGACCGTCCCGACCTCGCGGTCGTTCGCTTCGAAGCCGTCATTGCCCGAGAACTGGTCGTAGGAGACGTCGCCGGCGGTGGCGTCCTCGCGGCCGACGACCATGAGCTTGGTGCCCGGCGGCGGCGGCGGATCCTGGAAGACGTAGAAGTCTTCGCCGGTGCCCTCCACCTCCATCTCGTACATGGTGTAGCGGTTTCCGTCGGGGTCTTCGAGCGTGTAGACCTCGTCGAGATAGATCGTGCCGTCGACGACATTCGTGGCGCCCTTGCGGATGCTGACGCTCTGGGTGCGGTCGTCGCTCTGGCCCTCGGTGATCGTGTCGCCCGACATCCGGGCGTCGTCATCCTCGACGCGGAAGCTGTGGGTGGTCGCGCCGGGCACATCGATCGCGTCACCGACAGCGATGTGGTCCCTGGTCGTCAGGTCGGATTCGGTGAAGCCCGAAAAGAGATAGACAGCCATGACGCGCCCCCGCCGTTGATGGTCAGGTTCACATCACCACCCGATTGGGGGCTGAATGGGGCAAAGTCGGGCCGGTCTTCGGTCCTTTGTTTCGAGCGTCGCGGGGTTTTGCGGCCCGGGCACGGCCCAGACCGCCGGGCCCGGTGGGGTCCGGCGGTGCGGAAGTGGCGCGCCCCCGCCTCAGGCGCTCAGCGCCGTCGGCACCTTCGAGCCGGGCTGCGGCACCGCGCCGATGCCGTCGAGCAGCGCCTGCACCGCTTCGAGCCGGACCGCCGGGCTGTAATAGAAGCCCTGCACCTCGTCGCAGCCCTCCGAGCGCAGCCGGCTGAGCTGCTCAATGGTCTCGACCCCCTCGGCGGTGGTGGTCATGCCGAGGCTCGCCCCCAGACCGGTGATCGCCCGCACGATCGACAGCGCGTCGCCGCCTTTCTCGACGTCGCGGATGAAGGAGCGGTCGATCTTGATCTTGTCGAAGGGGAAGGAGCGCAGATAGCCCAGCGAGCTGTAGCCGGTGCCGAAATCGTCCATCGAGACGCGCACGCCCATGGCCCGCAGCTGCTTGAGGATCGTCAGCACCAGATCGGTCTGCCGCAGCAGGATCGACTCGGTGATCTCCAGCTCGAGCCGGTGCGGCGCGAGACCGGTGCGCTCCAGCGCCCGCGCGACCTGGTCGACGAGGCTGTGGGCGCGGAACTGCGCCGGCGAGAGGTTGACCGCGATGCGGACATGCTCGGGCCAGCCGGAGGCGGCCTCGCAGGCGCGCTCCAGCACCCAGTGGCCGATCTCGCCGATCAGGCCAATCTCCTCGGCCAGCGGGATGAACTCGGCCGGGGAGACCGCGCCGCGCTCGGGATGGGTCCAGCGCAGCAGCGCCTCGAAGCAGCTGACCCGGCTGGTGCCGATATTGACGATCGGCTGGTAGAACACCTCCAGCTCGTCATTCTTGAGCGCAAGCCGCAGGTCGCGCTCGAGCAGGCGTCGCCGCTGCATCGAGCTGTCCATCTCCTGCTCGAAGAAGCGGAAGCCGTTGCGCCCATCGGCCTTGGCCCGGTAGAGCGCCATGTCGGCCGCCTTGACCAGCGTCTCGGCGTCGCCGCCATCGCCGGGATAGAGCGCGATGCCGATGCTGGTGCCGACCACGACCAGGTGACCGTCGATCTCGAAGGGCCGGGAGATCTCCTCGATGATCCGCTCGGCGAGCTTGCGCGCCTCCTCGCCCGAGGAGATGTCGCTCTCGACGATCGCGAACTCGTCGCCGCCGAAGCGGGCCACGACGCCGGTGGGGCGCAGGCAGCCCTGCAGCCGCGCGCCCACCTGGCGCAGCAGCGCGTCGCCGATCGGGTGGCCGTGCAGGTCGTTGACCGACTTGAAATGATCGAGGTCGAGATAGAACACCGCGTGCTCGCGGCCGCGCGCCGAGCTGGCGATCGTCTCTTCGATCCGGCGCGAGAACAGCAGGCGGTTGGGCAGATCGGTGAGCGCGTCGTGATGCGCCATGTGCTCGATCCGGGCCTCGTCATACTTGCGCTGGGTCACGTCCTCGAAGGTGGCGACCCAGCCGCCCGTGGGCATCGGCACGCAGGAGATCGACACCGAGCGGCCGTCGCCGGTGGTGGCGAGATGGCTGCGCGTCACCCGGTTGCCGTCGCGCCGCGCCAGAACCGAGACGAAATCGAGGTCCTCGCCATCGGGGTCGTGGCCGGCGCCGCGGATCACGTCGAGCAGCTCGCCGATCGCCATGCCGGGCTGGAGCGCCTCGGCGGACAGGCCGTAGATCTCTTCGAAGCGGTGGTTGTGCACCACCAGCTTGCCGTCTGGGCCGAACATGCACAGGCCGAGCGACATGTTGTTGAGCGCGGCATCGAGCTGGATGGCGCGCTGGGCGATCTCGGCCTCGGATTGCTCGATCAGCCGCTGGCGGGCCTCCGCGAGCTGCGAGATCAGCCGCCGGAAGCTGCGCGCCAGCACGCCGATCTCGTCCTTGCGGGTGAGGATGGCGGGCGCGATCAGCCCGTCGACCTCGGGCACGCGGTCGTCGTCGCGGCTGTGCTGCGACAGCCGGTTCATCGCCGCGCTCATGGCGGTGATCGGGTTGGTCAGGCTGCGGGCGCCGAACCGGCCGAGGACCAGCATGACCAGCGCGATCAGGGCGGTGGTCAGGGCGAGGTTGCGCTTGAGCTGGTCGATGCTGCCGAACACCGCCTGCTCGGTGACGCCGGCGACCATCCGCAGGTCGAGGTGATCGAAGGCGCTGCCGCGGGGCATGTCCGCCGCGGTCACGAGATCGCCGCCACGGGCCACCGGCTGGGCCGCCCCTGCCTTGACCGCGGCGTCCATCAGGCGCCCGACGATGGCGTCGGCGGCCGGGTCCGGCGTGCGGTAGATCAGCCGCCCCTCGCCGTCGCACAAGAGCAGCGCCCGCTCGGCGCCCTGCGCCTCGTCGACGATCTGGATCCGGGCGAGCTGCGCCTGCAGCTGGGACATGTCGATCACGCCGGACAGCACGCCGATCACGGTCAGCGGGTCGTACTCGGCCCGGATCGGCACGCTGAACAGGAAGGAATCGTCGGCAAGCTCGGGATGGGCGTCGAACTGGCCCACCATCGGCAGGCCCTCGAGGCTGCGCCCCAGCTGATCGAAGGTGAAGCTGTCGCCGGGCGCGGTGTCGGCGCCCTCGGCCGCGATCACCGTGCCGGTGTCGTCGGTCACCACGAAGGCTCCGAACTCGCGGTAGCGGGTCCGCACCATCCGCAGCGAGCGCGCGATCTCGCCGATGCCGTCGGCAATCAGCACGTCCTGCATCGCGGCCGTCTCGGAGAGAGTGGTCAGGTCGTACATCGCGCGGTCGAGCAGCCGCTCGAAATCGTGCATGTCGGCCTGCAGCGCGCGGGTGACCTTGTCCGCCATCTCGGTCTGCAGGGCGCGCTCGCCGAACTGGGTGGCGACCACCGTGCCGATGCCGAGCGACGCCACCGCGCAGGCGAACAGGGTCGCCGAGACCTTGAGACGCAGCCCCGCCCGCGCCCAACCGAGATCGGGGATGCGCCTCGCCATGATCAGCTGTCCTGCCAGCCGATGAGCGTCCAGGGACCGATGACGCGGAAGGCGGCGTCGCGCGCCACGTCACCGGCCTCGATGCGGCCCTGACCGCTGGTCGCGTCCTGGCCGATCGCCGCGCGGAACCCCGCGAGGTCGAGCCCGGCAAACTCGAACCGCTCGAAATAGTCGTCGCGCGCCTCGAGATCGCCGACCCGCGCGGTCGGGATCTCCTGACGGCTGTCATAGATCACGTGGCCGGTATCGGCGACGATCATCAACTCGCCCGGGCCATTCGCGGCCAGCCGCTGCAGCACGTCGCCATAGGCGGTGAAGGCGTGCTCATAATGCAGGATCGAACGCTTGTCGTCGCCGACCATCACCGGGGTGACATAGGCCACCACCCATTTGTCGGCATCCGGCGACAGGTAGATCGGCGAGGTATAGACCTGCCGATGCGCGGTGGCGAAACCGGGCGCGAAGAACGAGGCATCGGCCTCGTCGGTGGCGAGGTCATGCGCGATCTGGTCGCCGACGATACGCGAGATCTCGGCACCGTTGGGGTCGATCAGGCACATTTCCTCGACGTGGAACCGGTCCTGCGTGGCGAGCGACACCTGGTCGATGCGCGCCTTGTGGAGATGACGGTCGCCATTCTCATGGGTTTCGAAATAGGCGGTGAAGGCCTCGTCCTGGGCGACCGTCACCAGCGCCCGCTGCGCGTTGGCGTGCAGCCGCCCGATCGCGGCGGCACCGCGTTCGGCCAGCGCGTCCATCGCCGCCGGATCGGCCTTGGCACCGCCCGCCATGGCCAAAGCCAGCGCAAGCGAGACGCCGGCATTTTTCATGCCGCCCGTGAATTTCAGGTTGCGCATATCTCGTTCCCTCGTATCCCGTCATGTCGCCCCACCGCCGCAGCGGATCGAGCCGTTCCCCTGTTAACTTTTCCTCATGAAGTCGGGCATTTCTGTGGCGTGGCCGGCGCGGTACCGTTTCGCACGCTGATCCAATGACATTTCTGCCACGGGAAAGGCGACGACCGGCGGACAGCCCGTCCAGGCGCGCTGCGGCATGTCGGTGACACCCGGCGCCAATTCGCACAGGGCGCAGCCGACCCGGAAACGCGAGGCGCAGTCAGGATCGCGTGCTCCCGCCGGTTGCGGCGGCGCGGGTTCTGGGCTTCGGCCCTGAGGCCGACACCGACCCATTGCTCCATTGCCAGATCGTCGGCCGAAGCGCCGGGCAAGTGCCGAAGGCGGGGTGCCGGCGCCCTGCCCGGCGCCTAGGCCCAGCCCACGGCCCCGATCACCATGCCCGCCGCCGCGCAGGCGGCCAGCACCGTGACCGGGCCGAGGCGGAGGCGAAACACGGCAATGGCGGCCAGCACCACCAGGGCCAGCGCCGCGAGGTCGACCGAAGCGGGCACCGGCAGTTCCATGTCGACGCCCATGCCCGCGACGGGTCTGACCTCCTCGAAGATGACGTGCATCCCGAACCAGATCGCGAGGTTCAGGATCACCCCCACCACGGCGGCGGTGATCGCGGTCAGGGCGGCGCCCAGCACCTTGTTGCCGCGCATCCGCTCGATGAAGGGGGCGCCGAGGAAGATCCACAGGTAGCAGGGCATGAAGGTCACCCATGTGGTCAGCAGCCCGCCCAGCGTGCCCGCCAGCAGCGGCGGCAGGGCCCCGGCGTCGCGATAGGCCCCCATGAAGCCCACGAACTGCGTCACCATGATCAGCGGCCCGGGCGTGGTCTCGGCCATGCCCAGCCCGTCGAGCATCTCGCCGGGCGCGAGCCAGCCGAAGTTCTGCACCGCCTCCTGCGCGACATAGGCCAGCACCGCATAGGCGCCGCCGAAGGTCACCACCGCCATGACGCTGAAGAACCCGGCGATCTGCGTGAAGACATCGGCCGGCCCCGCCAGGAGGAAGAGAAATGCGACCGGCGTCAACCAGAGCAGGAGCAGAACCGAGGAGACGCGCAGCGCCCAGGCGCGGTTGACGCGGGTATGCTCCGGCGTCTCCTTGCCCAGCAGCGTCTCGGCGTCGTCGACCTGCACGGCGCCCACCTTGCCGTGCCCGCCGCCATCCTGAAAGGCCGGCAGCCCCGCACGCGCGCCGAGAAAGCCGATCAGCCCGGCGGCAAGGACGATCAGCGGAAACGGCACGGCGAAGACGAAGATCGCCACGAAGGAAGCCGCGGCGACCGCCAGCATCGCCCTGTTCTTCAGCGCACGGGACCCGATCCGGACCACCGCCTGCACGACGATGGCCAGAACCGCCGCCTTGAGCCCGAAGAACAGCGCCTCCACCGGCCCGACATTGCCGTAGAGCGCGTAGATCCAGCTCAGCGCCATGATCGCCGCGACGCCGGGCAGCACGAAGAGCAGCCCCGCGATCAGCCCACCGATGGTGCGGTGCATCAGCCAGCCGATATAGACGGCGAGCTGCATCGCCTCGGGCCCCGGCAGCAGCATGCAGTAGTTGAGCGCGTGCAGGAAGCGCCGCTCGCCCAGCCAGTTCTGCTCCTCGACGAGGATGCGGTGCATCAGCGCGATCTGACCGGCCGGCCCGCCGAAGCTCAGCAGGCCGATCCGAGCCCAGATGCGCGTCGCCTCGGCGAGGCTGGGATAAGGGCGATCCTGTCTCATTGCGGGCCGTGCGGTCCGGGCTTGTTGGTGGGCCAGTTGTGGGTCTCGTCGGTGGCGTCCCGCGCCCAGCGGTAGAAGGCGTCGTAGATGAGCATCCCGGCGTCGAGCTGCTCCAGATCGTCGGCATGCATGCGCGACAGGCCGAGCGAGGCGGCCAGAAGACCCGCCGCCTCTGGCGCGAGGTCGAGCCGCGCGGTGTCGGCGCCGCGCACGATCACGGCGAGCCGCTTGAGCGCGGGCAGCGACAGGCCGAATTCCGACAGCATGACGTCGAAGGTGCAGTGCGCGTCCCGATGGCTCCAGAACACGTTCTCCACGTCGAAGGGCGCCGCGCCGTATCGCTCGGCCACGCCCTCGACCTCGGCCGGGGCGACGAACAGGAACACCGCGCGGGGGTCGACGAAGCGGCGGATCAGCCAGGGACAGGCGATGCGGTCGATCTTGGGCCGGGCACGCGTGACCCAGACGGTCCGGCCCTGCCCGTCGCGCGGCGGCAGATGCCTCGTGTCGACCAGCGGCAGGCCGGCCTCGCGCCACGCCTCGAACCCGCCTTCGAGATATTCCGACGGACAGCCTTCGGCGCGCAGCCACGCGGCCGCCCCCTGGCTGCGCTTGTGGCCGGCCTGACAGACGGCGATCGAGGGCCTGCCGGCCAGCTCGGCGGCGAGCTCCGTCGGGGCGCGGTCGCCGACCGCGAGGGCGCCGGGAAGCAGGCGCGGATCGGCGGCACGGTCCTCGTCGGAGCGGACATCCAGCAGCAGCGGCGTCTTCGGCGTGCCGATCAGGCGGGCGAGCTTTTCCGGTGATATCGCATTTGGCGCAGGCATCTGCGTTCCTCCGTTACACGGGTGGCATGGAACGCGATCTTCGGCTGGCGCCTCGTGGGGCGGTCGCGGGCCCCATGTCGTCATGGTGCGCGCCGGATCGTGGAGCTGTCAAGAAGGCAGCGATGCCGCGAGCGATCCGCATGCGATGGCCGAACCGGCCCCGCGCCGTCACGCCTGCGCTGCCAGCCGATCCTTGAGGGCGGCGACACGGGTGGCGAGATCGCGCAGCTCGTCCAGATCCAGCCCGGTCGCCGCGACGATGCAGCCCGGCACATGGGCGGCACGCGCCTCCATCTCCCTGCCCGCCTCGGTCAGCGAGACGATCACCTGCCGCTCGTCGCGGGCGCTGCGGGTTCGGCGCAGCAGCCCCGCCGCCTCCATGCGCTTGAGCAGCGGCGTCAGCGTGTTGGTCTCGAGCATCAGCCGCCGGCCGATCGCGCCCACCGGCTGGTCGTCCTCGGCCCAGAGCGACAGCAGCACCACGTATTGCGGATAGGTCAGGTCCAGCGCGTCGAGCAGCGGCTGGTAGACCCGGGTCATCGCCCGCGAGGCGGCATAGAGGCTGAGGCAGAGCAGTGCGTTGTCGGACATGGCAGGCCTCCTTTGGGCGGTAAATATATCGCGCACGATCTTGTCGCAATCTCTTGCAGGGCTGCGCGGCGCCGGCTAGATACATCGCACACGATACAATCGCACCCGACTCATCAGGAGCATGTCATGTCGATCGAAGCGAAATACAGCGTTGCCGCCCTCGCCAGCGGCGGTGGCCGCGAGGGGCTGGTGAAGACCGAGGACGGGATGCTGGAATTCCGGCTCGCCCCGCCCAAGGCGCTTGGCGGCTCCGGCGACGGCAACAACCCCGAGCAGCTCTTCGCCGCCGGCTATGCCGCCTGCTATCTCGGTGCGATCCGCTTCGCGACCGCGCAGGACAAGAGCCTCGCCCGCGTGCCCGCCGACGCCACCGTCCGCGCCACGGTCGGCATCGGCCCGCGCGCCGACAAGGGCTTCGGCCTCGTGGTGACGCTCGAGGTGAGCCTGCCCGGCGTCGAGCGCGCCGAGGCCGAGAAGGTCGCCGAGGCGGGCCACGGCATCTGCCCCTACTCGCACGCCACCAACGGCAACATCGAGGTCACGACCGTCGTACTCTGACGCCGACGATCCGGAAACACCGACGGCCGCCCGAGGGCGGCCGTTCGCTTGCGGGTGAATGGCCCCACATTTCCCGGACGCCTCAGTTCCTGCTGCCGCCCGAAGCCGGCGGGCGACAGCCTCCCGTTCGGCGCGCGCTTTTGCTGGGGGTTGTAGAGCATCTCGACGCAGCCGAACACGTTCCGTCAGGCTACTTCGCGTGTCAGGTAGCTGCGCCGCTTGATCCGCGAAACGGCTGGTTTCCTTTGCGGGGCTCGAGATAGCCGTGACGGGCTCGGATCGCCCCGTTGCCCTCAAGCTGGCTCCCCATCCGGTCACGCCGGGAGGGGCCGGATTGCCCGGCACCATGATCGGGTGGCGGCGTCTTCATGCGCCGCCCGACCCACCGGGTCGTCAGATCTTCACCGTCACCGTCTTGAGGTGCGAGTAGTGATGGATCGCCTCGATCCCCTTCTCGCGCCCATAGCCCGAGTTCTTGTGGCCGCCGAAGGGGGTCTGCACCGACATGGTGTTCCAGACGTTGACGAAGATCTGCCCCGCCTCGATCCGGTCGGCGACCCTGAGCGCGCGGCTGACATCACGGCTCCACAGCGTGCCGATCAGGCCGTAGTCGGAATCGTTGGCGATCCGCACCGCCTCGTCCTCGTCCTCGAAGGCGATCGCCACCCCGACCGGGCCGAAGATCTCCTCGCGGGCGATGCGCATGGAGTTGGTCACGTCGGCATAGATCGTGGGCTTCACGTAGAAGCCGCCCTCCTGCCCCGCGACCTCGGCGATGCCGCCCCCCGCGAGCAGCCGCGCGCCATCCTCTTCGGCGGTGGTGAAATAGCCCTTTACCCGCTCGAACTGCGCCGGGGTGATCAGCGGGCCGAGATTTTCGCCCGGCACGATCTTGGCGATCTCGGCGGCGAGCTTGTCCATGAACCGGTCATAGATCGAGCGCTGCACCAGAAGCCGCGTGCCGGCCGAGCAGACCTGACCCGCGTTGAGGGTGAAGCCCTTGACCGCCTCGGCCGCCGCGAGGTCGAGATCGGCGTCCTCGAAGACGATGTTCGCCGACTTGCCGCCCAGCTCCAGCGTCAGCGGGATGATCCGTTCGGCGGCGATCCGACCGATCGCGCGCCCGACCCCGACCGAGCCGGTGAAGGCCACCTTGCGCACCGCTTCGGCCCGCACGATCGCCTCGCCCACCGCCTCGCCGGTGCCGAGCACGATGTTGATGACGCCCGCCGGAAAGCCGACCTCGCTGGCCATGCGCGCCATCTCGATCGTGGTGCGGGAGGTGATCTCGGAGGGCTTGGCGACGATGGTGTTGCCGGCCACCAGCGCCGGGGCGATCGCCCGTGCGGCCTGGTTGAGCGGCAGGTTCCACGGGGTGATCACGCCGATCACGCCATAGGGCTCGCGCCGGGTGAAGACGTGCTGGTCGGGCGCCACGTCGAGCACGTCGCCCACGGGCAGGTAGACCAGCGAGCCATAGAATTCGAAATACTGGGCCGAGCCCTCGATCTCGCCCAGCGCGCCGGCCATCGGCTTGCCGGTATCGGCGCGCTCCATCTGGGCGAGGCGCTCCTTTTCGGCGCGCATCTTCTGCGCCAGCGCCAGCATCAGCCGCCCGCGCTCGGCCGCGGGGAAGCGGCGCCAGCCGTCGCGCGCGGCCTCGGCGGCGGCGACCGCGCGGGCCACGTCGCCCGCATCCCCCGCCGCGACCCGCAGATGGGCCGCGCCGGTCATCGGGCTCACCGTCTCGATGTAGTCGCCCGTGGCGGGCTGCGCCGACGCGCCCTCGATCCAGTGGTCGAGCCGCTCGAGTTCGGTGGCGCTCGCATTCGCGCGGGTGGCCTGGTCGGACATGGTTGCCTCCTGACGTCGGGATGGCGCGCTGGGGCGCCCGGTAACTGCGGATCGCCCCCCGGGCGTGCCGGGGGGCGGGTTCGGATCGTCGGCCTACTTGACCTTCAGCGTGATGCCGCCATCCACCACCAGCTCGATCCCGGTGATGAACTTGGCCTCGTCGGAGGCGAGGAAGACCGAGGCCCAGGCCACGTCCCAGGCGTCGCCCATATGGCCGAGCGGCACCAGCGCGTCGCGCTGCTTCACCATCGCCTCGGTCGAGCCGTAGACCTCGGTGACGTTGCCCTTGTGGATCAGCGGCGTGTTCATCAGGCCCGGCAGGATCGTGTTGCAGCGGATGCCCTTGGGCCCGTAGTTCAGCGCGATGTCGCGCGAGAAGGCGTTCACCGCCCCCTTCGAGGCCGAATAGCTGATGCAGCTGTAGCCGAGGCTGTGGGTCGAGGCGATCGACGAGATGTTGACGATCGAACCGCCGCCCTGCCGGGTCATGATCGGCAGGATGTGGCGGCAGGTCAGGTAGATCGACTTGACGTTGATCGCCATCAGCCGGTCCCACTGCTCTTCCGAGAGCTGTTCGGGATTGCCGGGGTCGATGATGCCGACATTGTTGTGCAGCACGTCGATCCGCCCGAAGGCCTCCATCGCCTGCGCCACCGCCGCCTCGACCTGATCGGCCTTGGACACGTCGCAGACGGCGGTCTCGACCGTGCCGCCTTCCTCGCGGATGATGCCGGCGGTTTCCGCGACCGCCGCCTCGTTCAGGTCGAGCGCGAACACCTTCGCGCCCTCGCGGGCGAAGGCCACCGCCGCCGCCTTGCCGTTGCCCCAGCCCGGCCCGATCGAACCTGCGCCGGTGACGAACACCACCTTGTCCTTCAGACGTTCACCCATCGCGCGGCCTCCACTCAACGCACTCGGTCGAGCGGCAGAAAGCCCCAAATCCCCCCCGGATGCAAAGATCGCTGCCATCTGGCGGGCATAGCTTGCGGCTATAGCCAGCGCGTCGAGCGCCCGATCTCCGGCGACTGTCGCCCTCAGTACTGGACATGGGTCCAGGAGAACGACCGACCGACAAGCCTCTCACCATCGATTTTTGCCTATGGTCCGGGGTGCGGTCGCTGGGCGCCATCCCGTTGCAGCGACAGGCCATCGGACGCCCCCGCGTCGAAGACCCGGTTCGCATGCCGCCTGATCCCGGTCACCCGACCCATTCCGCTCTCCTATACCCGCCCTCATCAAACGCTCTTACCGGCCGGCCCCGAGGCCCTGCTATTGTCCCCTCTCAGGGAGCGGCCCCGGGAGGAGCGGCGGTCGCGGAGGAGACCCGAGACATGCCCGACATCATCCTGCACCATTACGACCTGTCGCCGTTTTGCGAAAAGATCCGCCTCGCTTTGGGCCTCAAGGGGCTGACCTGGCGCTCGGTCAAGGTCGAGGCGGTGCCGCCACGGCCCCTGCTGGACGCGCTTACCGGCGGCTACCGGCGCCTGCCGGTGCTGCAGATCGGCGCCGACATCTACTGCGACAGCGAGATGGTCTACCGCGCGCTCGAGCGGATCGCGCCGGAACCGACGCTCTACCCGCGCGGCGAAGGCATCGCCAAGGCGCTGTCGCTGTGGTGGGACCGCGCCACCTGGAAGCCCGCGATCGGCGTGCTGGTCCATCACATCGGCGAGCATCTGCCAGAGGCCTTTCTCGTGGACCGCAAGATGAACTATCTCGGCTACGACATTTCGAAACCCGCCATGGCGCCGATGCTGCCCGCCTATGTCCAGCAGCTGACCGCCTTCGCGCAGTGGCTCGACTCGATGCTCGCGGAGCATGGCGACTATCTGACCGGCCCCGCCGTCAGCGCCGCCGATCTGACCTGCCACCACACACTCTGGCTGCTGCGGGCCAATTGCGGCGCCGACACGATCGACGCCCAGCTCGGCCTCTCGGGCCGCGTCACCGCATGGCTGGACCGGGTCGCGGCGATCGGCCATGGCACCTGCGTCGAGATCGCGCCCGAGGCGGCGATCGAGGCGGCCCGCGCCGCCGAACCTGCAGAGCCGGGCATCGGCTGCGACGACCCGTCGGGACTGGCGCAGGGCAGCCGGGTCACCGTGACGCCCGACGACAACGCCCGCGTGCCGGTGGAGGGCCTGCTCGTGGCCGCCGATGCGCAGGAGGTGGTGATCGCGCGCGAGGACCCGATGGTGGGCCGCGTGCATGTTCACTTCCCCCGCGCCGGCTTCGAGGTGCTGCCGGCGGCCGAAGCCGTCCGCAGCGTCGCCTGACATCCCATGCTCCAAGGATCGCACATCATGACCGACCAGACCGACATCGAGGCCAACCGCCAGCGCGCGAAGGACTACTTCAAGGCCTTCGCCACCAAGGATCGCGACTGGCTCGAGCAGAACGTCGCCGCGAGCTATGTCCGCCGCGACACCACCCTTCCCTTTCCGGTCGAAGGGCCGGACGGGGTTCTGCAGCTGGGCGATCTGCTGCTCGGCGCCTTCTCGGAGATCGAGCTCGACATCCAGGACACCGTGGCCGAGGGCGACAAGGTGCTGGTGCGGCTGCAGTTCCGGGGAGTCCACTCCGGCCCGTTCGGCCCGCATGAGGCCACCGGCAAGCGGTTCGACGTCGCCGTGCTCGACCTGTTCCGGATGCAGGACGGCAAGATCGCCGAGCAATGGCCCGCGATCGACAATCTCGGCCTGCAGCAACAGCTCGGCCTGCTGCCGGGCTAACAGCCGGCCGGCGCGCAGACGCCGGCCCTGACCCTATGACGGCAGGCCCGACAGACGTCCGGCCTGCCGCTCCCATATCCGGCGCCCGTCATGGAGAGAGTGATGCAAGATCTGCCCGCCGCCCTTCCCGGCTACGGCCCGCTGCGCCCCACCAGGATCCGCGTCGCCCAGACCGATCGGCGTCGCGGCAAGCTGCTTGAAAGCATCAGGGCGGCGATCGAGGCCTGCGACCTGCGCGACGGCGCGACGGTCAGCTTCCATCACCATCTGCGCGACGGCGACGGCGTGCTCAACCTCGTGATGGCGGCGCTGGCGCAGCGCGGGCTGAAGGATCTGCATGTCGCGGCGACCTCGATCTTCCCGGTGCATGCGCCGCTTCTGGAGCACATCGCCAGCGGCACGGTGACCCGGATCTCGGCCAGCTTCATCTCCGGCCCGGTCGGTGCCGCCATCAGCCGCGGCGCCCTCGACCTGCCGGTGGTGCTGCGCACCCATGGCGGCCGGGCCCGGGCGATCGCGCATGACGAGCTGAAGATCGACGCGGCCTTCGTCGCCGCGCCCGCCGCGGACGCGCTGGGGAACCTGTCGGGGCGCTCAGGGCGGACGGCCTGCGGCACGCTGGGATACCCGCTGACCGACGTGATGGCGGCCGAGCACGTCATCGCCGTCACCGACACGCTCGTGCCCTTTCCCGCTGCGGCGATCGACATCCCGCAGGACCGGGTCGACCACGTCGTGCTGGTCGACAGCATCGGCGACCCCGCCGGCATCGCCTCGGGCACCACGCGCCCGGCCGAGGATCCGGGCAGCCGCGCCATCGGCGCGCAGGCGGCCGCGGTGATCGCGGCGAGCGGGCTTCTGAAGGACCGCTTCGCGTTCCAGACCGGCGCAGGGGGCATTTCGCTCGCCACCGCCGCCGAGGTCGGACAGGCGATGGCCGCGCGCGGCGTCACCGGCAGCTTCTGCGCCGGGGGCATCACCGGCTTCCACGTGGAGATGCTGCGGGCCGGGCTGTTTCGCGGTCTGATGGACGTGCAGTGCTTCGATCTCGAGGCGGTGCGCTCCTACCAGAGCGATCCGCGGCACCAGGCGATGTCGGCCGCGGTCTATGCCGGCCCGCATGTCGGCGGCGCGGTGGTCGACCGGATCGACGCGGTCGTGCTGGGCGCGGCCGAGGTCGATCTCGACTTCAACGTCAACGTCACGACGCGGGCGGGCGGCGAGATCATCGGCGGCTCGGGCGGGCATGCCGACACCGCCGCCGGGTCGCGGCTGGCGATCATCACCACGCGGCTGACGGCGGCGGGCTTCGCCAAGATCGTGCCGCGGGTCGGCACGCTGACCACGCCGGGCGAGACGGTGGACGTGATCGTCACCGATGGCGGGATCGCGGTAAACCCCCGCCGCGAGGAACTGGCCGGTCAGCTGCGGGCCGCGGGTCTGCCCGTGGTCGGGATCGAGGATCTGGCCGCGCGCGCCGCAGCTGCCGCCAGCCGCCCCGTTCCGCCGCGCGCCGAAGGGCGCGTCGTCGCCGTGTCGGAGTATCGGGATGGCAGCGTCACCGATGTCGTGCGGCAGGTCGGGGACCCTGCCCGCCGCTGAGTTCGGGTCGTCTCAGGGGTCCGGCGCCTTGGCGCCGCTGCGCGACGCGCCTCCCGGCACTCGTTCCAAGGCCAGCAGCCTTGCGAGCCCTTCAGGGGCGCAAACAGGTCTATTCCGAGAGCATGGGGCCGATCCGCGTCGGCCCCATGCCGTCCGTCATTCCATATCGGTCTCAGCTCTCGGCCGCCGCGCGTGCCTCCGCGAATTCCGCGCGGATCGCGCGGCCATGCTGATCGAGCTCGGGCACCGGCCCGTAGTGGCGCGCGGCACCGTCGCGGTCGATGGCGCCAGGTGCCAGCAGCCGCAGCCTGCCCTGCGGGGTCTCGACCTCGACGAAGCGGTTCTGCGGGTGTTCGACCACGTCCTGCAAATCCGACAGCCGGCCGACCGCGATCCGGGCCTCCTCGAGCAGCGCGATGTTCGCCTCGCGGTCGGCGCGCGCCAGCCAGGAGGCGACCAGCGCATCGGTCTCGGCCCGGTTCGCGACGCGGTCGTTGTTGGTGCGGAAGCGGTCGTCGGTCGCCGCTTCGGGCGCGCCGAAAGCGGCGCAGAGCTGCGCCCATTCGCGGTCGTTCTGCACCGAGAGCAGCAGCGCCCGGCCGTCGGCGCACTCGAATGCGCCGTAGGGCGCGATGGTCGGATGCTTCAGCCCCTGACGCCCCGGCGTCTTGCCGCCGTAATGGTGCTGGATATAGGGCACGTTCATCCAGTCGGCCATGGCGTGGTAGAGCGACACTTCGATATGCCGCCCCTTGCCCGAGATGCCGCGCCCGATCAGCGCCTCGAGGATCGCCTGATAGGCGGTCATCCCGGCGGCGATGTCGCAGACCGAGACGCCGACGCGGGCCGGACCCTCGGGCGTGCCGTTGATCGCCGCCAGCCCCGATTCCGCCTGGATCAGCAGGTCGTAGGCCTTCTGGCGGGCGCGCGGCCCCTCGCTGCCATAGCCCGAAATCGAGCAGATGATGAGGCGCGGATCGCGGGCGCGCAGCCGCTCCGGCGCAAAGCCCAGCCGCTCGATCACGCCCGGCCCCATGTTCTGGATGAACACGTCCGCCTTGGCGATCATCGCGTCGAGCAGCGCCCGGTCGGCCTCGTCCTTGAGGTCGAGCGCCACGGATTCCTTGCCCCGGTTGAGCCAGACGAAATAGGCGCTGCCGCCCTTGGCCAGGTTGTCGTAGCCGCGGGCGAAATCGCCCTCGGGACGTTCGACCTTGATCACCCGCGCGCCGGCATCGGCGAGCTTCATCGAGGCGTAGGGCGCGGCGACGGCGTGTTCGAGGCTGACGACGTTCAGCCCGGCGAGATCGGTCATGGCATGTCTCTCCCGTGTGCCCCGATCGGGCAGTGCAGAGGTGAGGTGGGAACCGGCGCGGCCAAGGGGCCGCACCGCGGGTTTTAGGTCAGCGGCGGGCGCGCTTGGCGATCTCTCCGACGATGCCGGAGCGGAAGCACAGCACGCAGAGGATGAAAAGCAGGCCGAGTACCACGTTCACCGGAAAGCCGGTGGTTGCGAAATAGTTCTGGATCGTGACGATCAGGCCGGCACCGACCGACGGACCGGCCAGCGTGCCGACGCCGCCCAGGAGCGACATCAGGATCACCTCGCCCGACATCTGCCAAGCCACGTCGGTCAGCGTCGCGATCTGGAACACCAACGCCTTGGTCGCGCCCGCCAGCCCGGCGATCGCCGCCGAGAAGACGAAGGCGCCGAGCTTGTAGCGGTCGGCCCGGTAGCCGAGCGAGACGGCGCGGGTCTCGTTCTCGCGCAGCGCCTTGAGCACCTGCCCGTAGGGCGAATTGATCACCCGCCAGATCGCGAACATGCCGATCAGGAACACCGCCACGACGAGGCCGTACATGTTGAGCGTCTGGCTCAGGTCGATCAGGCCGAAGGCATGGCCGCGCGGCACGTTCTGAATGCCGTCCTCGGCATTGGTGAAAGGCGCGCGCAGGAACAGGAAGTAGATCATCTGCGACAGCGCCAGCGTTGTCATGGCAAAGTAGATGCCCTGCCGGCGGATCGCGATGGCGCCCATCGCGGCCCCCATCACGGCGGCGGCGAGGGTGCCCAGCAGGATGCCCGCCACCGGGTCGATCCCCCAGACCTTCACGCTGTGCGCGGTGACATAGGCCGCGCCCCCGAAGAACGCCGCGTGGCCGAAGCTCAAGAGGCCGACATAGCCCAGGAGCAGGTTGAAGGCCGAGGCGAAGAGCGCGAAGCACAGCAGCTTCATCACGAAGACCGGGTAGAGCAGGAAGGGCGCGGCGGCGAGCGTCACCAGACCGGCCGCCAGCAGCAGCGCCTGCAGCGGCAGGCGGCGCGCGCCCTGCCCCAGTTCGGGACGGATGTAGAGATCGGTGCTTTGCATGTCAGGCAGCCTTTCCGAACAGGCCCGAGGGGCGGAAGAAGAGAACCACGGCCATGATGGCGAAGACGACGATGTTGGCGGCCTCGGGATAGACCACCTTGGTCAGCCCCTCGCACAGCCCCAGCAAGAAGCCCGAGGCGATGGCGCCGCCGATCGAGCCCATGCCGCCGATCACCACCACCGCGAAGACGATGATGATCAGGTTCGAGCCCATGAAGGCGCTCACCTGGAACACCGGCGCGCCCATCACCCCGGCAAAACCGGCGAGCAGCGCGCCGAAGGCGTAGGTCGCGGTCAGCAGGACCGGCACGTTGACGCCGAAGGCCTCGACCAGCGGGCGGTTCTCGGTCGCGGCCCGCAGGAACGCGCCGAGCCGGGTGCGCTCGATCAGCGCCCAGGTGCCGAGGCAGGTGATCAGCGCCACGACGATCACGAAGACCCGGTAATGCGGCAGGATCATCCCGCCGATCATGCTCACGCCCGACAGCGCCTGCGGCTGCGAGAACGGCTTTCCGGCGACGCCGAACATGTATTGCGCCATGCCCTCGATCACCAGCGCGACGCCGAAAGTCAGCAGCAGCCCGTAGAGCGGGTCGAGCCCGTAGACGTGGCGCAGCAGCAGCTTTTCCATCGCCACCGCGAAGACGCCGACGAGGATCGGCGCCACCACCAGCAGCGCCCAGAACGGCAGGCCGAGCCATTGGCCCAGCAGGAAGGCGATGAAGGCGCCCATCATGTAGAGCGCGCCATGCGCGAAGTTGATCACCCGCAGCAGGCCGAAGATCACCGCGAGGCCGAGGCTCAGAAGCGCGTAGAAGGCGCCGTTGAACAGCCCCAGCAGGATCTGGCCGGAGAGCACCGGCATCGGGATTCCGAACAGTTCGGTCATGTCACACCCCCACCACGTCGGCGACGCGATCCGCATGGGCCTCGAGGCCTGCGCGGTCGAAATGATCGGTGATGCGGCCGTTCTCGATCAGGTAGAACCGATCGGCGAGACGCCGCGCGAAATGAAAGTTCTGCTCGACCAGCAGCATGGTCATGCCGTC
Source organism: Limimaricola variabilis (assembly GCF_034371605.1). Taxonomy (NCBI): domain Bacteria; kingdom Pseudomonadati; phylum Pseudomonadota; class Alphaproteobacteria; order Rhodobacterales; family Paracoccaceae; genus Limimaricola; species Limimaricola variabilis. The sequence goes on along the minus strand of NZ_CP139691.1, from coordinate 537,105 downwards.
GGCCTTGAGCTGCGCGAGCAGGCTGCCGATGGCCTTGACGATGACCGGGGCGAGCCCCTCGGTCGGCTCGTCGAGCAGCAGCAGCTGCGGCCCGGTGCGCAGCACCCGCGCCATGGCGAGCATCTGCTGCTCACCGCCCGACAGCGTGCCGGCGGCGGCGCGGCGCCGCTCGCGCAGGTTCGGAAATATCTCGTAGATCCGGGCCACGCTCATGCCGTTCTCGCCGATGCTCGGCAGCAGCATCAGGTTCTCCTGCACCGAGAGGGAGGCGAAGATGCCGCGCTCCTCCGGGACGTAGCCGAGACCGGTATAGGCGACCTTGTGACGCGGCATGCCGATCGTCTCGCGCCCGTTCACGCGGATCGACCCCTCGCGGCGTCCGAGCAGGTTCATCGCCGCGCGCAATGTCGAGGTCTTGCCCGCGCCGTTGCGGCCGATCAGCGCCACGGTTTCGCCGCGCCGGGCCTCGAGCGTGACGCCGTGCAGCACGTGGCTCTCGTCGTACCAGCCGTGCAGGTTCTCGATCTGAAGGATCGGCTCAGTCATCGTCGGACGCTCCGATATAGGCCTCTTTCACCACCGGGTCGGCGCGAACCTCGTCGAAGCAGCCCTCGGCCAGCACCCGGCCACGCGCCAGCACCGTGACCCGGTCGCACAGGTCCTCGACCACGCCGAGATTGTGCTCGACCATCAGCACGGTGCGGCCCTTGCGGACCTTGAGGACCAGCTCGGCCACGACCGCCACGTCGGCGGCGGCCATGCCGGCCATCGGCTCGTCGAGCAGCATCACCTTGGGGTCGAGCGCCAGCGTGGTGGCGATCTCCAGCGCCCGCTTGCGGCCGTAGGAGAGGTTGACCGCGACGTGATCGCGCAGGTCCTGCAGCCCCACCGCCTCGAGCAGCGACATCGCCTCGGCATCGAGCGCCCGCAGGCTGGCCACCGGCTTCCAGAACTGCCGGTCGAAGCCGTGCCGGCGTTGCAGCGCGACGCGCACGTTCTCCAGCGCGGACAGATGCGGGAAGATCGCCGAGATCTGGAAGCTGCGCACCATGCCGAGGCGGACCACCTCGGCCGGTTTCGTGTGGCTGATGTCGTGCCCGTCGAGCGTGATCTTGCCCGCGCTCAGCGTGTGAAACCGGGTGAGCAGGCCAAACAGCGTCGACTTGCCGGCGCCGTTCGGTCCGATCAGCGCGTGGATCGAGCCGGGCGCGACGTCAAGATCGACGCCGTCGACCGCCTTGAAGCCGCCGAAGGATTTCACCAGGCCGCGCGCGCTCAGGATCGGCTGCGCGGCGGTGTCGATGGCCGGCGCGCTCATGACGGGATCGTCCGCTGCAGCGAGGGCCGCGCGATGACGCGGGCGACATAAGCATCCAGCGCCGGGATCTCGGGCCGCCAGTGGGCGTCGGGAAAGCGGAAGTCGATATACTGGACCGCGTTGACCACGCCGATCTCGGCCAGCCCGATCTCGGTCTCGCTCAGCCGGTCGGCCATGGCGTCGAGCCGGGTCAGCCCCTCGACCATGGCGCGGCGGCGGCGCGCGGCCACGGGATGGGCGTCGAAGGCGGGGTTGGCGAGGTCGTCGGAGGTGATCTTGCGCCCGGTCATGATGTAGACCGCGGCGTCGATCACGCCCTGCGCGAGACCGGCGATCTCGTAGGCGCCGGGCGCGGGGGATTTCAGGTGCGATTCCTCGGGCGCGATGTCGCGGGCATAGGCGGCGATCACGTAGGATTCGGTCAGCACCGTGCCGTCATCGAGGACCAGTGTCGGCACCCGGCGGGCGGGGTTGATCTCGATCAGCTGCGCCGGATCGGCCCAGGGGTTGAGCAGGTCGATCTCGGGCTCGGCCCCGGCCTCGATCAGCGCCGCATGGGCGAGCCGGCCATAGGGCGATGTCGTGCTCTTCATCAGCTTCATGGGGTCATCCTCATGGAAGGCGCGCCGGGGCGCGGGAGACCCGCCCCGGACCAGGAAGGCCGGGGCGGGTCGTGGGATCAGTTGGTCTTCGCGGTCAGCGGGCAGCCGCTCTCCTCGGCGGTGAGGAACAGCTCCTCGCCGGGGATGCGGGCGACGATCTCGTAGAGATCGGCGGGGCCGGTGGACTCGTCGGGCGAATTCACCTCGACCAGCAGCATGTCGTAGACCACCCGGCCGTTATCGAGCATCTTGGCGTTCTCGAAGAAGCCGCTGTCGATCGGCAGCTCCTTCATCTTCGCGTTGACGGCCTCGGCGTCGTCGGTGCCGGCGGCCGCCACGGCCTTGAGGTAGTGGGTCACCGAGGCATAGGCCGCGATGTGGCCCATGGTCGGCACGTCGCCGCCATTGCGCTCCATGAAGCGGGTGCCCCATTCGCGGGTGGTGTCGTTCATGTCCCAGTAGCTCGACGCCGCCATGCGGATGCCCTGCGTGGCCTCGAGGCCCAGCGACTGCACGTTGTTGGTGAAGACCAGCATCGCCACCAGCTTGTCGGACAGGCCGTAATCGCGGGCCTGCTTGATCGCGGTCTCGAGATCGGGCCCGGCATTGGCGAGGCCAATCACGTCGGCGCCCGAGCCCTGGGCGGAGAGCAGCGCCGAGGCGAGGTCGGTGGTGTTGAGCGGGTGCACGGTCTCGCCCAGCACCTTGCCGCCGGCCTCCTCGACCGCCGCCGCGGCATCGGCCGAAAGGCCGTGGCCGAAGACGTAGTCGGCGGTCAGCATGTACCAGCTCTCGCCGCCCTCGTTCACCACGGCGCCGGCGACGCCGCGCGCCAGCTCGCGCGTGGTCGGGGCCCACTGGCTGCCGAAGGGCGCGCATTGGTCACCCGAGAAGTTCGGTGCGTAGCCGCCATTGACCAGCGTCACGATGCCCGCCTCGGCGGCGCGACCCTGCGCGGCGAGGCCCACGGCCGAGGAGCCGCCCAGCGTCATCACGTCGATCTGCTGCTCGTCGATGAAGCGCTGCGCCAGCGAGGAGCCGATATCCGGCTTGCCCTGGTGATCGGCGCTCAGCACCTCGATGGGTTGGCCCAGCACCTCGCCGCCGAAATCCTCGACCGCCATCTGCACCGCCAGCAGCGTGTTCGGGCCGCCATTGCCGGAATAGGTGCCGGTCATGTCGTCGAGCACCAAGAGCTTGACCTGATCGTCCTGCGCCAGCGCCGGGGCGGCGAGGCTGCCGGCCGCGAAGGCGGCGCTGGCGAGATATGTCTTCAGTCCCATGTTGTCTCCTCCCAGAGATCGATGCCATTTCGGGAATTGGTCCGCCCGGCCCGCGACGCGCGGGGCCCCGGGCAGTGTCGTTCAGCCGTGCCGGACCACGAGGGTGCGGGTGGTCGAAAAGTCGCGCAGCGCCGCGAACCCCTTCTCGCGGCCATGGCCGGATTTCTTCATGCCGCCGAAGGGCAGCTCGACGCCGCCGCCGACGCCGTAGCCGTTGACGAAGACCTGCCCCGCCCGGATCCGGCGCGCGACGCGCAGGGCACGTCCGCCATCCACGCTCCAGACCGCGGCGGCGAGGCCATAATCGGTGCCGTTGGCGAGGCGTAGCGCCTCTTCCTCGTCCGCGAAGAGCGTCACCGAGAGGACCGGACCGAAGATCTCCTCCTGGTTCAGCCGGTTGTCATGCGGCACCGGGCCGTAGACGCGCGGCTCGACGAAGAAGCCTGCCGGTTCGGCCCCCGCCGCGATCCGGCCCGCCGCCAGAAGCGGCAGCCCGTCGGCCTCGGCCTGGGCGAAGAAGCGCTCCACCCGGCGCTTCTGGGTCAGGCTGATCAGCGGCCCGAGCTGGCTGCCGCTGCCCGGCGGCCCCGCCTCCAGCTTGGAGAATGCCTCGGCCAGCTTCGCCAGCAGCGCGGCGCGGATGCCTTCCTGCACCAGCACGCGGCTGCCGGCCGAGCAGGTCTGCCCGGCATTGGCGGCGATCCCGGCGACGATGGCCGGAACCGCGGCGTCGAGATCGGCGTCGTCGAAGACCAGATGCGGCGACTTGCCGCCCAGCTCCAGGGTGCAGCCGATATGGTTGCGGGCGGCGGCGATCTGCACCAGCTCGCCCACCTCGGGCGAGCCGGTGAAGGAGATGAAGTCGATGCCCGGATGGGCCGAGAGCGCCGCCCCCGCCGTCTCGCCGCGCCCCGGCACGCAGTTGAGCGCGCCCATGGGCAGCCCGGCCTCGGCCGCGATCATGCACAGCCGGATCGGTGTCAGGCAGGCATCCTCGGCGGGCTTCAGCACGCAGGCATTGCCCATCGCCAAGGCTGGCGCGATGGTGCGGCCGAACATCTGGGCCGGCAGGTTCCACGGGATGATATGGCCGGTGACGCCATGCGGCACCGTTTCGGTCAGCGCGAGATGGCCGGGACGGTAGGGGATGGTGTCGCCATGCAGCTTGTCTGCGGCGGCGCCGTAATATTCGAAGTAGCGCGCGCAGGCCCGAATGTCGCCCAGCGCCTGCGCCATCGGCTTGCCGGTGTCGGCAGATTCAAGGCGCGCCAGATCCTCTTCCTGCGTCAGGATGGCGCGGCCCACTTCCGCCAGCACCCTGCCCCGCTTCAGCGCCGACCATGCGCCCCACTCGCCCGAAAGCGCCCGGCGGGCAGCGGCAACGGCGGCGTCGATATCGGCGGCGGTGCCGTCGGCGATGCGGGCGATCTCGTGCCCGGTGGCGGGGTCCAGCACGGCGAGGCTGCGGCCCGAGGCCGCGCCGTGGAAGGCGTTGTCGATGAAGATCCCGTCCGAGACGGCGGCGATGCGGAGCGTCGCCTCATCTGCCTGGATGTTCATGCCTGCCTCCCCGGTGCCGACCGCCCGCTCAGCGATGCGGCCTTCCTCTCCGGAAACAGGACTAGCAGCGGCGGGACCCGGCGCGGAAATACCAGCGTGGCATGGAGGCCATAGGCGAAAGCTATGGAGTGTGCAGTTCCTCGGCCCGCCAGATGCCGCGGCGCACGAGATCGGAGATCACCTCCATGGTGACCTCCTCGATCGCGCGGGCGGCGCGGGTCTGCGGCCGCGCCGGGTTGCGCACGAGATAGATCGACCGGCTGATCGCCGGGTCGACGATCGGCGCCATCAGCAGCTCGCCGCGCTGCACCCGGTCGAAGGCGGCCGCCGGGGCGAGGATGGTATAGCCGCTGCCGCGCGCCACCAGCGCCTTGATCTGGCTGAGCGCATCCATCTCCAGCACCACGTTGAGATCGACCCGGTTGGCGCGGGCGGCGCGGTCGATCAGCGCCCGAAGCCCATGCGAGCGCGAGGGCAGCACCAGCTCCACCTCGGCCAGATCGGCGAGCCGCACCGGCTGACCGGCGCGACTGCGGAACGGCCAGGCGTCGGGCGCCGAGAAGAAGCACAGCTCCTCGGTCATCAACGGCTTGTAGGCGAGATGGCGCACCGCCGAGACGTCGTAGAGCATCCCCATGTCGACCGATTGCTCGACCAGCCAGTCCTGGATGAAGCCGGACATGGCCTCGACCGCCCGCAGCTTCACCTTGGGCAACTGCATCCGCACCGTCTCGGCCAGCGGCACCGAGAGCACCATCGAGATCGAGGACGGAAGGCCGAAGCTCACCTCGCCCACCGGGTCGGCCCCCATCTGCTTCAGGTCGGTCTCGGTCTCGGCGACCCAGTCGAGGATCTGGCCGGCGCGCTGCAGCAGCAACTGCCCCGCCTCGGTCACCGCCACCCCGCGCGAGGAGCGCAGGAACAGCTCGACGCCGAGGTCTTCCTCGAGCTTTCGGATCTGCTGCGACAGCGATGGCTGCGCCACGTTGAGCTTCTGCGAGGCCGAGGACAGCGATCCTTCGGCGGCGATCGCAACGAAGTACTTGAGTTGGCGCAGGTTCATGACGGTCCTCCCGAGGGCAGTGTGAACAGAAGGCCGGAGGATGAGAAGAGGCCGCAGGGCAGAGGGACATGGAAAACCGGTTACGGGAATAGCCCGGCGCTCTGGGGGGCATCGCTGAATCGAATGGCCCGGGGGGCCGCGCCGGGGGTATATAGCGGCCCAGATCATGGCGCGTCCGTCGCGCCCCACCCGCCAAGGAGGCCCGCATGAGCACGCCCCGCCCCGTCCGAGGAAACGCCGCATGAGCGGTGTCGTCACCGAAGCGCATCTGGTCGACGGCATCGCCGAGGCGCTGCAGTTCATCTCGCATTATCACCCCGCCGACTTCATCACCGCGCTCTCAGCCGCATATGAGAGCGAGGAGAGCGAGAGCGCGCGCCACGCGATGCGGCAGATCCTCGTCAATTCGCGGATGGCCGCGATCGGAAAGCGGCCGATCTGCCAGGACACCGGCAGCGTCAACGTCTTCATCGAGGTCGGCGTGGAGGCGCGCACCGACTGGACCCGCTCGCTGCAGGAGATGGTCGACGAGGCGGCGCGCCGTGCCTACGCCTTCGAGGCCAACCCGCTGCGCGCCTCGATCGTGGCCGATCCGCTGGGCGCGCGCCGCAACACCCGCGACAACACCCCGGCGATGATCCAGACCGAGCTGGTGGCCGGCGACACGGTGTCGGTCACCGTTTCGGCCAAGGGCGGCGGCTCGGAGAACAAGACCAAGTTCGCGGTGCTGAACCCCTCGGATTCGGTCGCCGACTGGGTGGTCGAGACGGTGTCGAAGCTCGGCGCCGGCTGGTGCCCGCCCGGGGTCATCGGGCTGGGCGTCGGCGGCAGCGTCGACAAGGCGATGGCGATGGCCAAGAAGGTGCTGAACGAGCCGCTCGACATGTCCGAGTTGCGCGCGCGGGGGGCGGAGACCGCCGAGGAGAAGCTGCGGCTGGAGCTTTACGAGCGGATCAACGCGCTGGGCATCGGCGCGCAGGGCCTCGGCGGCCAGACCACCGTGCTCGACGTGAAGGTGGCGAGCTTCCCGACCCATGCCGCATCGCTGCCGGTGGCGCTCATTCCGAACTGCGCCGCCACCCGGCACCTGCACTTCACCCTGTCGGGCGAGGCGCCGGTCTTCACGCCCCCCGACCTGTCGCTCTGGCCGGATCTGGGATTGGGCGAGGCCGGCGGCCGTCGGGTCGATCTCGACACGCTCGACCAGGCGACGCTCGACGGGCTGGAGCCCGGCGAGACCCTGCTTTTGTCGGGACGGCTCTATACCGGGCGCGACGCGGCGCATCGGCGAATGGTCGAGATGATCGACCGGGGTGAGGACCTGCCGGTCGATCTGAAGGGACGCGCGATCTACTATGTCGGCCCGGTGGACGCGGTGGGATCGGAGGTGATCGGCCCGGCCGGACCGACCACCTCGACCCGGATGGACAAGTTCACGCCGAAGCTCCTGGCCGCCAGCGGGCTCAAGCTGATGATCGGCAAGGCCGAGCGCGGCCCGCAGGCGATCGAGGCGATCCGCGAGCATGGCGCGGCCTACCTGATCGCGGTGGGCGGCGCGGCCTATCTGGTGTCGAAGGCGATCCGGTCGGCCCGGCCGGTGGCCTTCGAGGATCTCGGCATGGAGGCGATCTACGAGATCGAGGTGGAGGACATGCCGGTGACGGTCGCGGTCGACACGCAGGGCCGCTCGGTGCACCAGAGCGGCCCCGCCCGCTGGCGCCGCGACGTGCTGATCCTCGCCTGACATGACACGGGCCGCGGGATCATCCCGCGGCCCGTGTCTACCGAAGGTCCAGTTAGCTCAGACGGTGCGACCGCCATCCACCTCGAGGATCACCCCGGTGATGAACTCGGCCTCGTCGGAGCCGAGATAGAGCGCGGCATTGGCGATGTCGCGGGGCTCGGACAGCCGGCCCAGCGGGATCGTGGCGATGAACTTCTCGCGGTTTTCCGGCGTGTCGGGCACGCCCATGAACTGCTCCAGAAGCCCCGTGACCCCCATCACCGGCGCGATGCCGCAGACGCGGATCCGGTCGGGCGCCAGCTCCACCGCGAGCGACTTGGTCATCAGGTTCACCGCGCCCTTGGACGAGTTGTACCAGGTGAGGCCGGGACGCGGCCGGATGCCCGCCGTCGAGCCCACGTTGAGCATCACCCCACCGCCCTGCTCGCGCCAGAGCGGCACGCAGGTCTTGGTCATGTGAAAGATCGAGACGACGTTGATGTCGTAGATCTTGCGGAAGGTCGCCTCGTCGGTCTCCATCAGGGGCCGGTTCGGGTTGGTCCAGCCGGCATTGTTGACGACGATGTCGAGCCTGCCGAAGGCCTCCATGGTGGCGGCCACCGCCGCCTCGACATCCTCGGCCCGGCTGACGTCGCAGCGCAGGGCGATGGCGTTGTCGCCAAGTTCGTCCGCCACGCGCCGCGCGCCCTCCTCGTTCAGATCGACGATGGCGACCCGCGCCCCCTCGCGGATATAGGCCTCGGCGATGCCCCGGCCGAAGCCCGATGCGGCGCCCGTCACCAGCGCCGTCTTGCCCTCAAGTCTCATTCCCGTCCTCCCTGTTTCTCTCCGACCCCGTCACGCCGGGGTCGTCTCGGGCTCCAGCGCGCCCTCGGCCACTTCGCCGCGCTCGATGACGAGCGTGCGGTCGGCGAAGCCGCGCAGCAGCGCCGGGTTCGATTCCGTGATGATCAGCGTCACCGAGCGGTCGGCGTCGCGCAGCGCCCGAAGCGCCTCGGCGTAGCGCTGCGCCAGCGCCGGAGCGAGGCCCTGAAACGGCTCGTCGAGCATGACCAGCTTGGTGCCCAGCATCAGCGCGCGGGCCAGCGCCACCATCTTGCCCTGCCCGCCCGAGACGTTGCCGGCGGGCCGCCCCGCCATCTCGCGCAGCTCCGGCAGGATCATGTAGGCGCGATCCAGCCTTCGCTTGGTCTCCTCGGCCGAGAGCCGCGCCGCCTGGGCCGGCAGCAGGATGTTCTCCTCGACCGTGAAGGCCGAGAACAGCCGCCGGTCCTCGGGGGCGTAGCCGATGCCGAGGCCGGGCCGCGCCGGCGGCGGCATCGCCCCGATGGCGCGCCCGTCAAAGCGGATCTCGCCGGTGATCTTGGTGAAGCCCATGATGGTGCGCAGCAGCGTCGTCTTGCCCGCGCCGTTGCGTCCGATCAGCGCCACGGTCTCGCCGGCGCCGATGGAGAAGTCGAGGTTTCGCAGGATGGGGATGATCCCGATCGAGGCGTTCACGTCCCGAAGTTCCAGCATCACGCCACCTCCCCGATCACGTCCCGGATCACGTCCGGGTGCTCCAGTATTTCCGTCGGCGTGCCGCGCAGCTGCACGTTGCCGGCGTTCCAGACCGCCACCTCGTCGGCATAGTCGCCGACGATGCCCATGTCGTGCTCGACGAAGACCGAGGTGACGCGCGCCTCGGCCAGCGCCCGGATCAGGATCTCCATGATCTTGTGCTTCTGCGAGGAGGCCACGCCCGAGGTCGGCTCGTCCATCAGCAGCAGCCGCGGCCTGAGCGCCAGCGCCACCGCGATGTCGATCAGCTTGCGCTGGCCCTCGGACAGCTCGTCGACGGTGCGATGCGCGACATCGGCGCAGTTCACCATCTCGAGCAGGTGCATCATCTCCTCGCGCTCGGGCACCCGCGACAGGTCGCGCAGCGGGTGACGCATCCCCTCGCGGGCAGCGGCCGAGATCAGCAGGTTCTCGAGCGCGGTGTGCTCGGTGAACAGCTGCGGGATCTGGAACGCCCGGGCGACGCCGCGACGCACGATCTTGCGCGGCGGCAGCGGGGTGATGTCCTCGCCCTCGAACAGCACCTGCCCGCTCTTGGGCTTGATCCAGCCAGTGCAGATGTTGAGGAAGGTGGTCTTGCCCGCCCCGTTGGGGCCGATGATGGCGAGGTTGCGCCCGGCCTCGATTTTGAGCGAGACGTCGTTGGCGGCGATGACGCCGCCGAAGCGGATCATCAGGTTGCGGGTTTCCAGCAGCGGCGCGCTCATGCGGCCTCCTCCTCTTTGGCGGCCCCGCGGCGGGTGACGCGTTCGAACAGCCCCACCACGCCGCCCGGCGCGAACAGGATGATGACCAGCAGGAACCCACCCAGCAGCATCTGCCAGACATCGCCGGCGAAGGCCGAGGCGAAGACCCGCACGAATTCGTAGATCAGCGCGCCGATGAACGCGCCCGGCACCGAGCCCGCGCCGCCGAGAACGGCGATGAACACCATTTCGCCCGAGCGGATCCACCAGGCGTATTCCGGCGTCACCACGCCCTGCGCCACGCCCATGATCGCGCCGCCCACCCCACAGAGCACCGCCGAGAGCAGGTAGCCCGAGAGCAGCGCCCGGCGCGGCGAGACGCCCAAGTATTCGAGCCGCGTCTCGTTGGTCTTCACGGTGCGGAACAGCTGCCCCACCGGCGAGGCGAGCCAGCGCAGCGTGAACCAGCCCAGCCCGCCGACCAGGGCCAGCGTCAGCCAGAACAGCACAAGCTCGAAATCATGCCGCCCCATCTCCATGCCCAGCACGGAGGGGCGCGGCAGGCGGATGCCGTCGGCGCCGCCGGTGACGTGGTAGAACTTCTCGAGGATCGACCAGAAGATCATCGAGAAGGCGAGGTTGAGCATCCCGAAGAAGATGCCGCGATAGCGGACCACGAAGAGCCCGACCAGCAGGCCGGAGACGGCGGCGCCCAGCGCGCCGGCGAGCAGCACCACGAGGAGGTCGGCGCCCGGCCACGCGGCCAGCAGAAAGGCCCCGGCATAGGCGGCGACGGCAAAGTAGAGCGCGTGGCCGAAGGAGACCTGCCCCGCGCGCAGCAGCACGGTCACGCCGAGCACGGCGAGCCCCTTGGCCAGCGCGAGGTTGACCAGCAGCTGCAGGCTCGGCGCGAAGATCGGAACCGCGGCGAGCAGCACCAGCCCGGCGATCGCCAGCCATGTCCCGGCGGTCATGCGCGTTTCCTTTTCGGCGGGGCTTCGGGACATCGCCCCGGCATCGGAATGGATCGACATCGCGGCCTCCTCAGATCTTGCGGGCGGCGGGGCTGCCGAACAGCCCCTCGGGGCGAACCAGCAGCACCAGCACCATGATGAGATACGGCACCAGCACCGCCACCTCGGGCCAGACATAGACGGCGAAGGACCGCCCCAGCCCGATCATCAGCGCGGTCAGCGCCGCACCCTCGATCTGGCCCAGGCCGGCGGTGGCGACGACCGCGAAGGACAGCACGATCATGTCGGCGCCCATGCCCGGCAGGATCGACGTGGTCGGCGAGGCCAGCGCGCCGCCCAAGCCCCCCAGCGCCGCGCCGACGATGAAGGTGAGCAGGAACACCTTGTCGGCGTCGATGCCGATCGACTGCGCCGCCTCGCGGTCCTCGGTGGTCGCGGTGATCAGCTTGCCGAGGATGGTGCGCCGCAGGAAGAAGCGCAGGCCGAGCAGCAGCACCAGCGCCACCGCCGGCAGCAGGATCAGCTGGTAGACGGTATAGGTGACGCCGAAGACGGTGACGTTGCCCAGCGCCTGCAGGGCCCGCGCCTCGAAATAGGGCTGCGTGCCCCAGACCAGGCGCTGCACGTCTTCGAGGATCATGAACACCGCGAAAGTGACCAGGAGCTGCAGCACCTCGGGCTTGTCGTAGATCCGGCGCAGCAGCAGCCATTCGATCGGGCCGCCGAGGAGGATGCCGACGAGGATCGCCGCAACCAGCATCAGCGGAAAGGACAGCGCGGGCGCGAGGCCCAGCGACAGGAAGAAGCCGGTGAGCGCCACGGTGGCATAGGCGCCGATCGCGTAGAGCGAACCATGGGCGACGTTGAGAATGCGCATCACGCCGAAGATCAGCGTGAGGCCCAGCGCCACGATGAAGACGAGCGCCGCGTAGGCGATCCCGTCGAACAGGGCGAGGAGAAAGATCGTCAGGTTCATGGCGGCTCCCGCTATGGCTGGCGAAGGGATGCGGCGGGCGCATGGCCCGCCGCGGCAGGCTCAGTTCTCGAAGCTGTCGACAGCGACCGTGTCGATGAAGCCCGCATCGAGCCCGCTGACCCATTCGATCGACTCCTCGCCCACCGGGGTGGTGATGTCGTCGCCGTCGAAGATCATGATGTTTTCCATCGTGGCGAAGGGATAGTCGCCGTTCTGCACGGTGGTGCCCATCATCTGGTCCTCGACGCCCTGGTGATCCTCGCGGATCTTCACCGGTCGGCCGAGGCCCTGGAACTCGAGCCCTTCCATCGCGGCGAGCAGCTGCTCCTCGCTTGGCCAGTCGACGCCATTCTCCTCGATCGCCTTGCTGTAGGCGGCCTGAAGCGCCGCGAAGGCCTGGCTGGTGTGGAAGACCGGATAGACCGAGACCTGGCCGGTGCGGGATTCATACTCCTCCATGAAGGCCTTGAAGTCCGCGTCCTCGCGGCGCTCGGGATGCAGGAAGTAGTGGTCGCCGCGCGCGCCGACGATATGGCCCGCCGGCAGGCTCGCGCCCAGCCGCTCGAAGGAGGATTCCGCCAGCGGCAGCACGAAGGTCGAGCTGTTGGTCAGCCCGCGCTGCGAGGCCTGCTGCACGAAGGTGTCGAGATCGCCGCCCCAGGAGGTGCTCAGGATCACGTCGGGGCGCAGCGCCTGCAGCCGCGAGATCTCGGTCGAGAAGTCGGGCGCGCCGAATTTCGGGAAGAACTCGCCCACCACCTCGACATCGGGCTTCATCGCCTTGAGCGCGGTCGAGAAGATGTTCCAGCTGTCGCGGCCCCAGGCGTAGTCCTGGTTGACCACGGCGATGGTCTTGAAGTCGGGCTTGGTCTTCAGGAGGTAGATCACGGCGGCCAGCATCTCGGGCGTGGCGTTGGCCTGGGTGCGGAAGACGTATTCGTAATCCTGCTCCTCGAAGATCTTCTGGGTGCCGCAATCCCACATGAAGTTCGGCACCTGCAGGTCCTCGGCCAGCGGCGCCAGCGTCTGGCAGTTGCCCGAGGAGATCGAGGCGAACATCACCTCGACGCCCTCGCTCTCCACCAGCCGGCGGTATTCCGAGGTCAGCGCCTCGGCGCCGGCGCCCTCGTCGATGAAGCTGACCTCGAGCGGCACGCCGTTGATGCCGCCCTCAGCGTTGATGTTCTCGACGATGATCTTCGCAGCCTCCTGCGCCGGCACCCCGAACACCGAGGCCGGGCCGGTCAGGAAGGTGGTCATCCCGATCTTCAGCGTCTCGGGCTTTTCGGCGGCCAGCGCCGCCAGCGGCAGCGCGGCGCAAAGCGCGGTCGTCACGAACAGTGTCTTCATCGGCTTGGTCCTCCAGTTGTTGCCGGAACGGGGCTGGGCGCCTCCCCGGCGCCGCTCGTTCCGCGAGCGCGTGCCCTCCCGGCACGGCCCGTCCTCCCCTCGCTGCACGCTCCGGCGATCGATGCGCTGGCGTGCCGTCGGCCCACTCCCCGGACCGGCTGTTCCGGAACATTACGGGGGATGCCGCCCCTCGCCCCATATCAAGGTACGATTTCGGGCATAGGCTCAGCCTATTGCTCGGTCATGCGGCTTTCGATCCCGCGCGGCTCGGCTAGCATGGGGGCCAGCATGCGAAGGGGAGGACGCGGGCCATGAAGATCACCGGCGCGGTATTGACCGAAGGCGGCATCGAAAGCGGGTTCGAGGCCAACCAGGCGCTGACGGTCCGCCAACTGGATCTCGCCCCGCCGGGACCGGGCGAGGTGCTGATCCGCATGGCCGCTGCCGGGATCTGCCATTCCGACCTGTCGGTGATCAACGGCACCCGCCCCCGGCCCCTGCCCATGGTTCTGGGTCACGAGGCGTCGGGTTTCGTCGAGGAGGTCGGGCCGGGCGTCGAGGATCTGGCGCCGGGCGATCACGTGCTGTGCATCTTCGCCCCCGGCTGCGGCCGGTGCCGGCCCTGCGCCGAGGGGCGCCCGGCGCTTTGCGTGACGGCGGCCGAGCATCACGGCGTCGGTGCGCTGATGACCGGCCAGCGGCGGCTGTCGATGGACGGCGCCCCAGTGCACCACCATGTCGGCGTCTCGGCCTTCGCGACCCATGCGGTGCTGGCCCGGCCCTCGCTGATCAAGGTCGAGCACGAGATCGCGCCGCATCTGTCGGCGCTGTTCTCCTGCGCCATGCTGACCGGCGCGGGAGCGGCCTTCAACACCGCGCGGGTGGCGCCGGGCAGCACGGTGGCGGTGGTGGGCCTCGGTGGCGTCGGCCTCTCGGCGATCCTGGGCGCCGCGGCGGCCGGAGCGGGCCGGATCGTCGCGATCGACCCGTTCGAGAGCAAGCTCGACGCTGCGCGCGCCATGGGCGCCACCGATTGCGTCAGGGCCGATGCCGACACGGTGGAGGCGGTGCGCGAGCTGACGGCGGGCGGCGTCGACGTGGCGCTGGAGATGGCGGGCTCGGCCCGCGCGCTCGAGACCGCCTTCGATGTGACCGCGCGCGGCGGCACCACCGTCACCGCCGGGCTGCCGCATCCCAGCGAGCGCATGGCGCTCAGCCCGCTCAAGCTGGTGGCGGAGGAGCGCCAGCTCAAGGGCAGCTATATCGGCTCCTGCGTGCCGCAGCGCGACCTGCCGCGGATGTTGTCGCTGCATGCGGCGGGCAAGCTTCCGGTCGAGCGGATGCTGACGCATCGGCTGCGCCTCGATCAGATCAATCTCGCCATGGACCAGCTCGCCGACGGCACCGCCATCCGGCAGGTGATCGAGTTCGACTGACCCACCACACCATCGCCCCTGCCTATGACGCTCAGGCCGCATGCGTATTGGCCATCTCGACCGTCGAGGCGCAGACAGGGCGAGAGCACGCTCCCCGGAGGACGGAATGTATCGCAACAGGACCGATGAATATCAGGACATCCGCGAGGCGGTGCGCGCGCTCTGCGCGGAGTTTCCGGCCGAGTATCACCGCCGGATCGACCAGGAACGCGGCTACCCCGAAGAGTTCGTGGAGGCGCTGACCCGGGCCGGATGGATGGCGGCGCTCATTCCCGAAGCCTATGGCGGCTCGGGCCTGGGGCTGATGGAAGCCAGCGTGATCATGGAGGAGATCAACCGCGCGGGCGGCAACTCCGGCGCCTGCCACGGCCAGATGTACAACATGAACACGCTGGTCCGGCACGGCTCCGAAGAACAGCGGCAGAAGTACTTGCCCAAGATCGCCAGCGGCGAGCTGCGCCTGCAGTCGATGGGCGTGACGGAGCCCACCACCGGCACCGACACCACCAAGATCAAGACCACCGCCGTGAAGCGCGGCGACCGTTACGTGGTCAACGGTCAGAAGGTCTGGATCAGCCGCGTCCAGCATTCCGACCTGATGATCCTGCTGGCGCGCACCACGCCGCTGTCGGAGGTGAAGAAGAAATCCGAGGGCCTGTCGATCTTCCTCGTCGACATCGCGCAGGCGATGAAGACCGGGATGACCGTCAAGCCGATCCTCAACATGGTCAACCACGAGACCAACGAGATCTTCTTCGACGAGCTCGAGATCCCCGAGGAGAACCTGATCGGCGAGGAGGGGATGGGCTTCAAATACATCCTCACCGGGCTCAACGCCGAGCGCACGCTGATCGCCGCCGAATGCATCGGCGACGGCTACTGGTTCACCGACCGGGTGGTGGACTACGTCTCTGGCCGCGAGGTGTTCGGCCGGCCGATCGGCCAGAACCAGGGCGTGCAGTTTCCCATCGCCGAGGCCTATATCGAGATCGAGGCCGCCAACCTGATGCGCGAGAAGGCCTGCCGGCTGTTCGATGCGGGCGAACCCTGCGGCGCCGAGGCCAACATGGCGAAATACCTCGCCGCCAAGGCCTCTTGGGAGGCCGCCAATGCCTGCCTGCAATTCCATGGCGGCTATGGCTTCGCCGCCGAATACGACGTGGAGCGCAAGTTCCGCGAGACCCGGCTCTACCAGGTGGCGCCGATCTCCACCAACCTGATCCTGTCCTATGTCGCCGAGCACGTGCTCGGCCTGCCGAGGTCGTTCTGATGAGGTCGCCGGCACGGGGAGAACCCGTATGAGCACCGAGATCGACATCGCGCAGCTGCGCGGCTGGATCGGCCGCGAGGAGCGGCAGGAGGAGCTTCTGACCCCGGCGCTGGCGCAGCGCTTCGACGCCACCTTCGACCGCGCCGGTTCGCTCGACGATGGGGCCGATGCCGCGCCGATGATCCATCTCTGCCTGTGCCAGCCCGCCGCGCCCACCGCAGCGCTCGGCCCGGATGGTCACCCGGCGCGGGGCGGCTTCCTGCCGCCGGTTCCCCTGCCCCGCCGGATGTGGGCCGGCGGCGCGCTCGAGTTTCACGAACCGATCCGGATCGGCGAGGTCGTGCGCCGGCGCTCGGTGATCGAGGATGTCCGCCTTAAGCACGGCCGCACCGGCCCGCTCTGCTTCGTCACCGTGATGCATCATATCGAAAGCGGCGGCCGGCCTGCCGTGACCGAGCGCCACGACATCGTCTATCGCTCCGACAGCACGGCGACCCCGCCGCCCGCGCCCGCCGCTGCCGAAGGCCGGATACGCCGCGTGGTGACGGCCAGCCCGACCCTGCTGTTTCGGTATTCGGCGCTGACTTTCAACGGCCACCGCATCCATTACGACGCGCCCTATGCCCGCGAGGTCGAGGCCTATCCCGGGCTGATCGTGCACGGGCCGATGCAGGCGACGATGCTGGTGCATCTGGCGGCGGAGCTGCGCGGCGCGCCCCCGGCGCGGTTCTCCTTCCGCAGCCTGTCGCCGCTTTTCGATACCGATGATTTCGCGCTGAACGCCAAGGATGACGGCACAGCGCTCGAGCTATGGACCGCCCGCGCGGGCGGCCCGGTCGCGATGGAGGCGCGCGCCGAATGGTAGATCTGTCGATGATACGCGCCCCGCTCTTCGTGCCGGCCAACCGCCCCGAGCGCTTTGCCAAGGCCGCGGCCTCCGGCGCCGACGCGGTGATCCTCGATCTGGAGGATGCGGTGGCCCGGGACGATAAGGCCGCGGCGCGCGGCATGGTCGAGACCGGCTTCACAGATCTGCCGGTGATCCTGCGGGTCAACGCCATGGGCACCGATTGGCACGAGGACGACATCGCGGCGGCGCGTGCCCTGCCCCTGGCCGCAATCCTGCTGCCGAAATCCGAAGAGCCGGACATGATCGCGGCCCTCGTCTCCAAGCTGGGCGGCGTGCCGCTCCTCGCGCTGATCGAGAGCGCGCGCGGGCTGGCCAATGCCCGCGCCATCGCCGCGACCGAAGGCGTCGCGCGGCTCGTCTTCGGCTCGATCGACTATTGCGCCGATCTGGGCTGCGCGCATCTGCGCGAGGGGCTGCTGCCCGTTCGCGCCGAGCTGGTGCTGGCCTCGCGCCTCGCCGGGATCGCCGCGCCGATCGACGGCGTGACCGCCGATTTGTCGGACCCCGAGATCACCCGCACCGATGCCCGCCATGCCCGCGATCTGGGCATGACCGGCAAGCTCTGCGTCCACCCGCGCCAGATCGCCCCGGTGCGCGCGGCCTTCCTGCCCTCGGAGGCCGAGATCGACTGGGCCCGCCGCGTCCTGGCCTCCGGCGATGGCGCGGTCGCCGTCGACGGCGCCATGGTCGACGAGCCGGTCCGCATCCGCGCCCGCGCCATCCTTCAGGCCATGGAGCAGGCATGAGCATCGCCCGTCGCATCGCCGAATTCGCCACCGGGCCGATCGCCCCGGACGCCGAGATGGCCCGCTACGTGCGGATGTCGCTGCTCGACTGGGCCACGGTCGGCATCGCCGGGCGTGACGAGCCGGTCTCGCGCGCCGCCCGCGCCGTGGCGCTGTCGGAGGGGGGCGACGGCGCGACCCTGATCGGCGGCGGTCGCGCTGCACCGCGCGCCGCGGCGCTGGCCAATGGCGCGATCAGCCACGCGCTCGATTACGACGACACGCATTTCGGCCATATCGGTCATCCCAGCGTCGCGGTCATCCCGGCCGCCCTCGCCGTAGCGGAGGCGCGGGAAATCGACGGTGCCGCCTTTCTCGACGCCCTCGCGGTTGGGCTGGAGACGGCCTGCCGCATCGGCGATTGGCTGGGACGGTCGCATTACGAGGCGGGGTTCCACCAGACCGGCACCTCGGGCGCCTTCGGCGCCTGCGTCGCGGCCGGGCGGCTCCTCGGCCTCGACGCCGACGCCATGACCCATGCGCTGGGCCTGACCGCGACCCGGGCCTCCGGCCTCAAGAGCCAGTTCGGCACCATGGGCAAGCCGCTCAACGCGGGCCTCGCCGCCGAGGCGGGCGTGACCTGCGCGCTGCTGGCCAGTACGGGTGCGCATTCCTCCGAGATGGCGATCGAGGGAGCGCAGGGCTTCGGCCCGACGCACGCGGCGGCGATGCAGGAGGCGGCCTGGGCAGGCCTCGGCGAGCGCTGGGTCTTCAAGGGGATTTCCTACAAGTTCCACGCCTGCTGTCACGGCCTCCACGCCATGCTGGAGGCGCTACGCAGCTTGGGCCCCATTAATCCGGCCCAAGTCGAGGAGATCGAGATCACCACCCATCCCCGCTGGCTCGCGGTCTGCAACCAGCCCGCCCCCGAGACCGGGCTCGGCGCCAAGTTCAGCTACCGGGTCACGGCCGCGATGCAGCTCCTGGGGATCGATACCGCGGCGCTCGACAGCTACAGCGACGCGACCTGCGCCCGGCCCGACCTGATCGCGCTCCGGGACAAGGTTCGCGTCGTCACCGATGAGGGGCTTGCCGACACGGCCTCCCGCGTCCGGCTGCGCGCGGCGGGCGAGGTGCACGAGGCGTCCCACGACATTCTCGACGCGGGCGATACCAACGGCATCGCCGACCGGCTGCGGGAGAAGTCCGAATCCCTGCTTGGAGCAAAGGTAGCGCAACAGCTGTCCGACGAGGTGAGTGGCATGGAAAGCGCGACCGGCGTGTCGGGTTTCACCGTGCTGCTCGCGCAGCACTAGGTAGCTGGCCGTCTGTCAGGACGGATGCAACTAGGTGGAACACCTTGCATGAAGGCTGAGAAGGAAGCTGGCCGCGGGGTTGCCGTCTGTAGATTTAGGCGAGCATGGGCCGCTTCGAGTTATCCGAGGATAGCCATCACCCTAGGAAGCACCGTGCAACCAATCTGAGAATCTGCAGCTCTTCCGGGTACAGGTCCGTCAGCTCGTTTCCGCGCCATTCTCCGGGCGATCGAGCATCTGCATGTGGTCGCCGCCCTGCGTAGCGACCTCGTGGACGGCTGCCTTGGCCAGGAACGTGCCCGCCTTCTGGATGTCCTCGACCAGCGTCAGGATCTGTGGGCGGAACAGCTTCAGGAACGGAATGGTCTCTTTCGAGAAGACGTCGAAATCCTTGCCGATGACGCGTTCCGTCGCCTCGATCGCGGCCGTCGCGACCATGGTGCCGTTCGGGTTGGACGAGATGAGGGCGTCCAGATCGGGATGCGCCTCGAGACTGCGGGCGAGGCCGCGCCGGATCTCCGCCTCGCTGCTGTCGCTGGTCATCTCCTGTGCCAGCGTCAGCGAGAGGCCGAGCTCCCCGGCCGCTTCGACCGCGCCGTCGATCATGTCCCGCGCATAGTTCTGGTCCTGCGGCGGTGCCAGCAGGAGCAGGTTGCTGCGCCCATGGCGCGCCAGGGTCTCGACGGCGACCCGGCCGAACGCCCTGTTGTCGTAGTCGAAATAAGCATGGTCCTCCGCCCAGACGGTCCGTCCATGGGTGACGAATGGAAAATTCTGCCTGCGCAGATACTCGACGCGCGGATCCTCGGGCTGGATCTTGTTGATGATCACAGCATCGGCCGACCGGGTCTCGACGATGTAGCGCACCGCGTCCAGCGGTGTCCTGTTCGGCATCTCGGGCGTCATCACCAGGTGATAGGGCGTGCCCGCGAGCGCCTGCGCGATCGAGGCGATCATGCGTGGCGACATGTTCAGCCCGTCCGGCTCGGGCTCCAGAACGAGGGCGATCACGTTGGTCCGGCCGGTGCGCAGTCGGACCCCTGCCCGGTTCGGCGTGTAACCCACCGAATCGGCGATTTCGCGCACCTTCTTCTTGGTTTCCGCGCTGATATCGGGGGCGTCACCCAGCGCGCGGGATACCGTCGTCACCGCGAGACCGCTCAGCTCCGCGATGGTCCTGAGGGTCGGCCGGGTGCTCCGGTCACGCGGTTGGCCATTGATATCATTCATGACGGCCCCTCCTCGATCCTGCGTTGCTATCCGAAAGCCAACCCCGCCTCAATAGCGCTTGATTAGACGCACTGTAACGTTATAGAACCGACTGTAACGTTACAGACCGCGCTTGGAGGAGCATCATGAAGCGTTCGATCCTGATCACGTCGGCCATGGCCACGACAGCGGCTGCGGCCATCGCCAGCGCGCAAGGCGCGCATCCGCAGGGCGGCACGCTGACGGTGCCGATCATCACCGCCACCTTCGTAGAGGACTTCAACCCGTTCTCGAACGCGCAGGAGGATCTGGTCCGCGGCACGATGTTCGAGCCGCTCTGGGCGCATAACGTGATGCAGGGCGGCATCGACTTCCGCCTCGCGGAGGGGTTCACCTATGCCGACGACCTGATGTCGATGACCATCACCCTGCGCGATGGCCTGACCTGGTCGGACGGCGAGGTGCTCGATGCCGAGGACGTGGCCTACTCGATCGGCCTCGGCCAGGAGGACGCGACCCTCGACAAGACCGGCAAATGGGCCGACGGGCTGCTCGCCTCGGTCGAAGCGGTCGATCCGACCACGGTGCGGGTGACCTTCAACCGCCCGGATTCGACCTTCGATTGGTATGTCGAAGGGATCTACATCGTGCCCGAGCATGTCTGGCGCGATGTCGAGGACAAGATCACCTTCAAGAACTCCGCCCCGGTGGGTTCCGGCCCGATCACCGAGGTCGTGACGATGCGCGACAACCAGGTCGAGATCTGCCGCAACCCGCATTACTACAAGGCGAGCGATGGTCTGCCCTTCCTCGACTGCATCAAGTTCCGCCAGTATTCGGACAACGCGCAGATCCAGCCCGCCCTGATGGCCGGCGAGATCGACTGGGGCTCGAACTTCATCGCCGACATCGAGAGCACCTATGTCGCCCGAGACCCCGAGAACCACGGCTTCTGGTACCCGGCCAACGACCTCGTCAATCTCTACCTCAACACCCGCAAGGCCCCGTTCGACGACCTGGCGTTCCGCCGCGCGATGTCGATGGCGCTCGACCGCGAGACGATCGTCGACCTGGCGGCCTATGGCTATCCGACCGTCGCCACCCATGCGACGGGGCTGGGCGAATACTACGCGGCCAGCTTCAACGACGAGGTCGACGCCGAGTACGACCAGTACGTCGCATATGACCCCGACGCCGCAATCGCGCTTCTGGACGAGGCCGGCTATGTCGATGTCGACGGCGACGGCTTCCGCGAGACGCCCGATGGCGCGCCGATCGACTTCGGCATCCAGGTCGTCAACGGGTGGACCGATTGGGTGCAGTCGGCGCAGATGGTGACCGAGTACCTCGCCGAGGTGGGGATCAGGGCCAGTACCGAGACGGTCGACTGGTCGGTCTATGACAGCACCCTCAAGGAAGGCAGCTACGAGGTGTCGATGAGCTGGTCGACCGCCGGCGTCGATCCGATCCAGACCTATAACGACTACTACCACCCGAGCCGCGTGGGCCAGGGCTGGCACGTCAATCACGGCAAGGCCTCCGCGGAGATGGGCGCGCTCGTCGACGAATACGGCCAGACCACGGATGCCGCCCGCCGGGAGGAGATCCTGGCCGAACTGATGGTCTATACCGGCGAGACCATGCCCTTCGTGCCGCTGTTCTCGAACCCGACCTGGTACCAGTACAACAGCACCCGGATCGGCGGCTGGCCCACGGCCGAGAATTCGGTGGTGCAGCCGGTCTTCTACTCGGTCGGGCGCAAGCTGGCGGTCTTCGAAGGCCTCTACCAGAAGTGAGCCGGCATGCGGGTGGTCCTCAGTCCACCCGCAGCCGCACCGCGCAGCCAGCCTGCGACGACGCCGCCCGGGGTTTGCCCGCCGGGCCCGTCTCTCCCCATGCCCGCCCGTCCCCTTGCCCGCCCGTCCCCTTGCCCGGAGGAGCCTCTCGAATGGCGTTCATCCTGAGACGACTGGTTTTCTACTGCGTCGCGATCTTCGTCGCGATCACCTTCAATTTCGTGATGCCGCGGCTGATGCCGGGCGATCCGGTGGACGCGATGTTCGCCGCCGCCGGGGGGAAGCTGCCGCCGGAAACGCTTGCCGCCTACAAGGAAATGCTCGGCTTCGTCGACGCGCCGCTGTGGCAGCAATACCTGCAATATCTCCAGAGCGTCGTGACCCTCGATCTCGGCCCGTCGATCATGCTGTTCCCGACGCCGGTGACCGAGGTTCTGTCGAACACCCTGCCCTGGACCGTGTTCCTCGCCGGGATCGCGACGATCCTGTCGATCGTGATCGGCTGCTTCATCGGGCTTTACGCCTCCTACAATCGTGGCGGCATCGTCGATCGGGTGATGCCGGTGTTCTGGCAGTTCATCGCCTCGATGCCGCAGGCGGTGACGGCGCTGACGATCTTCTTCGTCTTCGCCCTGACCCTGCGCTGGTTCCCCCTCGGCTTCGGCTTCGATCCGGATCTCGACCCGGGACTGCGGCCGGGCTTCCTGGCCAATGTCGCCTATCACGCGGTGCTGCCGCTGGTGACGCTGATGCTGTCGATGATCGCGACCTGGGTGTTCACCATGCGCAACGCGATGGTGAACGTGCTGGGCGAGGATTACATCGCCATGGCCAAGGCCAAGGGCCTGTCCTCGCGCCGGATCATGACCCATTATGCGGCCCGCAACGCGATCCTGCCGGTGGTCACCGCCGTCTCGATGGCGCTCGGCTTCGCGGTGGCGGGTCAGGTCTTCATCGAGACCGTGTTCAACTATCCCGGCATCGGCCAGCTGATCATCAAATCCGTGGCGTCGCGTGACTACCCGCTGATGCAGGCCTGTTTCCTCCTCATCGTCATCTGCGTGCTGATGGCCAATTTCGTCGCCGACATCCTCTACGTCTGGCTCGATCCCCGACTGCGCAAGTGAGGCCGACATGACACGACTTCTCTCCCTTCTGGGCGGCATCGCCGGGTTCTATCGCGGCAACACCGCCGGCATCGTCGGCTCGACCATCGTGGCGCTGATCCTCGCCATGTGCCTTGCCGCCCCGGCGCTGACCGGCTTCGATCCCGACAAGCGCGTGGCCCGCGGCCACCAGCCGCCCAGCACGGAGCACGTCATGGGCACGACCCGCGCCGGCAAGGATGTCTGGTCGCAGGCGCTCTATGGCGGCCGGGTGTCGCTGATGGTGGCCTTTGCCGCGGCCACGGTGACCTCGATCATCGCGCTCGCCGTGGGTGTCTCCTCGGGCTATTTCGGCGGCCGCACCGACGAGATCATGATGGCCGTCACCAATGTGATGCTGGTGTTCCCACAGCTACCCTTGCTGATCATCCTCGCAGCCTTCCTCGGCAATGTCGGCCCGCTGGTGATCGCGCTGATCCTCGGCCTGACCTCTTGGCCCTGGGGCGCGCGGGTGATGCGCTCGCAGACGCTGGCGCTGCGCAACAAGGAGTTCATCACCGCCGCCGAAATCATGGGCGAGGCCAAGTGGCGGATCATCGTGATCGAGATCATGCCCAACCTCGTCAGCCTCGCGGCGGGCATGTTCGTGGGCACCGCGCTCTACGCGATCGGCGCGCAGGCGGGGCTCGAGTTTCTCGGCCTCGGCGACCCGACGGTGACCAGCTGGGGCACCATGCTCTACTGGGCGCAATCCTCGGCGGCCTTCTTCGTCGGCGCATGGTGGGACTTCATCGTGCCGGGCAGCTTCATCGCGCTGGTCGGCGGCGGGCTCGCGCTGATCAACATCTCGATCGACCAGATCTCGAACCCGAAGCTCAAGACCGGCTCCTACCTCAGGACATGGCGCCGGCTGAACGCCGAGATCAACGCCAAGCGTCAGGAGGCCTGAGATCATGGACGGCAATCCCACCCCACTTGCCCGACCCTTGCTGAGCTGTCGCGGCGTTTCGGTCGACTACGTCGTCGGCAATCTCAACGCGCGGGCCTGCAACCGCGTCACCCTCGACATTCATCCCGGCGAGACCGTGGGCCTCGCGGGTGAATCCGGCTGCGGCAAGTCGACCTTCGCCTTCGCCATCACCCGGATGCACAACGCCCCCGCCCTGATCTCCGAAGGCGAGATCCTGTTCGAGGGTCGCGACGTGCTGAAGATGTCCGACCGGGACCTCAGGGCGTTCCGCTGGAAGGAGACCGCGATGGTGTTCCAGAGCGCGATGAACGCGCTCAACCCGGTGATCACCATCGGCGAACAGCTGATCGACGTGATCCTCGCGCACCAGGACATTTCCCGCGACGCGGCCTGGGCCCGGGGCGAGGAGCTGCTCGAGACAGTCGGCATCGCCAAGTCGCGGATGACCTCCTTTGCCCACCAGCTCTCGGGCGGCATGCGGCAGCGGGTGGTGATCGCCATCGCGCTGGTACTGCGCCCCAAGCTGATCGTCATGGACGAGCCGACCACCGCGCTCGACGTGGTGGTCGAGCGCGAGATCATGGACGAGCTGCAGGACCTCAAGGAGCGCTACGGCTTCGCGATCCTGTTCATCTCGCACGACCTCGGGCTGATGGGCGAGATCTGCGACCGGATCGGCATCATGTATGCCGGAAACCTCGTCGAGCTGGGCGAGGCCCGGCAGGTCCTCGAACAGCCTCGGCATCCCTACACCAAGGGTCTCGTTGGCTCCTTCCCCACCATTCATGGGCCCAAGACGCGGCTGCATGGCATCCCGGGCAATCCTGTGAACCTGCTCCAGCTGCCGCAGGGCTGCAATTTCCAGTCGCGCTGCACAGCCTGCATTTCGCGCTGCCAGACCGACGAGCCCCGGCTCCTGACGGTGGCCCAAGTGCCGCCGCATCTTGCCGCCTGTCATCTGGTGAGCGCGGCCACGGAGGCCGACACCAGGGTCGTCGAGGAGGCCACCTCATGAGCGATATCGCCGAGATCACCGTCGAGGACATGGTCATCGACTTCCCCGTGGGCGGCGGCCTGTTCCGCAAGCGATACCTGCGCGCCGCCAACGGCGTCAGCCTGTCGCTCCGCGCGGGAGAAGCGCTGGCCATCGTCGGCGAAAGCGGCAGCGGCAAGAGCACCTGCGCCCGCGCCATCGCCCGGATCACCCCGCCGACCGGTGGCACGATCCGTGTCGATGGGGTCGAGATCACCGCGCCCGGTTTCCGGCAGAGCCAGCGCGACTACGCCTCCAAGGTCCAGATGATCTTCCAAGACCCGTTCGGCTCGCTGAACCCGGTGCACACGATCCGCCATCACCTCGCCCGGCCGATCCGGATCCATGCCCCGGAGCTGAGCGCGGCGGAGGTGGAGGCGCGCGTCATCTCGACGCTGGAGCGGGTCGGCCTGTCGCCGGCCGCGCAGACCGCCGGAAAGTTCCCCTACGAGCTGTCGGGCGGCCAGCGCCAGCGGGTCGCGATCGCGCGTGCGCTTGCGGTGGGGGCGCGGTTCATCCTCGCGGACGAGCCGATCTCGATGCTCGACGTCTCGATCCGGCTGGGGATCCTGAACCTGATGGACGACATGAAGCGCGAGGGGATCGGCTTCATGTACATCACCCATGACATCGCCACGGCGCGCTACTTCGCGGAGCGCACGGCGGTCATGTATCTCGGCCATATGGTCGAATGGGGCGAGAGCGACAGCGTCACCCAGTCGCCGCGCCACCCCTATACCCAGCTGCTGATCAGCGCCGTGCCCGAAGCCGGCATCCGCAAGACCCGCGAGCGCAAGGCGAAGAAGGCGGAAATTCCGATGCGCACCCCCGAAAGCCGGGGCTGCCCGTTTGCCGGGCGCTGCCTGAAGGTCATGGACCAGTGCCATGCCGACATGCCGCCCATCACCCAACTCGAAGAGAACCACTATGTCAGATGCCATCTGTATTGAGCGCAGCCCAGAGCCCGGCACCGCGCGCAACGTGACGATGCCCCGCCGCTCCAGCTTTCCCGAGGGCTTCGTCTTCGGCGCGGCCACCGCGGCCTACCAGATCGAGGGGCACAAGTTCGGCGGCGCCGGCTCGTCGCATTGGGACAGCTTTGCGGCGACGCCCGGCAACGTCGTGCGTCGCGAGGACGGGTCGCTCGCCTGCGACCATTACCATCGCTGGGAAAGCGATCTCGACCTGATCCGCGACGGCGGCTTCGACGCCTATCGCTTCTCGACCAGCTGGGCCCGGGTGATGCCCGACGGCAGGACCGTCAACCCGGAGGGGCTCGACTTCTACGACCGCCTCGTCGACGGCATGGTCGATCGCGGGCTGCGGCCGTTCCTGACGCTCTACCACTGGGATCTGCCCTCGGCGCTGGCCGATCACGGCGGCTGGATGAACCGCGACACCGCCCTGCGCTTCGCCGATTTCGCCGAAACCGTCATGGCACGGATCGGCGACCGGATCGAGCGGACCGCGACGATCAACGAGCCGTGGTGCGTCAGCTGGCTGTCGCATTACCTCGGCGAGCAGGCGCCGGGCCTGCGCGACATCCGTGCCGCCGCCCGCGCCATGCACCATGTCCAGCTCGCGCACGGGCTCGGTGTCGAGCGGCTGCGCGGCCTCGGCCACGACAATCTCGGCATCGTGCTGAACCTTGCGGACATCCTGCCCTTCCGCGAGGGCGAGGAGAAGGCCGTGGCGACGGCAGATGCCATCAACAACGGCTTCTTCATCGAGTCCGTCGCCAAGGGCACCTACCCCGAGGCCGCGCTCGAGGGGCTGGAACCGCACCTGCCGGCGAACTGGCAGGACGACATGGCGACGATCTCCACCCCGATCGACTGGCTCGGCGTGAACTACTACTCGCGCGGCATCGTCTCCGCCGATCCCGGCGCGCCCTGGCCCGCCACCAAGGGGCATGAAGGGCCGCTGCCGAAGACGCAGATGGGCTGGGAGATCTACCCCGAGGGACTGAGCAACCTCCTGACCCGGATGGCCCGCGACTATGTCGGGGATCTTCCGATCTACGTGACCGAGAACGGCATGGCCTGGGCCGACGAGGTCACGGATGGCACCGTGACCGATGCCGAGCGCACCAGCTACATCGCCGGGCATCTCGAAGCCGCGCGCGGGGCCATAGAGGGCGGCGCCAACGTGAAGGGCTTTTTCTACTGGTCGCTTCTCGACAACTACGAATGGGCGTGGGGATACGAAAAGCGCTTCGGCCTGATCCATGTCGATTTCGAAACGCTGGAGCGGACCCCGAAGAGCTCTTATTACGCGTTGCAGGCGGCCCTGTCCGGCTGACCATGAAATGAAATGCGGCCGAGGGCTGTTTCCCTGAGGATCTCCATCCTGGGGACAGCTTCGGCCGCACCTTTCCCATCGGCAATAGCCCGAAGTAGTAATGGCGAGCCTCCATGGGGGCCCGGCAGGACTGCGAACACCCCAACCTCTAGGTCACGCATTGGTCGGTCGCGGCGGCAGGAATTGGTCTTCTTCCCCCGGCCCGGCTCGGCGGAATGGCCAAGTCACCGCGCGCTCTTATCACCAAATGCGCCATCTCTCGCTTTCCGTGCCGAGCGCAGGGAACGCCGGACGGTTCTGCTCGTTTCTCGGCAGCGCGGGCGCGGTGCCCGCAAGTGACGAGGCTCATCATGAAGACGCTGAACGACGCTTTCGAGCATACGCTGCAAGACATCTATTATGCCGAGAACGCGCTGACGAAGGCGCTGCCGAAAATGGCAAAGGCCGCGAGCAGTGCCCATCTTCAGGAAGCATTGAAGGCGCACCTGACCGAGACCAAGGAGCAGATCAAGCTGCTCGATCAGGTCTTCAAATCGATCGGCAAGAAGGCCGAAGGCGAGAAATGCGATGCCATCGAGGGGCTGATCAAGGAGACCGATGGCATCATCGAGGAAGCCGAGGGTGCGGCTCTCGATGCGATGCTGATCGGCGCGGCCCAGGCGGTCGAGCACTACGAGATCGCCCGGTACGGCACGCTTCGCGAATGGGCGCGCCAGCTCGGCGAGGATGAGGCGCACGACCTGTTGACCCAGATCCTCGACCAGGAGAAGGCGACCAACGCCAAGCTGACCGCGCTGGCGGTTGGCGAGGTCAATGCGGCGAAGCCCTCGAAGGCGACTGCCAAGGCCTGATGGCCCCGACTAACAGTAAAACGGGCATACGCTCTCGCAGGAAACTGCGAGAGCGCTTCTTATGGAAAAAACGATTCCTTGAGTTGGATCTGCTGAACCCTTCGATGACGAATAGACAATTCGATACGAAGCAGAGCTCGAACTTGGAAATGACCGGTGTCGGTTTCGGGTTGGTCTGTGTTTGAACCCGGACCAAGAGGCTTGGTCAATATTTCTTCGCCCCGCCTTGAACGACGAACCGTCCTGTATGGCGTCACTCCCCAAGAGAAACGCATTGCGACCGGGCTGCGAAATATCCTGCACCTCTGATTGCGAAGGCGCGATTTTCAGCAGGATTGACGCTCAAAAAGCCTCGCGTGGATTGCTCGATCATCGAGGATATAGGTGATCCAATCCTCAATCTCACGACAGCGAAATGCTGCCGAAGGCCGCAGCCGGCCAACGCCGAGGTTGCTCAAAAATCGGGCTGGAGCTATCTTTGGGCAATTCGACGACCGCGTTGCCCGCCGGTTTCCCGGCTGCAGGCCGTGCTGCACGTCTCGAAGGCAATCTGGTCTTCTAAGCGGTACTCAAGCGGTACTGGGGTTGCCTTATGTGTTACCCGGATGGCGCAAGCGCCGTTGGCGTCCAGAGAAAGTCCCAGAGAGCCGGGCTGACCGTCGCCGTGGCATGGGGTCTTCGGGTCCTGCTTCTGATCTGCCTCGTCGTGCTGGGGTCCAGCCTCCGGGCCCAGGATGAGGAGGGAATCGCGGGCGCCTTCTCCGACTTCAATCACGGCGCAACCGGATTTGCATTGGACGGCGCCCATGGGGAACTGAGTTGCGAAAGCTGCCATCTGGACGGCGTCCTGACCGATACCCCGGAAACCTGCGTCGGCTGCCATGACAACGAGATGGCGGTCGGCAAGCCCGGATCGCACCCGCCCGCCTCCGACAGCTGCGGCCAATGTCACACCGTCCAGAACTGGAAGCCCTTTGCCTTCGACCACGCCCTCGTCACCGGCGACTGTGTCGAGTGCCATGACGGTGAAAGCGCGTCCGGCAAACCCGAGGACCATGTCGAGAGCGCTGACACCTGCGATTCATGTCATGTCACCAATGACTGGACCGATGTCCGTTTCGACCACGCCGCCGTCAGCGGCACATGCGCCAGCTGCCATGATGGCAGCACCGCCACCGGCAAGCCCGGTGATCACGTACCAAGTACGGATAGCTGTGGCGACTGCCACGTCACCACCGACTGGACCGACGTCCGCTTCGACCACGCCTCGGTGACCGGCGCCTGCGCCAGCTGCCACAACGGCAGCACCGCCACCGGCAAGCCGGGCAACCACATCCCCAGCAGCAACACCTGCGACGATTGCCACGTCACCACCGACTGGACCGATGTCCGCTTCGACCACGCCTCGGTCACCGGCGCCTGCGCCAGCTGTCACAACGGCAGCACCGCCACCGGCAAGCCCGGCAACCACATCCCCAGCAGCAACACCTGCGACGACTGCCACGTCACCACCGACTGGACCGATGTCCGCTTCGACCACGCCTCGGTGACCGGCGCCTGCGCCAGCTGCCACAACGGCAGCACCGCCACCGGCAAGCCGGGCAACCACATCCCCAGCAGCAACACCTGCGACGATTGCCACGTCACCACCGACTGGACCGATGTCCGCTTCGACCACGCCTCGGTCACCGGCGCCTGCGCCAGCTGTCACAACGGCAGCACCGCCACCGGCAAGCCCGGCAACCACATCCCCAGCAGCAACACCTGCGACGACTGCCACGTCACCACCGACTGGACCGATGTCCGCTTCGACCACGCCTCGGTCACCGGCGCCTGCGCCAGCTGTCACAACGGCAGCACCGCCACCGGCAAGCCGGGCAACCACATCCCCAGCACCAACACCTGCGACGATTGCCACGTCACCACCGACTGGACCGACGTGCGCTTCGACCACGCCTCGGTCACCGGCGCCTGCGCCAGCTGTCACAACGGCAGCACCGCCACCGGCAAGCCCGGCAACCACATCCCCAGCAGCAACACCTGCGACGACTGCCACGTCACGACCGACTGGACCGACGTCCGCTTCGACCACGCCTCGGTGACCGGCGCCTGCGCCAGCTGCCACAACGGCAGCACCGCCACCGGCAAGCCCGGCAACCACATCCCCAGCAGCAACACCTGCGACGACTGCCACGTCACGACCGACTGGACCGATGTCCGCTTCGACCACGCCTCGGTCACCGGCGCCTGCGCCAGCTGCCACAACGGCAGCACCGCCACCGGCAAGCCCGGCAACCACATCCCGAGCACCAACACCTGCGACGATTGCCACGTCACCACCGACTGGACCGACGTGCGCTTCGACCACGCCTCGGTCACCGGCGCCTGCGCCAGCTGCCACAACGGCAGCACCGCGACCGGAAAGCCCGGCAACCACATCCCCAGCACCAACACCTGCGACGACTGTCACGTCACCACCGACTGGACCGACGTCCGCTTCGACCACGCCTCGGTCACCGGCGCCTGCGCCAGCTGCCACAACGGCAGCACCGCGACCGGCAAGCCGGGCAACCACATCCCCAGCACCAACAGCTGCGACGACTGCCACGTCACCACCGACTGGACCGATGTCCGCTTCGACCACGCCTCGGTGACCGGCACCTGCGCCAGCTGCCACAACGGCAGCACCGCCACCGGCAAGCCCGGCAACCACATCCCCAGCAGCAACACCTGCGACGACTGCCACGTCGTCACCGACTGGACCGATGTCCGCTTCGACCACGCTTCGGTCACCGGCGCCTGCGCCAGCTGCCACAACGGCAGCACCGCCACCGGCAAGCCCGGCAACCACATCCCCAGCAGCGATCTGTGCGAGGATTGCCACCAGACCACGGAATGGTCGGAGGTGCGGGTCAATCATGACTCTGTCGCCGGCGCCTGTGTCACCTGCCACAATGGCGGCTTTGCCGAGGGCAAGCCCAGCGACCATCCGCAGTCGTCGAACGCCTGCGATGACTGCCACAACACCCGCGACTGGGACGATTGATGCAGCGGGTCTTCGGTTCGGGCCGCCTGCGCCGCCCGCTTCCATCGGCGGTATCGACAGCAGCTCCGGCGGTCAGCCGGATCTCGCCTGGCCATACGGGGAATCCCCAGCTAACCCCCCGATTTCGGTTAATTGACATGTTTCTTGAAACCCCGAAGCTGGACTGGTGCGAAGGGGAGGGATCGGGATGGGCGACCGCAACGGGTTCGACTGCAGACCAGGTTGCGGCCCGACCGCGGCTCTTGCCCTGCTCGCCGCGCTGACCTTCCCGGAAACGGCCCGGGCGCAGGCACTGCTTGTCGGGGCGAGCGCGGATTTCAATTCGGATTTGGGCTGCCCGATCCTCGCGGTGGAATTCGCGGAACCGCTCGATCTTCTCGTGCAATCCGGGGCCGAGGCCAGCGACCGGCTCGATCTCGTCCTGCGCGGCGAGGCCGAGGATGCCGAGGGCCTCGAACTGGAGGCGCCGGAGGTCGTTCCCGCGCCTGCGTCGAGCGATCTCGGCGTGACGCGCATCGAGCTTGAACAGTCCGGGGCCGACCTCGTACTCGGCATCTCCTTTGCCAGCGCGATGGTCACGAATGCCATCATGTCCGCAGACGGGACGCGCCTGTCCATCGCGGTGGCCGGTGCCGAGGATACCGGGGAATGTCTCGCCAATCTCACCGGGGACGGCCCTGAACCCGCCGCGCCGGAGCCGGAGGCCGAGGCACCGGAGACGGCGCCCGATGAGGTCGCGCGAGATGAGGCCGATATCGAGACCGATTTCGCCGACTCGCGCGCAGCGATCACCGCAGAGGATTACGACCTCGCGATCCGGCTGCTGACCAGGATCCTGAACGCGCCCGAGAACAGCCGCAGCGCCGAGGCCCGCGAACTGCTCGGTGTCGTGCGCGAGCGCAACGAGCAGTTCGCGCAGGCCGAGGCCGAGTACCTGCTCTATCTGGAGCGCTATCCCGACAGCGAGGGCGCGGTTCGCGTCCGGCAGCGTCTGGACGCGCTGACCACGGCAAGGGGCGCCCCGCCCGAGCCGCTGCGCGAGGTCGCCGAAGCGGATCGCGCCGCTCCCGAACCGGCGGACGAGGAAGAGGAGGCGCCCGCCTCCACCGATCAGGAACGGCCCGTCGAGCCGTCCGGTATCGCACGGAGACCCTCCGATGCGCCCGAGCCGGCGGAGGACGACCGCGAGGAGGAAGAGACGCTGCCGAAGCTCGAATATTCGGGCAGCGTCGATGCCACCTACTTCTTTCGGCAGGGCACGACCCGCTTCACGGAGTTCGACACCTCCCGGAGATCGGTGGACGACTTCGTGCTGCAGAACTCGCTGGTGACGAGCCTGAGCACCATCGGCTCCTACGAGACCGAAGACTACATCCTGTCCTGGCGCGTCGCGGGCGCCTTCGAGGTCGACTTCGATGACGACGAGGAGAACTTCCGGTTCTCGCGGCTCTATCTCGACTACGATCCGAAAGGGTCCGAACTGTCGTTCCGCTTCGGCCGGCACCTGGTCCGATCCGGCGGGGTGTTCGACCGGTTCGACGGCGCGACCATCAGCTGGCAGCTGCAGGAGGATGTCAGCACCCATTTCCAGATCGGCTCGCCCGTCGAAAGCGTGCGCGATCCGCTGTTCGGCTTCGACCGGCTGACCTATGGCGCCAGCGTCGATTTCGCGGAGATCTATCCCGACACCGATCTGACGATCTACGCCAACGAACAGCGTGCCGGATCGCTGGTCGATCGGCGCACGGTCGGGTTCGAGCTGGAATACGAGGAAGAGTGGTTCAGCGCCAGCACGGCCATGGATTACGACATCTACTTCGACCGGCTGAACTATGCCCGCGTCTCGGGCACGCATATCTTCGCGGACCGCTCAACGATCACGCTCAGCCTCGATTTCGTCCAGTCCCCCACCCTCGCGCTGAGCAATGCGGAGCAAGGTCAGCTCGGCAGGTCGCTGGACGACCTGCGGGACAGCTTCACGCTCGATCAGCTACGGCAGCTCGCGCTCGACCGCACCACCGCGTCGCGTTCGGTCACCCTCACCTATTTCCATCCCATCGACGACACTTGGCTGCTCAACATGGATGCCACGATCTTCGACACGGAGGGCAATCCGGCCTCCGGGGGCGTGGCCGAGATCCCGGCGCCGGGACAGGATTACTACGCCTCCATCGGCGTCTTCGGCTCGGGCGTGTTCTCGGAGACCGATGTCGTGAGCGCGTCGGCGCGCTATGCCGACACCTCCTCCTCGACCTTGGTGCTCGCCGACGCCTCCTACCGGTTCGAACCGACCGATCGGTGGCGGCTGCGTCCGCGTCTCCGGCTGGGCCACCGGGACCTGAAGAGAACCGGCGGCACGGAGGTCTTCGCGATCCCCTCGATGACGATCGATTACGAGATCCGGGACAACACTATGCTCGAACTCGAGCTGGGCGGCCGCCTGTCGCGCACCGAGACATCGACATCGCGCGACAACAGCACCGAAAGCTACGCCTTCTTCGGGATCAGGCAGGATTTCTGACCCATAGCCGCGACCTATTCCAGCATCTCCGCGATCTCCGCATGACCCGCCGCGACGGCGAGGTCATGGGCGCGATGGCGATCCTGATTGCGGAGCCGCTTGTCGGCGCCGGCTTCGAGCAGCAGGCGCACGACCTCGACGCGGTTGGCCTGCGCCGCGAGCATCAGCGCCGAGTTGCGTTTCGCGTTGCGCAGGTCGATATCGACGCCCGCTTCCAGCAGGCGGCGGACCGCGTCCAGATTGCCCTGCTGCGCGGCGATCATCAAAGGCGTGTTGCCGGTGGAGGTCGCGAGGCTGCCATCGGCGCCTCCGGCGAGCAGCAAGTTGGCCGTCTCTGCCTGGCCAAATCGAAGGGCGGCGTGCAGCGGCGCCTCCCCGGCCTCGTCCGCCCGGTCGAGGCCCACGCCGTTCTCGATCAGGAAGGCCGTCGCCGCCGCGTTGCCCGACGCGGCCGCGTGCCAGAGCGCGCCCCGGCCATCCTCGTCCACCAGATCGAAGGGCAGGCCGTGATCGGACAACAGGCGCAGGAGTTCGGGCCCGCTGCTGCGCGCCGCGGCCATGAGCAGGACTGTCTGGAGGTCGGTGTCCTCGACAGGAAGGGCCTCGCCCGCCAGCAGCATGGCGATGCGTGCCTGCCCGTCCTCGATCGCCCGTAGCAGGGGTCGGGCACCGGCATCGTCGGCCAGATCGCTCCGCGCGCCCTGCATGACGAGGTATTCGACGATCTCGAAATGGCCGGCTTCGGTCGCGAGCGCCAGCGCGGTCTTGCCCTCGGCATCCTGCAGGTCGAGATCGGCGCCCACATCGATCAGCGAGCGGGCCGTGTCGAGATGCCCGGCCTCGGCCGCGTGCATCAACGCCGTGCGCCCCTGCTTGTCGGTCTCGTCCGGCGCGGTGCCTTGTTCGAGCAAGGCTCGAACGGTCTGCTCCTCTCCCCGGCGGGCGGCCTCGATCAGGAGGGTCCAGCCCAGCTCGGTCGCGATCTGCGATGGCGCCAGGTCCGCAACCTCGGGCGCCTCCTCCGGCGGCGAGATTTCCGCATCCGAGACCGGTTCGGCGGCGCGGGCCTCCAGCTCGGACAGCGCCTCCTTGGCCCGTGCATGCCCCGCGGCGCTGGCAGCGGCGATCCAGCGGCGTCCCTCGGCGGCCTCCTCTTCGGTTCCGCGGCCCGAGAGGTAGAGGGTGCCGAGGCTGTACTGCGCCTCAACATGTCCGGCTTCGGCCGCCGCCAGCGTGAGATCGAAGGCCGTCGCTTCGTCCTGCGGCACGCCACGGCCGTCCCGGTAGAGCGTGGCCAGCATGTAGTTCGCCTCGGCATTGCCGGCAGCGGCCAGCTCCGCGAGGGTTTCGGCGGCCTCGGCGTAGTTGCGCTGGCGCACCGCCGTCTGCGCCTCCTCGATCCGAAGAGCCATGGTCGGGTCGCCTTGCTCCTCCGCAAGGCCCGGAGCAGCCAGCAGGGCCAAGGCCAACACGAGAGGCGGTCTATGCAGTGCCATGTTTGGTCTCGATGGTGATGCCGATGGATTTCAGGAAGGGAGTCGGAAGGATGCCGCCCGCGCAGACGATGACGGCGTCGTTGGGACGACTCGTCGTCTCGCCCGATTGCTCGATCTCCACATGCGTCTCGCCGATCATCTTGACGTTGGAGCTGAGGATCACGTCGAGGCGCTTGGCGGTCTCGGCCTCTTCGAGCCGCTTGCGGTTCTTGGGCTTCACCCGCGAGAAAGCGGCACTCCGGTAGGACAGCGTGACGTCGGTGTCGGGCAGTTCCGCGATGCTGGTCGCCGCCTCGATCGCGCTGTCGCCGCCGCCCACCACCAGAACCGACTGGCCCTGATACTGCTCTGGGTCGATCAGGCGATAGACCACCTTGCTCTGCTCCTCGCCCTCGACGCCCAGCTTGCGCGGCGTGCCGCGCCGCCCGATGGTCAGGAGCACGGAGCGGGTGCGGTAGGTGCCCTTCGTGCTGGTGACCACGAAGCCCTCGCCCTCGGGCGCGATGTCGGTGACCCGCTCCTCGTAGTTGATCTCGAGCCCGGTGTCCTCGAGCACCTGGGTCCAGAACTCCATCAGCTTTTCCTTGGTCGTCTCGCGGAAGTTCGCCTTGCCGTAGATCGGCAGCGTCACCGGGGCGGTCATCACCAGCTTGCCGCGCGGGAAATGCGAGACGGTGCCGCCGAAGCTCTCCTGTTCGAGGATCACGTGCTTGAGCCCGTGCTGCTTGGCGCCGAGGCCGGCCGCGAAGCCCGCCGGGCCGGCACCGACGATGACCACGTCGACCTCGCCCTCCGGCGCCTGCGCCTTCCGCTTCGCGATCTCGCCGATCGCCTGGCGGCCCTGTTCGATCGCGTTGCGGATCAGCCCCATGCCGCCAAGCTCGCCCGCGATGTAGATGCCGGGCACGTTGGTCTGGAAATCCGGCCCCACCTCGGGGATGTCGACGCCGCGCTCGGCGGTGCCGAAGACGAGGCTGATGGCGTCCATCGGGCAGGCCGCGGCGCAGGCACCGTGCCCGATGCAGTTGGCAGGCTCGACCAGTTCGGCCTTGCCGTTCACCAGCCCGAGGATCTGGCCCTCGGGACAGGCGCGGACGCAGGCCCCGCAGCCGATGCACATGCTCGCGTCGATGTCCGGATGCAGCGAGGCGGGCTGGGTCAGCCCAGCGGCCTGCGCCTCCTGCTTCTTTGCCAGCGCCCTGCGCTCGCCCTGCCGCCGCAGGACCACGAACACCACCCACACCAATGCCAGCGGCACGGCATAGATCAGGAATGTCGTATCAATCAGGGATCCGTTCCTCTGTTCAATCCGCCCGGAGGCCCAGCTCTGTGGCCTTCGCATCGATCCGGGCACGTGTGTCGGGAGACTGGGAAAACTGTCGCAACGCGCGTTCATAGGCGGCGCGGGCCGCATCGGGACCGTCCAGGACCATCCGCGACTGCATCAGCCGCATCCAGCCATCCGGATCGTTCGGATCGTCGTTCAGCCGGGCCTCCAGCCCGTCCACCATGCCGGCGATCATCGCCTGCCGGTCGGCGGGCGTCATCCGCGCCGCCTGATCGACATCCGCCTGCGTCGGACCCGGAGCGACCGGAGCAGGCGGAAGCAGCGGCTCCGTCTCAGGCAGCCGCCCGGCGATATCGATGCCGTGCTGGCTAGCCAGTTCGCGCACGCGCTGCAAGACGCCCGGCGCCCAGTCGGCGTCGGCCCGCGCATCGGCCAACATCCCGATCCACAGATCGAGGGCCGCGCGCGGATCGCCATCCTGCTCCAGCGCCATCCCCTTGAAGAACCGGGCACGCGCGTCGTCGGCGTTCAGGGCGAGCGCCGCGTCGAAGGCCTCCTTGGCGGGCGTGGTGACCAGCCCGTCGGCGGCCCTCACCAGCGTCTCGCCGTAATGGGACCAGAGATCGGGGTCGTCATCGACGAGCGCCACAGCCCGCGCATAGGCGTCGGCAGCCTCGGCGTGGCGCCCGGTATTGAAGTAGGACCAGCCCAGCATCCGCCAGCCCTCGGCATCCTCGGGCGTCTCGCGCAGGCGGGCGGCGAGGCTGGCGATCGAGCTGTCGACGCTGCCGGCGGGCTGGGACATTTCCACCTGCGCAGGGCTGGCGAGCGGCGCTGTAGCCGGCGCAGACGCGGGTGCGACGGGCTGGGCGAGGCTGGCCATCGGCATATGCGGCGCCGCCGGCAGGTCGGGCCGCCCGATCGACAGGTAGAGCGCCGCCGAGCCGATCACCACCCATCCCGAGACGACCGCGACGGAGACCAGCCGCACCTTGTCGGATGCCTCGCCCAGCGCGGATTGCGGCGCCCGCGTCGCCGCAACGATCCGCCGCTCGATCTCCCGGCGCGCCGATTGAGCCTCCTGCGGCGCAAGCAGGCCCTGCGCCACCTCCGCATCGATCGCCTCGATCTGGCTGCGGGCCAAGGCGATGGACTGCTCATTCGTGCCCGCGCCGCCCATCTGGCGTCGCAGGAACGGCGCAATCACGAGCGTGGCCGCCACCGAGATCATGGCCGTCAAGATGATCCATAGCGTCATGGTCTGCTCCCCTGTCCCGGCCCCTGCCCCAGCGCCTGTGCGAGCACCGCTTTCTCGTCCTCCGACAAGGCCTCGGGCTCGGGCGGAGGCGGTCCCTTGCGCCTCCAGAGGATCGAGAAACCGGCGAAGGCCGCGCCCAGCATCAGCGCTGGTGCCAGCCACAGCAGCAGCGTATCCGCGCCCATCTGCGGCCGAAGCAGGATATAGGCGCCGTAGCGGTCCACGAGGTAGGCGATCACCTCGGCGTCGCTGTCGCCTGCCACCAGCCGCTCGCGGATCAGCACCCGCAGGTCGCGCGCAAGCTCGGCGTTGGAGTCGTCGATCGACTGGTTCCGGCAGACCGGGCAGCGCATCTCCAGGCTCAGCGCCCGCGCGCGCTGCTCCAGCGCCGGATCGGCCAGCATCTCGTCAGGCTGCACGGCCAATGCGAAAACCGGCGCAAGCGCGCAGAGGCAGGCGACTGCCAGCGCGCGCGCAAGCTGCCGCAACCCGGTCATGACGGTCTCTCGAGATCGCGGATCAGGGGCCTGAGAACCTCCTGCCAGACCCGCTCGGTCAGGGCGCCGACATGGCGATAGCGAATGCGCCCCTCGGCATCGACGAGATAGGTCTCGGGCACGCCGGTCACCGCGAGCTGCGCGCCGAGCCTGCCTGCGGCATCCTCCCCCGTGGCGACATAGGGGTCGCCATGCCGGTCGAGGAATCGC
This sequence comes from Limimaricola variabilis, assembly GCF_034371605.1. Classification (NCBI taxonomy): domain Bacteria; kingdom Pseudomonadati; phylum Pseudomonadota; class Alphaproteobacteria; order Rhodobacterales; family Paracoccaceae; genus Limimaricola; species Limimaricola variabilis. The sequence continues at coordinate 498,750 of NZ_CP139691.1, read as the reverse complement.
CTGCCCGCCCCCGGCCGGTCCTTCCAGTTGAGACCGTAAAGCGGGACCCCCTCCTCGGCGGCCAGACGCATCAGCATCGGGTGTTCGCTGAGACAGACGGCGCACCACGAGGCGAAGACGTTGATCAGCGCCACCTCGCCCCGGATGTCCAAGGCCGAGAGCCCCCTTTCGTCGCCGATGAGTGGCGGCTGCGCGAATTCCGGCAGCGGGCGGTCGAGATATCCCTCGCCGCTCACCTCGCGGCCGCCCGCCGCGACAGAGAACAACACCCCGCCTACCAGCAGGAAGATGGCGACCGGGATCAGCACGGATTTGCGGATGCCACCTGCCATCACGCCTCCACGCCTTGGGGGCGGCGGGGCGATCGCTGCGGCGCGCCGATGCGCATCCGGCGGTCGCTCAGCGACACGAAACCGCCCGCCGCCATGAACAGCGGGCCGAGCCATATCAGCAGCGCCAGCGGATGGTGATAGAGCCGCACGACCCACTGCCCGCCGTCATTCGGCTCGCCGATCGCGACGTAGAGGTTCGACAGGAACACCGCTCGGATACCGGCCTCCGTGGTGGTGTTGCGGCTCACCGTGTAGAAGCGGCGTTCCGAGGTCATGGCAGCGAAGGGCTCGCCGTCGCGCTCAATCGTGAACTGGCCCTGCTCGGCGATGAAGTTCTCGCCGGTGAGCTGCTCGACCCGGTCGAGGCTGACCTCGTAGCCGGCCAGCGTCACCCGGTCGCCCGGCGACATGGAGAGAATCCGCTCCTCCTGGAAGGCGGTGACGCCGGTGATGCCCGCCACCAGAAGGCCGAGGCCCGCATGCGCCATCGCCATCCCGTAGACCGAGCGTGGCACCTTGCGGGCGAGCGTCGCGCTGCGGCGCCACGGCTCGCGAAACAGCCGGACCCAGAGCGCCAGCGCCCAGAGCGACGCGGCCACCAGCCATGCCGCGAGGCCGAATGCCGCGGCGGCGAAGGGATGCGCCCCGCCGCCCGCGACGAAGACCGCCGCCGCCACGACGAGCGCCACCGCCGCCGGCGGGCGTAGCTGGCCCAGCGCCCGGCGCAGGCTGTCGCGCTTCCACCGCAGGATCGGACCCACCGCGACGGCGACGAGCAGCGGGATCATCAGCGGCACGAAGGTCTGGTTGAAATAGGGCGGCCCGACCGAAATCTTGTCCGGTCCCAGCACCTCGATCACCAGCGGGTAGAATGTCCCGACGAAGACCGTGCCGGCCGCGACCACGAGGAAGATGTTGTTCAGGATCAGCCCGCCTTCGCGGCTGACCGGTGCGAAGACGGCCGGCTTGTCGAACTTCCCTGCCCGCATGGCGAACAGGATCAGCCCGCCGCCGGTTGCGGCAAACAGGATCGCCAGAACCCCCATGCCGCGCGATGGGTCGGTTGCGAAGGCGTGGACGCTGGTCAGGAGCCCCGAGCGCACCAGGAACGTCCCCACCAGGCTCAGCGAGAAGGTCAGGATCGCCAGCAGCACGGTCCAGACGATCAGCGTCTGGCGCCGCTCGACCACGAGCGCGGAGTGCAACAGCGCGGTGCCGACGATCCACGGCATGAAGGAAGCATTCTCGACCGGGTCCCAGAACCACCAGCCGCCCCAGCCCAGCTCGTAATAGGCCCAGAAGCTGCCGAGCGTGATCCCGATGGTCAGAAAGCACCACGCGGCGAGCACCCAGGGCCGCACAAAGCGGGCCCAGCTCGCGTCCACCCGGCCCTCCATGAGCGCAGCGATGGCGAAGGCGAAGGTCACCGAGAACCCGACATAGCCGAGATAGAGAAACGGCGGGTGGATCGCGAGACCCACATCCTGCAACAGCGGGTTCAGCTCCTGTCCATCGGCCGGCGCCGGAGACACCCGCGCGAAGGGGTTGGAGGTGAAGATCATCAGCGCGAGGAACGCCGCCGAGATCATGCCCTGCACCGCGAGAACGCGCGCCTTGAGCGTGGCGGGAAGGTTGTCGCCCCTGAGGCCGAGCGCCGCGCCGAACAGCGTCAGGATCAGCACCCACAGGAGCAGCGAGCCTTCGTGGTTGCCCCAGACGCCGGTCACCTTGAACAGCATCGGCATCGCGGAGTTCGAGTGCATGACGACCACGCGCAGCGACAGGTCGGTCACCATGAACGCCCGGACCAGTGCCGCGAAGGCGATGACGACGAAGCCGAACTGCACCACGGCTGCGACATCGGCGAATGACATGAGCTGGGTCTCGCCCCGCCTGGCGCCGATCAGCGGCACGACCGATTGGGCGAGCGCGATCATCAGCGCCAGCACGAGGGCGAATTGTCCGATCTCCGCCACCATCGCCGATCACCCCTGATCTTTCGGCGGCGCCTGACGACGGCTTCGCGGCGCTCCGCCGGTCATCGAGGACACTGCAAGGCGGCGCTCCAAGGGTCCCGCCCGATCGGAGCGCTTCCTCGCATTCTTCGCCCATAACAGAGTTTTGTCCAGAAATGTGGCAATGAGCTGTGCAATTTTGCGCCAGTTTCCGCCGCGGCAGCCCCGCCCGCGCGCGCAAACCCGCCGGAATCGGCGCCTCGGCGCGAGCAACGTGGCGCGTATTTCGGGAGGGCGTTACGCGGCGTCGGTCGAAAGCAAAGCTTCCCTGCCCCGAGGTTCGTAGATGACTGCAACGCTCGCTGGAATTTCCGGAATGAAATCCGGTGCCCGCTCGTCGGGCGAAAATGCGCCCCCGTCGAAGGGTGAAAAGCCGAAGGCCGCGCGGCGGCAAACCGGCGCGTTCGAGCTGCCGATCATGCTGACGCTCTCCTTCGTCGTTCTTGCCTATGCCTGGACCCGGCGCCTCGAGGGGGATCTCACAGCCGAGACCGGCCTGGGATATTTCCTGGGGATCGGCGGTGCGCTGGCGATGCTGACCCTGCTTCTTTACCCGCTGCGCAAACGGTTCGCGGGGCTGCGCTTCATCGGCAATGTCCGCAACTGGTTCAGGATTCACATGATGCTGGGCATCATCGGCCCGGTGCTGATCATCCTGCATTCCAACTTCACGCTCGGATCGCTCAACAGCACGATGGCCCTGTTTGCCATGCTCATCGTGGCGGCCAGCGGCCTGATCGGGCGCCTGTTCTACGCGCGCATCCACAAGGGGCTCTACGGGCGGCGGGCTTCGGTGCGTGAATATCTGAACGACATGGAAGCCCTCAAGCACGAGTTCGACACGGACATGCCGGATCCGTCCTGGCTTCTGGAAACCCTGAAGGCCTACGAGGCGCGTCGCCTGCCCCAGACGCAGGACCTATGGTCGAATTTCCATCGCACGCTGACCGGACCGGTCTCGCGGTTTCGGCTGCGGCGCGAGGTCATGCGGCGCTACGCCGAGCTCCTCCGCCGGCAGGACGGCCCCAAGCGCGATCGCAGCGGCCTGGTGAGACAGCATCTCGACAGCTATCTCCACGCCGTCGCGCGGGCGCAGTCCTTCGCGCTTTATGAGCGGCTGTTCGCGCTCTGGCACCTCTTTCACCTTCCGCTGTTCGTGATCCTCGTCTTTGCTGCTATCGTGCATGTCGTGGGGGTTCATCTGTATTGAATGTGCCTTGTTAGCAGCATAACGCTCCGCGCCGTCTGCCAGGTTCTGGCCGGGGTCTTCCTGCTGCTGATGCCCACCCCCTCCTCCGCGCAATCGCTGCTCGAACGGCTGGTCATGCCGGGCGATCTCATCGAGGGGCACGCCGATCTCGAAAGCGACTGCGCGAACTGCCATGTCTCCTTTTCTGAGGAAGGCGAGTCCGCGCTATGCCTCGATTGCCACGAGAAGGTCGATCAGGACATCGCCGATCGTCGCGGCTTTCACGGCCGCAGACAGGAGGTTCTGGAGCAGGAATGCCGGTACTGCCACACCGACCATGACGGTCGCGACGCGGATATCGTGCAGCTCGATACGGAAACCTTCGACCACACAAATACCGATTTCACGCTGGAGGGAGCGCATGCGACCCTGCCCTGCGCCTCGTGCCACGCAGCCGAGGCGAAGTTCCGGGACGCAGCGAGCGATTGCGTCGGATGCCATGAAGAGGATCAGCCGCATCAGGGGCGACTAGGCTCCGACTGCGCCGCCTGCCATGCCGAGACGGGGTGGGCCGGTCTCAAACCTTTCGATCACTCCGAGACCGGCTTCGCGCTCGCAGGCGCGCATGAGGCGGTGGCCTGTTCGGCCTGCCATGTCGGCGAGGTCTATGAGGGCCTGCCCACGGACTGCGTCGGCTGCCACCAGATCCAAGACGTGCATTCGGGGCGCTTCGGGGAGGATTGCGACAGCTGCCACGTGGTCGAGGTCTGGACCGAGGTGCGGTTCGACCACGACCGTGACACCGAGTTCAGCCTGGTCGGTGCGCATGAGGATGCCGCCTGCGAAGCCTGCCACACGACGAACGCCTTCGCCGAGGACCTCGCCACCGATTGCGTCGCCTGCCACGAGGCCGACGATCCGCATGACGGCCAGCTCGGCGAGGCCTGCGATACCTGCCACGCGCCCGGCGGCTGGGCCGAGGAAGTGGCCTTCGACCACGACATCACCCGCTTCCCCCTTCTCGGGCTGCACACCCTCGTGCCCTGCGAGGGCTGCCATCTCGACCCCGCGTTCCGCTCGGCCGAACCGGCCTGCGCGAGCTGTCACGAGGATGACGACATCCACGAGGGAAGCCTCTCCGACCAATGCGAGACCTGCCACAACCCGAATGGCTGGGAGTTCTGGACCTTCGACCATGACGCCCAGACCGATTTCGCCCTCACCGGCGCGCATCAGGGCATGAGTTGCGGATCGTGCCATACGCCTGACAAGGCCGCGAGCCTGCAGATCGCCCAGGACTGCGTCTCCTGCCACGCCGAGGACGACGCCCATGACGGCCAGTTCGGCAAGAGCTGCAATCTTTGCCACGACACGCGCAGCTTTGAGGATGCGAGGCTTCGGTGACTTTGGCCGCCGACAGTAGGTCCGACCAACATGGAACGCGTCGGCGCAGCATCGAAATCAGTCTCAGCGCGAATGTTCTGCGTGTGCCTTTCTGCTGTCGACCGGAGCCTGGTTTCGGTCGAACATGCCGTAATCCCGAACCACGCTCGCAATTCGGAGTCGGTAGTCGGCGAAGACACCGCCCCGGCCTTTCGTTTGGGCCGCCCGATGGGCCTCCAAGCTCCGCCATTTCGCGATGGCCGCCTCGTCTTCGAAGAACGACAGGGACAGGATCTTTTTCGGATCGGTCAGGCTTTGAAACCGCTCCACGGAAATGAAACCTTCCACCTCGTCGAGCAGCGGCCGCATTCTGGCGGCCAGTTCGAGGTAGTCGTCCATCCGGCCCTCCGCAGGTTCGACCTCGAAGATCACGGCGATCATGCCGACACCCCTGGGCCGTGCGGTGCCGAGACGCACTTCAGAAAGGTCCGGTCTTCTCGCAGCAGGAACTTCTCGGTCTGCGCGAAGTCGTAATTCTCTCGGCCAAGGGGGTCGGCGGCCAACCTCGTACGGTAGGCCTCGTAATCAGCGAGGCTCGCCACGTTGTAGATGCCATAGGCGAGCGTGCTCGAGCCTTCATGCGGCGCGTAGTAGCCGATCAGGTCCGCGCCACAGCGCGGGATCGCCTGTCCCCAGTTGCGGGCATACCGCGCGAACTGGTCCTTCTTCGTCGGGTCGATGTGGTAGCGGATCACACAGGTGAGCATGGGGGTATCCTTTGATCGAGGCCTGATCAAAGACTACGCCGTTGAGATACGCGGATGGTTCGACTACGATCGAACCATGAAGGAAGGTCCGGATATCGCTCGCGTTGCCGCGCTCATCGGGGACCCCGCCCGTGCCAACATGCTGACAGCCCTGATGAGCGGCAAGGCCCTGACCGTCAGCGAGCTGGCCGAAGAAGCCGGGGTGACGATCCAGACCGCCAGCTCCCACCTGTCGAAGCTAGACGCTGGCGGACTGCTTCGCCCGCGCAAGCAAGGCCGGCACAAATACTTCTCGCTGGCCAGCGACGAGGTGGCGCGGGTGCTCGAAGGGTTGATGGGGCTGGCGGCGGGGGCCGGAAACCTCCGTATGCGCACCGGTCCCAAGGATGCGGAATTGCGCAGGGCGCGGGTCTGCTACAACCATCTCGCGGGCGACATGGGCACCCAGCTGTTCGACAGCCTGATCGCCCGGGGGTTTCTGACCGTGGAGGACGAGGGGCTCAGCCTCACCGACGCGGGTGCGGAATTTGCCGCCCGGTTCGAGATCGACCTCGACGAGCTGCGCCGCAAACGCACGCCGCTCTGCCGCGAATGCCTCGACTGGAGCGAACGACGTTCGCATTTGGCGGGCAGCTTGGGGCGCGCATTCCTCTCCCGTTTCGAGGAGCTGTCATGGGCAAGGCGCGATCCGAAGACCCGGGTCGTGGTCTTCTCCCGCACCGGGGCGAAGGAATTCGAGCGGCTGTTGGGCGAGGGCTGATGTGCATGGGCCCTCTCCCGCCGACCAAAGGGGACGCTCCCGAGTAAGGCAGCAGAGCCAGAGCGAAAGCCTCAGATCGCGATGAACCGTTTCGTCAGATCTTCGAGCGCCGAGATATAGGGAGCGGGACCGAAGCTGATCCGGGACACCCCCAGCCCCTCAACGTCCCGCACCGCGCGCAAGCCGCCCCTCATCAGGACGTTGACTGGTTGCGAGCTTCGCGCACAGATGTCCCGAATGAGCGTCGGGTCGGTCAGCCCGGGCACGAAGAAGCCGTCGGCTCCAGCCTCCGCATAGGCCGCTTGCCGCGCCAAGGCCGCGTCGACGAGGCTGGCGTGGTCCTTGGCCTCCGATTGCAGGAACAGATCGGTCCGCGCGTTAATGAACAACGGCACCCCTGCCTCCCGCGCCGCGCCGCGAATGGAAGCGATCCGAGCGGCCTGTGCTTCGACGTCATGGAGCCCCTCTCCGCCCACGACCTGATCCTCGAAGTTGAGGCCCACCGCGCCGGTCTGGATCACCCTATGCGCGTTGGCCGCGACCTGTTCGGGCGCTTCGGCATAGCCGCCCTCGAAGTCCACGGTCAGGGGAAGGTCGGTGCTTCGGGCGATCCGCTCGATGATCCTCAGTGCGAAGTCGAAGGGCATCGCCTCGCCATCCTCAAAGCAATGCGCCGCCGCGACCGACCAGCTTCCCGTCGCGATGGCGGCGGCGCCCGCCTTGGCAAGGGCGGTCGCGCCGCCTGCGTCCCAGATGTTGTAGAGCACGAGCGGGTCATTCGCGACGTGAAGTGCTTTGAGCGCGCGCGCCCTGTCAGCCTGAGACATGAAGTGGGGTATCCTGTGTATCCGCCTTGAATTGACGCTCGATCTCGATCAGGCGCTGCTTGCGCCACAGCCCGCCGCCATAGCCTGTCAGGCTGCCATCCGCGCCGATCACCCGGTGGCAAGGCACCATGAGCGCGATCTGGTTGGCACCATTCGCCCGCGCCACGGCGCGCGTGGCCGCAGGGTTGCCGATCTCGCGTGCGATCTCGGAATAGCTGCGGGTCTCGCCCGGCGGGATGCGGCGCAGCGCGTGCCAGACGTCTCGGCTGAACGCCGAGCCCTGAAACGCCAGCGGCGTCTCGAACCGCGCGCTCTGGCCCGCGAAATAGGCCGACAGCTCGACCTCGGCCTGTTCGGTCGGCGCAAACAGCCCCAAGCCGATGCCTTGTGGCGTCAGTGCCTGAAGCTTTTTCAGTTCGGCGGCGAGCGCCCTGCGATCGATGAACTCCAACAGGTGCAGATGCGTAGCACTGCTCACCGCGATCATGTCGCCCAGCGGCGTCGTGATCCAGCTGGCGCGCAACATCGCATCGTGGCTCAGCGCGCCGGGCGAGCAGCCCAGCAGCCGCGCGAAGGCGGACCGAAACGCGCTCGCGGACTCGAAGCTGGCCTCGTGCTGCGCGGTGATGACCTTGTCGCCGCTCGAGAGTGCCTCGAAGCCTTCGCGCAGGCGCCTTTGCCGAGCCATCTCCAGGAATGTCATGCCGAACTGGCGCTTGAAGCTGCGGCGCACTGTCGAGAGATCGAAGCCGAGCTGTTCGACGTGGCGCTCCGACCAGCGGATGTCGGGCCGTTCGTCCAGCGCCGCCAGAAGCGCACCGATGGCCGGGTCGGCGAGAGCCGCGGCGCGCAGCGGGTGGCAGCGCTTGCAGGGACGAAACCCGGCCTCGATGCAGGCGCCGATCGTCTCGTGAAACGTACAGTTCTCGGGCTTGGGCTTGCGGGCCGGACAGGTCAGCCGACAAAAGATGCCGGTGGTCGAGACGCAGACATAAGCTTGGCCGTCATAACGGTCATCCCGGTCAATGAGGGCGCGGTACAGCGCGTCGTGATCTGGCAAGTCAAACAGCATGGCCAGACCGTATCACCGCCCCGAACCTCGGTCCGCCGAAAATCGGGCGTCTATTCTTTTCTGGTGGAGTACAAGTCAACCTCGCAGGCTGCTGGGTTCGATTTGGATGTCGTGCGGTCCCGATCTGCTTCGGCAGCCGCCGCGACAATTGCCTCCGATCGATCCTCTTGGGCGAGATGCCGAACCTGCGTGGAGTAAGGCGTGCCGTGGATAGCACCCATCGGTGGGCCATCGCCGCGTCGATGTCGCATCGTGCAACGCGGGCCGCCCGAGCGAAGTCGCTGTCGTCGCCGCCTATCTGGCTGGCCCCAAAGCGAGGTATGTGACCGGGGTCAGTTGGCCCCTCGTGACCGGGGGCCCGTCAGGCAGCTGACACGAGAAGCGGTCGTCCGCTCAAGCGTGGTGAAAACTCACTTTCACCTGCGGAGATGACACCGCAGCTGACGGAAGCGGAATGTCGGGACGACAACACTGCTTGTGCGGCCGTGCCGTCCGTTAGTTTGGAGTTTCGAACGACTACCGGTAGAGTGACGCATCTGTGGAGGCGTTGACCATGCCGAAACTGCACCTCGCTCTTCTTGTGGCAGCTGCGCTCATCTTCGGAGGGCCGGTATCGTCGACCGCCCAGTCACTGTCTGACGCAACCAGCCGGGTCGTCGAAATCGAGGTGCCGGCTCCGGCACTGGCGGAGAACCTGCTCGGAACCTCCGAAATGCAGGATGCAGCGGTTTATCTGCCGCCGAGCTACGAGAGCGCGCCCGACCGCCGCTATCCCGTCATCTACCTGCTGCACGGCATCTTCGACGACTACGGGGTCTGGCTCGAGATCGAGGATGTGCCTGCGCGGCTGAACCGCCTGATGACGGCTAAGGCGATGCCGGAGGCGTTGGTGGTCATGCCCAATGCCGGCAACAAGTATGGCGGCGGCTATTACCGCAATTCACCGATCAGCGGGAACTGGGCGGACTACATTGCCGACGATCTCGTCGGTCATGTCGATGCGGAATTTCGCACGATGGCCAGCGCGGACAGCCGCGCGGTCGTCGGTCATTCGATGGGTGGCTACGGCGCCCTCAATCTGGCGATCAGCCGCCCCGGCACCTTCTCCGTTGTCTGGTCGATGAGCCCCTGCTGCCTGGCCGCGACCGATGATTTCGGCTTCGGCAATGACGCGTGGAAGCGCGCGGCGCGCGTCGACACGGCGGAGGATATCGAAAAGCTTCTGGCCGATCAGGATTTTTACGCCATTGCCTTGTTGGGCATCCTGTCGGCCTTCAGCGCGGAGGCCGGCGATCCGCCGGTCCATGGAGATTTTCCGTTCGACATCGTGCGCGGTGAGGTGGTGCTCGATGACGCGGCCTATGATCGGTATCTCGATTCCCTGCCGACCCGTCAGCTTCGCGCGGCGCGAGACGACTTGCGCGCCCTGCGGGGTCTCGGCCTCGACGTCGGTCTGGGCGATCAGTTCCTGCACATCCCGCCCGGGACGATCGAACTGTCGCAGCGCCTCGGAGCCGAGCGCATTCCCCATCTGCTGGACGTCCATGACGGCGACCACCGCCAGCAAGTCGGTGACCGTCTCGAGACCTTTGTCCTGCCGTGGGTCGGTGCGCGCCTGATGGTCGCGGAGTAGATCAATGGCCTGGGGCAGGCAGGGACTGTGGCCTCGATATTTCTCCGCAGCTGCCGGCCTCAGCCTCTTCTATTGGGTGTCACGCGTAGCCCTGAGCGGATCGTCCTGCCAGGCGTGGCGCAGATCCGCTCAGGGTCCGTTTACGAGCTCATGCCCTATCGCTCAGGTGGCCTGCCAAGTGCCGCCATCGAGCTGAAGGGTGTTCTCTTCGAGTATTCTCGACAACCTGGACCCACGTCGCTCGATGAACCGCTCCAGCAGGCGCGGGTAATCGCCGGCGACGGCCTGGGCGACAGACGGCCTTGCAGCCAGGGCCCGGCGCCACCTTCCGACCTTGGAAAGCTCTGCCAGAACTCCGAAATCGGCGATCCGGTCGAACGTGTCGAAATAGCGAAACACGGGACCGAACACGACGTCGACAAGGCTGAAACGGTCCCCCGAGAAATAAGGGCCTTCCCCCAGTTCGCCTTCGAGCCATTCGAATTTGCGGCGAAGACCGGCGGTCTTGGCAGCGAATGTTCGCTCGTCCGATGCGGAGTAAAAGCCCGCGATGTCGTTCAGCGTGGCCGATCCGAACTCCATCCACGCCCGATGCCGCGCGCGCTTGAGCGGGCTGCCCGGATGCAGCGGGTGGGGCTGCGTCTCTTCAAGATATTCGAGGATCACGACGGATTCGAAGATCGGCATGCCATGGGCCAGCAGGACCGGCGTCTTCCCGAGGGGCGAGATGGCAAGAAACCAGTCCGGCTTGTTGCCAAGGTCGATATTGCTGCGCTCGAAGTCGACGCCTTTTTCGGCGAGGGATATCACGGCCCGCTGCACGTATGGGCAGAGGTCGTGGCTGATGAGATGAAGGGTCATGATGGCTCCTCCCATACATAGACAAGCTCCTCCCCTTCGATGCGCGTGGGAAGGAACATGAGCCGCGCGTTTGCCGGGGACGGACCATCCATGTGCCGACCATCGGCCATGTCGAACCGGGCCCCATGCCAGGGGCAGACGAACGCCCCGTCCTGGCATTCGAGCGGACCGCCGAGGTGGAGACAGGTGTTGGCGGCGGCGCGGATGCGATCTCCGCGCCGCCAGACCTGAACCTCCCGCCCGAAGAACGGAAACACGCGCGCTTCGCCCTCTTCGGGAACGTCGGCGAGATTGCAGATCACATGTTTCATTGCATCGCCTCCCTCTTGCTCCATCCGACAATCGCACGGGGGGACAAGGAGCGGTTGAGCGCGAAGGCTCCGTCGCCGAGCAGGCCCTGCACGCCGGCCAGAAGCGCCAGATAGGCAGGATACTCCCAGCCGCCATTCTCATAGGCGAACATCCATCCATTGCCGGAATGCGCCCATGTCGCGCCGAGAAGGATCGGCACGGTCGCGAGGGCCACCCATCGGGTCTGGACGCCGAGAATGAGAAGAAGGCCCGAGACGACCTCCATGGCGAAGACCGCATAGGCAAGCCAGCCCGGCAGCCCGAGCGCCTGGAAGAACTGGGCGGTGCCCGGCAGCTTGAAGACGAACAGCTTCACGATGAGGCTGTGGGCCAGGAACATAATTCCGAGCGCCACGCGCAGAACGAAGGCGGCGAGTTCGGTGAGATATGTCTGTGACATGACGGTGTCCTCATTTAGATGCACCTGCATCTAAATTGCTCTCACTGGGTCCTCATGTCAATCTTGATGCAGATGCATCTACATGTCATACTGTAAATGTGAACACACCGGATCCCGTCGTTCAGGCTGCTTGGGTAGCTATCGTCTCCAAGAGTCGAACGCTCCTCGAAGCTGTCGAGGCGGCGCTGAAGCATGCCGGGCTGCCACAGCTGGCCTGGTATGATGCGCTGCTGGAGATCGAGAAGGCCGGTCCGGACGGCTTGCGCCCCTTCGAACTCAAGGAGCGTCTTCTGTTGCCACAATACGGCACGTCTCGCCTGCTGGACCGGATGGCCAAGGCGGAACTGATCGACCGGCGGGAGTGCGACGACGACGGGCGCGGACAGATCGTCTGCATCTCGGACAAGGGGCACGCCGTCAGGCAGGCGATGTGGCCCGTCTATGCGCAGGTGCTCTTCGAGAAGATCGAGGACAAGTTGTCGCCCCACGAGGCGGCGCAACTTGTCAGGCTGCTATCGAAGCTGTGAGAACGGTCAGCGCGGTGAGCTTGCTTATAATGCTTCCTCTTGCCTTGTGAACGTTGGTTCTCTCCCAAGCGAAAGATCAGCTGCGTGGGCTGCTGCCGGTCCCGTAAACAGCAATTTAAGGTAGCATTGCGCGGGCCTCGAACTCCATCGGGCTGATATAGCCCAGCTTCGAGTGGCGGCGCTTCGAGTTGTAGGAGCGCTCGATGTAATCGAAGACATCGCTGCGCGCGGCGTCCCGGGTGCGGTAGACCTTGCGGGCGGTGCGCTCGGTCTTCAACGAGGAGAGTGAGCCGCGAACGCCATCGGTTCGAGAGAGCGGCGAACGCTCTCCATCGCGGAATTGTCCCAGACATTGCCGGCCCGGCTTATCGAGCAGGTGATGCCGTGATCGGCCAGAAGCCTCTGGAACTGGTCGCTCGTATACTGGCTGCCCTGATCCGAATGATGCGAGCCCCGCATCCGCCTTGCCGCGCCGCCAGACGGCCATCATCAGCGCGTCCATGACGAGCGCGGCATCGCGCTCCGCCTTCATCGACCAGCCGACAGTGAGGCATGCGCCGCCACCGGTTCGAGGCCATGCCGAACACGAGAGAACAGGTCGAGGACGGCGGCGACGTAGAGCCAGCCCTCTACTGTCCAGACATAGGTGAAGTCGGCCAGCCACTTCTGGTTCGGTCCGTCCGCGCGGAAGTCTCGGCCGAGAAGGTTCTCGGCGATAACGGAACGCGCCCCTTGGTCCTTCGGCAAGCCGCGTCGACGGGGCCGTGCCCGCAGGCCATTGAGCTTCATCAGACGCTCGATCCGATGCAGACCGCAGGGCAGTCCTTCCTCGAGGACGTCCCGCCAGACGCGCCGGGCGCGCGTCGGGTCCGATCGCTGGCTTGAAAGCTCAGGCGCATGACCTCGCTCAGCTTCTCGTCATAGATGGACCGGGCACTGGCGGGCCGGTTCAACCAGGCATGAAAGCCTGAGCGGGAGACCCGCAAAGCGGCGCAGATCCAGCTCACGGGCCAGACATGCCGGTGCTTGGCGACGAAAGCGAACTTCATGTCGCATCCCGCGCGAAGAACGCGGTCGCCCTTTTTTTAAGATGTCACGCTCCGCCTTGAGACGGGCGACCTCCTTGCGCAAGGCCACGATCTCGGCATGCTCCGGGCTGACCCGCCCGTGGCCGGGGAATGCTCCAAGCGGAATGTCTCCCACCTCGCGCATCCATCGGCGCAGCACGCTTTCGGACAGCTCCAGATCCCGGCATGCCTGGACAACGGCGACACCGCGCTCCGTCACCAGCTTCACAGCCTCGAGCTTGAACTCGCGGCTGAACGTTCGTCTCTTCATATGAGGTCTCCAATCCCATTGTCACGATCTTATCGTCGTGCCCACGGGACCGGCAGCAGCCCACTCCTCGCCATTTCAAGAGCCTGCCCGCGCCAGCAGCTCCTTCATCATCGGCCCGGCCTTGCCACGCAACTTGCCGATTTCGGGCGTCGACTCGGGTTCGCCGACTTTGATCAGCCCGATCATGCCCATCGCCTCGTGCGGTTTGCACTTGTACGGATAGTAGCCTGGCGCGTCGAAGGTGACGGTGACCTCCTCGTCGCGCTTGCCCTTCCAGCCATCGAAACCTTCGGGCAGCATGTCGTCCACGGTCTCGGTGTTATGGGACTTCTCGGTAGCGAGAAAGGTAACACTGTCGCCGGGCGAGATCTCCAGATAGGCGGGGGCGAAAACCATCATATTGCCTTCGGCGTCGCGGCTGAGCATCTCGATTTCGTAGGTTTCGGCGATGGCGGGGGCGGCCAAGGTCATGGCCGCGACAAGGGTCGCGGTGAAGCGCATCGGTTCAGTCCTTTCGGGTGGGGGTCAGAGACAGACCTCGGAGCGGGTCAGGAAGCGCCGCCCGGTGCCGTTGTCGAGCGAGAACATGCCACCCACCCCGTCGATCGCATCGATGGTCAGGGCGGTGTGCTTCCAGCGCTCGTGCTGGTCGCGGTTCATGTAGAACGGTACGCCCCCGATCTCGCCCAGCAGCACGTCCTGTGGCCCGGTGACATACTCTGAGGCGACGAAGCACATCGGCGCGCTGCCGTCGCAGCAGCCACCCGACTGGTGGAACAGCAGTTCCGCGCCGTGGCGTGATTTGATCTCCTCGATCAGGTCCAGCGCGGCCGGGGTGGCGGTGACCATCGGGCGGGGCGTGTCGGCCATGGGCCTGTCTCCGGAAGGGGGATGGGGCCCGGACCGGCGCGGGAGTTCGCCGGTCCGGGCGGGGAGGCGCAGCCTCTTAGAAGAAGCCCAGCGCGTTCGGGTCGTAGGACACCAGCAGGTTCTTGGTCTGGCGGTAGTGATCCAGCATCATCTTGTGGTTCTCGCGCCCGATGCCGGACTGCTTGTAGCCGCCGAAGGCCGCATGGGCGGGATACTGGTGGTAGCAGTTGGTCCAGACCCGGCCGGCTTGGATCGCGCGGCCCATGCGGAAGGCGCGGGAGCCATCGCGGGTCCACACACCGGCGCCGAGGCCGTAGAGCGTGTCGTTGGCGATCTCAAGCGCCTCGGCCTCGTCCTTGAAGGTCGTGACCGACAGCACCGGGCCGAAGATCTCTTCTTGGAAGATCCGCATCTTGTTGTTGCCGCGGAAGACGGTGGGCTGGATGTAGTTGCCGTTCTCCAGCCCCGAGCCGAGGCTGGCGCAGTCGCCACCGATCAGCGCCTCGGCGCCCTCGTCGCGGCCGAGCTTGAGATAGGAGGTAATCTTCTCCATCTGCTCGGTCGAGGCCTGCGCGCCGATCATGGTGTTCATGTCGAGCGGGTTGCCTTGGGACACCTTGCCGACCCGCTCGATCGCACGGGCAATGAAGTCGTCGTAGATCGATTCCTGGATCAGCGCCCGGCTCGGGCAGGTGCAGACCTCGCCCTGGTTGAGCGCGAACATGGTGAAGCCTTCGAGGCACTTGTCGAAATAGGCGTCGTCGGCCTGCATCACGTCCTCGAAGAACACGTTGGGCGACTTGCCACCGAGTTCCAGCGTCACCGGGATCAGGTTCTGCGAGGCGTATTGCATGATCAGCCGGCCGGTCGTGGTCTCGCCGGTGAAGGCGATCTTGGCGATCCGGTTCGACTGCGCCAGCGGCTTGCCGGCCTCGAGGCCGAAGCCCTGCACGATGTTGAGCACGCCCGCGGGCAGCAGCTCGCCGATCAGCTCCATCAGCACCATGATCGAGGCCGGGGTTTGCTCGGCGGGCTTTAGGACGATGCAGTTGCCGGCGGCCAGCGCCGGAGCGATCTTCCAAGTCGCCATCAGCAACGGAAAGTTCCAAGGGATGATCTGGCCAACCACGCCCAGCGGCTCGTTGAAGTGATAGGCGAAGGTCTGGTGGTCAATCTCGGCGATCGAGCCCTCCTCGGCGCGGATGACGCCGGCGAAGTAGCGGAAATGGTCGATCGCCAGCGCGATGTCGGCGTTGACCGACTCGCGGATCGGCTTGCCGTTGTCGATGGTCTCGGCGGCGGCGAGCAGGTTGGTGTTGCGCTCGATCACGTCGGCGATGCGGTTGAGGATGTTCGAGCGATGCGCCAGCGAGGTCTTGCCCCAAGCTGGGAAGGCCGCATGAGCGGCGTCGAGCGCGGCCTCGACGTCGGAGGCGTCGGAGCGCGCGATCTCGCAGATCGTTTCGCCGGTGATCGGCGTCGGGTTCTCAAAATAGCGCCCTGAGCGCGGCTCGACGAATTCGCCGCCGATGTAGTTTCCGTAGCGCGCCTTGAACGGGAACGGCACGCCGAGATGGCTGGTGTCGAGCGCGGCGCTCACCGAACGGCTCTGACCGTCTTGCGTCTGGATGTTCATCTTGTCCTCCCTACAGGGACGCGGTCCCCGCCATGATGCGGGCGGCGTCGAGGGAAGGATGCCGAAATGGGCGGGGGCCGGAAATGCGGCCATCGTCGTAAGACCTTGGTCGCAGGGCGCGTGCGGGCGGGGGGCGTCAGGCGCCGGGGCTAGGGTCCAACACCGCACGCAGCGCCTCGGCGCCGACCGGCTTGGGCAGAATCGTCACCCCTGCCCGCCGTGCCGCCTCGCGCAGCTCAGGTGAGCGGTCGGCGGTGACCAGACGCACCGGCCGCACAACACCCTCTGGCAGCAGTTCGCGCAGCGCCGAGATGGTGTCGAGGCCGGTCAGCCCGCGGCCCAGCTGCTGATCGACCAGCAGTAAGTCCGGCTCCGCCCCGGTCTCCGCGATCAACGCCAGCGCCGCCTCGCCGCTGTCGACGTCGAGCACGGTGACGCCCCAGCGCTCCAGCAGGTGGCACATGGCGCGACGCAGTTCGGCGTCGTTCTCGACTAGGAGCGCCACCCGGTCGCCCGTCTCCTCTTGCGCGACGCTCGCCGGGGCCGGAGACTCGAGCCGGTCCTGCGCTTCGGTCACCGGCACGGTGACCGAGAACCGGGTGTAACGCCCCGGCTCGGAGGCGAGATCGAGCGGATGGCCGAGGATCGCGCAGGCGCGCTCGACGATTGCCAGCCCCAGCCCCATCCCCTCGGAGGCCGAGGCGCGGGCGTTGAGCCGCGCAAACTCGCGAAAGACGGTCTGGAAATCCTCCTCGGCGATGCCCGGCCCGGTATCCCAGACCTCGATCGCCACCGCACCGCCCCGGCGGCGCGTGCCGACCAGCACCCGGCCCGTCTCGGTGTAGCGCAGCGCGTTGCCGATCAAGTTTTGGAGCACCCGTTTCAGATAGGTCCGGTCACTGGTCACGGTGAGCGCGCAGGGCAGGATCCGCAGTCCGATCCCCTTAGCCTCGGCCTGCAACGCGAACTGGTCGCGCAGCTGGCCTAGCACCAGGTCGAGCGCCACTGGGCCCACGTCCATCGAAGCGTGGCCCAGCTCCAGCTTAGAGATGTCGAGAAGCGCGTGTAGGATCGCTTCGACGCTGTGCAGCGCGTCATGCGCCTTGCCCAACACCGCGCGGTTGGCCGGGTCGTCCTGCACCAGTGCCGACAGGAACAGGTTGGCCGCCGAGAGTGGCTGTAGCAGGTCATGGCTGGTCGCCGCGACGAAGCGCGAGCGGCTGGCGTTGGCGCGCTCGGCCCGCTCCAGCGCGTCCTCAAGCTCCAGCGTGCGCTCGCGCACCCGCTCCTCCAGCGCCTCGTTTGCCCGCGCCAGATTGTCGATTGCCCGGCGCTCGGCGGTGATGTCGGTAAACGAGATCACGAAGCCGCCATCGGGCAACTGCTGTGCCGACGCGTCGATGAAGCGGCGGTCCTCGCTGCGCATCGCGAAGCGCAGCGGCTGACGCGCCAGTGGCGTCTCGACCCAGGCCGATAGCCGCTCGCGGGTCATCTCGCCGTCGAAACCGAAATCGGCCTCGATCATCCGCCACAGCGCCGGAAAGGGAAGCCCGCGCCGCAGCCGCGGCATTGGCACCCCCATCAGCTGGCTCAGCCCATCGTTCCAGCCCGCCAGCCGGATGCGGCCATCGAAGATGCAGATGCCCTGCTTGATGTGGTCGAGCGTGGCCCGCGCCATCCGCGACTGGTCGTCGAGCATCCGCTCGCGGGCCTGCCGCTCGGCGCGGATCATGTCGGTCACGTCGGTCTGCAGGATCACCGTCCCGCCGCCGGGGGTGCGATGCTGGCTGATCTGCACCCAGTGGTCGCCCGAAAGCGAGATGTTGAAGATTGCGTGCCGGTCGTCGTGCCGCGCCAATCGCCGCGCGCGCCAGATCTCCGGCGTCTCGCCAGGCGGCAGCGACAGCGCTCGCGACCGGGCGACGCTGTCGATGTAGTCGGCAAAGCGCAACCCCGGCGCCAGCGTGTCGCGTATATCGTCCATGTGCATCCCGAAGCGCGAGTTGCACATCACCATGACCCCCTCGGGGTCGAACATGGCGAAGCCCTCCTGAACCGTCTCGATCGCGGTGGACAGGTCGCGCCGCGCCGCCTCGGTCTCGCGCATCGCCTGCGCCAGCCGGGCGTTGGAGCGGTTGAGCATCTCAAGCGTGGTCTCGAGCTCGGCGGTGCGCGCCTGCACCTGCTCCTCGAGCAGCGCGGCCCGTCGGAACTGGGCATAGGCCTCGTCCGAGCCCGAGCCGCCGCGCTCGACCTGGCGCACCAGCGCGTCGACGATCTGGATCAGCTTCTCGTTCTGGCGCTCGAGGCTGTCCTCGGGGTCGAGATAGGCATGCGACATCGGCGTGGTCACGATCCTGGTCTCGGTCACGGCAGGTGCAGCGCCACGCCAGTCATGGTCTGGTTCACGTGCAGCCCGTTCATCTGCTCGCCATAGGTCGAGAAGCCGACGATATGGTGCTTGCGCAGCACCGCACTCATCTTGCCGCCGAGCTGCTTTTCGGTCGCCTCGAGCCGGCGCAGGATGCAGTCGAAGGCGAGGATCGACGCCGGCGGCCCCTCGGCGCGGGCCATCGCCTCGAAGGCGGTGTCGAGATGCGCGGCGATGTCGCGCGGCTCGGCCAGCGACAGCACCATGCCCTCGTCGATCGCGGCGTAGAACACCAGCTCGCCGGCCTCGGTGACGCGTTGGATCGCCCTTACGTGATGGCGCCCGCCGATCCGCACCACCAGCGGATGCGCCGCGAAGGTGAAGGCCGAAAGCTGCGCCCGGTCGAGCCCGAGCACCCGCGCGTATTCGCGCGCCGCGGGCTCACCGTTCAAGCGCCGCACCACGCGGGCCTCCGGGTCGGCCTCGGTGACGATCATCCGCTCCTCGGTCGGGTCGAAATGGTCGAGGTTGAACACCGAGGCCCGGCAGGCGGTCCGCACGAAGGCCAGCACCGCCGCGTTGGCGTGCCACCTGCCGTCGATCAGGATGCGGGTCTGGCCGAAGGCCTCGCCATCGCCGGCCGAGCCGCCGAATAGCGGCATCCGGCCGATCCCGGCCGAAAGCGCGGCGGCGAGCGCGTCCTCGCGCCGCGACAGCCCGTCGACCAGCAGCATCGCGAAGTCCGACGACCAGTCCGGCCGCCGCCCCTCGACTCGCTGCCGCGCCTCGGCCATGTCGCGCAGCATCGCCCGGTCGCCGATCCGGTCGAGATCGGGGATCGGCATGACCTCGACCTCGAACAGCTCGGCCGGCAGGCCGACGCCGACGATCTCGTCCTCGGCATAGCCCGCGCCGGTGATCTCGCCGGCGGTGGTGCAGCCGATCACCGCCCGCGCGCCGGGCCAGGCCGCCGCGGCGGCGGCCAGCGCCTCCATCGGCGCGCGCGGCGCGGCGAAGATCAGCACGAGGGCGAAGGGGCCGGGGCCCAGCGCGCGCATCAGCGCGGCGGCCGGCTCCGGCTCGAAGACCGAGACATTGGCGGTGCGCAGCACCGCCTTCGCCCCGGATCGCGCCTCCTCCTGCGCGTCGGCGACAGCCTGCATCACGATCTCCTCCCCGCGGCGAGGCTATCGTCCCGGCGGCTGCTCGGGCAACATGTTTCCGAAGCTCGCCTCCTTGGCCAGCAGCACCGCCTGGGTGCGGGTCTGGACGCCGAGCTTGCGCATGATCGAGGTGACATGCGCCTTCACGGTGGTTTCGGCGATCGACAGGTCGTAGGCGATCTGCTTGTTCATCGCGCCGCAGCAGATCTTGTGCAGGATCGTCGCCTGCTGCGGGGTCAGCTGCGCCAGCCGGTCGATCGCCTCCTCGGTGCCGCGGCCGGGGGCGTCGGGCAGGTCCATGCCGTCGGGCAGGTAGAGCCCGCCCGCCGCGATCACCCGGAAGGCGGTCAGGAACACCTCGCGCGCGCTGTGCTTGGGCACGAAACCGCGTGCCCCGGCGCGCACCGCCGCCGAGACCACCTGCCGGTCGGCGAGCGACGACACCACCACGATCGGCGCCGACCCGGCGAGCCGGCGCAGCCGCACCAGCCCGTCGAGGCCGGACACGTCGGGCAGGTGCAGATCGAGCAGGACCACGTCCCAGACCTCGCCCGCCCCCAGCCGGTCGAGCGCCGCCTGCAGCCGGTCGGCGGTGTCGATCTGCGCGATGCCCACGAAGTGCCTCAGCGTCAGCCCCAGCGCGTCGCAGAACAGCGGGTGGTCGTCGATCACCAGCGCCCGCCCGAAGACCCCGTTCTCCTGCTGCGTCCCGGCCATGATCGCACCCCGTGCCTTGCGTCCCTGTCCAGACTACCAGCGTCCGCCCGGCCGCCCCATAGGCCAAAAGTCCCATGCCGCGGGCCCCGCGACCAAGGTCGGATTCCCGCGCCCCCATGCGCGCGCCTAGCCTTCCGCCATGTCTTGCCACCGCGCCCTGCTTCTCGCCGCGCTCGTCGCGTGCCTGCCGTTCACCCTGGCGCGGGCCGAAGCGCCCGCGCGGGAGGAGATCGAGGCGCTGATCGTGCCGCCCTACGCGCTGGGCGAAGAACTGGGCGAGGGGGTCTGGCGGCTTTCGAACTCGGGCGGCGCGGCGGCGGGCTACGCCTTCCGCACCGAACCGTTGGCACCGCTGCCGGGGTTTTCCGGCGCACCAATCGACATGCTAGTGACGCTCGACCTCTCGGGCGGCTTCATCGACGCGAAGCTCCTGTCGCACAACGAGCCGATCTTCGTCTCCGGTCTGGGCGAGGCGCCGTTCCGGGCGTTTCTCGAGCAGTATCGCGGGCTGTCGATCGACGACAACATGGTGGTCGGCACGCCCTACGGGGCGGGCGAGACGGGCTCGGCGCTGGTACATCTCGACGGGGTGAGCAAGGCCACGGCCAGCGTGCGCATCGCGCATGAGACCATCCTCGCCGCCGCACTCAAGGTCGCGCGTGAGCGTATGCGCGGCATCAAAGCCGCGCCGCCTGCCCGGCCCGACATGTCACATGACGAGCTGCTCGACTGGGAGGTGCTGGTGGCGCAGGGGCTCGTGGCCCGCCTATCCGTCACCAACGCCGAACTGGATGCCCGCTTCGAAGGCACGATCTGGGCCGACGACGACCCGCAGGCCCGCGACGACCCCGACGCGGCCTTCCTCGATCTGTGGCTGGTCGATCTCGGCCCGCCCGCCATCGCCCGCGCGGCGCTTGCGCCCGGCGCCCTCGACGAACTCGACCGGCTGCGCGCCATCGCCCCGCATGACGAGCCCCTGCTGCTGATCGAGGCCGGGCGGCACGGTCTGGTCGGGCCGGACTTCGTGCGCAACACCGCCCCCGAACTGGTCTCGGCCCGACAGGGCGGTCTGCCGGTCGCGCTGCGCGACGCCGACATCTTCGTCGAGACCGCGCCCGGCGCGCCGGAGGGCACGGCGATGATCCTGCGCGCCGACCGGCGGCTGGGCTTCGACCCGGCGGCGGAATGGGTGCTGGACGTGCGCGCCACCCGCGAACACGGCATGCTGATGCCCGAGATCGGCGCCACCGTGTTCGAACTGCCGCACGTCACGCCCGAGCGGTTCTTCGAGCGACCCGAAGTCGTCACCCCGCAGACGCCGGCCATGGCGGCGCTGGCGGCGCGGGCCGGGGATCTCGGGATGCTGGCGGTGTTCCTCGCCGCGCTCCTCGCGGCCCTCGGGCCGGGTCTGCGCCGCGCCGCCGCGCCGGGAACGCTGACGCCGCTGCGGCTCGGGGCGCTGGCGGTGACCACGGGTTTCGTGGGCTGGTGGGGACAGGGGCAGCTGTCGGTGGTCACGGTGCTGGGCGCGATCCGAACCGCGATCGAGGGGCGCAGCTTCGCCTTCCTGCTCTACGATCCGTTCGGCCTCGCGGTCTGGGGGGCGGCGGTCATCGGCTTCGTGCTGTGGGGCCGGGCGCTGTTCTGCGGCTGGCTGTGCCCCTTCGGCGCGCTGCAGGAGTTCACACATCACGCGGGCCGGTTGCTGCGCATGCCGCAGATCCGGCCCTCGGCGGCCTGGGACGCGCGGCTCAAGCTCCTTAAATACGTGGCGCTGGCCGGTCTGGTGCTGATCGCCATCCTCGCGCCCGAGCATGTCGACACCGCCGCCGAGATCGAACCGTTCAAGACCGCAATCACCACCTTCTTCGTCCGGGAGTGGTACTATGTCGCCTATGCCGCTTTCTGGTTGGCTCTCGGCATGGTGCTGTTCAAGGGGTTCTGCCGCTATCTCTGCCCGCTGGGCGCGGTGATCGCGATCGGCGGGCTCCTGCGGGGGCGCGACTGGATCGCCCGGCGCGCGGCCTGCGGCTCGCCCTGCCAGCTCTGCCGGGTCAAATGCGCCTATGGCGCCATCGAGAAGACCGGTGGGATCGACTATTCCGAGTGCTTCGGCTGCCTCGACTGCGTGTCGATCCATGACGACCCGGCGCGCTGCGTGCCGCTGGTGCTCGATGCCCGTCGCCCCGGCCGCCCCCCGCCCCGTCCCGTCGCCGCCGAATGAGAGCCGCCATGCAGACCCGTCGCCGTTTCCTCGCCATCGCCGCCGCCACCCTCGCCGCGCCGGGCGCGATCCACGCCGAGGGCTGGCGCGGCACCGCGCTCGGCGCCGAGGCGGCGATCACGCTTTCGGGGCCGCGCCGGGAGGTCGAGGCGGCGCTGGCCGAGGCCCGCGCCACGCTGGAGCGGATGGAGGCGCTGTTCAGCCTGCACCGCCCGGACAGCGCGCTTTCCCGGCTCAACGCCACCGGCCGGCTCCACGCGCCCGCACCGGAATTCATGGCGGTGATCGATCTGTGCGACGCGGCTCACGCCGCCACCGGCGGACGCTTCGATCCGACCGTGCAACCGCTCTGGCGGGCGCTGGCTGAGCACGGCGACGTTCACGCCGCCGCCGCGCGCGTCGGCTGGGAGCGCGTAGCGCGCGGCGCGAGCTTCCGGCTCGGGCCGGGGCAGGCGCTGACCTTCAACGGCATCGCCCAGGGCTATGCCAGCGACCGCGTGGCCGAGGGGCTGGCGGCGCGCGGCTTCGACCGGGCGCTGGTCAATATCGGCGAGATGCGGGCGCTAGGTGGGCCGTGGCGGATCGGCATCGAGGACCATGCGCGGGGGCTGCTGGGGCGGGCGACCCTTACCGGCGGCGCGATCGCGACATCGAGCCCCGGCGCGCTGTTTCTGCCTGGCGGCGCGAGCCACATCCTCGACCCCAGAAGCGGCGGCGCGGTGCCGCCCGCCTGGTCGAGCGTCAGCGTCGAGGCCGACAGCGCGGCGCTGGCCGACGCGCTGTCGACCGCCTTCTGCCTGATGGGACGCGACGAGATCGCGGCGCTTCGCATCGCGGGGATGAGACGCGTGCGACTGGTCGATGCCGCGGGCGACCTGACGACGCTCTAGAGCCTTACCATTCCGGCGCGGTCCAGCTCAGGCCGTGATCCTCGAAGATCGCCGCGATCCGGCCGTCGGCGACCGCTTCGGCGACGATGCCCTCGATCATGTAGCCGAGGTCGCGGTGGCTGTGATGCACCGCGACGCCCAGCGCCCAGTCGGGCTTCATCAGCCCCGGGAAGGGCGGAACATGGACCTGTGCCTCGCCGAGATCGGCCTCGAGCTGCGCGCGCGGCCCCATCACCGCCGTCACCTCGCCAATGGCCAGCGCCGCCATCGCGGCTTCGGTGGTCGGATAGCGCGAGATGTTCGGCCCCAACTGCCCACCCGCCATTGCCGAGAGGTAGAAATCCGAAATCGAGTCGTTCTCGACCCCGACACGGTGCATCCGGAACATTGCCGGGCCCGGACCCTCGGCGCCGAACACGCCCGCGTCATAAGCCACCGCCAGCGTCTCGACCCCGTAGAGGCCAGTGAACATCACTTGCTCGACCCGGCAGGTAAAGGCGCTGTCATAGGGGACGTGCAGCATCACATTGACGACCGCCCCGCCGACCACTGGCCCCTTCCAGACCCAGTTGCGCAGGTCGGCGGCCAGGTCCTCGCCCGCGGCAACCAGCCGAAAGCGCGGTGCGACGCCCATGCCTTCGGCGATCAGCTGGCCGATCTCCACGTCGATGCCCGTAGCCGCGCCGCCGACCCGATGGGACCAGGGCGGGAAATCCTCGTAGACCGCGAACTCGACGAAGCCGCGGTCGAGGATCTCGTCCAGCGTCTGGCCGACATAGTCGCGATCGGCGTTCTGGGGCTTGGGCTGCGGCACCCAATCCTCGCAACGCGCAAGGGCCCCGCCCCCCGCGAGCGAGAGGGCGAGGCCGAGCGCCAGCGCAAGGCCCGCGCGGCGCGTCACTGCGCGGCCGACAGGCCCACGGTCAGCGTCTCCGCGGCCTTGTGGAAGCTTTCGGGCGTGCCGTCGATCTGGGCGGCGGCGCGATAGGCGATCGAATCGGCCACCGGCGCCCCCGACAGGGTCTCGATCTCCTCGGCGATGCCGGACAGCTCGGCCTTGACCGCCTCGGCGTCGACCTCGTCGCCCGCCGCGAGCGTGTCGCGCAGCGCCTTGAGCTCAGCGGATCTGGCACTCACCGCGTCCTCGTCAGGACGGGTTTCGAGATAGGTGCGGATCGCCCATCCGGCCTTCTGGCCCAGAAGCTCGCCGAAGGCCGGCATCCGTGTGACGCCGTTCTGGGTGAAGCCGTGGCGGAACCGCTCCATGTACCATTCGTCGCCGTATTCCTCCGCTTCGAGGAAGCGCAGATCGGGGGCGAGGCCGCCTGACACCGCGCCCAAGCCGTGGCAGCGGGCGCAGTTCTGGTTGTAGCCCGATGCGCCGATCTCGATCGCCTTGGCCCAAACCTCCTCGCTTTGGTCGCGGTAGGGGTTCTCGGTCAGCCACTCCTCGCTGACATCGGGCAGCGCGTCGGTGTTCACCGCCTGGATGTCGAGCGGCAGGCCGGCGGCTTGGGCGATGGTCGCAGCGGCGGCGATCGCGCCGAGCGACGCCAAGATGCGTATGGTGCGGGGCATGGTCGGTCCTCCCTTAATCCTAGGTCACAGCGATAGCCGGGCCGGCGGGGGCGGCGCTATGCGACCTTCGGCGGGGCCGCGACCATGGTCGTATGGGGGCGGGCCGGACGGCCCTGCTAGCCTGCGGGTCGGGAGGACGACCATGCTGCGACAGGCGACATCCATCGTGATGCTGGGCCTTTGGGCCGGCGCTGCGCAGGCCGCTATCGAGGTGCCGGTGACCTGGCTCAGGCAGGAGGTGGCGCACCCGCCGGTGCTGTCGAACCTCGACGAGATCCCCCAGGACGAGGGCCGCGCGGGCGCTGAGCTCGGCCGCGACGACAACGCCACCACCGGGCGCTTCCTCGGTCATGACTACGCGCTCGAGACCGTCTCGGTGCCCGAGGGCGGCGACCTCGAGGCGGCGGCCCGCGCGGCGCTGGCGCGCGGTGGCCTGCTGATCCTCGACGCGCCCGAGGACGCCGTTCTGGCGGTGGCCGACATGGCCGAGGCGCAGGGCGCGCTGCTGTTCAACGCCGCCGCCCCCGGGGCGCGGCTGCGCGGCGCCGATTGCCGCGCCAACCTGCTGCACACCCTCCCTTCGACCGCGATGCGCACCGACGCGCTGGCGCAGTTCCTCGTTCAGCGCCGCTGGGACGATCTGGCGCTGATCGCCGGGCAGCGGCCGGAGGACATCGATTATGCCGAGGCGCTGCGAGGCTCGCTGGCGAAGTTCGGTCTGAAGCTGCGCGCCGAGCGCGACTGGCTCGATGATGCCGACATCCGCCGCAACGCCGGGCAGGAGGTGCCGGTCTTCACCCAAGCCCTGCCCGATCACGACGTGCTTCTGGTCGCCGACGAGGCCGGGGATTTCGCCCGCTACATCGCGTACAACGCCTGGACGCCGCGCCCGCTCGCGGGCTCCGAGGGGCTCAGGCCGGTGGCTTGGGCGCCGGTGGTCGAGGCTTGGGGTGCGGCGCAGCTGCAATCGCGCTTCGAGGAGATGGCGGGCCGCGCGATGCGTCCGCGCGACTACGCCGCTTGGGCGGGGATGCGCGCAATCGGCGAGGCCGTGACCCGCACCGGCTCGGCCGACCCCGAAGTGCTGCGCGACTTTATCCTCGGCCCCGATTTCGAACTGGGAGGCTTTCTCGGCGCGCCACTGTCGTTCCGGAGCTGGGACGGCCAGATGCGCCAGCCGATCCCGCTGGTGACCGAGCGCGCCGTGGTCGCCACCGCGCCCCTCGAAGGTTTCCTGCACCCGGTGAGCGAGATGGACACGCTCGGCACCGACGCCCCCGAAACCCTCTGCGCTGCCTTCGAGGAGAGATCATGAGATTCGCAGCCATCCTTGCGCTTCTCGTCACGCCGGCGTTCGCACAGGGCCAGGGCGAGATCTGGGTTACCAACGAGAAGGACGACACGCTGAGCGTGATCGACGTCGCCACGCTGGAGGTGGTACGCACCATCCCCACCGGCGAGAGGCCGCGGGGGCTGACCTTCAGCCATGACTTCTCGCGGCTCTACATCTGCGCCTCCGACAGCGATGCGGTGCAGGTTATGGACCCCGAGACCGGCGAAATCCTGCACGACCTGCCCTCCGGCGAGGACCCGGAGCAGTTCGTGCTGCACCCCGACGACCGGCGACTCTACATCGCCAACGAGGACGACGCGATCACCACCGTGGTCGACACCGAGACACGGTCGGTGATCGCCCAGATCGACGTCGGCATCGAGCCCGAGGGCATGGCGGTGAGCCCGGACGGCCGCATCGCCATCACCACTTCCGAGACGACCAACATGGCGCATTGGATCGACACCGAGAACGAGGTGCTCTTCGCCAACACGCTGGTCGACGCCCGCCCGCGCCATGCCGAATTCGTCAAGGACGGGACCGAGCTGTGGGTCTCGGCCGAGATCGGCGGCACCATCTCGGTGTTCGACGTCGCTACCCAGGCCGAAAAGGCCAAGATCCGCTTCGAGATCGCCGGCATCCACCCCGACCGCATCCAGCCAGTGGGCTTCGAGCTGACCGTGGACGAGAGCACCGCCTTCGTGGCGCTGGGGCCGTCGAACCACGTCGCGGTGGTCGACGCCGAAACCTGGGAGGTCGAGGATTACATCCTCGTGGGCCGCCGGGTCTGGCACATGGCCTTCAACGCCGATCGCTCGCTTCTCTTCACTACCAACGGGGTCTCGGGCGACGTCACCGTGATCGACGTCGCAGAACGTGAGGCCCTCAAGACAATCAAGGTCGGCCGTTTCCCTTGGGGCGCGGCCTTCCGCCCTGCCCCGGGAGACCCGGCATGATCAGATCCCACGTTCTCGTGCTCGCCCTCGCGGCCGCACCCGCGCTCGCCGACAGTCACGACGAGACCGGCTTCGGCCCGGCGGGCGTGCTGTCCTCGGGCAACAAGCACGACCTGCCGCCAATCACCCTCTCGGCGGGGATTCCGCTGGCCGAGGCGCCGCTGACACTGAAATCCGGCGGCTATTACGAAATCGAGATCGAGGCCGACGGGAGCCAAGAGCTGGCACTGGTCGCGCCGGAGTTCTTCCGCGCGATCTGGATCGACGAAATCGTCATCGAGGGGCTGGAGATCCGCCCGCTTGGCCTCGACAGCCTCGAGTTCGACGAGGCGGGGGTGATGGAGATCGGCTTTGTGGCGATCAAGCCGGGCCGTTACGAGATCAGGGTGCCCGGCTCCACCGGCGAGACCCAGCGCCTCGACGTGGCGATCGAATGAGCGGCCTGGCAGTCAGCGGCGTCACCCATGACCACGGCGCGCGCCGCGCCCTCGACGAGGTGTCGTTCCGCATCACCCCGGGCCGGTTCTGTGCCCTGCTGGGGCCGAACGGCGCCGGTAAGTCGACGCTGTTCTCGCTGCTGACGCGGCTGACCGCGCTGCAGGCCGGCCGGATCGAGATCGACGGGCAGGAGATGGCGCGCGCCCCGCGCGCGGCGCTGGCCCGAATCGGGGTGGTGTTCCAGCAATCCTCGCTCGACCCCGACCTGTCCGTGACCGAAAACCTGCGCTACGCCGCCGCGCTGCACGGGATCTGGGGCCGCGAGGCGGGCCGCCGGATCGGGGCCGCGCTGGTCCGGCTCGGAATGGCCGAGCGCGGCCGCGAGCGGGTGAGCGACCTCAATGGCGGCCACAGGCGCCGGGCCGAGATCGCCCGCGCGCTGCTGCATCGCCCCGCGGTGCTGCTTCTCGACGAGCCGACTGTTGGTCTCGACGCCGCGAGCCGCGCGGCGATCACCGCCCATGTCCACGATCTGGCTAGGCAGGGGGGGCTGACCGTGCTCTGGGCCACGCATCTCGCCGACGAGGTGGCCCCCAACGACCAGGTGGTGGTGCTGCATCGCGGCCGGGTAGTGCTGGACGCCCCGGCGCGCGGCATCGCGCCCGACGGCGATCTGGCCGCCCGGTTCCTCGACCTTACGGCGGCGGCATGAGCGACGCGACGCTCCCGTCACCGGCCCCCCAGGCGGCGCCTGGGGCTAGCCCGCGCCGCGCCGCGGTCCGCGCCCATGCCGTGGCGCTGCTCTGGATCGCCCGCCGCGAGGCGCTGCGCTTTCTCCGCCAGCGGGCGAGGCTGGTCTCGGCGCTGGTGCGGCCGCTGGTCTGGCTGCTGGTCTTCGCCGCCGGCTTCCGCGCCGCGCTGGGGCTGTCGATCACGCCGCCCTACCAGACCTACGTCACCTACGAGACCTACATCCTGCCCGGGCTGTGCGGGATGATCCTGCTGTTCAACGGCATGCAGTCATCGCTCGGCCTCGTGCTCGACCGCGAGACCGGCACCATGCGGCTGCTGCTGACCGCGCCGCTGCCGCGCTGGTGGCTGCTGTCTTGTAAGCTGGTGGCCTCGACGCTGATCTCGATCCTGCAGGTCTATGCGTTTCTCGGCGTCGCGGCGCTGTTCGGGACGACGCTGCCTTGGGCCGGCTATCTCACCGTGCTGCCGGCGCTGTTCGCGGCCGGGCTGATGCTCGGCGCGCTGGGGCTCGCCCTCTCGAGCACGGTGCGCCAGCTCGAGAACTTCGCTGGGGTGATGAACTTCGTGATCTTCCCGATGTTCTTCATGTCGAGCGCGCTCTACCCGCTGTGGAAGATGGCCGAGGCGAGCGCGCTGCTGCGCGACATCTGCGCCGTCAATCCCTTCACCCATGCCGTCGAGCTGATCCGCTTCGCCCTCTACGGCGCGGCGAACTGGCAGGCCCTGGGCTGGGTGGCGCTGGCGGGGGCGGTGTTCCTGGGTCTGGCGCTGTGGGGCTACGAGCCGGCCCGCGGCCGGGCTATGGCGCGCCGGAGGCGCGGCGACTGACCCCTCGACCATGGTCGGGGCTGCGAGGCGCGCCGTTCCGGGCCAGACTGGAGACATCCCGAAGATCGTTTCCCGCTTCGGCCTGCTGCCGACCATGCCGCCGCCCCTGTCTCTCCCGGGGGCGGCGGTCGCCGTTCAAGGGGCTCTCCCTGCGCGGGTCGCCGATCTACGACCTTGGCGGGGGGGTGCGGCTACGACCATCGTCCGATTTCCGCGCTCCGTCCCGCCGGGGATCATGTGGGCGGCGCGAGGGGTCCCTAAGGGCCGCCGGAGCCGCCACGCCAGGGAGGAGGACCCTTATGAACCGCTTCATCGCCGCCGCATGCGCCACGCTTATCGCAAGCACCGCCGCACAGGCTCAGGTCACCGACGAGGACATCGCCAACGACGCGACCACCGTCGAGGACGTCGTTACCAATGGCATGGGCCGCGGGCTGCAGCGCTACAGCCCGCTCGACACGCTCAACCGCGAGACGGTCGAATATCTCATCCCCGCCTGGGCCTTCAGCCTCGGCGGCGAGAAGCAGCGCGGCCAGGAGACCCAGCCGCTCGTGAAGGACGGGGTGATGTACATCACTGGCTCCTATTCGCGGCTCTACGCCATCGACGCCCGCACCGGGCAGGAGCTGTGGCAGTACGACGCCCGACTGCCCGAAGGCATCCTGCCCTGCTGCGACGTGGTTAACCGCGGCGCGGCGCTCTGGGGCGACAAGGTCTATTTCGGCACGCTCGACGCGCGGCTGGTGGCGCTCGACGCCAAGACCGGCGACGTGGTCTGGAACAAGAAGATCGCCGACTACAAGGAAGGCTACAGCTACACCGCCGCACCGCTGATTCACGACGGGCTGATCATCACCGGCAATTCCGGCGGCGAATTCGGCATCGTCGGCGAGGTGCAGGCCCGCGACGCCGAGACCGGCGAGCTGGTCTGGACCCGGCCGATGATCGAGGGCCACATGGGCACGCTGAACGGCGAGGAATCGACCATGACCGGGACGCTGAACGCGACTTGGCCGGGCGACATGTGGAAGCAGGGCGGCGGCGCCACTTGGCTTGGCGGGGCGTATGACGCCGACACCGACACGCTGGTGTTTGGCGCTGGCAACCCGGCGCCCTGGAACAGCTGGCTCAGGAACGCGGGCGAACCCACGGAAGGCAACACCGGCGACAACCTCTACGCCGCCTCGCGCGTCGGTCTCGATCCGGCCACCGGCGAGATCAAGTGGCACTTCCAGACCACGCCCCGCGAGGGCTGGGATTTCGACGGTGTCAACGAGGTGGTGGGCTTCACCGACAAGGATGGCAACAAGCGCTACGGCACTGCCGACCGCAACGGCTTCTTCTACGTGCTCGACCGCGCCGATGGCGGCTATGTCGACGCCTTCCCCTTCGTGAAGGACATTACCTGGGCCGAGGGCATCGACGACACCGGCCGGCCGATCTTCGTCGAGGCCAACCGCCCCGGCCGCCCGGCCGAGCTAACCGGCGAGGCCAAGGGCGAGACGATCTTCGCCGCGCCGTCGTTCCTCGGCGGCAAGAACTGGATGCCGATGAGCTACTCGGAGAACACCGGGCTGTTCTACGTCCCTTCCAACGAATGGGGCATGGACATGTGGAACGAGCCGGTAAGCTACAAGAAGGGCGCGGCCTACATGGGCGCGGGCTTCACCATCAAGCCGCTCTACGAAGATCACATTGGCAGCCTCAAGGCGATCGATCCGGCCACCGGCGAATGGGTGTGGGAGTTCAAGAACGACGCCCCGCTCTGGGGGGGCGTGATGTCGACCAAGGGCGGTCTCGTGTTCACTGGCACCCCTGAGGGGCGGTTCATCGCCTTCGACGACGCCACCGGCGAGGAGCTGTGGAGCTTCCAGACCGGCTCGGGCGTGGTCGGCCAGCCGATCACTTGGGAGCAGGATGGTGAGCAGTACGTCTCGGTGATCTCGGGCTGGGGCGGCGCTGTGCCTCTGTGGGGCGGGGAGGTGGCGAAGAAGGTCAACTTCCTCAATCAAGGCGCGACGCTGTGGACCTTCAAGCTGCCCAAGGCACTCGCCGAGCTGGCCTCCGCCCAGTAACCCGGCACTGCCTTGCCATTGCGCCCGGCCGGCCCCCCGGCCGGGCGCATCTTTTCGGGATCTCGTCCTCGGCTAGCCAACCTCGCGACATGATCACCGTCGCGCGCTTGAAGTCCGAAGCGGGCCGCGCACCCGACGTTCGGCCACGGCACTCATTTGCAGTCAATGTCAGTCGATCCGGCGTTTTGCGGCATGCAGCCTACCTGATCTCCTGCGAAACCACAGTCATCCTATAGTTGCGCCCGCACATCGCGATCGGCACAAGGGCATGGCTCCCGGCCCTTTCCGCACACCGTGGCAGACCAGCACCCTCGAGTGTCCGAGCAGGCCCGTTTGGCGCGACCGGCCGCGCCATGGAGCATGCGATGGTCACGCTTGGCGCAAGGCCCGACGCCACATCGAGGCGCTGCCCCCAACCGCCGGACATCTCGGGCATCGGCCAAGGCCGACGCTGCAGATGCGCAGCTCGACCGGCGCGCCCCGCCCCGCCGGCTAAGCGGCCCGGCGCCTACGACCTTTTGCCGATACCGCCCCGCCCCGCTGCGCTGCTAGCCTGACCCAAGGGACCGGCCCCCGGCCCCGCGCCGCCGCCGGGCGCACCGGCGGAGCCTTTGAAGGGAGTGCTGCATGGCCTGGAAAGCCCCGAAGATCGTCGAAGTCGAAGCCGGCATGGAAATCAACATGTACGCCTGCGCCAAGCGCAAGTGACCGGCGGCCGCGCCCGCCGCGACGCCTTGGGGAGGGGCTCGCATGCTGAGATTCATCGCCCTAGGCTGCGCGGCGGGTGGCGGCTACCCGCAATGGAACTGCAACTGCGACGGCTGCCGCGCCGCCCGCGCCGCGCCCGACACCCAGGAGGGACAGGCCGGGATCGCCACCTCGGTCGATGGCGAGCACTGGTTCCTGATCAACGCCTCGCCCGACATCCGCGCCCAGATCAACGCTACGCCCACCCTGCACCCGCGCGTGGGTCGGCTGCGCGACACGCCGATCGCCGGCGTCATCCTCACCAATGGCGAGATCGACGCTGTCACCGGCCTGCTGTC
Source organism: Limimaricola variabilis (assembly GCF_034371605.1). Classification (NCBI taxonomy): domain Bacteria; kingdom Pseudomonadati; phylum Pseudomonadota; class Alphaproteobacteria; order Rhodobacterales; family Paracoccaceae; genus Limimaricola; species Limimaricola variabilis. The sequence continues at coordinate 466,417 of NZ_CP139691.1, read as the reverse complement.
GCTGCGCGAGGGCTCGCCCTTTTCGATCCATGCCCATCCCCGCGTCCTCGACGTGCTGGCCGAGAACCCGCTCTTCGACGTGCTCGACCGCACCCGCGTGCCGCGCCACGCCATCGCCCTCGACGCCCCCTTCGAGCCCGCCCTGCCCGACGGCACCCCTTCGGGGCTGATCGTCGAGGCCTTTGAGGTACCGGGCAAACCCGCCTGGCATCTCGAGGGCCGGGCCGAGCCGAGCGAGGAGCGCCCCGGCGACACGCTCGGCCTGCGGCTGCGCGCCGCCACCGGCGGGCCCGAGGCCTTCGTCATCGCCGCCTGCGGCCGGGTCACCGACGGCCTGCGCGACCGGCTGCGCGGCGCGGCGATGGTGATGTTCGACGGCACGCTGTGGCATGACGACGAGCTGATCGACCAGGGGCTGGCCGCCAAGACCGGCCGCCGCATGGGCCATGTCTCGGTCTCGGGCCCCGAGGGCGCGATGGCCCGTCTGGCCGATCTCGACATCGCGCAGAAGCTGTTCGTCCACGTCAACAACTCCAACCCGATCCTGCGCCCCGGCACGCCCGAGCGCGCCGCGATCGAGGCTGCAGGCTGGCGCCTGCCCCACGCCGGAGAGGAGATCGCGCCATGAACGCCCATCAGCCCCCCGCCCCCGATTTCGACACGACGTTCCATTTCACGAACGAGCCGCTCGACGACGCCGAAGCGCTGGAGCGCCGGCTGCGGGCCATAGGCGCCGCCCGCTACCACGACCGCCACCCGTTCCATCACCTGCTGCATGACGGAAAACTCAACCTTGGCCAGGTGCAGGCCTGGGCGCTGAACCGCTGGTATTACCAGTCCTCGATCCCGATCAAGGACGCGCTGGTGATCTCGCGCTTCCGCGACCGGGCGCTGCGCCGTGAATGGCGCCACCGGATCGAGGACCATGACGGCCACGACAGCGACGCCGGCGGCATCGACCGTTGGCTGCTGCTGACCACCGGCCTCGGTCTCGACCCCGGCTACGTTACCTCGGCCCGCGGCGTGCTGCCCGCCACCCGCTTCGCGGTCGACGCTTATGTCAATTTCGTCGCCACCCGCTCGCCGCTCGAGGCGATCGCCTCGTCGCTGACCGAGCTGTTTGCGCCGAACATCCACGAGCGGCGCATTTCCGGGATGCTGGAGAATTACGACTTCATCACCCCCGAGATCATGACCTATTTCAGGACCCGGCTCGGCCAGGCGCCGCGCGACGCGGGCTTCGCGCTCGATCACGTCAGGACCCACGCCCGCACGCACGAGAGCCGCGCGCTGGTCTGCGAGGCGCTGCTCTTCAAGACCGAGGTGCTCTGGGTCCAGCTCGACGCGCTCTACCACGCCTATGTCACCGGCCACCCGCCGCCCGGCGCCTTCGTCCCGGAGGACGCCTTGTGACCCCCGACAGCCGCCCCGCCCTGCCCCGCTTCGTCAAACTGCGCTTCGACCGCGCCCGCGACACCTGGCTCCTGCTCGCACCCGAGCGGATCCTGATCCCCGACGAGATCGCAGTCGAGGTGCTGAAGCTCTGCGACGGCGAGGCGACGCTCTCGGCCATCGCCGCCATCCTCGCCGCCCGCTACGACGCCCCTGAGGCCCAGATCCTCACGGACGTCACCGCGATGCTAGGCGACCTAGAGGCCAAGGGCTTCCTTTGCGACCGCGAGGCGGCATGACCGAGCTCTCCGCCCGCCTGCGCCCCGACCCGGCCCGCAGCCATGGCATCCCGATCGCCGTGCTGGCCGAGATCACCCATCGCTGCCCGCTGCAATGCCCCTATTGCTCAAACCCGGTCGAGCTGGAACGCGCCAGCGCCGAGCTGTCGACCGAGGAATGGCTGCGGGTGCTGGGCGAGATCGCCGATCTCGGCGTGCTGCAGATGCATTTCTCGGGCGGTGAGCCGCTGGCCCGCCGCGATCTCGAAACCCTCGTCGCCCGCGCCGCCGCGCTCGACCTCTACACCAACCTGATCACCTCGGCCGTCACCCTGACCGAGGCCCGGCTCGATGCACTGGCGCAGGCCGGTCTCGACCACGTGCAGATCTCCGTCCAGTCGGTCGAGGACGCGCTCGCCACCCGGATCGGCGGCCTGCGCGGCGCGCTCGAGCGCAAGCGCGCCGCCGCCGCATGGGTCCGCGCCCGCGACCTGCCGCTGACGCTCAACGCCGTCATGCACCGCCAGAACCTGCACGAGTTGCCGGAAATGATCGAGATGGCGCTCGATCTCGGCGCCGCCCGGCTCGAGGTCGCCAACGTCCAGTATTACGGCTGGGCGCTGAAGAACCGCGCCGCGCTGATGCCGACGCCGGACCAGATCGACAACGCCTCGCGCGTGGTCGACGGGGCCCGCGAAAGGCTGCATGGCCGCCTCGTCATCGACTATGTCGAGCCCGACTACTATGCCGCCCGGCCCAAGCCCTGCATGGGCGGCTGGGGGCGGCAGGTGTTCAACATCTCGCCCTCGGGCAAGGTGCTGCCGTGCCACGCCGCCGAGAGCATCAAAGGCTTGCGCTTCGACTCGGTGCGCGACCACCCGCTGGCCTGGATCTGGGACCATTCCGAGGCGATGAACCGCTATCGCGGCACCGACTGGATGCCCGAGCCCTGCCGCTCCTGCGCGCACAAGCATGACGACTGGGGCGGCTGCCGTTGCCAGGCGGCGGCGCTGTTGGGCGACGCAGGCGCGACCGATCCGGCCTGCGCATTCTCGCCCCGCCATGCCGAGGTGTTCGAGGCGGCGCTGGCCTTCTCCGAAGGCTCCGACCGCTACACCTATCGCGACTTCTCCGGCGGCACACCCGAGCGCGACAGATGAGCGGCTTCGCCGGTCATGTCGATGTCGGCGACGGCCACGAGATCTATGCCGAGCTGACTGGCCCCGACCATGCTCCGGCCGCGCTGTTCCTGCATGGCGGGCCGGGCAGCGGCTGCCAGCCCACCCACCGGGCGCTGTTTCCCGAGGCCACGCGGCTGGTGCTGTTCGACCAGCGCGGCGCCGGGCGCTCGCGCCCGCATGGCGCGCGCGACGCCAACACCACCGCGCATCTGATCCGCGACATCGAGGCGTTGCGCGCCCGCTTCGCCATCGACCGCTGGCTGGTGGTCGGCGGGTCCTGGGGCGCGACGCTGGCGCTGGCCTACGCGCTGGCCCATCCCGAACGGGTCTCGGGGATCGTGCTGCGGGCAGTGTTTCTCGGCACCCGCGCCGAGCTGGAGACCGCCTTTCTCGACACGCTGCCGCGCTTTCACCCGGCGCTCTTCGACGACTTCCTGTCGCTGCTCGACGCGCCCGAGCGTGCCGATCCGCTCGAATCCTACTGGACCCGCATTCTCGACCCCGCCCCGGAGATTCACCGCCCCGCCGCCCGCGCCTGGGCCGGGACCGAGCGCATCCTGTCGCGGATCACCCCCGCCGCGGCCCGGCTCGACCGCGACGCGCTCTCCGCCCCCGGCCCGCTGCCCGCCACCCCGTTCATGGAGGCGCATTACTTCCGCGCCAACTGCTTCCTCGACGCGCCGCTCCTCGACCGGGCGCAGGCGCTGCGCCCGGTCCCCGGCCACATCGTCCAGGGCCGCCACGACCTGCTTTGCCCGCCCGCGACCAGCCACGCGCTCGCCGCGCGATGGGGCGCGCCGGTCGAGGTCATCGAGGATGCCGGGCACGACATGGCCGATGGCGGCACCTTCGCCGCCCTGCGCGCGGCGATCGCCGCGTTGGCGGCGCGGTGAGCGGTTTCGCCGTCGCCGCCGAGGCGCATCTGCCCGAGATCGGCGCGCTGGCCCGGCTGCACCACCACCCGAGCGGCGGCGCGGTGCTGACCCTGCGCGGCGGCGATCTGCACGCCCTCTCGCTCGGCATCCGAACGCCGTTGCCCGACGACAGCGGCATCGCCCATGTTCTGGAGCATTGCGTGCTGCAGGGCTCGCGCCGCTTTCCGCTGCGCCGGGGCTTCGCGGCGCTGCTCGACGGCGCGCTGCACGGCCATCTCAACGCCGCCACCCTGCCCGGCCTGACCGTCTACGAGATCGCCTGTGCCCACGACCGTGAGTTCGACCGGCTGGCCGATATATGGCTCGACGCGGCGTTCGACCCGCTCCTGCGCGCTGACGCCTTCGCCCGCGAGGGCTGGCGCCTCGCGCTCGACCCGCCGCGCCTCACCGGCGTGGTGCTGAACGAGATGCTGGGCCACCGCGCCACGCCGCGCGCCTTGGGCGACGCGATCCGCTCGGCCCTATTTCCCGGCGCCGCGCAAGGTTTCGACCCCGGCGGCGACCCGGCCCGACTGCCAGACCTTGGCCTCGCCGCGATGCGCCGCTACCACGCCCGCCACTACCGCGCCGCCGCCACACTGGCCGTAATCGCCGGGCCGGACCCTGAGGCGCGGCTGCCGATGCTGGCCCGCGCTTTCGACGCGGCCCCCGGCCGGGTACCGCCAGCGCCCGCAACACCCAGCCGCTGGACCGAGCCGCGCCGCCGGATCGCGGCGGGCGGCCCCGCCCCCGCCGCCATCGCTTGGTGGCTGCGCGGCGCGACCGGCGCAGAGGCCGCGCTCCTGGCCGAGACGCTGCTTGGCACCTCCACTTCGCCGCTACGACGGGCGCTGGCCGATGCGGGCTTCGCGGCGGAGCCGCTACTTGAGCCGATCGACTTCGAGGCCGACCAGCCGGTGCTGCGCATCGCCCTGCCCGACATCGCCCCCGACCGGGTCGCAGCCTTCGAGGCCTGCCTGCTCGCGGCGATCGCGCGGCTGTCACGCGGCCTCGACTTGGGCGATCTCCACGCCGCGCGCACCCGCTTCGTGCTGCGGCACGGGCTGGCCGAGGATACCCACCGCCCCGCTCCGCTGCTGCGCGGGCTGGCAGCGCTGCGCGGCTGGCGGGACGGCGGCGACCCGATCGCGGCGCTGCGCCAAGTCGGCTGCGCCGACCCCGCCCGGCTCGCGGCGCTGCTCGCCACCGCGCTCCGCGACAACCCGCACCGCGTCACCCTGACCTATGAGGCGACCGACCCCTCCCCGGCCCTCGCCGCCCGCGCCCAGGCAATGGCCGCCGATCCGGCGGCCCGCCGCCGCGCCCGCCGCCGCGCCGCAACCATGGACCGCCCCGAGCGGCCCGGCGCGCGCGCTGCACTCGGCGCCCCCACCTGCGCCGACTGGCCGCGCGACGCCCCCGAAAGGCCCGCCCACCTGATCCGCATTGGCCCGGCCGAGGCGCTGTCGATGCCGCGCGAAGGCGGGTTGGTACAACTCGATCTCGGCTTCGACCTCGCGCAGCTGACCGCCTCCGACCTCCCCCTCGCCGGTCTGCTGGCCGAGGCGCTGCGCCACGCCGCGCCCCTTGGCATTACCGCCGAGACCCGCGCCGCGCCGCGCCCGAATGGCGGCCCGGTCGCCCAGTTCTGGCTGCGCGGCACCGCGCCCGTGGCCGATGCGCCCGAGTTGGTCGCCGCGCTGCTCGCGCTTCGCACTAGCCCCCTGCCCGACCCGGCGCCGCTGGCGGCGGCCCGCGCTGCCCGCCATCTTGCGCACCTCACCGGGCAGGGCCACGAGGCCGCCGACCTAATGCTGCGCGCCCAGATGGGGGCCGCGGGCGCGACCGAGGCCGCGCTTACAGCCCCCGTCAGCGCCGACGCCACCCGCCTTGCCGCGCTGCGCGACCAGCTGCTCGGCACGCGCCCCTTCTGCGCGCTCTCCGGTCCCGCTGCGACGCTGGACGCACTGCACGACGCGCTGGCCCGAACGGTCGCCGAAGGCGCCCCGCCAAGCCCGGCACGGCCGGCGCCCCCCTGCTTAGGACCCGTCCGCCTCGCGCTGCCGGTCGCCGCGGCGACGGTGGCGCGCGGCCTCGATCTCGGCCCGCAGCCGGGCAGCGTGGCGGCGGCGGCGCAGCGCCTCGCTACTGGCTGGCTCTGGCCGAATGTCCGCGACCGGATCGGCGCCTATGGCGCGCAGGCCCGGCTCGACCCGGTGACTGGCCATCTGCGGCTGATCTCGATCCGCGACCCGGGCATCGAGGCCACGCTCGCGGTCTTTGCCGAGGCCCCTGACTGGCTCGACCGCGCCGAGGGGATCGAGCGCGGCATCGTCCCCGCGCTGGCCATGCTCGACCGACCCTTGCCCTGGCGCGAGGAAATCATAAGCCGCGCCATGGCGCATCTGGCAGGCGACTTCGCCGCCCCCCGCCGCCGGGTCGAGCTGATCGCGGCAGGCGCACGCGCCCTGCCGGAACTCGCGGCGGCGATGCGCGCCGCGGCCCATCAGCCGCATCTGGTGGTGATCGCGCCGGGTTGAGCCGCTATATCAGCGGCAATGACGACAGCGCATCGGAAGATTCTGGGCCGCTTCTCCTTCCGGAAGCCAAAGATCTCGCAAGCATAGACCCAGCTCTCCCACCCATGACGGCCCAAATCCTCACGCTCCAACTCGCCCTTGAGCTGCGCCGCCGTCAACCGTCGATGGGCGTAGCGCGGGGTCGGGTTGCGCCGGCTCGCTGACCTGCTTCCGAGAAACTGGACCGCTGGGCCTGGGAGGAGTGGGCTGCTGCCGGTCCCGTGGACACGACGATAAGATCGTGACCATGGGATTGGAGACCTCATATGAAGAGACGAACGTTCAGCCGCTAGTTCAAGCTCGAGGCTGTGAAGCTGGTGACGGAGCGCGGTGTCGCCGTTATCCAGGCATGCCGGGATCTTGAGCTGTCCGGAAGCGTGCTGCGCCGATGGATGCGCGAGGTGGGAGACACTCCGCTTGGAGCATTCCCCGGCCACGGGCGGGTCAGCCCGGAGCAGGCCGAGATCGTGGCCTTGCGCAAGGAGGTCGCCCGTCTCAAGGCGAAGCGTGACATCTTAAAAAGGCGACCGCGTTCTTCGCGCGGGATGCGACATGAAGTTCGCTTTCGTCGCCAAGCACCGGCATGTCTGGCCCGTGAGCTGGATCTGCGCCGCTTTGCGGGTCTCCCGCTCAGGCTTTCATGCCTGGCTGAACCGGCCCGTCAGTGCCCGGTCCATCTATGACGAGAAGCTGAGCGAGGTCATGCGCCTGGGCTTTCAAGCCAGCGATCGGACGTGACGCGCGCCCGGCGCGTCTGGCGGGACGTGCTTGAGGAAGGACTGCGGGCACGGCCCCGTCGACGTGGCTTGCCGAAGGACCAAGGGGCGCGCTCCGTTATCGCCGAGAACCTTCTCGGCCGAGACTTCCGCGCGGACGGACCGAACCAGAAGTGGCTGGCCGACTTCACCTATGTCTGGACAGCCGAGGGCTGGCTCTACGTCGCCGCCGTCCTCGACCTGTTCTCGCGTCGCATTGTCGGCTGGTCGATGAAGGCGGAGCGCGATGCCGCGCTCGTCATGGACGCGCTGATGATGGCCGTCTGGCGGCGCGGCAAGGCAGACGCTCTGCTGCATCATTCGGATTAGGGCAGCCAGTATACGAGCGACCAGTTCCAGAGGCTTCTGGCCGATCACGGCATCACCTGCTCGATGAGCCGGGCCGGCAATGTCTGGGACAATTCTGCGATGGAGAGCGTTCGCCGCTCTCTCGAACCGATGGCGTTCGCGGCTCACTCTCCTCGCTGAAGACCGAGCGCATCGCCCACAAGGTCTATCGCACCCGGGACGCCGCGCACAGCGACGTCTTCGATTACATCGAGCGCTTCTACAACTCGAAGCGCCGCCACTCGAAGCTGGGCTATATCAGCCCGATGGAGTTCGAGGCCCGCGCAATGCTACCTTAAATTGCTGTTTACGGGACCGGCAGCAGCCCATCTACGTCTACCCGCATCTGCTGCGCCATTTCGCAGCGACGCTCTACCTCACCGAAAACCCCGAGGGCCTCGACGTGGTCCGGCGAGTGCTTGGTCATCGCGGCGCCGACACGACGCAACGCAGCTATGCCGGGGTACACGACCAGATCGCGATGTCCCGCTGCGATGCGCTGTTGCTGGGAATCCGCGGCGCGGTGCTGAAGGGGATCGGCCATGTCTGAGGGCGCGAAACGAATGGACCCCAAGCGCGATCCGGCCCGACGCTGTCGCAAGCTGCCCGACCGGCCCGAGGCGGATCGGCGCGCCTGGGAGGCTACTGTCACTCCCGGCGGGCTTCTCGACGAGTGCAGGCTGGCGGGGCGCTGGCGGCCGGCGACGCGGAAATCGGTGCAGGACGCCTATGGCCGCTGGCTCACCTTCCTTGACCGCAACAGATGGTTGGGCGAAGGCAGCGCGCCGGTAGAGCGGCTTACCCCTAATCGGCTCCGGGGCTTCATCGTCGAGCTGCAGCCGACTGTCGCCCCGCTGACCCTGCGCGCCGAGCACGGCGCCGTGGCCCGGCCGCTCTGGCGGGCGGCGCTCTATCGCGACGGGCTGATGATCCTGATGCTCACCTGCCGGCCGCTGCGGCGGAGCAACCTGGCGGGGCTGCGGCTGGGGCGGCACATCGTGAAACGGGACAACAGCTATGTCCTCCTGCTCGAAGAGAGCGAAACCAAGAACCACCGGTGCTTCGAACAAGCTCTTCCCGAGGCCCTCACGCCCGCCATCGAGCGCTACCTTGCGCAGTACCGGCCTTTGCTCATTGGCCAAGGCGAGGACGACCATCTGTGGATCTCCGGGCGCGGCGCGCCGCTGGCCGAGACCGGAGTCTACGCGTGCGTGATGGCCCGGACCAGGGCCGCGTTCGGCATTGGCATCCCGCCGCACCGGTTCCGGGACTGCGCGGTGACCAGCCTCGGCGAGATCGACCCCGAGCTGGTCTGGCTTGCCCCCGCCCTGCTGCATCATGCCGACCGGCGCATTGCCGAGATGCATTACGATCAGGCCCGCGACACGACCGCGGTCAGCCTCTGGCAAAGACACCTGCAGGACCGACGCCGGAGCGCGAGAGCAGCAGCAGTCGAGCGCGGCCGCCTCAACCGCGCGGCGGCAGACCTACAGCAGACCCCATGAACAGGGAGGATCGCATCATGCGCGCCGCCATTTACGCCCGCTACTCCTCGGATTTGCAGTCGGCCAGCTCGATCGAGGACCAGATCCGCCTGTGCCGAGAGGTGATGGAGCGCGAGGGTGCGCAGGCGGTCGAGATCTACACCGACTATGCGCTGAGCGGCGGCGCGCTGAAGACCCGGCCCGGAATGCAGGCCTTGCTGGCGGATCTGCGCGCCAAAGGCTTCGATCTGGTGTCGCCGAAGCACTGGACCGGGTCAGCCGCGACCAGGAGGATATTGCGGCCATCTTCAAGCGGGTCACTCATGCGAAGGCCCGGCTGCTGACGCTGGCCGAGGGCGAGATCAGCGAGCTGCACATCGGGCTGAAGGGCACGATGAACGCACTGTTCCTGAAGGATCTGGCACAGAAGACCCGGCGCGGTCTCCGCGGGCGGGTCGAGGCCGGCTTTTCGGGTGGTGGTAACAGCTACGGCTACCGGGTGGTGCACCGCTTTCTGGCTGACGGCACGGCCGTCACCGGAGAACGCGAGATCGAGCCTTTGGAGGCGGAGATCGTGCGGCGCATCTTCGACGAATACGCCGCGGGCCACCCACCGCGGACGATCGTGGCCGGCCTCAACGCCGAGGGCATTCCGGGTCCGAGGGGCGGCGCCTGGAACGCCTCGACCGTCAACGGCAGCCGCCAGCGCCGCAACGGCATCCTCAACAACGAGCTCTATCTCGGCCGGCTGATCTGGAACCGGCAGCACTTCGTGAAGGATCCCGAAACCGGCAAGCGGATCTCCCGCCCCAACCCGGAAACGGAGTGGATCACCACCGAGATCCCGGAGCTCCGGATCATCGACGACGAGACCTGGGCCCGGGTTCAGGAGCTGAAGAGCCGTTATGCCGGCTGGGCCGGCAATACCCGCCAGACCAGGAAACGGCTCCTGTCGGGCCTCGCGGTCTGCGCCTGCTGTGGCGGCAGCATGACCATCGCGCGTCGCGACCGCTACTACTGCGCCACGCGGCGGGAGAAGGTTACCTGCGACGCCCGTCATGGCATCGCGGTAGCCGATCTGAAAGCTCGGGTGCTCGGCGGTTTGCAGCGGCTGCTGGTCGGCAACGAGGCGTTGCTCGACGCCTTCGCGGAGGCGTTCCGGCAAGAGCTCGCGCGATTGCGCGGCAGTCGCCAGTCGGACGCGACGAAGCTGCGCCGGGACTTGGCCGAGACGGAGCGCGGCATCGCCCGCTGCCTCGACTACATCCTGTCGAGTGACACGCCGCCCGCCAGCGTGCGGAGCAAGCTGCAGGATCTGGAGGCCGACAAGACACGTCTCGAGGCGGAGCTCGCCGGACTTGAGGCCGACCTCCCCTCCCCGGCCATCAAGATTCACCCCAACCTGCCCGAGATGTACCGGCGCCAGGTGGCGAAGCTGGCAGAGCTTCTGGAGAACCAAGAGACGCGTCCGGAGGCGATGGAAGCCATTCGCGGCCTGATCGACCGGATCGAGGTCGGCCCACCCCAGACGACACGCGGGCCCTGCCGCGTGACGCTGGTCGGCGCCCTGGCTTCGGTTCTGGCCTTCGTTTCGGAGGATGCCACAACGCGGAACCGCCGCGCCCTTGCGGGCCACGGCGGTTGTGCGTTCGGTACGAGTTTGTTGGTTGCGGGAGCCTGAAGCCACCGAGATCTGTGCATTCTTGGCTGTTCCTCAGGTTGAAAAGCCAGCATCATCTGGCCGCTTGTCACACAAGCCGATGTGGAGCCGACATCGAAGGGGCAAACCGTCTGAGATCGCTGCTACAAATATCGTAGCAATCCCACGTAAGCGGACCTGAGCACCATTGCCAAATTCAAAGAGCACTCACATCTGAACTCCCTTTCTGCGCCTTTCGACAATAGGGATATTCGATCCGCTTATGAAATGGCATGCGCATTCTGGCTTCGACCGGCGCCAGCTATTCCCTTGACGGCCGAGAGAACCAATCCAGTTTCTCTCACGATCTCGTGCAACCGTAGCTGGCAGCAACAGGAGAGATAGTTTGTTTTCTTCGACACGACGCAAGGTCTTGAAGGCTCTGCTGTTCGGCGGCACCGCCATCGCGGCGCCCTCTGCGTTGTACGCGGCCGAATACGGGCGCGGTGAGGGCATGCCGTGGTCGCCGTTCAGAGGCCAGCCGCCCTATTATGGAACGGTCGAAGCCTCGTTCTTTACCCCGGCAGAGCGCGGGGCGGTGGCAGCGATATGCGCACGGCTGATACCAAGCGACGATGGGCCGGGCGCGTCTGACGCCGATGTGGTGACCTTTATCGATCGGCAGATGGCGAGCTTTTACGGCCGCGGCCAGCATTGGTACATGCAGGGACCCTTCCTCGAAGGCACCGCAACGCAGGGCTACCAGAGCGAGCACCCGCCCGCGCAGCTCTATCGCCATGCGCTCGTCGCGTTGGACACATACTGCCGTGACGCCTACGAGGCCGGTTTCGCCGAGCTTTCCGAGGACCGGCAGGACGCGGTGCTGAAGGGCCTGGACGAAGAAGAGATCACCTTTGAAAAGGTATCGGCCAAGACCTTCTTCGACCTGATCCTGAAAAATACGATCGAAGGCTTCTTCGCCGACCCGATTTATGGCGGCAACCGCGACATGGTCGCTTGGCGTTACATAGGCTTTCCTGGCACCCGCTACGATTACCGCGACTTCGTCGGCCACAATGGCGCACGCATCCAGTTGGAGCCAGTCAGCCTTATGGGCCGCCCAGGCTGGAGCAGTCCCTGAAACGTCAACCAAGAGGTAACGAATGGCAAAGCAGCTCTCAGGTGTCGACGTGGTCCTGGTCGGCTTCGGCTGGACCGGCGCGATCTATGCCGAGAAGCTGACAGACGCCGGGCTTGACGTTCTGGCCTTGGAGCGGGGGCCATGGCGCGACACGACCAAGGATTTCGCCACCACCTTCGCGCAGGACGAGCTGCGCTACTACTGGCGGCACGGGATGTTCCAAGAGGCGGCGCAATCAACGGTCACCTTCCGAAACAACTCTGCTCAGACGGCGCTGCCAATGCGCAGTTGGGGGTCGTTCCTGCCGGGCAATGGCGTCGGTGGATCAGGGGTGCACTGGAACGGCCAGACCTATCGCTTCCTGCCCTCGGATTTCGTGGCCAAGAGCCATAACGAGGAGCGCTACGGCCCCCTGCCCGAGGGGATGACGATCCAAGACTACGGTGTCACCTATGAGGAGCTCGAGCCGCATTTCGACTATTTTGAGAAGATCTGCGGCATCTGCGGCAAGGCGGGCAACCTGAATGGCAATATCGTCGCGGGCGGCAACCCCTTCGAGGGTCCGCGCAGCGACGAATATCCCAACCCGCCGATGGAGATGACCTTCTCGCAGGACCGCTTCGAGGCGGCTGCGCGCAATGTCGGGCTCAATCCCTTCCCGGTGCCCTCGGCCAACATGTCGCGCGCCTATGTCAATCCACTGGGCCTGCAACTGGCGCCCTGCACCTATTGTGGTTTTTGTGAAAAGCACGGCTGCGGCAACTACTCGAAGTCCTCGCCGCAAACGACGATCATCCCGGCGCTGATGAAACGGCCGAACTTTGCGCTGCGCACCGACAGCGAGGTGCTGTCGATCGAGAAATCGGCGGACGGGTCGCGGACAACGGGCGTCACCTATGTCGATACCAGCGGTGAGAGCTTCTTCCAGCCCGCCGATATCGTCGTGCTCTGCGCCTATCCGCTGGAGAACACCCGGCTGATGCTCCTTTCGCAGATCGGCGAGCCTTACGACCCGCGCAGTGGGGAAGGCGTGGTCGGCAAGAACTACTGCTATCAGGTGATGTCCGGCGCCACAGTATTCTTCGACAAGGAATACACCAACGGCTTCGTCGGCGCTGGGGCCTTGGGCATGGCGGTCGACGACTACAACGGCGACAACTTCGACCATTCCGGTCTCGGCTTCATTGGCGGCGGCTATATCGCCTGCTACACCACCAATGCTCGCCCGATCGAGAGCCACCCCGTCCCGGACGGTGTGCCTGGCTGGGGCAGCGAATGGAAGCAGGCAGTGCAGGCCAACTTTCTCAAGACCGCCTCGGTGGGGGTCCATGGCGCTTCTATGGCGCATCGCAGCAACTACCTTGATCTCGACCCGACTTATACCGACAGGCATGGCCGTCCGCTGTTGCGCATGACATTCGACTTCACACTCAACGACCGCCGGTTGAGCGCTCATCTCACCCCTGTCGCCGAGGAGATTGCGCGGGGCATGGGCGGACGCGAGGTCGTGGTTGGCGAGCGCAAGGGCTCCTACGATTCGGTCCCCTACCAGACCACTCACAACACCGGCGGCACGATCATGGGGACGGACCCGCAAACCAGCGTGTGCAACCGCTATTGCCAAAGCTGGGACCTGCCGAACCTCTTCGTCGCTGGGGCCGGGCTGTTCCCGCAGAATGCTGGCTACAACCCGACCGACACGGTCGGCGCACTGGCCTACTGGTCGGTGGATGCGATCATCAGCAAGTATCTGAGCCAGCCGGGCCCGCTGGTGCAGGCATGAGGGGTTTTGCACTGATATCCGCCATCAGCTGCATGGCGTCCGTCACGGCTACCGCGCCCGCTGCGCAGGAGCTGTCCTCGTCGCAGGTTGAGCGCGGCCGCTACTTGACCATCGCGGGCGATTGCGAGGCCTGCCACACAGATATCGAGAATGACGGCCTGCCCTTCGCGGGCGGTCGCGCGCTTGGCACCCCTTTCGGCACGATCTATTCCCCCAACCTTACTCCGGATGACGCGACCGGCCTGGGTCGATGGACGCGAGAGGATTTCCATAACGCGCTGAACGAAGGCATCGACGACGAGGGCCAACATCTCTATCCGGCGATGCCCTACCCCTACTACACATTGATGTCGCGCGACGAGACCGACGCGATCTTCGCCTATCTCCAGTCGCTCGAGCCAGTCCATGCCGAAGATCCGGAGAACGATCTGCCGTTCCCACTGAACATCCGCATGTCAGTGGCTGGCTGGAAGCTCTTGTTCTTCGAGGACGAGACGTTTGTCCCCGACCCCGATCGCTCCGAAGACTGGAACCGAGGCCGCTTTCTCGTGGACGGACCGCTGCACTGCGGCGGCTGCCATTCGGGCAAAAACCTGCTCGGGGCCAGCAAGGAGGACGAATACCTGCGCGGTGGGCTGCTGGAGAACTGGTTCGCGCCCAACATCCGCGCCGGGGCAGGCGGCGGCATAGCGCACTGGGAGACCGACGACATCGTCGAGTTCCTCAAGCATGGCCGTGCCAAGCATACCGCCCCCATGCAGCGCATGGGCGAAGTGGTCTCGATATCCACCCAGCACCTGCGCGAAGAGGACCTGCGCGCCGTAGCGACCTATCTCAAGAGCCTCGAGGACGAGATACCTGAGGTGGAAGATGCCCCCGAGGCGGCGCGTCTCGAGACCGGGGCCGGGATCTACTTCGACAACTGCGCCGCCTGCCACGCGGCGGACCAGTCCGGCGTGCCATATTTCTTCGCGCCGCTGAGCACGTCCAACAAGGTCCATGCCGAAGACCCCTCGAGTGCTATCCGCATCATCCTCGGCGGGGCGCGGGCGCAGCCCACCGACACCATTCCCAGCATGCTCGCCATGCCGCCCTTCTCCTGGAAGCTGAGCGATGCGCAGATCGCCGACCTCCTGACCTACCTGCGCGGCACCGGCGATCGGCGCGCCGGCCCGATTTCAGCCTCGCAAGTAGCCGAGATGCGCGACTATCTTGCCGAAGAGGAGCACTGAAGGTGACCCCATGATGCGCTCATGTCTTATCTCTCTTGCTTTGGCCCTTGCCTCAGCCGCCCCCTTGCAGGCCGAAGCCCTCTACCTCGGGAACGAGAAATTCGATACTGGGAACCGCGCCGCGATGGAGGCCATCGTTCAGCATTGTACGGATGTCGCGCGAGAAACCGGGCGTGGTGGATCGAATGGGGAGGAGCCATCCGATCTACAGGCGGAAAGTGAACGGCCCGAGCAGACCTCGACCCGCCGTTTCGACGACGGCGCATCCGGTGTCGCACTGGATCAGCTGGCTTCCGGAGAGAACGAGAGCGAAGGCTCCGGAGGAGCAAGCCCCGACATGTCCGGCATCTCGGAAAGGCTCTGTCAGGAAGCAGGCATCATCTATTGAGGCAAACGAAACCCAAGAAGCGCACCAATGCCCTTCCCTTATCAATCATCGGCCTTTTTTGGTATTGGCGATCATCATCTGCATGAGACAGGGAGCTCGGGCAGCCGGTTTCGGCGATCCGGGTGTGAGCGCATGAAAGCAAGGGGGCTGAAGGAAAACCGGTCCGATTAGCCCGGGGCGAACAGTTTCGATCGGCATTGGGAATATTCATTTGAACCATAATCTTACCGGTCTAACTGGTTCGGCGTAGCGTCGTTAGGCCGCGCAGTTCGTTGATTGGCTTTGGGCGCGGCCAGGGTGAGGAGCGTGACAATGCCTATCGACATTCTCCCGGGCAGCTATTGCGGCGCGGCGCCCCTGCCCGAACTGGCGTTGCGCAGCTGGAATCTCGACCCTCTGCTGCTGGCGGGACTGCTCCTTTTGCTGGTGGTCCTCAGAAACGCGCGGACCGGCCCCGCCGCCGTCGGAGTGTTGGCGTTCGCGTTCGTCTCTCCTCTCTGCGCGATCTCGGTCGGCCTGTTCTCGGCCCGCGTGGTGCATCACGTGCTTCTCGTCGCGGTCGCGGCGCCACTGCTGGCCGCGACCCTGCCCGCCCGCCGGCGCTCGGGCGTTGCCCTGTCCTTCCTCGTCTCGACGGCGCTGCTCTGGGCCTGGCATCTTCCGGCCGCCTACGACCTCGCGCTGAGCGACGTGGTCGTCTACTGGGTCATGCAGCTGACCCTGCTGGGGTCAGCCGTCTGGTTCTGGCGTTCTGTTCTGAGCGCGCGCGGCGGCATCGATGCCGTGCTGTGGTCGCTGGCCGGGCTGATGCAGATGGGCGCGCTCGGCGCGCTGCTGACCTTCGCGCCGGCGCCGCTCTATGCCGTGCATGGGCTGGCGCCGCTGGCCTGGGGTCTCACGCCACTGGCCGATCAGCAGCTCGGCGGGCTGATCATGTGGGTCCCGGCGATGCTGCCCTATGCCGCGATGATCGCGCTTTCGGCGCGGCGCGGCTGGTGGGCCGGGAATGAGCGGGGCCTCGCGTGAGCTGGCTCTACGGTCTGATCCCGCACCTCAAGGCGCTGCATGTCGGCATGCTGATCCTGTGGTGCGGCGGCCTCTTCGCCCTGCCCCTGATGCTGGCGCGGCACGACCCGGCGATCGGCCAAGGCGACTACGAGCGCATCCGCCGGGCCACCCATTACGCCTATACCCTCGGCATCACCCCGGCGGCGGTGATCGCCATCGCCTCCGGCACGGGACTGATCTTCCTGCGCGAGGTCTTCGTGACATGGATGTTCGCCAAGCTGGTCTTCGTGGCGGCGCTGGTGAGCTTCCATGTCTGGGTCGGTTACGTTCTGGTCGCGGTGGCCGAGCGTGAGGGCGCGCATCGCGCGCCGCGGCCGGTCTGGCCGCTGATGCTTCTGATGCTGCCGATCCTCGGCATCCTGGCGTTGGTGCTCGCCAAGCCCGAGCTTGGCGAGATCCCGGTGCCGGGCTGGCTGGCGGAGCCGCTCGACCGTCAGCTGCCCTTCGACGTGCCCAGACGATAATCGAAGACGAGTTTGCCGCCATGCCACCCCGTGACCATCACCACGAGCACGCTGAATCCCGAGATCAGTATGCCGTAAGGAAGCACCGCTGCCTCGTAGCCTTGCAACCGGTAACCCCAGTTTGCGCCGAGGATCGACAGCAGCAGCACCGCGATCACGAAATGCGACCACGCCGGGGCACGGATGCGGATGCCCGGCACCATCAGAAGCTCGGCTGTGCCGGTGGCGCCGGCGGCGAGACCGAACAGGAAAGCCGTGCCCGCCGCCCAGATCGCGGCGCGCGCCCAGAACAGCTCGCCCGACCACCAGTAGAGCGCATCCGCCCCGAAGGTGCAGAAGGTCAGCGCCACCGGGAAGGCCACGCTCATCGCGTGCAGCGGATGGCCCCAGATACCGACGACGGATTCGGTCTCGTCGTAGCCGGCGGCCTCCACGATCGGGTCGTGAAGCTCTTCGTTTTTCGTCTGGACCATTTCCTCGGCCATGTCCGGTCTCTCCTGCGCTGGGGTCTCACCGGTTCAACACCCTTGCTGCTCGCGGGTTGCGAGGAAAGCCTCTCGGCGGTGCACCCGGCGGGCCCGGCGGCCGCGGTCATCGCCCAGCTGTGGTGGGTGCTTCTGGGGGGCGCGACGGCGATCTTCCTCTTCGTCGCGGCGCTGATCGTGCTCGCTTGGCGGCGGCCACCGGCAGAAACGGAGGAGCGGCGCTTCGTGATCTGGCTCGGGCTGGCCTTCCCCATGACCGTGCTGGCCGCGCTGCTGGCCTATGGCCTCGTCGTGGGCGAGCGCCTGCTGCCGCGCGCGACGCCCGATCTGGTGCGCGTTCACGCCGAAGCGCGACAATGGGCCTGGCGCTTCCGGTACGACGACCTGCCGGGGCTCGAGACCAACAACGTACTGCACATCCCGGCCGACCGCCCGGTCGACGTGGCCATCACCACGGTCGACGTGGTGCATGGCTTCTGGGTGCCACGGCTCGCGGGCAAGCTCGACGCCGTGCCGGGCCATGTGAACGTGCTGCGGCTCGAGGCCGACCTGCCGGGGCGATACGAGGGGCTGGGATCGGAGTTCAACGGCGCGGGCTACCGCGACCACCGCTTCACCGTGATCGCGCATGACGACGCGGGCTGGCGGACCTTCCTGCAAGGAGAGACACCATGAACGCGCTCAGGCGCCATCGTGCCCTGTCGCGGATCTGGGCCTCGGACCCCGGCCTCAAGGGCTGGTTCACCACCGTGAACCACACCGATCTGGGCCGGATGTTCCTCCTCGTGGCGACCTCCTTCTTCGTGGTGGGCGGCATTCTCGCGATGCTGATCCGGGCGCAGCTCGCCAGCCCTCGCTCGGCTTTTCTCGGCCCCGACCACTACAACCAGATCTTCACCATGCACGGGACCATCATGATGTTCCTGTTCGCGATCCCCTTCTTCGAGGGGCTCGCGGTCTACCTGCTGCCGAAGATGCTGGGCACGCGCGACCTCGCCTTCCCCCGGCTCACCGCCTACGGCTTCTGGTGCTACGTCTTCGGCGGATCGATGATGATCTTCGCGCTGCTGGCGGGCCTTGCGCCCGACAGCGGCTGGTTCATGTATCCACCGCTGTCGTCGACCATCGGCGCGCCGGGGATCAACTCGGACTTCTGGCTGATCGGCATCACCTTCGTCGAGATCTCGGCGATCTCGGCCGCGGTCGAGATCACCGTGACGGTACTGCGCTACCGCGCGCCGGGCATGTCGCTGTCGCGGATGCCGATCTTCGCGTGGTACGCGCTGGTCACGGCGGTGATGATCCTGACGGGCTTTCCGCCGCTGATCCTCGGCTCGATCCTGCTGGAGCTGGAACGCGCCTTCGGCATGCCCTTCTTCCAGGTGGCGCAAGGGGGCGACGCGCTGCTCTGGCAGCACCTGTTCTGGCTGTTCGGCCACCCGGAGGTCTACATCATCTTCCTGCCGGCGGCGGGCGCGATCTCGACCATCCTGCCGGTGATGGCGCGCACCACGCTCATGGGCTACGGCTGGATCATCGCGGCGGCGGTGAGCCTCGGCGTGCTGAGCTTCGGGCTCTGGGTGCACCACATGTTCACCACGGGCATCCCGCATATGGGGCTCGCCTTCTTCTCGGCCGCCTCGACGCTGGTCGCGGTGCCGACGGCGGTGCAGATCTTCGCCTGGATCGGCACGCTGTGGAAGGGCCGGCCCGCGATGCATCTGCCGATGCTGTGGCTCCTGGCCTTCTTCGCCACCTTCGTGATCGGCGGGCTGACGGGCGTGATGGTGGCGATCGTGCCCTTCGACTGGCAGGCGCACGACACCTACTTCATCGTCGCCCACCTGCACTACGTGCTGGTCGGCGGCTTCGTCTTCCCGATGATCGCCGCGCTCTATTACTGGATGCCACATTTCACCGGCCGCAAGACCTATTTCAAGCTCGGCCACGCGGCGTTCTGGCTCGTGGTGCCGGGGTTCCATGGCACCTTCCTGGCCCTGCATTGGGCCGGGCTCCTGGGGATGCGGCGGCGGATCGACAGCTACGAAGCCGGCCAAGGCTGGGAGACGATCAATATCATCGCCTCGATCAGCGGCTTCGTCATGGCGATCGGCTTCGCGCTGGTGCTGATCGACGTGGTCGTGAACGCCGTGGTGGCGATCCGCGGCTCGCGCGATCCCTGGGGCGCGGGCACGCTCGACTGGGCCATGCCGACGCCGGCGGCGCCCTACAATTTCGCGAGCCTCGCGCATGTCACCTCGCGCGAGCCGCTCTACGAGGACCCCGAACTGCCGGTGCGGCTGGCGCGCGGTGAGGGATATCTCGGCGACCCGGCCCGCGGCCGGCGCGAGACGCTCTCGGTCGATATCGCCACCGGCGAGCCCCGCTACGTCGTTATCTTCCCGGGCAACACCGCGCTTCCGATGCTGATGTCGGCGATCACGGGGCTGTTCTTCCTCGGAATGCTGCTCAAGGCCTACTGGCTCGTGCCGATCTCGGCGCTGGGGGTGATCAGCTGCGCGCTTGTCTGGGTCTGGGGGCTGGGGCGCCGCGCGCCGGAGGGGCATCTGCCGGTAGGTCGGGGCCTGTCGCTGCCCACGGCGGCCGAAGCGTCCGACCCGCCCGGCTGGTGGGGCTCGGTCTTCCTGTTGCTGGCCAACGGCACCTTCTTCGGCTCGCTGCTGTTCGGCTATGCCTTCCTGTTCTCCATTGCCCCGAACTGGCCGCCCCCGGCCTATCTCGAACCGGGCGTCCTTCCGTTGGTCCTCGTGCTTGCCGGCGCCGGTCTGGCCTTCCTCGGGCCCCGTTTCGGCACGCTGATGGGTCAGAGCGCGGCCTTCTTCGGCCTCGCCCTCATCGCCGGCGCGGCGCTGCCCGTGCTGTCCGAGAGCCCCGATCCCACCCTTCATGCCTATGACGCGACGGTCTGGGTTTTCGTCGGGTACGGGCTGCTGCACTGCCTCGTCAGCATATTGATGTGGTCGGCCGTGGGGCTACGCCGCCTGTCGGGCCATTCGGCGGGTACCACGCTCGGCGCGACGCGCATCGCCCGCCTGTGGAGCGACTACACCCTATTGGTCGCCCTGTTGACGACCGCGGCGATCGGGCTGCCCGGGGTGCTGACATGAACGCTATCCTGCGCCTGTCGCTGCCGCTGACGCTTTGGCTCGCTGCCTTCAGCGCGGTTTACGGGCTGCACGGCTTGCTGTGCTCGAGCCGGTGGGCGACGATCGCCCCGGAGGTTCCAGGCCGAGCCCTGCTTGTCGGCGCGGCACTCGTCGCCGTGGCGCTTCAGGTCATGCTGCTTGCCGTGCTGAGGTCGTCACGATGGCCCCATCCCAGTGCCGCCATCCACGGCATCAGCATGACGCTTGCCGCGGCTGCCGTGGTTGGCACGGCCTGGACGCTCGTGCCGGTATTGGCGACGTCGCATTGCTTGTGAGCTTGTGAGCTTGATTGAGACGCCTCCGCGGATCATTGTTTTTCATCTTTCAGCTTCGGCTACATCTACCGGGCTCCACCAGCTTACGGAGCCCTCAGATGTCCCAGAAACCCGCCTACTCCCCCGCCGAGGTGATCGCCGCCGGCATGGCCATGCGCGCTCGAGGCGTCGAGCCCGAACGGCCAACGCTATGGAACGAGCTCGGCCGGCGGGGCCTCTCCAAGACACCGTGGGACACGTGGCTCGAACACCGGGACCGGCAGCTCCCCGTACGCCTTGGCATCGAGCTGGGCGGTGAGATTCAGTCGCCGGAACTGACTACTGCGATCGAGGGACACTCCCGCGGGCTTGCTACCGTGATCGCCTGTGCTCAAGCTGAAGCGAAGGCACCGCTTCTGCAACGTATCGGCCAGCTTGAGGCGGCCCTGACCCGGGCGAGTCAGGAGAAGCAGAACCTGGAGCGATTTACTGATGATCTCGAGGCAGAACTCGCAGCCCGGGATGAGATGATCGCGACCCTCCAGAATGGCAGCGATCGGCCACGCCTGATCCTGCCATGAGGCCGCTGGGTTATTGCTCTTGGCCATCTCCAGAACGTGGCGGCGGCCCCCCCTCCTTACGGAAGCTGGCGACATCCTTGGCCTCCGCTTTTGCGGCTCTGTCCAACTCGTTCGTCGCCTCGAGCCGTTCCCTCGGTGTCGACAAGCGATTGATCAGGCCCTGAGCGACCCTGTGCACCGCGCCCAGCCCCGGAAAACGTCGTTCGATCTCGGCCCGCGCGTCTGCCATCGCGGTCTCCCGCGCCTGCCGTTTTGCCTCCGCTCGGAGGTCTCGAAGTGATGCTCCAATCAGGGCGCCGATGCGGCTTGCTTCACTTGGGGCACGGCTCAGTCGCGCCCGGAGTTCTTGCCATTTCTTGTCCGATTTCTTCGTATCTGGCGTAGCCCTGATGGTACTTTCGCCCGCGCTCTGATGCTCCTCAATATACCCTGCGGCCATCGCCTCCACCGTTGCCAGCCCTGCATCGAGGCGAAGCGCATCCTCCTCCACCGAAGCTCGCCCTTGGGCCAGTTTCTCGTGTTCGGCTTGGAGGCTTTCCTGCATTTCCGAGACATTCGCCTCCCGTTCAGCCAGCGCATCGCTTGCGGCCCTCTGGGATGCTGTAATTTTTCCGACTGCTTCGATTGTAGTCTGTGCCTTTGCCCGCTCTTCTTCCTCGCGCTTGCGTTCGTTCCATTGACCGCGGGAACACCTGAACCGCCGCGGGCCAAAGCGGCAGAGGCCGACCCGCCCCAGCGCCTCCCGATGAAGGTCATCCTGCCACTCGCGCATCGCGTCGCAGTAGGCGCGTTTCGATCGCTGGAACAGATCGGAGTCCTTCGAGGAAAGCGCCCCATGGCGTGCCCGGAACTCATCCAGCGCCGCCTTGCCCGGATGGAGTCCATTTACCGATCCGCGATGTCGGTCGAGGCCATAGAGGTGGAGGTGGACGTGGCGTTCATCAAGATGAATGGCTCCCATAGCGAACTCCCCGCCAGCGTCTTTGATGCGGCGCTTTTCGCAGGCGATGACGAGGTCGAAAGCCTTCCTGCATTCGTCCATGACGGTCTGATCCTCGCGGGCATCGGCACTCAGGATCGGGAGGGAAATGACCGCGGTGTAGAGCGTGTGCGTGTCGACGCGAACGGACCGCCTTCGCGTACCTTTCTTCTTCGTCTGCCGGTTGGTGTAGGGCACCGAAACCTTGGCCCGACAGGCTTCTTCATGTGCTGCACGCAGCTCATCGAAGGAGGCGCAGGTGCCGGAAATGACGAGCGGGTCACGCCTGCCTCGCCCCACATGTTCCGATGCCCATGGCTCCCGCGCGGCTTCATCGATGATCTGTTCCGCGGTCCATCCGCGCTGCCCATTTCGGCGGACCTTTTCATCCTTGCCGTTGTTTTTGGCCACGCCTTTCCGCGACCAGGTTTCAATATGGGCGAACTGGTAGCCCTGCATGATCTCGCTCCGCCTCTTTCGGTTTCGGCGAAGCGGAAATAGGGAAATACAAGGCCACGAAAAAACGACGCGTCGATGTCACGCCCGACCTTGAAAGGCGGGCCTGCAAGGGTCCCTCTGACAAGGTGTAGGGACCGACTTTGCGTATTGCGAGACGCCGCCCATGGCGGCTCAATACGCGTCGGCCCTCCGGGGGCTCTCCGAGGGCCCTGCCGGGGGCCGCCTGCGCGGCGTGCGGTCCTCCGCAGACGGCGGCAGGGTCATCGCTCGCCGCTCCCCCTGCACCCCCTGGCGTCCCCCGACGGGCTCGGGTCGTCGATCCGCTCTCCCCCAAGACCCCCTACTCCCAGAGGACGCCGCTCCGCGCTCTCCTCCGTACCTCCTCCCACTCCCGGGAAGAGCGTACCGCACCTCTTCCCGAACCCATCTCCGCTCGCCCTCTCGGCGGGGTCGAGAGGGGCGTCCCCTCTCGACGCTCTCCCCACCAGCGCAGGCATGATGATGGGACGAGGAAGCAGGCCAGCCCCGTTCCGCCGTGCGCGCGCGTTGTGACGCGCACGACGGAAGGACCCGGCCGAGAGGAAAAGACGACATCGGGCGCGTCGAACATCCACCATCTCAGGACACCGACAATGCTCGACAGCATCCAAACCAATCTCACCATGACCCCGGCCTGGCAGGATCACATCACCGCCGGCGACATCCTCTCCTTTCGCTTTCCGCTGGCCGAGGAGGGCCACACCGGGCGCCCGAAGGCGCGGCCCTGCCTCGTCCTCGATATCGAGGAGCGTGACGGCCTGCGCTACGCGCTGCTTGCGTATGGCACCACCTCTCGCCGTCGCTCTAACATCGGCTATGAGGTGCACGCGCGTCGCCGGTCCGAGTACCTCTCTGCGGGACTGAACGAACCCACCCGCTTCGTCGGCGCACGGCGGCTGCTCGTGCCGCTGACGAACAGCGGCTTCTGCATCTGCCGGACCACCGGTTCGGCCGTACTCGGACGCCTCGACGGAAGGCCGTTTGCAGCGATGAACGCCGTGCGCGGTCGGATTCACGCAGAGCGAGACATCGCCGCCGATCGCCGGTCGAGGCAGCGCTCCCGCTCACGGACCGTTCGTGGCCGGAACACCCATGGTGAGAGGCAATTGCCTCACCAGCCCCGCCATGCGGGAAAGGAGGTGCAGAAATGAGCGTCCAGTCCGCCAGAAACCTGTTGGAACAACAGGTCGCCCTCGTCCGCCCCGTCATCGAGTTGCGGGCGGACATGAGCCAGCACTTGGCACGGCAGGTTCTGCCGTACCTCGACCCGGCTGCGCAGGAGGTGGTCAGGGAGGTCATCGAATATCTCGATGAAGAGACCGACATAGACGACGATCTCCCTTACTTCCTCGATGTCGCACTCGGGGAGATCCGCAAGGTGCTTCCGCCGGAGGCTCACGGCAAGGAGGCCACGGGCCCGGATAGCGGTGCACTCGGCAACAACCATAGCTTCGGGGCGTGTCGGCAGCTCACCCCGGAGGAGGAGGTGCTCCAGGCGGCCATGCAGCCGATCGGGGTGCTCTATCGCGCCACCCGTAGGGCGCTCGACCACGCCGACGCGATAAGGCAGAGCTTCCGTCTGCTCGGCATGCAGTGACTGCACGGCGCCCGGTAGGGCGCCGTTCCTTGAGGGGCCTCGGCTCCACAATCCGACGGCATGGATCACCGTCGAACGACGCGCCGGCATCGCCACCGCTCCACTGCTGCTACGACAGCGCCGGCGCGTCACCCTCCGTGGGATCTGGACCCCATCAATAAACTTAAATCGATGCGCCAGAACCGGCCCGATCTCCCGTCTGCCACCAACAAGCGTGGTGAGACCTTGAAAGATCAACTCATGACCAAGACCAACGCCGAAACCCAAACCCTTATCGCTGCGAACGACAATCCCGGGGGCGCCACCGAGATCACGGTTTTGCTGTCTTCGTTCGTTTCGTTGATGGCCAGGGCTCACGTGGCCACGGGCAAAACCGACAAGAGGGAGAGCCAGGCATGACCGACCCTGTCCGCAATGTGAGGCGCGCCACCGGCGCGCCTACCGCCCTGCCTGCCCCCGGTGAGAAGCCGAAGGTTGTGCTTTACGCCCGCTACTCCATGGACAAGCAGAACGACCAGTCCTGCGAGCATCAACTCCGGATCGCCCGGGAAACCGCAACAAAACAGGGTTTCGAGATCGCTGGCGAATATCGCGATGAGGCCAAGACCGGCCTGACGCTGCTACGGTCCCGTCCTGGCGTCACGGCCATGAAGGAGCGCGTCGCACAAGGCGACATCGCGGCCGTCATCGTGGAGGGCATCGAACGGATCGGTCGGCGGGCGGCCGACATATCTATCCTTGCGGGGTGGTTCGAGAGCAGGAACATCGACCTGTATGCCGCGAATGGGGGAAAATTTGATTGGAAGCTCGTGCCTTTCCTCGCAGCCATCGCCGAGCATCAATCGCGGGAGATCGCCGACAAGACCCGCAGGGGCCAGCAGGGGGAAACCGTCGGTGGACGTGTGGCCGCCGGACTTGCGTATGGCTATCGCGTCGTCCCCGGCGCGCGGGGACTGAATCGTGAAATCGTCCCGGAGCAGGCGGCTGTCGTAAAGCGCATCTTCGATGACTACGCCGACGGCTTGTCGCCCCGCAAGATTGCCGCGTCCTTGAACGAGGAGGGTATTCCCTCCCCGTCCGGAGGCAAATGGAACGACAGCACCATCAGGGGCAATGCCAAGAAGCGGGACGGCATGCTGCGCAACGAGGCGTATATCGGCATCATCGTTTACGGGCGAAACCGCTTCTACCGCGATCCCGAGACTGGTAATCGCCTCTCTCGTCCTGCCGATCCGGACCACAGGGTCCACGGGGATGCGCCGCAGCTCGCAGTCATCGAGGACGAGGTTTGGAACGCGGTACAGGATCGCCTCGCGGCCACGCATGAGCAGTATGCGGGCAAAACGGCACCGCTGAACGACAGCCACCGTGCTCGGTATGTCCTCAATGGGATCGTCAAATGCGGTTGCTGCGGCGGAGGCTACACGATCACCGGAAAGGACCGCTACGGCTGCTACACTCGCAAGACCCAGGGCAGCCAAGAGTGCGAGAACAGCCGTACGATCGCACGGGAAAAGCTTGAAAGCCGGGTCCTGGCCCGTATCCGACAGGGACTGTTGACCCCGGGCTTTGCCCGGCAGTTTGCCGAAGAGGTCAATCGCCTCCTCCTGCTGCAACCGGCGAATGGCGAAGCTGAAAAAAAGGCGCTTGAAGCGCAGCTGAAGAGGACCGAGACGGCCATCGAACGCTTGTTGGATCGGTTGGAAACCGAGGAGACAGGAGACTCGCTGCTGGCGCGCCTGAAAACCAGAGAGGCAGAGCGCGACGCGCTACGCGACGAGATCATCGAACTCGGGAAAGCCACCGAGGTGGTCGTGCCGACCCTTGAGGGTCTGGAAACCATCTATGGCCAACAGGTTCGCCGGCTTGAGGATCTGCTGACCGGAAGCGGTCAGATCGTGGAGGCGAACGCGCTGTTGCGGCAGATACTCAGAGACGTGCGGGTCTGGAAGGACCCCGACGCCCGGGATGGGGTACGTATCGAGATCCGGGGCGAGGCGTCCCGGATCTGCCGACCCGCTGGGGGAAACGCAGAAAGCGCCCCGTGGGGCGCTGCCTTGTCTGCGATGCAGATTTCAGTGGTTGCGGGAGCAGGATTTGAACCTGCGACCTTCAGGTTATGAGCCTGACGAGCTACCGGGCTGCTCCATCCCGCGACAGGATGTTTGGCCTGCTGCGCGGAGCGCTGCTTGAGGCCGGATCGGTTCTGGCATCGTGTCAGAGAGAATGTGGGATGTTCTTTACTAGGTCTGGCGGTGACTTACTCTCCCACGTCTTGAGACGCAGTACCATCAGCGCAACGGCACTTAACGGCCGAGTTCGGAATGGGATCGGGTGTTTTGCTCGTGCTATGGCCACCAGACCGAGAAAAGAACATCTTCGGTGGCCTGCCGCGCGGGGCGCTGCTCGAGGCCGGTGTGGCCTGTCGCGTCGCTTGGGGGGAGGTCACCATATCAGCCGCCCTGCCCCGATTGGGGGGAGCGGTGTTCCAGGTCGTCGTACATTTCCTTGATTGTGTATGCTTTCGGATCCAGCCTTGCTGTTTCTGGATCGGATCAAGCCTATCGGACCATTAGTATCGGTCAACTGAACGCATTGCTGCGCTTACATCTCCGACCTATCGACGTGGTGGTCTACCACGGTCCTCAGGGATACCTTGTTTTGAGGGGGGCTTCCCGCTTAGATGCCTTCAGCGGTTATCCTGTCCGATCATAGCTACCCAGCACTGCCGTTGGCACGACAACTGGTCCACCAGTGGATCGTTCACCCCGGTCCTCTCGTACTAGGGGCAACTCCTCTCAAGTATCCTACACCCACGGAAGATAGGGACCGAACTGTCTCACGACGTTCTAAACCCAGCTCACGTACCTCTTTAAATGGCGAACAGCCATACCCTTGGGACCTGCTCCAGCCCCAGGATGAGATGAGCCGACATCGAGGTGCCAAACACTGCCGTCGATATGGACTCTTGGGCAGTATCAGCCTGTTATCCCCAGCGTACCTTTTATCCGTTGAGCGATGGCCCTTCCACTCGGGACCACCGGATCACTATGGCCGTCTTTCGACTCTGCTCGACGTGTCAGTCTTGCAGTCAGGCTGGCTTATGCCATTGCACTCGACGAACGATTTCCGACCGTTCTGAGCCAACCTTCGCGCGCCTCCGTTACTGTTTGGGAGGCGACCGCCCCAGTCAAACTACCCGCCACACAGGGTCCCGGATCCGGATGACGGACCGCGGTTAGACATCAAGAGTGCGAAGGGTGGTATCTCAAGGGAGGCTCCACGGGAACTGGCGTTCCCGCTTCAAAGCCTACCACCTATCCTGCACATCGCAATCCTGATGCCAGTGTGAAGCTGTAGTAAAGGTGCATGGGGTCTTTCCGTCTAACCGCGGGAAGCCGGCATCTTGACCGGCAATTCAATTTCGCTGAGTCGATGTTGGAGACAGCGGGGAAGTCGTTACGCCATTCGTGCAGGTCGGAACTTACCCGACAAGGAATTTCGCTACCTTAGGACCGTTATAGTTACGGCCGCCGTTTACCGGGGCTTCAATTCAAGGCTTGCACCTCTCCTTTTAACCTTCCGGCACCGGGCAGGCGTCAGACCCTATACGTCGTCTTGCGACTTCGCAGAGCCCTGTGTTTTTAGTAAACAGTCGCCACCCCCTGGTTTGTGCCCCCGGCCTCTACTTGCGTAAAAACCGGGCCTCCTTCTCGCGAACTTACGGAGGTATTTTGCCGAGTTCCTTCAACATCGTTCTCTCAAGCGCCTTGGTATTCTCTACCAGTCCACCTGTGTCGGTTTAGGGTACGATCTCATGATGGAGCTATTTCCAGGGACCGCCTGGCTGCCCACCCAATCCGATAAGGGTGAACAACGTCCGCGATCCGTCACTTCCATCTGGCCCAGGAATATTAACCTGGTTCCCATCGACTACGCCTTTCGGCCTCGCCTTAGGGGTCGGCTTACCCTGCTCAGATTAACTTTAAGCAGGAACCCTTGGACTTTCGGCGACAGGGTCTCTCACCCTGTTTGTCGCTACTCATGTCATCATTCTCGCTAGTGATCTCTCCACCGGATGCCTCACAGCCCGGCTTCACAGAAAATCCCGCGTCTCCAAGCCGACCCGGAGGACGGTAAGGAGACATGGGATTATGTCACACTACGCTCTGCTACCATGCACTAAGTGCATCCTAAGCTTCGGCTCGTGGCTTGAGCCCCGTTACATCTTCGCCGCAGGACAACTTATTTAGACCAGTGAGCTGTTACGCTATCTTTAAAGGATGGCTGCTTCTAAGCCAACCTCCTGGTTGTTTTGGTCGTCCCACCTGCTTTCCCACTTAGCCACGAATTGGGGGCCTTAGCTGTAGGTCAGGGTTGTTTCCCTCTCCACGACGGACGTTAGCACCCGCCGTGTG
Source organism: Limimaricola variabilis (assembly GCF_034371605.1). Lineage (NCBI taxonomy): Bacteria > Pseudomonadati > Pseudomonadota > Alphaproteobacteria > Rhodobacterales > Paracoccaceae > Limimaricola > Limimaricola variabilis. Next base: position 437,792 of record NZ_CP139691.1, on the reverse strand, counting down.
TCTGCCATCTAGTACTCCCGGGTATTCGGAGTTTGGTTAGGATCAGTAAGCCTGTGGGGCCCCATTACCCATCCAGTGCTCTACCCCCCGGGGTATTCGGATGACGCTCTACCTAAATAGATTTCGCAGAGAACCAGCTATCTCCGAGTTTGATTGGCCTTTCACCCCTAGGCACACCTCATCCCGACCTTTTTCAACAGGTGTGGGTTCGGACCTCCAGTGCGTGTTACCGCACCTTCATCCTGGACATGCCTAGATCACTCGGTTTCGGGTCTGATCCCACGAACTCATG